>NZ_CP050177.1:2035000-3350000 GCF_011694815.1 Streptomyces liangshanensis
GGTAGACCGCGTTCTCGTTGCCCGGGATCAGGGACGACGCGAGGATCACGGTGTCGCCGCCGACGATGCGGATCTGGTGGTCGCGGTTGGCCATGCGGGACAGCGCGGCCATCGGCTCGCCCTGGGAGCCCGTGCAGACGAGCACGATCTGCTCGCCCGGGAGGTCGTCCAGCGTCTTCACGTCCACGACGAGGCCGGCCGGCACCCGCAGATAGCCCAGGTCACGGGCGATGCCCATGTTCCTGACCATCGAGCGGCCGACGAAGGCGACCCTGCGGCCGTGCTCGTGGGCGGCGTCGAGGATCTGCTGGATGCGGTGGACGTGGCTCGCGAAGCTCGCCACGATGATCCGCTTCTGGGCGCTGCTGAACACCTGGCGCAGGACGTTGGAGATGTCCCGCTCGGGCGGGACGAATCCCGGGACCTCGGCGTTCGTGGAGTCCGCCAGCAGCAGGTCGATGCCCTCCTCGCCCAGCCGGGCGAAGGTGGGCAGGTCGGTGAGCCTGCGGTCCAGCGGGAGCTGGTCCATCTTGAAGTCGCCCGTGTGGACCACCATGCCCGCGGGGGTGCGGATGGCCACGGCCAGCGCGTCCGGGATGGAGTGGTTCACCGCGACGAACTCGCAGTCGAACGGGCCGATGCGCTCGCGGTGACCCTCGGTGACCTCAAGGGTGTACGGGCGGATGCGGTGCTCCTGGAGCTTCGCCTCGATCAGCGCGAGGGTCAGCTTGGAGCCGATCAGGGGAATGTCGGCCTTCAGCCTGAGCAGGAAGGGGACACCCCCGATGTGGTCCTCGTGACCGTGCGTGAGCACGATCCCGTCGATGTCGTCGAGGCGGTCCCGGATGGTGGTGAAGTCCGGCAGGATCAGGTCGATGCCGGGCTGCTCCTCCTCCGGGAAGAGGACGCCGCAGTCGACGATGAGCAGGCGGCCGTTGTACTCGAAGACCGTCATGTTGCGGCCGATCTCGCCGAGCCCGCCGAGCGGGGTGACGCGAAGGCCGTTCTTGGGAAGCTTCGGCGGTGCGCCGAGTTCGGGATGCGGATGGCTCAAAAGACTCTCCTCACCACACACGCCACGTACCGCTGAGGCACGTGGCGCGCATGACATTCGTGCACTTGCTGTTGTCTGTGTGGACCGATTTCTCGGGGTCGTGCGGTGGTGCTGTGTGCTGTGCTGTCGTGCTGTCCCGCTTCTTCAGTTGTGAGACTTGTTCAGTTGTGAAGTCTGTGTGGCGTCCGTTGTCAGAGCTGTACCCCGCCGGCCGCCAGATCGATCTTGAGCTGGTCCGTTTCGGGGTCCGACAGCTCGACCAGGGGCAGGCGCAGCGGTCCGGCCGGCAGGCCCAGCAGGGTGAGCGCGGCCTTGGTGGTGATGACGCCCTGGGTGCGGAACATGCCCGTGAAGACCGGGAGCAGCTTCTGGTGGATCTCGGTGGCCTTCTGGACGTCGCCCGTGAGGTGGGCGTCGAGCAGTTCTCGCAGCTCGGGGGTGACGACGTGGCCCACGACCGAGACGAATCCGATCGCGCCGACGGCCAGGAGGGGCAGGTTCAGCATGTCGTCGCCGGAGTACCAGGCGAGGCCGGACCGGGCGATGGCCCAGCTGGCGCGGCCGAGGTCGCCCTTGGCGTCCTTGTTGGCGACGATACGCGGGTGCTGGGCGAGACGGACAATCGTCTCGGTGTCGATGGGGACGCCGCTGCGGCCCGGGATGTCGTAGAGCATGACCGGCAGGCCGGTGGAGTCGGCGATGGCGGTGAAGTGCCGGTGGAGGCCTTCTTGCGGGGGCTTGTTGTAGTACGGGGTCACGGCGAGCAGGCCGTGCGCTCCGGCGCGCTCGGCGGCGCGGGCCAGTTCCACGCTGTGGCGGGTGTCGTTCGTGCCGATGCCGGCGACGATGTGGGCGCGGTCGCCGACGGCGTCCAGGACAGCCCGTACGAGCTGGTCTTTCTCCGCGTCGCTGGTGGTCGGCGACTCGCCGGTGGTCCCGTTCAGGACCAGGCCGTCGTTGCCTGCGTCGACCAGGTGGGCGGCGAGCCGCTGGGCGCCGTCGAGGTCGAGCGCGCCGTCCGCCGTGAAGGGCGTGACCATCGCGGTGAGGACCCGCCCGAAGGGGGTCTGCGGAGTGGAGATCGGAGCCATGGGTAACACGCTACTCGCTGCTCAGCTCGCCGTGTCCCCTTGGGGGACGGGACAAGAGGAGCCCGGCACTGCCTGCTCGGGGGTTCAAGCAGTGCCGGGTCCGTTTGATCAGCCTAGATGAAGTTCTCGAAACGCCGCAATACGGACACTTCACCCCGCCGACCGCACATCTGTGCCCCGGACGGGCCCGCAGACGGGGTCCGGGGCGCCGGATCGTTCTACGGGGCGACTCGGCCATTGGCGTTGAAGGCCGCGTGGGTGAGGGGCATGAGCGTCGCCCAGTGCGCCTCCATCAGCTCCCCCACCATCTCGATCTCCCGTTGCGGGAAGGACGGCGTCCTCGCCTGTTCGTGCTGGGTGCGCAGGCCGAGGAAGTGCATCAGCGAGCGCGCGTTGCACGTCGCGTACATCGAGGAGAACAGGCCGACCGGCAGCACGGCCCGCGCGACCTCGCGCGCGACGCCGGCCGCGAGCATCTCCTGGTACGCCTCGTAGGCCTGGACGTACGAGGCCTCCATGACGCGGCCGGTCAGGTCCTGCTGCTCCTGGGTGCCGTCGACGAACACGTACTTCCCCGGGCGGCCCTCCTGGACGAGCTTGCGGTCCGCGCCGGGGACGTAGAAGACCGGCTGGAGCTCCCGGTACCGGCCCGACTCCTCGTTGTAGGACCAGCCGACCCGGTGGCGCATGAACTCGCGGAAGACGAAGATCGGGGCGCTGACGAAGAACGTCATGGAGTTGTGCTCGAAGGGGCTGCCGTGGCGGTCCCGCATCAGGTAGTTGATGAGTCCCTTCGAGCGCTCGGGGTCCTTCGAGAGCTCCTCCAGGGACTGCTCGCCTGCGGTGGAGACGCGCGCGGCCCACAGCACGTCGGAGTCGCCGGCGGTGTGCTTCACCAACTCGACGGTGACATCGCTGCGGAAGCTCGGCTTGGTCTCTGCGGGGGTGTCGCTCACCGGCGGGGTCCTTCCAGTTACGTCGCTCGGGCGGCGCCCACTCTACGGCGCGGCACCGACAGCGCCCTCCGCGACGGCTCCCGCGAGCCTTCCCGTATCAATCCGGCGTATTCGGGCACCGATCGACCGGTTCGTACGTCAGACCGGGTAACAGACGACGCCCTCGTGGCGTCCCGTCACACGAAGTCGAGGAGAACACTCCATGCGCCGCCGGAGTGAGTCCGTACCGTTCGCGTTCGTCGCCGAGGCCGAGCGGTTCCGCAGCAACGTCACCCCGCCTCCCAGGCAACGTCCCTCCCCCCGGCAGATCCTGGGGCGCTCGCTGACCGCGCTGGCCGTCGTGGCGGCCTTCGCCGGCTCGCTGCTCCTCGGACTGCCCGCCCTGCAAACGGATCAGACGGCTACTCATACGCACCACACCGCGACGGTCCGCAGCCGTTGAGGACGCGCCGACCCGTCCGGCCCCCCTCGGCTGGTCCGGGCGGGGGGCTGATCGATAGCCTCACCGGGCACAGCAATCGAGCGTGCTTGTGAGTGAGGATCAGTCGTGCCCCTGCCCTTCCTGACGGCCGACCGGGCTTTTGACGCGACCACCGACGATGTCGCGTTGCCGTTCGACGATCATGATCAATGGCGGCGTCCGTACCGTCCCGGCCCCTGGCGGGTCGCGGCGGCGGCGCTGCTCCTGCTGCTGTCCTCGTTCGTCCTGCTCGCGGGAACGGTCACCGCGGCCGCGGGCAGCGCGTCGGGCGCCTATCTCTGCCTCGCCCTGGCCGCCGTGGGCATCGCGATCGCCCTGCGGCTGCTGCGGGTGGGCGCGTGGGTGAGCCGGCACGGTGTCCGCCGTGTCCTGCTGCTCAGGACGCGGACCGTGGCCTGGGACCAGGTCACCGAGGTCCGTACCGTCCAGCAGCCCGTACGGTGGCTCGGCCTGCCGCGCACCGTGCAGGGCCAGGCGCTCTCCCTCGTGCTGCGTCAGGGAGCGCCGCTGCCGCTGCTGACGGACCACAACGCGGACTTCCTGTCGCGTACGGAGGCGTTCGACCGGGCCGCCGACACCGTCGAGGCCTGGGGGGACGAGTACCGCCGTCCCTGACGGCGCCCCTGAGGGACATCACCGACCCTGGGCGGGGTCCGGCCTTCCGGCCGGGCCCCGCTCAGGCGCGTACGGGCTTGTTGTCGTGGAGCGCGATGGCGCGCTGCATGGCCTTGCGGGCCCGGGGGGTGTCGCGGGCGTCGTGGTAGGCGACCGCGAGCCGGAACCAGCAGCGCCAGTCGCCGGGCGAGTCCTCGGTCTCCGCGCGGCGCCGGGCGAAGACGGCGTCGGCGGAGTCGCGGTCGATGCGGCCGCTCGCCGTACGGGTCAACTCGTCGACGGGCAGGCCGCCTTCGGCGTCGAGCTCCGCGGCGAGGCGGTTGGCGCGGCTGACGAACTGGGTGTTCTTCCACAGGAACCACAGGCCGATGGCCGGCAGGACCAGCACCGCGATCCCGAAGGCGGCGGTCAGCGCGGTGCCTTGTTCGAGGAGCAGCACACCGCGGCTGCCGACCAGGACGAAGTAGACGACCAGGACGGCGGCCGTGACGCAGTAGGTGATCTTCGCGCGCATGGGTGCGGTCTCGTCAGCTCAGGTCGAGGAAGTGTTCCAGGCCGTAGGTGAGGCCCGGGGTGGACACCACGCGGCGCACGCCGAGCAGGATGCCCGGCATGAAGCTGCTGTGGTGCAGGGAGTCGTGGCGGACGGTGAGCGTCTCGCCCTCGCCGCCGAAGATCACTTCCTGGTGGGCGAGGAGCCCCCGGAGGCGTACGGAGTGCACGCGCACGCCGTCGACGTCGGCGCCGCGCGCGCCCTCCAGGCCGGTGACCGTCGCGTCGGGCTGGGGAGGCAGTTGCGCCTCCTGGCGGGCCGCGGCGATCAGTTGGGCGGTGCGGCCGGCCGTACCGGAGGGGGCGTCGGCCTTGTTCGGGTGGTGCAGCTCGATGACCTCGACGGACTCGAAGTATCGGGCCGCGGACTGGGAGAACTTCATCGTGAGGACGGCCCCGATGGAGAAGTTCGGCGCGACGAGCACCCCGGTCTCCGGGGAGGCCTCCAGCCAGGAGGTCAGCCGCGCGAGGCGCTCGTCGTTCCATCCGGTGGTGCCGACCACGGCGTGGATGCCGTGTCCCACGCAGAAGTCGAGGTTGCCCATCACGGAGTCGGGGTGGGTCAGGTCGACGGCGACCTGGGCCCCGCTCGCCGTGAGGGTCTCCAGCGTGTCGTGCTGGTCGAGGGCGGCGACCAGTTCCAGGTCCTCCGCGGCCTCGACGGCCCGTGCGGCCTCGGAGCCGATACGGCCCTTGGCACCGAGGACGGCCACGCGCAGCTTGCTCATCAGCTCTGCATTCCTTACCGCGGTCAGGAGACCGCTTCGTCGAGACGTGCCGCCTGCTTGTCCTTGAGCGGTCCGATGACGGACAGCGAGGGGCGGTGTCCCAGTACATCGCGGGCGACCGCGCGCACCTCGTCCGGGGTGACGGCGGCGATCCTCGCCAGCATGTCGTCGACGGACATGTGGCTGCCCCAGCACAGTTCGCTCTTGCCGATACGGTTCATCAGCGCGCCGGTGTCCTCCAGGCCGAGGACGGTGGAGCCGGAGAGCTGGCCCACCGCGCGCCCGATCTCCTCGTCGCTGATGCCTTCGGAGGCGGCCTTGTCCAGCTCGTCCCGGCAGATCTTGAGGACGTCGTGGACCTGGTTGGGGCGGCAGCCCGCGTAGACGCCGAAGAGTCCGCAGTCGGCGAAGCCCGAGGTGTACGAGTAGACGCTGTAGGCGAGGCCGCGCTTCTCCCGTACCTCCTGGAAGAGCCGGGAGCTCATGCCGCCGCCGAGGGCGGTGTTGAGGACCCCGAGGGCCCAGCGGCGCTCGTCGGTGCGGGCGAGGCCCGGCATGCCGAGGACGACGTGGGCCTGTTCCGTCTTGCGGTTCAGGACGTCGACGCGGCCCGCGGTGCGCAGGGCGCGGGTGCCCTCGCGGGGGGCGAGCGGTGTGGCGTCCGTACGGGACAGGGCGCCGGCGCGGTCGAACGCCTTGCGGACCTGGCGTACGACCGTGGCGTGGTCGACGTTGCCGGCGGCGGCGACGACCAGGTGCGTGGGGTCGTAGTGCTTCTTGTAGAAGAGGGCGATGCGGTCGCGGTCCAGGGCCGTGACGGTCTCGACGGTGCCGAGGACCGGGCGGCCGAGGGGGGTGTCGCCGAGCATGGTCTGCGCGAACAGGTCGTGCACCACGTCACCGGGGTCGTCCTCGGTCATGGCGATCTCTTCGAGGATGACTCCGCGTTCGGCCTCGACGTCGGCGGCCTCGATGAGGGAGCCGGTGAGCATGTCGCACACGACGTCGATGGCGAGCGGCAGGTCGGTGTCGAGGACCCGCGCGTAGTAGCAGGTGTACTCCTTCGCCGTGAAGGCGTTCATCTCACCGCCGACCGCGTCGATGGCGGAGGAGATGTCGAGGGCGCTGCGCCGCTTGGTGCCCTTGAAGAGGAGGTGTTCCAGGTAGTGGGTGGCCCCGTTGAGCGTGGGGGTCTCGTCCCGGGAGCCGACCTGGACCCAGATGCCGAAGGTCGCGGAGCGCACCGACGGCAGGGACTCGGTGACGACGCGCAGGCCGCCGGGCAGGGTCGTACGGCGGACCGTGCCGATGCCGTTCTCGCCCTTGAGGAGTGTTTGGGTACGGGCAACGGCCCGCGCCTCCGAGGAGGTGCGGGCCGTCGACCTGGAGCTGGTGGTCACGAGGAGGCTTCGTCCTTCGCGTCTTCGGTCGCCGTACCGTCGGCGGACTCCTCGTCCTCCATCACGGGGATGAGGGAGAGCTTGCCGCGCTGGTCGATCTCGGCGATCTCGACCTGGACCTTCTGGCCGACGCCGAGGACGTCCTCGACGTTCTCCACGCGCTTGCCGCCGGCGAGCTTGCGGATCTGCGAGATGTGCAGCAGTCCGTCCTTGCCGGGGAGCAGGGAGACGAAGGCACCGAAGGTAGTGGTCTTGACGACCGTACCCAGGTAGCGCTCGCCGACCTCCGGCATCGTCGGGTTGGCGATCTGGTTGATCGTGGCGCGGGCGGCCTCGGCGGCGGGGCCGTCGGCGGCACCGATGTAGATGGTGCCGTCGTCCTCGATCGTGATGTCGGCGCCGGTGTCCTCCTGGATCTGGTTGATCATCTTGCCCTTGGGGCCGATGACCTCGCCGATCTTGTCCACCGGGATCTTGACGGTGATGATCCGGGGGGCGTTGGGGGACATCTCGTCCGGGACGTCGATGGCCTCGTTCATCACGTCAAGGATGTGGAGGCGGGCGTCGCGGGCCTGCTTCAGCGCGGCGGCCAGGACCGAGGCGGGGATGCCGTCGAGCTTGGTGTCGAGCTGGAGCGCGGTGACGAACGTCTTCGTACCGGCGACCTTGAAGTCCATGTCGCCGAAGGCGTCCTCCGCACCGAGGATGTCGGTGAGGGTGACGTAGTGGGTCTCGCCGTCGATCTCCTGCGAGATCAGGCCCATGGCGATGCCGGCGACGGGGGCCTTGAGGGGCACACCGGCGTTCAGCAGGGACATGGTGGAGGCGCAGACCGAGCCCATGGACGTCGAGCCGTTGGAGCTCAGCGCCTCGGAGACCTGGCGGATCGCGTACGGGAACTCCTCGCGCGTCGGCAGCACCGGCACGAGCGCGCGCTCGGCCAGGGCGCCGTGGCCGATCTCGCGGCGCTTCGGCGAACCGACGCGGCCGGTCTCACCGGTGGAGTACGGCGGGAAGTTGTAGTTGTGCATGTAGCGCTTGCGGGTCACCGGGGAGAGGGTGTCCAGCTGCTGCTCCATGCGGAGCATGTTGAGGGTGGTGACGCCCAGGATCTGGGTCTCGCCACGCTCGAACAGGGCGGAGCCGTGCACGCGCGGGATGGCCTCGACCTCGGCGGCGAGCGTACGGATGTCCGTGACGCCGCGGCCGTCGATGCGGACCTTGTCCTTGATGACGCGCTCACGGACCAGGGTCTTGGTGAGCGAGCGGTACGCGGCGGAGATCTCCTTCTCGCGGCCCTCGAACTGCGGGAGCAGCTTCTCGCCGGCGAGGCCCTTGACGCGGTCCAGCTCGGCTTCGCGCTCCTGCTTGCCGGCGATGGTGAGCGCCTTGGCGAGCTCGCCGCGGACGGCGGAGGTGAGCGCTTCGAGGACGTCGTCCTCGTAGTCGAGGAAGATCGGGAACTCGCCGGTGGGCTTGGCGGCCTTGGCGGCGAGGTCCGACTGCGCCTTGCAGAGCGCCTTGATGAAGGGCTTCGCGGCTTCGAGGCCGGCGGCGACGATCTCCTCGGTGGGAGCCTCGGCGCCGTCCTTGACGAGCTGGATCGTACGGTCGGTGGCCTCGGCCTCGACCATCATGATCGCGACGTCGCCGTCCTCCAGGACGCGGCCCGCGACGACCATGTCGAAGACGGCGTCCTCGAGCTCGGTGTGCGTCGGGAACGCGACCCACTGGCCCTTGATCAGGGCGACCCGGGTGCCGCCGACGGGGCCGGAGAAGGGCAGGCCCGCGAGGATCGTGGAGCAGGAGGCGGCGTTGATCGCGACCACGTCGTACAGGTGGTCGGGGTTGAGCGCCATGATCGTCTCGACGACCTGGATCTCGTTGCGCAGGCCCTTCTTGAAGGACGGGCGCAGCGGGCGGTCGATGAGGCGGCAGGTGAGGATCGCGTCCTCGGAGGGCCGGCCCTCGCGGCGGAAGAACGAGCCGGGGATCTTGCCGGCCGCGTACTGGCGCTCCTCGACGTCCACCGTGAGGGGGAAGAAGTCGAGCTGGTCCTTGGGCTTCTTGGAGGCGGTCGTGGCCGACAGCACCATGGTGTCGTCGTCCAGGTAGGCCACGGCGGAGCCGGCGGCCTGACGGGCCAGGCGGCCCGTCTCGAAGCGGATGGTGCGGGTGCCGAAGGTTCCGTTGTCGATCACGGCTTCGGCGTAGTGGGTCTCGTTCTCCACTAGTGTTCTCTCCTCGTCTTCGTCCGGTGCCCGTGTGGCAGGGGACGTGGCGGAGAAGCGCTCCTTGGTGCGGGCCGGTCTTCGATCGAAGCACCCGGGGCCGCGGCATGGGCCGCGCGCCTTTCCGGGCGCCACTACCGAGGACCGGCGGCGGCGGAGTTCACTTCTCCTCGTCTTCTGTTTCTGTTCTGCGCTTCTGCTCTGTCGTGCTCTTCTGTGGTGCTCCCGCACCAGATTACGTGGTGCGGGCCGTCATACGGCGAAGGGAGCGGTCCCCGGGATGGGGAACCGCTCCCTGTCACGGCGTCTCGCTTACTTGGCGCCGCCGGCCGCGCCACGGCGGATGCCCAGGCGCTCCACCAGCACACGGAAGCGCTGGATGTCCTTCTTGGCCAGGTACTGAAGGAGGCGGCGGCGCTGGCCGACCAGGATCAGCAGGCCACGACGGGAGTGGTGGTCGTGCTTGTGCACCTTGAGGTGCTCGGTCAGGTCCGAGATCCGGCGCGACAGCATGGCGACCTGGACCTCGGGGGAGCCGGTGTCGCCTTCCTTCTGGCCGAACTCGGTCATGATCGTCTTCTTTGTAGCGGCGTCGAGCGGCACGCGTACTCCTCGTGGGTCTTCGTGGCCTTCGAGTGCCCCAGGTCGAATACTCTGGGGAGCTTCCGTGACTCGGGAGGCGGGGTTCCGTCGTGTGCCGACCGGGGAGCCTTGGGATCCGGGGATCCGGCGGGGCTCCGGGGTCACGTACACGGACGGCCGTCGCCCAGAGTACCAGCCGGTTCACGCGCTTCTCACCCGGGTGCGAGGGTGGGCTTCCCGCGCGGTACGGCGCCGGGGCGCGTGCGCGGCCCGCGTCAGGACGTCATGGCCCGGATCGAGTGGTAGACGTCGAAGACGGCGAGGCAGAGCGGGACGAGCGTCAGCAGGACGCAGGACTCGGCGATCTCCAGGAAGCGGCCCCAGAAGGGGGTGACACCCTTGCGCGGCACGATCAGGCCGATGGCCGTGATCAGGGCGGCGACGGCGGCGACCGCCGTGGTCAGCCACAGCGTACGGATGTCCAGGGCCCTGCCGTCGCCGCCGAGGGCCTCGCGCATCAGGCCGGCCGGCGGGTTGAGGCACAGGCCCAGCACGAGGAGGACGAGCGCGCCGAGCCCGGCCGCCAGGGCGCAGCCGACCTGGGCGGTGTAGCGGAAGAGGTGGGCGCGCATGAGCATGGCGACGCCGGTGGCGAGGGCGAGGAGCTGGCCCCACACGTCGTCGGAGAAGCCGAGCACGGCGGCGGCGCCGGTGGCCAGCAGGGCGCAGCCCCCGACGAGGCCGACGAGCAGTTCGTGGCCGCGCCGGGCCTGGGCGGCGATGCGCGCGGCGTCGACGGGGCCCTGGGGCTCGGGGTCGGCCCCGTACCCGCCGACGCCGGTACGGGGCGGTTCGAAGCCGATGGGCAGGCGGGCGAAGCGGGTGGAGAGGCCGGGCAGGAAGGCGAGGGCGCCGACGGCGAGGGGGGCGCAGAGCGCGGCGGTCTCGGCGGGGTCCAGGTTCCGGGTGATCGCGGCGAAGGTGAGGAGCAGCGCGACGGCGGAGGCGAGGACGAAGGCGACGAAGGGGCCGTCGCCGCCCGGGGAGACGATGACCAGGATCACGGAGGCGACGAGGACGGCGGCGCAGGCGAGCAGGAACTGGAGCCGGCCGATGCCCTCCCCCGCGTCGAGGGGCAGCAGGCCGGATCCGGCGACCGCCGTGTTGGCGAGGGAGCCGATGCCGAGGGCGACGGAGGAGGCGCGGTCGTCGTACACCCGGGCCCGTACGGCGGAGAGCGCGAGCAGGAGGACGCCGGTGACGCCGGCGAGGATGCCGGGCAGGCCGTGCATGTCGTGACGCGGGTCGGCGGTCCAGAGGACGAAGCCGAGCAGGACGAGGAGGACCGAGCCGCCGAGGAGTCCGGCGGCGCGCATCAGCCGGTCGGTCCACAGAGCGCGGTCGCGGGCGACGGCGGTGGCGACCGCGTCGGACACGTCGTCGAAGACGGCGGGCGGCAGGGACTCGGCGAAGGGGCGCAGGGACAGCAGCTCGCCGTCGAGGATGCGCTGGGCGGTCAGTGACAGGGCGCCGTCCAGTACGGTCCCGTCGCGGCGCACCAGGTGGTAGCCGACGGGGGCGCCGTCGGCGGGGCTCTGGCCGGAGAGCCTGAGGATCTCCGGGTAGAGGTCGGCGACCGCGATGTCCTCGGGCAGTGCCACGTCGACGCGGCTGTCGGGTGCGACGACCGTGACCCGGCAGAAGCCGGTGCCGCCGCCGGACGGGGCGGGCGGACCTGGTCGACCGGTTCCGGTGGCCGTCGCTGGGGCCGTCATGCTCACCTGCTGCTTCCCCTCGTGATACGCACCAGCCGCTTCCCCTCGTGGTTCGGGTCGCGCGCCCCGAATGCCCCTCTTTTTTGCGGTAGTTCACACGTCGGAGAGGGGAGCAAACGTGTCGGGTCACACTACCGCCAACCCCTGGGTCCCGGCGCAAGTAGGATCCCTGCCGCGGATGGAACCCGTCGCCACGGGGGCGCCGACAGAAACATTCCGTCCGGCGAGGGAATGGGTGAGCTGTGAGTCAGATCGTCGTCAAGCGCCCGCCGCGGGTCCTGCCGTCCGAGGTGCCCGGCGAACAGGTGCAGCTGCAACCGCCGCCCGAACTGCCGCGCGGGCAGCAGGAGGGCGCGCTGATGCAGCTGCTCCCGATGCTGGGCATGGGCGGCTCCGTCGTGTTCTTCTTCATCACGCCCAACCCGATCATGCGGATCATGGGCATGGTGATGATCGCGTCGACGGTGGCCATGGCGATCGCGATGCTGGTGCGCTACCGGCGCGGCACGCAGGGCCAACTCGCCGACATACGGCGCGACTACCTCAAGTACCTGACGCAGACGAGGCGTTCGGTGCTGCGGACGGCGCACCTCCAGCGGGACGCACAGTTCTATCTCCACCCGTCCCCCGAGCAGTTGTGGGCGCTGGTCGCCGAGGGCAGCCGGGTGTGGGAACGGCGGGTCGGTGACCACGACTTCGGGCAGGTACGGATCGGTCTGGGCAGCCAGGAGCTGGCCACGCCGCTGATCGCCCCCGAGACCGCGCCGGTCGACGAGCTGGAGCCGCTGACCGCGGGCGCCATGCAGCAGTTCCTCACGGCGCACAGCACCTTGGACGGCCTGCCGATGGCCGTCTCGCTGCGCGCCTTCTACCACGTGACGGTCGGCGGGGAGCCGGAGTCGGTGCGCTCCACCGCCCGCGCGATGGTCGCCTCGCTCGCGTCCCTCCACTCCCCCGAGGACCTGGTGGTCGCGTTCGCCACCGGGCGCGAGGAGGCCGCCGCGTGGGAGTGGGCGAAGTGGCTGCCGCACGTGCAGGCCGCCGGCACCACCGACGGCGCGGGCAGCCGCCGCCTCATCACCACGGACGCGTGGGAGCTGGAGGAACTCCTCGCCGGCCACCTGGAGGGCCGCCCGCGTTTCCAGCCCGGCGGCCAGCCCCTGCTGGACCAGCCGCACGTCGTGGTCGTCCTGGACGGCAGGACCGTACCGCCCACGTCCGCGCTCGCGGCGGCGGAGGGGCTCCAGGGCGTGACGGTGATCGAGGTCGTGCCCGGTGAGGTCACCGGGGCGCGGGGCAGCCTCGCGGTGGTCGTGCGCCCGGACGCGTTGCGCCTGGAGGTCGGGAACGGCCTGGTGTACGACGGGGAGCCGGACGTGTTCAGTGTGGCGGCGGCCGAGGCGCTGGCCCGGCAGCTCGCCCCGCTGCGGGTGGCCTCGGGCGGGGACGACGACGAACCGCTGCTGGCCAACCTGGACTTCACCGATCTGCTGAACCTGGGCGACGCGGCGTCCGTCGACGTCACCCGGACCTGGCGGCCGCGCTCGCAGGCGGAGCGGCTGCGGGTGCCGATCGGGGTCGGCGAGGACGGCAGTCCGGTGATGCTGGACCTGAAGGAGGCCGCGCAGGAGGGCATGGGCCCGCACGGGCTGTGTGTCGGCGCGACCGGTTCCGGCAAGTCCGAGCTGCTGCGCACGCTGGTGCTGGGGCTCGCCGTCACCCACTCCTCGGAGACCCTGAACTTCGTCCTGGCGGACTTCAAGGGCGGCGCGACCTTCGCGGGCATGTCGCAGATGCCGCACGTGGCGGCGGTGATCACCAACCTGGCGGACGACCTGACGCTGGTCGACCGCATGGGTGACTCGATCCGCGGGGAGCTCAACCGGCGCCAGGAGATGCTGCGCGACGCGGGGAACTACGCCAACATCCACGACTACGAGAAGGCGCGCGCCGCGGGCGCGCCCCTCCAGCCCATCCCCTCGCTCGTCCTGGTGATCGACGAGTTCAGCGAACTCCTCACCGCCATGCCGGACTTCATCGAGATGTTCGTGCAGATCGGCCGCATCGGGCGCTCCCTGGGCGTCCATCTCCTGCTGGCCTCGCAGCGGTTGGAGGAGGGCAGGCTGCGCGGCCTGGAGACGTACCTCTCGTACCGCGTCGGTCTGCGGACCTTCTCCGCCGCCGAGTCGCGGGCGGCGCTGGGGGTGCCGGACGCCTACCAGCTGCCGAACGTGCCGGGGTCGGGGTACCTGAAGTTCGGTACGGACGAGATGGTGCGCTTCAAGGCCGCGTACGTCTCCGGGGTGTACCGCACCGGCGCGCAGCGGGCCTCGGTGGCCGGCGGGCCGCTGCCGGTGGACCGCAGGCCGGTGCCGTTCACGGCGGCGCCTGTACCGGTGCGGTACGTGGAACCGGCGCCGGGGCCCGTCGTGCCGGAGGCGCGGGCGGCGGAGGACGACGCGCTCGCCGACTCCGTACTCGACGTGATCGTGCGGCGGTTGGAGGGGCGGGGCGCGGAGGCCCACCGGGTGTGGCTGCCGCCGCTGGACAACCCGCCGCCGCTGGACGAGCTGCTCCCCGGGCTCGCGGGGGTGCCGGACCGGGGTCTCACCCAGGCGGGGTACGAGGGGGCGGGGCGGCTCGTCGTCCCGCTCGGTGTGGTCGACAAGCCGTACGAGCAGCGGCGGGACACGCTCTACCGGGACTTCTCGGGGGCGGCGGGGCACATGCAGATCGTGGGCGGGCCGCAGTCGGGCAAGTCCACGCTGCTGCGCACCCTGATCTCGGCCTTCGCGCTGACGCACACTCCGCGCGAAGTGCAGTTCTACGGGCTGGACTTCGGTGGTGGCGGGCTGTCGTCGGTGGCCCGTCTGCCGCATGTCGGCGGGGTGGCCTCCCGGCTCGATCCCGAGCGGGTGCGGCGTACGGTCGCCGAGGTGTACGGCATCCTGACGCGCCGCGAGGAGTACTTCCGCGCGGCGGGGATCGACTCGATCGCGACCTTCCGGCGGATGCGGGCGCGGGGGGACATCTCGCCGACCGAGCAGCCGTGGGGCGACGTGTTCCTGGTGATCGACGGGTGGGGCAACTTCCGTTCGGACTACGAGGGTCTGGAGCAGGCGGTCCTGGACATGGCGGCGCGGGGCCTCGGGTACGGCATCCACGTCGTCCTGACGGCGTCCCGCACGATGGAGGTGCGCGCCAACCTCAAGGACCACCTGATGAACCGGCTGGAGCTGCGGCTCGGCGACACGATGGACTCGGAGCTGGACCGCAAGTCGGCCGTCAACGTGCCGGCGGGGGTGCCGGGGCGCGGTCTGACGCCGGAGAAGCTGCACTTCATGGCGGCGGTGCCGAGGATCGACGGCATCAACTCGGACAGCGACCTGTCGGAGGCCACGGCGGCCATGGCGCAGGAGGTCACCCGGCACTGGACCGCGCCGGGGGCCCCGGCGGTACGGCTGCTGCCGCGCGAGCTGGCGGCGGCGGAGCTGCCCGGGGGCGCCGAGCAGCCGGAGAAGGGGATCGCCTTCGGCATCGACGAGAACAACCTGGCGCCGGTCTTCGCCAACTTCGAACGCGACCCGTTCTTCCTGGTGTTCGGGGAGAGCGAGTCCGGCAAGTCGAACCTGCTGCGGCTGCTGATCAAGCAGTTGAGCGAGCGGTACGACGGCGACTCCTGCAAGCTCTTCGTCATCGACAACCGGCGCGGGCTGCTGGGGGTCACTCCGCCGAGCCATCTGGCGGAGTACGTGCCCATGTCCAACAACATGGAGCACCACGTCGACGCGCTGGTGAACCTGATGCAGCGCCGTACCCCGTCGCCCGACGTGACGGCGGAGGAGCTGCGCGAGCGCAGCTGGTGGCAGGGGCCGACGGTGTACGTGGTCGTGGACGACTACGACCTGGTGTCCACGTCGAGCGGCAACCCGCTGGCCAAGCTCACCGAACTGCTGCCGTTCGCACGGGACGTGGGGGTGCGCTTCATCATCGCCCGCAACACGGCGGGCGCGAGCCGGGCCGCGTACGAACCCTTCATGCAGCGGATGCAGGAGCTGGGCGCCCAGGGCGTCCTCCTCTCGGGCGACCCGAACGAGGGCGACGTCCTGGCCGGCGCCCGCCCCCGCCCGATGCCGACGGGCCGGGGCGTCTTCGTGTCCCGCCGACGGGGCAACCCCCTGGTACAGACGGGGCTGGTGGCGGAGGGGCCGGTGGGGTGAGCGGACTGTCCGGGTGCGGGAGCGGCCGGCGGTCGGCGGGGAAGCGGCACGAGACGTGGGGAGAATCTTGATGGCTTGGGACGAATGGGAACAGATCAAGGCCGACACGGCCCAGGAGCACTCGACGCGGATGCGGCTCAACCAGGTGCCTGTCGAACCCGGGGGTGGCCCGGTCCCCGAGGGCGACCTGAGGGTCGACCAGAAGGACCTCGCGGCGATCGGTGACGCGGCGTACCGGCTGTTCGGCGATCTCGACCGGTTCTCCGACCACGCCCGGGTCTCGTCGATGACGGCGGCGGGTGGCCTCAAGAGTGAGGGTTTCGCGCTCGGCGGGGCCTTGGACCACGTGGCCGAGCGCTGGGTCGACCAGGTCCGTACGCTGCTGGACGCCTGTGCGCACATCTCCAACCACCTCGACTACACCAAGGCGGCCCACGCCGGCGACGAGGTGTACATCGCCGGCACCCTCAGCAGCATCTCCGAGCTGGACAAGGGCTTCGACGAGCGAAAGGGGCAGTGATGGACCTCGACGCACTGCGCTTCGGGAACTTCTCCCCCCTGGGCGAGGCCATCACCGACTGGCGGCAGATGGTCACGAAACTGGAGGCACTGCGCAAGGACGCGCAGGAAAACCTCAAGGCCAAGGCGGACAAGGCCAACTGGGCCGGGGTCAACGCACAGGTCTCGCGTACGTTCATCGACAAGACCGCCGGTGAGTTCGCGGACGCACGCACCCAGGCCGACACCATCGCCAAGATCCTCGCGGACACGCACGGTGAGCTGGTCAGTTACCGGAACGAATTGAATCTCGCCATCGAACGCGGCCTGAAGAAGAACCTCACCGTGCTCGACACGGGCAACGGGTCCTTCACCGTGACGATGAACATCCACCCGGACCGGGCCGCGAAGGGCACCACCGTGCCCGAGCACGGGCAGCAGGACGTCGACGCCCTGCGGGACGAGGTCCAGCGCATCCTGGGCAAGGCCACCGAGAGCGACAACACGGCGGCGCAGGCGCTCCGCCTGATCGTCGACCAGGCCGATTACGGGTTCTCCGACGCCTCCTACGCGGACCGCGACTCGGCGGCCGCGGCCGTCAAGGCGGCCGACGACCTGGCCAAGATCCTCAAGAAGAACCCGCACGACGTCACCAACACCGAGCTGAACCAGCTCAACAGCACCTTGGCCACCTACAAGAACGACCCGCTCTTCGCCGAGAAGTTCGCCACGGACGTCGGTCCGAAGAGGATGCTGGAGTTCTACGCCGGTATCGCCGACCCGTACATGCCCTCGTACGACCCCGAGCGCGGTGAGCTGGCCAAGCAGTTCCAGAAGAACCTCGGCATCACTCTCGGGACCGCCACCCTCTCCGACAGCGACACCATGCAGGAGTGGGAGCGACAGATGGTGAAGCTCGGCCCCGACCCGCTCGGGATCGACGACGCCAATGATCCGCGCGGCTTCGCCGTCATGAGCAACCTGATGCGCTTCGGCGACTACGACGACCAGTTCCTCAACGACTACGGTGACAAGCTCGTCGCGTTCGACAAGGAACACAACGTCAAGGACCCGAACCCCTGGATCAACAACTGGAACCAGGGGGACCTGAACTACTGGGGCAAGAACGACCGCGGCCGCGACCCGATGACCGGGTTCCTGGAGGCACTCGGCCACAACCCGGACGCCTCGACGCAGTTCTTCGCCCAGCCCGGCGGCGCGGGCGACACCGTCGACAAGGACTCCGAGGTCAACGACCACCTCAAGTACCTCACGAAGGAGCGCATCTGGCTGTCGGACACCACACTCGACGGCGACCACAAGGTCGTCGCGGGGCGGGACTCACTGGGCCACGCGCTGGAGGCGGCGACCACGGGATACTCCTACGACGCCACCTCGGCCTCCGGCAAGGACCCCCTGACACCGGGCAACCTGGATCACCGAACGGCGGAGACGGCCGGGGTCATGGAGCAGGTCGCCTATCTGTACGGCGGCGAGGACGGCCCGAAGATGCTGCACGACCAGCCCGAACTGGCCGACAGTCTGGGCAAGATGGGCTCCGCGTACATCGACGACATCGACTACGGCCTGTCCGGCATCGGGGACCACGCGAAGGATGCCGGTGACTTTCCCGCCAGGTACGCGGGGCGTGCGGACTTCGGTAACCAGGGCGCCATCAATTTCCTGAGCGTCCTCGGGCAGAACGAGACCTCCCACGGCATCGTGACCGCGGGCCAGCACATCTACACGCTGAGCCTGCTGGACGCCAATCCACCCACGGACCAGGCCAGTTACGAGCACGGCAAGGACGCCTTGTTCATGGAGGCCGAGGCACGCGGGATCCTCGACCACGCACGTGTCCAACAGGCCGAGACGGACTTCGCGGGCGAGGCCGAGGAGGCGAACAAGTCGCTCGGCCGGTCGGCCGATTGGGGCAAGTTCGCGGCGGGAGCCATTGTGGGTGGCGGGATCGCCGCCATCCCCCTGCCCGGAACGACAGCTGTCGGGATCGTGGTCGCTCCCATCGCCGCCGACATGGCCGGTGAGGCACTGAACACCTTCATCGGGCAGGAAACCGACAAGGCCGTCGACAAGGCCGAGTCCGACTCCACGGCGAAGGCCCAGCTCACGAGCCAGCAGTTCTACCGCGCGGGCACCGACAACCTCGGGGACAGTTACGCGCAGTACTTCGACGACTCGGCCAAGTACAGCGGTCAGGCCGATTCGGACGACGTGGTGCGGGACCTCAAGACCACGTATCTCTCGACCGGCTCCGACGAGGACGACCTTCGCGGCCGTCCGCCATACAAGGACTGATGGATGTGCGTCATCTCAAGGCCGCCGACCCCCACCGGACCGTGCCGTTCCTGACCCTCCCGTCACGCAGTGTGCCGCGCCGGGGCCCGGTGGCGACGGCCGTCCTGGCCGCCTTGCTCGCGACGGCCGGCTGCTCCGACGGTTCCGACGACGATCAGGCTCCCCCGGGCGTCACGGCGGAGCGGATCTGTGACGGAGCCCTGGACGCGACAGCGGCCGAGGCGTTGAAGCACCTGGGCGGCACCGACCGGTTCACCGAACTCACCGGCACGACCGACGCGGGTCAGCCGAACGCGTTCTCCGTCGCACGGGCGGCGAAGCACCTCCACGACAACACCGGCCTGCGGAGCAGGTGCACGGTGTACAAGGCCGGGGACAAAAGCGGTCAGCCGCTGGTCGAGATGGACTTCAAGGCAGCGAGCACCGTCCCCGCTCGCCAGGCCGTGGAGAACGGCGCCCGGGACCTCACGTACTACCCCCTGGGCGTCCTGGCCTATGCCAAGGAAGAGAATTCCACCTCGCTGTACTTCCGATGCCCCACCAAGGGCACAGGGAGCGCCGCCGCCGAGACCCCGTACGTGAACGCGGGCCTCTTCAGCACCCCCGCCCAGATCGAAGGGGACCCGGCCGGCACATACCGGATGTCGGTGCTCAACTCCGTTTCGCGGCGGGTCGCCGACGAACTGGGGTGCGCGGGCGATGCGCGGTTGCCTGAACAGGTCCCCGCAGGAGAGGAGTCCGGGGTATGAGAACGCATCTGCGGAGGAGCGGTGTTGGCCTGGCCGCCGTGGCGGCCTGCATGGCAGCCGTCGTCGGCTGTTCGTCGGGTGGGGACGGGGCATCCGGGGGTGGTGGTGCGGGCGACGGCGGGCTGGACGGTGCGCTGCGTGCTGTGCCCGCTTCGGCGGGCGGCACCACGGTGATCTATGTGGACGTGCGCAGCGCACGGGATCTCGTGAAGAACGACAACAAGCTGTACGCGAACTTCGCCTCCTATCTGGTCCCCGAGTTCGACCAGTTCCGTCCTGAGAGCGGTGAATCCCTCAAGGACGTCTACGGGTTCGACGAGGGCGACCTGACCGCGACGCTCACCGTCGGGGACTCCGCCCAACGGCTCACCGGCGACTTCGACCCGGACGCCGTCAGCAAGGCGTTCGCCCGCCGCGACTACCGCGCCGAGAAGACCGACTACGGCGTCCACCTCCGGCCCGGGGAGGGGAGGGACGCCAAGGTCTCCGAGGACGCCGTGGTGTTCGGAGAGGCGGAGAACGTCCTCAGCCCCGCACCGGTGGGAGGGAAGACCGTCGCCGACGACCCCTCGTACCGAGCGGTGTCGGAGTGCCTCGGGGCGAAGGTCTACCAGGCGTCGTTCTTCGGGAAGGACAAGAACGCCGACGCCACACTCATCGCGATCGGCGGACAGATCAGCGAGGACGGCACGCCGACGGAGACGCTGTGCGTCGCCGCACGGTCGGAGGCGGCGGCGGGGAACCTGCGGAGCAAGCTCCGTGAGAAGACCGCCGCGGGCGAGCGGTACGCGGGGTCCGAGGTCGAGGTGACCGGAGCCAGCCTGCCCATCGTCTCCATGACCTGGAAGAACAGTGCGAAGAGCGGCATGCGGCCGGCGGACGAGCTGAAGATTCTCGACCTGCCGCTGCTCCTCAGGAAGTGAGGAGCGAGGCGGAGTGGGCGCCTCCCGCGTGTGCCCACTCCGCCTCGTGTTGCCGTGCCGTGCGAGCGGCTCGGACTAGTGGAAGTTCGAGGCGGCCTTCTGGTCGCCGGCCTTGTACGCCGGGGCCGCTTCCTGGACGGCTCGTGAGATCTGGAGCAGGGCCGTGTGGATGGCCATCGCGTCCTTGTCCCACTTGGCCTGGGCGCCGTTGTACGCCTCGCGGGCCTCGCCCTCCCACAGGTCGGACACCGAGCGAATCTTCGCCTGGATGGCCTTGAGGCTCTGGTCGAGCCGGTCCGCCTGGGTCTTGATGTCCCGGGCGGCGTCGTCGAGCCTCGTGTACGTGACGATCATCGTGCCGTCGTTCTGCGCCATGGAAGTCCTTCCTCCTGCTGCTGTTACTGGTTCCGTCGATCAGGTCGGCTGTCCGGTCGGGGGCAGCTGTCAGTAGCGGTTGAGGTTGGACGTCGCCTTCTCCGCGCCGGCGTCGCCCGAGTAACCGTCGACCACGTCCACCCCGCGCAGGGCCGCCTCGACCTCGTCGTCGGTGTTGCCGGCGATGGTGCGGGCCGCCTCGATGGCTTCCTGGAAGTTGAGCAGCAGGTTGCCGATGCCGACCATGTTGTTGTTGATCTGCGTCTGCTTCACGTTGAAGGCCCCGGCGCCGATGCCCGCCCAGTGGCCTTCGAGGCTGTCGATCGTCGCCTGGAGCCGGTGGAGCTGGCCCTTGACGTCGTCGAAGCTTTTGGTCAGTTCGCCCTGGAGCGACTTGAGCGCTACACCGTTTACCTTCTGGACTGCCATGCGATGGTTCCCTTCCTGGGGCTGGTTCTCGGTGGGGAGGTGTCCCACCGGTCGAGGGGACGTACGGTGTGTCGTCAGGCGGTACGGCGCCTGCGGAGCACGGCGAAGGTCCCTCCCGCGAGGACCACCACCACCGCGACGCCGCCGAGGATCAGGCCCAACTGCCCGCCGTCCGAGGTCTTCTCGGCCGAGCCTGCCACGACGGCTTCGGAGCCTGGGTTGCCCTTCTTGGGCGGGGACGAAGGTGATGCGGACGCGGAGGGGGAGACGACGGGGAAGACTTCGTCGACGAGGAGCTTGCGATCGGGACGGCCGGGGTTGCCCTTGCCGTTGACGACAACCTCGCGGGGGCGGATCAGCCCGTGGCCGAGGTAGGTGCTGAGGGTCTTCTTGCCCCAGTCCCGACCGGCTGTGTCGTAAAGAACGCGGAGTACTTGGTTCGCTGTCCAGTCGGGGTGCTGGGACCACACCAGCGCCGCTGAAGCGGAGACGAGCGCGGCGGCCGCGGTCGAGCCACCGCCGTCGTCGCAGTAGTTCTTGAACGTCGCGTCGCACCAGCGGGGAATGTCGGTTCCGGGAGCGGCGATGTCAACGTCGCCGCCGTGTTGGGAGAAGTCGGCCACACCACCCTTACGGTTCCCGGAGGCGACGCCCACGACCTCGGGGAACGCTGCCGGGTACTGCGCCTTGTTCCCCTCCTTCGCATTGTCACCGGTGCCGGCCACCAACAGCTTTCCCTTGCTCAGGGCGTACTCGAGTGCGGTGTGCTGCCCGAACATGTCCACGCCGATCACGTGCTCGTTGGCGATGGAGATGTTGATGATCTGGGCGTCGGTGTCCGCCGCAGCGCGGATGGCCTGCTTCAACGGATCGTTGATCTGGGGCAGTTCGTCGTGCTTGAGAAGGGGCAGCTTGATCGGGATGATCTTGGCGCCCGGCGCGAGGCCGCGCAGGCCGCCGCCCTTTCCCGTACCGGCGATCAGCTCGGCCGTGGTTGTTCCCTGGCCGTTCGTGTCGGCCGTGGAGCCGCTGCCGTCCTCGGTGGTGGCGTTCGCCCCCTTCAGGACCTGGCCCTTGAGCGACGGAGTGGACGGGTTGACGCCGGAATCGATGACCGCGACCTTGATCCCCTCACCCGTGGTGACCTTCCACATGGCCTCGGCGTGCATCGCGTCCAGGTACCACTGCTTGGAGCGCTCGTCCGCCGAGGCGCCCGGAGCCGTACCGGCGATGCCCAGGGTCCACGCGCTCAGCGCGGCCACCACGCAGAGCAGTTGCCGCCGCGCCGGACGGAACCTGCTGCCGCGCTTCGGGGAGGGGCTCATTCCTGCCGTCATCCTGACTCTCGAACCTTCCGTGGTGCCCGCTCCGGGCCTAGTCGATCACCGGCGGCGCGGCGGGACGCCGGCCGGCGGTCCATGTCTCTTCGTCCTCGACCAGGTAGTCGGGACGCGAAACGGCGTCGTCCTGCTCCTCGTCCTCCGGCCGCCTTCCGCCGGAACCGCGGACGAGGCCCGAGCCGCCCTGCGTGAAGCCCGCACCGGGGCGGCCACGCGAGGCGGCGCCGCGAGGCGTACCGACCACGCCGTTCGTACCGGCGGTGCCCCGCGCACCCGACCGGGGGGCCTTCGCCGGGTTCGCCCCGATGGCTCCCTGGCCGGCCCGTGCGCCGGTGGCGCGGCCCGAGGCCGCCCCTTCGCCGCCGATGACGTTCCCCCGGGGCATACGGGAGCCGGTGGATCCGGCGGCGCGCTGCGGGTTTCCGCCCACGATGCCGTTGCCACGGGCCGCACCGGCTCGTGAGCCTCCCGACGCTCCTCCGGTACCGGCCCCGGTGGCGCGACCACCCACAGGGTGACCGGCTCCGCCCGCGCGACCGGCCGGGCTCTGCCCCGTACCACTGGCACCTGGCCCTCCGGCCCGACTGGCTGGGCCGGTGCCGCCCTTGCCGAGGGATCCGGCGCTCTGGCCCACGGACTTGGCGTACCCCTGCGGACCCTTCGCCCCGGACCCGACTCGGGAGCCGAGGTTCGCCGGCCCACCGGCCGGGGGCGGTAGGGTCCCGCCACCGGTACCCGGTCCTCCTGTCGAGGAGGGGAGCGTCGACGTCTCGGGGAGGGTGGGCGTGGCGGGCGGTGCCACCACACTGTCGATCTCGACGGACGTCTCGCGCTCGGACACGGGGACGACCGGGCGGGCGGTGTCCAGCTCCCGCTGCGACCGGTCCGCGTTCCCGAGGGAGTCGGACCGGGTCGACACCGTCGAGACCCCGGACTCGTCCGACGGACCGTCTCCCAGGTCCCGCACGCTCTTGGCGCGGACCGAAGGACCCGCCTTGCTCGGCGGGGGCACGTTGGCCTTGAGGACCCGTTCGAACCTGGGTGGTTCCTGGGCGGCCAGCGTCTGTTCGGAGACCGCGTAGAACGACGCCAGGCGGTTCATCTGGTTGATGGCCTCCTGGCGGTCCTTCTCCACCCTCTTCGCGGCCTCGTACTCCGCGTTGCCCTCCACCTGCTTGACGGTCTCGATGTCCTCGACACGCTGCTTGCGCAGCCGGGTGTCGCGGGGCGGCATCGAATTGTGCACGGACGCCAGCCCGGTGCCGGCAGCGGTGATCTGCGTGGCGGCAACGTCCGCGAACGCACCCAGTCCGAGAGCGTGTTGGGCGAGATCACGGCCGAACGAGCGGAACTCGTCCCCCGCTTGACCCTTCCAGTCGACGTTCCCGACGTAGTCCTCGAGCTCCTTCGAGGCGGCGGTGAGCGCGTCCCTGGCGTCCCAGAGGGCTTGGCCCGCCGCCTCCAGGTCCGCCGGGTTGGCGGCCTTCACCAGGTCGATCATGTCGTTGAGGTCGTGACCCTCGAAGCTGGTCCTGGCGAAGGGGCCGGGGCCGCCGCCGGATCCGAAGAAACTGCTCATGATCGACGTCACCGTCTGGGTGACATCGATGACACCGAGCTGACCCTGGACCCGTGCCTCGTCCTGTTGGTGCTGTTCCTCGGGGGTGAGTTCTTCGGGCTTCCCGTCGGTCATTTCATCCCCAACCGTTGTCGTAGGTCGACTTGTCCGTCTCCCCGACCCCATGCTCGGTCTTCGTGCTCTGCTCCCGCTGAGTCTTCTGCTCCCGACCGATACGGTCCTGGATCGTCGCGAACCGCCGCCGCACGCTCTCCTCGACGTTGTCGAGCCCGACCTCCGCCGCGTGCACCCCGATGCTCAAGGTCTCGATCTGGTCCCCGAGCGTGCGCGACAGCGAGACCAGCGACTGGTGCACCCGGTTGTACTGGGCGTACAGCCCGTCCGCCTCCGAGAACGTCGCGTTGCTCCCGCTGAGCGAGGCCCTCGCGACGGTTTGCGCCGCCACCTTCTTGCCGCCGGCCGCCCCGCTCTCGAGGTCCGCCAGCAGATCGTTCACACGGCTCTGGAAGCGCTTGAGCGCGCCGACACCGCGTTCGAGGTCACTTCCGCCGGTCGAAGGCGTCCCGCCTCCTCCGGCGTCCGCAGGGACCACCATGCCTCGTTCCTCTCCCCGTTTACCGCAACTACCTCAGTCACCTCAGTGGTCTTACGTTGCGATCGTGGTGCCGCACACAACAACCGCACCTGTGCATCCCACTCTAGCGATCGCCTCCGACAGCCCCAAGGGCGTTGTTCACGGAGGGACTTCCTGTTACGGGTTCGGTGCACGCGCCGTGCAGCCGCCGCGCCCCCGCTGTGCACTCGCAACTCCGCACGCGCGCATACGCGTCAGGTGCGTCAGATGCTCGGGTGCGTCACGTACGACGGGTACGACGGCGCGCGTCGCGCAGTGCCACCGCGCCGCCCGCTATCGCCGCCACCAGCACTCCCGCGCCCACGAGCACGTAGGTGGCGAGGCGTGTCGTGCGTTCCTCGGGCGTCTCGCCGAGGTGGAACCGGGCCGCCGCGGGGGCCTCCACCGGGTCGGCGCCGCGGTCGGCGACCGGTCGGTCGAGGGGCTTGTCGTCCTCGGTCAGGGCGCGTACGGGGTCCACGACCCCCCAGCCCACCAGGCGGTCGTGGCCCGGGATGGAGCGTTCCGCGGTCTGTTCGATCTGGGCGACGATCTGTTCCTGTGTCCAGTCCGGGTGCTTGCCCTTGATGAGCGCGGCGACACCGGCGACGTACGGCGCGGAGAAACTCGTACCGTTGTCCGCGCAGTGCCCGCCGCCGGGGACGGTGGAGATCATGTCCACGCCGGGAGCGGCGACGCCGACGAACTCGCCGGACTGCGAGAAGGCCGCGCGTTCGTTGTTCCGGTCGGACGACGCCACCGCCAACACGCCTTCGTAGGAGGCCGGGTAGGTCTCTTTCACGTTCCCGCCGAGGCCGTCGTTGCCCGCCGAGGCGACCACGACGATCTCCTTGTCGAGGGCGGCCTCCACGGCCTGCTTCAACACCGGTGTGGGTTCGACGGCGTTGGCGGTGTCCTGGGAGATGTTGATGACGTCGGCGCGTTCCTGCACGGCGTGGCCGATGGCGACGGCGAGGGTCTCGGCGGTGCCGTGGCCGTCGGCGTCGTTCTGCTGGATGGGGATGATGGTGGCCCCGGGGGCGAGGCCGACGAAGCCGGTGCCTTCCCTCGGGCGGGCGGCGATGATCCCGGCGACCTTGGTGCCGTGGCCCACGGTGTCCGTGGTGCCGTTCTCCTTGCCGCGCTCGATCGTGCTGCCGAACTCGTCCTTGAGGCCCTTCTTCATGTCGTTGTGGCCGCTCTTGACGTCGACGGCGCGGGTGAGTTGGGGGTTCTTCACGTCGACGCCGGTGTCGATGACCGCGACCCGTACTCCCTTGCCCGTGGACTGCGACCACAGTTCGTCCAGCAGGACACGCTGCAACGACCAGGGCCGGCCCGCGTACGGCTTGCTGGGGAAGGTGCACTGGGTGTCGGTGGGGCCCTCGGCCGCGGCGGGCGACGCGGGCAGGGCGAGGAGGGCCGCCGCGGTGGTGGCCAGGGTGAGGGCCAGGGTGGCGGCCGTGGTGGCGAGGATCCGGCGGCCTGCCGTGTGCGCCCTATGTTCCACGCTGCCCGTCACGCTCCCTCTCCCGTTCCCCGTCACATTCACGCACGCGCTCAGGCCCGTGCCCACGCCCGCGCCCCCGTTCACGCCCGCGCTCACGAGCCCTGGATCTGCCGGGCCGCCGCCGTCGACAGCCGCGGCCCCGTCGGCAGGAACGTGGCCCACGCGGCCGGGACCGGCGCCGGGTTCACGTCCTTGTAGCCGAGGCGGTTCTGCGCCTGCTGGGCCTCCTGGAGCCGCGCCTGGCGCTCCTGGGCCGTACCCGCCCCGATGCCGGGCCGGTCGCCGGCGCTGTCGCCGTTGGACTGCATGCCGTACCGCAGGCCCGTGTCGGTGACGAGGAAGACGAAGCCCGACGCGGTCGACGAACCCTGGAACTGGCGGAACAACTGGCCCGATCCCGGGGTGACATACGCGCTGGAGCCGGTCGGCAGGGACTTCGGGAAGTCGGTGCCCGCCCAGGTGCTCAGCGTCGTGGAGCCGTTGGCGCCGTCCACGTCCCGCAGCACACTGCACACGGTGTTACGGCTGCCGGCGTCGGTGCCCGCCTCGTTGACCGGGGTGGGGGCGCTCTGCGGCCAGTCCTTGTCCTGGCCGAAGGGCGCGCCGGGCTCGATGGCGCCGGGGCTGACCGAGGTGGCCCTGCCCGCCTGGCCGACCTTCACCAGTTCCTTGCTGCTGAGCAGCAGCTTCGCCGTGAAGTCCGTGATCGGCGCGACCCGGCCGGGCAGCACCACGTATTGCTGGTTCTTGGAGTTGACGGGGGCGACGAGGATCATGCCGACCTTGTTCGCCTCCTTCGGCAGCAGTTCGCCGGGAGCGTTCGCGTCGGCGCCCGGCACGCCGTCGATCGACGGGAAGTCGATGGTGCCGCCCTGGTGCAGGGTCTCCAGCCAGGCGGCCGTGACGCGCTGCGGCTTGCGGTCGGCGCCCACGACCTGGCGCAGGAGCAGTTCGTCCTTCTTCACCCGGTACGCCTTGCCGTCGGCGTCCACGACGTACTGGACCTCGTCCGGGCTCTCGACGTAGAGGAGTTCACCGCCGTGCAGCCGATTCGCCCCTTCGGTCCTGCCCTGTTCGCGCTGGGCGAGGACGAACGCGGCCTTCTGGATGGCCCGGCCGCCCGCGCTCGGCCGTTCGCAGACCGCCCAGCGCTTCGCCGCCCCGGCCTCCTTGGCGTCGGGGAGCCGGTCGGGCGCGTAGGGGATGCCGACGGTCGGGCCGTGGGCCAGGTCGCTCCGGTCGATGACCGACTCGCTGACGTTGATGACCTTGCCCTTGTCGGGGTCGAGCAGGAGCTTGGCGGAGGCCATGTTCAGCACGGGGTGCAGCTGACTCGTCTTCCCGGTCCGCAACACCACATAGCGGGTGGTGGACTTGCTGGCGATGATGACGTTCTCGTTCACCGCGGCCCACCCCTTGGGCGCCACGGGCTTGAACATCCCCCACGCGCCGAAGGCCGCGAGGATCACGACGCCGACGATGACACCGGGCAGCACCGCCCGCAGGGGACGGGGCGCGCCCTCTTCCGAACCGGTCGAGTTCGGCTGCACGAACTGCGCGACCAGCCTTCGTTTCGCGAAGGTGTAGGCGTTGAGTTCGTCCCGTCGTGATGCCATCTGTCCGCTGTCCCTCTTCCCCCACTGAGCGACCGGGTTCCCTCGTGCGCCGGAAGGACCTGTGTGTCGCGCCGGCCCCCTACTATGCATGCTGACGCCGACGTCCGACCGCTCAGGTAGGGTGATCGACCGGTCAACGCCCATGGGTGGATGGCAGTTACGGCGCAAGGGGGCACGGCGGCGATGAGTACGGCGACGCGCGAGCGCGACGGACGGAGCACCGCGCGGGTACCCGCTCCCGCCGGCCGGCGGCGCGGCAGGCGCGCGGAGGCGGGCGCCGCGAGCGCATCGCCCGGTGTCGCCCCCGCGAGGACGACGCTGCGCTCCCGGCCCCGGGCCGGCCACCTCGGGCCTTTCCAGCTGCGGCAGTTGGTGCTGGTGGAGGTCGCCCTCGCGCTGACGGGGATCGGCCTCGCGCTCGGCGGCCTCTGGCTCGTCCCGGCCGTAACCGTGGCGAGTGTGCTGGTGCTGGTCGCCGTGGCGCGCCGCCGGGGCCATGCCGTACAGGACTGGCTGTCGACGGCCCGCGCGCTGCGTGCGCGGAACCGGCCCGCCGAGCCGTGCGGCCCCGACGTCGACCCCGCGCTCGCGCCCGTCGTGGAGAGTGTGCCGGGATTCCGTCCCTTCACCTATGTCGACCGGAACCGCCGGACGGTCGGGATGCTCGGCGACGGGACGTTCCTGACCGTGGTGGTACGGGTGGAGGCCAGCGGCGACGGGCTGCGCCCGGTGTTCGGCGCGCGGTCCCTGCCGCTCACCCTGCTGGCCGACGCCCTCACGGTCGACGACATCACCGTGGAATCGGTGCAGTTGGTGCAGCAGGTGCGTTCGGCGCCCGCGCCGCACCTGCCCCAGCAGGCGGTGGCCCGGCTGTCGTACGCGCCTCTCCAGGAGCAGACCGGCGCGCCCGCGCTGCGGCTCAGCTGGGTGGCGGTCAAGCTGGACCCCGAGCTGTGCCGGGAGGCCGTGGACGCGCGCGGAGGCGGCGTCGAAGGGGCCCAGCGGTGCCTGGTACGGGTGGCGGACCACGTCGCCAGCCGGATCACCGGGGCCGGGTTCCGGGCCGTCGTCCTGGACCAGGAGGAGCTCAACTCCGCGATGGCGACCTCCGCGTGCGCCAGCCCCGCGCTGTCGGCCCGCGCCGGTCGGCCGGACGCGGCGGCACGGCGCCGTACCGCGGAGACCGCCCGCGTCTGGCGGTGCGACGACCGCTGGCACACCACCTACGCCGTGGGCCGCTGGCCCGAGTTGGGGCGCGGGGCGACTCCGCTGCCCAAGCTGGTGGCACTGCTGACCTCGGCCCCCGCGTTCGCCACCACGTTCAGTGTCACCCTGCGCCCCGGCGCGCACCGCGGGACGATGTCGATCGGCGGGCACGTACGGATCACCGGTGGCTCGGACACCGAACTGGTGCGCGTGCGGCGGACGTTGGAGCAGGCCGCACGGCACGCGAAGGTCGGTCTGGTACGGCTGGACCGCGAGCAGCTGCCCGGGGTGCTGGCCACCCTGCCGCTGGGAGGCGCGCGATGAGAGCGGGCAACGGTACGAAGCGGGGCCTGCGGGGGCTGCGCGGCCCGCACCACGCGGGACACACCATCGCGCTGGACCACCTCGGCGCGCTGTCGCTGCCCGTCGGGGACGACGGGGTGGTGATCGGCGACGACGCCGAGGGGCGCCCGCAGATGGTGGGCTTCCACCGCTCGACCCCGTACGACGTGCTGCTGGTCGGGGGCCTGTGGACGGCCCAGGTGCTGGCGCTGCGCGCGGCGGGCACCGGCGCGCGGGTCGCGGTCGAGACGGGGCGCGCCCAGGCGTGGACGCTGCTGGCGCAGGCCGCGGGCGCGGGCCTGGACTGCATCACCCTGCACGAGGTGGGCCGGGTGCCGCCCATGGGCGCGTCGGTCGGCAGTCCGGTGGTGGTGATCAGGGACTGCGGGATGCGCCCGCCGCGCGGCCGGGTGGTGTCGTCGCCGTGGCAGTCGGTGATGACCCTGCTGCCGTACATGAGCCCGGTGGCACCGCGGTTGATGCGGGGCTCGACGCTCGTGGGCGTGCAGCGGGTCTCGCCGCAGGAGGCCGAACAGGTCGGCCGGATCCTGGGGTTGTCGAGCGCCGAGAGCGACGCGCTGCCCACGCTGGCTGACGGCGTCACGCTCTGGTGCGCGGGGCGTGAGCACCACTGGGTGATGACCAGTGCGACGGACGCGGAGACGGGGCTGCTGGGCGTGGCCCGCCGGATGGACTGACCGGGGTCCGGGCGCGTCGCGGCCCGGACGACCGTTCTTCCTACCCGGCCGGTACGCGCTGTAATCGCGCCGTCGCGGAGTCTTACCGGGCCGTCCTAAGATGCCGGAAGAACCGGACGAGCCGGAAGAGGTCGTCAACGGGCCGTCACCGAAAGGAAGCTTGTCTCATGGGGAGCGCGCAGGAGAAGGACGAGCTGTATGCCCTGGACATCTCGGGCGTCGAGTGGCACAGCGCGCCCGGCACCAGTGCGGACGAGGAGCGCGTCGAGATCGCCTATCTGCCGGAAGGCGCCGTCGCCATGCGCTCGTCCGTGGACCCGGACACCGTGCTGAGGTACACCGAGGCCGAGTGGCGCGCCTTTGTCCTCGGGGCGCGCGACGGGGAGTTCGATCTGCGCTGAGCCCGGCGGACCGGGACGGGCGGCGAACAGCGGGTAACAGGTAGGGGCACGCTCCGTCCGGGGGCGTGCCCCTCCGCCGTGCGGGGCGTGCGGTCCGAAGTCGCCTTCGTACGCCCGTTCTGTGCGGGTTCTGTCGTGATCTCGCAGGCAGATGTACCGATTTGACCGATCGCTGTACGCACCTGGGTTGGTTACGTGTTCACTTGGGGGCAGGCGTGGCGTACGGGCCGCTCGCCGGCTGACCCGTCCGCCCTGCCGGAGTGACACCGGGGACGATTAGGGTGGGCGGCGGCGCGGGAGGAGAACCGACAGGCACGTATGCCGCGTCACCGGGTCCTGACGGGCCCAGGGGGAGAGCCGGCCGGACCGGACACCAGGTACGACCGCCCCCGCCCACCACGGCACAAGGGTGCTCGACCACCTCAGGAGGCAAAGTGAACGGCGATCGGGACGAGATCCGCGGAGGCTGGGACCGGCCGCCCGTGGACGATCAGTCCGACGCGGAGCCCGAGGTGACGGGTGAGTTCACCATCGACTACACCCCTCCCGCCTGGTACACGCAGAACACGCCGGGGGAGACGTCCGGCGGGGCGGGGACGGCGGGGCCGCCGCCCGCGCACGAGCCCACGCCGCCTCCGCCCCCGGTGGGCCCGCCGGTGGCGGTGCCGGGGCTGCCGACGGGGAGCGGCTTCGAGCCCGGCTGGACGATTGCGCCTCCGGCACCCGCGCCCGCGCTGGGTACGGGGTCGGGGTCGGATCCAGGTACGGCACCTGACGCCCCGGGTCCTGCCGACGTGGCGGCTTCCGCCGCAGGTCCGGCCGACGGTGCGGCTCCTGCCGCGGGTCCGGTCGCGGCCGGCGTTCCCGGCCCCGGGCCGGCCGCCGTCCCGGCTCCTGGTCCCGGTCCGGTCGCCGCCCCTGCGGGGGCAACCGGCGGGCCCGCGGGCGCGGCGGCCGTGACGCCCGGGCCGGACGCGGTCGCGGCGGCCGGTCCCGACCCGGCCGAGCGCGAGAGCGTGACGGCCCCGGCGGCCCCGGCGGCCCCGGCGGCCCCGGACGGTGGTCCCGCCACCGGTCCGGCCCCGGTTCCCGCCCAGGCGCAGGCCTCCGGCCAGGCCGGAGGCCAGGACGCGACCGGCGCTCCGGAGCTCGGGCCCGACCCGTCCGCCGCACAGACGTCCGAACCCGGACCGGCGGCCCCGACCGCTCCCGCCGAGGCTTCCGGCCCGGCCGCCGCCGCGGAACCCTTCGGTGGCGGTGACGTGGAGAGCGGCGCGACGATGCGGTTCTCTCCCAGCGCGCTCAAGCGCGAGTTCGCCGCACGCGACGCGGCGAAGGCCGCGGCGGCCGCTGACAGCACGGGCGCCGACTCCTCGGACGGCGCGAACGCGGGCGAGTCGCCCGACGGTACGGTCCAGGCCGAGGCCCCGGCCGAAGCGGCGCCCGAGGCCGGGCAGGAAACGCCCGCCGACGGTGACGCGGTCGCCCCGGAGGGCGATCCGGCCCCCGCCGTACCGGCACCGCAGGACGCCCCCGCCGCGCCGGTCGGCGCCGCTCCCCCAGCCCCCGCGACCGGGCCGCCCTGGTCGCCGCAGACCGCGCAGCCCCCGGCCGCCCCCGACGCGGTCGCGCTGCCTCCGCTGCCGCCCGCGTTCCAGCCCGCCGCACCGGCGGCCGCGCCGCAGTGGCCCGTACCCGGACAGGCGCAAGCCCCCGCGCCCCAGCCGCCGTACGGCTGGCCCGCGCAGCCGCACCAGGACACGAGCGGGTACGGCTTCCCGCGGCCGGGACAGCCCGGCCCGGCCGCCGCGCCCGGCCCGAACATCCCGCCCCCGCCGACGGGTTACGGCTTCCCGCAACAGGGACAGCCGGGAGCCCCCGCACCCCATGACCCGGCCGCCCCCGGCCCGAACGCCGTTCCCGCACAGGCCGGTTACGGCTTCCCCCAACAAGGACAGCCCGGCCAACCGGGAGCCCCCGCACCCCAGACCCCCGCCACCCCCGGCCCGAACGCCGTACCCCCGCAAGCCGGTTACGGCTTCCCCCAACAAGGACAGCCCGGCCAACCGGGAGCCCCCGCACCCCAAGCCCCCGCCACCCCCGGCCCGAACGCCGTTCCCGCACAGGCCGGTTACGGCTTCCCGCAGCAGGCACAGACAGAGCAACCGGGAGCCCCCGCCACCCCCAGCCCAAACGCCGTACCCCCGCAAGCCGGTTACGGCTTCCCCCAGCAAGGACAGCCCGGGCCGAACGCCCACCCCCCGCAGCCCGGCTACGGCTTCCCCCAGCAGGGGCAGCCCGGCCCGTACCCGCACGCGGCCGTGCCCCCGCAGGCCGGCTACGGGTTCCCGCACCCCGACTACCCCGCCCAGCCGGGCCCCGTACCGCAGCCGCCCACGCAGCCCCAGCCCCAGCCGCAGCAGGCGACTCCGTACATCCCCCCGCAGCAGGTGCACCAGCCCCAGCCTCACCCGCAGCCGCAGGCCACCCCTCCCACCGACCCGCGGGCCGGGGCCGGTTGGCCGTCCGCCGTGTCGCACGACCACCGCGAGCGGTCCGTGCCGGGCGCCCCGCTCGGCTACACCGCCGCCGTCGAGCTGTCCTCCGACCGGCTCCTGCGCAACACCAAGCCGAAGGCGAAGAGCAGCCGCAACCCGTCCAACGCCTCCCGCTTCAAGATCGGCGGCAAGGCGGCCGAGGCCGAGCGGCAGCGCAAGCTCGAACTGATCCGCACGCCGGTGCTCTCCTGCTACCGGATCGCGGTCATCAGCCTCAAGGGCGGTGTCGGCAAGACCACGACCACCACCGCGCTGGGGTCGACGCTGGCCACCGAGCGGCAGGACAAGATCCTGGCGATCGACGCCAACCCGGACGCCGGCACGCTCGGCCGCCGCGTGCGGCGCGAGACCGGGGCGACCATCCGCGACCTGGTCCAGGCGATCCCGTACCTCCAGAGCTACATGGACATCCGGCGCTTCACGTCGCAGGCGTCCTCCGGTCTGGAGATCATCGCCAACGACGTGGACCCCGCGGTCTCGACGGCGTTCAGCGACGAGGACTACCGGCGCGCGATCGAGGTGCTCGGCAAGCAGTACCCGATCATCCTGACGGACTCCGGCACCGGTCTGCTCTACAGCGCGATGCGCGGGGTGCTGGACCTCGCCGACCAGCTGATCATCATCTCGACGCCGTCGGTGGACGGGGCCAGCAGCGCCTCCACGACGCTCGACTGGCTGTCGGCGCACGGCTACGCCGATCTGGTGCAGCGGTCCCTCACCGTCATCTCCGGGGTCCGCGAGACCGGGAAGATGATCAAGGTCGACGACATCGTGCAGCACTTCGAGACCCGTTGCCGCGGGGTCGTCGTGGTGCCGTTCGACGAGCACCTCGCGGCGGGCGCCGAGGTGGACCTCGACATGATGCGGCCGAAGACGCGCGAGGCGTACTTCCACCTCTCCGCGCTGGTCGCCGAGGACTTCGCGCGGGCGCAGCAGGCGCAGGGGTTGTGGACGTCGGACGGCAACAGCCCGCCGCCGCAGTACGCGCCGCCGATGCCGGGTCCGGGCGGCCAGGGCCAGCCGCAGCAGGGCCAACCGCCGCAGGGCGGACCGTACCCGCCGCAGCAGGCGTATCCCCAACAACCGTACGCACAGCAGCAGTACCCCCCGCAGTACGCGCCCCAGCAACCCCCGCACCAGCAGGTCCCGCAACCCCAGCCCCAACCCCACCCCCAGCCGGGACAGCAGCCCCCGCACCAGCAGGCTCCCCACCAGCCGCCGCCCCCGTCGCCGCAGCAGCAGCCCGGGCACCATCCTCCGCAGCCAGGGCCCCCGCAGGCAGCGCCCGGTGTGCCGCCGGCCTGGCAGCAGCCTCCGCAGGCGCCGCCAGCGCCTCAGCAGTGAGGCGGCAGAGGTAGATACCAATGAGGGTCCGCTCCGTGTTCGGGAGCGGACCCTCTCGGCATTCCGTCTCGGCATTCCCGCAGCCCACACCGGGTGCGGGACGCCGTTGACGCGGCCGGACGAGCGCTGGTAGACCTGCGCTTCACCAGTTGGCGATCCAGAATCCACCCGGCTTCTCCGTGCGAGTGATGACACGAGGTCACCGTCCCATGGTCCACAGCGTTCCCCCACGCCCGACGCGACAGCCCCTGAGGCACTCCTCCCGCTCCTCCCGCTTCTCCCACTCCTCCTCCCCTTCCTCCTCCCGATTCCGCCTGCTCCTGGCTTCCGGCGCCGTGTGCGGCGCGCTCGTGGCCGGGACCGTGATCCCGTTCAACCCCCTGCTCCCGGCACCCCAGCAGGCGCGGGCCGCCGACGGCGGGAAGGTCCTGACCGTCGCGGTCAGCCAGAGTGTCGACTCCCTCAGCCCGTTCCTGTCCCAGACGCTGCTCGGTACGACGGTCCACCGCCTGACCTACGAGTACTTGACGAACTACGACCCCAAGGACGCGCACACGATCCCGGGGTTCGCCACCGCGTGGAAGCCGTCGGCGGACAAGCTCACGTGGACGTTCACCATCCGCGACAACTCGAAGTGGTCGGACGGGCGGCAGGCGACCGCGGAGGACGCCGCCTGGACGTTCAACAAGATGATGACGGACGAGAACGCGGCGACCGCCAACGGCAGTTTCACCTCCAACTTCAAGAAGGTGACGGCCCCGGACCCGCGGACGCTCGTCATCGAGCTGAACAAGCCGCAGGCCACGATGACCGCGCTCGACGTGCCGATCGTGCCCAAGCACATCTGGGAGAAGGTCGGCGACTTCTCCAAGTTCAACAACGACAAGACGTTTCCGATCGTCGGCAACGGGCCTTTTGTCATCACCGACTTCAAGGTCGACCAGTACATCAAGCTCAAGCCGAACAAGACCTTCTGGCGCGGCGCGCCCAAGTTCGACGAGCTGGTCCTGAAGTACTACAAGGACGGGGACGCGGCCGTCGCCGCGCTGCGCAAGGGCGAGGTGTCGTTCGTCCCCAACCTCACCCCGGCGCAGGCCGCTTCGCTCAAGGCCACCGCCGACATCAAGGTCAACGACGCGCCGGGACGCCGCTTCTACGCCCTCGCCACCAACCCGGGCGCCCGCTCGAAGGACGGCAAGAAGTTCGGCAACGGCAACCCGGCGCTGCTCGATCCGGCGGTACGGGAGGCGCTGTTCCGGGCTGTCGACCGCAAGACCATCGTCGACAAGGTCTTCCAGGGGCACGCCGTGGAGGGCCAGGGGTACATCCCGCCGCGCTTCGGCTCGTACTTCTGGCAGCCCTCCCCCGACCAGGCGCTGACGTACGACCCGGCCGCGGCGGCCGCCGTTCTCGACCGGGCGGGCTACAAGAAGAACAGCTCCGGCAAGCGCGTCGGCAAGGACGGCAAGCCGCTCGACCTCCGCATCCTGTGCCACGCCACCGACCCCAACGACAAGGCCGTCGGCAAGTACCTCCAGGAGTGGTGGGGCGAGCTGGGCGTCGGGCTGGAGGTCGAGTGCCTCGACAACGTGTCGGACCCGTGGCTCGCCGGTGACTACGACCTGGCCTTCGACGGCTGGTCCGTCAACCCCGATCCCGACTACGTCCTCTCCATCCACACGTGCGACGCGCTGCCCGCCACGCCCAAGGACAGCGCCGCCACGGACAACTTCATCTGCGACAAGACGTACGACGAGCTCTACGGGCGACAGCTCGCGGAGTACGACCCGGCCCGGCGCGCGGAGCTCGTCAAGCAGCTGGAGTCGCGGCTGTACGACACCGGGTACATGAACGTCATGGCCTACCCGAACGCCGTCGAGGCGTACCGTACGGACCAGATCAAGTCCATCACGACGATGCCGGAGGCCGCCGGCAACCTCTGGGGCCAGGACGGTTACTGGAGCTGGTGGTCCGCGGTACCGGCCGATGGCGGCGGCAGCTCGGACAGTTCGTCCTCCACCGGTGTGGTGATCGGGATCGGAGCCTTCGTGGTGCTCGTGGCCGCCCTCGGGGTCTTCGTCGCGATGCGTCGCCGTTCCACCGCGGAAGACCGTGAATAACCCATGAGTACCGCAAGCACCCCCGGTGTGGCGCGGGACGCCGCCGACGGCCCGGGCAGGACCGGGCCGTCGGACACGGCGGACCGCCGCTCCTCCGGCACCGCGACCGCCTATCTCCTCTACACGGCGGGCAAGTTGGGCGGCGCGGTCGTCTCGCTGATCGCCGTGCTGGTCACCAGCTTCTTCCTGTTCCGGATCATCCCCGGTGACCCGGTGAAGGCCATGACCCGGGGCGTGCCGACGTCGGCCGCGCAACTGGCCACGATGCGCAAGCAGTTCGGCCTCGACCTGCCCATGTGGCGGCAGTTCACCGACTACTGCGCCCACGCCCTGACCGGGGACCTCGGCACCTCGTACCAGTTCCGCGCGCCCGTCGGTGAGCTGATCGCCGAGAAGCTGCCCGCGACCCTGCTGCTCATGGGGGTCGCCGTGGTGATCTACTCGGCGCTCGGCCTCTGGCTCGGCACCCGCACGGCCTGGCGCAACGGCGGCCTCGGCGACCGGATCAACACGGGCGTGGCGCTGACCCTCTGGTCCGTGCCGTCCTTCTGGCTGGGCCTGCTGCTGATCATCGTCTTCTCCGTCGGGATGGGCCCGATCCCCGGGATGTTCCCCACCGGCGGTATGTCGTCGGGCAGTTCGAGCGGTTTCGGGTACGTGGCCGACGTCGCCCACCACCTGGTGCTGCCCGTCGTCACGCTGGTCGCCGTCGGGTACGCGCAGACGCTCCTCGTCATGCGCTCGTCCCTGCTGGACGAGATGGGCGGCGACTACCTGACGACGGCCCGGGCGAAGGGCCTGCGGGACGATCTCGTCCGGCGCCGGCACGCCGTGCCCAACGCCCTGCTGCCCACGGTCACGATGGTGTTCATCAACCTGGGCCATGTGGCGGCCGGTTCGATCCTCGTCGAGACGGTGTTCTCCTGGCCGGGGCTCGGCGGCCTGTTCTACCAAGCGCTCAGCGTGCCCGATCTCCCGCTCGTACAGGGCCTGTTCGTCGTCTTCGCCGGCGCGATGATCCTGATGAACCTGCTCGCCGACCTGCTCTATCCGCTGCTCGATCCCCGGGTGGGCCGATGACACTGGAGAAGACCCCTCCGCTCCCTGCCGCGCCGGGCCCCTCCCTGCCGTCCGCGGCCGCGCTCGCCCGGGCCCGGCGGCGCGCGTCGGTGGCCCGCTTCTGGCGGCAGTACCGTACGCACCGGTCCGGGCTCCTCGGCCTCACGGCTCTCGCGCTGATCGCCCTGATGGCCCTCCTCGCGCCGCTGCTCGTCGGCGACGACGTGCAGAGCGTGACCCACGCGCCCGGGACGGCACTGGAGTCACCGAGCGGCCAATTCCCCCTGGGAACCGACCAGTTCGGACGGTCCCTCCTCGGCCTGCTGGTCTGGGGCTCCCGCATCTCGCTCACCGTCGGGCTGCTCGCGGCGGCCCTGTCCGTCGCCATCGGGACCCTGGTCGGCATCATCGCCGGGCACTACGGGCGGTGGTACTCGACCGTCATCATGCGGATCACCGACTGGTTCCTGGTGATGCCCACCCTGGTCCTCGCGATCGTGCTGGCGACCGTGATGTCCCGGTCCATCTGGACGATCGTCGTGGCGATCGGTGTCACCAGCTGGCCGACGACGGCACGGCTCGTACGGGCGCAGACCATCGCCATCGAGTCCCGGCCGTACATCGAGCGGGCCCGGGCGCTGGGCGGCGGCCACCGGCACGTCATGACACGCCATGTGCTGCCCAACGTCATGCCGTTGGTGCTCGCCCAGACCACCCTCGGCATCTCCAGCGCGATCCTCACCGAGGCCACCCTCGCCTTCCTCGGGCTCGGCGACCCCACCGTCGTCTCCTGGGGCGGCCTGCTCCAGGACGCGCGGGAGGCGGGCGCCGTCTCCTCCGGGCACTGGTGGTACCTCGCGCCGCCCGGCATCGCGATCGCGTGCGTCGCGCTCGCCTTCACACTCTGCGGCCGGACCGTCGAGGCCGTGCTCAACCCCAAGCTAGGGGCGCCCCGTTGACCACCACTCCCTCCCCCGCCCTCCTGGAGATCAAGGATCTCCACGTCACCTACGCCTCCGGCGCGGCGGCCGTACGCGGCGTCGACCTGACCGTCGCGGCCGGTACGAAGCTCGGCATCGCCGGTGAGTCGGGCTGCGGCAAGTCCACCCTGGCCCTGGCGCTGCTGCGCCTGCTGCCCGCCTCGGCGAAGCTGACCGGCGAGATCCTCCTCGACGGCGAGGACGTCCTCACCATGAAGTGGGGGCGGCTGCGCGCCGTCCGGTGGGCGGGGGCGTCGATCGTCTTCCAGGGCGCGATGCACTCGCTCAACGCGGTGCACCGGATCGGCGACCAGATCGCCGAACCGGTGGTGCTGCACCAGCACGCCACCCCGGCGGCCGCCCGGCGCCGCGCCGCCGACCTGCTCGAACAGGTCGGGCTGCCCGCCGCCCGGGCGAGCGCCTACCCGCACGAGCTGTCCGGCGGGCAGCGCCAGCGCGTCATGATCGCGATGGCCCTGGCGTGCGATCCCCGGCTGATCGTGGCCGACGAGCCGACCACCGCGCTGGACGTGATGATCCAGGCGCAGATCCTGCGCCTCATCGAACGGCTGGTCGCCGACCAGGGCATCAGCCTGATGATGATCAGCCACGACCTGACCGTCCTCGCGGACACCTGCGACCGGCTCGCCGTGATGTACGCGGGACGCGTCGTGGAGGAGGGCCCGGCGCGGGCGGTGTACGACACGGCCGCGCACCCGTACGGCCGGGCGCTGTCGGCCGCGTTCCCCCGTATCGGCGACCCCGCCTCCCGGCGGGCCCCGCGCGGCCTTCCGGGCGACCCACCGGACCCCTCGGCACTGCCGGGAGGCTGTACGTTCCATCCGCGCTGCCCGGTCGCGCTCGACTCGTGCGCGGAGGACGACCCGGCGCTACGGGAGGCGGGGGCGGGGCGGCGGGCGGCGTGCGTTCTTGTGGGGTCCGTCGGTGCTCCGGGGTCCGGGACCGCCGCGGACCCGGGGCCGGCCGCCGCCGCCCGCGCGGCCTCGGCCGACCCGGCGGCCGCCGCGGACCCGAGGGCCGCCGCGGACCCGGGGGCCGCCGACCCGTCCGCCGCCGCCGACTCCACCCCCGACCTGGACCCGGCGTGAGGCGCTCCCCCGGCCTCCTGAGGAGCCACCCATGACCACCGCCCCCACGACCACCACGGCCCCTTTGCTCTCCGCAACGGACCTGCACGTCACCTTCCCCGGCCGGCGCGGCGGGGCGCCCGCGCGCGCGGTCGACGGGGTCGACCTCGACATCGCCCCCGGCGAGATCGTCGCCCTGGTCGGCGAGTCCGGCTGCGGCAAGACGACGCTGGCGCGCACCCTCCTCGGCCTGGTGACGCCCACGTCCGGGCACGTCACCTTCGCGGGCGAGACGCTCACCCACACGTCGCGCGCGCTCAAGGCGTACCGCAAGCGGGTCCAACTGGTCCTCCAGGACCCCAGCGGCTCCCTCAACCCCCGCCACACCGTGTACGACGCGGTCGCGGAGGGCCTGCGCATCCACGGGTACGCGGGCGACGAGCGCGAGGCGGTCGCGTCGGCGCTCTCGCGGGCGGGGCTGCGGCCGCCGGAGCGGTTCTTCCTGCGCTACCCGCACGAACTGTCCGGGGGGCAGCGGCAGCGCGTCGTCATCGCGGGCGCGCTGGTCCTGGAACCCGAACTCCTCGTCGCGGACGAGCCGGTGGCGTCCCTGGACGCGTCCGTACGCGGCGAGATCCTGGCGCTCCTGCTGTCGCTGCGCGACGAACTGGGCCTGTCCGCGCTGGTCGTGACGCACGACCTGGGGTTGGCGTGGAACATCGCGGACCGGGTGGCGGTGATGTATCTGGGGCGGATCGTGGAGACGGGGCCGGTGGAGGCTGTCCTGACCGCGCCCCGACACCCCTACACCCGGGCCCTGTTGTCCGTGCTCCCCGAGTCCCCCGGTGACCCGGTCATCCTCGCGGGCGAGCCCCCGGACCCGGCCCGGATCCCCGGGGGGTGTCGTTTCCACGCGCGCTGCCAGGTCTTGGCCTCCGGCGAGGCGGACGCGGTCGCGGACGCCTGCCGAACAAGGACGCTCCCGATCCTGTCAGGCGCCACGGACGCCCAGGTGGCCTGCCACTGGACGCAGTAGCCCACCCTCAATCGCCGGACAGGCTGGATGGTGGCGCCTGCCCGGTGCGCGAGCGCGGCTCAAAGATGTCCTCAAGCGCCGGACGGGCTGGGTGTGGCTCGGGCCCGTTGCCCGTGCGGGTCAAAGACGTCCTCAAGCGCCGGACGGGCTTGAGAGGGGTTGCGCGGGTCGTGACCGATGCGGTCACCGATGTCCTCAAACGCCGGACGGGCTGGAATTGCCTGTACGCGCGCCTGGAAGGGGGGCGGGCAGGGGTCGTGTCCGGAACGTAGAGCGTGTTTTGTGTCGCGTGACGGGGGTTAATCAGCACAGCTTGGTGAGCGCGACGTAAAACATGCAGTGCAGGACATGGCCCCTGGCCGACCCCCGGCGACAAGCCGAGGATCAGATCCGGGCCGCAGCGGGCACCATCGAGCCCGTCCGGCGATTGAGGACAAAAAGCCTGGCGCTACGCCGCGTCCAAGAGTTCGCGGGCGCGCTTCACGTCGTCCCCGATCGCCACCAACAACCCCTCGATGGAGTCGAACTTCTGCTGCCCCCGCACGTACGACAAGAAGTCCACGGTCACGTGCAACCCGTACAGATCCAGCCCCACGCGATCGATCGCGTACGCCTCCACCGTCCGCTCCGTCCCGGCGAACTGCGGATTCGTGCCCACCGAGATCGCCGCCGGCATCCGTTCCCCCGCCGCCGTCAGCCACCCCGCGTACACCCCGTCCGCCGGGATCGCCGTGTGCGGGAGCGTCTCCACGTTCGCCGTCGGGTAGCCCAGCTCGCGCCCCCGCTGCGCCCCCCGCACCACGATGCCCTCGACGCGGTGCGGGCGGCCCAGGATCTCCGCCGCGCCCGCCACGTCCCCCTCGCCGACCAGGCGGCGCGTCAGCGTGGACGAGAACGGCTCGCCGCCCCCCGCGTCGCCGGTGACGTAGAGGTCGACGACCTCGACCTCGTAGTCGTACGTCGCCCCCAACTCCGAGAGCACCGCGACATTCCCGGCCGCCCGGTGCCCGAAGCGGAAGTTCGGGCCCTCGATGACCGCGCGGGCGTGCAACTTGTCGACCAGGACCTTCACGATGAAGTCGGCCGGGGACAGCTTCGAGAACTCGACCGTGAACGGCAGGATCAGCAGCGCGTCCACCCCCAGCTCCGCCATCAGCTCCGCGCGCCGGTGGTGCGGTGCGAGCAGCGGCGGGTGGCTGCCGGGGCGCACGACCTCGCTGGGGTGCGGGTCGAAGGTCACGACGACCGACGGCACCCCCAGCTCCCGCGCCCGCTCCACGGCCCGGCCGATGATCAGCTGGTGTCCGCGGTGCACGCCGTCGTAAGAGCCGATGGTGACGACGCTGCGCCCCCAGTCCTGGGGGATGTCCTCCAAGCCACGCCAGCGCTGCACTGTGACCGCTCCTCGCCCGAAACTGTGTACGTGATTGCCGGATTACGCAGCTCTAAGACTGCCATGCCCGGGGCCCGCCCCCCGCATCGGCACCGAGGTCCACGGGTCCTCCCGGCACCCGCGAGACGGCTTCCCGGGAAGAACGCGCCCCTCGATGCTCCCGCCGCACACCCCACGCGCCCCGCCGAAGGGGTGACGCGGAGGCCTGAGGTGGATAGACCCTTCCCGGAGGGGGATCGTGGGACGGCCGGGCGTGCCCGGCCGCCCCACGGTATGTCCGGCGCCGGCGCCCTGCACGAGGTCCGTTACGAGGTCCGGCGCGAAGGCCCCGACACCAAGCCCCGGCGCGGGAGCGACGACGCCTCAGCCGAAGACCGCGAGGCTCTTCGTCTTCCCCTGCTGGTCCTCCACGAGCGCCAGCAGCCCCCCGCCGGGCCCGAACACCGCGACCGGCCCCGTCCCGTACTCCGGTATGTCCAGCCGCACCCCGTTGAGCAGCAGCCGCGCACGCCGCTCGTCCACGTCCCAGCGCGGGAACGCCGCCGCCGCCGCGTCCGCGACGGGCATGACGGTCAGCTCCTCCTGGAGCTGGTCCAGCGTCCGCGCCGCGTCCAGCGCGTAGGGGCCCACCCGGGTCCTGCGCAGCGCCGTGAGGTGGCCGCCGACCCCGAGGCCCGCGCCCAGGTCGCGGGCGAGGGCGCGGATGTACGTCCCCGAGGAGCAGACGACGGAGACGACGAGGTCGACGACGGGGGTGCCGTTGTCGGCGACGGCCTCGCGCACGTCGTACACCTTGAACGAGGAGACGGTCACCGGGCGGGCCGGGATCTCGAACTCCTCGCCGCCGCGCACGCGCGCGTACGACCGCTTGCCGTTGATCTTGATGGCGCTCACCTTGGACGGCACCTGCATGAGAGGTCCGGTGAGGGCCGCGACCCCCGCGTCGATCCCCTCACGGGTGACGGCCGACGCGTCGGTGGACGTGAGGATCTCGCCCTCGGCGTCGTCGGTGACGGTGTCCTGGCCGAGCCGGATCGTACCGAGGTACTCCTTCTCGGTCAGCGCGAGGTGGCCGAGGAGCTTCGTGGCCCGTTCCACGCCGAGGACGAGGACGCCCGTCGCCATGGGGTCGAGCGTGCCGGCGTGGCCGACGCGGCGGGTCCTGGCGATCCCCCGCATCTTGGCGACGACGTCGTGCGAAGTGAAACCCGACGGCTTGTCCACGATGACAAGCCCGTCGGGTGTGGTGGTCTGGTCAGTCATTCCTTGGCGGAGCCGTCCTCGTCGGTGGCGGTGGAGGTGCCGGTACGGGAGTCGGCGGCGGCGATGTCGTCGGCGGCCTCGTCGGCGCCCGGCTCAGCAGCGCCCGGCTCAGCAGCGCCCGGCTCATCGTCGGAGCCCTCCGGCTTGCGGTACGGGTCCGCGCCGGCCGCGTACGTCTTGCCGGTCGACACCTCCCGTACCTCCGCGTCCTTCGCCCGCGCCTTGTTGAGGAGGTCCTCTATGGTGCGGGCGTTGTCCGGGAGGGCGTCCGGGACGAAGGCCAGCGTCGGGGTGAAGCGGACCCCGGTCTGCCGGCCCACCTCGGAGCGCAGCACGCCCTTGGCGCTCTCCAGGGCCGCCGCGGACGCAGCGCGCTCCTCGTCGTCGCCGTAGACCGTGTAGAAGACCGTGGCCTCCCGCAGGTCGCCGGTGACGCGGGCGTCCGTGATGGTCACGAAGCCGAGTCGGGGGTCCTTGATTCGCCGGTCCAGGGTCTCCGCGACCACGACCTGGATGCGATCGGCCAGCTTGCGGGCCCGCGCGTTGTCGGTCACCGGTCCGTCACTCTTCCTATCGGTTCTCTGGTGTACAAGTCAGTCTTCGTCGCCGTACAGCCGCCGTCGTACCGACAGCAGCTCCACCTCCGGGTGCCCGGCGACCAGGCGTTCGCACCGGTCGAGGACGTCCCTGAGGTGGGTCCAGTCCCCCGACACCACCGCCAGGCCGATCTCCGTCCTGCGGTGGACGTCCTGGTCGCCGGTCTCCGCGGCGCTCACCGCGAACTTCCGCTGGAGCTCCGCGACGATCGGGCGGACGACGGAGCGTTTCTCCTTCAACGACCGTACGTCGCCGAGGAGCAGATCGAAGGACAGGGTCCCCACGTACATGCGTATCCGGATGTCCCGCCGGTGCGGGTTCAGGCGCCTGCCAACAGTTGGCAGGGACATTCAGAACCGTAACGCAGCGGCCGGGGCCGGTCGACGGAAATACGTCCCGTCGACCGGCCCCGGATCGCCAGGCCTGCCCGGCGGTTCACCGCCGGGCAGGACCTGCCGCGTGTCAGCCTCGCGGCTTCTCGCGCATCTCGTACGTCGCGATGACGTCGTCGATCTTGATGTCGTTGAAGTTGCCGAGGTTGATACCGCCCTCGAACCCTTCGCGGATCTCGGTGACGTCGTCCTTGAAGCGGCGCAGACCCTGGATGTTGAGGTCCTCCGCGATGACCTTGCCGTCGCGGACGAGCCTCGCCTTGGTGTTGCGCTTGACCTCGCCGGACCGGATGAGGACACCGGCGATGTTGCCGAGCTTGGACGAGCGGAAGACCTCGCGGATCTCCGCCGTACCGAGCTCGACCTCTTCGAACTCCGGCTTGAGCATGCCCTTGAGGGCCGCCTCGATCTCCTCGATCGCCTGGTAGATGACCGAGTAGTACCGGACGTCCACCCCTTCGCGCTCGGCCATCTGCGCGGCACGCCCCGCGGCGCGCACGTTGAAGCCGATCACGATGGCGTCGGAGCCCATCGCCAGGTCGATGTCCGACTCGGTGACCGCACCCACACCGCGGTGCAGCACCCGGATGTCGACCTCGTCGCCGACGTCGAGCTGGAGCAGCGAGGACTCGAGAGCCTCCACCGAACCGGACGCGTCGCCCTTGATGATGAGGTTGAGTTCCTGCACCAGGCCGGCCTTGAGGGCCTCGTCCAGGTTCTCCAGGGAGAACCTGATGCCACGGCGGGCGAAGGCCGCGTTCCGCTCACGGGCGGCGCGCTTCTCCGCGATCTGCCGGGCGGTGCGGTCGTCGTCGACGACCAGGAAGTTGTCGCCGGCACCGGGGACGTTGGTGAGTCCCAGGACCAGGACGGGGGTCGACGGCGTCGCCACGTCCACGTTGTCGCCGTTGTCGTCGAGCATCGCCCGGACACGTCCGTACGCGTCACCGGCGACCATCGTGTCACCGACGCGGAGCGTTCCGCGCTGGACGAGCACGGTGGCGACGGCGCCGCGGCCGCGGTCGAGGTGGGCCTCGATCGCGATGCCCTGCGCGTCCTGCTCCGGGTTGGCCCGCAGGTCGAGCGAGGCGTCGGCCGTGAGGATCACGGCCTCCAGCAGGCTGTCGATGTTCAGACCCTGCTTGGCGGAGATGTCGACGAACATGGTGTCGCCGCCGTACTCCTCGGCCACCAGCCCGAACTCGGTGAGCTGTCCGCGCACCTTGGTCGGGTCGGCGCCCTCGACGTCGATCTTGTTGACCGCGACCACGATCGGCACGTCGGCCGCCTTGGCGTGGTTCAGCGCCTCGATCGTCTGGGGCATCACACCGTCGTTGGCCGCGACCACGAGGATCGCGATGTCGGTGGACTTGGCACCACGGGCACGCATGGCGGTGAACGCCTCGTGACCGGGGGTGTCGATGAAGGTGATCCTGCGCTCTTCACCGTTGACCTCGGTGGCGACCTGGTACGCGCCGATGTGCTGCGTGATACCGCCGGCCTCGCCCGCGACGACGTTCGTCTTGCGGATCGCGTCCAGCAGCCGGGTCTTACCGTGGTCGACGTGACCCATGACGGTGACGACCGGCGGACGGGACACGAGGAACTCCTCGCCGCCCTCGTCCTCGCCGAACTCGATGTCGAAGGACTCGAGAAGCTCGCGGTCCTCCTCCTCCGGGCTGACGATCTCCAGCACGTAGTTCATCTCGGTGGCGAGAAGCTGGAGCGTCTCGTCGGAGACCGACTGCGTGGCCGTGACCATCTCGCCGAGGTTCATCATCACGGCGACGAGCGACGCCGGGTTGGCGTTGATCTTCTCCGCGAAGTCGGTGAGCGACGCACCGCGCGACAGCCGGACACTCTGGCCGTTGCCACGGGGCAGCATCACACCGCCGACGGACGGGGCCTGCATGGCCTCGTACTCCTGGCGCCTCTGCCGCTTCGACTTGCGGCCGCGACGGGCGGGCCCGCCGGGACGGCCGAACGCGCCCTGTGTGCCACCACGGCCACCGGGGCCGCCGGGACGGCCGCCGAAGCCGGGACGGCCTCCGCCGCCACCGCCGAAGCCACCGCCGCCACCGGGACGACCCGGGGCACCGCCGCCGCCACCGGGGCGACCGGCGAAGCCGCCGCCACCGCCGCCGGGACCGGCCGGACGACCGGCGAAGCCACCGCCGGGACGACCGCCGCCACCGCCGGCACCGGCCGGACGGCCGGGACCACCGGGACCGCGGCCACCGCCGCCGGGACCACCACCGGGACGAGGACCGGCAGCGGGACGCTGCGGCATCATGCCCGGGTTGGGACGGTTACCGCCGGGGCCGCCGCCGGGCGCGCCACCGGGGCGTGCCGACTGCTGCGGGCGGGGCATGCCGCCGGGGGACGGACGACCGGACTGGCCGGGTCCGCCCTGCGGACGGGGGCCACCCTGGCCGGCACCCTGCGGGCGCGGGGCGCCGCCGGGGGCTCCGGCACCGCCGGGACGGGGGGCGCCGCCGGGACGGGGCGTCTGCGGACGCGCCATGCCGGTGGAACCACCCGAGGTGAAGGGGTTGTTGCCCGGACGCGGGCCCGCGGGGCGGGCACCGGGACGCGGGGCCTGGCCGGGACGGGCGCCCGTGGGGCGGCCACCCTGGCGCTGGTCGCCCTGGCGGTCCGCCGGACGCTCGGTCTGGCGCTGCTCACCCTGGCGCTGCTCGGCCTGACCACCCGCGGGGCGGGCGGCCGGACGGGGGCCGGGGGTCGCACCGGGACGCTGCTGTGCCGCGGCCGGGGCCGACGGGGGCGCGGTGAACTCCGGTACGGCCGGCGCGGGCCTGGCGGCCGCGGCGGGCCTCGGCGCGGCCGGAGCGGGCGTCGCGGGGGCCGGCGGACGGGGTCCGGGGGCCGGTGCGGCGGACGCGGGGGGCGTGCTGCTCTTGGGGGCCTCGGCGACGACCGGCTTGGGGGCCGGGACACCGGGCTTGGGGGCGGCGGGACGTGCCGCCTGGGCCGGCGAGGGTGCGCCGGGCTTCGCGGGGGTCGCCTTGCGCGGCGCTCCCGGCTTCGCGGGGGCCTTGCCGGCGTTGCCGCCGGGGCCCTGCAATGCGTCGGTCAGTTTACGTACAACCGGCGCCTCGATCGTCGAGGACGCCGAACGGACGAATTCACCGAGTTCTTGGAGCTTGGCCATGACGACCTTGCTCTCAACCCCGAACTCCTTGGCGAGTTCGTATACCCGGACCTTAGCCACTTCGCTCCTTTTAGGTCCGGGTTACCGCCGGACCGTCGCTACTTCATGGGCGTACTCATCGCGTACTCATCGAGTGCTCATCGCAATCTCGACCTACTTCCAACTCGCGAGGTACCTGAACCGCACGGGGTTCCGTGCCGTACGTCTTTCGTGGTGCCGTGTTCCTACGACGCCGTCGTAGCCCCGAGGGCTTCGACGGCTTCGCGCAGCTCCGCGCTGTCGAACGGTCCCTGGGCCTTGAAGGCCCGGGAGAACGCCCTGCGGCGGACTGCCAGGTCCAGACAGACCAAGGCGGGGTGCACATACGCACCCCGGCCGGGCAGCGTACCGCGTTGATCGGGAACACATTGTTCTCCGACCAGCACGATGCGCAGCAGATCGTTCTTGGCCGCTCGCTCCCTGCACCCCACGCACGTTCGCTCAGGGCAGGCTCGGGCGTTCGTCCGGCCAGACACGTTCAAGTCTACCTCCCCGCACCGACCTCACCCCTCCGGGCCAGGATTCGAACGCCCGCCGACGGGCGACTCCGACCGAAAACGATCTCCCGCGGCGCGGGAGATCGCCGGGGCGGGGCCGTCTCCTCCGAGCCGGCCCCCGCTCCTGTTCGACTCAGCCCCTGCCCCGGTCGCCGCCGCGGTCCGCGGTACGGCCCCGCTCCCGGTCCCGGTCGGGTCCGCCGTCGCGCTCGCGGTCCCAGTCCCCGCCGCGGTCACGGCCCCGGTCGGTCTCGGCGTCGCTCTCGCTCGGCTCCTCGGTGTCCGGCCGGATGTCGATGCGCCAGCCGGTGAGGCGGGCGGCCAGGCGGGCGTTCTGCCCTTCCTTGCCGATCGCCAGCGACAGCTGGTAGTCGGGCACGGTCACCCGCGCGGAGCGGGCCCCGAGGTCGACGACCTCGACCTTGCTGACCCGGGCGGGCGACAGGGCGTTGGCCACCATCTCCGCCGGGTCGTCCGACCAGTCCACGATGTCGATCTTCTCGCCGAGCAGTTCGGCCATGACGTTGCGGACCCGGGCGCCCATCGGGCCGATGCAGGCGCCCTTGGCATTGAGACCGGATCGTGTCGACCGGACGGCGATCTTCGTACGGTGACCGGCCTCGCGGGCGATCGCCTCGATCACGACGGAGCCGTCGGCGATCTCGGGGACCTCCAGCGCGAAGAGCTTGCGCACGAGGTTGGGGTGGGTACGGGACAGCGTCACCGAAGGCCCGCGTACGCCCTTGACCACCCGGACGACGTACGTGCGCAGCCGCAGCCCGTGGGTGTACTGCTCGCCCGGGACCTGCTCCTGCACGGGCAGGATGGCTTCCATCTTGTCGTCCAGCCGGACGAGCACGTTCTTGGGGTCCTTGCCCTGCTGGACCATGCCGGCGACGACGTCGCCCTCGCGGCGCGCGTACTCGCCGAAGGTGACGTCGTTCTCGGCGTCGCGCAGCCGCTGCTGGATGACCTGGCGGGCGGTGGTGGCGGCGATCCGGCCGAAGTCCGACGGGGTGTCGTCGAACTCCTTGGCCTCCTGCCCCTCCTCCAGGTCCGCCGCGTCCTCCTTGGCCCACACCGTGACGTGGCCGTTGTCCCGGCTCAGCACGACCCGGGCCTGGCGGCGGCTGCCGTCGGTGCGGTGGTAGGCGATGAGGAGGGCCGACTCGATCGCCTCGACCAGCAGGTCGAAGGCGATCTCCTTCTCCTGTGCCAAGCCCTTCAGGAGCTTCACATCGATGTCCACGGCTACGCCTCCTCTTCCTTCTTGTCCTTGCGGTTGAACTCGAGCTCCACGCGCGCCTTGGCGATCCGCGCGAACTCGGCGCGCCGGGCGGTGGGCTTGCGCCCCTTCACACCGGGCACTTCGAGGTCGAGTCCTTCGTCGTCCACGGTGAGGATGCGGGCCACGAACTCGTCGCCCTCGTCGAGCTGGAACCGGGCCAGCCTGCCGACGGCGCGCACGTAGTGGCGGCGCTCGGTCAGCGGGCGCTCGGCCCCGGGGGAGGTCACTTCGAGCTGGTACTCGCCCTCGCCCATGGCGTCGGTCTCGTCGAGCTCGTCGGAGATGTCACGGCTCAGCTCGGCGCACGCGTCGAGGTCCACGCCCTCGTCGGAGTCGACCACGATCCTCAGCACACGGCGCCGGCCGGCCCGCGCCACCTCGACCTCTTCCAGATCGAGGTCCTTCGCGCTGACGAGCGGCTCCAGCAGTACGCGCAGCCTCTCGCTCTCGGTGGTGCTCATCCGGGTGACTCCTCGGCCGCGTGTGCTGTTGTGGGATCGTCGTGTGTCAGATCAAAGGGTATCCGGTCCCGAGGGGTGTTGCCGTCCACCGGAGGGTGACCCGCGGGTACGCTCGCCTGCGGTGATCATCGCGAGCCCGAGGAGAGACGCGTGGGGCGCACGGGGACAACACGCAGGCATGCCCTCATCGCCGTGGGAGGCGGGCTGCTGACCGCCTGCTCCTCGGAGGGCCCCGACCCCGCGGCGGTGAAGAAGGCCGAGGACACCGGGCGGCTGCGCGCCGCGCGGGACAGCCGGGCGCTGCTGGGCGAGTACGACGCGGTCCTGGAGCGGCACCCCGACCTGGCGGCGGCGCTGACACCGTTGCGTACGGCGGTCGCGGCACACGTCCGGGCACTCGCCCCGGCGGACGGACCGGCCCCGAGCACCTCCGCCTCCCCTTCCGGCTCTCCCCCTTCTCCTTCCCCTTCCGCCACGGCGGCGGGGACGCTCGCTCTCGCGGACGATCCAGCCGACGCGGTGAAGGCGCTGGCCGCGGCGGAGCGCCGTACCGCCGCCGCGCATTCCGCCGCGCTGCTGGACGCCCCGCCCGAGCTGGCCCGGCTCCTCGCCTCGCTGGCCGCGGCCGGCGCCACGCACGTCTACCTCCTGACGAAAGGTTCCGTCTCGTGAGCACCGGTGCGCTGGACGCGACACAGGCGGCCCTGGCGGCGGAACACGCCGCCGTGTACGGGTACGGGATCGTCGGCGCCCGGGTCGGCGACGACCGCGGGGCCGAGGCCACCGCCGCGTACGCCGCGCACCGGGCCCGCCGGGACGCGCTCGCCAGGACCGTGCGGGACCTGGGCGGTGAGCCCGCCGTGGCGGCGGCCGCGTACGCTCTGCCGTTCGCGGTCCCCGACGGGGCCGCGGCCGTCCGGCTCGCCGCCGAGCTGGAGGACCGCGTCGCCGACGTCTACTCCGACCTGGTGCGGGCCTCGGAGGGCCCGGCGCGGCGGGAGGCCGCGGGTGCGCTCAGGGAGGCGGCGGTACGCGCGGTGCGCTGGCGCGGCAGTGGCGTGGCCTTCCCCGGGCTCGCCGAGCGACGCTGAGAAAGGTACGTATGGCTTTCGCCCTTGAACCGCCGGAACGGCTGGCCCGCACGCTGGGCGAGACCTACGGCGACCGGGCCGCCGGCTGGCTGGCCGCGCTGCCCGCCCTGGCGGCCGAGGCCGTGGCGGAGCACCGGGTGACCGTGGAGCGGGTGGTGGAGCCGGGCGGGCGCAGTGGCCTGGTGCTGCTGGTACGGCGCCCCGACGGCGCCCCCGCGACGCTGAAGATCGTCCCGCCGTTCGCCGCGCCCGGCCTGGAGCAGGTGGCGCTGGCGCACTGGAAGGGCCGGGGGGCGGCGGAGCTGCTGGGGACCGGCGCGGGCACGCTGCTGCTGGAGCGCCTGCACCCGGAGATGTCGCTGCGCTCGCTGCCGGAGGCAAAGTCGCTGCTGGAGGCGGCGGACACGGTACGGAAGCTGTGGGTGGCGCCGCCGGCGGAGCACGGGTTCGAGTCGGTGGCGGAGCGGACCGCCCGTCAGGCGGCGGCGATGCGGTCGGCCGCGGCGGCGGACGGGGCGCTGGCGCCGCTGGTGACGGCGGCGCTCGCGGCGCGGGACGAGCTGTGCGCGTCGGCGGGCGAGGCGGTGCTGCTGCACGGGGCGTTCCGGCAGGGCAAGGTACTGGCCGGCGACCGCGCGCCGTGGCTGGCGGTGGGGCCGGAGCCGGTGACCGGGGAGCGTGCCTACGACCTGGCGCGGTTGGCGCGGGACCGGGTGGAGGACCTGGTGGCGGCGGCCCCGGGCGCCTCGTCGACGCGCCGCCGGGTGCGCCGGCTGGCGGAGTCGCTGGACATGGACCAGGAGCGGTTGCGGGGGTGGGCGTTGTTCCGGGCGGTGGAGTCGGGGACGCGCGCCCTGACACTGGGGCGCCGCCAGGACGCGGAAGTCCTGCTGGAGTACGCGAGCTGGCTGTAGCGGGTGTCCCCTGCGCGGGCGGCCCCGTCCCCGCACGCGCTGCGCGCGTATGTCCTCAATCGCCGGACGGGCTTGGGTGTGCGCTCGGCGCTCGCGCCGCCGGCGGGGCTGTTGCCCGGAGGGCACATCAAGCCCCGCCGGCGATTGAGGCGCGGGGGTCCGGGGGCGGAGCCCCCGGGGGGTGGGCTACGCGCGCAGGCGCGCTACCGCGTCCGCCACCGGGAGCTCTTCCTTCTCTCCCGTGCGGCGGTCCTTCAGCTCCACCACACCCTCCGCCGCGCGCCTCCCCGCGACCACGATGTGCGGGACGCCCATCAGCTCCGCGTCCGTGAACTTCACGCCGGGCGACACCCCCGCCCGCTCGTCCACGAGCACCCGCAGCCCCGCCGCCGCCAGCTGCTCGGCGACGTCCAGGGCCAGTTCCGTCTGGAGCGCCTTGCCCGCGGCGACGACGTGCACGTCGGCCGGGGCGATCTCGCGCGGCCAGCACAGGCCCTTGTCGTCGGCGGACTGCTCGGCCAGCGCCGCGACGGCGCGCGAGACGCCGATGCCGTACGAGCCCATGGTCACGCGCACGGGCTTGCCCTGCTGGCCCAGCACGTCGAGCTGGAAGGTGTCGGCGTACTTGCGGCCGAGCTGGAAGATGTGACCGATCTCGATCGCGCGGTCGAGCTTGAGGCCCGCGCCGCACGACGGGCAGGGGTCGCCCTCCTCGACCACGACGACGTCCAGGTAGTCGTCGACCTCGAAGTCGCGCCCGGCGACCACGTTGCGCGCGTGGGTGTCGGGCTTGTTCGCGCCGGTCACCCACGCCGTACCCGTGGCGATCCGGGGGTCGGCGATGTAGCGGATCTTGAGGCCCTGGGGGCCGACGTAGCCGCGTACGAGGTCGGGGCGCTCCTCGAAGTCCTCGGCCGTGACCACTTCCACGACCGCCGGCGCCAGGTGCTCGCCGAGCTTGCCGAGGTCGACCTCCCGGTCGCCGGGCACGCCCACCGCGGTGATCTCGCCGTCGATCTTGACGAGCAGGTTCTTCAGCGTCGCGGACGCGGGCACGCCCAGGTGCGCGGCGAGCGTCTCGATGGTCGGGGTGTCGGGGGTGTCCAGCTCCTCGACGGGCCCGTGCTCGACGGCCGCGGCGGGCGGGGTGAAGGTGAAGGTGACCGCTTCCGTGTTGGCCGCGTAGTCGCAGTTCGGGCAGTCCACGAAGGTGTCCTCGCCCGCCGCCGCCGGGGCGAGGAACTCCTCGGACGCGGAGCCGCCCATCGCGCCGGACACGGCGGAGACGATCCGGAAGTCGAGGCCGATGCGGGCGAAGATCTTCTGGTACGCGGCGCGGTGCAGCGCGTACGACTCGGCGAGGCCCTCGTCCGTGGTGTCGAAGGAGTACGAGTCCTTCATCTGGAACTCACGCCCGCGCAGCACGCCCGAGCGGGGCCTCGCCTCGTCGCGGTACTTGGTCTGGATCTGGTAGAGCATCACCGGCAGGTCCTTGTAGGACGAGCACTGGTCCTTGACCAGCTGGGTGAAGATCTCCTCGTGGGTCGGGCCGAGCAGGTAGTCCGCGCCCTTGCGGTCCTTGAGGCGGAACAGCAGGTCGCCGTACTCGTCCCAGCGCCCGCTCGCCTCGTACGGCTCCTTGGGGAGCAGCGCGGGCAGCAGCACCTCCTGGGCGCCGATGGCGTCCATCTCCTCGCGGACGACGCGCGAGATGTTGTCGAGCACCTTCTTGCCCAGCGGCAGCCAGCTCCAGATACCGGCGGAGGTGCGGCGTACGTAACCGGCGCGGACGAGCAGCTTGTGGCTGAGGGTCTCGGCGTCCGCCGGGTCGTCGCGCAATGTCTTGGCCATCAATCGGGACATGCGCTGGACCTGGGACATGGGGAGCACTCCTGCGTTCTCTCGGCTGATGCCTGGAGGTTAGCCGGGCGGCGCGGGCGGGCGGTAATCAGTAACCCCCGCATGACGGACAGGACAGGCCCGGACGTGCCTCAGGGGCGGCGCAGGGGCAGGGGCGCGCCCATCACCGCGTACGGCTTCGGGGCGCTCGGGAACAGGACGCGCCGGGCGAGGTCCTCGTACCCGAGGCTGCGGTACAACCGCCGGGCCGGGCTCTCGATGTCGATCGCGGAGAGGATCGACCGGGGCTGGGCGGCGCCGTCCGTGAGGGTGGTGATGAGGGAGCGGCCGATGCCGCGGGCCTGGAAGCCGGGGTGGACGTGGAGTTCGGTGATCACGAACGTGTCGTCCAGCCAGCTGTCGGTGCCCGTGGAGCGCAGGTACGGCTCGACGACGGAGGACCACCAGTGCGCGCGGTCGTTCGGCAGCCCGTACACGAACCCGACGAGGCGCCCCTCGTCCGTGGTCGCGCCGAGCGCGCGGCAGCCGGGGTACATCAGGTGCCGCAGCACGATGTGGCGGCGTACCTCGATCTCGTCGTCGCTGAGCCCGAAGGCGAGGGCCTGGACGGCGAGGGCCTCGTCGACGCGGGCGGCGAGGTCGACGGGACCTACCTGTACGTCGGGGGTCCGGGGGGCGTTCCCGGGGATGCTCGGCATGGGCCGAACCCTACTGACCGCGGGGCATGCTCAGAACAGCACGCTCATGAACGCGCCGACCTCGTGGAAGCCGACGCGCCGGTAGGCGGCCCTGGCGGGGGTGTTGTAGTCGTTCACGTACAGGCTCACCACGGGCGCGACGTCGGTGAGCGCGTACCGTACGACGGCGGCCATGCCGGTCTCCGAGAGGCCGCGGCCGCGGTGGGCGGGGTCGACCCAGACGCCCTGGATCTGGCAGGCGCGCGGGGTGGCGGCGCCGATCTCGGCCTTGAAGACGACCTTGCCGTCCTCGACGCGGGCGAACGACCGTCCCGCGCCGACGAGTTCGGCGACCCGCGCCTGGTAGAGCAGTCCGCCGTCGCCGGCCAGCGGGGAGACGCCGACCTCCTCGGTGAACATGGCGACACACGCCGGCATGATCACGTCCAGCTCGTCCTTGCGGATGCGGCGGACGAGCGGGTCGGGCGGGACGTCGGCGGGGAGGTGGTCGGTGACCATCAGCGGCTGGTTGGCGCGGACCTCGCGGGCCGGGCCCCAGTTGGGTTCGAGCAGGCGCCAGAGCTGGGTGGTGGCCTCGGCGGGCCCGACGATGGAGGAGCAGCGGCGGCCGGTCCTGCGGGCACGGTCGGCGAAGCCGCGTACGGCTTCGGGGGTGGCGCAGATGGGGACGAGGTTGGCGCCGGAGTAGCAGAGCGAGCGCAGGCGCCCGTCCGCGTACCAGCCCCACATCTCGCCGCCGAGGCGCCAGGGGTCGAGCCCGGCGACCCGTACGCGGGAGGTCACGAAGGCGTTCGTGACGGGGTCGCTCTCCAGGATGGCGAGCGCCGCGCCGAGTTCGCTGGGTTCGAGGACCCGGGTGGTGGTGTGCGTCAACACGAGGGCCTCACCGAACGGTCTGCTGATCTCCGAACTGTACCTTCCGGTCGCGCGGAGCGCCGCCCCCAGGCAGCGGATCCCGCGGCCGGCGCCCGGTGGGGGCGCGCGGGACCGCGGGATCCGGTGGGAGTGCGGGGTACGGTACGGCGCCGGCCGGGGCCGGGCCGGGGACCCGTACGGTCAGCCGGAGACGGAGACCTCGGGCTCGCCCGAGGGGATGCCGTCGCGCTCCATCTGCTCGGCGATCTTCATGGCCTCCTCGATGAGCGTCTCGACGATCTTCGACTCGGGGACGGTCTTGATGATCTCGCCCTTGACGAAGATCTGGCCCTTGCCGTTGCCCGAGGCGACACCGAGGTCCGCCTCGCGCGCCTCGCCGGGTCCGTTGACGACGCAGCCCATGACGGCGACGCGCAGCGGCACCTCCATGCCGTCGAGGCCCGCCGTCACCTCGTCCGCGAGCTTGTAGACGTCGACCTGGGCGCGCCCGCAGGACGGGCAGGAGACGATCTCCAGGCGGCGCTGCTTGAGGTTGAGGGACTCCAGGATCTGGATGCCGACCTTGACCTCCTCGGCCGGCGGGGCCGACAGGGAGACGCGGATGGTGTCGCCGATGCCCTCGCTGAGCAGCGCGCCGAACGCGACGGCGGACTTGATGGTGCCCTGGAACGCGGGGCCGGCCTCGGTGACGCCGAGGTGCAGCGGGTAGTCGCACTGGGCGGCGAGCTGGCGGTACGCGTTGACCATCACGACCGGGTCGTTGTGCTTGACCGAGATCTTGATGTCCTGGAAGCCGTGCTCCTCGAACAACGAGGCTTCCCACAGCGCCGACTCGACGAGGGCCTCGGGGGTGGCCTTGCCGTACTTCTTGAGGAGGCGCGCGTCCAGGGATCCGGCGTTCACGCCGATCCGGATGGGCGTCCGGGTCTCCCGGGCCGCCTTCGCGATCTCCTTGACCTTGTCGTCGAACTGCTTGATGTTGCCCGGGTTCACGCGCACCGCGGCGCAGCCGGCGTCGATCGCCGCGAAGACGTACTTCGGCTGGAAGTGGATGTCGGCGATCACCGGGATCTGCGACTTGCGGGCGATGGTCGCCAGCGCGTCCGCGTCGTCCTGCGTCGGGCACGCCACCCGGACGATCTGGCAGCCGGAAGCGGTCAGCTCCGCGATCTGCTGGAGCGTCGCGCCGATGTCCGACGTACGCGTGGTCGTCATCGACTGCACCGACACCGGCGCGTCCCCACCGACCGCGACCGATCCGACCTGGATCTGGCGGCTGACCCTTCGTTCGGCGAGCTTCGTCGGAACGGAAGGCATTCCGAGAGAAATTGCAGTCATCTGGTGTGCAACCCCAAGGTGTGGTTCAGATGCGAATCGGACGGGCCGGTCCCGGGATCGGAGGGCTCCGCACCCCGAGATTACGCCACCCCGTCGTACGGGAGCACATCGCCGCGAAAAGTCCACCCAAAGGCCAACGGCCGGACACAAAGGTGCCCGGCCGTGGTGAAGCGGGAGGAATCAGCTGATCTTGACGGGGTTGACCACGTCGGCGATCAGGACGAGCACGGTGAAGCAGATGAAGATGCCGGCGACGACGTAGGCCACGGGCATCAGCTTCGCCACGTCGAACGGGCCGGGGTCGGGCCGCTTGAAGAGCCGGGCGAGGTTGCGCCTGGCCGCCTCCCAGAGCGCTCCCGCGATGTGCCCGCCGTCGAGGGGCAGCAGCGGCAGCATGTTGAAGAGGAACAGCGACAGGTTGAAGCTCGCGACCACGAACAGCAGGGTCGCGATCAGGTTCTGCGTCGGCTGGTCGAGGTTCATCACCTCGCCGCTGATCCGGGCCGCGCCGACCACGCCGACCGGGGAGTCGGCCTTGCGTTCGCCGCCGTCGAAGGCCGCGTTCCACAGATCGGGGATCTTGGAGGGGAGGGCGACGATCGAGTCGACCCCGTCCTCCAGCATCGTCCCCATCCGGCCGACGGAGTCGGTGAAGGAGAGCGGGACGATCTCCGAGGCGGAGATGAAGCCCAGATAGCCCGCCGTGACGTACTTGCCCTCGATCGCCTGGCCGTCGGAGTCCTTGGCGAGGACCTGGTTGGAGACGAGGGTGGCGTGCAGGACCGTGTCCGTGCCGGCCCGGTCGACGGTGATGGTGGCGGGTCCGGTGGTCTTCCGGATCAGGTCGGAGAGCGCCGACCAGTCCTTGACGGGCTTCCCGTTGAAGGCCACGATCCGGTCGTTCGTACGGAGCCCCGCGGCGTACCCGGGCGACACCGGGTCGCCCTTCGCGCACGTCTCGCGGTTCTGGCTCTGCTCGATGACGCACTTCGGGACGCCGGCGACCTTGGTGGTCTGGGTGGCGAAGCCGAAGCTCATGGAGACGCCGAGGAAGATCGCGACGGCGAGGATCAGGTTCATGAACGGGCCCGCGAACATCACGATGACGCGCTTCCACGGCTTGCGCGTGTAGAAGAGGCGCGTCTCGTCGCCCGGCTCCAGCTCCTCGAAGGCCGCGGAGCGCGCGTCCTCTATCATCCCCCGCCACGGCGAGGTGGACCTGGCCTCGATACGGCCCTGGGCGTCGGGCGGGAACATGCCGATCATGCGGATGTAGCCGCCGAGCGGGATGGCCTTGAGGCCGTACTCCGTGTCGCCCTTCTTGCGTGACCACACCGTCGGGCCGAAGCCGACCATGTACTGGGGGACGCGGATCCCGAAAAGCTTGGCCGTGGAGAGGTGGCCGAGCTCGTGCCAGGCGATGGAGATGAGCAGCCCCACGGCGAAGACGGCGATGCCGAGGACCGTCAACAGGATCGTCATGCGCGAGCCTCCGCTGTTGCCTTCACTGCCAGTTCCCGGGCCCGGGCGCGGGCCCAGGTCTCCGCTTCAAGGACGTCCGGCACGGTGAGGGAGGTTCCCGTGAGGGGATTCCCGTGCTCCGCGACGACCTCGGTGACCGTGTCCATGATGCCGTTGAACGGGAGCCGGCCGCCGAGGAAGGCGTCCACGCACTCCTCGTTGGCGGCGTTGAACACCGCGGGAGCCGTGCCCCCGAGCGTACCCACGTGCCGGGCGAGCCCGACCGACGGGAAGGCCTCGGTGTCGAGCGGGAAGAACTCCCAGGCCGACGCCTTGGTCCAGTCGAAGGCGGGGGCGGCGTCCGGGACGCGCCGGGGCCAGCCCAGTCCGACGGCGATCGGTCCGCCCATGTCGGGCGGGGTGGCCTGGGCGAGGGTGGAGCCGTCGGTGAACTCCACCATCGAGTGGACGTACGACTGCGGGTGGACGACGACCTCGATGCGTTCGAAGGGGATGTCGTACAGGAGATGCGCCTCGATGACCTCGAGGCCCTTGTTGACGAGGGTCGCCGAGTTGATCGTGATGACCGGGCCCATGGCCCAGGTGGGGTGGGCGAGGGCGTCCTCGGGGGTGACGTCCGCCAGCTCCGCCCGCGTGCGGCCCCGGAAGGGTCCGCCGGAGGCCGTCACGACCAGCTTGCGGACGTCGGCGCGGGTGCCGGCGGCCAGCGCCTGGAAGAGCGCGGCGTGCTCGGAGTCCACGGGGATGATCTGGCCGGGTCTCGCCACGGCCTTGACCAGCGGGCCGCCGACGATCAGCGACTCCTTGTTGGCGAGGGCGAGGGTCCGGCCGGCTTCGAGGGCGGCCAGGGTGGGCGCGAGACCGATGGAGCCGGTGATGCCGTTGAGCACCGTGTGGCAGTCGGACGCGGCGAGGTCGGTGGCGGCCCCGGGGCCCGCGAGGATCTCGGGGAGGGGCTCGCCCGGGCCGTACTCCAGCCGCAGGGCCTCCTTGAGCGCGGGCACGGCGTCCTCGCGCGCGACGGCGACCGTGCGCACCCTGAGCCGCCGCGCCTGTTCGGCGAGCAGCGCCACCCGGCCGCCCGCGGCGGACAGCGCGGTGACGCGGAAGCGGTCGGGGTTGCGCAGGACCAGGTCGATGGCCTGGGTGCCGATGGAGCCTGTCGAGCCGAGGACGACGATGTCCCGGCGGCCTTCGGTGGGATCGAAGGCGATGTGCGGGTCCGCGAGAGGGGCTGGGCTGTCGCTCATGGGCCCCATTCTTGCCCCATCAGCGCCGCGTAAGGACAGCGCGCCCCTCCGCACGACCCGATCGGGACACGCGGATCCCGGACGGGGTTCTCCGGGGGGCGGTCGGAAGGGTGGTCGGGAGGCGCGGTCGGGGAGCGTGGTCAGGAGGCGTCGAACTTCGCCCACTGGGCGCGGATCACGTCGGCGGGCACGGCGCCGACGTCCTGAGTGCCGGTGACCTCGGCGCGGAAGGAGAGTGTGGTGGAGCCGGACCGTACGACGGTCAGGTATTCGTACAGCTTCTTCTTGCCCCGGACGTCGAGGATCGTGAAGCGGTACGCGGCGGAGCTGTCCCCGAGTCGCGGCGCCGCGACCGCCTCGACCGCGAGGTATTTCGCCCGCACGAGGGACAGGCGGTCCTCGGTGAACCCGCCCGCGCAGGTACGGCCCGCGGTGGTGAGGGCCTTCATCACGCGGGCGGCGCCCTGGCCCGCGTACGAGCGCAGCTGGATGTCGACGGTGACGCCGAGCGTCTCGGCGGGGTTCTCGGCCTGGCGGCCGACCTCGGCGGCGGGACGGAATCCGCTCACGGCGGGGGCGAGGCTGACGAGGGGCTGGCAGGCGGCGGGCTCCGCCGTGTAGTCCGTGTCCAGCGGGCCGCCGAGGGGGTACGTGGAGACGGTGTAGGCGCCGGCCCGCTCGCCGTCCGAGAGGGCGGCGGCGGTCAGTTGGCGTTCGGTACGGGGTGGCGGGCCCGCCGGGGAGGGGGCGGCGGACGGCTTGTTGTCGCCCGTACCGCCGCCGTCGCAGCCGGCGAGAGTGGCCAGGAGGCTCCCGGTGAGGAGTACGGCCACGGTGAGGCGCTTCCGGCGGGGACCTCGTCCGCGCCTGCCTTCGTGTCCGTGTCCGTGTCCGTGTCCGTGCCCGTCGTGCTTCGCTGCCCCGACCACCCTGTGTCTCCCCCTGCCGTGCCGATCACCGCGTCGGTGTCGCCGTGTTGATCACGACGCCCGGGCTCGATTGTGCGGCACGGGGCGGCCCGTTCCTCACGCGGCGCCGGGGGTCTCGCGCGGGAGCGGGGTGTAGCGGTGCTCCAGGACCGCGCGGTAGCCCGACACGTCGTACAGGCCCATCGCGACGGTGTTCCCGCCGAACACGTTGAACATCAGCACCGAGTCGCCCGCCGCGAGGGTCCCGCTCTCGGCGACCGCCATCGAGGCGTGGCCGTACCCCTGGCCCCGGAACCGTTCGTCGATCTCCAGCGAGAAGCCGAAGGTCACCCCGGGCAGGTGGTGGTGCTTGAGCCAGAGGGTGCCGATCGGGGCGCCCGCCGCCTCCAGGACGACGACGGCGTGGTCGGGGGTGGCCAGCCCGGCGGGCAGGAGGTCGGCGAAGTCGCGGTCCGACTTGATCCGGGCCTCTTCGGGGGTGAGGGACCCGGAGCGGACGATGTCGGCGACGTACTCGTCCTTGCCCGCGACCAGCCAGGGACCGTACTCGTCGTCCGTCATCGGACGGGCGGTGAGGGCGGGGCGGGTCCGGGGCGCGGGACCGGTTCCGGCGGCCGGCGCGGAGTCGCGGGGCGGTGCGGAATCGGCGGCCGGGGCGGCCGGGGCTGCGAGATGGCGCAGGCGTGTCTGGCCCCGGACGGCGTAGTGCGCGAACAGCGGTTCCGTCTCGGTGAGTTGCACGGTCAGCCGGGTCGCCCCCGCCGCCGCGCACCGGTCCTCGGCCCAGGTGCGAGCGGCCTCCCCGTACCCCTGGCCGGCGTGCTCGGGGTCGATCCAGAGGTCCACGATCCGGCCGGTGAGGGACCCGCCCGGTTCGTCCTCGTCCAGGGACACGGCGACACAGCCCACCACCTCCCCCGCCTCCCCGGTCAGTTCGGCGACCGTCAGCCGGGGGACGGCGGCCCGGACCTCCTCGACGCGGCGCTCCACGGCGGCCGGCGGGTGCCCGGCGGAGTCGTACGCGGCGCGCAGCCGCCGCTCGAATCCCGCCTGCCAGCGGGAGAGGTCGTCCAGGAGGCCGAAGTCCGTCATCGCGTCACCGTGTCCGTCGTCGTGGTGTCCATCGCCGTGCGCCCCCGCTCGGCAGGTGCCCGGGACCGGAGGTCCGCCGCGACGATACGCGGTCGTCGGGCGCGCTCCCAGGGGTTATCGGGGCCGGGGGCGGCGGCCGTACGGGGGTGCCCCAACGGCCTTTCCTGGCACGGCAGTTGTGTCCCGTCCATTGACACGTCCTCTCCGCCGGATCGATTCTGAGAGCGCTCTCACCCCCGTGACCCCCCGCCCCCCACAGTGCAGGAGGCAGAGCGTGCTCTCCCTGAAGAAGGTGCTGGCGCCCTTCGCGGCCGCGGTGATCCTCGCCGCGGGGTTCACCGCCGCGGGACCGGCGGAACCGGCCGAGGCCGCCGTCCCGACGACGATCCCCCTGACCCTCACCAACAACTCCGGTCGCACGGACCCGGTCTACGTCTACAACCTGGGCACCCTGCTCACCACGGGCCAGCAGGGGTGGGCCGACGCGAACGGCACGTTCCACGCCTGGCCCGCCGGCGGGAACCCGCCGACCCCCGCGCCCGACGCGTCGATCGCCGGACCCGCCAACGGGCAGTCGAAAACGATCCGGATGCCGAAGTTCTCCGGACGGGTCTACTTCTCGTACGGCCAGAAGCTCGACTTCCGGCTGACCACCGGCGGCCTCGTGCAGCCGGCGGTCCAGAATCCGGCCGACCCGAACCGCAACATCCTCTTCAACTGGACCGAGTACACGCTCAACGACGCCGGGATCTGGATCAACAGCACCCAGGTCGACATGTTCTCCGCGCCCTACGCGGTCGGCGTCCGGATCCCCAACGGCACGACCAGGACCACCGGGCACCTCAAGCCGGGCGGCTACAACGGCTTCTACAGCGCGCTGCGCGGCCAGTCCGGCTGGGGCGGCCTGATCCAGACCCGGTCCGACGGTACGGTCCTGCGCGCGCTCTCGCCCGGCCACGGCGTGGGGTCCGGGGCCCTGTCCGGCGCGGTGCTCAACGACTACATCAACCGGGTCTGGACGAAGTACGCGTCCTCGACCCTGACCGTGACCCCGTTCACGGACCAGCCGAGCATCAAGTACTTCGGGCGGGTCTCGGGCAACGTCATGAACTTCACCAACAGCGCGGGGGCGGTCGTCACGTCCTTCCAGAAGCCGGACTCCGACAGCGTCTTCGGCTGCTACAAGCTGCTGGACGCGCCCAACGACCTTGTACGCGGGCCGATCTCACGCACCCTGTGCGCCGGCTTCAACCGCTCCACGCTCCTGACGAACCCCAACCAGCCGGACGCGAGCGCGGCGAACTTCTACCAGGACGGGGTGACCAACCACTACGCGCGGCTGCTCCACGACCGGATGGCCGACGGCAAGGCGTACGCCTTCGCCTTCGACGACGTCGGCGCGCACGAGTCGCTGGTGAACGACGGCAACCCGCAGCAGGCGTACATCACGCTCGACCCGTTCAACTAGGGCGTGTCCGGCGGGACTTCCCAGGGCGTACGACAGGGCCGCGTCCCTCCTTCGCGGACGCGGCCCCGTCGTCGGCACCGACCTCGCCGGGTCAGCCGATCCTGCGGTGGACGTTCTCCCGCCCGGACGGGCCCGGTGTCGCGTCCGCGATCCAGGGGCCGTCCCCGCTGGGGTCGACGATGCCCTCCTCCAGCCAGGTGTACGTGCCGGACATGACGCCGTCCACGACCTTGCGGTCGATCTCGTCCGTGTTGGACCAGAGCCGCGTGAACAGCTCCTCGACCCGGATCCTGGCCTGGCGGCAGAAGACGTCGGCCAGTTGGTACGCCTCGCGGCCGTGGTCCCCGCCCGCGCGCAGCATCTCGGCCCGTACGCAGGCCGCGCTCATCGCGAAGATCTCCGCGCCGATGTCCACGATCCGCCCGAGGAAGCCCTGCTTGGTCTCCATGCGGCCCTGCCAGCGGGACATCGCGTAGAACGTGGACCGGGCCAGCTTGCGCGAGGTCCGCTCGACGTACCGCAGGTGGACCGACAGGTCGGCGTGGCCGCTGGGGTGGAACTCCGCGTACGAGCCGGGGAGTTGGCCGGTCCCGGCGACCAGCTTCGGCAGCCAGCGGGCGTAGAACCTGCCCGCCTGCGCGCCCGCCCTCGCCTTGTCCGCGAGGGACTTGTCCGGGTCGATGATGTCGCCGGCCACCGCGAGGTGGGCGTCGACGGCCTCGCGGGCGATCAGCAGGTGCATGATCTCCGTCGAGCCCTCGAAGATGCGGTTGATGCGCATGTCCCTGAGCATCTGCTCGGCGGGCACGGCCCGTTCACCGCGCGCCGCCAGCGACTCGGCCGTCTCGAAACCGCGGCCGCCGCGGATCTGGACCAGCTCGTCGGCCATGCGCCAGCCCATCTCGGAGCCGTACAGCTTGGCGAGCGCGGCCTCGATCCGGATGTCGTTGCGGTCCTCGTCGGCCATCTGCGAGGAGAGGTCGACCACCGCCTCCAGCGCGAACGTGGTGGCCGCGATGAAGGAGATCTTCTCGCCCACGGCCTCGTGGCGGGCGACCGGCCTGCCCCACTGCTCGCGGGCCCCCGACCACTCGCGGGCGATCTTGAGGCACCACTTGCCCGCGCCCACGCACATGGCGGGCAGGGAGAGGCGCCCGGTGTTCAGGGTGGTGAGCGCGATCCTGAGCCCCGCGCCCTCCTCGCCGATGCGGTTCGCCGCCGGGACGCGGACCTGGTGGAAGCGGGTCACGCCGTTCTCCAGGCCGCGCAGGCCCATGAAGGCGTTGCGATGCTCGACCGTGATGCCCGGGGAGTCGGCCTCGACGACGAACGCCGTGATGCCGCCCTTGCGGCCGTCGGCCTTCGGCACCCGGGCCATCACCACGAGGAGGTCGGCGACCACGCCGTTGGTGGTCCACAGCTTCACGCCGTCGAGCACGTACTCGTCGCCGTCCGGGACGGCCGAGGTGGCCAGCCGGGCGGGGTCGGAGCCCACGTCGGGCTCGGTGAGGAGGAAGGCGGAGATGTCCGTACGGGCCAGGCGCGGCAGGAAGGTGTCCTTCTGCTCCTGGGTGCCGAACATCTTGAGCGGCTGCGGTACGCCGATCGACTGATGGGCGGAGAGCAGCGCGCCGACGGCGGGGTTCGCGGACCCGATGAGCGAGAGCGCCTTGTTGTAGTACACCTGGGTGAGGCCGAGGCCGCCGTACTTGACATCGATCTTCATGCCGAGCACGCCGAGCTCCTTGAGGCCGGCGATCACCTCGTCGGGGATCCTGGCCTCGCGCTCGATCAGGGCGCCGTCCAGCTTCTCGTCGCAGAACGCGCGCACCTTCGCCAGGAACGCCTCGCCCCGCCGGACGTCGTCGGGGGCGGGCACGGGGTGCGGGTGGATGAGGTCGAGACGGAAGCGGCCGAGGAACATCTCCTTGGCGAAGCTGGGCTTGCGCCAGCCCTGCTCACGGGCGTCCTCGGCGACCTGCCTGGCCTCCCGTTCGGAGACCGTGGGCCTGCCCTGCGGGTCCTTCGACGCTGATGCTTCTGAGGGTACGGATGGGGCGGACATCAGGAACTCACCTCGCCGCGAGGTCGGGAGCGGGTGGACGTGTACCGGCCGGTTCTACTCGTCCGTATCTACCCGATATCCGACACGCGCACCAGTGGTGGGCCGACCAATCGGTCCGGCCCACCACGGACCGCGGGCGTGCGTCAGAGGGCGAGGCCCGTCAGGACCATCACGCGCTCGTAGGTGTAGTCCTCCATCGCGAACCGCACGCCCTCGCGGCCGACGCCGGACTGCTTGACGCCGCCGTACGGCATCTGGTCGGCGCGGTACGACGGGACGTCGCCGATGATCACGCCGCCGACCTCCAGGGCGCGGTGGGCGCGGAAGGCGGCCTGGAGGTCATGGGTGAACACCCCTGCCTGGAGGCCGTACGCGGACTCGTTGACGGCCTCGAAGGCGGCGCTCTCGCCCGTCACGCTCCGGACGGTGAGGACGGGCCCGAAGACCTCCTCGCGGGCGAGGGTGACGTCCTCGGGGACGTCGGCGAGGACGGTGGGCGCGTACGAGGAGCCGTCGCGCTTGCCGCCGGTGAGGAGCCGGGCGCCCGCCTGCACGGCCTCGTCGACCCACGACTCGACGCGCCGGGCGGCCTCCTCGCTGACCAGCGGGCCGACGTCGGTGGAGTCGTCGGCCGGGTCGCCGGTGACCTGGGCCTCGACGGCGGCGACGACGCGGGGCACGAGCCGCTCGTACACCGCCGCGTCCGCGATCACGCGCTGCACGGAGATGCAGGACTGGCCGCCCTGGTAGTTCGAGAAGGTGGCGATACGGGTCGCCGCGTGATCGAGGTCCGCGTCGCTCGCGAAGTCGGCGAGGACGACGGCGGCGCCGTTGCCGCCGAGTTCGAGCGTGCAGTGCTTGCGGGGGACGGAGTCCATGATCGCGTAGCCGACCTTGTCGGAACCGGTGAACGAGATCACCGGGAGCCGGTCGTCCTGGACGAGCGCGGGCATCCGGTCGTTCGGCACCGGCAGGACGGACCAGGCGCCGGCCGGCAGGTCGGTCTCGGCCAGCAGTTCGCCCAGGAGCAGGGCGGACAGGGGGGTGGCCGGGGCCGGCTTGAGGATGATCGGGGTGCCGACGGCGAGGGCGGGGGCGACCTTGTGGGCGCAGAGGTTGAGCGGGAAGTTGAACGGCGCGATCCCGAGGACGACGCCCTTCGGGAAACGCCGCGTCAGCGCGAGGCGGCCGGCACCGCCCGCGTCGGTGTCGAGGCGCTGCGCCTCGCCGCCGTTGAACCGCCTGGCTTCCTCGGCGGCGAACCGGAACACGGACACGGCGCGGCCGGCCTCGCCCCGGGCCCACTTGAGGGGTTTGCCGTTCTCGGCGGAGATGAGGCGGGCGATCTCCTCGGCGCGCTCGGCGAGGCGGCGCGACACGTGGTCGAGAGCGGTGGCCCGCTGGTGCGCGGGGGTCGCGGCGAACTCGGCGCGCACGGCGTACGCGGCCGCGACGGCCTCCTCGACCTGTGCCTCGGTCGGCACGGCGACGGTACCGACGTGCCGGCCGTCCCAGGGGGAGGTCACGTCGAGGGTGTCCTCGCCGGAGGTGGCCTGGCGGCCGGCGAGCCAGAAGGGGGTGGTGGAAGTCATGGGTCCACGGTAGGTGGGGGGCTGTCGTGCGGGGTTGGCCACGATGGAGTGGTGCCTGCTTCGGGGGCGCCGCTTTGGCGGGGGGGGGTCCGCGCGCCGGGCCTTTTGTCCTCAATCGCCGGACGGGCTTGATTGTGCCCCCTGCGGCCCGGATCCGACCCTCGGCTCGTCGCCGGGGGTCGGCCAGGGGCCATGTCCTGCACTGCATGTTTTACGTCGCGCTCACCAACCTGTCCTGATTAACCCCCGTCACGCGACACAAAACACGCTCTACGTTCCGGACACGACCCCTGCCCGCCCCCCTTCCAGGCGCACGCCAAAACAACCCGGCCCGCCCCGGGCTTGTTTTCAGCCCGTCCGGCGCTTGAGGACATCTTTGACCGCAACGGTCACGATCGGACCGCAACCCCTCTCAAGCCCGTCCGGCGATTGAGGACATCTTTGACCCGCACGGGCAGGCCCGAGCCACACCCAGCCCGTCCGGCGCTTGAGGACATCCGTGAGCCGCGCCCGCGCAACGGGCGGACGGTGTTAGCGGTCGCTCGTCTTCAGGGAGAGCCACAGCTCCATGCGGACGTCCGGGTCGTCCAGGGAGCGTCCCAGGATCTCCTCCACCCGGCGCATCCGGTAACGGAGCGTGTGGCGGTGGACGCCCAGGTCCGCGGCCGCGGCGTCCCACTGCCCGTGCCGCGACAGCCACGCCCGCAAGGACGCCACCAGGTCACCGCGCCCCTTCGCGTCGTGCTCGTACAGCGCCCGCAGCAACCCATCCGCGAACGCCCGCACCGCGTCGTCCGCGAGGAGGGGCAGGATCGAGCCCGCCGCCAGCTCCTCGTGCTCGACCAGCACCCGCCCCCGCCGCCGCGCCACCGACAGCGCCGCCTCGGCCTGTTTGTACGCCCCGCCCACCGCGATGGGCCCCGTGGGCGCCGAGAGCCCGATCACCACGTCGTCCGGCGCGGCCGCCGACAAGGACGCCACCACCGCGCCCCCGTCCACCGCGAGCACCGCGAGCCGCTCCCCGTCGGGGACCGCGAGCACCGCCTCCCCCGCCCGCGCCCCCGCCGCCTCCAGCGCGTCGGAGAGGGCCTCCAGCGTGCCGGGCTCGGTGCTGTCGGACTCCGGTTCGGCGATCAGCAGGCGGAAGGGCGCGTCCAGCAGCCCGCCGTACAGCTCGCCCGCCACCGACCGCGCGTGGTCGGGCTGCCCCGACAGCAGCATCGTCAGGACCGCCGCGCCGAGCCGCTGCTCGGCCTCCTGGAGGGCCCGCGACCGCGCGGTCGTGAGCGTGAGGAGCGCGACCGCCGAGTGCACGGCGTACCGCTCGGCGGTGCCCAGCGCCGCGCCCGTACCCACCGCCAGCGCCCCGCCGACCCGCCGCCCCGTCCCCAGGGACTGGAGCTCGACCCGGTCCTCCGCCCCCTCGCCGTGGCCCGTGTGCCCGACGACCACGCTCGCCGGCGCCGGCCGCTCCCGCAGCCGGTCCACGTCCGCCGTCAGCCGGGCCGCGCGCCGCGCCGCCCACTCGGGCGCGGCGGCGACCACCGCGCCGGTCGCGTCGTACAGCGCCGCCCAGCCGTCCACGTACGCGGCGAGCCGGGTGAGCAGCACGGCGGGCCCGTCGGCGAGCGCGGCGCGGGTCAGTTCGCGCTGGGCCTCGAAGCCCGCTGTCACCGCCCGGTACTGGTCCGCCGAGATCGCCGCGGAGACGGCCTTGCTGATCGCCAGGAAGGGCGTGCGCCGGGGCACTTCGAGCAGAGGCAGCCCTTCGACGCGCGCCGCCGTGAGGAGCGCCTCGGGGACGTCGTCGTAGTTCACGCCCACCGCGAAGCCGAGTCCCGCGACCCCCGCGCCGACGAGCCGTCGTACGTACGTGGTCATGGCCTGCGGGTCCTCGGCGTCGAGGGTGGTGGCGGTGACGAGGAGCAGCTCGCCGCCCTCCATGTACGGCACCGGGTCGGCGAGCTCGCTGGCGTGGGCCCAGCGCACGGGCGTGCGCAGCCGGTCCTCGCCCGCGCGGACGGTGAGGTGGAGGGCCGAGTGCTGCACGAGCGAGGCGAGCGTGGGCGGCATGGCGGGACCGTAGGCCTTTGTCTGGGAACGTCGGGGACGTCCGGGAAACCGGCGGGCGAGTACGCCGTCCCGTACGAACGGCGTTCCCCAATCCTGCCAGCTTGTACGAACCCCGTACCCGGCTCAGCCGCCCAGATCCACCAGCAGCGGCGGCGCGTGCTCGCCGCCCACCGTGCGCAGCGACAGCACGGCGTGGCCGGCGGGGACCGCGTGGGCGAGGTCGGAGGCGGACCAGCGTTCGCGTTCGACCTGGCGTACGGTCACCGCGTCCGTCGTCACGGCCTTGCCGGTGACCAGCTTGCGGAAGGCGTGGATGGCCCGGGTCAGGGGCTGGTCGGCGAAGACCGTGCGCTGGGTGACGTCCCGGGTCTCGACCCATTCGGTGCCCCACGCCTCGGCGAACCGCTTGCCGTCCCAGGTCGTGATCCCGGAGAACGCCATCCGGCATCCGACGGCCCCGAGCAGGGAGGTGTGCAGTGCTTCCGGTACGTCGTCGAGCGTACGGAGGGTGAGCACGGCGCCCGCGTTGGCGGACCGCAGGCGCTGTACGCCGCGCAGTGTCTCGGCGGTGAGGGTACGGGTGGCGTCGTCCAGGACGAGGCAGGCGAAGAGCGAGCGGTCGGCGCGGACGGCGGCGTTGGCGGTGAACTGGGCGAGGATGAGCCGCGCCAGCATCCGGGAGGCCTCGGCGTGGCCGCGCTCGGGGAGGTCGATGCGGACCCGCAGCGGGTGCTCCAGGGTGCGCAGGGAGAAGGGCCTGGTCCGGCCGCTGGTGTCGAAGAACCCGGCGAAGGCGGGGCGGTCGAGCAGGGCGATCCGGTCGGCGAGCGCGGGCCCGGGGTCGCCGGGGGTGCCCGACTGCCGTTCCCTGGTGTCGAGTTCGCGGCGCATGCCGTACTGGCCCTTGGTGTCGAGCGCTTCGCGCAGGGCGGCCAGGGCGGTGGGTTCGCCGTCGAGCAGTTCGCGCAGTTCCGGTACGGACGGCAGGCGGTCGTGGGCGGCGCGGAAGGGGCCGAGGAGCTGCGCGAGGGCGGTGGTGGCGCGCCGGCCGTCGGTGTCGGCGAGGTCGCCGACCAGGCCTTCGGCCAGGAGGGTCGCAGCCTCGTCGGGGTCGTTGGTGCCGCCGTAGAGGTCGAGGTCGTACACGGAGGCGGGGTCGCCGAGGCCGACGACGACGTCGTACGCCTCGTCGGGGCCGAGGCGGGTGCCGGTGGCGCAGACGGCGATGACGGCGGCGCGTCCGGCGAGGGCCTGGAGGGCGAGGGACTCGACGACGGGGCGGACGACGGCGCGGGTCTTGCCCGCGCCGGGCGGGCCGACGGCCAGCAGCGAGGTCCCGAGGAGGTCGGGGTCGAGGGCCAGTCCGGTGCCGCGGCGGGCGTACGGGTTGCGCTGCCCGTCCTGGACCGTGCCGAGGAGGACCTGACGCCCCAGCAGGTCGTGGCGGGCGGCGCGGACGGGGAGGTCGCGGGCGTGGGAGGGGTGGACGCAGGCGGCGGCGCCGTGGGCGCGGACCTCGTCGGTGAAGGCGGTGAGGCGGGAGGGGTCGGCGCGTACGGACTGCCAGGCGCGGCGGATGCGGGTGTAGTCGACGTCGTTCATCCGCCCGTCGCGCACCTCGGCGGCGAGCCGCGCGGCGGTCTCGCCCTGCCCGGCGGCACGCAGCTCGGGCCACTCGGCGAGATCGTCCTCGGGACCGGGCGGAACGGGGACGGGAACGCCCGCCCCGGGCCGCGGCCCGAAAGCGCGCCGGGCCAGCTCGGCCCAGCGACCGAGGCGGCCGAAGACGACGGCCATCACGATGATCATCAGTGCGTAGTAGACCTTGAGCGAGGTCTCGCCCGTGGTCGTTCCCGGCCAGGAGTCGGGGGTGAACGCGAGGAGCGGCCACACCCAGATGCTGCCGAGATAGCCGTTGTAGATCAGCGACCAGAGCAGCACTCCCGCCAGGAGCGAGATGAGGGCGCCGCTGACCAGCTGGCGCAGGGGGGCTTTCTCCGGTTCCCGCTCCGCCCGTACGACGTGTCCGTACGCCCAGGTCCCCGGACCCGCGTCGACGCGCGGGACATGCAGCCAGTCACGCAAGGTGGGGCCGATGACGGGCCGGTGTTCGGGGGCGGGCGGCGGCTCCACGGGCCCGGGCCGGGGGCCGGCGGCGGCCGAGGGGGCCACCGGCGGGGGCGCGGAGGGCGGCAGGGGCGGTGGCGGCCCCGCCGGGCGCGGCACGGAGTGGGCACGGGGACCGTCGGAGTTGTCCCACCCGTCTCCCGGTGAACCGGCCCGCCCCGTTGAACCGGCCCGCGCATCCCGTGCGTCGTACGTGCCGTCGGTGTCCATGAGCTCCTGCCCCCTGACCAGCCAGGACCGATCCGCGTGTGCGCCGTCTCGTCTCGACGTATTGCAACCGCAATACGTCGAGACACAGTATGGCGACTACCCGGCGTCAGCGCGTGGTTGACCGGTCCGCGCCCGCCCGGGTGTCGCCCCCTCCCCGCCCCTAACCACCCCCCTATGTCCGTCGCGGACAAACGACACGGGTGGATCCCTACCGAACGGCGCATGCCCGGGGCGGCCCGGCGCGCCTAGCCTGCGGGAGAGCGCCGCGTCCACGTCCGCGTCCCGAGCACCGCCGGAACACCCCCCAGGAGCCCCTCATGACCGCCATCCCGCAGGAGCGCCGTCTTGTCACCGCCGTCCCAGGACCCCGGTCGCTGGAGTTGCAGGCCCGGCGCGAGGCCGTGGTCGCCGCCGGGGTGGCGTCCACGCTGCCCGTGTTCGCCGCGCGGGCCGGGGGCGGGATCCTGGAGGACGTGGACGGGAACCGGCTGATCGACTTCGGTTCCGGGATCGCGGTCACCACCGTCGGCGCCAGCGCCGAGGCCGTCGTGCGCCGGGCCACCGCGCAGCTCGCGGACTTCACCCACACCTGTTTCATGGTCACGCCGTACGAGGGGTACGTCGAGGTCTGCGAGAAGCTCGCCGAGCTGACCCCCGGCGACCACGCGAAGAAGTCCGCGCTGTTCAACTCGGGCGCCGAGGCCGTCGAGAACGCCGTGAAGATCGCGCGCAGTTGGACGAAGCGCCAGGCGGTGGTGGTGTTCGACCACGCGTACCACGGCCGTACGAACCTCACGATGGCGCTGACCGCGAAGAACATGCCGTACAAGAACGGCTTCGGGCCGTTCGCCCCGGAGATCTACCGGGTGCCCGTCGCCTACGGCTACCGCTGGCCGACCGGCCCCGAGAACTGCGGCGCCGAGGCGTCCGCGCAGGCCATCGACCAGATCACCAAGCAGATCGGCGCCGAGAACGTCGCCGCGATCATCATCGAGCCGGTCCTCGGCGAGGGCGGTTTCATCGAGCCGGCGAAGGGGTTCCTGCCCGCGCTGGCGCGGTTCGCGAAGGACCACGGCATCGTGTTCGTGGCGGACGAGATCCAGTCCGGCTTCTGCCGTACGGGCCAGTGGTTCGCGTCCGAGGACGAGGGCCTGGTGCCCGACCTGGTCACCACGGCGAAGGGCATCGCGGGCGGCCTGCCGCTCGCCGCCGTGACCGGCCGCGCGGAGATCATGGACGCGGCGCACGCGAGCGGGCTGGGCGGTACGTACGGCGGGAACCCGGTGGCCTGCGCCGCCGCGCTCGGAGCGATCGAGACGATGAGGGAGCTGGACCTCGTCGCGAGGGCCCGGCGCATCGAGGAGATCATGAAGGGCCGGCTCTCCGCGATGAGCGAGAAGTACGACGTGATCGGGGACGTCCGGGGCCGCGGCGCGATGATCGCGATCGAGCTGGTGAAGGACCGGGGCACGAAGGAGCCCGACCCGGCGACGACCGGCGCGCTGGCGAAGGCGTGCCACGCGGAGGGGCTGTTGGTCCTCACCTGCGGGACGTACGGCAACGTGCTGCGCTTCCTGCCGCCGCTGGTGATCGGCGAGGACCTGCTGAACGAGGGCCTGGACGTCCTGGAGTCGGCGCTCGCCGCGCTCCCGGGCGCGTCCTAGGACGGGCCCTAGGGGCGCGGAACGACACTCATGGTCGGTAACCGCTGGTCAGAGCCTGTGAAGAAGGTGTGCGGGGGCCATGGGGGCCGCGCTTTCCCGCTGTCCGTCCTCCCCGCCCTGACGTACGGTTTGTGCAGATGAGAGAAACACCCCGCTCGCAGGGGACTGCGGGCGACACCGGATCGGGGCGTCCCCAGCACCGTTCCGGCCGTGCCTTCGCGCACACCACCGGGGCTTCTGGCTCCGGGTCTCCTCATGGATCGGACGGCCGCACGGCCCAAACCCCCCGGGGCGTGCGGCACACCGGTCCCGTCGGCCGCCCTGGAACCACCCCCCCTGTTCCAGGGCGGCCGCTTTCTCTCCTCTTCTCCGCGGTCCGCTCCGGCTTCCGGTCGGGCCTCTCCGCCTTCGTCTCCGTCTTCTCCGTCCCGCGCCGCCCGTGGCGTTCCCGGCGTACGTGGGGCTTCGCTCTGTGCGCGGTCCTCTTCGCCCTGGTCACCTGGCGGGCCGCCACCGACGGGCCCGTCCGCCGGGCCGACGAGCGGCTGGAACTGTCCCTCGCCGGTCACGGGCCCCGGCCGCTGACCGAGTTCTTCGCGGATCTCGGAAGCGTCGTGGTGGCCGTGCCCGTCCTGGCCCTGGCGCTCGGGTACGTGGTGTGGCGGGGGCGGCGCGACCGCGCGCTCGCGGCGGCCCTCACGATGGTGGCCGTGCCCCTGCTGGTCGTCCCGCTCAAGTTCGGGATCGACCGGCGGGGGCCGCTGACCGACGCCACCGGGTACTACCCGTCGGGCCACACGGCGACGGCGATGGTCGCGTACGGCGCGGCGGCGCTGCTCCTCGCCCCGTACGCGGGCCGGAGACGTACGGTGCCCGTCGCCGTCCTGCTCACCCTGGCGACGGGCACCGGTCTTCTCCTGCGGGGCTACCACTGGCCGTTGGACGTCCTCGGCAGCCTGGCGCTCGGCGGGATACTGCTGCTCCTGCTGGACCGGGCGCTGCGGGGAGCGGACTCCCGGCGCGCCCGGCGGTCGGCGGGTGTCGGGCCGGTCAGGGGAAGTACGCGTCGAAGTTCCGCGAGAACTCCTGGCCGTTGAAGCGGTCCCAGTTGATCGACCAGGTCATCAGGCCGCGCAGCGCGGGCCAGGTGCCGTGGGTCTGGTAGGAACCGCAGTCGGTCTTCTTCGTGAGGCAGTTCAGCGCCTTGTTGACCTCGGCCGGGGTGGTGTAGCCGTTGCCCGCCTGGGTCGAGGCCGGGAGGCCGATGGCGACCTGGTCGGGGCGCAGCGCCGGGAAGACCCGGGAGGTGTCGCCGGCCACCGGGAAGCCGGTGAGCAGCATGTCGGTCATGGCGATGTGGAAGTCGGCGCCGCCCATGGAGTGGTACTGGTTGTCGAGGCCCATGATCGGGCCCGAGTTGTAGTCCTGGACGTGCAGCAGGGTGAGGTCGTCGCGCAGGGCGTGGATGACCGGCAGGTAGGCGCCGGCGCGCGGGTCCTGGCCGCCCCAGGGGCCCGAGCCGTAGAACTGGTAGCCGAGCTGGACGAAGAACGTCTCGGGGGCCATGGTCAGGACGAAGCCCGCGCCGTACTTGGCCTTGAGGGTCTTGAGCGCGGAGATCAGGTTGACGACGACGGGGGTGGTGGGGTTGCGGAAGTCGTTGTCGCCGGTGTTGAGGGACAGGGAGTGGCCCTCGAAGTCGATGTCGAGGCCGTTCAGCCCGTACTCGTCGATGATCTTCGAGACGGACGAGACGAAGGTGTCGCGGGCGGCGGTCGTGGCCAGCTGGACCTGGCCGTTGGCGCCGCCGATGGAGATCAGCACCTTCTTGCCGGCGGCCTGCTTGGCCTTGATGGCGGCCTTGAAGTCGGCGGCGGACTCGACGTTCGGGCACTCGGTGACGGGGCAGAGGTTGAACCGGATGTCACCGGAGGTCACCGAGGTGGGCTCGCCGAAGGACAGGTTGATGACGTCCCACGAGGCGGGCACGTCGGCCATGCGGGTGTAGCCGGAGCCGTTGGCGAAGCTGGAGTGCAGGTAGCCGACGAGGGCGTGCGCGGGCAGGGTCGTACCGCCGCCTCCGCCGCCCGAGGCGCTGGTGGTGGCCGAGACAGCGGAGGAGAGCGCCGAGGCGCCGCCCGAGTTGGTCGCGGCGACCTGGAAGCTGTACGCGGTGGACGCGTTGAGCCCCGAGACGGTCGCGGAGGTGCCGGTGACGTCGAGGGCCTTGGTGCCGCCCCGGTAGACGCTGTAGCCGGTGGCGCCGGTGACGGCCGTCCAGGAGAGGCTGACCGAGGACGAGGTCACGCCGGTGGACCTGAGGCCGGTGGGGACGGCCGGGGGCTGGACGGGGGTGCCGCCGGGGCCGACGAGCGTGAGGTCGTCGGCGTAGTAGGCGGGGGTGCCGTACCAGCCGTTGAGGTAGATCGTCACGGACCGGGTGGAGGGGCCCGAGCGGAAGGTGGTGGTGAGCTTCTGCCAGTCGGGCGCGGACTGCGTCCAGGTGGAGACGTCGGTGGTGCCGGTGCCGGAGGCGCCGAGGTAGACGTAACTGCCGCGGACCCAGGAGCTCAGCGTGTACGTCGAGTCGGGCTGGACCGTGACGGTCTGGGAGCACTTGGCGTTGTCGTTGCCCGCGGGCGTGCCGCGCAGGGCGCCCGAGCCGGCGTGCACCGGGGTGGTGACGGCCGCGCCGCTGCCGGCCGTACAACTCCAGCCGCTCAGGCCGGACTCGAAGCCGCCGTTGGCGGCGACGTCCACGTCGGCGGCCTGCGCGGTCTGGGCGGTGGCGACGAGGCCGCCCGCGGTGAGAAGGGCGGCCGCGAAGGCTGCCACCAGTCTGGGGTACCGGCCACGGCGTCTGGTGCGTTCCACAACTGCCTCCGGGCATGGGGGAAAAGAGGGGGCGGGTGGCGACAGCATGGTCCAGACCAATTGATGTGGTCAATACCTCTGGTGGCATCGATCGCGCTACGCGCCGTTCTCCCGCACGCCACCCCCCTGACCTGCCGCGGCCTCGTGCATGGCCAGTTCCAGCAGCGCCGGATCGGTCAGGGTGCCCGAGCCGTCCGGCGGGATCAGCCAGCGCACCCCGCCGCGGGCACGCCCCGGGTACGGCACGACGATCCAGGTGCCGTCGCCCGCGCCGCGCACCCCCGTACCGAGCCAGCGGGTCGCCGTGCCCGGGGGCACGAAGAACCCCATGCGGGCGTCGCCGAAGTCGGCGAGGACCGGTCCCGGCCGGTCGACGAGCCGGGTGAGCACGTCGAGCGTCGGATAGCCCAGCTCCCCCGGCAGGATCAGTACGTCCCAGCGCCTGCCGGCCGGCAGCAGCGCCACCCCCAGCGGGTTGCGCTCCCACTCCCACCGGCAGGCGTCGGGATCCGGTGCCACCGAAACCAGCCACTCCACCGCGCTCTTGGCCGCCGAGCCAGTCATCTGTCCGGCCTCCCCTCCGTGTTGTTGGACAGTACGTCCATACGGGGAGAGACACGGGTGGCGCCGGATGATGACGCGGGTTCGGGCGGGCAATCGGGAGAAGCGGCCCAACGGGCTCTCGGTGGGGGCGGATCGCGGGTCAGCTGTCGAAGCCGAGTCCCAGCCGGTCCATCGTCCGCAGCCACAGGTTGCGCCGCCCGCCGTGCGCGTCGGCGCGTGCCAGCGACCACTTGGTGAGGCCGATCCCGGCCCAGGCGGCGGGTTCCGGCGGGAACGGCAGCGGTTTGGTGCGCACCATCTCCAGTTCGGTGCGTACGGTCCGCTCCCCCGCCAGCAGGTCGAGCATCACCTCCCCGCCGAAGCGCGTCGCGCCGACCCCGAGGCCGGTGTAGCCGGCGGCGTACGCGACCCTCCCGTCGTACGCCGTGCCGAAGAAGGCCGAGAAGCGCGAGCAGGTGTCGATGGCCCCGCCCCAGGCGTGGCTGAAGCGGATCCCCTCCAACTGCGGGAAGCAGCGGAAGAAGTGGGAGGCGAGTGTCAGGTACGTCTCCGGGCGCTGGTCCAGGTCGGCGTCGAGCCGCCCTCCGTACGGGTAGACCGCGTCGTAACCGCCCCACAGGATCCGGTGGTCGGCGGTGAGCCGGAAGTAGTGGAACCGGTTCGCGCTGTCGCCGAGCCCCTGGCGGTTGCGCCAGCCCACGGAGGCGAGTTGGGCCTCCGTCAGCGGCTCGGTCGTCAGGGCGTAGTCGTACACCGGCACCGTGTACGGCCGCACCCGCTTGACCAGCGAGGGGAAGACGTTGGTGCCGAGGGCGACCCGGCGGGCGAAGACCCGGCCGTACGGGGTGCGGACGGCCATGCCGGTGGCCGTGCGGGCCAGTTCCAGGCCGCGGGTGTTCTCGTAGATCCGCACGCCCAGGGCGGTGACGGCCCGTTTCAGCCCCCAGACCAGCTTCGCCGGGTGCAGCATGGCCACCCCGCGGGGGTCGTGCAGGCCGCCCAGGAACGTCGGCGAGTCGACCTCGGCCCTCACCGCGTCCCGGTCGAGCAGTTCCAGCCCGGTGACACCCGCCTTCACCGCCGCCTCGTACGTCTCGCGCAGGTCCGCCAGTTGGTACGGCTCGGTCGCCACGTCGATCTCGCCGCTGCGCTCGAAGTCGCAGTCCAGCGAGTAGCGGGCGACGGCCGCCTCGATGGCGTCGAGGTTGCGCGCGCCCAGCTCTTCGAGGACGTCCAGCTCGCCGGGCCAGCGGGCGAGGCCGTTGCTGAACCCGTGGGTGAGCGAGGCGGCGCAGAAGCCGCCGTTGCGGCCCGAGGCGGCCCAGCCCGCCTCGTGGCCCTCGATCAGCACGACGTCACGGTCCGGGTCGCGCTCCTTGGCGAGGAGCGCGGTCCACAGCCCGCTGTACCCGCCGCCGACGACCAGCAGGTCGCAGCGCTCGTCGCCGGTGAGGGCGGGCAGGGCGCCGGGGCGGCCGGGGTCGTCCAGCCAGTACGAGAGGGGTCGCGCGTCGGACAGTGAGGCGGCGGCGGTACGCATGGCACGTGGGGCCATGACTTCCAACTCCCTCGGAGCTCTCGGGTGGCGGGGTTCTCAGGTGGTGGCGGCACTCTTCCGCCGGCGGTTGCCGATCAGCTGGCCGGCGCCCACCAGCGCCACGGCGATGACGAACATGGCCGTGCCGATGACGTTGATCTGCACCGGCGTGCCGCGCTGCGCCGATCCCCAGACGAACATGGGGAAGGTGACGGTCTGGCCGGCGTTGAAGTTGGTGATGATGAAGTCGTCGAACGACAGCGCGAACGCGAGCAGCGCGCCCGCCGCGATGCCGGGGGCGGCGATCGGCAGGGTGACCCGTACGAACGTCTGCACCGGCCCCGCGTAGAGGTCGCGGGCCGCCTCTTCGAGCCGGGGGTCCATGGACAGGACCCGCGCCTTGACCGCCGTCACCACGAAGCTGAGGCAGAACATGACGTGGGCGATGAGGATGGTGGTGAAGCCCAGCTGGGCGCCCAGGTTGAGGAAGAGCGTGAGCAGCGAGGCCGCCATGACCACCTCGGGCATCGCCATCGGCAGGAAGATCAGCGAGTTGATCGCGCCGCGCGCCCGGAACCGGTAGCGGACGAGCGCGAAGGCGATCATCGTGCCGAGGACGGTCGCGCCGATCGTGGCGAAGGTCGCGAGCCGCAGCGAGAGGCTCAGCGAACCGCACAGGTCGGCGACCCCGCAGGGATCCTTCCAGGCGTCCAGGGAGAAGGTCTGCCAGGAGTAGTTGAAGCGTCCCTGGGGCTTGTTGAACGAGAAGACCATCACGACGACGTTCGGGACGATCATGTACGCGAGCGTCAGCAGGCCCGCGAGGACGACCAGGTTCCGCCTGATCCAGCGAACGGCACCCATCAGAGCAGTTCCTCCGTCCCCGCGCGGCGGATGTAGAAGGTGACCATCAGCAGGACGACGGCCATCAGGATGAAGGACAGCGCGGCGGCCGTCGGGTAGTCGAGGACCCGCAGGAACTGCGTCTGGATGACGCTGCCGATCATCTTGGTGTCGGTGGAGCCGAGCAGTTCCGCGTTGACGTAGTCGCCGCTCGCCGGGATGAAGGTGAGCAGCGTGCCGGAGACGACGCCCGGCAGGGAGAGCGGGAAGGTCACCTTGCGGAAGGTGGTCAGGGGCCGGGCGTAGAGGTCGCCGGCGGCCTCGTGGAGCCGGCCGTCGATCCGTTCCAGCGAGGTGTAGAGCGGCAGGATCATGAACGGCAGGAAGTTGTACGTCAGGCCGCAGACGACGGCCATCGGCGTGGCGAGGACGCGGTCGCCCTCGGTCCAGCCGAGCCAGCCGGTGACGTCCAGGACGTGCAGCGAGTTGAGGACGCCGACGACCGGGCCGCCGTCGCTGAGGATCGTCTTCCAGGCGAGGGTGCGGATCAGGAAGCTGGTGAAGAACGGCGCGATGACCAGCACCAGCACCAGGTTGCGCCAGCGGCCGGCCTTGAAGGCGATGAGGTACGCGAGCGGGTAGCCGAGCAGCAGGCACAGGATCGTCGCCGTGCCCGCGTACAGCAGGGAGCGCACGAACTGCGGGTAGTACTCCTGGAGGGCGTCCCAGTACGTCTGGAAGTGCCAGGTGACCTCGAAGCCCGCTTCGAGGGAGCCGGTCTGGACGGACGTCGAGGCCTGGTAGACGAGCGGCAGGGCGAAGAAGACCAGCAGCCAGAGGATGCCGGGCAGGAGCAGCCAGTACGGGACGAGCCGCTTGCGCCGCGAGACCTTGTGCAGCGGGATCTCTGCGGGTCCGGCGGCCGGCGGGGTGGGCGGTCCCGGGGGCGCGGGCGGTGCTTCGGTGGCGGTCACGAGGCGTCCCCGTCCGCCGTCTCCGTACCCCCGGCGCCCGTGGTCCCGGCGCGGAGGGACTGCGCGGCGTCCAGGCCGAAGGTGTGGGCGGGGTTCCAGTGCAGGACGACCTCCGCGCCGGGCACCAGGCGGGTGTCGCGCTCGATGTTCTGCGCGTACACCTCCAGCGCGGTGCCGGCCGGGCTGTCGACGACGTACTGGGTGGAGACGCCGATGAAGCTGGAGTCCACGATCCGGCCGGGGACGCGGTTGCGGCCGTCGGGGACGCTTCCCGCGTCGTCCGCGTGCGCCAGGGAGATCTTCTCGGGGCGTATGCCGACGAGGAGCGTCCCCCCGCTCGTCGTCGGCGCGGAACAGCGGGCCGCCGGGAGCACGAGCTTGGCGCCGCCGACCGTGACCACGACGTCCCCGCCGTTCTTCCCGGCGACCTCGGCCTCGATGAGGTTGGAGGTGCCGAGGAAGTTGGCGACGAAGGTGGTGTTCGGGTTCTCGTACAGGTCGGCGGGGCTGCCCAGTTGCTCGACCACGCCGCCGTTCATCACCGCGACCGTGTCGGCCATCGTCATGGCCTCCTCCTGGTCGTGGGTGACGTGGATGAAGGTGATGCCGACCTCGGTCTGGATCCGCTTGAGCTCCAGCTGCATCGTGCGGCGCAGCTTGAGGTCGAGGGCGCCGAGCGGCTCGTCGAGCAGCAGGACCTGCGGGTGGTTGATGAGGGCGCGGGCGACGGCGACGCGCTGCTGCTGGCCGCCGGAGAGCTGGTGGGGCTTGCGCCGGGCGAAGTCGCCGAGCTGGACGAGGTCGAGCATGTCGCCGACCTGCTTGCGTACGGACTTCACGCCGCGGCGGCGCAGGCCGAAGGCGACGTTCTCGTAGATGTCCAGGTGCGGGAAGAGCGCGTAGCTCTGGAAGACGGTGTTGACCGGGCGCTTGTACGGCGGCAGGTCGGTGACGTCCTTGTCGCCGAGGAACACCGAGCCGGTGGTCGGTTCCTCCAGGCCGGCGATCATCCGCAGGGTGGTGGTCTTGCCGCACCCGGAGGCGCCGAGGAGCGCGAAGAACGAGCCCTGCGGCACGGTGAGGTCGAGCGGCTTGACGGCGTGGAAGGAGCCGTACGTCTTGCTGATCCCGGTGAGGCGGACGTCGTCGCCGCCGTGGCCGGTGGGTGCGGTCTCTGTCATGGGTCACGATCCCGGGGGCTGGGAGGGAGGGGTCGGGGTTCGGGGGCCTCGGGGCTCAGGCGCCGATGAGCTTGGCGAACTTCCCCTCGTACGCCGTCTCTTCCTTGCTGCTGAGCGAACGGAAGGCGTGCGAGGCGGCCGCCATGGCCGCGTCCGGGAGGATCAGCGTGTTGTCCGCCATCGCCTTGTCGATCTTCGCCAGCTCCGGGCGTACCCCGTCCACCGGACAGACGTAGTTGATGTACGCGGCGAGCTGCGCGGCGATCGGCGGCCGGTAGTAGTGGTCGATGAGCTTCTCGGCGTTGGTCTTGTGCCGCGCCTTGGCCGGGACCAGCAGGTTGTCGCTGGAGATGATGTAGCCGCTCTCCGGGATGGCGAACTTGATGTCCGGGTTGTCGGCCTGGAGCTGGACGATGTCCCCGGCCCAGGCGACACACGCGGCGATGTCGCCCTTGTCGAGGTCGGCGGTGTAGTCGTTGCCGGTGAAGCGGCGGATCTGCTGGTTGTCGACGCCCTTCTGGAGCCGGGCGATCGCCGCGTCGAAGTCGTCGTCCGTGAACGAGCCGGGGTCCTTGCCGAGGTCGAGGAGGGTCATCCCGACGGAGTCGCGCATCTCGGAGAGGAAGGCGACCCGCCCCTTGAGCGCCGGGTCGTCGAGCAGCTGGCCGACCGACTCGACCTTGCGGCCCTTGGTCGCCTTGGCGTTGTAGGCGATGACGGTCGGGATGCCGGTCCAGGGGTAAGAGTAGGCCCGGCCCGGGTCCCAGTCGGGCATCCGGAACTGCTCGGCGAGGTTCGCGAACGCGTGCGGGAGGTTCGAGGGGTCGAGCTTCTGCGCGTACCCGAGCCTGATCATGCGGGCGGCCAGCCAGTCGGTGACACATATGAGGTCGCGGCCGGTGTCCTGGCCGGCCGCCAGCTGCGGCTGGATCTTGCCGAAGAACTCGACGTTGTCGTTGATGTCCGCCGTGTACTTCACCGTGATCCCGGTGCGCCGGGTGAAGGCCTCCAGCGTCGGGTAGTGCTTCTCGTCCTCGCTGGTGTCCATGTACTCGGTCCAGTTGGAGAAGACGACCCGCTTCTCCTTCGCCGAGTGGTCGGTGGACGCCGGACCGTCCTCGTCCCGTTTGGCGGGCGGGATGCCGCAGGCGCTCAGACCGGCGAGGCCGCCGATCGTGAGCGCGCCCACGCCGGTGGCGCGCAGCACCGAGCGGCGGGTGAGGGCGCCCCTGCCACGGGCCAGGGTGCGCCGCATCGCGGCCAGTTGGGCGGCCGACGGACGGTCGGGCTCGTACTGCTCCATGCGCTGTGCCCTTTCGGGTGGTGGTGACGGCCGGATCCGCGCGGGCTAGGGGCGGTCCCCGAAGATCGTGCGGTGCCAGTCCTTCCGTGCGACCGCGGTGTTGTCGAACATCACATGCTTGATCTGCGTGTATTCCTCGAACGAGTACGCGGACATGTCCTTGCCGTAGCCGCTGGCCTTGTAGCCGCCGTGCGGCATCTCGCTGATGATCGGGATGTGGTCGTTGACCCAGACGCAGCCGGCCCTGATCGCGCGGGTGGCGCGGCCCGCGCGGTAGACGTCGCGGGTCCAGACGGAGGCGGCGAGTCCGTACGGGGTGTCGTTCGCGAGGGCGAGGCCTTCGTCGTCGGTGTCGAAGGGCAGGACGACCAGGACAGGGCCGAAGATCTCGGCCTGGACGGCCTCGCTGTCCTGCGGCGCGTCGGCGATCAGCGTGGGCCGGTAGTACGCGCCGTCCTCGAACGCGCCGCCCGGCGCCTCGCCGCCGGTGACGACACGCGCGTAGCCGCGGGCCCGGTCGACGACGGCCGCGACGCGGTCGCGGTGGGCGTGCGTGATCAGCGGGCCGAGGTCGGTGGCCGGGTCGGCGGGGTCGCCGAGGCGGACGGTCCCCATGAGTGCGGCGACCCCGTCGACGAACGCCTCGTACAGGGGGCGTTGCACGTACGCGCGGGTGGCGGCGGTGCAGTCCTGGCCGCCGTTGATGAGCGCCCCGGCGACGGCGCCGTGGATCGCGGCCTCCAGGTCGGCGTCGTCGTGGACCAGGAAGGGGGCCTTGCCGCCGAGTTCGAGGTGGAGGCGGGTGACGGTGGCGGCGGCGATCTCGGCGACGCGCTTGCCGACGGGCGTGGAGCCGGTGAAGGAGGTCATCACGACGTCGGGGTGGGCGACCAGCCGCTCCCCCGCGTCGGGTCCCGCGCCGGAGACGATGTTGATCACCCCGTCGGGCAGTCCGGCCCGCTGGGCGGCCTGGGCGAACATCAGCGCGGTGAACGGGGTGATCTCGGCGGGCTTCAGCACGATGGTGTTGCCCGCCGCGACGGCCGGGAGGATCTTCCACGCGGCCATCTGGAGCGGGTAGTTCCAAGGGGCGATGGAGCCGATGACACCGAGCGCCTCACGGCGTACGTAGGAGGTGTGGTCGGCGCTGTACTCGCCGGCCGAGACGCCGTCGAGGTGGCGGGCGGCGCCCGCGAAGAACGCGGTGTTGTCGATCGTGCCCGGTACGTCGAACTCGGTGGCGAGCCTGACCGGTTTGCCGCACTGGAGCGATTCGGCGTACGCGAGCTCCCCGGCCTGTTCGGTGAGGACGGCGGCGAGGCGGTGCAGGGCGTCGGAGCGCTCGCCGGGGGTGGCGGCCGACCAGGAGGGGAAGGCGGCCTTCGCGGCGGCGACGGCGTCGTCCACGTCGGCGGCGCCCGCCAGTTCGTACGTGTAGACCTCTTCGCCGGTGGCCGGGTCGACGACCGCCTGCGTGCGCCCCGAGGTACCGGCGCGCAGGCGGCCCCCGACGAACTGCGCGCCGGCCGCGAAGCGGTCCCGTACCTGGAAGCGGTTGCCCATGACGCTCTCCGATGTCCCGGCCGGCGTTCCGGCGGTGCCCCGTACCGGCGGTACCGCACGCCGGCCGTGGTTCCCGTCGTTGTCCGGCTGTAATTGAGTGCCGATCCTGACAGAGCACGTCCACCTCAACAAGGGATTCCGTTGTTGCCTTTTGGTTACGCGACGGAATCGGTGGACCGTGTGTCGTGTCAGGGGGCTGATCGCCGTACGGACGCACGGGAACGGGGACAGGCATGGGAACGGGCAAGGACATGGGCGGGCACACGGGCGGCACGATCCGGACCGCCGACGAGCTGGTCAGCCACGTCGGGCGCGGCGAGACGGTGAAGTACCTGCGCTTCTGGGGGCACACCCCGAGGGCGGACGGCGCGCTGGGCGCGGGCTGTCTCAGCCAGTGGTGGCCGTCGCCGTTCACGGTGGACGGGGTGGAGTACGCGACGGCCGAACACTGGATGATGGCGGCCAAGGCCCGGCTCTTCGAGGACCCGGAGGCCGAGCGGCAGGCCGTGGCGGCGGCGAGTCCGGCGCTGGCGAAGAAGGCGGGGCGCCTGGTGCGCGGCTTCGACCAGGGGGTGTGGGAGCGCGAGCGGTTCGGTGTCGTGGTGGCGGGCAGCGTGCACAAGTTCGGGCAGGATCCCGCGCTGCGGGAGTTCCTGCTGAACACGGGCGCGCGGGTGCTCGTCGAGGCCAGCCCCAGGGACCGGATCTGGGGCATCGGGCTGTCGGCCCAGGACGAGCGCGCGGAGGACCCCGCCCGGTGGCGGGGTCTGAACCTGCTGGGCTTCGCGCTGATGGAGGCGCGGGAGCGGCTCCGGGCCTGAGGGTCACGGGTTCAAGGGACGGGTCACGGGTTCACGGGGTCACGAGCACCACGGACGAGGTGGAGAACGGGTCCTCCTCGGAGTCGAACGTGCTGTCGTCGGTGGTGACCACCCAGATGAACAGGGCGAGGAAGAGCGCGCCGAGCACGGTCGCGACCGAGCCCAGGATGATCCCCGCCAGCGCCACACCGCCGTTGTTCGCCTCGCCCCTGCGGGCCCGGCGGCGGCCGACGATGCCGAAGATCAGCGCGAGGACGCCGAGGATGATCCCGATGCCCCAGATGCACCCGATGACCAGCGCGACGATGCCGAGCACGAGCGCGGCCACACCCATCCCGTTCGCGGGAGGCTGCTGCCAGGCGCCGTTCCCGTACCCGGGGTAGCCGGGGTACGGGGCGGTGTTGCCCACGCCGGTGGCGTAGCCCGGGGGGTATCCGGCGTGGGTCCCCGCGGCGGGCGCCGCCGCCGGGTAGCCGTAGCCGGCCCCGGTGGCGGTGTCGTAGGTGCCTCCCGTACCGGTGGCGTACGGAGAGCCGTACGCCGGGCCGGCCTGCGGCGGGACCGCGGCGCCGGGGTAGCCGTACGGTCCCGGCGCCCCCGCGCCGGGGCCGCCGGGCGCGGGCGGCGGCGGGGGTACGGCGGCGGGCGGACCGCCGATCACGGTCGGCTGGTCGTGCACCGACCCGGCCGCGGGCGCCTGCTTGTCGAGCGGTACGCGCCGCTCGGGCGGAGCCCAGGGATCGTCGTCCGCGAAGCCGCCCGACGGCTGGTCATTCTGGTCCGGCATGGTTCCCCCCTACGTTGTCCCGTCATGGTAGGGCCTGCCCCGGGGCCCGGGAGGGCCCGGCCTACGATGTTCCCCGACCCGGTCGGCCCCCGGCAGAGGGCGGACACCCCGCCGCCGCGGCGCCGTCCGCCGCCGTACCCGCGCCACCTCCGGAGGTTCCACGATGACCGATCTGCACCCCTTCGTCGCGGGGCTGCCCAAGGCCGAGCTCCACGTCCACCACGTGGGCTCCGCCTCGCCGCGCATCGTGGCCGAACTGGCCGCCCGCCACCCCGACTCCGCGGTGCCCACCGACCCCGAGGCACTCGTCGACTACTTCACGTTCACCGACTTCGCGCACTTCATCGAGGTGTACCTCTCCGTCGTGGACCTGATCCGTACGCCGGAGGACGTCCGGCTGCTGACCTACGAGGTCGCCCGGGACATGGCGCGGCAGAACATCCGGTACGCGGAGCTGACGGTCACGCCGTACAGCTCGACCCGCCGGGGCATCCACGAGGTGGCCTTCATGGAGGCGATCGAGGACGCCAGGAAGGCGGCGGAGGCGGAGTTGGGCGTCGTACTGCGCTGGAGCTTCGACATCCCCGGCGAGGCCGGGCTCCAGGCGGCCGAGGAGACCGCGCGGCTCGCGGTGGACCTGCGCCCCGAGGGCCTGGTCTCGTTCGGGCTGGGCGGCCCCGAGATCGGCGTGCCCCGGCCGCAGTTCAAGCCCTACTTCGACCGGGCGATCGCCGCGGGCCTGCACTCCGTGCCGCACGCCGGGGAGACCACCGGGCCGGGGACCGTCTGGGACGCGCTGCGCGACCTGCGCGCCGAGCGCATCGGGCACGGCACCAGCTCCGTCCAGGACCCGGCGCTCCTCGCGCACCTGGCCGAGCACCGCATCCCGCTGGAGGTGTGCCCGACGTCCAACATCGCGACGCGCGCCGTCGCCGACCTCGACGAGCACCCGGTCAAGGAGATGGTCGCGGCCGGTGTGCTGGTGACGATCAACAGCGACGACCCGCCGATGTTCGGCACGGACCTCAACCAGGAGTACGGGGTGGCCGCGCGGCTGCTCGGCCTGGACGAGCGCGGGCTCGCCGACCTGGCGAAGAACGGTGTGGAGGCGTCGTTCCTCGACACGGACGGCAAGAAGCGGCTGATCGCGGAGATCGACACGTACACCTCCGCCTGGCTGGCGCGCTGAGCGCCGCCTGAGGCCACAATTGCTCCCATGCGCACGAAGCGGGACGAGCGACACGAGCGGGCCGGACGGGCCGGGCACGTACGACGGGCAGGACGGGACGCCGAAGGCCCGCGGGACGACGGCGAAGGCGGGCCGGGCACGCGCGAAGGCGGGCGGCCCGTCGTCGCCGTGGGGCACCGGGGTGATCCGTACCGGATCAGGGAGAACACCCTCCCCTCGCTGCGTTCCGCCCTCGCGCGCGGCGCGGACGCCGTCGAGTTCGACGTACGGCTGACCCGCGACGGGGTGCCCGTCCTGCTGCACGACGCGACGCTGGAGCGGCTCTGGGAGGACGAGCGGCGGCTGGCCGACCTGACCCTCGCCGAGGTGCGCGAGCACACGCGCGGCGGGGTGCCGACCCTCGCGGAGGCGCTGGCCGCCCTGCCCGGCGCGCGGCTGATGATCGATCTCCCGGGGGCCTTGGCGGCGGCGGTCCGTACCGTCGTCGGGACGGTACGGGACGGCGGCGCCGCCGACCGGGTGTACTACTGCGCATCCCCCACCGCGATGCTCGCCGTCCGGGCGGCGGACGCGGGCGCGGAGATCGCGATGACGTGGACCACGGTCGCCCCGCCCCGCCCCACCCTCCTCGACGCCGTGCGGCCGCGCTGGCTCAACTACCGCTTCGGCCTGGTCAGCGCGGAGCTGGCCGAGCGCAACCACCGCGACGGCCTGCTGGTCTCGGCCTGGACCGTCGACACGGCGCGCTCCATGCGGCGGCTGGTCGCCCGGGGCGTCGACTCGATCACCACCAACCGGATCGACGTCCTCGCCGCCCTCCTCGGCCCCGCCGCCCGCCCTGTCTCTCCCCCGACCCCTCACCTGGAGCAGTCGTGACCGACCAGGACCTCCCGGAAGGCGTGCGTTCCGACGTCGCGCAGAACGCCCGTGTCTGGAACTACTGGCTGGGCGGCACGGACAACTATCCGGTCGACCGTACGGTGGGCGACCAGATCACCAGCATGTACCCGTCCATCGGCGAGGTCGCCCGCGCCGACCGGGCGTTCCTCGGCCGCGCCGTCACGCACCTGACCCGCGACCTGGGCGTACGGCAGTTCCTGGACCTCGGCACCGGGCTGCCCACCGCCGACCACACCCACCAGGTCGCGCAGCGGATCGCCCCCGAGTCGCGGGTCGTGTACGTCGACAACGACCCGACCGTGCTGGCCCTGGCCCGGGTGCTGCTGACCAGCACCCCCGAGGGCGCCACCACGTACCTCGACGCGGACGTCCACCAGCCCGAGCAGATCCTCGCGGGGGTCGAACCGACCCTGGACCTGGGCAAACCGGTCGCGGTGATGATGCTGGGCATCCTGAACTTCGTGATGGACACGGTGGAGGCGCATTCGATCGTGGGCCGGATGATGGACGCCGTACCGTCCGGCAGCTACCTGGTCCTGACGCACCCGACGCTGGAGCTGGGCGGCGGCGGCAACGCGGAGGCCATGCGGTTCTGGAACGAGCACGCGTCGCCGCGGATCGTGGCCCGCGGCCGCGCGAAGATCCTGGCGCTGCTGAGCGGCCTGGAACTGCTGCCGCCCGGCCTCGTCTCCTGCTCGCGCTGGCGCCCGGAGCCCACGGCCGAGGACGGCGTCGGCGAGGTGGCGCAGTTCGGCGTGGTGGGACGCAAGCCCTGAACGCCCTGGCGGGCCCGCGTGCCCGGGCCGGCGGGACCCGGTGGGCGGGGGTGGCCGCCCGGCTGAGCGGCCGGGCGGGCCCCTGGGGCGTGGACGTCGGGGTCGCGCTGCTCGTCCAGGCCGCGGTGACCATCCCGTTCGCGGTCCCGCGCGCCGCCTCGCTGCCACCGGCCGACTGGCCCTCGTACGGTCTGACGACCCTCGGCGTCCTGCCGCTGGTGTGGCGGCGGCGCGCCCCGGTGACCGTCCTGCTGGCCGTGCTGGCGGCGCAGGCCCTGTACGGGCTGGCCTGGAACGGCCCCGGCCAGACCCTCCCGTACACGGCACTGCTGGCGGTCTACACGGTCGCCGCGCTGTCGCCCGCGCGCAGGCGCCTGCCGGCGGCCGCCCTGACCCTGGTGCTCATCTTCCCGTCCGTCGCGTTCAACTCCGGTGAGGCGAGGGAGCTGTTGTTCTCGCTGCTCGTCTTCGGCGCGGCGTACGCCTTCGGCCGGCTGAGCCGGATCCGGCGGGACTACACGGCTGCGGTCGAGGACCGGGCGGCCCAGTTGGAGCGGGCGAACCGGATCGAGGCCGAGCAGGCGACTGCGCGCGAACGGGCCCGTATCGCGCGGGAGATGCACGACATCCTCTCGCACGCCGTCAGTATCATGATCGTCCAGGCGGAGGCGGGTCCGGTGGCGGTACGGACGGCGCCGGAGCGGGCCGAGGCGGCGTTCGACGCGATCTCGGAGACGGGCCGCGACGCGATGGTGCAACTGCGCCGGATGCTGGGCGTGCTCCGCGAGGACGGGTCGGGCGGCGGCCGGGCGGCGGCGGAGCCCGCGCCGCCGCTGCACCCCCAGCCGACCCTGGCGGAGCTGCCCGGGCTGGTGGAGCGGGTGGCCGCGGGCGGGGTCGAGATCGGGTGCGTGACGGCGGGCCGGCCGCCGGCGCCGCTGTCGCTCGACACGCAGGCCACGGTCTACCGGGTGGTCCAGGAGGCGCTGACCAACGTGGTCCGGCACGCCGCCGCCGGCTCCGTCCTGATCCGGCTGGAGTACGGCCCCGACACCCTGGAGGTCACGGTCACCGACGACGGGCGCGGCCCCGGCGACTCCACGGGGCACGGGCTGGTCGGGGTCCGCGAACGGGTGGCCGCGCACGGCGGCACGGTCACGGCGGGCCCGGGTCCCGGGGGCCGGGGATTCCGGCTGGCGGTACGGCTGCCGCTCGTAGACTCCCGTACGGAGGTGGGGCGTTGACGATCCGGGTGGTGGTCGCGGACGACCAGGAGCTGGTACGGAGCGGGTTCGCGATGATCCTGGACGCGCAGCCCGACATCGAGGTGGTGGCGGAGGCGGGCGACGGCGCGGCGGCGGTCCGGGCCGTGCGGCGCCACCGCCCCGAGGTGGCGCTGCTGGACATCCGGATGCCGGGGACGGACGGGATCGAGGCGTGCCGGGCCATCACCTCGGCGGGCGGCTGCCGGACGGTCATGCTCACCACCTTCGACTCCGACGCGTACGTGTACGAGGCGCTGCACGCGGGCGCGTGCGGGTTCCTGCTCAAGGACGTCCGGCGGGACGATCTGGTGCACGCGGTACGGGTGGTGGCGGCGGGCGACTCGCTGCTGGCGCCGTCGGTGGCGCGGCGGTTGGTCGAGGAGTACGTACGGCGTTCCCCGGCGCCCTCGGCCGTGGCGGCTGCTTCCGCCCGGCCCGACGTCCTGACCGCGCGCGAGCACGAGACGCTGCTGCACCTGGCGCGGGGGCGGTCGAACGCGGAGATCGCGGCGGCGCTGACGCTCAGCGAGCACACGGTCAAGACCCATGTCGGCAACGTGCTGGCGAAGTTGGGGCTCCGGGACCGGATCCAGGCGGTGATCCACGCGTACGAGACCGGGCTGATCGCGGCCGGGCATCCCTCGGCCGGGGGAGAGCGGGCCGCCGACTCCCCCGTACCGGCGAGGGATTGAGGCGCCGGGACCGCTCGCCCGGGCGATCCGCCGGGGCGCCGTGGTCCGCAGGATGAGGAGGGCCGGCCAGTCGGCCCCGTCACCTGGAGACCACGCCATGAACACCCGTACCCGCACCACCCGCATCCGCACCGCCCGTATCCGCACCACCCGCATCCGCACCACCCGCATCCACGTCACCCTGGCCGCCGCCCTGGTCCTGGGGATCACGGCGGGATCCCCGGCCCCGGCCGCGCTCGCCGCACCGGACACCGCGCGGCACGCGCCCGGCGCCACCGCCGCCCCCGACGCCCGGGCCCTGCGCGCCGCCCTGGCCGGGCTGCCCGACGCCGACGCCACCGCCGCGCTCGTCCGGGTCGGCGGCACGGACGGCGTCTGGCGCGGCAGCGCGGGCATGCACGACCTGGCCTCGGGCGCGCCCGCCGACCCGCACGCCCGCTTCCGGGCCGGTTCGGTGACCAAGGTGTTCACGGCGGCGGTGGTGCTCCAACTGGCCGCCGAGCACCGGGTCGACCTGGGCCGGACGGTCCGCTCCTACCTGCCGGACCTGGTCCCCGCCGCGTACGGGCGGGTGACCGTACGGCAGTTGCTGAACCACACCAGCGGGATCCCGGCCGCCGACCTGCCGGGCACCACCCCCGAGGAGCGGTACGCGCACCGCTTCGACGTCCACGACCCCGCCGAGATGGCCGCCTCGGCCCTGGCGGAGGAGCCGGAGTTCGCGCCGGGCGAGCAGCAGCACTACCTGAACATCAACTACACCCTGCTGGGCCTGCTGACCGAGAAGGTCACGGGCCGCCCGTACGCCGACGAGGTGGCCCGCCGCGTGCTGCGCCCGCTCGGGCTGCGCGACACGTACGTCCCCGGCGCCGATCCCCGGATCAGCGGCCCGCACAACCACGGCTACCAGACGTTCGACCTCCCCGGCGGGGGCACGGAGCTGCGCGACGTGACGGTGTGGAACGCGACCGAGTCCTGGGCGGCCGGTGACCTCATCTCCAGTACGGCGGATCTGGAACGCTTCGTCCAGGCGCTGTTCCGGGGGCGGGTCGTCCCGCGTCCGCAGCTGGCGGAGATGTTCACGCTGCCCGCCGGGTCCGTGCGCCAGTACGGCTCGGGCGACCCGGCCGCGTACAGCGCGGGCCTGTCGGTCGTCACGCTCGGGGGCCGTCAGGTGTGGGGCAAGACCGGGAGCCGCTGGGGCTACACGACGGCGATCGGGGCGACCCGCGACCTCTCGCGCACGCTGGTCTACAGCGTCAACGCGACGGACGCGAAGGGCGAGGGGATGAACCCGAGGGCGCTGTCGCTGATGGTGGCGGCGTTCGGGGAGCCGTCCGCGTAAGGGGCAGGGCACGGAGGGAGCGCCCGGCCGCCGCGCGGCCGGGCGCTCCCCGTCCCACCTGTCCCAGGCGTCTCAGCTGTCGAGCGACGTCATGACGTGCTTGATACGGGTGTAGTCGTCGAAGCCGTACCCGGAGAGGTCCTTGCCGTACCCGGACTGCTTGAAGCCGCCGTGCGGCATCTCGGCGACCAGCGGGATGTGGGTGTTGATCCACACGCAGCCGAAGTCCAGGGCCTTCGACATGCGCATCGCGCGGCCGTGGTCCTTCGTCCACACGGAGGACGCGAGGGCGAAGTCGACGCCGTTCGCGTACTCGACGGCCTGCTCCTCGTCCGTGAAGGACTGGACGGTGATGACGGGGCCGAAGACCTCCTGCTGGACGATCTCGTCGTCCTGCCGGAGCCCGGAGACGACGGTCGCGGCGTAGAAGTACCCCTGGTCACCGACGCGGTGGCCGCCGGCCTGGACCTTGGCGTGCGCGGGCAGCCGCTCGATGAAGCCCGAGACGTGCGCGAGCTGGTTCGCGTTGTTGAGCGGCCCGTAGAGCACGTCCTCGTCGTCCGCCGCGCCCGTCTTGGTGTCGGCGGCGGCCTTGGCGAGGGCCGTCACGAACTCGTCGTGGATCGACTCGTGGACGAGGACCCGGCAAGCGGCCGTACAGTCCTGTCCCGCGTTGAAGTACCCCGCCACCGCGATGTCCTCGACGGCCTTCGCGATGTCGACGTCCTCGAACACGACGACCGGCGCCTTGCCGCCCAGCTCCAGGTGGACGCGCTTGACGTCCTTGGCCGCCGACGCGGCGACCTGGGCGCCGGCCCGTACCGAACCGGTGATGGACGCCATCGCGGGCGTCGGGTGCTCGACCATCAGCCGCCCGGTGTCCCGGTCGCCGCACAGGACGTTGAAGACGCCCTGGGGGACGATCGCGCCGATGATCTCGGCGAGGAGGAGCGTCGAGGCGGGGGTGGTGTCGGACGGCTTGAGGACCACCGTGTTGCCGGCCGCGAGCGCGGGCGCGAACTTCCACACGGCCATCATCATCGGGTAGTTCCAGGGCGCGACCTGGGCGCAGACGCCGAGCGGCTCGCGCCGTACGAACGAGGTCAGCCCCTCCATGTACTCGCCGGCCGAGCGGCCTTCGAGCATCCGGGCGGCCCCCGCGAAGAAGCGGATCTGGTCCACCATGGGCGGGATCTCTTCGGTACGGGTCATTTCCAGCGGCTTGCCGGTGTTCTCCGACTCGGTCGCGATCAGCTCCTCCGCCCGCTCCTCGACGGCGTCCGCGATCCTGAGCAGGACCTTCTGGCGCTCGGCGGGCGTGGCGTCGCGCCAGGCCGGGAAGGCGGCCGCGGCGGCCTCCATGGCGGCGTCGACGTCGGCCTGACCCGAGAGCGGCGACGTGGCGTACACCTGGCCCGTGGCCGGGTCGACCACGTCGATCGTCCGCCCGTCGGCGGCGTCCCGGAACTCCCCGTTGATGTAGTTACGCAGACGGCGCGGTTCGGTGGTCACTGCCACCCTCCTGTCAGGTGTCCGGTGTCCGGTGGGTGAGACACCCAGCCTAATGGCTCGGTCGACGCTTTCGACAGGCCCGGCCCCCACGAACTTCGGATTCGGTTCCCCAGAGGTCCCGTAACAACGAATTTCATCGCTACAGGGTTGCGGGACGGTCGAGTCGCAGTGCACAGTGAGCTGCGTGGCCAGTCGCAGCGCAGATCCCAGACCGGAGTCCAGGAGCGGGAACGGATCCTCCCCCTCCATCGATGCCGTGTCCCTCGCCATCATCGAACAGCTCCAGGAGGACGGCCGGCGCTCCTACGCGGCGATCGGCAAGGCCGTCGGGCTCTCCGAGGCGGCCGTGCGCCAGCGGGTGCAGAAGCTGCTCGACCAGGGCGTGATGCAGATCGTCGCCGTCACCGACCCGCTCACCGTCGGCTTCCGGCGCCAGGCGATGGTCGGCATCAACGTCGAGGGCGACATGGACGCCGTGGCCGACGCGCTGGCGGCGATGGACGAGTGCGAGTACGTGGTGATGACCGCGGGCTCCTTCGACCTGATGGTGGAGATCGTCTGCGAGGACGACGAACACCTGCTGGAAGTGATCAACAAAAGGATCCGCGCGCTCCCCGGCGTGCGCTCCACCGAGAGCTTCATCTACCTCAAGTTGAAGAAGCAGACCTACATGTGGGGAACCCGATAGTCGTGAGCCAGGACCTCTCCAAGACCGCGTACGACCACCTGTGGATGCACTTCACCCGCATGTCGTCGTACAAAGACGCACCCGTGCCCACCATCGTGCGTGGCGAGGGCACCTACATCTACGACGACACGGGCAAGCGCTACCTCGACGGCCTCTCCGGCCTGTTCGTGGTCAACGCCGGCCACGGCCGTCACGAACTGGCCGAGACCGCCTACAAGCAGGCGCAGGAGCTGGCCTTCTTCCCGATCTGGTCGTACGCCCACCCCAACGCGGTCGAGCTGGCCGAGCGGCTGGCCCACTACGCGCCCGGCGACCTCAACAAGGTCTTCTTCACCACGGGCGGCGGTGAGGCCGTCGAGACCGCCTGGAAGCTCGCCAAGCAGTACTTCAAACTGACCGGCAAGCCGACCAAGTACAAGGTCATCTCCCGCGCGGTGGCCTACCACGGCACCCCGCAGGGCGCCCTCTCCATCACCGGACTGCCCTCGCTCAAGGCGCCCTTCGAGCCGCTGGTCCCCGGCGCGCACAAGGTCGTCAACACCAACATCTACCGCGCCCCCATATTCGGGGACGACCCCGAGGCGTACGGGCGCTGGTGCGCCGACCAGATCGAGCAGGAGATCCTCTTCGAGGGCCCCGACACGGTCGCGGCGGTCTTCCTGGAGCCGGTGCAGAACGCGGGCGGCTGCTTCCCGCCGCCGCCCGGGTACTTCCGGCGGGTCCGCGAGATCTGCGACCAGTACGACGTGCTGCTCGTCTCCGACGAGGTCATCTGCGCGTTCGGCCGGCTCGGCACGATGTTCGCGTGCGACAAGTTCGACTACGTACCGGACATGATCACCTGCGCGAAGGGCATGACGTCGGGCTACTCCCCGATCGGCGCGTGCATCATCTCCGACCGCCTCGCCGAGCCGTTCTACGAGGGGGACAACACCTTCCTGCACGGCTACACCTTCGGCGGCCACCCGGTCTCGGCCGCGGTGGGCCTCGCCAACCTCGACATCTTCGAGCGCGAGGGCCTCAACCAGCACGTCCTGGACAACGAGGGCGCGTTCTTCGACACCCTCAAGAAGCTCCACGACCTGCCGATCGTCGGCGACGTCCGCGGCAACGGGTTCTTCTACGGCATCGAGCTGGTGAAGGACAAGGCGACGAAGGAGACGTTCACCGACGAGGAGACCGAGCGGGTCCTGTACGGGTTCCTCTCCAAGGAGCTGTTCGACCGCGGCCTGTACTGCCGCGCGGACGACCGGGGGGACCCGGTGGTCCAGCTGGCCCCGCCGCTGATCTCCGACCAGGCGACCTTCGACGAGATCGAGGGGATCCTGCGGTCGGTCCTGACGGAGGCGTGGACGAAGCTCTGACCGCCGGAGCGCTGATCACCTGATCGTATCGACGGCCCGGGTGCCCCCTTTCGAGTGAGAAGGGTGGCATCCGGGCCGTGTGCTGTGCGCGCACCCGGCCCGGGTTACCTACCGTGCCGAGAGACCGATCCGACCGAGGTGGAGGTGTGCGCCATGGTGGCCCCGCCGGACAACGACGTGCTCTGGGCTCGTTCCCTGCACTACTCCCACAACGGCTCGCCCGCCCTCACCGGTGTCTCGCTGGGCGTGCGCGAGGGCGACATCCTCGCCGTGAACGGCCCGCGCGGCAGCGGCAAGTCGACGCTGCTGCGCTGCCTGTCCGGCCAACTGGTGCCGGACCAGGGCGAGGTGTGGTTCAACAGCTCGCCCGTCCACACCATGAACGCGGTGCTGCGCGAACGCCTGCGCCGCGACCGTTTCAGCTGGATCGACCCGGAGCCGTGCCTCGTCCCCGAGCTGAGCGCCTGGGAGAACGCCGCGCTGCCGCTGCTGATGCGGGGCGCCGGGCACCGCGCGTCCAAGACCGCCGCCATGGAGTGGCTGGAGCGCCTCGACATCGGCGCGTGCGCCCGTAAGCGCCCGCACGCCCTGCTCCAGAGCCAGCGCCAGCGGGTCGCCGTCGCCCGGGCCCTGGTCACCAAGCCGTCCGTGCTCTTCGCCGACGAACCGACCGCGCCCCTGCACCAGGCCGACCGGGCCCAGGTGCTCCGTACCCTGACCACCGCCGCCCGCTCGCACCGCATCACCGTGGTGCTGGCGACGCTGGACCCGGAGGTGGCGACCCTCGCCGACCGTACGGTCTCGCTGCTCGACGGCCGCCGGGTGGGCTCCCTCCAGCCGTCCGAGGCGGAAGGCCAGGACGCGTGCTCTCTCTCCGTCTGACCCGCGGCACCCACCCGCTGGTCCTGCTGCGCCGGCTGCTGGTCGCCGCGGCATCCGCCGGGGTCGGATTCCTGCTGCTGTGCACCCTCGGCTGGGCGCTCGGCCACCCGGCCGGGTCGTACCTGCGGCTGCTGTGGTGCCTGGTGCCGCTGGCCGCCACCGTCCAGTTCGCGGTGGCGGTCGCCAGGACCGACCCGAGCACCCGGCCGCGCCGCGGACTGTCCGCGGTCGGCCTCGGCCCGGCCCGCCTCACGATGCTCGCCGTCGTGTCGACGGCCGTGGCCACCACCCTCGGCAGCGCGGTGGCGCTGCTGGTCTTCCTGCACCTGCGCGGCGACCTGACGGGCATGCCGTTCGACGGCGACGCGGCCGACCTGCTCTCCGCGGACCGGCCGCTGCCGATGGGCGCGGCGCTGACCCTGCTCGCGGCGGCGCCGGTTCTGGCGACGCTCGCCGCGGGCTTCGCGCTGCGCCCGCGCCCCACCGCCCCCGTGGCCGAGCGCTCCGAGGCCGGTACGGGTGCCGGGGCGGGTACCGGTACGGCGGAGGCCGGCGAGGCGAAGCCGCGGCGGCCGGACGCGTTCGCCCCGTCGTCCGCGCCGAGCGGGCTGCCGTGGGGGGTCGCGCTCACGGCGGCGGGCCTCGCGGTGGAGACGTACGCGAGCCGGAACGGCAACGCCGGCGCGCTGCCCCTGCCCGGCCGCTTCGACAGCGGCTCGGCGGGCGTGCTGGCCGGCTGGGCCCTGACCGCGGTCGGCCTCGCGCTGGCCGGCCCCGGCATCACCCACCTGTGCGGCTGGCTGCTCCAGACCCTGCGCCCCGGCGCGGTCCGGCTGCTGGCGGGGCGCACGCTGATGAGCGAGGCGAGGCGCATCGGGCGTCCGCTGGGCGTGCTGTGCGCGGTGATCTCCGGCGCGTTCGCGGCGGCGAGTCTGTACGGGCCCGGCGACGAACGGCCCTTCGGCCCGCTGACCGGGCTGGGCGCGGGGCTGGTCATCGGCTGCACGGCGGCGTCCCTGCTGACGGCGGCGCTGGAGTCGCGTCAGGCGCGGGCGACCACGACGGAGGAGCTGGTACGGCTGGGCGCCCCGGCGGCGATGCTCCGCACGGCGGCGGCGGTACGGGCGGCCACCCTGGTCGCCGTGTTCGTCCCGCTGACCTGGGCGGTCGCGTCGCTGGCCGCGGTGCCGCTGACGGCCTGAGGCTTCCGCGGGGCGAACGGCCGCGCGGTCGGTGCCGAGGACACCGGTGATCGGCCGTCGCGAGGCGGACACGGGAATCTTCGTGGCGGGCGGGGGCCGGTGGGCGCGGGCGGGGTGCGCTGGGCGCGGGCGGGGCGGACGGTGAAGAGGACCGGCCGCTATCGTGACGCCATGGTGAATGGCGATGACCTCCAACCGCAGCCGACGGACCGGGAGATAGAGACCCTCGACGAGTTCGACCTCAGGATCGTCGAAACCGGCGGGAAGCTCGACGGCTTCCGCCTCCAGTCCGTGGACCTGACCAGCCGTACGGACACCCTGATCGCCACCGACACCTCCGGCGCCGTGTTCCTCGGCTGCCCCATGGAGACCGACGCGCTGGCCAAGGTCCGCGCCGACGGGGCCCTGGTGTTCCCGCCCGTACCGAACCTGCCCTTCGACCCGTACCGGGGCCTCCTGTACTCCCCCGACCAGCTCTTCGACGGGCTCGCGGACCACGGGTACGACGCCACGCCGGACGCCCGGGCCTACGCGTGGTTCCAGCGCACCCGGTCGGACGGCGACGTGTTCGCCTCCATGCTGCGCTCGGTGCACGACGACGCGATCTCGGACGCCCTCGACGAACTGCTCGTCGGGGCGCGGGTGGTGGGTGTGATGGGCGGCCACGCGATGGCCCGCGGCACGGACGCGTACGCGGGGGCGGCGCGCCTCGGCCGCGCGCTGACCCGTACCGGGCTGACCGTCGCGACCGGGGGCGGGCCGGGCGCGATGGAGGCCGCGAACCTCGGCGCGTACGCCGCGCCCCACCCCGACGACATGCTGGACGAGGCGCTCGAACTCCTCGCCGAGACGCCGTCGTTCGTGCCCTCCGTCTCCGACTGGGCGCAGGCCGCCTTCGACGTGCGGGCGCGGTGGCCGAAGGGCGACGAGTCGGTGGGGGTCCCGACGTGGTTCTACGGCCACGAGCCGCCGAACGCGTTCGCCGCGCACATCGCGAAGTACTTCGCCAACGCGACCCGCGAGGACGGGTTGCTGGCGCGGTGCAACGCGGGCGTGATCTTCCTGCCGGGCGCGGCGGGGACGGTCCAGGAGATCTTCGACAACGCGACCCCGAACTACTACGAGTCGCGGGGCGAGCCGACGCCGATGGTGCTGGTGGACCGGGAGCACTGGACGGAGACGCTGCCGACGTGGCCGCTGCTCTCGTCGCTGGCGCGACGGAGACCGATGGAGGCTCGGATAGCACTGGTCGACTCGGTAGACGACGCCCCGGCAGCGCTGGCCGCCCTGTAAAGCCCGGCCCCGGCGCGGGTCACCGCTTTGTCCTCAATCGCCGGACGGGCTTGGGGGCCGGTGGGCCGCGCGGGTCACTGATTGTCCTCAATCGCCGGACGGGCTTGATGGTGCCCACTGCGGGCCGGTGGTCCCGGTGCGGCTTGTCGCCGGGGGCCGGGCCCAAACAGCCCGGCCCCGGCATTTCAAGCCCGTCCGGCGTTTGAGGACGTCTTTGACCCGCAGGGGCAACGGGCCCGAGCCCCCTCAAGCCCGTCCGGCGTTTGAGGACGAAGCCCGCGAGCGCGGCGCTCAGCGCGACGGCGGAAGCACCACCACCTCGTCCTCCGCGAACGTCACCCCCACCACCTCCCCCTCCCGAGGCGCACCCCCCACCTCGCACTCCGCCTCCAACAAAGCCTCCCCCGCGCGGAGCGACACCCCCACCCGGCTCCCCCGGAACGTCCTCGCGGCGACAACACAACGCAACGCACCCGGCTCCCCGGACCCCGCGGACACCCGCACCCCGCCCGGCCGCACCAACAACGTCACCGCCCCCTGCGACGACCCCGCCGGCACCGGCACCCTCCCCCACGGCGTATCCGCGACGGACCCGGCGACCGTCGCCGGGACCACGTTCTCGAAGCCGAGGAAGCGCGCCACGAAGGCGGAGGCCGGCCGCTGCCACACCTCCAACGGCGTCCCGCTCTGCGCCACCCGCCCGTCCCGCATCACCACCACCCGGTCCGCGAGCGCGAACGCCTCGCCCTGGTCGTGCGTGACGGCCAGCACCGTCGTCCCCAACCGCCCGAAGAGGCCGCGCAGTTCGGCGACGAGCCGCTCCCGCAGGCTCCGGTCGAGCTGGCCCAGCGGCTCGTCGAGCATCAGCAGCCGGGGACGAGGCGCGAGCGCCCGCGCCAGCGCCACCCGCTGCTGCTCACCGCCCGAGAGCGCGGAGACGGCACGGCGCCCGGCCCCGGGCAGCCCGACGAGGTCGAGCAACTCCTCGACACGACGCGCCTGTTCGTCCCGCGAAACCCCCCGCATCCGCAGCCCGAAGGCGACGTTCCCGCCGACGTCACGCTGCGGGAACAGCTGGTGGTCCTGGAACATCAGCCCCACCCCCCGCCGGTGCACCGGCACCCCCGCCTGGTCCGCGCCGTCGAGCAGCACCCGTCCCCCGGAGAGCTCCTGGAGCCCGGCCACCACCCGCAGCAGCGTCGACTTGCCGCTCCCGCTCGGCCCCAGCACACACACGATCTCGTGCTCGGCGACCTCCAGGTCGACCGCGTCGAGCGCCGTCCTCGGGGCCTTGCGGTCGCCGAACCGTACCGTCACCCCCGCGAGACTGAGCAGCGTCATCAGAATTCTCCCGAGCGGTCGGTACGGATACGTTCGAGCACGAGCAGCGACACCGCGCACACCACCATCAGCACGGTGCTCAAGGCCATCGCCTGCCCGTAGTTGAGCTCCCCGGGCCGGCCCAGCAGCCGCGCCACGGCCACCGGCAGCGTCGGCCGGTCGGGCCGCGCGATGAAGACCGTCGCGCCGAACTCGCCGAGCGAGACCGCGAAGGCGAACCCGGCCGCGACGAGCAATGCCCGCCGTACCAAGGGGAGATCGACCTCGCGCCAGGCCCGCAGCGGCGACGCGCCGAGCACCGCCGCCGCCTCGCGCAGCCGTCCGTCCACCGCCCGGAGCACGGGGAGCATGGTGCGTACGACAAAGGGCACCCCGACCAGCGCCTGGGCGAGCGGCACCAGGATCCAGGAGGCCCGCAGGTCCAGCGGCGGCTTGTCGAGGGTGATCAGGAAGCCGAAGCCGACGGTCACCGCCGAGACGCCCAGCGGCAGCATCAGCAGGGCGTCGAACCCGCGCACGAGCCGCCCCGCCCGCCGGGTCAGCGCCGCGGCGGCCGACCCGCCCACGGCCAGGGCGATGGCCGTGGCGACCACCGCGTACTCCAGCGAGGTCCGCACCGCGTCCAGCGGCGGGACCAGGAAGGTACCGCTCGTCCCCACGGAGGTGAGCGCCCGGTAGAAGGTGAGGCCGTACCCGCCGGGGCCGTCGAAGGAGCGCTCGACCAGCACCCCGAGCGGCAGCAGGATCAGGAGGAGCACCACCGTGAGGACAACGCCGAGCAGCGTCCACTGTCCCGGCCCCTTCGGGCGGCGCGCCGTCAGCGCGGGGTCGACCAGGCGCAGCGCGGTCTCCCGCCGCCGTACGGTCCAGGCGTGCAGCGCCAGGATCGCGCCGACGGCGGCGAACTGCACGAGGGTCAGCACGGCGGCGGTCGGCAGGTCGAGCAGTTGCGCGGTCTGCCGGTAGATCTCCACCTCCAGCGTGGAGTAGGCGGGACCGCCCAGGATCTGGACGACGCCGAAGGAGGTGAAGGTGAAGAGGAAGACCATGAGGGCGGCGGCCGCGACGGCGGGGCCGAGGGCGGGCAGCGTCACCCGCCACCAGGCGGCGAGGCGGCTCGCGCCGAGGACCCGGGCGGCTTCCTCCTGGCGCGGGTCGAGCTGTGACCACAGGCCGCCGACGGTCCGTACGACCACCGCGTAGTTGAAGAAGACGTGCGCGAGGAGGATCGCCCAGACCGTCGTGTCCAGGCGCACACCCCACAGTTCGTCGAGGAGTCCGCCGCGTCCGAGGAGGGCGAGGAAGGCGGTGCCGACGACGACGGTGGGCAGGACGAACGGCACGGTGACGACGGCCCGGAGCAGGTGTCTGCCGGGGAAGTCGAAGCGGGCGAAGACGTACGCGCCGGGCAGGGCGACGACGAGGGTGAGCGCCGTGGAGGCGAGGGCCTGCCAGGTGGTGAACCAGAGGACGTCGAGGATGTCGGGGCGGCTCAGTACGTCCCCGACGCGGCCGAACTGCCAGACGCCGTCGCTCCGCAGCCCGCGGCCGACGATCGCGGTCACGGGGTACGCGAAGAAGACCGCGAAGAACAGGACGGGCACGGCCATGAGGCCGAGCCGTACGGCGTGTGCCCGTACGGCCCGGCGGTCCGGCTCGCGGACTACTTCACTACGAGTGAGGTCCACGTCTGGATCCACTGCTCCCGGTTGGCGGCGATCTTGTCGGGCGCCACCGTCTCCGGCTGGTCGACGGTCGCGCCGAACTCGGTGAACAGCGGCGGCAGGGGTACGGACGCGACCACGGGGTTCACGAACATGTTCAGCGGCATGTCCGCCTGGAACCGGTCGCTGATCAGGAAGTCCAGCAGCGCCTTGCCGCCGGCCTCGTTCTTGGCCCCGCCGAGCAGGCCGGCGAACTCGATCTGCCGGAAGCAGGTGCCGGTGGCGACGCCGGTGGGCGCGACCTTGGGCTGGGGCTCGGAGTACAGGACTTCGGCGGGCGGGCTGGAGGCGTACGAGACGACGAGCGGGCGGTCGCCGTGCGCCTTCCTGCCGCCGGAGGAACCGGAGAAGTTCTCGTTGTAGGCCTGCTCCCAGCTGTCGACCACCTGGACGCCGTTGGCCTTGAGCTTCTTCCAGTAGTCCTGCCAGCCGGAGTCGCCGGAGTGCGCGACCGTACCGAGCAGGAAGCCGAGGCCGGGCGAGGACGTGGCGACGTTCTCGGTGACGAGGAGGTTCTTGTACTGGGGCTTGACCAGGTCGTCGAAGGTCTGCGGCGGGGCGAGCTTCTTGTCCGCGAAGTATTTCTTGTCGTAGTTGACGCAGATGTCGCCGGTGTCGATCGGGGTGACCCGGTTCTTCGCCGCGTCGAGCTGGGAGTCGGCGCTGACCCGGTCGAGGCCCTTCGCCTTGTACGGGGTGAACAGGCCGTTGTCGAGGGCGCGGGAGAGCAGGGTGTTGTCCACGCCGAAGAAGACGTCACCCTGCGGGGAGCCCTTGGTGAGGATCTCCTTGTTGAGCGCCTCGCCGGCGTCGCCGCTCTTGAGCACCTTGACGGTGTAGCCCGTCTCCTTGGTGAACGCCTTGAGCACGGCGGGAGAGGCGTTGAACGAGTCGTGGCTGACGAGCGTGACGGTCTTCGACTTCGTCCCGCTCCCGCCGCTGCCCGACGATGCCGGGCTGTCGGACCCGCCGCACGCGGCGAGGGTCGACACCCCGAGCGCGGCGACGAGCGCGAGGCCTGCTGCTGTTCTGGCGTGCTTGTTGCCCACTGGTTTTCCTCCTGGGAACTCCAGGAGAAGACGCGGCCCTGCCCGGCGCCCGCCCGCGACGGACGCGGGCCGGGCGCCGGGCAGGGCGCAACAGCTTGAGTGATGTCCGAACTTCCTACCCAGAATGACCTGGGCAAGGTTCAGAGGGTCTGCGACCGGTGTCCGCTCGTGGAGCGGGATCCGTATCGCACTCTCAGCGCTGTGGCGCTCCCCTGTCGGAATATGTGTCGTACGGGAAATCTGTTGTTCAGAGCCAGATTACACAGATTCGCCTCAGCGTTCGGAAGCGGCCAGCTGCCCGCACGCTCCGTCGATCTCCTGGCCCCGGGTGTCGCGTACGGTCACCGGCACGCCGTGGCGCGCGATCGCCTCGACGAACGCCTTCTCGTCCTCGGGGCGCGAGGCCGTCCACTTCGAGCCCGGGGTCGGGTTGAGGGGGATCAGGTTGACGTGAACCCGCTTGCCCTTGAGCAGCCGGCCCAGCCGGTCGCCCCGCCACGCCTGGTCGTTGATGTCCCGGATCATGGCGTACTCGATGGAGATCCGGCGGCCGGACTTCGCCGCGTACTCCCATGCGGCGTCGAGCACCTCCGGCACCTTCCAGCGGGTGTTGACCGGTACGAGGGTGTCGCGCAGCTCGTCGTCGGGCGCGTGGAGCGACACCGCGAGGCGGCACTTGAAGCCCTCGTCGGCGAACCGCAGCATCGCCGGGACCAGGCCGACCGTCGAGACGGTGATCCCGCGCTGCGAGATGCCGAGGCCGTCGGGCTCGGGGTCGGTGAGCCGGCGGATCGCGCCGATGACCCGGTTGTAGTTGGCGAGCGGCTCGCCCATGCCCATGAAGACGATGTTGGAAAGCCGTGCGGGACCGCCGGGCACCTCGCCGTCGCGCAGGGCGCGCATGCCGTCGACGATCTGGTGCACGATCTCGGCGGTCGACAGGTTGCGGTCGAGGCCGGCCTGGCCGGTGGCGCAGAACGGGCAGTTCATCCCGCACCCGGCCTGGGACGAGATGCACATGGTGACCCGGTCCGGGTAGCGCATGAGGACGGACTCGACCAGCGTGCCGTCGTGGAGGCGCCACAGGGTCTTGCGGGTGGTGTCGTCGTCGCAGGAGATGTGCCGTACGACGGACATCAGGTCGGGCAGCAGCTCCGACGCGAGCTTCTGCCGCGCCCCGGCGGGGATGTCGGTCCACTGCTCGGGGTCGTGCGCGTAGCGGGCGAAGTAGTGCTGGGAGAGCTGCTTGGCGCGGAACGGCTTCTCGCCGATGGCCGCGACGGCGTCACGGCGCTCGGCGGGCGTGAGGTCGGCGAGGTGCCGCGGCGGCTTCTTGGCTCCGCGGGGCGCGACGAAAGTGAGTTCTCCGGGGGTCGGCGGGGCCATGAACGCAAGTCTCCTCGGTGCGGCGAGGCCCGATCCCCGGTGCCACGGGGAAGAGCGGCACCACGTTGCCGGTGCCGGGAGACCTCACGGGATCAGCCCCGCGCGGGCGCGGGGACCAAAAGGGCTCGCCACCGGTGAGTGGCGAGCCCTTCAAGAGTACCGGTGCGGTTCACCCCGAGCCGACGAAGATCACCAACAGCAGCCAGACCACCGGCGCGGTGGGCAGCAGCGAGTCGAGCCGGTCCATGATGCCGCCGTGGCCGGGCAGCAGCGTCCCCATGTCCTTGATGCCCAGATCGCGCTTGATCATGGATTCGCCCAGGTCACCGAGGGTGGCGCTGGCGGCGACCGCGATGCCGAGCAGCAGGCCCTGCCACCAGACGCCGTCGTTGATCAGGAACTGCATGCAGAGCGCGCCCGCGACCATCGCGAAGACGACCGCGCCGAGCAGCCCTTCCCTGGTCTTGCCGGGGCTGATGCGCGGCGCGAGCTTGTGGGTGCCGAAGCGCCAGCCGACGGCGTACGCGCCGGTGTCGCTGACCACCGTCAGCAGCAGGAACATCAGCACGCGCCGGGCGCCGTCGTCGGCGGTGAGCATCAGCGCGACGAAGGTGGCCAGGAACGGTACGTAGAACGCGGCGAACACACCGGCCGTGACGTCCCGCAGATACCCCTCGGGCTGCTCGGTCATCCGCCACACCAGGACGGCGAGGGCCGTCAGGGCCATGGCGACCCAGGCGCCCTCGACCCCGCGCACGTATCCGGCGACGACCATCGCGGCGCCACCGACGGCCAGCGGTACGAGCGGGGCCTTGATGCCCTTCTTCTCGTCGAGGCGGGAGGTCAGCTCCCACAGCCCGACCACGACGGCGACCGCGACGACCCCGACGAAGGCCGCCTTCACGATGAAGAGCGAGGCCACGACCACCACACCGAGCCCGACGCCGACCCCTATGGCGGCGCGCAGGTCACGGCCCGCCCGCTTCTTCTGCGGGGGTGGCGGGGGCGCGGGCATGGGCTCCTGGGCGATCTCGTCGCGGAACACGGGGCCGCCCGCCCGGGCCGCCCCCCGGTCGTCGTCCTGGCCCCCGCCGCGGGCGGGTCCGTCGGGCACGATGGGCATGGGCCGAGTCTGCTGTGCGGCAGGCTCATCGTAGGCGGGACCCGCCGGGCCGGCCCCCTGGTCGGGCTGTCCCCAGAGGTCGGCGGTCGGCGGGGAACCCCAGGAAGAGTCGTTCATCAGACTTCGAGCAGCTCGGCTTCCTTGTGCTTGAGCAGCTCGTCCACCTGTGCCACGTACTTCGCGGTGGTGTCGTCGAGCTCCTTCTCGGCGCGGCGGCCCTCGTCCTCGCCGACCTCGCCGTCCTTGACCAGCTTGTCGATGGTCTCCTTGGCCTTGCGGCGGACCGCGCGGATCGAGATCTTCGAGTCCTCGGCCTTGGACTTCGCGACCTTGATGAACTCCTTGCGGCGGTCCTGGGTCAGCTCCGGGAACACCACCCGGATGATGTTGCCGTCGTTGCTCGGGTTGACCCCGAGGTCGGAGTCGCGGATCGCCTGCTCGATGTTGCGCAGCGCGCTCTTGTCGAACGGGGCCACCACGGCCATCCGCGGTTCGGGCACCGAGAACGACGCCAGCTGGTTGATCGGCGTCGCCGCCCCGTAGTAGTCCGCCACGATCTTGTTGAACATCGCCGGGTGCGCCCGCCCTGTGCGGATCGCGGCGAAGTCGTCTTTGGCGACCAGGACGGCCTTCTCCATCTTCTCCTCGGCCTCGAGGAGGGTCTCTTCGATCACCACTTGCTCCTGCGTGTCTTGAGTGGGCCGGGCCTGCTACCGGTCCTGGCGGATCCTGCGTCGCGTCCTGCCCTGCACGGTGTCCGACCGTCAGGGCTTTGTCCATCCCCGTGCGGGGCCGTACGGATCAAGTGTCCCGCGGTGTGTCCCGCGCGACTCAGCTCCGGGTGCCCTGGTCGCTCACGAGCGTGCCGATCTTCTCACCCTTGACCGCGCGCGCGATATTGCCCTCGGTCAGCAATTCGAAGACGAGAATCGGCAGCTTGTTGTCCTGGCACAGCGTGATCGCGGTCATGTCGGCGACCCGCAGGTCGCGGGCGATGACCTCGCTGTACTCCAGCGCGTCGAACTTGACCGCGCCCGGGTGGGTCTTGGGGTCGGAGTCGTAGACCCCGTCCACACCGTTCTTGCCCATCAGCAGCGCCTCGGCGTCGATCTCCAGGGCGCGCTGGGCGGCGGTGGTGTCGGTGGAGAAGTACGGCATGCCCATGCCCGCGCCGAAGATGACGACGCGGCCCTTCTCCAGGTGCCGTACGGCGCGCAGCGGGATGTACGGCTCCGCGACCTGGCCCATCGTGATGGCCGTCTGGACGCGGGAGTCGATGCCCTCCTTCTCCAGGAAGTCCTGGAGGGCCAGGCAGTTCATGACCGTACCGAGCATGCCCATGTAGTCGGAGCGCGCCCGGTCCATGCCGCGCTGCTGGAGTTCGGCGCCGCGGAAGAAGTTGCCGCCGCCGAGGACGATGGCGATCTGGGCGCCGTCCCGTACGACGGCCGCGATCTCACGGGCGATGGCGTGTACGACGTCGGGGTCGACGCCGAGCCCTCCCCCGCCGGCGAACGCCTCACCGGACAGCTTCAGCATGAAGCGGCCGGCGCCCTTGGCCGGGTCGCTGCGACCCACGGTGTTGTCCTTGCCGTCGGCAGACTGGGTGGCGTCCGCGCCCTTGTTCATGGGGATCTCCTCGTGCACATACGACGAAGGCCATTGCCGGTGGGTGTGTGTCCCGTGCGGCAATGGCCTCCTCGTCAGATCTGCGGTCGTCCGTCGCGTTCGCGTGTGACGACTCCGTAAGACCCTAGCGGGGTCCTGCGTCGAACGCTGTACGGACTCAGATGCCGACCTTGATGCGCGAGAAGCGCTTCAGGGTGACACCGGCCTCGTCCAGGACCTTCTGGACCGACTTCTTGTTGTCCTTCGCGAACGCCTGCTCCAGGACGACGACGTCCTTGAAGAAGCCGTTGACGCGACCCTCGACGATCTTCGGCAGGGCGGCCTCGGGCTTGCCCTCCTCGCGGGAGGTGGCCTCGGCGACGCGGCGCTCGTTCTCGACGACGTCGGCGGGGACCTCGTCACGCGTGAGGTACTTCGGCGCGAAGGCGGCGATGTGCTGGGCCACGTCCTTGGCGGCCGTGGCGGCCGTCTCGTCCGAGGCGGAGCCCTTGTCCAGCTCGACCAGGACGCCCACCTGCGGCGGGAGGTCGGGCATGGTGCGGTGCATGTACGCGGCCACGTAACCGCCGGTGAACTGCGCGAAGCGGTCCAGGACGATCTTCTCGCCGAGGTTGGCGTTGGCCTCGTCGACGTACGCCTGGACGGTCTTGCCGGCCTCGATCTCGGAGGCGAGCAGGACACCCAGGTCGGCCGGGTTGGACGAGGCGACGAACGCGGCGAGCGTGTTGGCGACGGTGATGAACTTGTCGCTCTTGGCGACGAAGTCCGTCTCGCACTTCAGCTCGACGAGCACGCCGGACGTCTTGTCCTCGGAGATGAGGGAGACGACGGCGCCGTTCTCGGCCGAACGGCCTTCGCGCTTGGCGACGCCCTTCTGGCCCTTCACGCGGAGCAGCTCGACGGCCTTGTCCACGTTGCCGTCGGCCTCGTCCAGGGCCTTCTTGCAGTCCATCATGCCGGCGCCGGTGAGCTCGCGGAGCTTCTTGACGTCAGCGGCGGTGTAGTTCGCCATGTCTGTGAATCTCTCTCGGAAGTCGAAGATCTACGGGTGGACGGCGGGGAGCCGGCGCCGGGGTACGGCACCAGCTCCCGCAGTCAGCAACCGAACCGGTGAAGGTCAGGCCTGCTCGTTGTCCGCAGCCGGGGCGGCAGCCTCGGTCTCGGCCGGGGCGGCGGCCTCGTCGACCTGCTCGGCGTCGGCGACCTTCTCCGTCTCGGCGGAGGTCTGGACGTCGGCCTCGGCGGCGACGGCGGCGTCGTCGGCGGGCTTCTCGGCGTCGTCCTTCTTCTCGCCCTCGAGGAGGTCGCGCTCCCACTCGGCGAGGGGCTCGCCGACGGCCTTCTCGCCCGGCTTGGAGTCACCGGTGGCGACGCCGGAACGGGCGATGAGGCCCTCGGCGACGGCGTCGGCGATCACGCGGGTGAGCAGCGTGACGGAGCGGATCGCGTCGTCGTTGCCGGGGATCTTGTAGTCGACCTCGTCGGGGTCGCAGTTGGTGTCGAGGATCGCGACGACCGGGATGTGGAGCTTGCGCGCCTCACCGACCGCGATGTGCTCCTTCTTGGTGTCCACGATCCAGACGGCGCTGGGCACCTTCTGCATCTCGCGGATACCGCCGAGGGTCTTCTCCAGCTTGGCCTTCTCGCGGGAGAGGACGAGCAGCTCCTTCTTCGTGAGGCCCGAGGCCGCCACGTCGTCGAAGTCGATCTGCTCGAGCTCCTTGAGGCGCTGGAGACGCTTGTAGACGGTGGAGAAGTTGGTCAGCATGCCGCCGAGCCAGCGCTGGTTGACGTAGGGCATGCCCACGCGCGTCGCCTGCTCGGCGATCGCTTCCTGCGCCTGCTTCTTGGTGCCGACGAACATGACGGAGCCGCCGTGGGCGACCGTCTCCTTGACGAACTCGTAGGCGCGGTCGATGTACGACAGCGACTGGAGCAGGTCGATGATGTAGATGCCGTTGCGCTCCGTGAAGATGAATCGCTTCATCTTCGGGTTCCAACGACGGGTCTGGTGACCGAAGTGGACGCCGCTTTCCAGCAGCTCCCGCATCGTGACGACGGCCATGGCCGTACTCCTAGAGGCTCTCGGTTGTCGCACCCGCCGGACGGCGGATGCGCCTGACGCCCCGACGCGCTGTGCCACGGAGGACCGAGTAGCGCGGCCGGCGGCTCGAAGAGGCCGCTGGCGGGGCGTGCGAAGTCGACCCGGTGACCCGGATCGCCACATGAAGTGTACGGGACCCGCGCACCCCCGAGTGACGGCGATATCCACAACCGGGGCGCTGTCCACAGATCCGGGGTGTGATCGGCGGGGGTGGGGTGGTGGGGGCGAGCCTGTACGCATGCGCACCGCTCTCCTCCTGACCCTGACCCTGCTCACCCCCTCCCCGCTCACGCCCTCGGCCGCCCCCACCCCTGCCACCCCTCCCGCCGTCTGGCCCGTGACCCCGGCCTCGGTCGTACGGGCATGGGATCCGCCCGCCTCCCCGTACGGCCCCGGCCACCGGGGGATCGACCTGGCCGCGCCCCCGGGCACCCCGGTACGGGCCGCGGCGGCGGGGCGGGTGCTGTACGCGGGGCAGGTGGCGGGGCGCGGCGTCCTGTCGATCACGCTCACGAGCCCGCCCACGAAGCCGGGCGCCCCACCCCTCCGCATCACCTACGAACCGGTGGACGCCCTGGTCACCCGAGGCACGGAGGTCGAGGCGGGCGAGCTGGTGGCGAGGCGCTCACTGTCCGCGTCCCACTGCGCGACGGAGTGCCTGCACTGGGGCCTACGCAGCGGCGACACGTACCTGAACCCGGTGTCCCTACTCTCCCACTCCGAACTGACCCGCCCCCCACCCCGCCTACTCCCCACGCTCAGCGTCCCCCTCCCCAAGCAATGACAGCCTCACCAATCGTCCTCAATCGCCGGACGGGCTGGGGGGCCGGTGGGCCGCGCGGGTCACCGCTTTGTCCTCAATCGCCGGACGGGCTTGATGGTGCCCGCTGCGGGCGGGTTTCGATCCGCGGGCCGGTTGCCGGGGGTCGGGCAGGGGTCGTGTCCTGCACTGCATGTTTTACGTCGCGCGCAACCCCTCTCAAGCCCGTCCGGCGATTGAGGACATCCTTGACCCGCACGGGCAACGGACCGGAGCCAAAATCAGCCCGTCCGGCGATTGAGGACATCGGTGAGCCGCGCACGCGCACCGGGCCGACGCACAACCAAGCCCGTCCGGCGATTGAGGACGCGTGGGGCTGGGCCGACTACGGGTGGACGCCTCGTAGGACCATGGCCACCGTCGTTTCCGCGACCTCCGTCGGGGTTTCGGCGGCGCCCAGCTCGATACGACGGACCGCCGCGTCCACCATCCCCTGCACCAGCATCGCCGCCAACCGCGGCCTCTCGTGTCCCAGGTCCGCGAGCGCTTCGACGATCATCGCGATCAACCCCCCGTGCGCCGCCCGGATCTGTTCCCGCGCGCCCGCGTCCAGTTCGCTCGCCGAGATCGCGACCACCGCGCGGTGGTGGCGGTCGCCGACCAGCGCGAGCTGCGTCCGTACGTACGCCTCGACCTTCGCCTCCGGCGCCCCCACCCCCGCCATCGCCGCCTCGACCTCCGCCGCCCAGACCGGGAAGTCGACGGTGCACAGCTCCTCGACCACGGCCGCGCGCGAACGGAAGTACTCGTAGACCGACGACCTGGCGAGCCCCGTGCGCTCGGCGAGGGCCGGGAAGGTCAGCGCGTCCGTACCGCCTTCCGACAGAAGGGAGCGTGCGGCGTCCAGCAGGGCGCCTCGCTGCATCGTCCGGTGCTCGGCCACGGAGGCCGCTCGAATCCTGGGCACGGTTCCACTCTACGGATGCCGACGCGCCCCTCCCCCGTCAGCGGCCGACGTCGGCCAGCTTCGCCCGCAGTTGCAGCACGGACTTGGTGTGGATCTGGCTGACCCGGCTCTCCGTGACACCCAGGACGTTCCCGATCTCGGCGAGCGTGAGCCCCTCGTAGTAGTAGAGCGTGACCACCGTCTTCTCCCGGTCGGGGAGCGTGTTGATCGCGCGGGCGAGCAACCGCCGCAGCTCCCGCCCCTCGGCGACCTCCACCGGGTTGTCGGCGGCGGTGTCCTCCAGGGTGTCCATCAGGCTGAGCCGGTCGCCGCCCTCGCCGCCGACATGCAGCAGCTCCTCCAGCGCCACCACGTTCGCCAACGACAACTGGCTGAAAACGGCGTGCAGTTCCTCCAGCGCGATCCCCATCTCGGCGGCGACCTCGCTCTCGGAGGGCGTGCGGCGCAGCTGCGCCTCCAGGGTGGCGTAGGCGCGCTCGACGGCCCGTGCCTTCTGTCGTACGGAGCGGGGGATCCAGTCCAGGGCGCGGAGTTCGTCGATCATCGCGCCGCGGATGCGGGTGATCGCGTAGGTCTCGAACTTGATCGACCGCTCGATGTCGAACTTCTCGATCGCGTCGATCAGGCCGAAGACGCCGGAGGAGACGAAGTCGGCTTGCTCGACGTTGGACGGCAGCCCCACGCTCACCCGGCCCGCGACGTACTTCACCAGCGGTGAGTAGTGCAGGATCAACTGCTCCCGCAGCCGGCCGTCGCCCGTGGTCTTGTACGACCGCCACAGCTCGTCGAGAGACGTGGGCGCGGGGGGCCGCACGGCGCCCCGGGCAGCGGGGGGCGCCGCCGCGCGGTCAGACCCGGAGGTGTGCTGGGGCATGCGTTGCCTTGAGCCGTTCTGCTGTGACGTGCGGGGGGACATCTTTCTGGGCCGGAATCCAGGTGAGCGTAGCGTGACTGGGAAGTAGCGGTGCGCGAGGAACGGGCGACGCCGGCGCCGGCCCCTCGGGCGCCGCGAACAGATCGGGGAGCGGCGCCGCTCACACCTTTTCACCCGAATGCCCCAGGTCAAGTACCGCCTCGCCGCGCCGCGCCCGCCGGTGTCGGGCGCCGGGCCAACTGCCAGCCGTCGCCGTGCCGTTCGACGAAGCCCAACGAGTGGAGTTCGTAGAGCCTGCCGAGCGCCTCGTCGGTGGTCGTGCCGGCCCCCCGGGCGATCTCCCGTCCGTCGGCGGCCCCCTGGGCGGGCAGCGCCTCCAGCACCCGCGCGCTGTCGGGGTGCAGCAGGTCCCTGGGCACGACGGGGCCGCGCCGTTTCGGTGCGAGATCGCCGATGTCGCCGACGAGCTCGGCGACTTCGGCGGCGTCCGTGACCAGCACTCCTTCGCCGCGGAGCAGTTCGTGCACCCCGGCCGAGAGGCCGCTCGTGGCGGGCCCCGGGACGCCCATCGTGAAGCGGCCGAGCCGCTGCGCGCAGCGGGCGGTGACGAGCGATCCGCTGCGGTACTCCGCCTCCACGACGACGGTGCCCCGGGTGAGCGCGGCGATCACACGGTTGCGCAGGACGAACCTGCTGCGGGTGGGGTGGGCGCCGGGTGGCAATTCGCCGACGACCAGTCCCTGTTCGGCGATGCGTCCGATCAACTCGGCGTGACCCCGGGGGTAGACGACGTCGACGCCGCAGGCCAGGACGGCGACGGTCGCCCCGCCCGCCGACAGGGCGCCCCGGTGGGCCGCGCCGTCCACGCCGAACGCCGCGCCGGACGTGACGACCCAGCCGCGCTCGGCGAGTCCGGAGCCCAGCACGGCCGCCATATGTGCCCCGTACGGAGTACACGCCCGGGCGCCGACCAGGGCGACGGAGCGCAGCGACCAGAGCCGCAGATCCGGCCTTCCCCGCACCCAGAGCCCGACCGGCCGCCCCTCGCCGAGGTCGTCGAGCTGGCTGGGCCACTCCGGGTCGCCGGGGCAGACGAAGCGCCCGCCGAGCGCGTGCACGGCCGCGAGGTCCCGCTCGGGCCTGGCGGCGGCGGCCCGGGCCCGGCAGCCCGCCAGCCGTTGGTCGCCGACGCCCGTCAGCTCGTCGCGTCCGTCGTCCCCGGAGGTGAGGCGGGCGAGGAGCCCGACGGCCCCGAACTCCGCCAGCCACCTGCCCCCGTGCTCGTCCCCCGGCTCCAGCACCCGCGTGAGCGCCGCCCGCGCCAGCCGCTCGCGCGGCGTGACCCCGCCGCCCACCTCGTCGCCCGTCATACCGGCCCCCCGCCCGCGACCCGGGTGTCCGCGCCCGCCGACTCCCCCACGACCCCGGCGCCCCGGGCGATCCCGGTCCGCAGCTCCAGGGCCAGGTCGACGTCCCGCGCGTCGGGGCAGGCGTGCCCGGCCAGGTCCGCGACCGTCCAGGCCACCCGCAGCACCCGGTCCAGGCCCCGCGCCGTCAGCAGACCCCGCTCCAGGTCGCGCTCCGCCGTCTCCAGCGCTCCCGGCGCCACCGGCCAGCGGGTCCGCAGCTCGTGCCCCGGAACCTCGCTGTTGACGGCCCAGGGCGTGCCCGCCAGCCGCACCGCCGCCCGGGCCCTGGCCTCCCTGACCCGGGCGGCGACCACCGCCGTGGACTCCCCGCGCCCGCCCTGTCCCACCAGGTCGGCGCGGTGGACGGGCTGCACCTCGACCCGCAGGTCCACCCGGTCGAGCAGCGGGCCCGACAGCCGTGCCTGGTAGCGCCGGATCGCCGAGGGCGGGCAGTCGCACCCGGCCCCGTGGAGCGTGTGGCGCCCGCAGGGGCACGGGTTGGCGGCCAGGACCATCAGGAAGCGGGCGGGCAGCCGTACCACCCCCGCCGCGCGCGCCACCACCACATGGCCCGACTCCAGGGGCTGGCGCAGCGCGTCCAGGGCCCGCCCGGAGAATTCCGGGGCCTCGTCCAGGAAGAGGATGCCGCGGTGCGCCAACGACACCGCTCCCGGTCTCGGCATCCCGTTGCCGCCGCCCACCAGGGACTGCATCGTCGCCGAGTGGTGCGGCGCGCAGTAAGGGGCCGAACGGACGAGCGGTTCGCCGGGCGGCAGCATGCCCGCCACCGAGTGCACGGCCGTGACCTCCAGGGATTCCTGCTCGGTCAGGGGTGGCAGCACCCCGGCCAGCCGCTCCGCGAGCATCGTCTTGCCCGCGCCGGGCGGCCCGTGCAGCAGCAGGTGGTGCCCGCCCGCCGCGGCCACCTCCAGCGCCGTGCGCGCCGCGGTCTGGCCCGCCACGTCGGCCAGGTCGGGCCGGTGCCCGTCCCGCTCCCCCAGCCTCGAGGCCAGGCCCGTGCCGACCCCGGCGCCGGGCACCATCAGCCCCGCCAGGAGGGGGTCGGGGCGGCCCTCGCCCGTCTCGGCCGGTTCGTCGGGCACCGGCTCGTCGCTCAGGATCGCGATGAGCTGGCGCAGCGTCCGGACCCCCAGGACCGAGACGCCCGGGACCAGCGAGGCCTCCCCGGCGGTCCGCTCCGGGACGACCACCTGCCGGTACCCGGCCTCGGCCGCGGCGAGCACCGCGGGCAGCACCCCCCGCACCGGCCTGACGCGCCCGTCGAGCCCCAGCTCCCCGATGAGCACCAGGTCCGCGATGGCCCGGGGGTCGAGGCGCTCCGCCGCCCCGAGGATGGCGACGGCGACGGCCAGATCGAAGCCTGAACCGCTCTTGGGCACCGAGGCCGGGCTCAGCCCGACCGTGAGCTTCTTCTGCGGCCACTCGCCCCCGGAGTTGACCACGGCGGCCCGCACCCGGTCCCTGCTCTCGACGAGGCTCTTGTCCGGCAGCCCCACCAGGGTGAACGCCGCGACCCCGGGCTCCAGGTCCGCCTGCACCTCCACCACCACGCCCTCGACGCCCACCAGCGCCACCGAGCAGGCCCGCGCGAACCCCATCAGGCCACCCCCCGCGCGTGCTCGACCACGGCCGCGCCCCGCCGGGGCAGGACCACCCCGATCAGGTCGATGCGGACCCCACCGGGCGGCGGGCCGCCGCACCGCTCCAGCCAGCAGGCCGCCAGCCGTCTCAGCCGGTCCGCCTTGACCGGGGTGACCGCGGCCATCGGATGGACGAACGAATCCTCCCTGCGGGTCTTCACCTCGCAGACGACCAGCACCTCACCGCCCCCGGCGTCCTCGTCCCGGGCCACGATGTCGATCTCGCCCGTCCTGCCGCACCGCCAGTTCCTCGCCAGCACGGTCATCCCGGCCTCGGCCAGCCGCCGCACGGCCAGCTCCTCGCCGTAGCGTCCCAACGCCCCCGTCGCGTTCATCTCGGCACCACCTCCGGCACCGACTCTGCCGCGTCCGCCCGAAGCGAGTGGATCTTGGTGGACAACTCAGGCGTTGTGGAAAACTCGCTCACCCGTGCGAGTGACGCGAGCCGTACGACGAACGGGCGTGCCCCGGGGGATCAGCCCCGGGACACGCCCGCCTGTCGTCCGGTCGCGCGTTCCGTCACGCGCCGGTCATGCTCTTCAGCCTCCGGGCAGTTCGAGATCGCTCTTGTTCAGCTCCTCGATGTTCACGTCCTTGAACGTGAGCACCCGTACCTGCTTGACGAACCGGGCAGGTCTGTACATGTCCCAGACCCACGCGTCCGCCATCGTCACCTCGAAGAAGACCTCTCCCTGTACGGAATGCACCTGCATCTCGTAGTCATTGGTGAGGTAGAAGCGACGCTCGGTCTCGATCACATATTTGAACAGACCGACGACATCGCGGTACTCCCGGTAGAGCTTCAGCTCCATCTCGGTCTCGTACTTCTCGAGGTCCTCGGCGCTCATGGCAATGTTCCCCTTCAGCCGTACGTCCCCCTATTGTGCTCCGGTCCCCCGCGCCCCTAGACGATTTCGGGGGCGAGGACCACCGGTTCATCCGGGGGACCCTCGTCGAGCAGCGTGCGAAGCAGCTCGGCGAGCCTGGTCGGATACACCGTCTCACGTGCCGCCAGCAGTTCGGCGGAGGTCCACCACCTCAGCCCCGCGACACTGCGCCGCTCCAGCTCGGTCAGGCCGCCGGGGGCCGTCACGGTCTGCGTCGTACGCGCCAGGAAGTACCACTCGTCCTGGTCCCAGCGCCGCCCGTCGAACGGGAACGAGCACTGCCGGTGCCACAGCACGGGACCCAGCTCGACCTGTGTGATCCCTGTCTCTTCCACGAGCTCCCGCAGCGCGGCCTCCTCGCGGCTCTCGTCGCCCTCCAGGCCCCCGCCGGGCGTGAACCACCAGGTGTCGGCCGGATCGTCCGGCTCGTAGCCGTGCAGCAGCAGGATCCGGTCCTCCGGATCGAGCAGCACCACCCGGGCCACCTTCCGCAGCGGCCCCTCACCGAACCCGAACCCCGCGCCGGCCCCGGATCCGGACTCCAATCCAGACCCCAACCCCGACCCCGACCCGCCCTCAGACTCCGCCACGCGCCGTCACCCTTCCCCCCGGCCGCCCCGCCCCGCTCCGCGCCCGCCGCCGTTTCGCCCGCCGCTCCGCGACCGGCCCGTACGCCGCACCAAGCATGATCAACACAGCCCCGAGAACCACCGCGCCCACCAGCACCCGGACCGGTCCCGCCTGCGACACCCCGCCCGGCAGCGCCGCGAACCCCGCCGGCCGCCCCAGGAAGCCGGGCGACGGCCAGATGACGGCGTCCACCCGCGCGTCCACGGCCGAACGCGGCACCGAGCCCTGGCCGGGGTCCTCCAGGTGCACCCGCGAGTCCAGCGAGACGTTCCGCTGGTCGCCCAGCAGGAACAGCTGCCCCGCCGGCACGGTCGCGTCGAAGTCGGCGCCGGACGCCCGCCCGCCGGGCAACCCGGCCGCGTACGGCTCCGCGATCGGCCGGCCGTTGACCGTCAGCCGGCCGCCCGGGTCGCAGCAGGCGACCTTGTCGCCGCCGACCCCGACGACCCGCTTCACCATCGGCGAGTCACCCCACTGCTTGTCCCGGAAGACCACCACGTCCCCGCGCCGCACCGCGTCACCCGATATCCGCTGGGCGAGCACCCGGTCCCCGGCCCGCACCGTGGGGGACATGGAGTCGGTCGGCACCGTGTACGGCCGGTACTCCACGGCCCCCCACACGAACCCGCCGAGGAAGAGCGCACAGCCGACGGCCACGACCAGCCCCGACAGCACGCTGCCGAGGCGGCCGTGGCCGCCGTTCCCAGGTCCCGTACGTCCTGTTCCGCCCGTACGTCCCGTTCCGCTCACCCGAGCACCCCACCGTTCCGGAAATCGACGATCCGGGACGGCACCCTACCCGGCGGTACCGCCATCGACTCCGGTGCTGTCACCGGCTCCGGTGCTGTCACCGTCTCCAGCGCCACCGGCTCCCGCGCCGCCACCGGGCCCGGTGCTGTGCGCACCCGATCCGTCCACCGGGCGCGACGTGAGCCGCTTCCTGCGCCACAGCACCAGCGGCACCGCACCGGCGAGGCCGAGCGCACCCGGAGCCGCGAGCGACGCCACCGCGCCGGCCGCCTGCGCCGGACCGGCCTTGTCGAAGGTGTCGGGCACCGGCAGCGTCGCCAGCCGGTCGAGCGGCCACGCGACCACCACGGCCCGGCCGACCACGTCCTTGACCGGGACGAATCCCCGGTCGGCGTTGTCCATGTGGTAGCGCGAGTCCTGCGAGTTCTGGCGGTGGTCGCCCATCACCCAGAGCCGGTCCTTGGGCACCTTGAACGGGCCGAAGGGCTGGTCGTCGCACGGCGTGTTGCCGGCGAAGATGAAGCCCTTCTCGTCCAGCGGGTGCCCGTTGACGACCACCGGGCCGCCCTTCTTGCACTCCACCGTGTCGCCGCCGACCGCGATGACCCGCTTGATCAGGTCCTTCTCCTCCGCGGACGGCATCAGCCCGATGAAGCTCAGGAACTTCTGCGCGATGTTCGGGTCGGGGACGTCCGTCTCCGGCAGCCAGCCGCCCGGGTCGTGGAAGACGACCACCTCGCCGCGCTCCGGCTCCGACCCGAACCACGGGGTCAGCTTGTCCACCAGGACCCGGTCACCCCGCTGGAGGGTGTTCTGCATCGAGTCCGAGGGGATCGAGAACGCCTGGACCAGGAACGTCTTGATCACCAGCGCCAGGACCAACGCGATGACGATGAGGAGAGGCAGCTCCTTCCAGAAGGAACGCTGCTTCCTCTGCCCTTCGCCATCACCGTCCCCGGCACTGTCGACGTCGCCGTCCGAGGGACCGCTGCCCGCGGGACCACCGCCCAGGGGGTCACCGCCCGAGGGCCCGCCACCCAAGGGATCGCTGCCCGAGGGACCACCGCGCAAAGGATCTCTCCCGGGTTCTGTCGTGCTGTCCGTCGTCACGACCGCGGGCGACTCGGCAAGCTGCCCGTGTCCCTCCTCGGGATCATCGTGACCGGAACGTGCGCCGACCGCCACATCCCCCACATCCACTCCTCACTCCGTGCGATTCACTCCGTGCGGCCGCCTGCCCCGGAAGAGGGGCAGGCCCACCACTCCCATAACGAGCGGGAGTTCCGCAGGGCTCGGGAGCCGGACCAATCCATGTCGATCCCGCGGGAACACACTATTCGACTCACCTGTGGCCGACGGCGGCGCGGGACGCCGGTCCGGGACCTTGCTGAACGGCTCCGAGTCGCCCAGCCGCCGCCAGTGACCGATCGGCCAGGCGATGACCACGGCCCGCCCCACCACCTCGTCCTCCGAGACCGTGCCCTGGTCCTTCTCGTCGAGGTGGAAGCGGGAATCGGCCGAGTTCTCCCGGTGGTCGCCCATCACGAAGATACGCCCCGCGGGGACCTTCACCTCGAAGGGGATCTCCGAAGGGGCGTTGTCAGGATGGAGATACGGCTCCTCCAGGGGCACACCGTTGACGGTAATTTTGCGCGATGCGTCACAACACTTGACGGTGTCACCCCCGACCCCGATGACCCGCTTGATCAGATCCTGGTCGTCGGCGGACGGCAGCAGCCCGATGAAGGTCAGGCCTTCCTTGATCTGCTTGACGACGATCGGGGACGTGTCCGGTACGGGCTTCTCGTCCTGGAGCCAGTTCCCCGGGTCCTTGAAGACGACGACGTCGCCGCGCTCCGGCTGCCAGCCGAACCACGGGGTCAGCTTGTCCACCAGGACCCGGTCGCTGATCCTGATCGTCTGCTCCATCGACCCCGACGGGATCACGAAGGCCTGCACCAGGAACGTCTTGAGGACCAGCGCGATCAGCAGCGCCACCACGACGAGCACCGGGATCTCGGTCATGGCGGAGCGCCGCCTGCGGTTCTTGACCCGCCGGGCGAGCCTGCGCCGGTCGGCCCGCCCCGGCAGCGCCCGGCCCATGGTGGGCCGGCTGCCGGTCGGCAGCCGGGTGTCGTGCCCGTGGCTGGCGACGCGCCCGCGCTTACCCATGGCCATCGCCCCGCCTCCCCTGTCCCCCGCCGGGAGCCTGTACGGCACCGGCCGGGCTCCTCACCCCGTCGAAGACGTGCGTGGGTCTCAGCGCCGACCAGCGGCCCGGCGGAAAGGCGATCCACCTCACCCGTCCCACGACCCGCTCCACCGGCACCACGCCCCCGCCCGGCTCACCGAGGTGGTCCCGGGAGTCGCGGGAGTTGTCGCGGTGATCACCCATGACCCACAGCGTGTCCTCCGGGACGACGATGTCGAAGGGGACGCGGGACGGGGCGTCACCGGGATACACGTACGGTTCGTCCACCGCCCGGCCGTTCACCTCGATCCTGCCCCCTCGGTCGCAGCAGACCACGTGGTCGCCTCCCACCCCGATCACCCGCTTCACGAAGTCGGTCTCGGCCGGCTCGGCGAGCCCGACGGCGGCCGCGGCGCCGCGCAGGAGCCCCGTGACGGGATTCTCCCGGGGCGCCTCCTGGACGAAGGACCCCGTGCCGTCGAAGACGACGACGTCACCGCGGCGCGGTACGGACCCGGAACGGTACGCCAGCTTGTCGACCAGCACCCGGTCCCCGACCCGGAGGGTGGGTTCCATGGAGCCGCTCGGGATCAGGAAGGGCTGCGTCACGAAGTGGCTGACCAGCAGGACGACGGTGACACACACCACGGCGAGCACCACCGCCCCGCGCCAGGACCGGCGGGGGAAACGCGCGGAGCGCGACTCCTCCTCCGGCCCGGTGAGGGGCGGGGAGGAGGAGTCGCGCTCCGTGTGCTGTGCTTCGGTGTCCATCGGGGCAGGAGCTTATCCGGCGGCCTGACGGACCCGATCGCGACGGTGAGCCGGGGCTCAGTTGTCGCGCTTCTCCTTGATCTTCGCCTTCTTGCCGCGCAGCTCGCGCAGGTAGTAGAGCTTGGCGCGACGGACGTCACCGCGGCTCACGAGCTCGATCTTCTCGAAGATCGGGCTGTGGACCGGGAAGGTCCGCTCGACGCCGACGGAGAAGGAGACCTTGCGGACCGTGAAGGACTCACGGACGCCGGAGCCCTGACGCCGGATGACCACGCCCTTGAACTGCTGGATACGGGAGCGGTTTCCTTCGATGACCCGCACGTGGACGTTCACGGTGTCACCGGCGCGGAACTTGGGGAGGTCGCTGCGGAGCGACGACGCGTCTACGGCGTCGAGCAAGCTGGTCATGGGATCTGCTTCCTCACTGATGCCACAGGTCATCAGCGGATGTCGGTACGAGAGTCTGGGGCGCCGTTCTCGTCGGGCGGGCGTCGTTCCCCCTGTGGCAGGGGCGCACGCCGGACGTACGGCAGCGGCCTATTCTTCCACGGCGGGGGGCCTGCGCCAAAATCGGCCGCCGGGCTCGGGGGCCCAGCCGAGGATGGAGAGGATCTCGCGGTCCTTCTTGTCGAAGGCCGAGGGGTCGCAACGCTCGATCAGGTCGGGGCGGTTGAGAGCGGTACGTTCGAACGCCTCGTCGCGCCGCCAGCGCGCGATCTTCCCGTGGTGGCCGCTGAGCAGCACGTCCGGGATGCCGCGCCCGCGCCACTCGGGGGGCTTGGTGTAGACGGGCCCCTCCAGCAGGTCGGCCATCGCGCCGGGCGCGAAGGAGTCGTCGCGGTGCGACTCGGCGTTGCCGAGTACACCGGGCAGCAGCCGGACCACGGCCTCGGTGATCACCAGCACCGCCGCCTCACCGCCGGCCAGGACGTAGTCGCCGATGGACACCTCGTGGACGGGCACGCGCGTGCGGTACTCGTCGACGACCCGGCGGTCGATGCCCTCGTACCGGGCCGGTGTGAAGATCAGCCAGGGGCGCTCGGAGAGCGCGACGGCGGTCTCCTGGGTGAAGGGCCGTCCGCTGGGGGTGGGCACGACCAGTACGGGGTCGTGGGCGCCCGACTCGTACCCGCTCGCCAGCACGTCGTCCAGGGCGTCGCCCCACGGCTCGGTCTTCATGACCATGCCGGGTCCGCCGCCGTACGGGGTGTCGTCGACCGTGTTGTGCCGGTCGTACGTCCACTCCCGCAGGTCGTGCACGTGCACGCCGAGGCGCCCGCGCGCGCGGGCCTTGCCGACCAGCGAGACGTTCAGGGGGTCCAGGTACTCGGGGAAGATCGTGACGACGTCGAGCCGCATCAGCGCTCGCCCTTGCCGGACGGGTCGGACGCCTCGGGCAGGTCCGTCTCTTCGAGCTCGTCGATGAGCTCGTCGATCAGACCCGGGGGCGGGTCGATGACGGCCCGCTGCTCCTCCAGGTCGATCTCGGTGACGATCTCCTCCACGAAGGGGATCATCACCTCGCTGCCGTCGGGCCGTTCCACGATGAACAGGTCCTGCGACGGCAGGTGCGTGATCTCCGTGATCCGCCCGATCTCCGTGCCGTCGGCGAGCACGACGTCGAGATCCATCAGCTGATGGTCGTAGAACTCGTCGGGGTCCTCGGGGAGTTCCTCGGGGTCGACCTCGGCGATCAGCAGGATGTTACGGAGCGCCTCGGCGCCCCCGCGGTCGTGGACGCCCTCGAAGCGGAGTAGCAGCCTGCCGCTGTGCACCCGGCCCGTCGCGATGGTCAGCGGGCCGGCCGAGGCCGGTTCCGTGCCCAGTACGGCGCCGGGCCCGAGCCGCAGTTCGGGCTCGTCCGTACGCACCTCGACGGTGACCTCACCCTTGATCCCATGGGCGCGACCGATCCGCGCAACCACCAACTGCACTGCTATACGCCCCTTTTACGGTCACACATGGAACAAACGGCAACGAGCCGGGGCGGACCATACGGCCCGGCCCCGGCCCGTGCCGGTGTTGAACTCTGTCAGCGGACCTGGTCCACGTCGACGAGGTCGACGCGGATGCCGCGGCCGCCGATGGCACCCACGACCGTACGCAGCGCGCGGGCGGTCCGGCCGTTACGGCCGATCACCTTGCCGAGGTCGTCGGGGTGGACCCTGACCTCCAGCACGCGGCCGCGGCGCAGGTTGCGCGAGGCGACCTGCACTTCGTCCGGGTTGTCGACGATGCCCTTCACGAGGTGCTCGAGAGCCTCCTCGAGCATGCTCAGGCCTCGGTGGACTCGGCGGGCGCCGAGGACTCGGTCCCGGCTTCGTCCGCCTTCTTGTCGGCCTTCTTCGCCTTCGGGGTGATGGCCTCACCCTTGGGCTCGTCGCCGCCGTCCTTGGTGAGCGCCTCGAAGAGGGCCCGCTTGTCGGCCTTCGGCTCCGGCTGGAGCAGGGGCGCGGGGGCCGGGAGGCCCTTGTGCGCCTGCCAGTCACCGGTGAGCTTGAGGATCGCGAGGACCGGCTCGGTCGGCTGGGCGCCGACAGACAGCCAGTACCGCGCGCGGTCCGAGTCGACCTCGATGCGCGAGGGGTTCTGGACCGGGTGGTAGATGCCGATCTCCTCGATCGCGCGGCCGTCACGGCGGACGCGGGAGTCGGCGACGATGATGCGGTAGTGAGGCGAACGGATCTTGCCCAGACGCTTCAGCTTGATCTTGACTGCCACTGGAGTGGTCTCTCCTGGTCTTGACGTGGTTGGGCGAGGCGGGAGGCCGCGTGGGGTTGCGGTACCCGATCCGCCCGATGGACGCGTCAGCCGGAGGAGAGAGGGGTCCTGTGCGACTGTCGAGTACAGCTGGCCATTCTGCCACACACCTGCGGTGCGGCATGACGCGGCGGTGGTCGGGACGCCGGGCCCGGCCCACCGGCGTGCGCCGGTGGGCACCGGGGCTCAGCTCGCGGCGGCGACCACTTCCGGGATACGGAACGGCTTGCCGCAGCCACCGCAGACGATGGGCGCCTGGGCCAGGACCGACGGGACCACGCGGACGTTGCGCCCGCAGTCGCAGACCGCCTTGACGCGCACGCCCCCGCCGGACGAGCCGTGCCGGGCCGCGGGGCCGCGGAAACTCCGCTTGGTGTCGGCGGCCGTCGCGACCGTGTGCGCCTTGAGGGCCCGTTGCAGGCGCTCCATGGTGGGGCGGTAACGGCGCTTCGCCTCGGGGCTGAGCGAGACCAGCGAGAAGCCGCTGCTGGGATGCGGCTCCTCGGGGTGGTCGAGGCCCATCTCCTCGGCGATCGCCAGGAATCGGCGGTTGTGATAGCGGCCCGCTCGCGAGGTGTCGCGGACACCTCTCGCCGCGGCGATGCCGTGGACCGCTTCGTGAAGCAGTCGTTCGAATGAGAGCTCCGCGCCGCAGGCGGACGAGGACTCTCCGATCAGGGACTCTGGCGCGGCAAGATCCGGCAGCTCGGGGTGGGACCGCTGAATATCGGCCCACGCCTGTGCCAGCTCTGCGGCGAGAACAGGTGGTGTCGTGCTCACGTCGTGAATAACGAGCTGGGACGCTCCGGGGTTCCATTCCGGGGCATCCCAAATAATTTGCACGTACCCGTCAGTTGCCATTGATGCGTCCTGACGAGGGCGGGTGCGTAGATCTGCGGAGAAGTCTCACAGCTCATACCAAGCTGGTACGTAGCGACTCGTACGCTTCGACGCGTAGACGATCTACGTACGGGGGCGCGGGCGCACAGAAGGCGCGGGCGGGCTGCGGGGCGGGCGCTCGACGGAGCGCGGGCCACAAGACCGACAGTACCCGCCGCATCGCCGGATTCCGGCACCGGGCCGTCGTGCGGCCGGGGGCGTACGCGCGGGGCGTACGCGGGCGCGGGATCGCGCCGCCCGTGCGCCACCACCCGTTCGGCCCAGTCCCCGGCGCGGTGCGGGTGAGGCGGTTGTCGGCCAGTTCGCGGACGGGGGGTGGACCCGGGCGCCCCAAGGGAAATCGGCTGTCCGAGCCGCCGGAACAGGGATGTTCGCCCGGCACCGGCCCGGGCGGCCGGGACGCCCCAGGACGGGAACCGGCCGCACACGCGGGGGCGTACCAGTGGTTCACCGACGCTTTGCCAATCGCCCACTGGACGCGGGCACGGATGCGGAGTTCCCTGGCATACGGGGGATGTAGACGCGCACGTACACGGGGGATGTCATTCGGGGCAATACCGACCTCTCGGCGGATTGGGGCGCTATCCATGACACGTACGCTCGTCCAGCACCATACGAACGCGGGGCCGCCCCCGGCGGTCGCCTCCGACACCTCCGTACGCGCCCGTGACTGGGCCGAGATCCAGGAACGCATGCTGGTGCCGCTGCACGAGGCGGTGTACGAGCGCCTGGAGGTCCGCGCGGGGACCCGGTTGCTCGGCCTGGGCTGCGGCTCGGGCCTGGCGCTCCTGATGGCGTCGGCGCGGGGCGCGCGGGTCACGGGGGTGGACTCCGACGACGAGCTGTTGGCGCTGGCCCGGACCCGGCTGGCCGCGGACGCGGAGCTGCCGGGCCGGGCATCCGGGTCCGGCGGGGCGCCCTCCGGGGCGGTGCTCCCCACGTCCCGGATGAGCGAGGCCGCGCTGCCGGGCGGGGTGCCGTACGACGTGATCACGGCGCTCCAGCCGATCGGCTGCGTGGCGGGCGACGCGAAGGGGCTCGGACCCGCGCTGGACGCGGCGATACCGCTGGCGGGCCGGGGTACCCCGGTGGTGCTGACGGGCTGGGGCCCGCCGGAGCGCTGTGCGACGGCGGGGGTCCTGCGGGTCGCGGGCCGGCTCGCCGACCGCCTGCGCAAGGGGGGTTGGCGCCCTGCGTACCGGGACGACCTGGAAGAGGTCGCCGCCCGGGCGGGACTCAAGCCGGACGGCTCAGGCCGGGTGTCGTGCCCGTTCGGCTACGCGGACACGGAGAGCGCGGTGCGCGGGCTGCTGTCCACGGGGGTGTTCGACGGGGCGGTGCGGGCGACGGACCGGCGGCAGGTGGAGAAGGAGATCGCGGAGGCCCTGCACCCGTACGTACGCAAGGACGGCACGGTCTGGATGCCGAACGTCTTCCGCTACCTGATCGCGCGCACGTAACCCCGGCGCCGCAACCACCACTGTCCTCAATCGCCGGACGGGCTTGGATCTGTCGCCACGTCCGTGTCCGGGCGCGGGTCACAGATGTCCTCAAACGCCGGACGGGCTGGATTGGCCCGCTGCGACCCGCCGCCTGGGCGGGGGTCGCCGCCGGGGCAAGGCCGGGATCAACAAGCCCGTCCGGCGATTGAGGACAGTCTTTTCGGGGTCAGCCCATGAACTTCTTGAACTCGTCGGGGAGTTCGAAGTTCTTGTCGGGCTCGCCGGTCGGCAGGCCGAAGGCGTTGCCCGGGGACGACTCCCCCGACTCCCGCCGCGTCGCCGCCGCCTGCTCGTCCAGCTTGCGCTTCATCGGGTTGCCCGAGCGCTGCTTGCCCTTCGCGACCTTCTGCTTCTTCTTCGTACGGCCGGGACCGCCGCCCATCCCGGGAACGCCCGGCATCCCGGGCATCCCGCCGCCCTGCGCCATCTTCGACATCATCTTGCGCGCCTCGAAGAACCGCTCGACCAGGTTCTTGACCGCGCTGACCTCCACTCCGGAACCGCGCGCGATCCGCGCCCGGCGCGAGCCGTTGATGATGGTCGGCTCGTGACGCTCGCCCGGCGTCATCGACTTGATGATCGCGGCGGTACGGTCCACGTCCCGCTCGTCGATGTTGTTGATCTGGTCCTTGATCTGGCCCATGCCGGGGAGCATGCCGAGCAGCTTGGAGATGCTGCCCATCTTCCTGACCTGTTCCATCTGGGCGAGGAAGTCGTCCAGCGTGAAGTCCTTGCCGCCCTTGCTGCTCTGGAGCTTGGCGGCCATCTTCTCGGCCTCGGCCTGGCTGAACGTCTTCTCCGCCTGCTCGATCAGGGTGAGGAGGTCACCCATGTCGAGGATGCGGGACGCCATCCGGTCCGGGTGGAACGCGTCGAACTCGTCGAGCTTCTCGCCGTTCGAGGCGAACATGATCTGCTTGCCGGTCACGTGCGCGATGGACAGCGCCGCACCACCGCGGGCGTCGCCGTCGAGCTTGGAGAGGACCACGCCGTCGAAGCCGACGCCGTCGCGGAACGCCTCGGCGGTGTTGACCGCGTCCTGGCCGATCATCGCGTCGACGACGAAGAGCGTCTCGTCGGGGTTGACCGCGTCGCGGATGTCCGAGGCCTGCTTCATCAGCTCCTGGTCGATGCCCAGGCGGCCGGCGGTGTCGACGACGACGATGTCGTACTGCCGCGAGCGGGCGTACTCGATCGAGTCCTTGGCGACCTTGACCGGGTCGCCGACCCCGTTGCCCGGCTCCGGGGCGTACACGGCGACGCCCGCGCGCTCGGCGACGACGGAGAGCTGGGTGACGGCGTTGGGGCGTTGGAGGTCACAGGCGACCAGCAGCGGGGAGTGGCCCTGGTTCTTGAGCCAGAGGCCGAGCTTTCCCGCGAGGGTGGTCTTACCGGCGCCCTGGAGGCCCGCGAGCATGATGACGGTGGGTGCCGTCTTGGCGAAGCGCAGCCGCCGGGTCTCACCGCCGAGGATGCCGACGAGCTCCTCGTTGACGATCTTGATGACCTGCTGGCTCGGGTTCAGCGCGCCCGAGACCTCGGCGCCGCTTGCCCGCTCCTTGACCTTGGCGATGAAGGCGCGCACGACGGGCAGGGCCACGTCGGCCTCGAGCAGCGCGATACGGATCTCGCGGGCCGTGGCGTCGATGTCCTCCGGGCTGAGGCGCCCTTTGCCCCGGAGGCTCTTGAATGTGGCTGCGAGGCGGTCGGAGAGAGTGTCGAACACGGTGGTCGCGAATCCTCGGGTCGGGGGCGGGCGGGTAGATCGCCCTCCAGGGTATCTGCCTGAACCGGCACAGCGCCCTCGGCCGCCGGAAATCGGCGGCCGAGGGCGCTTTTCGCAGCTTTCACCGCGTCGGGGCGGGCCTCACGCTCACCTCAGCGCTTCCTCCAGGGACTTGGCGAGGGCCGCCGCGTCCGCCTCGGGCAGCCGCGACCCGTCGGCGCGCGTGACGTACACGGTGTCGACGGCATTCGCGCCGAGCGTCGAGACGTGGGCGCTGCGGACCCGTACCGCCGCCTCCTCCAGCGCGCGCCCGATGCGGTGCAGCAGCCCCGGGGCGTCCTGGGCGCGCACCTCGATGACCGTGGCGTGCCGGGAGGCCGTCGGCGCGACGGTCACCCGGGGCGGCGGGGCCTTCACGCCCCGGCGCCTGGGGTACGCGGCCTCCCGCTCGGCGAGCCGGGCGGGGATGTCCAGCGTGCCGTCCAGGGCCCGTACGAGATCGGCGCGCAGCCGGGCCGCCTGCGGGAGGGAGCCGTACTCGGCGGCCACCCGCCAGCTCAGCAGCAGGACGTCGGAGGACTCGCCCAGCTCCGTGGGCAGCTCCACGGCCCGCAGGTCGGCGGCCCGGACGGTGAGCCGGTGCAGGGCGAGCACGCCGGCCGCCGCGGGCAGGACGCCGGGCCGGTCGCGCAGCGCGATGAGCAGTTCGACGCCGACGGGTTCGGGGTCGGCGTCGGGGTCCGCCTCGGGGGGCGGCTCGGTCTGGGGCGCGTGCAGGGCGAGGACGGGTTCGCCGGTACGGAGTGCCTCGACGGCGAGGCGTTCCTGTTCGGCGCTGGGGGCGGTGGGTTCGGGTTCGGGGACCTCGTCGCCCGCGAGGACGGCGGCGACCCGGCGCACGAGGTCGGCGACGAGTCCGGCGCGCCAGGTGGACCAGGCGGCGGGCCCGGTGGCGAGGGCGTCCGCCTCGGTCAGGGCGTGGAGCAGCTCCAGGGTGCCGAGGGAGCCGACCCGGGCGGCGACGGAGTCGACCGTCGCGGGGTCGTCGAGGTCGCGCCGGGTGGCGGTGTCGACGAGGAGCAGGTGGTGGCGTACGACGGTGGCGATGACGGCCATGTCGTCGCGGTCGAAGCCGATGCGGGAGGCGACGTCGCGGGCGATGACCTCGCCGGCGACGGAGTGGTCGCCGGGCCAGCCCTTGCCGATGTCGTGCAGCAGGGCGCTGACGAGGAGCAGGTCGGGCCGGTGGACGCGGCGGGTCAGGGAGGACGCCTGGACGGCGGTCTCGACCAGGTGCCGGTCGACGGTCCAGGTGTGGACGGGGTTGCGCTGGGGGCGGCAGCGGACCCGCTCCCAGTCGGGCAGGAGCTGGGTGATCAGCCCTTCGGCCTCCAGGGCCTCCCACACGGGGACGGTGGACTCGCCGGCGCCGAGGAGCTTGACGAGTTCCTCGCGGGCCTCGGCGGGCCAGGGCACCGGCAGGGGCTTCGCGGCGGCGGCGAGGCGGCGTACGGCGTGCAGGGAGATCGGCAGGCCCGCCTGGGCGGCGGCGGCCGCGGCCCGCAGGGGCAGGACGAGGTCGCGTTCGACGCGTGCGGTACGGGCGAGGACGACCTCGCCGTCCTGCTCGACCACGCCTTCGGCGAGGGGGGTGCGCTCGGGCGCGGGTTTGCTGCCGAGCATGGCGCGCAGGCGGGGCCGGGCGCCCCGGGAGCGCAGGACGCGGTTGACCTCGCGCCAGGTGACGTCGGAGGCGTACGAGACGGTGCGGGCCGCCTCGTACACCTGCCGGAGCAGGGCGTCGGCGTCGAGCAGGCCCAGTTCGGCGGCGACGGAGTCCTGTTCCTGGAGGGCGAGCCGGTCGGTGGCGCGTCCGGTGGTCAGGTGCAGGGCGTCGCGGGCGTCGAGCAGGCGTCTGCGGGCGTCGGCGAGGCCTTCGCGGGGCGCGTCGGCGAGCCAGGACGCGGCGACGGCGCGCAGGGCGGTGGCGTCGCGCAGGCCGCCCCTGGCCTCCTTGAGGTCGGGTTCGAGGAGGAATTGCAGTTCGCCCTGGCGTTCGGCGCGTTCGCGGCACAGTTCGTCGAGCTCGGGCAGCCGCTTGGGGGCCTGGTTGCGCCAGTCGGCGAGGATCGCGGTGCGTACGCCGGTGACCAGGCCGAGGTCGCCCGCGACGTGCCGGGCGTCGAGCAGCCCGAGCTGGACCTTGAGGTCCTCGCCGGCGGTCTTGCGGGCCTCGGCGGGGGTGCGGACGGAGTGGTCCAGGGCGAGGCCGAGGTCCCACACCGGGTACCAGACGCGGTCGGCGAGGGCGGCGATCGCGGGGGCGCCGGCCTTGCCGTCGTGCAGGAGCAGCAGGTCGAGGTCGCTGCGCGGGGACAGCTCGCCCCGTCCGTAGCCGCCCACGGCGACGAGGGCCGCGCCCCGGACGCCGGCCTCCCTCGCGGCGGTGGTGAACAGCGCGTTCAGCCAGCCGTCGGTCAGCTTCGCGAGGGCGGCGCGCCGCGGCGGCCCGGACCGCGCCTTCTCCTGGAGGAGGCGCAGCCGGGCCGCCGCGTAGCCGCTGGGTCCCGAGTCTGCCTGTTCGGTTGTCTCTTCGAGGCTCGTCACCCAGTCGTTCCCGTCTCTCAGAGGGCGTCGGGGCCGCGTTCGCCGGTCCGTACCCGGACCGCCGTGTCGACCGGGACGCTCCATACCTTGCCGTCACCGATCTTGCCGGTTCTGGCGGCCTTGACCACTACTTCGATGAGCTCTTCGGCGTCGCTGTCCTCGACCAGTACCTCGATACGGATCTTGGGGACGAGGTCGACGGTGTACTCGGCACCCCGGTAGACCTCGGTGTGCCCGCGCTGCCGGCCGTATCCGCTGGCCTCCGTGACCGTGAGCCCCTGGATCCCGAAGGCCTGGAGGGCCTCCTTGATCTCGTCGAGCCGGTGTGGCTTCACGACTGCGGTGATGAGCTTCATGCGTCCACCTTCTTGTTCTTCGCCGCTCCGGCGAGGTCGGCCGGGACGCTACTACGGCCCGAGGGAGAGCCGCCCAGCGCACTGAAGTCGTAGGCCGACTCGGCGTGGAAGGCCATGTCGACGCCGCTCGTCTCGTCGTCCTCGGACGCCCGGAAGCCGATCGTCTTGTCGACGAGCTTGGCGAGGATCCAGGTGACGACGAAGGAGTAGGCCATCACCGAGAAGGCTCCGGCCGCCTGCTTGCCGAGCTGGGAGAGGCCGCCGACGCCGTTGATGGCGAGGACGCCGACGAGCAGGGTGCCGATCAGACCGCCGACGAGGTGGACGCCGACGACGTCCAGCGAGTCGTCGTAGCCGAGCTTGTACTTGAGGCTGACGGCCCAGGAGCAGACCGCGCCGGCGACGACGCCGATGAGCAGCGCGCCGAACGGGTTGACCGCCGCGCCGGACGGGGTGATGGCGACCAGGCCGGCGACGGCGCCGGACGCGGCGCCCAGGGTGGTGAACGCGCCGTGGCGGATGCGCTCGTAGGCGAGCCAGCCGATCATCGCGGCGGCGGTGGCGATCTGGGTGTTGAACGCCATGATCGCGGCGGTGCCGTTGGCGGCGAGCGCCGAGCCGGCGTTGAAGCCGAACCAGCCGAACCACAGCAGTCCGGCGCCGAGGACGACGAGCGGCAGGCTGTGCGGGCGCATCGGGTCCTTCTTGAATCCAATGCGTTTGCCGACGACCAGGACCGCGGCGAGGCCGCCGATACCGGCGTTGATGTGGACCGCCGTACCACCGGCGAAGTCGATCACCCCGAGCTTGAAGAGCCAGCCGTCGGACTGCCACACCCAGTGGGCGATCGGGAAATACACCACGCTGACCCACAGCGCGATGAACAGCGTCCAGGAACTGAATTTCACGCGGTCGGCGAGTGCGCCGCTCATCAGTGCCGGGGTGATCACGGCGAACATCAGCTGGAACAGGGCGAAGGCGAAGACGGGAATGCCTTCCTTGCCCCCGGTCAGCGTGTCGGCCGTGATGCCCTTGAGCCCGATGTGGTCGAAGTTGCCGAGCAGCCCCCCGCCGATGTCGTCGCCGAACGTCAGTGAGTACCCGTAGAGCACCCACAGCACGCTGACGACGGCGAGCGCGCTCATCGACATCATGAGCATGTTGAGGGCGCTCTTCACCCGCACCATGCCGCCGTAGAAGAATGCCAGGCCGGGCGTCATCAGCATGACGAGCGCGGCACTGATCAATACGAATGCGGTATCTGCGCCATTCAAGGCCAGCGTCTCCTCGGGAGTCGGAACGGCCCGTGCGGATGCTCAGGGGGGTCTGGGCCGACTGTGCTGAGGAGATTGGCGCAGCGCCGTTTCAGTCAGTGCCGCTGCATGTTTCGCCACAGTGACGAAGACGTCCTGCATGTTACGTGCCGATGAACCGCCGGACATCGTAAACCGGCCGTGACCGTCACCCTGCTGACCACGCGGCGGGGGAGCCGTGTCGGGCTGTACGGGGTGACGGCCGCGGCCGGAGCGCGGGCGCCGCTCAGACCGCCTCGGCGGACTCGGGCAGCTGGGTGGAGAGGCGGTCGGTGAGGTAGGCGATCTCGGCGACGTCGCCGAAGTCGCGGGCGGCGGTGTCGACGGTCTTGCGCAGCCGGTTGTTGACCCGCTCCGACCGCACCTTCTTCGCCGCGTCGAGGGCGGTCTGGGCCAGGGCGGCCGACTCCTCGGGCTCGCGCTTGAGCAGGTGCACGGTGGCCATGCCGATGAGGTTCAGCGCGTACGACCGCTGGTGCTCCCGGTCGTGCTCGAACAGCTCGACGGCGCGCCGCATGACGGGCTCGGCGAGGGAGGCGTACGTCGGGCTGCGGCCGGCGACATAGGCCAGGTCGCGGTACGAATGGGCGTTCTCGCCGTTGAGTTCGGCCTCGGAGAAGAAGCGGATCCAGTCGGGTTCGGGTTCGCCGTCGAGGCCCACGTCGGCGAAGGTCTCCTCGGCCATCCGGACGGCTCGTTTGCACTTGCTCGGCTGGCCCATGTTCGCGTAGGCGCGGGCCTCCATCGCATACAGCATCGCCTGCGTCCGGGAGGTGGCGCAGTCGCGGCTGCCGTACTGGGCGAGGTGGATCAGTTCCAGCGCGTCGTCGGGCCGGCCCAGGTGGATCATCTGGCGGCTCATGGACGACAGGATGTACGAGCCGAGCGGCTTGTCCCCGGCCTCCTTGGCGGCGTGCAGGGCGAGGACGAAGTACTTCTGGGCGTTGGGCTGAAGCCCCACGTCGTAGCTCATCCAGCCGGCCAGCTCGGCCAGTTCGGCGGCGCAGCGGAACAGCCGCCGGGACGTCTCCTGGGGCTGCGGTTCCTGGAGTAGGTCGGTCACCTCGTGGAGCTGCCCGACGACGGCCTTGCGGCGCAGCCCGCCGCCGCACTGGGCGTCCCACTGCCGGAACATGGCGGTGGTCGACTCCAGCAGGTCCAGCTCGGGCCGGGAGAGCCGGGACGGCCGGCCCCCGGTGTCCTCGGTGCCCGGCTGCTCGCGCTCGACGGCCGGGGTGGGGACGAGCCAGCGCTGCATGGGCTCGACCAGGGACGGGCCCGCCGCCAGCGCCAGGGACGAGCCGAGGAAGCCGCGCCGCGCCAGCATCAGGTCGCTGCGGGAGAACTCGCTGAGCAGCGAGACGGTCTGCGGGCCGGCCCAGGGCAGGTCCACGCCGGACACCGACGGTGACTGGTGGGCGGTGCGCAGGCCGAGGTCCTCGACGGCGACGACCGTGCCGAAACGCTCGGAGAACAGCTCGGAGAGGATCCGCGGGATGGGCTCGCGGGGCTGCTCGCCGTCGAGCCAGCGCCGTACGCGTGAGGTGTCCGTGCTGATGTGGTGGGCGCCCATCTCGCGGGCCCTGCGGTTCACCTGACGTGCGAGTTCGCCCTTCGACCAGCCGCTTCGCACGAACCACGAGCCCAGCTGCCCATTCGGGCTCTTGCCTGAATTCGTGCCGCTTGCGCCGCTGCCACCCACTGGAACGCCCCCATCCGCTCAAGCCCTGTCACGCGAACCGCTATCAGAATGCCGTGAGTCACGGTCCCTTGTCCGGAGGTTGCCCCCCTTCGAACAGGAAACCGAGTTGCCCCGGGCATACCCGTGGTCGCACTTTCCTCCGGGGTCTGTGTACCGAAAGTAATCCTACGATCACCCGTCCGGCGAGGGTGATTGCGGAAACGCCACCATTCGCCACCCCTTCGAATGAACTCGCCTGCGGCCGGGCGCGATTCACTTGACAGACGACGATCAGGAACGGGTGGAGCGGTGTGCGCCGGGGCGCGTGCGGCGGATCGCACCACCCCCAGTGCTCCCGTACGCCACCGGAAGCGACCCGACGAACACAGAGGGTCACGGGCAGACTGCGAGTCGTAACCACCGGCGCACTCGACCCGTTGGAGGGGGCATGGGCTTCACGATCGGCGGCACGCGCCGCCGCGGCCGCACCACGGAGTGCACGGCGGTGGCGGAGTACACGGGACTCTGGGGCTGGGACGTCGCCCCCGGTTCACCGGAGGGGCCGGGCGACGAGGTGCCGGCGGGGGCAACGCTGGCCGACGTCACCAAGGCGTGGTCGGACACGCCGGGAGCGCCGGTCCTGCTGCCGGTGGGCCGCAGCTTCGACGTGATCGACGTGTCGGCCACGGCCGGCTCACGCGCGCTGGTCCGGCTGGAGCGGATGGGGCTGCCCCTGGGCCCGGTCCTGGCGACGCCCTGCGGGCGCGCCTACTTCTTCGTGGCGCCGGGGGCGGCGGCCGAACTGCCGCAGCTGCTCTACCGCATGGGCTGGGACGACGCGGGCCTGGACCTGCGCTGCCAGGGCTCGGGGCACGTACCGGCCCCGCCCACCGAGATCGCGGGACAGGGGCCGGTCCGCTGGCTGCGCCCGCCGTCCCTGGACACGGCGGCGACCCCGCCGCAGGCGAGGCTGCTCCTCGGCACGCTGGCGTACATCTGCCACCGCTCGGCGGCGTGAGGCGCGGCCCGCCCTGTCCCGCACGCGCTTCGCGCGGATGTCCTCGATCGCCGGACGGGCTTGGAACGCCCGGGGCGGGCGCCGAGGAGACCTCGGCCCCCGCGCGGCGCTACTCCCCGATCAGCGCGTCCACGAACGCGCCGGCCTCGAAGGGGGCCAGGTCGTCGGCGCCCTCGCCGAGGCCCACCAGCTTCACCGGTACGCCCAGTTCCCGCTGCACCGCGATCACGATGCCGCCCTTGGCGGTGCCGTCCAGCTTGGTGAGCACGATCCCGGTGATGTCCACGACCTCCGCGAACACCCGCGCCTGGACCAGGCCGTTCTGACCGGTCGTCGCGTCCAGCACCAACAGCACCTCGTCCAGCGGCCCGTGCTTCTCCACGACCCGCTTGACCTTGCCCAGCTCGTCCATCAGCCCGGTCTTGGTGTGCAGCCGCCCCGCGGTGTCGATGAGCACCACGTCGGCGCCCTCCGCGATGCCTTCCTTGACCGCGTCGAAGGCCACCGACGCGGGGTCGCCGCCCTCGGGTCCGCGTACCGTACGCGCCCCGACCCGCTGCCCCCAGGTCTGGAGCTGGTCCGCGGCCGCCGCGCGGAACGTGTCCGCCGCGCCGAGCACGACCGACTTCCCGTCCGCGACCAGGACCCGCGCCAGCTTGCCCGTGGTGGTGGTCTTGCCGGTGCCGTTGACGCCGACGACCATCACGACGGCCGGCGTGTCGAGGACGCTCTCGGTCCTGACCGTCCGGTCGAAGTCCTCGCGGTCGGCGCCCACGTCCAGCAGCGCCACCAACTCCTCGCGCAGCAGCGTGCGCAGCTCGCCGGGCGTCCGGGTGCCCAGCACCCGTACCCGCTCGCGGAGCCGTCCGACCAGCTCCTGGGTGGGCGCGACGCCGACGTCCGCCGTGAGCAGCGTCTCCTCGATCTCGTCCCAGGTGTCGTCGTCCAGGTGCTCGCGCGACAGGAGCGTGAGCAGCCCCTTGCCGAGGGCGTTCTGCGAGCGCGAGAGCCGGGCGCGGAGGCGGACCAGCCGGCCGGCGGTCGGCTCGGGGATCTCGATCTCCACGGCGGGCGGCGCGCCGACCACCGGGTCCTCGACGGCGACCGGCGCCCCGGTGACGTCCGAGGCGTCCGGGAGACCGACCTCCTCGATGGTGCGGCGCGGTTCGTCGCGCGGCGTCTCCGCCTCGTCACCGACATGCGGCTCGGCGGGCGGAGCTGTGAGAGTCGGCGCACTCGACGGCGCCCGCGGCGGCAGCTGCTTCTTCTTGCGGCTGCTGACCACGAGCCCGCTGATCGCGCCGACCGCGACCAGGGCGATGACTACAACAAGGATGACGATTTCCATAACGCTCCCCAGTATCGGCCACGACCGCGCCCGTCCCCCGTTCCGGAGGATCACATACAGAACACGGTCACGATTTGGCCTTTTTGCGATGAACGTACAAGATGGGTGTTCTGGGTTTTTTGCCCGGACTCCGCTCATCAGGCCTCCGGTCCCCGGAGCCCCACCTCTGTACGGAGCCCCCACATGCCCCACGCCTCCGCTTCCGAAGGCGCGTCCGCGCCCCGGGGCGCGATGGAGACCCGCGGTCTGGAACCCGTCCCCGACGGGGCCCGTACCGGCCGTGTCCGGGAACTCTTCCCCACCTGGGTCGCCGCCAACATCAGCGTCCTGCTGCTCACGCTGGGCGCGGGGCTGGTCGTCTTCAACGGCCTGAACCTCTGGCAGGTGCTGGTCGTCGGCTGCGTGGCGCCCGCCGTGTCGTACGGCCTGGTCGGGCTGATCTCGCTGGCCGGGAAGCGCGGCGGCTCGCCGGGCATGGCGCTCTCCCGGGCCGTCTTCGGCCGGCGCGGAAACCTGTTCCCCGGCTCCGTCATCTGGGTCGCCCGCTGGGGCTGGGAGACGATCAACGCCGTCACCGGCGCCTACGCGGTCCTGACGGTCCTCGACCTGCTCTTCGGAGTGGGGCCCTCCACCCCCCTGATCGTGGTGACGCTGCTGCTCTTCGTCGCCGGTACCTTCCTCGTCTCGGGCCTCGGCATCAAGGCCCTGCGCGTGTGCAGCCGGTGGGCGGCGTACCTCTTCGGCGCGTTCAGCGTGCTGGTGCTCGTGTACCTGGTCGGGCACACGGACTGGTCGGCGGTCCTCTCCCGGCCCGCCGGGTCGACGGCCGCGATGATCGCGGGCATCGGCACCCTCGCGGCCGGCGGCCTCAGCTGGGCCCCCACCGGACCCGACTTCACCCGCTACCTGCCCCGGGCGTCCTCGGGACGGGCCGTGGTCGGCCGGACCGTCGGCGGGGCCGCCGTCGTGGTCGTACCGCTCGTGGTGATGGGCGCGGTGATGGCGGTCGGCACGCCCGGACTGGCGCACGCCCGCGACCCGGTCTCGTTCATCGGCGGGCTGCTGCCGGCCTGGATCGCGGTGCCGTACCTGCTGATGGCGCTGGTCGGCATGGTGCTGATCAACGCGATGTCCATGTACTCGGCGGGCTTCACCGCCCAGACCCTGGGCATCAAGGTCCCGCGCGCCTGGGCTGTCAGCGTGAACGCCGTGATCAGCCTGGTCCTCGGCTTCCTGCTGATGGTCGTGGCGACCGGCTTCCTCGGCTCGTTCGTCGCGTTCCTCACCCTGCTCGCGGTGGCCTTCTCCGCGTGGATCGGGGTCTTCGGCACGGACATGCTGCGCCGCCGTACGTACGACGGGGCGGCGCTGATGGACGCGACCCGCACCGGCGCCTACTGGTACCGCGGCGGGTTCGCGCCCTCCGCGATGGTGGCGTGGGCCGCGGCGCTGGTGGTCGGGCTGCTGTTCACCGACGTCGAGTGGTTCTCCGGGCCGCTCGCGTCCACCTGGATCGGCGCGAACGGCCTCGGCTGGGTGGCGACGACCGTGGTCGCGTCGGCGCTGTACGCGGTGCTCCCCCGCGCCCGCCCGCGGATCCGGAAGGCGGACACGCCCGGGGACGCGCCCTACCCCATCTCCTCCAGCGTCTTGCCCTTGGTCTCCTTGACGAAGAGCAGCACGAACGGCAGCGACAGCGCCGCGAAGCAGGTGTAGATGATGTACGTCCCCGAGAGGCTCCAGTCCGCGGACAGGCTCGGGAAGCTCGCGGTGATCGCGTAGTTGGCGATCCACTGCGCCGAGGCCGCGACACCGAGCGCCGCCGCGCGGATCTTGTTGGGGAACATCTCGCCGAGCAGCACCCAGACGATGACCCCCCAGGACAGCGCGAAGAAGAGCACGAAGACGTGGGCGGCGACCAGCGCGGTGGTGCCCTGGGTGCTGGGCAGCTTGCCGTCCACGAGGTGCGCGGAGAACGCCCAGGCCTCGAAGGCCAGGGCGACGGTCATCCCGCAGGACCCGACGATCGCCAGCGGCTTGCGGCCCACCCGGTCGACCAGCGAGATCGCGATGATCGTGCCGATGATGTTCACGATCGAGGTCGTGAAGGAGTAGAGGAACGAGCTGGACGGGTTGATCCCGACCGACTGCCAGAGCGTCGCCGAGTAGTAGAAGGCGACGTTGATGCCGACCAGCTGCTGGAAGGCCGACAGCCCGATGCCGACCCACACGATGGGCAGGAAGTTACGGCCGTTGAGCAGGTCTTTGAAGGTCGACTTGTGCTCGCGGCGCATCGCCAGCTCGATCTCGGCGACGCGCGCGTCCAGGTCGACGTTCTTGTCCTCGACCGAGGCGAGCACCTTCTTGGCCTCCGGCTCCCGCCCCACGGAGATCAGGAAGCGCGGGGACTCGGGGATCGTGAAGGACAGGACGCCGTACGTGATCGCCGGGACGACCATCACCCCCAGCATCCACTGCCACGCCTCCAGCCCCGCGAGGTTGCCGCGCTGGTCACCGTCGGCGAGTTGCAGAATGCCGTAGTTCACCAGCTGCGAGATGGCGATGCCGAGCACGATGGCGCCCTGCTGGAAGGAGCCGAACCGGCCCCGGTACGCGGCCGGCGACACCTCCGCGATGTACGCGGGGCCGATCACCGACGCCATCCCGATCGCGAAGCCGCCGATGACCCGCCACACGGCGAGGTCGTAGATGTCGAAGGGCAGGGCGGAGCCGACCGCGCTGACGGTGAACAGGACCGACGAGATCCGCATGCAGTGGAGCCGGCCGATACGGTCCGCGATCCGGCCCGCGGTGGCCGCGCCGATCGCGGAGCCCAGCAGGGCGACGGCGACGACCTGGGCGAGCGGCAGCGAACCGATGTCGTACCGGCCGCGGATGCCCTGGACGGCGCCATTGATCACCGAACTGTCGTAGCCGAAGAGGAATCCGCCCATCGCCGCGGCCGTGGTGATGTAGATGACGTGGCGGAGGTGGTCGGGGCGGGGCGTGTTGCCGTCGGACGGCTGCACCTTCGTTGTGCTGGTCACATGAACTCCTGGAGCCCCCGGCGTCGCCGGGTGTGGGGTGGCGATCCCCCACAGTGGCGCATAACGGGGCATCACGCCCCGCTGCAACACCCGCCGGTTGAGTGAAAACTCAACCGTCAGCGCAGCCGCTGGCTGATGACCTTGGAGACCCCGTCGCCCTGCATGGAGACGCCGTACAGCGCGTCGGCGACCTCCATCGTGCGTTTCTGATGGGTGATCACGATCAGCTGGGAGCTCTCCTGGAGCTCCTGCATGATGCGGATCAGCCGCTGGAGGTTGGTGTCGTCCAAGGCCGCCTCCACCTCGTCCATCACGTAGAACGGGCTGGGCCTGGCCTTGAAGATGGAGACCAGCAGGGCGACGGCGGTCAGCGAGCGTTCGCCGCCGGAGAGCAGCGACAGCCGCTTGACCTTCTTGCCCGGCGGCCTCGCCTCGACGTCGACGCCGGTCGTGAGCATGTGGTCGGGGTCGGTGAGGATGAGGCGGCCCTCGCCGCCGGGGAAGAGTCGCGAGAACACCCCCTCGAACTCCCGCGCCGTGTCGCGGTACGCCTCGGTGAAGACCTGCTCGACCCGCTCGTCGACCTCCTTCACCACGAGGAGCAGGTCCGTCCTGGTCTTCTTGAGGTCTTCGAGCTGCTCGGAGAGGAACTGGTGCCGTTCCTCCAGCGCCGCGAACTCCTCCAGCGCCAGCGGGTTCACCTTCCCGAGCTGCTGGTACGCGCGCTCGGCCGCCTTGAGCCGCTTCTCCTGCTCGGCGCGGGCGTAGGGGCGCGGCCGGTTGCGCGGGTCCTCGGGATCGTCGGGCAGGGTCTCGCCCTCGGCGGGCTGGGACGGCGGTACGAGCTGGTCGGGGCCGTACTCGGCGACCAGCCCGGCCGGCTCTATGCCCAGCTCCTCCAGGGCCTTGGCCTCCAACTGCTCGATGCGCATCCGCTTCTCGGCGCCGAGGACCTCGCCCCTGTGGACGGAGTCGGTGAGCTTGTCCAGCTCGGCCTTGAGGTCCCGGCCCTGGGTGCGCTCGGTGACCAGGTCGCGTTCGCGCTCGGACTTGGCGGCCTCGGCGGCGGTACGTTCCGCCTCCGCGCGGACGACGGACACCTCGACGTGGGCGAGGAGCTGGCGGGCGCCGGACGCGACGGCCCCGGCGACGCGGGCCTCGTGGCGCAGCCGGGCGCGGCGCTGCTCCGCGCGCGCCCGCGCCTCGCGCTCGGCGCGCGCGCCCCGGTCGAGGGCGTCGGCGCGGCCGGCGAGGCCCTTGACGCGTTCCTCGTGGGTACGGACCTGGAGGCGCGCCTCCATCTCGGTCTGGCGGGCGTTGGCCCCGTCGGCGGCGAGCCGGTCGCGTACGGCGGTGTCGGGCTCGTCCTCCGTGCCGTCGCCGGCCTCCTGGGCGACGAGCAGCCGCTCGGCCAGCTCCTCGGCCTCCTCGGTGGCGCGCTCCAGGGCGTCCTCGGCCTTGGCGGCGGCGGAGGCGGTGCGCTCGGCCTCGCCGGCGGCGCCGCGGGCCTGCCCGGAGAGGCGGCCGAGCTGTCCGGAGACGGCGGACTTCGCGCGGTCGGCGGCGCGGCGGAGGTCGCCCAGCTCGTCGACGAGCGCGGCGCACTCGGCGCGGGTGGTGGTGGCCGTGGCCTGCGCCTTCGCCAGCTCCTCGCTGCGGGTGTCCAGGTCGTGGAGCGCGGCGGCGGCCTCGTCCACGGAGGCCTGGACCTCGAGCAGGCTGGGGGCGCCGGCGGAGCCGCCGTGCGCGAAGTGCGCGCCGAGGAGGTCGCCTTCGGCGGTGACGGCTACGAGGCGGGGGTCGGCGGTGACGAGTTCCTCGGCGTCTTCGAGCGTCCCGACGACCACGGCGTCCCTCACGAGGAAGCGGACGGCGTCCATGAGCTCGCGGGGTCCCCGCACGAGGTCCGCAACGCGCTGAGCCCGCACCCGCCCACCTCCGGCGAAAAGGACGTCCTCAATCGCCGGACGGGCTTGAACGGTCTCGCCGCCTCCGGCGGCAAAGGTGTCCTCAATCGCCGGACGGGCTTGAATGGCGCCCTTGCCCGCGGGCGTGTCCTCGAACGCCGGACCCGCTGGGTGGGCGTGCGCATCAGCCCTCTCCAGCCCGTCCGGCGATTGAGGACGCGGCGGGGCCGGAGGCCTCGCAAGCCCGGCCTCGGGGGCGTCCTCCGTGCTGACCGCCTGGGCCGGGACCCCCGTCGGCGAGCCCGTCAACAGCAGCGACGCCCGCCCCCCGTCCTCCGTGCGGAGCAAGCGGATCGCGGCCGCCGCCGCCCTCGGTGTGGACACCGCGATCGCGTCCGCCGCCGCCCCCAAAGCCGCCGCCACCGGGATCTCGTGGCCCGGGGTCACCGTGAGCAGTTCGGCGGCCGGGCCGAGCAGCCCCGTGAGCCGGTCGCGGGCGGCGAGCAGCGCGCCCGAGCCGTCCTTGCGCCGCAACCCCAGCGCCAGCGCGTCGTGGCGCGCCGCCACCGCCGCCCGCTCCCGGTCCGCGCCCGTCGCCGCCTCCCGCGCGGCCGTCAGCCCCGCCTCCGCCGCCGCCAGCGCCTCCCGCGCCGCCGCGTACCGCTCCGCCAGGTCCTCGTCCTCGGCGTCCAGCCCGTCGACCTCGGCCTTGAGCTGTTCGTACTCCTCCTGGGCCGTGGCCGCCCGCTCCCGCGCCGCGTCCCGGGCCTCGGCGAGCCGCCCGATCTCGGCCCGCGCCGAGGCCGCCCGCCCCCGGGCCGCGTTGACCTGCCCCGCCAGCCGCGCCAGCCCCTCGCGCCGGTCGGCGATCGCCCGCGCCACGTCCTTGAGGCGGCGTTCCTCCACCGCGAGCGCCCGCTCCAGCTCCGAGCGGTGCGCGACGGTGTCCTCCAGCGCGTGCTCGGCCGCCTCCAGCGCGGCTTCCAGTTCCGCCTCCTGCTCGCGGATGCGGGCGGCCTCCCGCTCCATGTCCTCGGGCTCGCGCCCCCGGCGGTCGTCGGTGGGCGGCGCGGTCGCGCTCTTCACTCGCGCGTCGGCCAGCGAGACCGTGCCCCGCACCCGCTCGGCGAGCTGGGACAGCTCGTACCAGGTCTGCTGGGCCCGCTGGAGGCGGGGCGCGAGGCGCCGTACCTCGTCCTCCAGCTCGGTCTCGCGGGTCAGCGCGGCCTTGAGCCGCCCCTCCGCCTCCTCCTTGCGCCGCTTCAGCTCCGCCTCGTCCGCGATCTCCGTGCGCAGCGCCTCGCGCAGCCGTACGAGATCGTCGGCGAGCAGCCGCAGCCGCGCGTCGCGCAGGTCGGCCTGGATGACGGCGGCCCGCCGGGCCACCGCCGCCTGCCGGCCGAGGGGCTTGAGCTGGCGGCGCAGCTCGTCGGTGAGGTCCTGCACGCGGGCCAGGTTCGCCTGCATCGAGTCGAGTTTCCGCAGCGCCTTCTCCTTGCGCTTGCGGTGCTTGAGAACACCCGCCGCCTCCTCGATGAAGGCCCGGCGGCCCATCGGGTCGGCGTGCAGGACGGAATCGAGCTGGCCCTGTCCGACGATCACGTGCATCTCGCGGCCGATACCGGAGTCGGAGAGGAGTTCCTGGATGTCGAGAAGCCGGCAGGTGTCCCCGTTGAGCTGGTATTCGCTGCCGCCGTTGCGGAACATGATCCGCGTAATGGTGACTTCCGCGTAGTCGATGGGCAGGGCGCCGTCGGAGTTGTCGATCGTGAGCGAGACCTCGGCGCGGCCGAGCGGGGGCCGCCCGGTCGTCCCGGCGAAGATCACGTCCTCCATCTTTCCGCCGCGCAGCGATTTCGCTCCCTGTTCGCCCATGACCCAGGACAACGCGTCCACGACGTTCGATTTGCCGGAGCCGTTCGGGCCCACGACACAGGTGATGCCGGGCTCGAAACGCAGTGTCGTGGCGGACGCGAAGGATTTGAAGCCCCGCAGGGTCATGGCCTTGAGGTGCACGCCGCCGGACTTTACCCGGCTCCCATGGCCGTCCGGCGGTTTCGCCGTCGAACGCGCAGGGCACATCTGACATTGAGAATGGGCGTCGTACAGCCAACGTTCCTGCGTACAACGGGAGATGGAAAGAAAGAAGGGACGCCGAAGCGTCCCTTGCATATCTTGCCGATTCTTGCGTGAGTGTGACTCACCTGGCCCCGACGGGGGGCTTTCCTCAGGTGAGCGCAGGCTCCGCCTGGTGTACCTCGATGTCCATGTTCTCGAACAACGAGTCTCCAGGGTGCTGTGCGACGGCGGCGTTCAACGCGTCGTTCTCGGACTGGATCCGTACGAGCTCGGATTCGAGGTCCTGGACGCGCTGCTGAAGCCGTCGCATCTCGGCGAGGAGTCGCGGGTCGGAACCGCCGACGTAACCGAGAAGCGCCTTTGCCATGATGGATGGTCCTCCACACTGAGTGACCGACCGTATGCGGTTGGGTCATAGGGGAAATCGCACCCGCGGTGCCTGACAGGCCTTGCTCCACTGCGGTTCTTACTGCCAAACAGCTAAGGTGCGCGGGGCTTCCAGAGTCTCACCAAAAAGTTTGACGGTCAACACGATCACCGCCCGTGCAGGCCGTCGGCCCGGGGGGCCCGGCCGCTCGGACGCGGCACCGCCTCACCCACGGGCCCCTGCGGGCGTGGAGATCATCGTTAATCGCGCAGCCTCGCACGGCGGGGCCATTCTTGGCAACCACCAGGTCAATGCTGACGTGCGCATGTGCCACGGGCACCCACCGGCCCTCCGCGCGGTGCCCGTGAGGGGGCGCCGGGCACCCCGATCAGCGGATCGCGAAGGTGTCGTACCCCCCGCGCGGTGTGCTCCAGATCTCCGTCACTCCGTCGACCCGTCCGGGTGTGTCGCCGGAGCGGAGCCAGTCGAGCAACCCGTGGCACTTCTCACGCGCCCCTTCCGCCACCACCTGAACCCGGCCGTCGTCGAGGTTGAGGGCGAATCCGGTGAGCCCGCCGATCTCCAGCGCGTTCGCCCTGGTGAACCAGCGGAAGCCCACTCCCTGTACTCGTCCGCGTACCCAGGCGGTGAGCCGTACGTCGTCATTCACGGCCTCACGCTAACCCGGGCAATCGGTCGCACGGGACGGCGGGCAAGGACCCCATGGGCTACAGTCCGGTCACAATGAGCCTCACTCGTACGGGTGAGGCACATTGCTATCAAGATCATGTCGAGAGCATGAGGAAGGCACAGTCGATGGGACGCCATTCGCGCTCCGCCGCCGTACCCGCCGCCGTTGACTACGCGGACGCCACGGCAGGCAGGCACCGGGGTGGTGCCCGCCGGAAGCGGCGGGTCGCCGCCCCCGTGAGGACCGGACTGCTCGGCGCCTCGGCGGCCATGGCCGTCGGCGCGGTCGCCGTGGCCTCGGGGCTGCTGCCCGGCGGCGACCAGTACAACGTGGGCGGCGGGCCCACCGGGGAGCAGGTACGCACCGAGGGCGCGCCCGACCTGCTGGTGCAGGGCAGCCCCTCGGCCGAGCCCACGGAACTCCCCTCCGCCTCCGCCTCGCCCTCCGCACCGGGCCGGGTGCCGACCACCCCGGCCAAGAAGCCCGCCGCGAGCCCGTCGAAGCCGGCGGCCGAGGTGTCGAGGAAGGCGAAGGCCCCGGTGACCCGGGCGCCCGAGACGAAGAAGGCCGAGGCGCCCGCGACCAAGGCGCCGGAGCCCGAGCAGACGACCCAGCGCGCGGCCGAGAGCCAGGGGCAGGGCCCCGCGGCGGCGTCCGCCGCGACGGCCGTCCTCTCGCTGGTCAACCAGGAGCGGGCGAAGGTCGGGTGCGCCCCGGTCAAGGCCGACTCCTCGCTGGCCGGGCTGGCCCAGGACTTCAGCCAGGACATGGCCGCGCGCGGCTTCTTCGACCACACGGACCCCGACGGGAAGACCCCCTGGGACCGCGCCGACCAGGCGGGCGTGAAGAAGCTCGGCGGCGAGAACATAGCCAGGGGCCAGGCCGACGCCCAGGCGGTGATGGACTCGTGGATGAACAGCGAGGGCCACCGCGCGAACATACTGAACTGCGACTACACCCGACTGGGCGTAGGAGTGGTCACCGGTACGGGCGGCCCCTGGTGGACGCAGGACTTCGGCTTCTGAGGACTCCGGCCTCCGATCCGCCGGACCGGTCCTACGCCGCCGCGCGCGGCGGGCGCTGGCAGTGCGGGCAGAAGTAGCTGGAGCGGTTCATCCACGGCCTGCGCCGGATGGGGGTGCCGCAGCGCCGGCAGGGCTCACCCTCCCGCCCGTACGCGTCCAGCGACCGGTCGAAGTACCCGGACTCGCCGTTCACGTTGACGTACAGACTGTCGAAGCTGGTGCCGCCGACGGCGAGCGCCCCGTTCATCACGTCCCGCGCGTGACCGAGCAGCTCCGCGGCGCGCGGCCGGGGCAGGGTCGCGGTGGGGCGTTCGTAGTGGAGCTTGGCGCGCCAGAGCGCCTCGTCCGCGTAGATGTTGCCGACGCCGCTGATCAGTGACTGGTCCAGGAGCGCGCGCTTGACGGTGGTACGGCGCAGGCGCAGCGCCTTGAGGAAGGCGTCGTCGTCGAAGGCCGGGTCCAGGGGGTCCCTGGCGATGTGCGCGATGACGTCGGGCACCCCGTCCGGGGAGTTGTCGTGGAGCGACAGCCCGCCGAAGGTCCGCTGGTCGACGAAGCGCAGTTCGGTGCCGAGGGAGTCGGCGAACCGGATCCGGATCCGCAGGTGCTTCTCGTCGGGGGTCGTCTCCGGCTGGACGAGGAGCTGACCGCTCATGCCGAGGTGGCCGAGGATCGAGGCGTCGGTGTCGGCGAGCGGGAGCCACAGGTACTTGCCGCGCCGGCGGGCCGTGCCGATGGTGTGGCCCTGGAGGCGGGCCGCGAAGTCCTCGCCGCCGGCGAGGTGGCGCCGTACCGCGCGCGGGTGCAGGACCTCGGTCGCGACGACGGTCCGGCCGCTGATCCAGCGCTCCAGACCGCGCCGTACCACTTCGACCTCGGGCAGCTCGGGCACGGGGACTCCTCGCGGGACGACAGGGACAACAGGGACAACAGGAAGGGCAGGTGGGAAAGGGCAGGCGGCGAAGGGCGCGGAACGGGCGACGCCCCTCACGCCGGGGTGCGGCGCGAGGGGCGTACCGGAAAAACCCGTACCGGGACGGGCCGTACGGCTGACCGTGCTGCCGGTCAGGCCTTGGCCGCGTCCGCGGAAGCGGAATCGGCGGGAATCCCGGCCTCGGCGGCACCGGTGTCGGTGCCCCCGCCGGAATCCGCGTCGGTCGGATCGCCGGCCCCGGGAAGCCCGGGAGTCTCGGGGGCCGGGTCGGCCCCTTCGATGTGCACGACGTTCTTCTCCGCCGCGGCCCGTTCGTCCGCCACGGTCCTGATGGACCGCCACGCGGACTCCGCCGCCTGCTGTTCCGCTTCCTTCTTGCTGCGGCCGGTGCCGGTGCCGTACGAGACACCACCGACGCGGGCGGCAGCAGTGAAGGTCTTTTCGTGATCGGGGCCGGTTTCCGTGACGAGATACTCGGGAACCCCGAGACTCTCCGCCGCGGTCAGCTCCTGGAGACTGGTCTTCCAGTCCAGGCCGGCTCCGAGGTTGGAGGACTTCTCGATGAGCGGGTCGAAGAGCCGGTGCACCAGCTCGGAGGCCGCGTCGAGACCCTGGTCGAGATAGACGGCGCCGATCACCGCTTCAAGGGTGTCGGCGAGGATGGATGCCTTGTCCCGGCCACCCGTGCCCTCTTCGCCCCGGCCGAGCCGGATGAAGGAGCCGAGTTCCAGGCCGCGGCCCACTTCCGCAAGCGCACGCGAGTTGACCACCGCGGCCCGCAGTTTGGCCAGTTGGCCTTCCGGCAGGTCGGGGTGGGTGCGGTACAGCGTGTCCGTGACCACCAGGCCGAGCACCGAATCCCCGAGGAATTCGAGCCGCTCGTTGGTGGGCAGACCGCCGTTCTCGTACGCGAACGAACGATGGGTCAGCGCACGCACCAGAAGGGCGGACTCCAGCTGGTAGCCGAGCCGCCCTTCCAGAAGCGTGGGGGACGAGGCCGTACTGACGTTGTCTGCCTGCTTCTTGGCAGTGGACAGTTCAGACATCGAGCCTCTCACCAGCCGCTCAGACCTCGAGGACCTGGCGCTTGTTGTACGTGCCACAGCTCGGGCACGCGATGTGCTGGAGCTTCGGCTCCTGGCAGCGCTCGCACGACACCAGGGTGGGGACCGCAGCCTTCCACTGCGACCGGCGGTGGCGCGTGTTGCTGCGCGACATCTTCCGCTTCGGAACAGCCACGGCTACTTCTCCTGCTTCTCGTCGACGCCAGCTGCGGCGCCGCCCATGTTGTCCTTCTCGCCGTCCTTGACGGTTTCGGCGAGTCCCTGCAGTGCCGCCCAACGGATGTCGACGGCGTCGTGGTGGTGACCGGGGTTCTCGTCCAGCCTGATCCCGCATTCGGAACACAGGCCGGCGCAGGTCTCCCGGCACACCGGCTGCATCGGCAGTGCGAGCACCACCGCATCACGCAGCACGGGCTCGAGGTCGAACAGTCCGTCCTCGATGAACAGTGTGTCCTCGTCGTCCTCGGCGTCGTCGCCGGGCTCCGCACGGGTGCGGCCCCGGTCATCGGCGTCGTGGTACGAGAACAGCTCCTGGAAGTCCGCCTCGACCTGTTGGTCCAGCGGCTCCAGACACCTTACGCACTCCCCCTCGGCCGTCGCGCGGGCGGTGCCGGTGACGAGCACGCCCTCCATGACGGATTCGATACGGAGAGTGAGTTCCACGGGACCGCCCTCGGGCGTCCCGATGACTCCGCCGATGCCGAAGTCCTTGGGCGCGGGGACCGTCCTGGCCAGCTTCCTGAGCGCACCGGGTCGCCGCCCCAGCTCGTGTGTGTCGAACACGAGGGGGTCGCGGTGGTCGAGGCGCGCGTTCAGGGCTGTTCCAACTTTCGGATCGTGGAGTGGCCGCCGCAGTGTCGTGGGAACGAAGAGGGCAGCACGGGCCGCGGACATACACGCGGCCGAAGAGCCAGGGTACTGGACCGGCCGCCGTAGGCCCAATCCGGGCCGGTGGTACGCCGGCGCCGGCCGGCCCGGTCCGCCTCAGCGGCCCTGTTCGTACCGGCGCAGCTGGTCGAGGTCGATCATGCTGGTGTCGAAGAGGCTGGTCTCGTCCAGGGCGCCCTGCTGGTCGGGGTGGGCCTGGCCGGGCTGGTGCTGGGGGACGGGGGGCGCCCCGGCGGGCTGCTGCCAGCCGTAGGCGGGGTCGTACCCCTGGGCCTGGCCCTGGTCCTGGCCGTACCCCTGGGTGACCGGGGGCTGCTGCTGGTACGCGTACGGGTCCTGCTGGTAGCCGCCGCCGTAGGTGTCCTGCTGGCCGTACCCGGCGTAGGCCTGGTCGGGGTACGCGGGGTCCTGGTAGCCGGTGTCCTGGTACGCGGCGGCGGCCGGCTGGCCGTAGGCCGGGTCGGTGTAGGGCTGCTGGGCGGGGATCTGCGGCACCTGCGCGGCCGCCTGCTCCTGCCCGGCGGGCTGCTCGCGCGGCAGCTCCGCGAGGTCCGCCCAGTGGTCGGCGTCGCTGGTCCGCATCTGGGGGCCCGCCGCGTCCTGGGCGGCGAGGTGCGCGGCCAGGTCGTCGATCTCGGTCCTGCCCAGCAGCTTCTGTCGGCCGCGGCCGACGGCTTCGAGGGTCTTGGAGAGGACCGCCTCGAAGGCGCCGATCTTGGCGTCCACGTACTCGTCGGCGCGGCGGATCAGGGTCTCCGGGTCGGCGCTGTACTCGGGGGCGTCGTCGGCGTCGCCGTCCTCGGGGCCGTACCCCTGTTCGCCTCGGCCCGGGTCGCGGCCGAGCAGCTTCTCGCGGCCGCGGTCGACGGAACCGATGGTCTTGGTGAGGACCACCTCGAAGTTGGCGAGCTTGGAGTCGACGTAGTCGTCGGCCTCGGCCTTGACCTCGGCGGCGTCCCTGCGGGCCTCGGAGAGGATCCGGTCGGCCTCCTCCTGGGCGCGGCGGGCGACGGCCGTCTCGGAGATGAGGGTGCTGCGTTCCGCGTGGGCGGCGCCGATGATCCGGTCGGCCTCCTGGCGGGCCTGGACGGCGAGCTGTTCGTGGCCGCCGAGCAGTTCCTGGGCCTGGGCCAGCGAGCCGGGGAGCGCGTCGCGTACCTCTTCCAGCATCGCGAGCAGCTCGGCGCGGTTCACCACGCAGGACGCCGACATGGGCATGGAGCGGGCGCTGCCCACCGTGTCGACGATCTCGTCGAGCTTCTTCTGCACGTCCACCGTGTGCTCGCCACTCTCTCAGCTGGTTTGGAGACGGACGCAACGACTGTACGGCCAGTGGGAGGCGGTCCGACACCGGGTGACGGGCAGTCGGACCGTCAGGACGTGCCGAGGCGTGCGGCGAGGGCCCGGTGGACGGCCGGGGGGATCAGGTGGGAGACGTCTCCGCCCCAGGTCGCGACCTCTTTGACCAGGGAGGAGGAGAGGAAGCTGTACACGGGGTTGGTGGGGACGAACAGAGTCTCGACACCCGAAAGGCCGTGATTCATCTGGGCCATCTGGAGTTCGTAGTCGAAGTCGCTGACCGCGCGCAGGCCCTTGACGATGGCGGGGATGTCGCGCTGCTTGCAGAAGTCGACGAGCAGGCCGTGGAAGGACTCGACCTCCACGTTGCCGAACTCGGAGGTGACCTCGCGGATCAGGTCGATCCGCTCCTCGACCGAGAACAGCCCCTTCTTCGACTGGTTGATCATCACCGCGACGTGCACCACGTCGTACAGCTTGGAGGCGCGGGCGATGATGTCGAGGTGTCCATTGGTGATGGGGTCGAAGGACCCCGGACAGACGGCGCGGCGCAACTGATTTCCCTCGCTCTCCGGTCCGGTCATGGTGCGTCTTCGCACGTAGAGGCGGCGCGACCGTACCAAAACGTTCCCTCGCCGTAGCGACGGGACCGCACGGGTTCGAAACCCTCGGGCCAGCCGAACTCTCCGCCTCTGGTGCTGCGTTCCACGGTGGCGACGGCGTCGCCCGTGAGCCAGCCCTGAGTGCGGAGTGTGAGGAGGATCTCCCGAAGATCGTCATCGGTGACGGCGTACGGCGGATCGAGGAAGACCAGGTCGTACGGGGCGTCGGGGGCCGGTCCGGTGACGATCTGCTCGGCCTTGCCGGTACGGACCTCGGCGCCGGGCAGGCCGAGCGTCCTGACGTTGTCGCGGACGGTCCTGGCGGCGCGGGGGTCGGACTCGACGAGCAGGGCGTGCGCGGCGCCCCGGGACAGGGCTTCGAGGCCGATGGCGCCGGAGCCCGCGTAGAGGTCGGCGACGCGGACGCCGTCGAGGGTGCCGAGGAGCGATCCCCAGCTGGAGAAGAGCCCCTCACGCGCCCGGTCGGAGGTGGGGCGGGTGCCGGTGCCGGGCGGGACGGCGAGCCGGCGTCCGCCGGCGGAACCGGCGATCACGCGGGTCATGGGTGGCGGTTCCTCGGTTCGGAGCGGGCAGGGCTGCGGGTGCGGGTGGTGCGAGTGCCGGTGCTGCGGGTGCTGCGGGTGCTGCGGGTGCTGCGGGTGCTGCCTTCACGATATGGCGTACGGCGCGGCGGGGCCCGGCCGGTGGGCCCGAGGGGGTAGGCAGGGGCGTCCTCGGCGGCGGCCCCGGTCAGCCCTTGTCCAGGTAGCGCTCGCGCTCGGCGTCCAGCAGGGCGTCCAGGGTCATCCGCAGCTCCGGGTAGCGCCCCAGCTCCGGGTCCTCGGCGACCACGGCGACGGCCTCCTCGCGGGCCGCCGCGATGATCTCCTCGTCGTCGATGACGGCGAGCATCCGCAGGGACGAGCGGACCCCGGACTGGGCCTGGCCGAGGACGTCGCCCTCCCGGCGCTGTTCCAGGTCGATACGGGACAGCTCGAAGCCGTCCAGGGTGGCGGCGACCGCGCCGAGCCTGGCCCTCGCCGGGCTCGCCTCGGGCATGTCGGTGACCAGCAGGCAGAGCCCGGGGGCCGAGCCGCGGCCGACCCGGCCGCGCAGCTGGTGGAGCTGGCTGACGCCGAACCGGTCGGCGTCCATGATCACCATCGCGGTCGCGTTCGGCACGTTCACCCCCACCTCGATGACCGTCGTCGCGACCAGGACGTCCACCTCGCCCGCGGCGAAGCGGCGCATCACGGAGTCCTTGTCCTCGGGCTGCATCCGGCCGTGCAGGATCTCGATCCGCAGACCGGCCAGGGGGCCCCGGGCCAGCTGGGCGGCGACCTCCACCACGGCGAGCGGCGGCCGCTTCCCGTCCTCCTCCGGGGCCTTCTCGGCGGACTTCCCCTTCGCCTTCGACGGCTTCTTCTTCCCCGCCTCGTCCTCGTCGTCCCCGATCCGCGGGCACACCACGTACGCCTGGTGGCCCTTGCCGACCTCCTCGCGCACCCGCTCCCAGGCCCGGACCAGGAAGTGCGGCTTGTCCTCGGCCGGGACGACATGGCTCGCGATCGGCAGCCGTCCGGCCGGCAGCTGGTCCAGGACGGACGTCTCCAGGTCGCCGAAGACCGTCATGGCGACCGTCCTGGGGATGGGGGTGGCCGTCATGACCAGCAGGTGCGGGGGCTGCTTGCCCTTGGAGCGCAGGGCGTCGCGCTGCTCGACGCCGAAGCGGTGCTGCTCGTCCACCACGACGAGGCCGAGGTCGTGGAACTTCACCTTGTCCTCGATCAGCGCGTGCGTGCCGATCACGATCCCCGCCTCGCCGGTGACCAGGTCCAGCAGCGCCTGGCGCCGGGCCGCCGTGCCCATGGAGCCGGTGAGGAGCACGACCTTCGTGGCCTTGTCGGCGCCGCCGAGCATGCCGCCCTGGGCCAGCTCGCCCATCATCTCGGTGATCGACCGGTGGTGCTGCTGGGCGAGGACCTCGGTGGGGGCGAGCATCGCGGCCTGCCCGCCCGCGTCCACGACGGTGAGCATGGCGCGCAGCGCGACGAGTGTCTTGCCCGATCCGACCTCGCCCTGGAGCAGCCGGTGCATGGGGTGTTCGGTGGCGAGGTCGGCGAAGATCTCGGCGGTGACCTTGAGCTGGCCGTCGGTGAGGGTGAAGGGCAGGCTCGCGTCGAGGGCGTCCAGCAGGCCGCCCCCGACCGGTTTCCGCGCCACGGCGGGGAGTTGGGCGTCCGCGTGCCGGCGCCGGGCCAGCGCGACCTGGAGGACGAAGGCCTCGTCCCACTTGAGGCGCTCGCGCGCGTCAGCGATGTCGGCGCGGGTCTCGGGCCGGTGCACCTTGAGCAGCGCCTCGGGCAGGGACGCGAAGCCGCGTCCGTCGCGGAGCGCGGGCGGCAGCGGGTCGAGGGCCTCGGCGGCCCGGGGCAGGACCGCGTCGACCGCCTTGGTGATCTTCCAGGATTCCAGGCCCTTGCAGGCGGGGTAGATCGGGATGAGCTTGCCGGCGAACGCGTCCACCGCGTCCTCGCCGCTGTCGGTGCCCAGTGCCACGTACGTCGGATGGGCCAGCTGGAGCTTGCGGTTGAAGACGGACACCTTGCCGGCGAACATGCCGCGGCTGCCGGGCGGCAGGTCCTTGTGCGGCTTGTGGATGCCCCGGCCGAAGAAGACCAGCTGGAGCCGGCCGCTGCCGTCGGTGAGGGTGATCTCCAGGCGCTGGCCCGAGCCGCCGCCGTACCGCACGATCCGGGAGTCGGCGACCTGGGCGACGACCGTCACGTCCTCCTCCAGCGGCAGGTCGGCGAGCTTGGTCAGCTGGCCGCGCTCCTCGTACCGCCGGGGGTAGTGGTGCAGCAGGTCGCCGACCGTGTGCAGGTCGAGCTGCTCGGCCATCACCTTCGCGGTGGCGGGTCCGAGTGTCTTGGTGAGGGATTCGTCCAGCGCTGACACACGATCCATTGCACACCACGGCACTGACAGAGAGCTACTCCACGCCGATGAGGAGGGGCGCGGACCGCCGGCCGCCCCGGTAGACGACGGTGTCGACGGCGAGGTGCCCTTCGCGTACGTGGGCCTCCAGGCGGTCGGCGAGGGCGTCGGGTACGTCCTCGCCGAGGACGAGCGTCACCAGTTCGCCGCCCGCGAGGAGCATCCGGGTGAGGACGGCCTCGGCGGTCGCGGCGAGATCGGCGCCGATCACGGCCACGTCGCCCTCGATCAGGCCCAGCACGTCCCCGGCCTGGCAGATGCCCGCCATGGTCCAGGACTGCCGTTCGGCGACGGCCAGTTCGGCGTAGCGGGTGGCACCGGCCGCCGAGGTCATGGCCACGACGTCCTCGTCGAAGCGGCGGTCGGGCTGGTGGACGGCGAGGGCGGCGATGCCCTGGACCGCGGCCCGGGTGGGGATGAGGGCGACCCGTACCCCTTCGGCGCGTGCCTGCTCGGCCGCCGCGGCGGCGGTGTGGCGCAGGGCCGCGTCGTTGGGGAGCAGCACCACCTCGCGGGCGTGCGCGCGCCGGATCGCCTCGACGAGTTCGCCGCTGGCGGGCGGCTCCCCGGGGCGGGCGAGCACGGTCGTGGCGCCCGCCTCGGCGCAGAGCCCGGCGAGGCCCTCGCCGGGGACGACGGCGACGACGGCCCGCTGGACCTGTTCCGGGGCCCGTTCCGCCGCGCCGAAGTGGGTGATCCGGATGCGGTACGGGCGTCCCGCCTCGACCCCCGCCTCCACGGCGGCCCCGGCGTCGTCGACGTGGACGTGCACGTTCCACAGGCCGTCGCCGCCGACGACGACCAGGGAGTCGCCCAGCCGGTCGAGGCGGGCGCGCAGCCGGGTCACGGCCTCGTCGCCGGCCTCCAGCAGGTAGATCACCTCGAAGGCGGGCCCGTCGTCGGCGTCGCGGCCCCCGTGCGCCGCGGAACCCGCGGTGCCGATGTCGGTCAGCTCCACGGGCCGCTCCCCCGGCCGCCGGGGCGCGGCGGTGAAGGCCGCGGGGGCCCGGCCCGTCAGGGCCTGGACGAGGGCGCCCAGGACGGCGAGGAGTCCGCGCCCGCCCGCGTCCACGACACCGGCGCGGTCGAGGACGGCGAGCTGTCCGGGGGTGGCGACGAGGGCCGTACGGGCCCCGGCGTGGGCGGCGCGGGCGGTGGCGGCCGTACCGGCGCGGGCCTGCTCGGCGGCGTCCGCGGCGGCCGAGGCCACGCTGAGGATCGTGCCCTCGACGGGGTGCGCGACGGCCTCCCTGGCGAGCCCGGCGGCCCGGCGCAGCGCCCGCGCGAGGTGCTCACCGCCCCCGGCGTCCGGGGCCGCGCCCCCGGCGGCGGGCGTCTCCCGCGTGCCGTCCGTCAGCACGTCGGCCATGCCGCGGAGCAACTGCGCGAGGATCGTGCCCGAGTTGCCCCGGGCGCCGATCAGCGCGCCGTGCGCCATGGCCCGTACGGCGTCCCCCGCCGCGGGGACGGACCCACCGGTCTCGTGCGCGGCGAAGACCGCCTCGACGGCCTGCGCCGCCGATTCGAGGGTCAGGTAGAGGTTGGTGCCGGTGTCGCCGTCCGCGACCGGGTAGACGTTGGTCGCGTCGATCTCCTCGCGCTCCCGCCCGAGGGCCTCCAGAGCCAGTGAGCACCAGCTCCGCACCGCTGCGGCGTCGAGGGTCTGCGGCACCGGGTGGTCCTCCTTGGGCGGCCTTCACGGCCTGGGCTGGCGGGCTGGACGCAGGGTAACCCCGGCGGCGCCCGGCACCCCCCAGGGGTCGGGGGCCCGGGCGGGGGCCGGGAGGGGGGCCGGGCAGGTCGTGGTAGTTTCGTTGTACCGAGGCAGCCGTTGTATGCTGCTCCGGTTGCCCGACGAGAGTCGGGGCATTCCCCCGGCAAGGCCACATCAATCACTTGATTCGGGCACGCCGGATTTCTCTGTACGTACATCTGAAGTCTTTGGAGTGACCCGTGGCTGCCAACTGCGACGTCTGCGGCAAGGGGCCGGGCTTCGGCAACAGCATTTCCCACTCGCACCGCCGTACGTCCCGTCGCTGGAACCCGAACATCCAGCGCGTGCGTGCCGTGGTCGGTCGGACGCCGAAGCGGCTCAATGTCTGCACATCGTGCATCAAGGCCGGCAAGGTCTCGCGCTGACGCCTGCGTCGTAGCGCAGCCCCTGCGGTTGCCTTGAAAAGCCGGTCCACCTCGGTGGGCCGGCTTTTTGCCGTGCGCGTACGGGTCTCCGGCACCCCGGCCTCACATCCCCCGGCGGAAGCGCCACGCGTGGTCCACCGGGCCGATGCCGGCGCCGAGCGGGAAGCCGTGCGCGATCGCCCCGGTGACGTACTCCTTGGCGGCGACCACGGCCTCCACCACCCCCTGCCCGTTCGCCAGTCCCGACGCGACGGCCGAGGCGAGGGTGCAGCCCGTCCCGTGCGTGTGGCCGTTGGGGTGGCGCGGGGCGCGCAGCCAGTGTTCCTCGGTCCCGTCGGTGAGCAGGTCGACGGCGTCGCCCGGCAGGTGTCCGCCCTTGACGAGCGCCCAGCGGGGCCCGAAGTCCAGGACGGCGTCCGCCGCCCGCCGCATGGACCGTTCGTCCGTCACCTGTACGCCGGTGAGCTGGGCCACCTCGTCCAGGTTGGGGGTGGCGACGGTGGCCGCCGGCAACAGCTTCGCGCGCACGCTGTCCAAGGCGGACTCGGCGAGGAGCGGGTCCCCGTGCTTGGAGACCCCGACCGGGTCCACGACCGCCGGGGCGTCCGTCGCGGCGAGCAGCTCCGCGACGGCCCCGACGAGTTCGGCCGAGGCGAGCATGCCGGTCTTCACGGCCTGGACGCCGATGTCGTCGGCCACGGCGCGGTACTGGGCCCGTACCGCCTCCACCGGCAGTTCCCACACCCCCCGCACCCCGAGGGAGTTCTGCGCCGTGACGGCGGTGAGCACGCTCATGCCGTGCACGCCGAACGCCAGCATGGTCTTCAGGTCGGCCTGGATGCCGGCGCCGCCGCCGGAGTCGGAACCGGCGACGGTCAGGACGCGGGCGGGCGCGGGCGCTGAGGGGCTCATGCGTCCGAATCTACTGCGCGTCCTCGATGTCCCCGAAGTGGTCCCAGCCGCCCTTGCTGGTCCAGGGCGCCCCGTCCACCGTCACCTGCGGCAGCGCGGACGGGTGGAGCACCTCGCCGATCACCTTCCAGCGGGCGGGGAGTTTCACGTCGGGCGGGAAGGTGGCCACGATCGCGTGGTCCTCTCCCCCGGTCAGCACCCACTGGAGCGGGTCGATCCCGACGGCCTGGCCGATGTCGTGCATCTGCTGGGGGATGTCGACCAGCCCGGACCGCAGGTCGATGCGGACCTTGCTGGCGTCCGCGATGTGCCCGAGGTCCGCGACGAGTCCGTCGCTGACGTCCGTCATGGCGGTGGCACCGAGCCCGGCCGCGGCGGGGCCCGCGTGGTACGGCGGTTCCGGCCGGCGATGGGCCTCCACGAAGGCGCGGGGCGAGCGGAAGCCGCGGGAGAGCACCGCGTGCCCGGCGGCCGACCAGCCCAACCAGCCGGTGTACGCGACCACATCGCCGGGCCGCGCGCCGGACCTGACGACCGCGTCGTGGCCGCGCAGGTCGCCGAGGGCCGTGATGGCGAGGGTGATGGTGTCGCCGCGCACGACGTCACCGCCGACCACGGCCGCGCCCGCGACCTGGCACTCGTCGCGGATGCCGTCCATCAGCTCGGTGGGCCAGGTGACCGGGAGTTCGGCCGGGACGACCAGGCCGAGCAGCAGCGCGGTGGGCACGGCGCCCATCGCGGCGATGTCGGCGAGGTTCTGCGCGGCGGCCTTGCGGCCGACGTCGTACGCCGTGGACCAGTCGCGGCGGAAGTGCCGGCCCTCCAGCAGAATGTCCGTACTCGCCACGACCCTGCGGTCGGGCGCGGCCACGACCGCGGCGTCGTCGCCCGGCCCCAGCCGGACCGCCGGGGTGGTGGTCAGCCGGGAGGTGAGCTCCCTGATGAGGCCGAACTCCCCCAACTCGCCCACGGTTCCCTTCACCGAGACTCCCCTCTCATCGCCGGCCGCGCCTGCGGTCGCGGGCCGTCACTGCTGTCGGTACCGTCAAGAGACACGTCAACCTACGTTTTCCGTACGCCACCCGGGAGCGCCACCGTGCCCCCGGGTCTCCCCGTGGCCCGCGACGACGCGATACCGTGGCGTCCCTTTCCCCCACATGATCCTCGTGGCCGCCCTGGAGGTTCCGTGGTACAGGCGTACATCCTTATCCAGACCGAGGTGGGCAAGGCGACCACCGTCGCCGAGACCATCGCCAAGCTCACAGGAGTGATACAGGCCGAGGACGTGACAGGCCCCTACGACGTGATCGTCCGCGCGCAGGCGGACACCGTCGACGAGCTGGGCCGCATGGTGGTCGCCAAGGTCCAGCAAGTGGACGGCATCACCCGCACCCTGACCTGCCCGGTCGTGCACCTGTAGCCCCCGTCTACGCTTGGCCGGTGACCGTTACCCGCCGCCGGCTCTCCCGCCGCAGGCTATCCGGCCGTCCGCTGCTGGTCGTGCCCGCCGTCGCCCTGTTCCTGGCCGCGGCGGGCTGCTCGTCCGCGGACGCGGGCTCCCCGGTCGCGGTCCCGAGCCCCGGCCCCGGGGAGGCGAAGCTGTGCGGTGCCCTGCACAAGGCGCTGCCCCGCACGCTGGGCGGGCTGGAGCGGGACGATCCCCGGCCGCGTTCCGAGCTGACCGCCGGGTGGGGGGACGACGCGATCGTACTGCGCTGCGGGGTCCCCCGCCCCAAGGAGATGGACGACCCCCAGGCGAACGCGGTGGACGCCGACGGCGTCAACTGGATGCTGGAACAGCTCGACTCGGGGGCGCGGTTCACGACCACGTACCGGAAGGCGTACGTGGAGGTCACCATGGGCCCGCGGTTCGCCAACGACGCGACCCCGCTGGCGGCGCTGGCGGCGCCGGTCGCGAGGACGGTCCCGAGCAGTCTCTGAGCGGTACGGCCCCGGCGGGGGGTCCCGCCGGGCCGCCGCGGCGGCTCAGCGCAGGCCGGTGGGGCGGCGCAGGGCCGCCTGGATGAGCAGGTCGACCAGTTCCGGGTAGCTCACCCCGGTCTCCTGCCACATGCGCGGGTACATCGAGATCGGCGTGAAGCCCGGCATCGTGTTGATCTCGTTGATGACGAACCCGCCGTCCTCGGTGAGGAAGAAGTCCGCGCGGACCAGCCCCTCGCAGGACGCCGCCTCGAACGCCTCGACGGCGAGCCGCCGTACCTCGGCGGTCTGCTCCTCGGTGAGGGGCGCGGGCACCAGCCCGGCGGCGGAGTCGATGTACTTCGCCTCGAAGTCGTAGAAGTCGTGGGCGGTGACGGGCGGGATCTCCGCCGGCACGCTGGCGCGCGGGCCGTCCTCGAACTCCAGTACCCCGCACTCGATCTCGCGGCCGCGCAGCAGCGACTCCACCAGGATCTTGGGGTCGTGGCGCTGGGCCTCGGCGATCGCGTCGTCGAGACCGGAGAGGTCGTCGACCTTGGTGATGCCCATGGAGGAGCCGGCGCGGGCGGGCTTCACGAACAGCGGCCAGCCGTGCTCGGCGGCGAAGTCCACGATCTTCTTGCGGGCGGCGGCGCCCTTGGCGCCCTCCGGGCCCTGCTCCCACTCGCGGGGGCGGATCACCACGTACGGGCCGACGGGCAGCCCGAAGGAGGTGAACACCCGCTTCATGTACTCCTTGTCCTGGCCGACGGCCGAGGCGAGGACACCCGCGCCGACGTACGGGACCCCGGAGAGCTCCAGCAGGCCCTGGAGCGTGCCGTCCTCCCCGTACGGGCCGTGCAGGACGGGGAAGACGACGTCGACCTCGCCCAGCGCCTTGGGCACGGAGCCCGGCTCGCTGTAGACGACCTCGCGGTTGGCCGGGTCCACGGAGAGGACCACCCCGCCGTCCAGCGACTCGGCGACGCCTTCGACGCTCGGCAGGACGCGGTCGGTGATGCTCATCCGCTCGGGCGCGTCCGCGGTGAGGGCCCAGCGGCCGTCCGTGGTGATGCCGATGGGCAGGACGTCGTACTTCGTACGGTCGATGGCGCGCAGGACGGCGCCGGCCGTGACCACCGAAATGCCGTGCTCGGAGCTACGGCCGCCGAAGACGACGGCCACGCGCGGCTTGCGGAGCTGCTGCTCAGGGCTCTGGGAGGAGTTCTCGCTGCTCATATCGCGATGAGCGTACCCGGTGGACAGCGCCTCGTCAGCGGCCGACCCGGTGGCATTCGGGCGCGGTGGCGCCGCGGCTCAGTGGCGTTCCGCCTTGGCGCTGCGCGACATCAGTTCCTTGAGCGCGACGAGCGGCGGCTTGCCGTTGTGGACGATGTCGACGACGGTCTCGGTGAGGGGCATCTCCACGCCGTGGCGCCGGGCCAGATCGAGCACGGACTCGCACGACTTGACGCCCTCGGCGGTCTGCCGGGTGACCGCGATCGTCTCCTGAAGGGTCATCCCGCGGCCCAGGTTGGTGCCGAAGGTGTGGTTGCGGGAGAGCGGCGAGGAGCAGGTGGCGATCAGGTCGCCCATGCCGGCCAGGCCGGAGAAGGTCTGCGGGTCCGCGCCCATGGAGAGCCCCAGGCGGGTGGTCTCGGCGAGGCCGCGGGTCATCAGCGAGGCCTTGGTGTTGTCGCCGAGTCCCATGCCGTCGGCGATGCCGACGGCGAGCCCGATCACGTTCTTGACGGCGCCGCCCAGTTCGCAGCCGACGACGTCGGTGTTGGTGTAGGGGCGGAAGTACGGGGTGTGGCAGGCGGTCTGGAGGCGGCGGGCGACGGCCTCGTCCCGGCACGCGACGACGGCCGCGGCGGGCATCCGGTCGGCGATCTCCTTGGCGAGGTTGGGCCCGGTGATCACCGCGACCCGCTCGGCGGGCGCCTTGGCGACCTCCCCGATCACCTCGCTCATCCGCTTGGCCGTGCCCAGTTCGATGCCCTTCATCATCGACACGAGCACCGTGTCGGAGGGCAGGACGGGCGCCCACCGGGCGAGGTTCTCGCGCAGGGTCTGGGAGGGCACGGTCAGGACGGTGAACTCGGCGCCGTCCGCGGCCTCGGCCGGGTCCGTCGTGGCCCGTACCCCCTCGGGGAGCACGAAGCCCGGCAGGTAGTCGGGGTTGGTGCGGGTGGTGTTGATGGCCTCGGCGACCTCGGGGCGGCGGGCCCAGAGGGTCACCTCGCACCCCGCGTCGGCGAGGATCATCGCGAACGCCGTGCCCCACGAACCCGCTGCGAATACGGCGACCCGCGTCACTTCGACTCCTCTTCCGCTTCCGCGGCCCTGCGCCGCTGTTCCGCCCTGGCCCTGCGCGGGTCGTACAACTCGGCGGGGACCGGCTCCCCGCGCAACTCGGCGAGCAGCTCCGTGATGGCCGCCATGATGACCTCGGTCGCCTCGCGCAGCACCTCGGGGGTGGCCTCCTGGCCCTCGAACCGCGAGAGGTCGACGGGCGGGCCGGCGAGGACCCGCAGCGTCTTGCGCGGGAAGAGCCGTACGGGCCGCTCCTTGGCGTACGGCGGCAGCGCCAGGTGGGAGCCCCACTGGGCGACGGGGATGACCGGGGCCTTGGTCAGCAGGGCGACGCGGGCCGCGCCGCTCTTGCCGGCCATGGGCCACAGGTCGGGGTCGCGGGTGAGGGTGCCCTCGGGGTAGAACACCACACACTCGCCCTGCTCGATCGCGTGCACGGCGGCCCGGAACGCGTTCAGGGCGTTGGTGCTCTCGCGGTAGACGGGGATCTGGCCGGTACCGCGGAGCATCATGCCGACGAACGATCCCTTGAAGAGCCCGGCCTTCGCCAGGAATCGCGGGACGCGACCGGTGTTGTACTGGAAGTGACCGTACGACAGAGGGTCGAGATACGAATTGTGGTTGACCGCGGTGATGAATCCGCCCTCGGCCGGAATGTGCTCCGTGCCCTGCCAGTCCCGCTTGAACAGAACGATCAGCGGGGGTTTTGCGATGACGGCCGCCAGGCGGTACCAGAAGCCGATTCTGCGGCGGGACACTCGTGACACCTTCCTCTTCGGGAGCCGGATCGCGATCCGGCGGCCCGGGGCCAAGTCTCGCCCCGGGGTTGCGCTCTGTCGAGAACACCGTACGCCCCGGCCCGGGGAGCGGGCCTGCGAGCCGGACACGGCCGGGCAACAATAGGGGGCCGGTACACGCAGATCCGCGTCCGGCACACACGGAGGGAGAGTTCGCCACGGACACCGACCCGACCGCCCGCTGGTCCCTGGTCGTCCCGCTCAAGCCGCTCAGGCTGGCCAAGAGCAGGCTCGCCGGGGCCATGGGAAGCGCCCTGCGCCCCCGGCTGGCCCTGGCGTTCGCACAGGACACGGTGGCCGCCGCGCTGGCCTGTCCGGCCGTGCGGGACGTCGTGGTCGTCACGGACGATCCGACGGCGGGGGCGGAGCTGGCCGCGCTGGGGGCGCGCGTGGTGCCGGACGCGCCGGCCGCCGGTCTCAACGCGGCGCTGGCGCACGGGGCCGCGGTGGTGCGCGCCGCCGACCCGCGGGCGCCGGTGGCGGCACTGAACGCGGATCTGCCGGCGCTGCGGCCCGCGGAGCTGGCCCGGGTGCTGGGGGCCGCGCGGGCCTTTCCGCGGGCATTTCTGGCGGACGCGGCCGGAATCGGCACGACTTTGCTGGCGGCGGCCCCGGGAGCGGAATTGAATCCGGCTTTCGGCGGTCCTTCCCGGGCCCGGCATTTGTCGTCGGGCGCCGTGGAAATTCCGCTGACCGGGGTGGATTCCGTACGGCGGGACGTCGACACCGGGGCCGACCTGCTGGCCGCCGCGGAGCTGGGGCTCGGCCCTCGGACGGCCGCGCGGTACGCCGACCGCTACGCTGCGGGCATGCAGGCGACCGCGTACACGTACGAGTCAGAGACCCGCAGCGGGAGTGTGCTGCTGGACGACGGCACCCCGGTGGAGTTCGACGCCCCGGCCTTCGACGCGGGCGGCCTGCGGCTGCTGCGGCCGGGCCAGCGGGTGCGGATCGAGACCGAGGGCGAGGGCCCCGCCCGGCGCATCACCCTGGTGACGCTCCAGACCTTCTGAGCGGGCGGCGCGGTCCCGCGGCCCACGCCCTTCCGGACGGTCCCGTACAACGCCGCGGGCCGGGCTCCCCGAGGGGAGCCCGGCCCGGCGCGTGAGTCGCCCTGTTGTTCGCTTACTTCCCCCTGGCGGCGGTCTTCTTCGCGGTGGTGGTGCGGGACGCGGCCTTCCTCGCCGGCGCCTTCTTGGCGGTCGCCTTCTTGGCGGGCGCGGTCTTCTTGGCGGTCGTCTTCTTGGCGGCGGTCTTCGCCGCCGACGACGTGGTCTTCTTCGCCGTGGTCTTCTTCGCGGCGCTGGTCTTCTTCGCGGTGGTCTTCTTGGCGACCGTCCGCTTGGCCGCCGTCTTGGCGGTCGTGGCCTTCTTGGCGGTGGCCTTCTTGGCCGCGGCCTTCACCGTCGTACGGGTGGAAGCACCGCCCGAGAGGCTGCCCTTGGGGGCCTTCTTGACGGCCACGTCGTTCTTGGGGAGCTTCTTCGAGCCGCTGACCAGGTCCTTGAAGCCCTGACCCGCGCGGAAGCGCGGCACCGAGGTCTTCTTGACCCGCACCCGCTCACCCGTCTGCGGGTTACGCGCGTAACGCGCCGGGCGGTCGACCTTCTCGAACGAGCCGAAGCCGGTGACCGAGACCCGGTCGCCTGCGACGACCGCGCGGACGATCGCGTCGAGTACCGCGTCGACCGAGTCCGCGGCCTGCTGGCGGCCGCCGACCTTGTCCGCAATCGCTTCTACGAGCTGCGCCTTGTTCACGTCTTCCCCTTCGGAGACATTGCCAGAACGAAAGTGTTCAAGCTTTTTCGCACGTTAGGCAGATATATACCGCAAATCAAACACGAAACGGGCTAATCACCCTAGTGCCGCAACGAAGTCGGCCCGGCGGAGTTCCGCACGGGTCAGTCGCCTTCCGGAAATCGACCCTCGTCGAGGTCCTTCGTGAAGCGGTCCAGACGCCTTGCCGCATCCGGGAGATCGTGCTTCGCCGCAGCCGTGATGACCAGCAGCTTCCGGGTGAGCGCCATGCGTACGCCCTCCGGGACTTGCAGTCCACGCACCCTTGCGTGTGCCTCTTTCAGTTGTTCGGCGACGAACCCGTAAAGCTTGAGTTGGTTGTCGCGTTCCATGCACCGATTGTGCCATCTGGGGCGAGTTGTCGCCCGACGGGGTCTCAACAAGCAACTGCACCCCCTGCCCGGAGGCAGGGGGTGCAGTAGGGGAAAAGCGCTGATCAGGCGGTAATGGTGCGTGGTTTGAAGGACGGCCTGGAGGCCTCGTAGGAGGCGATGTCGCCTTCGTTCTGAAGGGTGAGGCTGATGTCGTCGAGCCCGTTCAGCAACCGCCAGCGGGCGTTCTCGTCAAGGTCGAAATCAGCCGTCAGCACTGCTCCATCGGGGGAGCCGGCCCGCACCTGGCGCTGCTCCAGGTCCACGGTGACCTCCGTCGTGGGGTCCTTCTCCACGAGCTCCTGGAGGGCGTCCACCACGGACTGGTCCAGAACCACGGTCAGCAGACCGTTCTTGAGCGAGTTGCCCCGGAAGATGTCGGCGAACCGGGAGGAGACGACGGCCTTGAAACCGTAGTTCTGCAACGCCCAGACGGCGTGTTCGCGGGAGGATCCGGTGCCGAAGTCGGGTCCGGCGACCAGGACGGTGCCCCCGGCGTACTCGGACCGGTTGAGCACGAACTCGGGATCCTTGCGCCAGGCCTCGAAGAGCCCGTCCTCGAACCCGTCCCTGGTGACCTTCTTGAGCCAGTGGGCGGGGATGATCTGGTCGGTGTCCACGTTGCTGCGGCGCAGCGGCACGGCCCGGCCGGTGTGGGTGGTGAAGGCTTCCATGGTTATCGCGCTCCAGCGGGCGTACGGGCGGCGTCGGCGTCGGACAGGTCGGCGGGCGAGGCCAGATGGCCCAGTACGGCGGTGGCGGCGGCGACCTGCGGGGAGACCAGGTGCGTGCGGCCGCCCTTGCCCTGCCTGCCCTCGAAGTTGCGGTTGGAGGTGGACGCGGAGCGCTCGCCGGGCGCGAGTTGGTCGGGGTTCATGCCCAGGCACATCGAGCAACCCGCGTGCCGCCATTCGGCTCCCGCGCCGGTGAAGACCTTGTCCAGGCCCTCGGCGACGGCCTGGAGCGCGACCCGTACCGAACCGGGCACGACCAGCATCCGTACGCCGTCGGCGACTTTGCGGCCTTCCAGGATCGAGGCCGCGGAGCGGAGGTCCTCGATGCGCCCGTTGGTGCACGAACCTACGAAGACGGTGTCGACCTTGATGTCGCGCAGCGCCTGTCCCGCGGTCAACCCCATGTACTCCAGGGCCTTTTCGGCGGCGTGCCGCTCCGAAGCGTCCTCGTACGAAGCCGGGTCGGGGACGTGCGAGGTGAGCGGCGCGCCCTGCCCGGGGTTGGTGCCCCAGGTGACGAACGGGGCCAGTTCGGCGGCCTCGATGAAGACCTCGGCGTCGAAGACGGCGTCGTCGTCGGTGCGCAGCGTCTCCCAGTACGCGACGGCGGCATCCCAGTCGGCGCCCTCGGGGGCGTGGTCGCGGCCCTTGAGGTAGTCGAAGGTGGTGGCGTCGGGGGCGATCATGCCCGCCCGGGCGCCGGCCTCGATCGACATGTTGCAGATGGTCATCCGGGCCTCCATCGAGAGTTTCTCGATGGCGGAGCCCCGGTATTCGAGGATGTAGCCCTGGCCGCCGCCGGTGCCGATCCTGGCGATGATGGCGAGGATCAGGTCCTTGGCGGTGACCTCGGGGGGCAGTTCGCCCTCGACCGTGATGGCCATGGTCTTGGGCCGGGCGAGCGGCAGGGTCTGGGTGGCGAGGACGTGCTCGACCTGGCTGGTGCCGATGCCGAACGCGAGCGCGCCGAACGCGCCGTGCGTGGAGGTGTGGCTGTCGCCGCAGACCACGGTGGTGCCGGGCTGGGTCAGCCCCAGCTGGGGGCCGACGACGTGCACGACGCCCTGCTCGACGTCGCCGAGGGGGTGCAGCCGTACGCCGAAGTCCGCGCAGTTCTTGCGGAGCGTCTCCAACTGCACGCGGGAGACCGGGTCGGCGATCGGCTTGTCGATGTCGAGGGTGGGAGTGTTGTGGTCCTCGGTCGCGATGGTGAGGTCGAGCCGCCTGACCTGCCGGCCGCCGAGGCGGAGGCCGTCGAAGGCCTGCGGGCTGGTCACCTCGTGCAGCAGGTGCAGATCGATGTAGAGAAGATCGGGCTCGCCCTCCGCGCGCCGGACGACATGATCGTCCCAGACCTTCTCCGCGAGTGTCCTACCCATCGCTTTCCCTCCGGCCGGCGGAGCGCCGGCACATTTCGAGACGTGGGCCCGCGTCCGTACCCCTTCGTGCCGGACGCCGGCGGGGACCCGTGGTCCGCGGGCCTGTACCTACAGGTTGGCAAAGACCCTGGGAAAAGGAACTTGCGTTTCACAGAGTGAGACGCGAGTATCGTTGCATGGACAACTCTAGCGGCGTCGGCGTTCTCGACAAGGCTGCTCTCGTACTGAGCGCCCTGGAGTCCGGTCCGGCCACCCTCGCCGGGCTGGTCGCGGCGACCGGGCTCGCTCGACCCACGGCCCACCGGCTGGCCGTGGCTCTGGAACACCACCGGATGGTGGCGAGGGACATGCAGGGCCGGTTCATCCTCGGCCCGCGGCTGGCCGAGCTGGCCGCGGCGGCCGGCGAGGACCGGCTGCTGGCGACGGCGGGGCCCGTCCTCACGCACCTGCGGGACGTGACGGGCGAGAGCGCCCAGCTCTACCGGCGGCAGGGTGACATGCGGATCTGCGTGGCCGCCGCCGAGCGGCTGTCGGGGCTGCGGGACACGGTCCCGGTCGGCTCGACGCTCACGATGAAGGCGGGCTCCTCGGCCCAGATCCTGATGGCGTGGGAGGAGCCGGAGCGGCTGCACCGGGGTCTCCAGGGCGCCCGCTTCACGGCGACGGCGCTGTCCGGGGTACGGCGCAGGGGCTGGGCCCAGTCGATCGGCGAGCGCGAGCCCGGGGTGGCCTCGGTGTCGGCGCCGGTCCGGGGTCCGTCGAACCGGGTGGTCGCGGCGGTCTCGGTGTCGGGGCCGATCGAGCGGCTCACCCGCCACCCGGGCCGGATGCACGCGCAGGCCGTGATCGACGCGGCGGGCCGGCTGAGCGAGGCGCTGCGGCGGACGAGCTGAGAAGGCGGGGCACGGAAAAGGCCCTCCCCGTCGGGGAGGGCCTTCTCGGATACGTACCCCCGACCGGATTCGAACCGGCGCTACTGCCGTGAGAGGGCAGCGTGCTAGGCCGCTACACAACGGGGGCGAGGATCCAGAGGATCCAGCTGGGCTACCAGGACTCGAACCTAGAATAACGGTACCAGAAACCGTTGTGTTGCCAATTACACCATAGCCCATGGTGACTTACGTATTACCGTACCCCCGACCGGATTCGAACCGGCGCTACTGCCGTGAGAGGGCAGCGTGCTAGGCCGCTACACAACGGGGGCCTTAGCGATCCAGCGTCGACGCGTCCGGGTGCGACCCGAAAGCGTCGGAGAGAAGGATCTGTACCCCCGACCGGATTCGAACCGGCGCTACTGCCGTGAGAGGGCAGCGTGCTAGGCCGCTACACAACGGGGGCATTGCAGAATGGTGTCTGCGCTGGGCTACCAGGACTCGAACCTAGACTAACGGAACCAGAAACCGTCGTGCTGCCAATTACACCATAGCCCACCAAAACTCAACCCCCTGACGGGGGTTCGCTTGGCTTGCGTCTCCCGGCCGGGCCTTTCGGCCTTCCCGGGCGGCGCAGGAAGAACATTACCCGACAGCGGGCAGCGCTCCAAAACGAGTATCGGCGGGGGCGGGCCCAGGAGCCGGACGGGCCGCGAAGCCCGTCCGGCGATCCGGAACCGTGTCCGCCTGCGGCTACGCCCCCGCCGTCAGCTTCGACAGCGCCGCGTCGACCCGCGCGAGCGTCCGCTCGCGGCCCAGCAGCTCCAGCGACTCGAAGAGCGGCAGGCCGACCGTACGGCCGGTGACCGCGACCCGGACCGGCGCCTGCGCCTTGCCCAGCTTGAGGCCGTGCTCCTCGCCGGCCGCCAGGACCGCGTTCTTGAGCGCCTCGGCGGTCCACTCCGACGCGGCGATGTGCGTACGGGCGGTCGCCAGCAGCGCGTCCGCGCCCGGCTTCATCGCCTTCTCCCAGGACGCCTGGTCCTCCACCGGCTCGTCCAGGAAGAGGAAGTCGACGTTGGCCGTGATGTCCGAGAGGACCGTCAGCCGGGTCTGGGCCAGCGGCGCCAGCTCCTCGAAGGCCGCCGCGTCGAAGGCCTCGGGGGCCCACGGGGCGTGCGGGGCGCGCAGCCAGGGGCCGCAGGCCTCGGTGAACGTCTTCACGTCCAGCATCCTGAGGTGGTCCCCGTTGACCGACTCGGCCTTCTTGAGGTCGAAGCGCGCCGGGTTGGCGTTGACGTCCGCGATGTCGAACGCGGCGACCATCTCGTCCATGGAGAAGATGTCGCGGTCCGGGGCGAGCGACCAGCCCAGCAGCGAGAGGTAGTTGAGCAGCCCCTCGGGCAGGAAACCGCGCTCGCGGTAGAGGTTGAGGGACGCCTGCGGGTCGCGCTTGGAGAGCTTCTTGTTGCCCTCCCCCATCACGTACGGGAGGTGCCCGAACGCCGGGACGTCCTTCGCCACGCCCAGCTCGATCAGCGCCCGGTAGAGGGCGATCTGGCGCGGGGTGGAGGACAGCAGGTCCTCGCCGCGCAGGACGTGCGTGATCTCCATCAGCGCGTCGTCGATCGGGTTGACGAGCGTGTAGAGCGGGGCGCCGTTGGCGCGGACGATGCCGTAGTCCGGGACGTTCTCCGGGGTGAAGGTCAGCTCGCCGCGGACGAGGTCCGTGAAGGTGATCGGCTCGTCGGGCATCCGGAAGCGCACGATGTGCGTCCGGCCCTCGGCCTCGTACGCCGCCTTCCGCTCGGCGCTCAGGTCCCGGCAGTGGCCGTCGTACCCGGACGGCCTGCCCGCCGCGCGGGCCGCCGCGCGGCGCTCGTCCAGCTCCTCGGTGGTGCAGTAGCAGGGGTACGCGTGCCCCGCGGCGAGCAGCTTCTCCGCGATGTCGCGGTAGAGGTCCATCCGCTGGGACTGGCGGTACGGGGCATGGGGGCCGCCGGTCTCCGGGCCCTCGTCCCAGTCGAGCCCGAGCCAGCGCAGCGAGTCGAGCAGCGCCTCGTACGACTCCTCGGAGTCGCGCGCCGCGTCGGTGTCCTCGATGCGCAGGACCAGGGTGCCGCCGGTGTGGCGGGCGTACGCCCAGTTGAAGAGGGCGGTGCGGACCAGGCCCACGTGCGGGTTGCCGGTCGGCGAGGGACAGAAACGAACACGGACGGGGCCGTTAACCACGCTTGATCACCCTGTTGGTGAGAGTGCCGATGCCTTCGATGGAGACGGCGACCTCGTCGCCGACGCTGAGGGGGCCGACCCCGGCAGGGGTGCCCGTGAGGATGACGTCTCCGGGGAGCAGCGTCATGGCCTCGGTGATGTGGACGACCAGGTCCTCGATGGACCGGATCATCTCGCTCGTACGGCCGAGCTGGCGCTGTTCGCCGTTGACCGTGCACTGGATCGTGAGGTCGGACGGGTCGAGCGCGGTCTCCACCCAGGGGCCGAGCGGGCAGGAGGTGTCGAAGCCCTTGGCGCGGGCCCACTGCTTCTCGGTCCGCTGCGTGTCCCGGGCGGTGACGTCGTTGGCGCAGGTGTAGCCGAAGATGACGTCCTTGACGCGCTCGCGCGGGACCTCACGGCACAACCGGCCGATCACGACGGCCAGTTCGGCCTCGTAGTGCACGTCGTTCGAGAAGGAGGGGTACTCGATGGCATCGCCCGAGCCGATCACGGAGGTGGTGGGCTTGAAGAACGCCACCGGTACCTCGGGGACCTCGTTGCCCAGCTCCGCGGCGTGCTCCGCGTAGTTGCGGCCGATGGCCACGACCTTGTTGGGGAGCACGGGCGGCAGCAGCCGCACCTTGCTCAGCGGCACCTTGGTGCCGGAGAGCTCGAAGTCGGTGTACGGAATGCCCCTGATGATGTCGAGGACGAGGCCGGCGGGGTCGCCGCCGTCGCCCTCGACCGCGCCGAAGGCGACATTGCCGTCGATGGAGAATCTGGCGATGCGCACGGGTGCTGTCGCCCCTCACTGTCACTTGCTGGCCTGCTGGAGACTGACACTCCAGGCTAGCCGGTGCGGGGTGGCGCGCTCGCGTACGACCGCCGGGGCCGCGGGGCCCCGGGGTCCCGGCGCGGGCCGGGGCCGTACCCCTTACGAGGCCGGCTCGGCCTCGGGAACCTTGTAGGGCGCCGGTGCGTCCATCAGGATCGTACGGCGCGGGTTGGCCGTGCGGTTCGGGAGAGTGACGGGGTGTTCCGGGCGCTCCGTGGGTACCAGGCCCGTGGCGTCCTTCAGGTGCGCCAGGGTGGTGCGCCGGGGATTGGCGGTGTTGCGGAACAGCATCGTCGTCTTCATCTGTGTGTTCAGACCCTGTCGCGTGTTCGAGCGCCGGAGCGCCGGTGTCGGATGTGCCGTCCCAGTAAAGCGCGGGACCGAGGAGGGGATTCCCCGGCGGAGCGGGGATGCTTCAGCGATCTCCCTGTGAGTTTGCTCACGAACGGGCGGACATCACGGGCATTCCGGGCGGCGGTCCAAGGTCATCGAAACGGACATTGCCTCACTGAACGTTGCATTCCGCTGCTGATCATCAGGACTGGGACACCCCCCACCCGTAAGCAGCGTGTCTGCAATCGCCCCTTTCCTCCGTGAACCCTTTCTACGGCTTGTGACACCCCGCTCACCCGCTGTCATACAGGTCACAGCCCGGTACGCGGCCCTTGTTGGAGGTCCTGCACTGTGCTGGAATTCCCCCCACCGCCGCGGGTTTCAAGCCGGCGCGCAGGGGCGCAACGCAGCGCCGCGTGGCGGTGGGGAAGGGGTAAAGCGCCGGTCACTCAAGACCACCATGGGGAGCGTTCTGCGCCCCACGACGCCGACACCGTCCTGCCGTTTCGCGGTTGGGACGCCTGGTCCAGAGGTTGCGACGCTAGTGCAGGGACGTTTCAAGAGGGATAGCAGCGCTGCGGCGGAGCAAGAGCCCCGCAGTGGAACCGACCGCGGTGCCTCGCCCCAGCACACCCAGAACCCGGGCCAGGCACCGACGGGCGAGAGCGGCCCGCGTGCCGCGCGCCCCGGGGCGGCACCGGCCGGCGACGGGAAGACGGCCGCGCCGAAACCCGTGGGGCCGACCGACGCCGGCTCACGAATACTTTTGCGCAACTGGCGCATCAGTACCCGCCTGGTCGCTCTGCTGACCCTCCCGGTGGTCGCGGCGACCACCCTGGGCGGGCTGCGGATCAACGAGTCCTTGAACGAGATCCAGCAGCTGGAGCACATGCAGCTGCTGACAAAGATGACCAAGGAAGCGACCAACCTCGCGGCCCAGCTCCAGGCGGAGCGGGACGAGTCGGCGGGTCCGCTGACCAACGGCGCGACCGCTTCCGACTTCAAGGTGCAGGACCGCCGGACGAAGACGGACCGGGCGAAGAAGGCCTTCCTCGACGCCACCGTCGACATCGGCAACACCGACGGCGACGAGGCGCTGGAGTCGATCCGCTCCAACGTCAACCAGATCGCCACGCAGGTCAACCAGATCAACAAGATCCGCCAGGGCGCCTACCAGTCCAAGGGCGCCGACTCGCTCACCGTGGACGCCTACAGCGGACTGATCGAGTCCCTGCTGAGCCTGTCGCAGGACATGGCGCAGGCGACCAGCAACCCGGACATGATCAAGCGGACCCGCGCGCTGGCCGCGTTCTCGTCCGCCAAGGAGTACGCCTCCATCCAGCGGGCCATCATCGCCGCCGCTCTCCCCGCCGACCCGAAGAAGGACGGCACGCTGAGCGAGAACGACCGTCTCTACGGTCAGAACGCGCTCACCAAGGAGAAGAACGCCCTCACGTCCTTCAACTCGCTGTACGAGTCGATGGGCGGCAACGCCGAAGAGCTGACCGCACCGCTCAACGGCCAGGGCAACCCCGAGATCCAGGCCGCCGAGAAGTACGCGGACCGCGTCCTCGGACAGCCGGACGGCCTCAAGAACGAGCCCCACCGCTCGTACCTGGACTGGACCGACCAGGCCTCGACCCGCATCAACGCGATGAAGACCATCGAGGCCACGCTGCTCGGCGAGATGGAGGGCAAGGCCCGCGAACTGCGCGACCAGGCCCAGCGCGACGCGTACATCAACGGTGCGCTGATCCTGCTCGTCCTCGGGGTCTCGCTCGTCGGCGCCTTCGTGGTGGCCCGCGCGATGATCCGCTCGCTGCGGCGCCTCCAGGACACCGCCACCCGGGTCGCCCAGGACCGCCTGCCCGAGCTGGTCAAGGCCCTGTCCGAGTCGGACCCGCAGGACGTCGACACCTCCGTCGAGTCCGTCGGTGTCCACTCCAGGGACGAGATCGGCCAGGTCGCCGCGGCCTTCGACGACGTGCACCGCGAGGCCGTCCGCCTCGCCGCCGAGCAGGCCCTCCTGCGAGGCAACGTCAACGCGATGTTCACCAACCTCTCGCGCCGCAGCCAGGGCCTCATCCAGCGCCAGCTCTCGCTCATCTCCGAGCTGGAGTCGCGCGAGGCCGACCCGGACCAGCTGTCCTCGCTGTTCAAGCTGGACCACCTCGCGACCCGTATGCGCCGTAACGGTGAGAACCTCCTCGTCCTCGCCGGTGAGGAGCCGGGCCGCCGCTGGACCCGGCCCGTCCCCCTGGTCGACGTGCTCCGCGCCGCCGCCTCCGAGGTGGAGCAGTACGAGCGCATCGAACTGTCCTCGGTCCCCGCGACCGAGGTCGCCGGACGCGTCGTCAACGACCTCGTGCACCTGCTCGCCGAGCTGCTGGAGAACGCGACGTCGTTCTCCTCGCCGCAGACGAAGGTCCGGGTCACCGGTCACGCCCTGCCCGACGGCCGCGTGCTGGTCGAGATCCACGACACCGGCATCGGCCTCTCCCCCGAAGACCTCGCGGCGATCAACGAGCGGCTCGCGTCGCCGCCCACCGTGGACGTCTCGGTCTCGCGCCGCATGGGTCTGTTCGTGGTCGGCCGCCTGTCCCTGCGACACGGCATCCGGATCCAGCTGCGCCCCTCCGACTCCGGCGGTACGACCGCGCTGGTCATGCTCCCGGTCGACGTCGCCCAGGGCGGCAAGAAGGGCCCGGTCGGCAAGCCCGGCATGAACGTCGGCGGCCAGAACGGCCAGGCCCCGGTGGCCGGCCGGCCGCCCGCGGGACCCGGCCTCACCGCCGGTCCCGGCGGCGCCCCCGCTCCCGGTCTCACCGCGGGTCCCGGTTCGCCGCCGCCCGGCCGGATCGCCGCGGGCACCCCGCGCGGCCAGGTCGGCGCCGGGTCGGGCCCGCGTGCCGCGCTCCCCGGCCGCGACGGCGGGCAGGGCGGCCCCCAGGGCGGTGCGCCCCAGAACCAGCAGCGCCAGGGCTCGGCCCGTACCGGCCAGAACGGCCAGGCGGACCAGAACGGCCAGAACAGCCAGACCGGTCAGCACAGCGTCTTCGGCGGCCAGAACACGTTCGCGGGCCAGGGCCAGGGTCAAGGACCGGGCCAGGGCCAGAACCCCGGACAGGGCCGTAACGACGGACCCGGCGCGCCGAACGGACAGCCCGGCCAGAACGGATTCAGCGGCCACGCCCAGAACGCCTTCCAGCAGGGCGGCGCACCCGAGCGGAGCCGGCAGCTGCCGCCTCCCGGTGGTCCGCGCGCCGAGCTGCCGGGCGGGAACCCGCAGCCGCAGAACCGCCAGCAGCGCCCCGAGACCACCAGCTGGGGCACCGGGCAGCAGCCCGCGCAGGACGCCCCGCGCGGTCACGAGGAGCACGAGAACACCGGTCAGTACGCCCGGCCCCAGGTCCTGCCGCAGAACGCCGGCGCCACCTCCGAGTTCCCGCGGCCCGACTTCGACGCGCCGCGCCCCGGCCTCGACAACAACCGCCGGGGCGGGGCCCCGCAGCCGCAGGACGCGGCCGCGACGGCCCAGTTCCCGCGGCCCGACTTCAACGCGCCCCCGCCCAGCGGCTACCAGCCCGACTACAGCGCCCAGCAGGGCGGCTACCAGCAGGGTTACGGCAACGGCCAGCAGCAGGACTACGCCGCGCCGCCCGCCTACGCCCCGCAGCAGGACTTCAACGCCCCGCGCCCCCCGGCTCCCTCCGCGGCGCCGGGCGCGCAGGGCCGCGGCCCCGGGCAGTTCGACCAGTACGGCCAGCCGCTCAACGGGCGGGGCGGTCAGGACGGACCGGGTTACGGCGCCCCGCGCCAGCCCAGCCTGCCGCCGCAGCCCCAGCACGAGGCGCTGCCGCCGGCCGGTCCCGGTGACGGCCGCACCCCGCTGTTCGACAACCTGGAGACCAATTGGTTCCACGGTCAGCAGCCGGGTGGACAGCAGCAGCCGCCCCAGCAGCCCCCGGCGCCGGTCGTCCCGCAGCACCAGGCCCCGGCCCCGCTGCCGCCGGCTCCCCGGCGCGAGCCGATGCCGCAGCGCGAGCCCGGTGCCGGTCTGATGGGCGCGGGCGCGCCGAGCGGCAACGGTTTCGGCGGCAACGGCTCCAGCAGCCCGGCCACCAACGGCTCGGGAGCCAACGGCTCCAGTGCCACCTCCTCCTGGCGCACGTCACCCAACGACGAGCTGGTACGCCAGGCAGAACGGGTCAAAAAGCCCCAGGCGGGCGGTATCACCACTTCAGGTCTGCCCCGCCGGGTGCCGCGCGCCAACCTGGTGCCCGGTACCGCGCAGGAACAGAACAACCAGGCCGGTCCGCAGGTTTCCCGTGCGCCGGCAGACGTACGCGGCCGACTGACCAATCTTCGCCGGGGTATTCAGCAGGGTCGCCAGGCGGGCACAGCCGGTCCGGCGAACAACAGCTTCAACCTCGGCCCCTCTCACCAGCAGGAGCGTTAGTTGAGTCCGATGAGTCAGGCCGCTCAGAATCTGAACTGGTTGATCACCAACTTCGTGGACAACACCCCTGGGGTGTCCCACACGGTGGTGGTCTCCGCGGACGGACTTCTGCTGGCCATGTCCGAGGGCTTCCCCCGCGACCGAGCCGATCAGCTCGCGGCCGTGGCGTCCGGGCTGACCTCGCTGACCGCGGGGGCGTCCCGGATCTTCGAAGGCGGCCCGGTCAACCAGACCGTGGTGGAGATGGAGCGCGGCTTCCTCTTCCTGATGTCCGTCTCCGACGGTTCCTCCCTGGCCGTGCTCGCCCACCCCGAGTGCGACATCGGCCTGGTGGGGTACGAGATGGCCCTCCTGGTCGACCGCGCCGGTACGGTCCTCACCCCGGACCTGCGCGCCGAGCTCCAAGGAAGTCTGTTGCACTGAGGCTTCGGCACCGCCGCCACCAGCTCCAACACCGTCAGGCCGCCCAACCGGCCCCCCACCGGCCAAGTCAGACGGCACGCAGACATCTTGCTGTCACGCCCGGAGGATTCATGACCCCGCCACCCGCCTCTCACGATCCGTACGGCGCCTCAGTCGACGCGTCGTACGGACCTGAGGGCGATCAGCCGCTGGTACGCCCGTACGCCATGACCGGCGGACGGACCCGGCCGCGGTACCAGCTCGCCATCGAGGCGCTGGTCAGTACGACAGCAGACCCCGCTCATCTCGCCACCCTGCTCCCCGAGCACCAGCGGATCTGCCACCTCTGCCGTGAGGTCAAGTCGGTGGCCGAGGTGTCGGCACTGCTGACGATGCCGCTCGGCGTCGCGCGGATCCTCGTAGCGGACCTGGCGGAAGCCGGCATGGTGGCCATCCACCAGCCGGGCAACGGAGAGGCCGGCGGCGCGCCGGATGTGACACTGCTCGAAAGGGTGCTCAGTGGACTTCGGAAGCTCTAGCGGCGGAGGAGCAGCCCGCTCAACCACCAGCGCGAAGATCGTGGTGGCGGGCGGCTTCGGCGTGGGCAAGACCACGTTCGTCGGCGCCGTCTCGGAGATCAACCCGCTGCGTACCGAGGCCGTCATGACCAGCGCCTCAGCCGGCATCGACGACCTCACCCACACCGGAGACAAGACCACCACCACCGTGGCCATGGACTTCGGCCGCATCACCCTCGACCAGGACCTCATCCTCTACCTCTTCGGCACCCCCGGACAGGACCGCTTCTGGTTCATGTGGGACGACCTCGTCCGCGGCGCCATCGGCGCCGTCGTCCTCGTCGACACCCGCCGCCTCGCCGACTGCTTCCCCGCCGTCGACTACTTCGAGAACTCAGGACTCCCCTTCGTCATCGCCCTCAACGGCTTCGACGGACACCAGCCCTACACCCCCGACGAAGTACGCGAAGCACTCCAGATCGGCCCCGACACCCCCATCATCACCACCGACGCCCGCCACCGCGCCGACGCCAAGAGCGGACTCATCACCCTCGTCGAACACGCACTCATGGCACGACTCAAGTAGACGCCCGGCTACGGCAGTTGCCGTAGCCCGCGCGGGGCGCGGGCTGTGTCGTCGGACACGGCCCGCGGCTTCCTTCATAACGTTTAGACAGAGAATTGACGGGCTGCGGACACCCGACGCACTCAACTGGTACCACTGCGCTCACATCACTTCACCCTTTTGCTCCCGCTCAGCCTTTATGCCCTTTTTATCTGAGGCGTACATCACTCGGAACGGCCGATTCCCACTGTTTGGAGTGGGACCACTCCCCGTGCTGGAATTCGGCGACTCCCGAGTTTGTACGGCCCTGAACGAGAAACGGCACACCGTAGGTGTCGGCGCCGAGAGGTTGTTGGTCGAGTGAGGCGAAGCAAGGCGAGCTCCGCGGAGCAACAGGCGCGGGGCAACTTCACCCCGCCCCCGCGGTCGGCGGCGTCGTCCGCGGACCCGGCCGGCGCACCCGCGGCGCCCGGCAGCTCCAGCCGGCTCGCCCCACGCAACTGGCGTGTGGCGACCCGGCTGAACGCCATTCTGCTGATCCCGGTGCTGGTCGGGCTGGTGATGGGCGGCTTCCAGGTCAAGGGATCGATAGACACCTGGCAGGAGGCCCAGGACGCCGAGAAGACGGCGCTGGTCGTACGGGCGGCCTCCGTCTACGGCCAGGCGCTGCTCAACGAGCGCGACCTCACCGCCCAGCCGCTGCTGACCGGCAAGCTCGACGCGCCGATCGTCGCGAAGACCAGGGCCGCCACCGACGAGGCGAAGAAGAAGTTCGACGTCGCCGTCCGGGACATGCCCGCCAAGCAGGGCCTCGAACGGCGCCTCAGCATCTTCCGCGGCGAGGAGCCCAAGCTCGCCGCCATCCGCAAGACCGCGTACACCGCGGCGGTGGAGACCCCGGACAAGACCGGCACCAACGGCGGCCCCGTGGCGACCGAAGAGGGATACGTGCTGGTGCAGCACTCCCTCATGGAGTTCGCCAACGAGCTGGGCCTCGGCACCGGCAACATCACCAGCTACGGCCGTACGGTCTACGCCCTCCAGCTCGCCAAGGCCGCCGAGTCGCTCCAGCGCTCGATCGGCATGCACCTGCTCGTCAGGCCGAGCCAGAAGCCCCAGATCAGGGGCGGCCAGACCATCGCCTTCTCCTCGTACGCCTACCTGGAGAGCGTGTCCGTCGCGGAGTACGTCTCCGGCGGCACCGCGGCCGACACGGTCCGCCTCCAGCAGGTCATGAAGGAGAAGGCCGCCGACGGGGCGAAGAAGCTCGCCGCGGCCGGCCAGCAGGCCGCCGCCGCGGGCCAGGACTTCACGCCGCCGCCCAGCCAGGAGGGCTCCGTCTTCGACGGCATGGTCGCCGCGATCGCCACCGGCGCCACCCCCGAGCAGCTCGCGGAGCGGGGGGTCACCCCGGACGTCTGGATGGCCGCCGCCACCGCCAAGTTCGACGGCTACACCGTGGTCGAGAAGGAACTCGTCGACAAGGCCGTCGCCGACGCCGCGCAGATCTCCACCAACGCCAGGAACGACGCGATCACCAACGGCGCCATCGTCGTCGTCGCCCTGCTCATCGCCTTCATCCTGGCCGGGATGATGGCCCGCCAGATGAGCCGCTCGATGCGCGAGCTGCGCACGGCGGCGTTCTCCATCGCCGAGCAGCGGCTGCCGATGCTGGTCGACCAGCTGTCCCGTACCGAACCGGGCCGGGTCGACACGCGCGTCCAGCCCATCCCGATCGATTCGCGCGACGAGATCGGCGAGGTCGCCCGCGCCTTCGACCAGGTCCACCGCGAGGCGGTCAGGCTCGCCGCCGAGCAGGCCATGCTCCGCGGAAACGTCAATGCGATCTTCACGAACCTCTCCCGGCGCAACCAGTCCCTGATCGAGGGCCAGCTGACCCTGATCACGGACCTGGAGAACAACGAGGGCGACCCGGACCAGTTGGAGAGCCTCTTCCGGCTCGACCACCTGGCCACCCGCATGCGCCGCAACGGCGAGAACCTCCTCGTCCTCGCCGGCGAGGAGCCGGGCCGCCGGTGGAACCAGCCGGTGCCGCTGGTGGACGTACTGCGCGCCGCCTCCTCCGAGGTCGAGTCGTACGCCCGTATCGAACTCACCGGCGTCCCCGAGACCGACATCCACGGCCAGGCCGTGACCGACCTCGTGCACCTGCTCGCCGAGCTGCTGGAGAACGCCACCACGTTCTCCTCGCCGCAGACCAAGGTCCGGGTGACCGCCACGCGGCTGCCCGACGGCCGGGTGATGGTCGAGATCCACGACAAGGGCATCGGCCTGACCGCCGAGGACTTCGCGGACATCAACCACAAGCTGGCCAACCCGCCGACCGTGGACGCCTCCGTCTCCCAGCGCATGGGCCTGTTCGTGGTCGGCCGGCTGGCCGACCGGCACGGCATCCGCGTCCAGCTGCGCCCCTCGGGCGAGCAGGCGGGCACGACGTCCCTGGTGATGCTCCCCGACGCGATCACCCACGGCGGGGGCGGCGAACCGACCGCCCAGGCCGACGACTTCACGGTCTCGCAGATCATCCCGGACCAGGAACCCCCGGCCGAGGTACGGTCCTTCCCGACCGCGCCCATGCTGACGGCGGCCGAACTCGGCTTCGACGACTCGAAGTACGAGGGCACCGCCGGGGAGCAGACCCCCGTCCAGGACAGCCGCCGGCTCGACCCCGTCAACCGCACCCTGCGGCGCGAGGAACGGCGCGCGGCGCTGGGCGGCCCTGAGAGCGCCGAGGGACCGCTGTTCAGCGACCAGGTCGACGGGCAGTACCGCGGGGGCTCCGAGGGGGCGTACACGCCTCAGGAGGCCCCGTACGACCCGAACTTCGCCCCCCTGCCCGAAACGGCGGAGGCGCCGGCCGCGGACGGATACCGGCCGACGGGGTACGAGGAGTACCGCGCGCCCGAGTCCTACGGCACGCCGGACGGATACCAGGAGCCCCAGGCACCCGCCTATGCGGAGGCCGGTTACGGGGACCTGCCGAACGGCGAAGTCCCTTACCAGAACGGTTTCGACGGCCTCCCCCACCAGGGTGAGTGGACCGACCAGGGCGCATACCAGGGCGCATACCCGCAGGTCGCGCCCGCGGAACCGGAATCTTCACAGGTCGCGCCCGAGATCCCCGCGGACCGCGTAGGCTTCGACCGTCCGGGTCCTTCCCCGAGCACCAGTCACGCGCTCACCGGCGCGGGGCTGCCGCGCCGGGGCGGTGGCCGGCAGGCCCAGGAGTGGCAGCCCACCGGTCAGGGCGACGGGCAACTGGGCCGGACTCCCCCGGCCGGCCGGTCGGACGACGGATCTGCCACGCGGACCGCTCCGGCCGCTCAGCCTTCGCTGAACGGACAGGGCGGGCCCGGTGGCCAGGCCGACGGGACGGCGGGGACCGAGGACTGGCGTTCCAAGAACGACGATCGCTGGCAGCGGGCCGAGAAGCTCCGCGAGCCGAAGGCGGGCGGGGTCACCTCGTCCGGTCTTCCCCGCCGGGTGCCCAAGGCCAATCTGGTCGAGGGAACGGCGGAGAGCACTCCGCAGGGCGGCCCCCAGGTCTCCCGTGCCCCGGAGGACGTGCGCGGCAGGTTGAGCAACCTGCGGCGCGGGGTCCTGCGGGGACGCAACGCGGGAGCGGACACGAACGGACCGGGCCACGGCCCGGGCAGTACCTACAACCAGGAGCGTTAGTGTGAGCCCGATGAGCCAGGCGGCGCAGAATCTGAACTGGTTGATCACCAACTTTGTGGACAACACCCCTGGGGTGTCCCACACGGTGGTGGTCTCCGCCGACGGACTCCTGCTCGCCATGTCCGACGGTTTTCCCCGCGACCGGGCCGATCAGCTCGCGGCCGTGGCGTCCGGGCTGACCTCGCTGACCGCGGGGGCGTCCCGGATCTTCGAGGGGGGCGCCGTCAACCAGACCGTCGTGGAGATGGAGCGCGGCTTCCTCTTCCTGATGTCCATCTCGGACGGTTCCTCGCTGGCCGTTCTCGCCCACCCGGAGGCCGACATCGGCCTGGTGGGCTACGAGATGGCCCTGTTGGTCGACCGCGCCGGTACGGTCCTCACACCGGACCTCCGCGCCGAACTCCAGGGAAGTCTGCTCAACTGACAGACAGTGCAGTTCTCGCCACCGCACCATAGGGTGCGGTGGCGCGCGGCTCCACAGCACCAAAGGGACCGGCGACCGGCAGTCGGAGGAGGAAACGTGGCTACACCCCCAGGCGGACACCCCTATGACGGTGTCCCGCAGCACGCGGGAGAGCAGGCCCGGAACCGCTTCAACTTTCCGTCCACGCCGAGCGGACAGGGCGATCAGGGCAGACAGGGCGGACACGGGAACCAGGGCGGACAAGGCGGTCAGGGCGGCGGATACGGCGGACCGGGCGGTCAACACCAGCCCTACCCGCCGCAACACCAGTACAACCAGCCCCGGGCGCCCCGCATCCAGCCGGTACAGCACAGACGCTCCTCCGCGCCCGACCCGTCCAGGGACACCCACAACCCGTTGGTGCGCCCGTACGCCATGACCGGCGGACGGACCCGGCCGCGGTACCAGCTCGCCATCGAGGCACTGGTCAGTACGACGGCCGATCCGTCGCGGCTGCAAGGGCAGTTGCCCGAGCACCAGCGGATCTGCCAGCTGTGTTTCGAGATCAAGTCGGTCGCCGAGATCTCGGCACTTCTCTCCATCCCCCTCGGCGTCGCCCGGATCCTCGTAGCCGACCTGGCGGAGGCCGGACTTGTCGCCATCCATCAGCCCGGCGGCGACGAGACCGCCGGCGGTCAGCCAGACGTGACACTGCTCGAAAGGGTGCTCAGTGGACTTCGGAAGCTCTAGCGGCGGAGGAGCAGCCCGCTCAACCACCAGCGCGAAGATCGTGGTGGCGGGCGGCTTCGGCGTGGGCAAGACCACGTTCGTCGGCGCCGTCTCGGAGATCAACCCGCTGCGTACCGAGGCCGTCATGACCAGCGCCTCAGCCGGCATCGACGACCTCACCCACACCGGAGACAAGACCACCACCACCGTGGCCATGGACTTCGGCCGCATCACCCTCGACCAGGACCTCATCCTCTACCTCTTCGGCACCCCCGGACAGGACCGCTTCTGGTTCATGTGGGACGACCTCGTCCGCGGCGCCATCGGCGCCGTCGTCCTCGTCGACACCCGCCGCCTCGCCGACTGCTTCCCCGCCGTCGACTACTTCGAGAACTCAGGACTCCCCTTCGTCATCGCCCTCAACGGCTTCGACGGACACCAGCCCTACACCCCCGACGAAGTACGCGAAGCACTCCAGATCGGCCCCGACACCCCCATCATCACCACCGACGCCCGCCACCGCGCCGACGCCAAGAGCGGACTCATCACCCTCGTCGAACACGCACTCATGGCACGACTGCGCTAAGGCAACACCCACTGGTCACGCACGACGGCCCCCGCACTCGACGAGTGCGGGGGCCGTTGCCGTTGCCGTACGTGCTCCGCGAAGGCGCGGGGGCGGGCGGCGAGGGGCGCGGTCAGCGGGAGGGGGGTCAGCCCTGCCAGCTGTGCGGGGCGCGGAAGCCGGAGCTGCGCTCCAGGCGGCGCCAGCCCGCGGTGGACCGGCCGCGGCCGGTCGCCGGGGCCTCCTCCGAGCGGGCGGCCGCGCGGGCCATCAGGACCGCGGTGATCGCGGCGAGCTCCTCGGGGTCCGCCTGGCCCTTCTCGACACGCAGCAGGGAATCGTTGGTGGTCTCACTCATGGGAGTCGGTCTCCGTCTTCTACTGCGGGGGATTGCCGTGCTTGCGCGACGGCAGGTCGGCGTGCTTCGTGCGGAGCATCGCGAGGGCGCTCGCGAGCACCTCGCGGGTCTCTGCCGGGTCGATGACGTCGTCGACCAGGCCGCGCTCCGCGGCGTAGTAGGGATGCATCAGCTCCGCCTTGTACTCCTTGACCATGCGCGCGCGCATGGCCTCGGGGTCCTCGGCCTCGGCGATCTGCTTGCGGAAGATGACGTTGGCGGCGCCCTCGGCGCCCATCACCGCGATCTCGTTGGTGGGCCAGGCGTAGGTGAGGTCGGCGCCGATGGACTGGGAGTCCATGACGATGTAAGCACCGCCGTACGCCTTGCGCAGGATCAGGGAGATGCGCGGCACGGTCGCGTTGCAGTACGCGTACAGCAGCTTCGCGCCGTGCCGGATGATCCCGCCGTGCTCCTGGTCGACGCCGGGCAGGAAGCCCGGTACGTCCAGGAGGGTGACGATCGGGATGTTGAAGGCGTCACACATCTGGACGAACCGCGCGGCCTTTTCCGACGCCTCGATGTCCAGGACCCCGGCGAGGGACTGCGGCTGGTTGGCGACGATGCCGACCACCTGTCCGTCGATGCGGGAGAGCGCGCAGATGATGTTGCGGGCCCAGCGCTCGTGGATCTCCAGGAAGTCGCCGTCGTCGACGAGCTCCTCGATCACCTTGCGCATGTCGTACGGGCGGTTGCCGTCCGCGGGGACCAGGTCCAGCAGGACGTCGGACCGGCGGTCGGCCGGGTCCTCGGAGTCCACCGTGGGCGGGTTCTCGCGGTTGTTCTGCGGGAGCATCGACAGGAGGTAGCGCACCTCGGCGATGCAGGTCTCCTCGTCGTCGTACGCGAAGTGCGCGACGCCCGAGGTCTCGGCGTGCACGTCCGCGCCGCCGAGGCCGTTCTGGGTGATCTCCTCGCCCGTGACGGCCTTCACGACGTCCGGGCCGGTGATGAACATCTGCGAGGTCTCGCGGACCATGAAGACGAAGTCCGTGAGGGCGGGGCTGTAGGCGGCGCCGCCCGCGCACGGGCCGAGCATCACGCTGATCTGCGGGATGACGCCGGAGGCGCGGGTGTTGCGCTGGAAGATGCCGCCGTAGCCGGCGAGCGCGGAGACGCCCTCCTGGATACGGGCGCCGGCGCCGTCGTTCAGGGAGACCAGCGGGGCACCGGCCGAGATGGCCATGTCCATGATCTTGTGGATCTTGGTGGCGTGGGCCTCGCCCAGCGCGCCGCCGAAGATCCGGAAGTCGTGCGCGTACACGAAGACCGTACGGCCGTCGACCGTGCCCCAGCCGGTGATCACCCCGTCCGTGTACGGCTTCTTGGCCTCCAGGCCGAAGCCGGTCGCCCGGTGGCGGCGCAGCTGCTCGACCTCCTTGAACGATCCCTCGTCGAGCAGCAGGTCGATCCGCTCACGGGCGGTCAGCTTGCCCTTGGCGTGCTGGGCCTCGGTGGCCCGGTCGCTGGGTCCCCGGCGGGCCTGCTCGCGCAGGGCGTGCAGTTCGGCCACCCGGCCTCGGGCGTCGGCGGGCTCGCTCGGCTTCTCGTCCACTACGGTCATGTTCCAACCCTACGAAGCCGAGGGGTAAATAGCTCCGTAGACTCCACACAGTCTCCTGCCCGGATTCCTGGTGGAGCTGGACAGAACGCGGCCCGAATGGGCGTGACCTCATAGCTCGGAACACCTAGTACTTGTAGGGTTTCCATAGATGTCGGCACAGAGTCATCCTGCCGCTCCACGCAGAGTGACGTCACAGCGGTGGCTCTCGCCCCGCGTTCCCGGCATGATCCGCAGCCGTACGGTACGCCCCGCCGCGAGCACCTCCACGGACGGGTCCGCCGCCACCGCCCGCCGTACCGGCCGGTCCCAGACAACCTGCACCGGCTGCCCGGAGCGTACCGGCTCGCTCACGTGGATCGTGGCGGTACGTCCCCGCTCCACCACGAGCACGCTCGCGGGGGCGGTCGCGGTGAGCGGGCCCGCCGTACCGGGCCTCCAGAAGTTCGCGGCGGTCAGGCCGAGGGAGCGGATCGCCACGGCCTGGACGTCGGCCGTGTTGGCGAGGAGCGACAGCCAGTGGGGGTCGGCGGCGCGGGCCGCGAGGGCGCGCGGGGAGGCGCCCGGCATCAGCAGGTAGCGGTACGAGGCGGCCACCGGGTCGGTGCCGTGGTCGAGCCAGAGGGTGCGGTAGCGGCGGGTGCGGCGGGCGGTGGTGCCGGCGGTGTTGATGTCGCTCCAGGAGCCGGTGCGGGCCTCTTCGAGGGTGCGCAGGGCGCCGGGGGGCGCGCCGCCGGGGAAGACCCAGCCGCCGTGGCCCGCGAGGTGGGCCCAGCGGGGGCGGGGGGCGGGGTCGAGGGTGAACGGGTGGCGTCCTGACGCGCCGAGGTTGCGGTTGTCGACGATCGTCTCCACCGGGACGCCGTCGGTGCTCGTGATGCCGGCGCCGAGGCAGACGACCGCGTCGGCGGCGAAGATCCAGGAGGCGCGGGCGTCGAGGGTGGAGCCGAGGCCTTTGAGGTGCTGTCCTACGGAGGCGAACGTGCCGTCCGTGACGCCGCCGACCCAGCGGACGGCGGGGCGGGGCGCGCCCCATTCGCCGCCCGCGCGGTCGGGGAGGCGGCGGGTGGAGACGGTGGTGCCGGGGAGCCGGTACGGGTCGACGGTGGGCCAGAACCAGTCGGTGTACTGGTCGTTGGGGCGGTGGGCGGCGTCGTGGGGGTCGCCGTTGTCCTCCGCCGGGTGGTCGGCGTCCGTGCCCGGTCTCCACCAGTAGAGCATTCCGGCGCCGGTGTGCCAGCCGCGCGGGTTCTCGCCGTTGCCGCATTCGTAGGAGGCGATGCGGTCGGAGGCCATGGCGAGGTTTGCGGTCCAGCCGGGGCGGCGGTGCACGGCCCGGTCCATCCCGGGGAAGAGGGTGTGCCCGGCGGGTTCGGGGGCGGCGGGGACGCCGGACGCGGCGAGCGTGTGCAGGCGGGCCAGGTCGGCGACGTCGAACTCGGGGGCGGTGAGGACCGGGGAGGTGCCGCCGGGGGGTGCGGAGCGTTCGATCCAGCCCTTGGCCCTGGCGGTCCAGCGGGTGCGTTCGGCGGGGCTCGCGACGCTCATCAGGAGCGGGATCGCCGCGATGAGGGCCCGGCCGTGGAAGTGGTCGCCGCGCAGGACGCCGAGGTCGTCGTCCTTGAGATGGCCGCGGCTGACGGCCCGGCCGCTGACGCTGTCCATCATCAGGCCGTCCAGGACCAGCGGCGCGTAGGCCCGCTCCACGCTGTCGAGGACGATCTGCCGGTCCGGGTCGGTGACGGCCCAGGGGGAGCCGGCGAGGAGGGTGAACAGCCGGCCGAGTCCGTCGAGGAGGACCTGTCCGTACGTACCGGAGTAGGCGACCCAGGTGTGCTGGACGAACGAGCCGTCGGCGTGGAGGCCGTCGCCCTTCGTGACGTACGGGAAGACGGGCGAGAGGGCATCCCTGGCGAGGGCGATCTTCGCGGGCGCCCGGCCGAGGACGCCGCGCAGCGCGACCACGCGGCAGAGGTCGACCCGGTTGGCGCCGGTGCTGACCCCGGAGTAGTCGGTGAGGAGGGTGTCGGGGACGAAGTGGTCGACGGCGGCGCAGGCGGCTTCCCGGCGCTGTGGGGTGAGGTGGTCGTACAGCACGGCGACGGTGTCGAGGAGGTGGCGGGGGCTGCCGATGCGCCACTCCCACCAGTTGCCGTACGGCGTGGTGCCGGGGTGGTAGACGGTCGCGGCGAGGTGGTCGAGGCCGCGCAGGACGGCGTCGAGGAGGGCGGGGTCGCCGGTGAGGCCGGTGCGGGGCTGGGCGTAGGCCTCGGCCATGGTGAGGAGGCGGGCGTGGCTGACCGTGAGGCCGGCCGGGCCGGCGGGCGGGTCGAAGGGGTGGTCGGGCCAGAGGGAGGTGGGGGTGGGGGCCATGGCGTGCCGGTACCGCTCGGCGCGGGTGCCCGTGCGGGCGAGGCGGGAGGCGTAAGGCTCGGCGGTGGGGTCGTAGGCGGTGCCCAGGTGGAGGGTGGTCCAGCGGGTGCGGAGGGTGTCGAGGGGGTCGGATTCGGTTGCCGTTGCCGTCGCGCTTGCGTGCGCGGTGCGCCCCAGAGCGGTGGCCGCCGCTGCGGCGAGGAGGTGGCGTCGGGGCCAGGGCACGGGTACCTCCGCGTGGGGCGCGGCCTCCGGCCGCGGGTGTCCTCGATCGCCGGACGGGCTTGAAATAGCCGGGGTTCGGTTGATTGTGCCGTGCAGGGGGCTCCGCGCGGCGTCACCATGCCGGGCAACCCCCATCAGCCCGTCCGGCGATCGAGGACAGGCGGTGCTAGCAGCCGCCGCAGTTGTAGAACGTCACGTCCCAGTGGTTGCCCTCGTCCGCGTACACGTTGCCCGAGCCCGCCTGCCACTGGGGGTAGCCGTCGCCGCGGAGGCCGATGTACGTGAACGTGTTCTTGACGTAGTTCGTCAGGCACGTCGACTTGGCGAAGTCGAGCTTGTAGCCGTTCCAGTGCGAGTACGTGCCGCTCGCGTGCCCGGTCTCCGTACCGCCGGTGATGTTCAGCGCGCAGCCGATCGCGCCGCGCAGCGTCTGCGCGCCCTGCGCGGTCGCCAGGTTGAGCTGGTCGAAGGACGTGCACGTCGCGACGTTGCGGTTCGAGCAGCCGCCGGACGACGACCACGTGATGCCGCGCGAGCTGAACATCGACGTCGACGTCGCGTGAGTGATCTTCGTGGCCGCCTGGGCGTCGGACGTGGCGGTGAGGACGCCGAAGCCGGGGGCGAGGAGCGCGCCCAGGACGAGGCCGAGGGCGCTGAGGAGCGAGCGGAGTCTCATGGGGGGATTCCTCCTGCTGTGACGGTGATGTCGGGCCGGTGGGACGGCGGTGCAGGTGGTGCGGGGCGATCCTGCCCGATGTCTACGCGCGTCCGCCAGAGGGCGTGCGGAGGAGGTACGGCGAAGGTCCGTGGCGCGGGATCCACTCGATCGAGGGACATAGTTGAAATCCGAACGAGATAGGTCTATGGTTGCGCTCGTCCGCCACTCATTGAACGTTGAACTACTCGTAGGAGATAGAAATGGCTCTCTTCGGCCGCAAGAACGACGGCGCCACCGCCACCGCCACCCGCGAGGTCGACCCCGCCCTGGCCGCCCTGACCGGCGCCTACACGATCGACCCGAGCCACAGCAAGATCGGCTTCTCGGTGCGCCACGCGATGGTCACCAACGTCCACGGCGCCTTCACCGAGTTCGAGGGCACGCTGGACCTGAACGGCACCGACCCCGCCCACTCCTCCGCGTCGATCGTCGTCACGATCGCCAGCGTCGACACGGGCGCGCCGGACCGCGACGGCCACCTGCGCACGGCCGACTTCTTCGACGCCGAGCAGTTCCCGAAGATGACCTTCACGTCGACCTCGGCCGAGGAGCTCGGCGGCGACGCGTACCGCATCAACGGCGACCTCACCATCAAGGACGTCACGAAGCCGCTCTCCATCGACCTGGAGTTCAACGGCGCGGCCACCGACGCCTACGGCAACGAGCGGGTCGGCTTCGAGGGCGGCGCGACCATCCTGCGCTCCGACTGGGGCCTGACCTGGAACGCGGCGTTGGAGGCCGGCGGCGTCGTCGTCTCCGACAAGGTCAAGCTGCTCTTCGACATCAGCGCGATCAAGACGGCTCCCGAGACCGTCTGACCCGTCGTGCCCCGAGGGGCCAAGGACAGGCGTCGGTACGCGACCGGCGGGGGCGAGGCACCGCCCTCGGTACGGCCCGGGTCCCACCAGGACCTAGAAGCCGCCCCCGCCGTCGAACCCGCCGCCACCCCCGTCCCCTCCCCCGCCGAAGCCGCCGCCCCCGAAGTCACCCGGGTCGAAGTCCGAGCCCGACGTGTCACCGCCCTCGGAGCCGGTGGCGTCACCGCCCGTGTAGTCACCGCCGCCGTAGTCCGCCGCGTACCCGGGCGAGGCGATGACCGTGCCGAGCAGCGTGCCGGCCAGCAGTCCCGGCAGCAGCCCGCCACCGAAGTACCCGCCCGCCCAGGGCCCGTAGGCGGGTCCCGCGTCCCAGTAGGGCCGGGGGCCCTGTTCCGTGCCGACCTGGCGGACCCCCGGGTCCTCGCCGTCCGCCAGCCGGGCGCGGTCCGCGGCGCAGACCGGCACGTCCCTGGCCACCCCGCCCGGCGGCGCCCACCGCGCGTCGGCCACCGAGGGCCCGTGGCGCGGGTCGAAGAAGCAGGGGGAACGCCGCTCCGGGAGCGGGGTGCCCGTGCGGCGCGCGTCCAGCATCGCCAGGCAGTAGCGGCCGTCCTCCAGCGCCTCGGTCACCTCCCGCACGTCCTCCGGCCGCCGCGCCGACCCCATCAGGGACTTCGCCTTCTCGTACGCGTCGAGGGAGCGTTCATAATCCGTGCGCATCGATTCGTCCGCGCCGGCCTCCGCCGGGTGGAAGTCGAGCCGGTCCAGCTCCTCGCCGAAGGCCGTGATGTCCTCGTCCACGACCACCCGGAGCTTCTCCAGGGCCTCCCGCTGCCGCTCGGCCCGCCTGCGCCGGTTCCGGCTCGTCACGGCGTAGGCCGCGCCGCCGCCCACCACCACGAGCCCGCCGAGCGCGATCAGCCCCTCGGTCCCGTCGTTGCCGTCGCCGTTGGCGGTGGAGCCCCAGGAGTCGGGGGCGTGGCCGCGCGTCTGGGGCAGGGCCCGGTCCACGAAGTCGTTCAGCTCGGTCACGGCGTCCGGGGAGCCCACCTTGACCGCGTCCGTGAGGTTGCGGACCGCGCGCTCCGACAGCACGGACGGGTCGGCGCCCGCGTTGAAGCCGTCGCCGAGCCGCACCGCGTAGAGGCCGGTCACGCCCGTCTCGGCGCGGATCGCGCGGAGCACGCTGTCGGCCGGGAACTGCGCGTTCTGCGGCAGTACGGCGACGAAGAGCGGCTTGTCCGCGTCCCTGATCTTCTTCGCGAGGGCGTCGGCCTGCGGCAGTGACAGCTGTCCGGTGGCGCGGGGGTCCACGTACACCGGGTTCTTCCTGAGGGCGTCCGCGACGGTCCCGGGGCCGGTGGCCCTCCCGGCCGCCTCCGTGGCCGGCGCGCCCGCGAGGGCGGCGGCCGAGGCGAGCAGCAGTCCGGACAGCGCGGTGAAGAGCCTGGTCCTCATACCTCGAAGCTACCCGAATCGCACCAAGGTGGCAGAAAGCGGAAAAGGGGCGGGGCACCCGAGCCCGCCGGCTCGGGTGCCCCGCCCCTCAGGGGTTCCGCGGCGGTCAGGCGGCCTTGTACGCCGCCGTCAGCTTCGCCACCGCACCGGCGAGGTCACCGGTGAGCAGCAGGTGGTCGGCCTCGGCGAAGGGCTTCGCCGAGGCGGCCGTGACGGACTGGCCGATCTTCTGCTGGACGAGGAGCCTGGCCTGGCCGACCAGTTCCTTGCCCTGCGCGGACTTGCCGAGCCCGGTCTGCTGGAGGATCTTCGCCGCGAGCCCGATCGCGGCGAGCGTGACCTGGCCGCCCTTGGGGGGCGCCGTGAGGGTCGTCAGGCCCCAGCCGTACGGGTACTGCGGGTCGTAGGACGCGTCACCGACGTTGATCGGCAGCGACTCGACCGACTTGGGCCAGGTCAGCGGGAGCTGACCGGTGAAGGCCCGCTTGCCGTAGAGGACGTCGGCGACGCCGTCGCCCTCCGTGCCCGGCAGCCAGGACGCCACGAGCGCGTCGATGTCGCCGAGCTGGTCGCCGATGAGCTGCGGGCGGCCCGAAACGATCAGGACGGCGCACTTCATGGCGGCGCAGACGGTGTCGACGGCCTTCTTGTCCTCGGCGCTCAGCGCCAGGTCGTGGCCGTTGCCGACGTCACCGATGCCTTCCGCGTACGGCCTCTCGCCGACGACGACCACACCGACGTCGTAACCGGCGGTGGGCTCGGTGGCGGTCTTCGAGTACGTGAGGGTGGCGTCCGGGGCCGCCTTCCTCATGCCCTCCAGGATGGTGGTGCCCGTGGTGGTCTTGCCGGAGGCGCCCTGCCAGCTGATGGTCCAGCCGCCCGCCTGGTTGCCGAGGTCGTCGGCGTTGGAGCCGGCCACGTACACCTTCTGCGACGGCTTGAGCGGCAGGACCGCGCCGTCGTTCTTCAGCAGCACCTGCGACTCGGCGGCCGCCTGGCGGGCGACCGCGCGGTGCGCGGCCGAGCCGATGGCGGCCTGGTTCGTGGTGTCGGCGTACGGCTTCTCGAAGAGGCCGAGCTTGAACTTCTGCTCCAGGATGCGGGAGACCGCGTCGTCGATCCTGGCCTGGCTGATCCGGCCGGCCGTGACCTCCGCCTGGAGGGTCTGGGTGAAGGTCTTGTACTGCGTCGGGACCATGATCATGTCGAGCCCGGCGTTGACGGACGTCCGGACGTCGCTCGCGTAGTCGCCGGGGATCTGGTCGATCGCCTGCCAGTCGCTGATGACGAAGCCCTTGAAGCCCATCTTGTCCTTGAGCTCACCGTTGATCATCGCGCCGTCGGCGTGCATCTTGACCGGCGGCAGGGTGTCGTCGGTGATGTCCAGCGAGGAGTACGAGGGCATGACCGTGCCCACGCCCCGCTTCACGGCGTCCTTGAACGGCGCGAGGTGGACGTCCTCCAGCTCCTTGCGGGTGACCTTGGTGACGCCCTGGTCCACGGTGTACGAGCCGGTCGTGGACGAGCCGTACTCGGTGCCGCCGTCGCCGACGAAGTGCTTGGCCGTGGCCAGCACCTTGTCGTTGCGGTCGAGGTCACTGCCGGACGCGGCGCCCTGCATGCCGTTGACGACCGTGTCCATGGAGGTGACCAGCGCGGGGTCCTCGCCGAAGGTCTCGTACGTACGGCCCCAGCGCTCGTCCCTGCCGACGCAGACGCAGGGCGCGAAGTCCCACGGGACGCCGGTGGCGCGCACCTCGTTGGCCGTGACCGCGCCGGTCTTCTCCGCCAGCGCCGGGTCACGGGTCGCCCCGAGGCCGATGTTGTGCGGCATGATCGTCGCGCCGACGACGTTGTTGTGGCCGTGCACCGCGTCCACGCCGTAGATCAGCGGGATCTGGTAGCGGGTGGCCTGGGCCCTCAGCTGGAAGGCGTCGACCATCTTCGACCAGGCGGCGGGGGTGTTGGGCGTCGGCACGGAGCCGCCGCCGGAGAGCAGCGAGCCGAGGTCGTAGGTGGCGATGTCGCCCTGGGCCGTGAGCGCGTTGCGCTCGGCCTGGGTCATCTGGCCGGCCTTCTCCGCGAGGGACATGCGCGCGACCAGGTCGGCGACGCGCTTCTTCACGGGGAGCTTCGCGTCGAGGTACGGCAGCCCGTGGGCGTCCACGACGACCTGCGGGTTCTCGACGGGGGCCTTGGCACCGGTGACGGTGAGCTTCAGCGGTACGGTCTCCGCGCTCTCGCCGGCGCGGTCCTTGAGGGTCGGGATCTCGACGGTCTTCGAGGTGCCCGACGCGCTGCCGGCCGGGAAGGTGACCGTGCCGGAGACGGGCGTGTAGTCCTTGCCCGCCTCGGCGGTGCCGCCCTCGGTGGTGTAGTCGACGGTGACGGGCTCCTCGACCGGCACGGAGCCGGTGGTGGCGACCGAGACCTTGACCTTGGCGGTGGCGCCCTCCTTGACCGGGTACACCGCCGCGTCGGTGACGACGCTCGCCTTGAGGCTCGGGTCGGCCTTGCCGTACAACTCCACGCCGTCCAGGGCGAACCGGCCGGGTGCGCCGGTGGGCATGGTGAAGGCGTAGCCCCACATCTCGGTCAGGCCGAGGACGTGGTCGATGCCGCCGACGGGCTGGTAGTCGGTGCGGTACTGGAAGTCCGCGAAGGGGATCTCGACCAGGTGCCACCCCTCCCAGTCGTCGGTGAAGGACGTGTTCCAGAGCTCGGAGGCCTCGCCGTTGGCGCCGCCGTCCTTGATCTCGAAGGCGATCCGCTTGCCGGAGCCGGGGGGCAGCGGCGCGGTGTTCTGGCCGTACCACCAGAAGCGGATGCCCCGGTGGGCCGACCAGTCGTGGGACGGCTTGTCGAACGCGAAGTCGTGGCTGAACCCGCCGTACCCGCTGACGTTGTAGCTGCCTTCGAGGACCTTGGCGCCCTCGGGGGCGTCGGCGCGGTCCGCGAAGCTCAGCGTCGGCGGGTCGTCGGCGTCGCCGCCCCAGGTGAAGATGCCCTCCGCGGGCGGGCTCGCGAACGGGATCTCGCCCTCGAAGCGGTCGACGGCGACGGGGGCCGGGTCGTCCGCCGCGGTGGCGGACGACGCGGTGCCCGCGAGGGGCAGCAGCCCCGCCAGGACGGCGGCCGCGAGCAGCGTCGCCGTCCTGGTGCCGGGTCTCGGTCTGACTCGTATGCCTTGCATGGTGCTCCTCGTGTCCCTGGTGCTCCCGGTGACTCTGGTGCCACCGGGGTGGTGCGGGCCGTCCGGCGCGCGGGGGTGTCACACCCCCGCGCGCCGGACGGCCTGAGGCCGGAAGGGACGGCCTACTTCTGTTCGACCCTCACCCAGTCCACCTCGGCCTTGACGCCGCCTTGCGCGACGCGGTCGACGCTCGACTGCGGGAGGCCCCAGTAGGGCTGGGTCACCTTGTTCCAGCCGGCCGGATAGGCGCCGCCCAGAGCGAGGTTGAGGATCACGTACTGGTTGTGGTCGAAGACCCACTTGCCGCGGGTCGATTCCAGCTTCTGCCGGGAGGTCTCCTGCACCACACGGTCGTCGACGGTGAAGCGCATGCCTTCCGGCTGCCACTCGACGGCGTACGTGTGCCACTGGTCGACGCGGCCGCCTCCCGGGAAGGTCTGGGTCCTGCCGATGTTGCCGTCGGCAGAGTAACCGGGTCCGTGCAACGCGGTGCTCGTCCAGTCGCCGTAGCCGATGTTCTCCATGATGTCGGTCTCGCCCGAACCGGGCCAGGACACCGACGGGTTGTCCACATCACTTCCGAGCAGCCAGAACGCCGGCCAGAACCCGTCGCCGACGGGGAGCTTCAGACGGGCGCTCACCTTGCCGTAGGTGAAGTCGAACTTGGTGTTGGTGTCGATGCGGCCCGAGGTGAAGTCGTAGGTCCCGCCGCCCGGTACGGTCGTGCACGCCTTGCAGTACTTGGACTCCAGGACCAGAGTGCCGTTCTCCGTACGGATGTTGTTCGCCGAGTCCACGTACGCCTGGGACTCGCCGTTGACCGAGCCCATCTCCTGGCCGGTGCGCACCACGCGCCACTTGTTGCGGTCGAGCCCGGAGCCGGTGAAGTCGTCGAAGAAGGTGGTCCGGTAGGCGCCGGTGGAGTTCTTCGGCAGGGCGGGGTAGGCCGCGTTGGCGTTGCCGCCGGTCCCCCACACCTGGAACTCGTAGAGCGAGTAGCCGAATTGGGCGGTGGCGGGCGCCGGGTTGTAGAACGAGCGGCGCTCCTTGCCCAGCATCCGTACGTAGCGGCCGGTCGCCGGGGTCGGCAGGGTGATGGTGTCGCGCCGCCCGGCCGCCTCCCCCGGGGCCTTGACGTCGGCGCGGCGGGCGGCGACCTCGGCGGCCGAGGGCCGGTAGACGGTGCGCCAGGTGCGGTTGTCGTCGGAGACCTGGAGTTCGTAGTCGACGGCGTAGGCCGCCTCCCAGTACAGGTCGACCGCTTCGATACGGGACGAGGCGCCCAGGTCGACGCCGACCCAGCGGTCCGCGTTCCAGTCGCTCGCCCAGCGGGTCTGGTCGGCCTTGAGGTCGGCGGGCCAGCCGCCGTCGGTCACGTAGGCCGGTGAATTGCCCGCGTGCTGGTAGAGGTTGCCGTACGCGGGGTGGTTCAGGGCGAGGTTGGTGCGGGTGGTGGAGGCGGGCGCCGGCTCACCGCCGTACACCTGGAAGGAGAAGAGGGAGTAGCCCCAGGCGGTGGCGCGCTGGACGCCGCGCAGCCGGACGTACCGGCCGGTGACCTCCTGGGGGTAGGTGTGGGCGGTGACGGTGCCGCCGGTGCCGTCGTTCTCGGTGTAGAAGGTGGTCCAGTTGGTGCCGTCCTTGGAGACTTCGAGGACGTACTGCTTGCCGTACGCGGCCTCCCATTCCAGCTTGACCTGGTTGACGCGCAGGGTGCTGCCCAGGTCGACCTGGATCCAGGCGTTGTCGGCGAACTCGCTGCCCCAGCGGGTGCCGGCGTTGCCGTCGAAGGCGTTGCCGGGGCCGACGCCGGGGTTCTCGCTGCCGGAGGCGGTGACCCGGGCGGGGCTGATCGCGTAGGAGGCGGCGGCCTGGTCGGCGTTCCAGGGCGCGGCGGCCACCGCGGCGGCCTTCGCGGGGGCCGCCCCGGGCGCGGCCGGGGGCGCGGCGAAGGCGAGCGGTGCGGAGAGGGCCACCAGTGCGGCGGTGGTGGCGAGGAGTGTGGTGCGCGAGGGCATCGTTGCCTCCGAGGTGGGGGGAGTGCGGGTGGCAGTGCGGTGCGGTGCGGTGGGGCGTGCTACCGCCGGGCGGCCCGGGTACGGCCGATCGTGTCGCGGTACCACGTGGCGCTGTCCTTCAGAGGCGGCTGCCGGGGGCGTGCGCCCCGGCGTCGTACGCGGGGGCCGCGATCAGCTCCGCGTCCCGCGGAGCCCGGCGGAAGGTGTCCCAGACCGAGGGGGTCCTGCCGTCGTCGGCAGCCGCTCCCTCGATCTGGTCGGCGGGGGTGGCGACGGTCCGGCGGAAGCCCGCGGGCAGGCCGGGGACCGCCACGGCGGTGGCGGCGCCCGGGGCCCGGGGCTTGCGGTGTGCGGACATGACGTCTCCAGAAAGCTGCGAGGTCGGGCGGACCGGTGCGTGCCGTGCGAGGGGGTGCGAGGCGTGCGAGGCGGTGCCTAGGGCGCCGACTGCCGGACGACGAGTTCGGTGGGCAGGACGACCGGTTCGTCGGGGGCGGCCGCCCCGCCGAGGTGCTCCAGCAGCATCCGCGCCGCCGTCTCGCCCATCTCGCGGGCGGGCTGGCGGACGGTCGTCAGCGGGGGCTCGGTGTGCCGGGCCATCGGGATGTTGTCGAAGCCGACCACGGCGATGTCGTCGGGGACGCTCCGCCCGGCGGCCCGCAGGGCCCGCAGGGCGCCGGCCGCGCTGATGTCGTTGTGCGCGAACACCGCGTCGAACTCGACCCGGGCGTGCAGGAGTTTCTCCACCGCGAGCCGCCCCGACAGCTCCGTGAAGTCGCCCACCACGACCCGGTCGGTGGGCAGGACGTGCCGGAAGCCGGCGAGCCGCTCCCGTACGCACCCGAAGTGGGCGGGTCCCGTGATGACCAGCGGCTTGGTGCGTCCGTCGGCCAGCAGATGGCGGGCCGCGGACGCGCCGCCCTCGAAGTTGGTGGTCACGACCGAGGGGAAGTCCTCGGGGTGGGCGCCGCGGTCGTCGATCAGGACGACGGGCAGACCCTGGTGGTGCAGGCCGACGATGGTGTCGAGGGTGTTCTCCGGTTCGACGACGAGCAGTCCGTCGAAGGCGCGGGCCGAGACCTGGGTGGTGAACCGCTGAACCGATTCCGCACCCCGGTTGCAGGTGAAGAGCAGCAGCCCGTACCCGGCGGCCTCCACGGTGTCGACGACCCCCTGGAGCACCTCGCCCATCCACGGCCAGGTCAGCGAGGGCACCAGCATGCCGACCGTACGGCTGCTCCCCCGGGCCAGTCCGACGGCGCCCGAGCTGGGTACGTACCCGAGCCGGGCGATGACCGCGCGGACGCGGGCCGCCGTACCGCCGTCGACCTCGCCCTTGGTGTTGATGACCCGGGACACGGTCGTCTTGCTGACGCCCGCCTGGCGGGCGACGTCGGCGATCGTGACACGCATCGGGGCGCCTCCGCGTCGAGGTGTGGAACCGGTACCGCAACCGCTTCCGGAACCGGTACCGGGCGTTGGGCGGTGAGTTAACCGGGAGGCAACACTGCCGTCAATACTTCACGTCGAGATTGGTCCGCACCTTTGGTGCATAGCAGGCCAGTAGCGGGCCAAGGGAGTTATGCGTTCAGGTTGTGAATGCGCGGACTCTTGACGGGAGTTCGTAACAGCAGTTCACTCACGCCGCAGGCACCATCGCGTAACCCCCCACCTCTGTGCCGAGAAGGGCAGCAGTCACATGGCGAGATCGAGTGCTCAAGGACGGCGTCTCACGAGGGTCCTCCTCGCGGGCGCCCTGGCCACGGCCGGGCTGACCGGCCTGTCCGCCGGGCCGGCCCAGGCCGCGGGCGAGCAGGTCAACATCTATCTGACGACGACGAGCGACGCCGGGGGCCGGGTCGTCACCCGCGGGCTCCAGCAGCAGACTCCCGTCAACTTCCAGTCGGGCAACGGCGGCAGCGGTACGAACGTGTCCGTCGACGAGAACACCCGCTACCAGACCTTCACGGGCGGCGGCGCGTCCTTCACGGACACCGCCGCGTACCTGATGAAGGAGAGCGGCGCGCTCTCGCAGGCGACCCTCGACGCCACGATGAGGAAGCTCTTCTCCCCCACCGACGGCATCGGGCTCTCCTTCAACCGGAACCCGATCGGCGGCTCGGACCTCGCCCGCTTCGGCTACACGTACGACGACCTGCCGGCGGGCCAGACGGACCCCACCCTGTCGCGGTTCTCGATCGCCCACGACCTGCGGGCGGTGCTGCCGCTGACCAAGCAGGCGAAGCAGCTCAACCCGGCCATGACCAACGTGGCGTCGCCCTGGACCGCCCCGGCCTGGATGAAGGACAACGGGCAGCTCAACGGCGGCTGGCTGAAGGCGGAGAACTACGGCACGTACGCCGACTACTTCGTCAAGTACCTCCAGGCGTACCGCGACCAGGGCATCCCGATCGACTACGTCACGGCGCAGAACGAGCCGACGTGCTGCTCCAGCTACCCGTCGATGAGCTGGAACGGCTCGGGCCTGGCGTTCTTCACCAAGAGCAACCTGCTGCCCAAGCTCCAGGCGGCCGGCCTGCCCACCAAGGTGCTGGCGCACGACTGGAACTGGGACACGTACGACGCGTACGCCGCGGAGACCGTGAACGACCCGGCCGTCCGCAACCACCCGAACTTCGGCGGGGTCGCCTGGCACGGCTACGGCGGCGACATCGCCAAGCAGACCACCGTGCACAACCAGTACCCGACGATGGACGCGTTCCAGACCGAGCACTCCGGTGGCACGTGGATCGCCAACCAGCAGCGCGAGGACATGAACAACATCATCGACTACACCCGTAACTGGGCGAAGTCGGTGACCAAGTGGTCCCTCGCGGTGGACCAGAACCGTGGTCCCCACAACGGTGGTTGCGGCACCTGCGACGGTCTGATCACGGTCCACAACGGGGACAGCCGACACGGCCAGGTCGACTACAACATCGAGTACTACACGATGGGCCACCTGACCAAGTTCGTGAAGCCGGGTGCCTCGCGCATCGCGTCCACCGCCAGTGGCACCGTCCCGAACGTGGCCTGGCGCAACACCGACGGCTCCAAGGCGCTGATCGCGTACAACGACGGCACCGGCGCGCAGACCCTGCGGGTCAACTGGGGCGGCCAGAACTTCAGTTACTCGCTGCCCGGCAAGACCTCGGCCACGTTCACCTGGTCGGGCACCCAGGCGGGCGGCGGGGGCGGCACCGGTTCGACCGGCACCCTGCGCGGCCTCGCCGGCAAGTGCCTGGACGCGGCGGCCGGTTCGAGCGCCAACGGCACCGCCGTGCAGCTCTACGACTGCAACGGCTCGGCGGCCCAGAACTGGACCGTCGGCACCGACAACACGATCCGGACGCTCGGCAAGTGCCTGGACGTGACGGCGGCCTCCACGGCCGACGGGGCGAAGGTGCAGCTCTACGACTGCAACGGCTCCACGGCCCAGCAGTTCACGTACAACTCCGGATCCGGCGACATCGTCAACCTCGGGGCGAACAAGTGCCTCGACGTGACGGGCAACTCGTCGGCGAACGGGGCCCGCGCGCAGATCTGGACCTGCACCGGGGCCGCCAACCAGAAGTGGCGCCTCCAGTAGCCGGACCGGATCGCCGGGATCCCCTGGCGTAGGCGGAACGAAGAAGCGAAAACGGGAACGGAAACGCCGGACGGGCTGCCAGCAGCCCGTCCGGCGTCGTTCCGGGTCACTCCCCGGGACGCTCCCCGGGTCACGTCACTCCGCCGGCTCGGCCCCGGCCCGCAGCAGACCGTACGTGTACGCGTCCTCCAGCGCCTGCCAGGACGCCGCGATGACGTTCTCGGCGACGCCGACCGTGGACCACTCGCCCGTGCCGTCCGACGTGGTGACCAGCACCCGGGTGGTGGAGTCCGTGCCGTGCTTGCCCTCCAGGATGCGGACCTTGTAGTCCACCAGCTGGAACTTGGCGAGCTGCGGGTAGATCCGTTCGAGCCCCACCCGCATCGCCCGGTCCAGGGCGTTGACCGGGCCGTTCCCCTCCGCGGTGGCGACGATCCGCTCGCCCTTCGCCCAGATCTTCACGGTGGCCTCGTTGGCGTGGGTGCCGTCGGGGCGGTCCTCGACGATCGCCCGCCAGGACTCCGTACGGAAGTAGACGCGCGGCTTCCCCTCGGCCTCCTCGCGCAGCAGCAGCTCGAAGGAGGCGTCCGCGGCCTCGTACGTGTACCCCTTGAGTTCGCGCTCCTTGACCCGGCCGACCACCCGCGCGACCAGGTCGCGGTCGCCGCCGAGGTCGACGCCCAGCTCCTTGCCCTTGAGCTCGATGGAGGCGCGGCCGGCCATGTCGGAGACCAGCATGCGCATGCTGTTGCCGACCAGCTCGGGGGCGATGTGCTGGTACAGGTCGGGGTCGACCTTGATCGCGGAGGCGTGCAGCCCCGCCTTGTGCGCGAAGGCCGACACCCCGACGTACGGCTGGTGGGTGGAGGGGACCAGGTTGACGACCTCGGCGATGGCGTGCGAGATCCGGGTCATCTCGGCCAGCGCGCCCGGGGGCAGTACCCGCTGGTCGTACTTGAGCTCCAGGGCGGCGACGACCGGGAAGAGGTTGGCGTTGCCGACCCGCTCGCCGTACCCGTTGGCCGTGCACTGGACGTGCGTGGCGCCCGCGTCGACCGCGGCGAGGGTGTTGGCGACGGCGCACCCCGTGTCGTCCTGGGCGTGGATGCCGAGCCGGGCGCCGGTGTCGGCGAGGACGGTGGTGACGACGGCCTGGATCTGCGCGGGCAGCATGCCGCCGTTCGTGTCGCAGAGGACCACCACGTCGGCGCCGGCCTCGGCGGCGGCCCGTACGACGGACTTGGCGTACTCGGGGTTGGCGCGGTAGCCGTCGAAGAAGTGCTCGCAGTCGACGAAGACGCGGCGGCCCTGCTCGCGCAGGTACGAGACGGTGTCGCGGATCATCGCGAGGTTCTCGTCCAGGGTGGTGCGCAGTGCCAGCTCGACATGGCGGTCGTGGGACTTGGCGACCAGGGTGACCACCGGGGCACCGGACTCCACGAGGGCCTTGACCTGCGGGTCCTCCGAGGCCTTCGCGCCGGGGCGCCGGGTGGAGCCGAAGGCGACGAGCTGGGCGTGCTGGAAGTCGATCTCCTGCTGGGCGCGGGCGAAGAACTCGGTGTCCCGGGGGTTGGCCCCCGGCCAGCCCCCCTCGATGAAGCCCACGCCGAATTCGTCCAGGTACCGCGCGATGGACAGCTTGTCGGCGACCGTCAGGTTGATGCCCTCACGCTGCGCGCCGTCGCGCAGCGTCGTGTCGAAGACATGGAAGCCGTCGTCGTTCCCCGAGGGCCCCGTGGACTCTGTGGTCATGGTGTCCTGCTCCTGTTGAGTGGATGGTCTGGCTCCACCTGCCCCCGTCACCACGCGCGGCCCGTCTCCGGCCGGGGTAGGGCCGGAAAACGAAAAAACCCCTCGCGGATGCGAGAGGTCTGCGCGCGGGTCCGAGGCTCGATGTCCGCGCCGTACGGGTCTACGGGGCGGTCACTGCGGACCGGCGCACTTGCTGCCAATAATCATGACGAACGAGAGCACGACCCGATTTTCGCACGTCCGGTCACTTTGGGAAGCCCCTGTCTCACGATGCGGTCGGTGACCTCCGGGTCACCAGCGTACCGGGGCCCGCACCCCGCGAACGGGGTACGGGCCCTCGTACGCCGGTCCCGGCCGGTGCCGGGGACGGGGGTACGGACGCCGCGGCGCCGGGTCAGGCGACGGTGTGCCGCCAGCCGTGGGCGTCCGGGACCGCGCCCGACTGGACCTCCAGGAGGGCCTTGCGCACCTTCATGGTGACCTCGCCGGGGCGGCCGTCGGCCACTGTCCAGCCCCCGCGCGCCGAGTGGACCGTGCCGACCGGGGTGACGACGGCGGCGGTGCCGCACGCGAAGACCTCGGTGAGGGTCCCGTCGGCGTTGCCGGTGCGCCAGTCGTCGACGGTCAGGCGGCCCTCGGTGACCTCGTACCCCAGGTCGGCGGCGATGCTCAGGACGGAGTCGCGGGTGATCCCGGCGAGGAGGGTGCCGGTGAGCTCGGGCGTCATGAGCTTGTCGCCGTACACGAAGAAGAGGTTGTTGGTGCCCATCTCCTCGATCCAGCGCCGCTCGGTCGCGTCCAGCCAGACCACCTGGTCGCAGCCGTGCTTGGTGGCCTCGGCCTGGGCGATGAGGGACGCGGCGTAGTTGCCGCCGGCCTTCGCCTCGCCCGTGCCGCCGGGGGCGGCGCGCACGTACTCCTCGGAGAGCCAGACGGAGACCGGCTTCACACCGCCGGCGAAGTACGCCCCTGCCGGGGACGCGATGACCATGAAGAGGAACTCGTTGGCCGGGCGCACGCCGACGCCGACCTCCGTCGCGAACATGAACGGCCGGATGTAGAGGGATTCCTCACCGACGCCGGGCACCCACGCGCGGTCCTGGGCGATGAGCGCGTCCACCGCCGCGACGAACGTCTCGACGGGCAGCTCGGGCATCGCCATCCGGCGCGCGGAGCGCTGGAAGCGGCGCGCGTTCTCCTCGGGACGGAAGGTGGCCACCGAGCCGTCCACCTGCCGGTACGCCTTGAGCCCCTCGAAGATGGTCTGCGCGTAGTGCAGGGTCATGTTCGCCGGGTCGAGCGACAGCGGGGCGTACGGCACGAGCTCCGCGTCGTGCCAGCCGCGGCCCTCGGTCCACTTCACCGTCACCATGTTGTCGGTGAAGTAGCGGCCGAAACCGGGGTTGGCGAGGATCCGCTCCCGCTCGGTGTCGGACAGCGGGTGCGCGGAGGGCTTGAGCTCCAGGGTGGTCGTGGGCGTGGTCATGAATACTCTCGTCCTTCACCGGTTGTGTGTGACGGACCGCGTTCACGCCGCTACGGATCTACTAGGACGTCCGACTATGCGGGCGGGCCACTGCCCCCGCCGTGGACGACGAGGGCAGGGCCGTGACCGGAACGAGTGAATGCGGTCCTGGGATGATGGTGTCACCCGGAGGCCGCAAAAGCACAGCCGCCGGGTCACGGGACCCGGCGGCTGTTTCGGAAGTCGCGGCGGGTCAGCTCGCTACGCGTACGGCGAGCGCGTCACCGATCTCGTCGGTCGTCCGCGCGGCCGCGGAGCCGTCACGCCCGGCGAGGTCGGCCGCGACGGCCTCCTCGATCCGGATGGCCTCGGCGTCGAGGCCGAGGTGGCGCAGCAGCAGGGCGACGGACAGGACGGTGGCGGTGGGGTCGGCCTTCCCCTGGCCCGCGATGTCCGGCGCGGAGCCGTGCACCGGCTCGAACATCGAGGGGAACGCGCGGTCCGGGTTGATGTTCGCGGACGCGGCCAGGCCGATGCCCCCGCTGATGGCGGCGGCCAGGTCGGTGAGGATGTCACCGAAGAGGTTGTCGGTCACGATCACGTCGAAGCGCTCGGGCTGGGTGACGAAGAAGATCGTCGCGGCGTCGACGTGCAGGTAGTCGGTGGTGACCTCGGGGAACTCCTGGCCGACCCGGTCGAAGATGTTCTTCCACAGGTGGCCGGCGTAGACGAGGACGTTGTTCTTGTGGACCAGCGTCAGCTTCTTGCGGGGACGGGCGGCGGCGCGCGCGTACGCGTCCCTGACGACCCGCTCGACGCCGTACGCCGTGTTGAGGCTCACTTCCGTGGCCACCTCGGCGGGGGTGCCGGTGCGCAGCGAACCTCCGTTGCCCGTGTACGGGCCTTCGGTGCCCTCGCGGACGACGACGAAGTCGATGTCGGGGCGGCCGGCCAGCGGGGTGGCGGTGTTCGGGAAGAGCTTCGACGGGCGCAGGTTCACGTAGTGGTCGAAGGCGAAGCGCAGCTTGAGGAGGAGGCCGCGCTCCAGGACGCCGGACGGCACGCTCGGGTCGCCGATCGCGCCGAGCAGGATGGCGTCGTGGCCCTTGAGGGCTTCGAGGTCCGCGTCCGGGAGGGTCTCCCCGGTCCGGTGCCAGCGCCCCGCGCCGAGGTCGTACTCCTTGGTCTCCAGCTTCACATCCTGCGGGAGGACGGCACGCAGGACCTTCAGGCCCTGGGCGACGACCTCCTGACCGATGCCGTCACCGGGGATCACTGCGAGATTGATGCTGCGAGACATAGCGGCACCCTACTCTGCGTCCCATGGATTGACATCGCGTGTCCATTCCCTGGACACGGATGTCAGATCCCTGGAGGCTGCGGCCTGTTGGCGGCGCGTGCGGTCGCGGTCCCGTCCGCGGCGGCGCCCGCGGCTCAGTGGCCGGTCGAGCCGCCGTTGTCCCTGCGGTCGAGGGCGCGCTGGAGCGCGGCGGCGGCGTTCTTGCGGTCGGACTCGCTCGTACGGGGAGTGTGACGGACGCGGCGGACGGTGGTCTCGGCCATGTTGATCGACTCCTTGGGGCAGCGGAGAGCGGGGACGCGCGGCGCGAAAGGCCGCGGGATGCGTCTGCGAGGCGCCGGAAGGGGCGGTGCGGTATGCGCGGCAGGGGTTGCCTGCGTGGGGGCGCGTGCCGTCGACCGCGTTCGCTCGATGAAGCGAGACGTTCGGCTCATTCCAAGCTAGGCGAGCCGCGCCGCCCTGTCTTCTATTTACTCGGACTTCCTACTATCTGAGACGGCGATCATGGAACAACGCCGGGCGGCGTCCGGGCGAATGCCGAGAAGCCGCCCGGAGACCGCCGGGCATCCGCCGGGCATCGGCCGCGCGCGGGCCGGGAGGACACCCCCTGGGCAGCCGTTTCCGCCCGGCGGCCGGGGGCACCCGGACAGCGGAGGTTCACCATGGACGCAGGGACGGTTTCACACAGTGGCCGGGGCAAGGCACAACAGGCGGCGAACAGCCCGGTGATGGACGGGGCGGCCCGCTGGGGGTTCGCCGCACGGGGCGTGATCTACCTGCTGATCGGGATCCTGGCGCTGCGGATCGCGTTCGGCGGGGGCGGTGAGCAGGCCGACCGCGGGGGCGCGCTCGCCGAGCTGGCGAAGCAGCCGATGGGGTCGGTCCTGCTGTGGGCCCTCGGGATCGGCATGGTCGGGATGGCGCTGTGGCGGTTGTCGGAGGCGATCGTGGGCGCGGCGGGCCCCGACGGGCGGAAGCCGGGCAAGCGGCTGATGTCGGCGGGCCGCTTCCTCTTCTACGGCTTTGTCGCCTACTCGGTCCTGGCATTCGCCGCCGGTGAGAAGAGCAGCGGCAGCGGGTCGGGCGACCAGGAGTCGCAGGACATCACCGCCCGGGCGCTGAACTGGCCCGGCGGTCAGTGGATCGTGGGGATCGCGGGCGTAGGCATCGTGGCCGCGGGCCTCTGGATCGGCGCGCGTGCGGTGATGCGCTCGTACCACAAGCACCTGAAGCTCGGCGAGATGTCGCACCGGACCCGGAAGCTCGTCGACGTGACCGGCGTCGGCGGGGGCGCGGGGCGCGGGATCCTGTTCGCCGCGATCGGCGGGTTCGTGATCCAGGCGGCCGTGACGTACGAGCCGGACAAGGCCAAGGGCTTCGACGACACCCTGCGCTCGTTCACCGACACCCCGGCCGGCCCCTGGCTGCTGGCGCTCGTCGCGACGGGACTGGTGCTGTTCGGCGTCTTCTCGTTCGCGATGGCGCGCTGGCGCCGGGTCTGACGGCCCGCCGGCCGCACCCCGGACGCGTCCCCCGCCTCCGCACCGGCGCCCCTCTCCCGTACGGAGGCATGACACCGCCCCCGCTCCGGAGGGGGGCGCCGGTGCGGGGGCGGGGGTGTGAGGGGCCCCGGGGGCCCTGGGCCGTCAGCCCATGTGCGGGTAGCGGTGGTCCGTCGGCGGGACCAGCGTCTCCTTGATGGCGCGGGTGAGGGTCCAGCGCATCAGGTTCTGCGGGGCGCCCGCCTTGTCGTTGGTGCCGGACGCGCGGCCGCCGCCGAAGGGCTGCTGGCCGACGACGGCGCCGGTGGACTTGTCGTTGATGTAGAAGTTGCCGGCCGCGTACCGCAGCTTCTCCATCGTCCGGGCGGCCGCCGCGCGGTCGTTGGCGATGACCGAGCCGGTCAGCGCGTAGGCCGAGACCGACTCCAGCTGCGTGAGGACGCTGTCGTAGTCGGCGTCCTCGTACACGTGCACCGCGAGGATCGGGCCGAAGTACTCGGTCGTGAAGACCTCGTTCTCCGGGTCGGTGCAGACGATGACCGTCGGCCGGACGAAGTACCCGACCGAGTCGTCGTACGTCCCGCCGGCGACGATCGTGCAGGAGGGGTCGGCGGCGGCCCGGTCGATCGCGGCCTTGTTCTTCGCGAAGGCGCGCTCGTCGATGACCGCGCCCATGAAGTTCCCGAGGTCGGTGACGTCGCCCATGGTGAGCGAGTCGACCTCGGCGGCGAACCGCTCCTTGAAGCCGTCGTTCCAGATCGACGCGGGGATGTACGCGCGCGAGGACGCCGAGCACTTCTGGCCCTGGTACTCGAACGAACCCCGGGTCAGCGCGGTCTTGAGGATCGCCGGGTCGGCGCTCGGGTGCGCGACGACGAAGTCCTTGCCGCCGGTCTCGCCGACGATCCGCGGGTACGAGCGGTACGTCTCGATGTTGTTGCCGACCGTCTTCCACAGGTGCTGGAAGGTCTTGGTCGAGCCGGTGAAGTGGATCCCGGCCAGGTCGCGGTGGTTCAGCGCCACCTCGGAGACGGCGAGGCCGTCGCCCGTCACCAGGTTGATGACGCCCTTCGGCAGCCCGGCCTCCTCCAGCAGCTCCATCAGCAGCACGGCCGCCAGGGTCTGGGTGGGCGAGGGCTTCCAGACGACGACGTTGCCCATCAGCGCGGGCGCGGTGGGCAGGTTGCCCGCGATGGCGGAGAAGTTGAACGGCGTGATCGCGTAGACGAAGCCTTCGAGCGGGCGGTGGTCGAGCCGGTTCCACACGCCGGGCGAGTTGGCCGGCGGCTGCTCGGCGAGCAGGTCACGGGCGTACGAGACGTTGAAGCGCCAGAAGTCGACCAGCTCGCAGGGGCAGTCGATCTCGGCCTGCTGCGCGGTCTTCGACTGGCCGAGCATGGTCGCGGCGGCCAGCGTCTCGCGCCAGGGGCCCGCCAGCAGCTCGGCGGCGCGCAGGATGATCGCCGCGCGGTCGTCGAAGGCCATGGCGCGCCAGGCCGGGGCGGCGGCGAGGGCCGCGTCGACGGCGTCCTTCGCGTCCTGCTCGGTGGCGCCGGCGAACGTACCGAGCACCGCGTCGTGGCGGTGGGGCTGGACGACGTCGACCCGGGCGCCGCCGCCCATCCGCTTCACGCCGCCGATGGTCATCGGCAGGTCGACGGGGTTCTCGGCCAGTTCCTTGAGCTTGGCCTCCAGGAGGGCGCGCTCGGGCGATCCCGGGGCGTAGCCGTGCACCGGTTCGTTGACCGGCGTCGGAACCTGTGTCACAGCGTCCATGGGTGGCGGATCTCCTTCAGCGGCTTCAACGGATTCAGCGGCTTGGTCGGCTTCCTCGGCGTCATGTGCTTCGTCAGCCTCGTCGGCGGGGCGGTCGGGGTGTGTCAGCCACGGCTGACGACCGAGCGCAGGAAGAACGCGAGGTTGGCGGGGCGCTCGGCGAGGCGGCGCATGAAGTAGCCGTACCAGTCGGTGCCGTACGCGATGTACACACGCACCCGGTGGCCCTCGGCGGCCAGCCGCGCCTGCTCGGCCTCGCGGATGCCGTACAGCATCTGGAACTCGTACGCGTCGGGCTTGCGGCCCGCGCGGTACGCGAGGTCCTGGGCGATCGCGACGATCCGGGGGTCGTGGGTGCCGACCATCGGGTAACCGGCGCCCTCCATCAGGATCCGCAGGCTCCGGATGTACGCCTTGTCGACGTCGGCCTTGTCCTGGTACGCGACGGAGGCGGGCTCCTTGTAGGCGCCCTTCACGAGCCGTACCCGCGCGCCCGCGTCCGCCAGCGCGCGGCAGTCGTCCTCCGTACGGAAGAGGTACGACTGCACGACGGCGCCGGTCAGCGGGTAGTCGCGGCGGACCTCGGCGTGGATCGCGAGCGTCGAGTCGACGGTGGTGTGGTCCTCCATGTCGAGGGTGACCGTGGTGCCGATGGCGTCGGCGGCCTCGACGACGGCGGTGACGTTCTTGAGCGCGAGGTCGTGCCCGCCGGGCAGGGCCTGGCCGAAGGAGGAGAGCTTCACCGACATCTCGGCGCGGGGCCCCAGGTCCAGCGGCTCCAGGGCCTCGACCAGCCGCAGGTAGGCGTCCCGGGCGCGCAGCGCCTCCGCCGGGTCGGTGACGTCCTCGCCGAGGACGTCGAGGGTGACCTCCAGGCCGCGCGCCGCCATGGACCGGACGACGGGCGTGGTCTCCTCGACCGACTCACCGGCGATGAAACGGTCCACCACGGGCTTGGTGACCGGCGCGGCCGACACGGCGCGGCGCAGGGAGCCGCTGCGCGAGGCGGCCAGGATCACGGGACCCAGCACGGGGCACCTCCACGGTGAGGACGAGCGCCCGGTGCGTTCGGGTGCGTTCGGGCGTCGGCTCAAAATCTAGGGAGCGGTCCGATCCTCTGCCATCGACAGCTGTCACGCATCCGTGGGCGGGATCTCATACATCTGTCTGAGAGCGGTGCGAGAATGTCTGGATGAAAGGCGATTACCAGGACCTGGTGGACGAGATCTCGGCGCTGCTCGGCGTCCCCGCGACGCTGGAGAACCGCGACTTCGGGCTGATCGCCTTCGGCGCGCACGACACCGAGGACGACACGGCGATGGACCCGGTCAGGACCCGGTCGATCGTGACGAGGAAGTCCACCCCCGCGGTGCGCGCGTGGTTCGAGGGCTTCGGCATCGCGCGGGCCACCGGCCCCGTCCGCATCCCGGCGGCCCCGGACGCGGGGGTCTTCCGGGGCCGGATCTGCCTGCCCGTGCGCCACCGGGGCATGGTGCTCGGGTACGTGTGGCTGCTGGACGACTCCGACCCGGGCCCGGACACCGCCCGGCTGGCGACGGCCATGGAGGTGACCGCCCGGATCGGCGACCTGCTCGCCGAGGAGGTCAAGGCGGGCACGGACCTGGCCCGCGAACTGCGCGCGGTGCTGACCGCCGGGCCCGGCTGGCAGCGCGAGACGGCGCTGACCGCGCTGCGCACGGCGCTGGGACCCGGCGCGGAGGGGCAGCACGTGGTGGTGTGCGTGGCGCCGTGGCGCGACGAGGAGCCGTCGGTACGGGCGGTGCCGGGCACCGCCGCGCTCTGCACGCTCCCCCGGGACGGCCTGCCGTACGGCGCCGGGGTGGCGCTGGCCCTGCTCGTACGACTGCGCTCGCCGGACGCCCTCGCCCCGGCGCTCGCGGCGGTGGCCCGGCTGCGCGGGAGCGCGGGCGAGGACACGGCGGCCGGCGCCTCGGCCCCCCGGCGCGGCCCGGCGCAACTGCCCGAGGCCTGGCACGAGGCGGTCGCGGCGGCCCGCGCGGCGGTGGCCCGGCCCCGCCTGGGCCCGGTCGCCCAGTGGCCGTCGATCGGCCCGTACCGTCTGCTCACCGCCCTGCCCGCCACCCCCGACCCGGCGATCGCCCCGCTCCTGACCCCGGCCCACACCGAACTGGCCCACACCGCCGAGGTCTTCCTCGACTGCGCGGGCCAGGCGGGCCGCACGGCGGCAGCCCTGGGCATCCACCGCCAGACCCTGTACTACCGCCTGTCCCGCATCGAACACCTGACAGGCCTGACCCTCACCTCCGGCGAGGACCGCCTGCTCCTGCACATGGGCCTGAAGGCGGCCCGGCTCTGAGCCCTGCCCGGGCGGACGGGCCGAGGGGGTGTCAGTGAGGGGTGCGACGATCCGGGGCATGACGCGAACTGCTTTCGACTGGCGGCCCTTTCTTGTGCGGTGGAGCGAGGAGTGGGCGGACGCGTGCGAGCCCGGCAAGCTGTACGAGGAGGACCAACGGGCGAAGGACACACGGTGGTTGGGCTTCGCGCCCGCCTCCGCGGCTCGGATCGGGGCGCTGGAGGAGCGGCTCGGACGCCGACTGCCGCCGTCGTACCGGACGTTCCTGGAGGTCAGTGACGGGTGGCGGCACGCGGGCGGCTTCATCGAACTGCTCGCCGGGACCGAGGCGGCCCGGTGGTTCGAGGACGAGGGCGGCTTCGGCGCGTGGTACCGCGAGGACCTGCGCGAGGATTCCACCCCGGAGGAGGTCCTGTTCGCCGGCATGTGGGAGCGCGCGCTGCAACTGGACGTGGAGTCGGACCTCACGTACGTCCTGCTGGATCCGCTGGACGTGGACGCCGACGGCGAGTGGGCCGTCCACTGCTACCGCAGCTGGGCGGGTGACATGCCGGTACGGTACGCGTCCTTCCGGGAGTTCATGGAGGCGATGCACCGCGAGTTCCACCAGCTCCGGGCGGGCGAGAGCCGGACGGGGCGGGAGTTCGCCAACGCCACCACACGGGAGTGGGACGCCGCCGTCGAGGAGGGCCGGCGCGCCGCGCTGCGCGGCGAACACGCGGCGGCCGAGCGGGCGTTCGCCCGCGCGGAGAGCTACGGCAGGCCCTGGGCGAAGGCGCTCGGCGACCAGATCCGATGGCTGTGCGGGAACACGTATCTCGCGGACTTCGGGGAACTGAGGGCCGACCCGGTCTACGCGCCCGACGTACTGGCGGTCCTCGCCGACGAACACGTCAGGAACGGGCACGGCGACGGGGTGTGGTCGTACCACTTCCGGTCCGCCTCGGACGAGGTCCGCGCGACGGGGGACGCCCTCCTCCGGGAGGTGCGGGAGGGAAGCTTCCGCTACCGCGCGCCCGGCCCGTTCGGCGAGGCGGTCGACGTCGCGCGGGAGCAGGCCCGCCGGGGCGACACCGACGCGGCGTGGCGCACGCTCCTGACGGCGCTGCCGCGATGGTCCCCGCCGGGTCCCGACCTCCTCGCACCGATCGGTCTGCTCGCGGACCGGATCCTGGGGCCCGTGCTCACCCCGGAGCGCGGGCGGGAGTTGCTGGCCACCCCGCGGGGCAGCGCGGCCACCGCCGGGCCGGGCGCCGCGTCGCGCTGAACGGACCGATGACGCCGCGGGAGGCCTGGCGCGCGCTGCGTCTGAGCGGGGAGATACCGGCGTCGCTGGAACCCGGCGACCCGCGAGGGCCTGGCGCAGCACAGCGCCGGACGGCCCTTGAGGGCGGGCCGGCCGGCGCTGGGGGCGTGTGCCTGGGGGGTCAGTCGGTGAGGTTCACCGTGCGGGCCGAGGCCGCGCCGATCTCCTCGGAGATCTCCGCCAGGACCGCGGGCGGGACGTTGTCGTCCACCGTGAGGACCACGACCGCCTCGCCGCCCTCCTCCGCGCGGGAGACCTGCATGCCCGCGATGTTCAGGCCGGCCTCGCCGAGGATGCGGCCGACCGTGCCGACGACGCCCGGGCGGTCGTGGTAGCGGAGCACGACCATGTGGTCGGCGAGGGCCAGGTCGATGTCGTAGTCGCCGATGGCGACGATCTTCTGGAGGTGCTTGGGGCCCGCCAGGGTGCCGGAGACCGATACCTCCTCGCCGCCCGCGAGCGTGCCGCGGACGGTGACCACGTTGCGGTGGTTCGGCGACTCGCTGGAGGTGGTGAGCCGTACCTCGACGCCGCGCTCCTGCGCGAACAGCGGCGCGTTGACGTAGCTGACCGTCTCGGCGACGACGTCCTCGAACACGCCCTTGAGCGCGGACAGTTCGAGCACCTTCACGTCGTGCTGGGTGATCTCGCCGTACACCTCGACGTCGAGCCGGACCGCGACCTCGCCCGCGAGGGCGGTGAAGATGCGGCCGAGCTTCTCGGCGAGCGGCAGGCCGGGCCGTACGTCCTCGGCGATCACGCCGCCCTGGACGTTGACCGCGTCGGGGACCAGCTCACCGGCGAGCGCCAGGCGTACGGAACGCGCGACCGCGACGCCCGCCTTCTCCTGCGCCTCGTCGGTGGACGCGCCGAGGTGCGGGGTGGCGACGACCTGGTCGAACTCGAAGAGCGGGGAGTCCGTGCAGGGCTCCTTCGCGTACACGTCCAGGCCGGCGCCCGCCACGCGGCCCTCCTTGAGGGCGGCGGCGAGCGCCACCTCGTCCACGATCCCGCCGCGCGCGGCGTTCACGATCCGGACGGACGGCTTGACCTTGTGCAGCGCGTCGTCGCCGATCAGGCCCAGCGTCTCGGGGGTCTTGGGGAGGTGGACGGTGATGAAGTCGGAGACCGCGAGCAGTTCGTCCAGCGTGAGGAGCTTGACGCCCATCTGCGCGGCGCGGGCCGGCTGCACGTAGGGGTCGTACGCGACGATGTTCATGCCGAACGCGGACATGCGCTGCGCGACGAGGACCCCGATGCGGCCGAGGCCGACGACCCCGAGGGTCTTCTCGCTCAGCTCGACGCCCGTGTACTTGGAGCGCTTCCACTCGCCGTTCTTGAGCGCGGTGTTGGCCTGCGGGATGTGCCGCGCGGTGGCGATCAGCAGACCGCAGGCCAGCTCGGCGGCGGTGACGATGTTGGAGGTCGGCGCGTTCACGACCATCACGCCCGCCTTGGTGGCGGCGGAGACGTCGACGTTGTCCAGGCCCACCCCGGCGCGGGCGACCACGCGCAGCTTGCGCGCCGCGGCGATGGCCTCGGCGTCGACCTTGGTGGCGGAGCGGACGAGGATCGCGTCCACATCGGCGATGGCGGGCAGCAACTCCGCGCGGTCGGCGCCGTTGCAGTGCCGGATCTCGAAGTCCGGGCCGAGCGCGTCGACCGTGGCGGGCGAAAGCTCTTCAGCGATGAGTACGACAGGTTTCGAGCTCACGTGAGTCCTCACAAGTCCCATTGCGGACGGCCGTCCCGACGGCCGCATGCGGTGGAGGTCTGACCGCGAAGACGCACGACGCTGTGGGCCTGACGCGTTTGTGTTGAGCAGTGTAGTGCTGTCGCCGGGTGTGGACTTCCGTCTTCGGCGACTGCGTCACCCGTACGGGAGCCGGTTCGAAAGGCGCCCCCGGGCGCACCCCGCGAGCGGCACGCGCCCCCGGGCGCCGGGCGGGCGCGAGGCCCGTCCGGCGCCCGGGGGCGACCCCGGCCCGGAGGTCCGGTCACGCGTCGGCGTCGACCCAGCTCATGAGCTTGCGCAGTTCCGCGCCGGTGGTGGCGAGGAGGCTGTCGCTGTCGGCCTTCTTGTACTCGTTGTACTTCTTCAGGCCACCGTGGTACTCGTCCATCCACGTCTGGGCGAAGGACCCGTCCTGGATCTCGGCGAGGATCTTCTTCATCTCGGCCTTGGTCTGGTCCGTGATGATCCGCGGACCCGTGACGTAGTCGCCCCACTCGGCGGTCTCGGACACCGACCAGCGCATCTTCTCCAGACCGCCCTCGTACATGAGGTCCACGATCAGCTTCAGCTCGTGCAGGCACTCGAAGTACGCGATCTCCGGCTGGTAGCCGGCCTCGGTCAGCGTCTCGAAGCCCGCCTTGACCAGCGCCGCCGTACCGCCGCAGAGCACCGCCTGCTCACCGAACAGGTCCGTCTCGGTCTCCTCGGTGAACGTCGTCTTGATGACGCCCGCGCGGGTACCGCCGATCCCCTTCGCGTACGAGAGCGCGAGCGCGAACGCCTTGCCCGAGAAGTCCTGCTCGACGGCGGCGATGCAGGGCACGCCGCGGCCTTCCTCGTACTGGCGGCGCACCAGGTGACCCGGGCCCTTGGGCGCGACCATCGCCACGTCGACGTTGGCGGGCGGCTTGATGAAGCCGTAGCGGATGTTCAGGCCGTGGCCGAAGAACAGCGCGTCGCCGTCCTTGAGCTGGTCCTTGATGGACTCCTCGTAGATCTTGCCCTGGAGCGGGTCCGGGACCAGGATCATGATCACGTCGGCCTCGGCGGCGGCCTCCGCCACCGACACCACGCGCAGCCCCTCCTCCTCGGCCTTCGCCTTGGACGTGGAGCCCTCGTGCAGACCGACCCTGACGTCGACACCCGAGTCACGCAGCGACAGCGCGTGGGCGTGGCCCTGGCTGCCGTAGCCGATGACCGCGACCTTGCGGTTCTGGATGATGGACAAGTCGGCGTCGTCGTCGTAGAACAGCTCGGCCACTGGCTTTTCTCCTTGGTGTACTTCTGCGGGGGTGGTTCGTCGTGCTTTCCCACCGTACGACGGGTGGGGTGGGGCGGCGCTCCCGGTCTCGCGATGCGAACTCCGGGCAGCGCCCGTTGCTACCGGGCGCTACACGCCGCGTCCGGGAACTACGCGCTGCGGTCGAGGGCTCGCAGGCTGCGGTCCGTGATGGACCGCGCGCCACGCCCTATGGCGATGGTCCCCGACTGGACCAGCTCCTTGACGCCGAACTGCTCCAGCATCTTGAGCATCGCGTCGAGCTTGTCGCTCGATCCGGTGGCCTCGATCGTGACGGCGTCGGGTGAGACGTCCACGGTCTTGGCACGGAACAGCTGGACGATCTCGACGATCTGGGAGCGGGTCTCGTTGTCGGCGCGCACCTTCACCAGGACCAGTTCGCGCTGGATCGCCGCGTTCGGCTCCAACTCGACGATCTTGAGGACGTTGACCAGCTTGTTGAGCTGCTTCGTGACCTGTTCCAGGGGCAGTCCGTCGACATTCACCACGATGGTGATGCGGGAGATGTCGGGGTGCTCGGTGACACCGACGGCGAGCGAGTCGATGTTGAAGCCGCGGCGGGAGAACAGGGCGGCGATCCGGGCGAGGATGCCGGGCGTGTTCTCGACCAGGACGGAGAGGGTGTGCTTCGTGGACATGTCTGTCTCTCTCGTGCTCTCTCTGGGGCTCTCGGGTCTCGGCTCAGTCGTCCAGGTTCTCGCCGAAGTCGGGGCGGACGCCGAGGGCGGCCATGACCTCGTCGTTGGAGGTGCCGGCGGCGACCATCGGCCAGACCTGGGCGTCCTCGTGGACGATGAAGTCCACGACGACCGGCCGGTCGTTGATCGAGTTGGCCTTGGCGATCACCGCGTCCAGCTCCTCCGGGGACTCGCAGCGCATCGCGACGCAGCCCATGGCCTCCGCCAGCTTCACGAAGTCGGGGATGCGGGTGCCGCGGCAGACCTCGCCGTCGGAGTCCTTGCCGGAGTGCAGGACGGTATTGGAGTAGCGCTCGTTGTAGAAGAGGGTCTGCCACTGGCGGACCATCCCGAGCGCCCCGTTGTTGATGATCGCGACCTTGATCGGGATGTTGTTGACGGCGCAGGTGGCCAACTCCTGGTTGGTCATCTGGAAGCAGCCGTCGCCGTCGATCGCCCAGACGGTACGGTCCGGCTGTCCGGCCTTCGCGCCCATCGCGGCGGGCACCGCGTACCCCATCGTCCCGGCGCCGCCCGAGTTGAGCCAGGTGGCCGGCTGCTCGTAGTCGATGAAGTGGGCGGCCCACATCTGGTGTTGGCCGACGCCCGCCGCGTAGATGGTGTCGTCGGGGGCGAGTTGGCCGATGCGCTGGATGACCTGCTGCGGGGACAGGCTGCCGTCGTCGGGCTGCGTGTAGCCGAGGGGGTAGGTGTCGCGCCAGCGGGAGAGGTCCTTCCACCAGGCGCTGTAGTCACCGGTGTTGCCCTCGGTGTGCTCGGCCTGGACGGCCTGGACGAGGTCGGCCAGGACCTCGCGGGCGTCCCCGACGATCGGGACGTCCGCGGCGCGGTTCTTGCCGATCTCGGCCGGGTCGATGTCGGCGTGCACGATCTTGGCGTACGGCGCGAAGCTGTCCAGCTTGCCGGTGACGCGGTCGTCGAAACGGGCTCCGAGGGCGACGATCAGGTCGGCCTTCTGCAACGCGGTGACGGCGGTGACCGCACCGTGCATGCCCGGCATTCCCACGTGCAGGGGGTGACTGTCGGGGAACGAACCCAGCGCCATCAGGGTGGTGGTGACGGGGGCTCCGGTCAGCTCGGCGAGCACGCGCAACTCGGCGGTGGCGCCGGCCTTCATGACCCCGCCGCCGACGTACAGGACCGGGCGCTTGGCCGCGGCGAGCAGCTTGGCGGCCTCGCGGATCTGCTTGGCGTGCGGCTTGGTGACGGGGCGGTAGCCGGGGAGGTCGAGGACGGGGGGCCAGCTGAAGGTGGTACGGGCCTGGAGGGCGTCCTTGGCGATGTCGACCAGGACAGGGCCCGGGCGGCCGGTGGACGCGATGTGGAAGGCCTCCGCGATGGTCCGCGGGATGTCCTCGGCCTTGGTCACCAGGAAGTTGTGCTTCGTGATCGGCATGGTGATACCGACGATGTCCGCCTCCTGGAAGGCGTCCGTCCCGATCGCCGCGCTCGCCACCTGCCCGGTGATCGCGACCAGCGGCACCGAATCCATGTGCGCGTCCGCGATCGGCGTCACCAGATTCGTCGCCCCCGGACCCGACGTCGCCATGCACACCCCGACCTTGCCGGTCGCCTGGGCGTACCCGGTGGCCGCGTGACCCGCCCCCTGCTCATGGCGGACCAGCACATGACGCACCCGCGTCGAATCCATCATCGGGTCATAGGCGGGGAGGATCGCACCGCCCGGGATACCGAACACCGTGTCGGCTCCCACTTCCTCCAGCGAGCGGATGAGGGACTGCGCGCCCGTGACGTGCTCAACGGCGGCGGAGGACGGTCCGGCGGTACGGGCCCGCGGCTGCGGATGGTGGGCCCCGGTGGCCTGGTCGGTCATCGGCATTCTCTTCTCGAAGCTGGAGGTGTTCGCGAGGGTTTGGGCGGTATCGGTGCAACAAAAAACCCCTCGTGCCGGGAGGCAGGCGAGGGGAGCGCGTCGGGTGCGGTCTGCGGAGCCGGTACGGGCTCTGCTTCAGCCGACGCGCTTGCCAAGTACGAGAATTCGGGTGCGCATGGCAATGACCCTCCCTCCGGCGCGCCACGGCTGTCAAGTGGGTGGGACGGGCGTCTCATTATTTGAGCGGCTGGCCGGGATGGAGGGGTACGGGATCCGGTCACCGCCCGGCGGGCGGGTGTGGCGGACGGGCAGCGAGCCGCCGCTCAGGACGGGGCGCGGGACGCCCTGGGCGCCCGGGAGACCGCCCGGCAGCGGGTACGTGCCCCGCACCAGGGCCCGGCGCAGCCGGAACTCGTCGAGCGGCCCGGAGAAGGCCATCCCCAGGCCGTGGGTACAGCCCATGGCGCGCAGGGCCACCACCTGCTCGGGAAGGTCGACGCCCTCCGCGACCGACTCCAGGCCGAGGTCGCCGGCGATCTTGAGCAGCCCGGTGGTGATCTTGTGCAGCCGGGCGGACTCGACGACTCCGTCGACCAGCCCGCGGTCCAGTTTCAGGATGTCCACGGGGAGCCGGCGCAGGGCGTTGATGGCCGCGTACCCGCTGCCGAAGCCGTCGAGCGCGATCCGTACCCCGAGCCGGCGCAGGGACAGGAGGCGGTGCTCCAGCTCGTCCAGGGAGCTGCGCGGGTCGCTGTCGGCCAGCTCGATCACCAGGGCCCCCGAGGGCAGGCCGTGGCGGGCGAGGAGCGTCTCCACGGAGCCGAGGGGCAGGGACCGGTCGAGCAGCCTGCGGGCCGGGAGCCGGACGACGACCGGGGCGGGGTGGCCGAGCGCGGTGCGCTCGGCGGCCTGGGTGACGGCCTCTTCGAGGAGCCAGCGGCTCAGCTCGGCGGTGCGGTCGCCGTCGTCGGCGACGCGCAGGATCTCGGCGGGCGTGGAGAGGATGCCCTGCGCGGTGCGCCAGCGCGCCTGGGCGGCGACGGAACAGATCCGGCCGGTGGCCAGGTGGACGACGGGCTGGTGCAGGAGGGCGAACTCGCCGTCGTGCAGGGCGGTGCGCAGCCGGGCCGCCAGCTCCGTCCTGCGGACGACGTCGGCCTGCATCTGCGGCGCGTACAGCTCGACGCGGTCCTTGCCGCCGGCCTTGGCCCGGTACATGGCGAGGTCGGCGTTGCGCATCAGGTCGGTGGGGGTGATGCCGGGCTCGGCGAAGGCGACGCCGATGGAGGCGGCGACCCGGACATCGTTGCCTTCGATGCGGTACGGCTGGGAGAGCTGGAGGCGCAGGCGGTCGGCGATCTCGTGGACCAGGTACTCCCGGGCGGTCTGGTCGTCGCCGCCGTCGCCGAGGACGATCGCCGCGAACTCGTCGCCGCCGAGGCGGGCCACGGTGTCCTCGGCGCGGACGGAGTCCTGGAGGCGGCGGGCGGCCCGGACCAGCAGCTCGTCGCCGACCTGGTGGCCCAGCCGGTCGTTGACGCTCTTGAAGCCGTCGAGGTCGATGAAGAGGACAGCCGTGCCGGGGTCGGTCGCGCGGCGGCCGGACAGGGCGAGCCGGACGCGCTCGGTGAACAGGGCGCGGTTGGGCAGGTCGGTGAGCGGGTCGTGCTCGGCGTTGTGCTGCAACTGCGCCTGGAGGCGGACCCGCTCGGTGACGTCCCGGCTGTTGAAGATCAGGCCGCCCTCGTGGCGGTTGACGGTGGACTCCACGTTGAGCCAGTCGCCGGTGCCGGACTTGAAGCGGCACTCGATCCGGGTGGTGGGCTCCTCGGCGGGGGGCGCGGCCAGAAATCGCCGTACCTCGTGGTGCACCCGGCCCAGGTCGTCCGGGTGGATGATCGTGGCCAGTTCGGCGCCGACGAGGGCCTCGGCGTCGCGTCCGTAGACGCCGGTCGCGGCGGGGCTGACGTAGCGCAGGGTGCCGGAGGGCGCGGCGATCATGATGACGTCGCTGGAGCCCTGGACCAGGGAGCGGAAGTGGTTCTCCTTCTGGGCCAGTTCATGGGTGAGCGCGATGTTCTCGACCAGCATGATGCCCTGCCGGACGACCAGGGCGAGCACGACCGTGGAGCCGGTGAGGACCACCACCCGGTCCACCCGGCGGCCCTCGATGACGTTGTAGAGGATCCCGAGCGTGCAGACGGCGGCGGCGAGGTAGGGCGTGAGCGCGGCGAGGGAGCTCGCGATGGGGCGGCCGGAAGGGCGGACGGCGGGGCCCTGGAGGAGGACGGGGGGCGGCGGGTCCGGGGCCGCGTCCGCGACGCGGCGCACGCCCCAGGGCGCGTACGCGAGGAGGAGGGAGCCGGCGAACCAGCCGGCGTCCAGGAGCTGTCCCGAGCGGTACGTGGCCCTCAGCAGCGGCGAGGTGAACAGGGCGTCGCACACCACGGTCAGCGCGAGGGCCGCGATGGCGGTGTTCACCGCGGAGCGGCTGCCCGTGGAGCGCCGGAAGTGCAGGGCGAGCACCATGCTGACGAGCACGATGTCGAGCAGCGGGTAGGCGAGGGACAGGGCGGCCTGGGCGACGCTCTCGCCGCGGAAGTGCGCGTTGTGGGCGAGGGCGAGGCTCCAGGAGAGGGTCAGCAGCGAGCCGCCGATGAGCCAGGAGTCGAGGGCCAGGCAGACCCAGCCGGCCTTCGTGACAGGGCGCTTGGCGAGGACGAGCAGCCCCACGATGGCGGGCGGCGCGAAGCAGAGGAAGAAGAGGTCGGCGAGGGACAGGCCGGGTACGGGCCGGTCGAGGACCACCTCGTACCAGCCCCAGACGGCGTTGCCGCAGGAGGCCATGGCGGAGGACAGCGAGAAGAGCAGCCAGGCGGGGCGGAAGCGCCGGTCGCGGCCGCGGGCGTAGAGGAAGCAGGAGACGGCCGCGATCCCGGCGGCGAGGCTCAGCCCGAAGTCGCCCATTATCAGGGCCAGTTCCGGCGATCCCCAGCCGAGGGCGGCGCCCGCCGCGTACCCCCCGCAGATCAGGGCGAGGAGGAGTTGGGAGAGGAGCCCCGTACCGACTCCGCCCGGGGTGGGCCGGTGGGCGGGGAGCACGCCCTCGGCGCTCACCGGAGCGTCCCCGGGAGCGTCGCTGTCACCGCCGCGGGGCCCGGTCCGTGCGTCGCGGGTCCCGGGGTCCCCGGGGCCGGGGCCGCGGTCCGGGCAGCGGGCGTCAGAGTGTCCGGGGGTCGCCGTCGGCGGCCCTGCCGCGTCGGATGGTCGGTCCATCGCCCGTGCATCGCCCGTCGCCCCCCTCGCTGTCTGATCACCCACCGCGCCGCGCCTCCGCGCGTCGCGACCCCCAGATCGGGACGATACACCAGTCTCGTCACTCAGGGACATAGCACTTCTACTCTCCGTCACCAGCAGGGGAGTTGCGGGTACCGGGTGTATCCACGGCGCGGCCCGCGCGGGTCAGCGGCCTGTGGTGTGCACCACGTTGTGCGGTTCCTCCCCCGCCGCGAACCGGGTCAGCTGTCCGGCGAGCAGCCGCTTGGCACGGGGCAGGAAGGCGGAGGTGGACCCGCCCACGTGCGGACTGATGAGAACACCCGGAGCATGCCAGAGCGGATGCCCCGCGGGGAGCGGTTCAGGCTCGGTGACGTCGAGCGCGGCCCTGATCCTTCCGCTTTCCAGCTCGCCCAGGAGCGCCTTGGTGTCGACGACGGCGCCGCGCGCCACGTTCACGAGGAGCGCGCCGTCCTTCATGCGGGCCAGGAACTCCGCGTCTGCCAGGCCCTTCGTCTCCTCGGTGAGCGGCGTCGAGAGGATCACGACGTCGGCGTCGGGGAGCAGGGCGGGCAGCGCGTCGAGCGGGTGGACCTCACCGCGCCCCGTGGTGCGGGCGGAGCGCGCGACGCGCGCCACCCGCGCACACTCGAACGGAGTGAGCCGGTCCTCGATGGCGGCGCCGATCGACCCGTACCCGACGATCAGTACCGACTTGTCGGCGAGGGAGGGGTAGAAGCCGGACCGCCACTCCTCGCGCTCCTGGCCCGCGACGAAGCCGGGGACTCCCCGCAGCGAGGCGAGCACCAGGGTGAGGGCCAGTTCGGCGGTGCTGGCCTCGTGGACGCCCTTCGCGTTGCACAGCCGTACGCCGGCGGGCAGGCCCGCGAGTCCCGGCAGCACGTGGTCGGTGCCGGCGGACAGCGTCTGCACGACCCGTACGGACGTCATCCGCGCGAGCGGCCGGACGGCGATCTCCTGGCCCTTCATGTAAGGGACCACGTAGAAGGCGCAGTCGGCGGGATCCGCGGGGAAGTCCGCCGCGCCGTCCCAGTGGACGTAGCGCGGTCCGGAGGGGAGCCCTTCGATCTCGTCCGCCGGTATCGGGAGCCAGATGTCTGAAGTCATGGCCAGGAGGCTATGCGAAGGACCATGGGGTTAGCGTGTGGGCGGAACGAGAAGGGATACGGCGGTTGGAGCGCAGGACCATCGGTGCGGCGGCCCTCGACGTGGGCGCGATCGGCCTCGGCTGCGCGCCGATGAGCTGGGCGTACACCGCCTCGGAGCAGCGCGGCGACCGGTCGTTGCGGGCCGTGCACGCGGCGCTCGACGCCGGGACGAGCCTGCTCGACACGGCCGACATGTACGGGCCGTTCACCAACGAGCTGTTGTTGGGGCGGGTCGTCGGGGAGCGGCGGTCCGAGATCTTCGTCTCCACCAAGTGCGGTCTGCTGGTGGGTGACCGGCACCTGGTCGCCAACGGCAGCCCCCGGTACGTGAAGCGGGCCTGTGACGCCTCCCTGCGGCGGTTGCGGACCGACGTGATCGATCTGTACCAACTCCACCGCGCGGACCCGGAGATACCCGTCGAGGAGACGTGGGGGGCCATGGCGGAGCTGGTGGGCGCGGGGAAGGTACGGGCGCTCGGGCTGTGCGCGGTGGAGGCCGGTCCCACGGCGTCGCGGGCCTTCCGCCGGGGCGCGCGGGCGCGGCCGTACGAGGCGACCGTACGGCAGTTGGAGCGGGTGCAGCAGGTCTTCCCGGTGAGCGCGGTCGAGGCCGAGCTGTCCCTGTGGTCGCCGGAGGCGCTGGAGCGGCTGCTGCCGTGGTGCGAGGCGCGGGGGGTGGGGTTCCTGGCGGCGATGCCGCTGGGCAGCGGGTTCCTGACGGGGACGCTCACGCCGGGGCAGGGCTTCGAGCCGGACGACGTACGGGCCAGGCATCCGCGGTTCACGGCGGAGATGATGGCCGCGAACCAGCCTCTGGTGGCGGGGATACGGCGGGTCGCGGAGCGGCACGGCGCGACCCCGGCGCAGGTCGCGCTGGCCTGGGTGCTGGGCCGGGGGCCGCACGTGGTGCCGGTGCCGGGGACCAAGCGGGCGGAGTGGGCGGTGGAGAACGCGGGCGCGTCGGGGCTGGCGCTGACGGCGGCGGACCTGGCGGAGCTGGCCGGACTCCCGGCGGCGCGCGGGTCCTGGGACTGAGGCGGGGCGGGAGCGCGGAGGCGGTCCGGCGGGGCAAGTCGGCGGTGCGGGGGCGGGCGGCGGTGTAAGAACAGGAGGGACCGCAGCGCCCGCCCGCCGAAGGGATCAGAACCGTGCAACGTTCCGCAGTGACGGCCGTATGGGCCGCCGCCGTTCTTCTCGTGGCCACCGGGTGCTCCGGGGGCGGGGACGGACCGCGGACCGGCCGGATCCCGGTCGCCACGCCGAGTACGCAGGGGACGGCCGCCGGGGCGTCGGCCGGCGCGCCGTCCACCGGCGCGGAGGCGAGCGAGTCGGCGGCTCCCGCGAAGGGCTCCGCCCGGGTGGTGCGGACGCTCACCGAGGGGCTCAAGTCCCCCTGGGGGCTGGCCGCCCTGCCCGACGGCGACCTGCTGGTGTCCTCGCGGGACGAGGGCACGCTCACCCGCGTCGCGCAGGACAGCGGGAAGCAGACCGTGATCGGCTCGGTGCCCGGCGTCTCCCCCGCCGGCGAGGGCGGCCTGCTGGGGATCGCGCTCTCCCCCTCGTACGCCTCGGACCACCTGGTGTACGCGTACTTCACGACGGAGTCGGACAACCGCATCGCGCGCCTGCGCTACGACGAGACCCGGCCGGCCGGGGAGCAGCTGGGCGCGCCGGACACGATCCTGCGGTCGATCCCCAAGGGCGCGATCCACAACGGCGGCCGGATCGCCTTCGGCCCCGACAAGATGCTCTACGCGGGCACCGGCGAGACGGGCGAGACGGGGCTCGCGCAGGACATGAAGTCGCTGGCGGGCAAGATCCTGCGGATGACGCCGGACGGGACGCCCGCGCCCGGCAACCCGGTGCCCGGCTCGCTGGTGTACTCGCCGGGCCACCGCAACGTGCAGGGCCTGGCCTGGGACTCGCGGGGCCGGCTGTGGGCGGCGGAGTTCGGGCAGAACACCTGGGACGAGCTGAACCTGATCGAGCCGGGGAAGAACTACGGCTGGCCGGACGTGGAAGGGAAGGCGGGGAAGGCCGGGTTCGTGGACCCGGTGGTCCAGTGGCGGACGAGCGAGGCCTCGCCGAGCGGGATCGCCTACGCGCGCGGCTCGATCTGGATGGCGGGACTGCGCGGCGAGCGGCTCTGGCGGATTCCGCTGGACGGGCGGGAATCCGCGGCGGCGCCCCAGGCGTTCTTCGAGGGGCAGTACGGCCGTCTGCGCACCGTTCTCGCGGTGGGCGGCGCCACGGTGTGGTTGGTGACCAGCGAAACGGACACCAGGGGGACACCGCGGCCGGGGGACGACAAGATCCTCCGGCTGGAGGTCTCATGACTACGCGTAGCGAGAAGGTGGACCGTCCGTGTTCAACATGATCGAGCAGCTCTTCGCGCCCGGCCGCAAGCACACCCACGAGGAACAGAAGCGCCTGGAGCTCAGCCGGGTCGACGTCGACGCGAACGACCCGGGGCGGGGTCCGATAGACCTCGCCTCCGGGAAGGTCACGATACGGGTCCCCGACGAGGCGTCCGGGCCGTCGGAGGCGGCGGAGCCGTCCGACGCGCCCGGGACCCCGCCGGGGACCGGGGGTCAGTGACCCGCCGCGCTCACGATGAGGTCGGTGATCTCACGGGGGTGCGTCACGAGCGAGAGGTGCCCGGAGTCCAGCTCGACGGTCCGGGCGCCCATGCGCTGGGCGACGAAGCGCTGGAGGTCCGGTGACGCCGTCCGGTCCCGCTTGGAGACGGCGTACCAGGACGGCTTGTCCCGCCAGGCGGCCGCGGTGGTCCGGGTGGCGAACAGGTCCTGGGCGATGCGGCCCTGGACGACGTACAGCGCCCGTGCCGTGTCCTGGTCCACGCCGTTGGCGAAGTCGTCGAGGAACGCCTCCTCGGTGAGCTGTCCGAAGCCGTCCCGAAAGACGAGCCCGGCGGACGCGGGCGGGGTCGGGAACCGCGCCGCCAGCGCCCCGTAGTCCTCGCCCGCCTCCGGGGCGCGGGCGGCGACGTACACGAGGGACGTCACGGCCGGGTGGTCGCCCGCCTGGCTGATGACGACCCCTCCGTAGGAGTGCGCGGCGAGGACGGTCGGCCCGTCCTGGAGGTCCAGGACGCGGCGCGTGGCGTCGACGTCGGCGGCGACCGAGGACAGCGGGTTCTGGACGGACGTGACCGTGAAGCCCTTGGCCTGGAGCCGCTTGATCACCTCGGTCCAGGAGGACCCGTCGGTGTAGGCGCCGTGCACCAGCACCACGTTGCGGGCGCGCGGGGCGGGGGTGGCCGGGGGCGTGGCGGAGGGGGCGGGGGCGTGCGCGGCGGGGGTGTGGGGGGCGGCGGAGGCGGGGGTCGCGGCGAGGAGGCCGGCGGCCGGGGCGGCGACCGCGGCGGCGGAGAAGGTACGTCGATCGATCACGGGCGGGACTTCCTTCGTACGGGGGGTGATGTCCTGCCCGAAGCATTTCGCGCGGCGGCGGTTCGCCCGGCACCGGGGTGACCGTGCCGGGCGCCGGCCGCCGGGCCGGCCCTCGGGCCCTCAGGCCACCGGGTCGCCGAAGAGCCGCAGCCGGTGCGCCGTCGCCGCGGCCTCCGTGCGGCCCGAGACGCCGAGCTTCCCCAGGATGTTGGAGACGTGCACACTCGCGGTCTTCGGCGAGATGTACAGCTCCTCCGCGATCCGGCGGTTGGTGTGCCCCGCGGCGACCAGCCGCAGCACGTCCTGTTCGCGCGGCGTCAGGCCCAGGGCCCGTACGGGATCGGTGTCGTCGGCCGTGGGATCGCCCTCGCCGGGCGCGGCGTCGAGGCCGATACGGGCCCGCGCGGCGAGCTGCGCGGTCTCCTCGGCCAGCGGGCGGGCGCCGAGCCCGGCGGCGAGCGCGTGCGCCCGGGCCAGCGGGCCGGCCGCCGCCGACCGGTTCCCGTGGGCGTCCAGCAGGGCGGCGGCCCAGCCGCACTGCGCCACCGCCGTCTCGTAGGGCCGCCCGGCCCGCTCGAAGGCGAGCGCCGCCCGCCCCCACAGCTCCGGGTCCGTACGGCCCTCGGCGCGGGCCAGTTCGGCGTCGAGCAGCAGACCGTACGCCTGCCACACGGGCACGACCGTCGGCAGCCGCTTGGCCTCCGCGCGGACGGCGGCCAGGATCCGCGCCCGGCCGCCCGCCGACCCCGGCAGGCCCAGCGCCCCGGCCTCCATCGCCACGGCCGCGCACAGCAGCGGGAGCGCGTACCGCTGGGTGCCCGGCGGGAAGCCGCGCCCGACGGCCTGCTCGAACTCGGCGCGCGCGTCGGCGAGCCGGCCCTCCCGCGCGGCGACGCACATCGCCATCCGCGACAGCGAGATCGAGTGCTGTGGCTGGGGGTCGTGGGTGCCGTAGAAGGCGCGGGCGGCGTCCACCTGGACCCGCGCCTGCGTCAGGTCGCCCCGGCGCAGGGCCAGTTCGGCGCGCCGGTCGGCGATCAGGCCGCGGGTCTTGCGGGAGTGCGCGAGCCCGGCCGCCTCGTCGAGGATCCGGTCGGCCTCGGTCCAGCGGCCCAGCGAGGTGAGCGACTGGGCGAGGTTGCCGCGCACCCAGCCCTCCGAGTTGGCCAGCCCCCGCTGGTGGCAGTGCGCGATCGCCAGTTCGGCGGCGGCGACCGCCTCCGCAGAACGCCCCATGGCCTCCAGCGTGGAGGGCAGGTTGGTGCCCGCGCGGCCGATGACGCCGACCTCGCCGATCTCCACGGCCCGGTCGCGCACCGCGTACATCTCGGCGAGGCCCTCCTCGACACCGCCCGCGTCGGCGGTGAGCCAGCCGCGGGTGAGGCGGGCGTGCAGCTCGATGGTCTCGGCGCCGACCAGCTCCGCGTACTCGACGGCGCGGGTCGCGGCGGCCAGTGCCTCGGGGCCGGGCCGGTGCAGCGCGCCCCAGCTCGCGATGTTGACGAGGATGTCGGCGTGCACGGCCGACGGCGGCAGGCCGCGTACCAGCTCCTGGGCGGTGGCGAGTTCGTCCCAGCCGTCGCCGCGCGTCAGTTCCTGCGTGAGCCGGGAGCGCTGGGTCCAGAACCACGCGGCGCGCAGCGGGTCGGTGTCCCGCTCCAGGACCCGTACGGCCTTCTTGGAGAGGGCGAGGGCCCGTTCGCGGTCGCCGCCGAAGCGGGCGGCGACGGTCGCCTCCGCCATCAGGTCGAGGTACGAGAGCGCGGAGGTCTTCGTCCCGCTCGCGCACGCGGGGTAGACCTCGGCGTCGTCCGGCGGCCGCAGGGTCGCGAGGACCTCGGGCGGGGCGTCGTCCCACAGCTCCATGGCCCGCTCCAGCAGGCGCAGTTGCTCGGAGTAGGCGTAGCGCCGGCGCGCCTCGACGGCGGCGCTCAGGACGACGGGCAGGGCCTTGGCCGCGTCGTGCGCGTTGTACCAGTACCCGGCGAGGCGCGTAGTGCGCACGTCCACGCAGACCCCGCCCGGATCGGCCTCCAGGGCCTCCGCGTACCGGCGGTTGAGCCGGGAGCGCTCGCCGGGGAGCAGGTCGTCGCTGACCGCCTCGCGGACCAGCGAGTGGCGGAAGCGGTAGCTGTTGTCGTCCACCGGGAGCAGGATGTTGGCGCCCACGGCGAGCCGCAGCGCCTCGATGAGGTCGTCCTCGGCGAGCCGCGAGACGGCGAGCAGCAGCGGGTGTTCGACGGTGGTGCCGCCCTCGGCGACGATCCGTACGACCCGCTGGGCGTGGTCGGGCAGCGCCTCGACCCGGACGAGCAGGACGTCGCGCAGGGACTCGGTCAGTCCTGGGCTGCATCCGGTGCCGTACGAGCAGGCCAGCTCCTCGACGAAGAAGGCGTTGCCGTCGGAGCGGGTGAAGATCTCGTCGAGCAGGGCCGCGCCCGGTTCGGCGGCGAGGATGCCGGCGAGCTGGGTGGCGACCTCGGCGCGGGTGAAGCGGGAGAGTTCGAGGTGGCGGACGGACCGCAGGCGGTCCAGCTCGGCCAGGAGCGGGCGCAGCGGGTGGCGGCGGTGGATGTCGTCGGCGCGGTAGGTGGCGATCACGACGAGGCGGCCGCGGCGCAGCGCGCGGAAGAGGTAGGCGAGGAGGTTCCGGGTGGAGGCGTCGGACCAGTGCAGGTCCTCCAGGACGAGCACCACCGTACGGTCGGCCGCCAGCCGCTCCAGCAGCCGGACGGTCAGTTCGAAGAGGCGGGCCGTGGCGTCCTCGCCGAGGGCTTCGCGCCCGGACTGTCCCAACTCGGGCAGGATGCGCGCCAGTTCGCCTTCCTGGCCGTCGGCCGCCGCGATGAGTTCGTCGGGCAGGCGGCGCAGGAGCGAGCGCAGGGCGGTGGAGAAGGGCGCGAAGGGCAGGCCGTCGGCGCCGATCTCGACGCAGCCGCCGACGGCGACGACGGCCCCGCGGGAGCAGGCGGTGTCGACCAGTTCCTCGACCAGGCGGGTCTTGCCGACGCCGGCCTCGCCGCTGACGAGCAGGGCCTGCGGCTCGCCGGCGTCGGCGCGGGCGAGCGCGGCGGTGAGGGCGGTGAGTTCCCCGGTTCTGCCGACGAACACGGGGCTGACGGACCTGGTATCCACACGGCCGAGCATCGCACAACCGCCCGAGGCCGGCGTACCGGTTTGTCCGTGCCCCCGGAGCGCGGGGAGGGGCGCGCGCACCGGCGCGGCCGCGAGGGCTCGCGCCGGTGCGGGGGCCGGGCTCATGCCGCGGGCGCGAAGCGGTCGCGCGGGGAGTTCACCGGCCCCTTCCCGGCGTCCCTGGCGGCCCGCCGCGCCTCGCGGCGGGCGGCGCGGGCCTCCTGGAGGAGCCGCTCCCGGGCGGCCCGGCGCAGCAGTTCCTCGGTGTGGATCCTCTGGAGTTCGTACGCGAACATGGTGTGCCCCCTGATGCGAAGGTTCCGGCGTCTTGCGATGCCTCCACCTTCGTCGCCCAGGGGGTTCGCGGGCATCGGGAGAGTGCCGCATTTCCCGGCCCCGGGGGCCTTAGGCGCGGGGCGGGAGCGGAGTACGGGCGGGGCCGCGGCGGTCCGGGCATAGGGACGGCCTAAGGCCCCGGCGGCGATGTGCGCGCGAGGGCCTCAGGCCGGAAAGGAAGGGCGGACGTCCGCCCGGGTGCTTACGGGGCCGCCGGGGCCGCCGGCGGGGCGGGCGGGACCGGGATGGACGCGAAGATGTCGAAGTACATGCCGAGGGCGACCAGGACGCCCACGAAGCCGAGGACGGCCCCGGCGACGGCGACGGGGCGCACCCAGCCGGTGCGCTGCGGCAGGGCCAGCACGATCGCGCCGACCAGCAGGGCGAGCAGCGCCACGACCCCGTTGGCGGCGGCGGAGGCGTGCCACGCGTCGGCGTACCCCTCGGAGATCTGCTTGGCGGCGGTGGCGCTCTGGTCGAGCTTGACCTGCCCGGAGAGCGCCTCGCGCTCGGAGAGGACCTTGCCGAACCAGGTGCCGGTGAGGCCGACGATGCCGAGGGCCAGGGCGAGGAAGGCCGCGGCCATCGAGCCCAGGCCGGACTGGGCGGGCTCGTCGGGCAGTTCGTCCGCGAAGTCGTCGTCCGACCCGTCGGTCTCGTCGGCGGCTTCGTCGTCGAACTCGATGACCGCCGCGCCGCCGGCCGTGCCGGTCCCTTCGGACGGGTCCGCCTTGCGGGCCGCGGGGACCGTCTCGTCACGCACGTCGCTGTCCCCGGCCTTGGGCTCGGTGGCCGCGGCGTTCTCAGGCGTGGGGTCCTGGGACGACTCCGGCTCGGGGGTCTGGGTCTTGGAGGTGGGGTTCATACGGCGCACGCTAGGGGCGAAGTCTGAGAACTTCCTGAGAACGCCGGAACTGACCGGAAGAGGCCCAACCTCCGGCGGCTCCACGGGCAACCTCCGGCGGCTCCCGGGCGTCCGGTCACCGCCGCCAGTCGGGGGCGAGGACCGACCAGATCTCGGTGTCCTGGCGCTTCCCGCGGTGCGGGTAGTTCTCCCGCAGCACGCCTTCGCGGGTCATTCCCAGGCGCTGGGCGACCCGGATACTGGGGCCGTTCCCGGTGGAGACCAGCCACTCCACCCGGTGGATCCCGCGCTCCCGCACGGCCCAGTCGATGATCGTCCGGGCGGCGCGGGTGACCAGGCCGCGTCCCGTACCGGCGGGTTCGAGCCAGCACCCGACCTCGCAGGTGCCGGCCTCGGCGTCGAACGCGGGGAACAGCACCCCGCCGACCAGGGTGGAGTCCAGCCAGATCCCGAGGATCCGCCCGCCGTCGGCCGCCTGCCTCTCCGCGTACGAGGTGAGGACGGCGCGCGCGGACGGCAGGTCGGTGACCAGTTGGGCGAAGCGGATGTGCTCGTCGACCAGGGTCCTGGCCCGGTCCATGTGCGCGAGGAACTCCCGGGCCTGCCAGGGCTCCAGGGGGCGCAGCTCCGCCCCGTCACCCAGCGGTGTCGCGAACATCCGACTCCCTCTTCACGGCGGACTCCCCCGTCAGGGCGGACTCCCTCTTCACGAACGTCACCCGGTGACGTGCCTCGTGCGGTGCGTGCCCGGTGGCGCGCTGCCCGGGGACCGTCGCACGCGGGCGGTGCTCGGGGGCCTCGACGCTGATCCGCGGCAGCCACCGGTCCAGCCGCCCCGGCAGCCACCAGTTGGCGCCGCCGAGCAGGTGCATGAGCGCGGGCACCAGCAGTGTACGGAGGACGAACGCGTCCAGCGCGACCGCGGCGGCGAGCGCGATGCCGAACATCGCGATGACCCGGTCGCCGCTGAGGACGAACGCGAGGAACACCGAGATCATGATGACGGCCGCCGAGTTGATCACCCGTCCGGTCTCGGCGAGGCCGACCCGTACCGCCCGTCTGTTGTCGCCGGTCTCCAGCCACTCCTCGTACATCCGGCTGACCAGGAACACCTGGTAGTCCATGGAGAGCCCGAAGAGGACCGACACCATGATCACGGGGAGGAAGGGCTCGATCGGCCCGCCCCCGCCGAGCCCCAGCAGCTCGCTTCCCCAGCCCCATTGGAAGATCGCGACGACCACCCCGAAGGACGAGGCGACGGCGGCGACGTTCATGACCGCCGCCTTGAGCGGGATCCCCACGGAGCGGAAGGCCAGCAGCAGGAGCAGGCAGCCGAGGGTGATCACCACCCCGACGAACAGGGGCAGTTTGCCGACGATCGTGCCGGCGAAGTCGTCGTAGCTCGCGGTGACCCCGCCGACGTACACCTCCAGCGAGGTGTCGGCCTCGGCCCGCGGGACCACGTCCGTGCGCAACCGCTCCACCAGGTCGCTGGTCTGCCGGGACTGCGGCGCCGAGGTCGGTACGACGGTGAGGGACGCGGTGTCGCCGCTGCCGTTGAACGTGATCGGGCCGACGGACGCCACGCCCTTCGTCGTACGGAGCAGGTCGGGCAGCTGGTCCATGGCGAGCCGGTCGTCCGCGCCGTCGAGGTGCGCGACCAGCGCGAGCGGCCCGTTGACGCCGGGGCCGAACCCGTCGGCGAGCCGGTCGTACGCCTGCCGGGTGGTGGTCGTGGCGGGGTTGTTGCCCTGGTCGGAGGTGCCGAGGTGGAGGGAGAACGTCGGCAGGGCGAGGAGCAGCATCACGCCGGCGGCGAGCGCGCCCAGCAGCTTGGGGTGGCGTTCCACGAAGAGCGACCACCGGACGGCGAGGCCGCCGGGGACCTCGGGCTCCGGGCCGCGCGTGGCGAGGCGCGCCCGCTCGCGGCGGCTCAGGGCGCGGGTCCCGGCGAACGACAGCAGGGACGGCAGGAGGGTGACGGACGCGGCGACGGTCAGCACGACCGTGAGGGAGGCGGCGATCGCGACGCCGTTGAGGAAGCCGAGCCGCAGGACGAGCATGCCGAGCAGGGCGATGCAGACGGTGGCGCCGGCGAAGACGACGGCTCTGCCGGTGGTCGCGACGGCGTTCGTGGCGGCCTCGGTGACGGTGAGCCCGCGTTTGAGGCCCTTGCGGTGGCGGGTGACGATGAACAGCGCGTAGTCGATCCCGACGCCGAGCCCGATCAGCAGGCCGAGCATCGGCGCGAAGTCGGCGACGGTCATCACGTGGCCGAGGAGTCCGATGCCCGCGTACGCCGTGCCGACCGAGACCAGCGCGGTGGCGAGGGGCAGGGCGCTGGCGGCGAGCGAGCCGAAGGCCAGGAAGAGGACCACGGCGGCGACGACCACCCCCACGATCTCGCTGCTGTGGGCGCCCGTCGAGCCCTCGGTGAGGGCGACGGCGTCGCCGCCCAGGTCCACGTCGAGGGTGTCCGTGGCGGCGGCCTTCGCGGTGTCGACCACCGCCTGGGCCTGCGCCTTCGGGAGGTCGTCGGCCTGCCGGTCGAAGGTGACGGTGGCGTAGGCGGTACGGCCGTCCTCGCTGATCCGGCCGTCGCCGTCGGGCGCGTACGGGCTGACGACGGACGCGACCCCGGGCAGTTTCGCGAGCGTGGCGAGCGTCCGGCTTATGTCCTGACGGACCTCGCCCGTGCGGACCGATCCCCGGTCGGTGTGCCAGACGACGGAGTCGCTGTCACCGCCGAGTCCCCGGAACCGCTGGTCGAGGAGCTGGGCGGCGTGACCGGACTCGCTGCCGGAGGTGTCGTAGTCGTTGGAGTAGGAGGACCCCATCACCTGGGCGGCCGCCGTGACCCCGCCGAGAGCGGTCAGCCACAGGAGGACGGTGAGCAGGCGATGTCTGACGCACCATCGAGCGAGCGCTGCCAAGAGGGTGCTCCCAGGGTTCGTGGCTCCGCACCGTGAACACCCGTCGAGCGGCGGGGGGATCCGGGGTGAAAAGCGCGTGACCTACGGAGCGCCACTCTCGCAGCCGATAATGATCATTTGTCCGCTTCGTGGGGTTACTCACAGTGCATGCGGAGCGGGAACTTCCGCGGCAGGCGCGGGAACCTCCCCGGGCGCCCCGCCGGCGGGAGCCGCGTCCTCGCGGGCGCCGTACGGCCGGGTGAGGCGCCCGACGGCGACCACCACCGCGTGCCGGCGGGCCGCGGTCTCCGCCGCGCTCCCGGCCCCCGCCCCGGGCTCCGGGCCGCCGTCGCCCCAGGTGGTGGCGATGCCCACCAGCAGCGCGAGCATCGCGCGGGGCGGCAGACCGGCGTCGACCCGGCCGTCGCCCTGGGCGGCGGACAGCAGCCGCAGCTTCTCGGCGCCGGCCCGCTCGGCGAGCGGCAGCACCTCGCCGGGCCGCTCCAGGCCGTGCCAGCGCGCGAGGCGCAGGAGGTGCGGGTGGACGAGGTGGAAGTCGAAGAGGGCGCCCGCGTACCCCGGCAGGTCGTCGGCGTCGAAGGGCGCGGCCGCCAGGATCTCCGTGACGGCGGCCTCGTACACGGCGTCGAAGAGCCGTTCCTTGCTGCCGAAGTGCACGTAGATCAGGTTCTTGTTGTACCCGGCCGCCGCGGCGATCCGGTCCACCCGCGCACCGGCGATGCCGTGCGCGGCGAACTCGTCCGTCGCCGCGCGCAGGAGTCCGGCCTTGGTCGTACGGGAGTCTCGGGGCACCGCCACATCGTAGACAAGGACGGGCGGCGCGGGGCCGGCTCGTAACCGAAAAGTCAGTTACCCGTCCCCTGGAGCGCCGCGTCAGCCTTGCACCCGCCTTGCGTCCGGGTCTACAGTCAATTAACTAGACAGTCAGTTAGTTGAGTGCCGTTCCGAGGAGTGATCCGCCCATGTCCGAGTGGTCCCCACAGAACCTCCCCCGCCAGGAGGGCCGCCTCGCCGTCGTGACCGGCGCGAACAGCGGCATCGGCGAGGTCACCGCGGCCGAGCTGGCCCGCGCGGGGGCCGAGGTCGTGCTGGCGGGACGCTCCGCCGACAAGGTCCGCGCCGCCGCCGCGCGGCTCACCGGGGCCGTCCCCGGCGCCACGGTCCGCGCCGAGGTGCTCGACCTCGCCGACCTGTCCTCCGTGGCCGCCTTCGCGGGCCGCCTCCTGGAGAGCGGACGCCCGCTGGACCTGCTGGTCAACAACGCCGGCGTGATGGCCATCCCCGAGCGCCGCACCACGAAGGACGGCTTCGAGCTGACCTTCGGCACCAACCACCTCGGCCACTTCGCGCTCACCGGGCGCCTGCTGCCGCTCCTGCTCAAGGCGCCCGCGCCGCGGGTGGTGACGGTCAGCGCGGTGATCGCCGGGGCCAGGGCCTTCACCGGCGACCTCCAGGACCCGCAGAGCGTCAAGCGCTACCGGCCGATGGGGTCGTACGCGAGGTCCAAGCTCGCCAACATCCTCTTCGCGCAGGAGCTCCAGCGCCGCGCCGACGCGGCGGGCGTGCCCCTGACCAGCGTCGTCGTCCACCCGGGCTCGGCCTTCACCGGGCTCCAGCAGCACGGCTCCGGCCTCACCCGGAGGCTGTCGAAGCTCGCCCTCGGCCGGGTCGTCGGCTCCAGTACGGAGGAGGCCGCGCTGCCCTCGCTGTACGCGGCGACCGCGCCGGACGTGACCCCCGGCGGCTACTACGAGCCGGGCGGGCGGCGCGGGGCGCCGGAGGCCCCGCAGCCCGCCAAGCCGCCGTCGGCGTCCTCCGACATCCAGCTGGCGACGACGTTGTGGACCGACTCGGAGGAGCAGACGCGGGTGTTCTACCACTGGTCGTGAGCCGCGACCGGGTACGGAGAGGCCCTGGCGACCGGTGACCGGTCGCCAGGGCCTCGTCTCGCAGGAGCGTCAGGCGGGCAGCAGGAACTGCTGGTTGGTGCCGCCCGCGCAGGTCCAGATCTGGAGCCGCGTGCCGTTCGCCGTGGACTTGTCCGTCACGTCCAGGCACTTGCCGGACACGGGGTTCACCAGCGTGTTGCCGCTGCCCTTCTGCCACTGCTGGGCGCCGGTGCCGTTGCAGTCGTACAGCTGCGCCTTGGTGCCGTTGGCCGTACCCGCCGCGGCCAGGTCGAGGCACTTGCCGAGCGCGCGGACCGTACCGTCCGTGCCCACCGTCCACCGCTGGGCGGTGGAGCCGTTGCAGTCGTAGAGCTGCACCGCGGTGCCGTTGGCGTTGCTCGCCGCGTTCACGTCGACGCACTTGCCGCCGAGACCGGTGATCTGGCCGGTCCCGCCGGTGGGCGGCGGGGTGGTCCCGCCGGAGCCCGTGACGCCGTTGACGATGGAGGAGAACTGCCAGGCGCTCTGCGAGGTGCCGCTGCACGTGTCGGACAGCGTGCCGGTGCTCGCGCAGGCCTTGTCACGGCCGAGCGCCCAGAAGGCCAGCTCCTGGATGCCCTTGGCCTTGGCGAAGGCCGTGAGGGTGTTGGCGTTGGCCGTGGTGAACACCTCGGCCGTGGTGTCGTTCACCCCGATCATCGGGGTGTTGCCCTCCATCGCCCACAGCTGCGCGTCGGTCTTGGTGGTCCAGATCCGGCCGAGCTGGGCGTGCAGCGCGGTGGCCGCGTCCGTGGCCGCCTTGCCCATGTCCATGGCGGGCCCGTAGTCCATCGTCATGAGGTTGACGAGGTTGACGGTGAGGTTGTTGTTCTTCGCGTTGGTCAGCAGGTCCAGCTGGTCCTGGGGCAGACCCGTGGGGTCGGTCGCCAGGGTGAACTGCACGTCCAGCTTCCGGCCCGCCGCCGCGTACTCCTGCTGGAGCTGGGCGAGGGCCTTGTTGCGGCGGTCGTTGGCCGCGGCGTCGTCGATGACGCCGTCACCCTCGATGTCGAAGTCGACCCGGGTCAGGTTGAGGCCGTCGATGACGCGCTTGTACTGGGTCTTGAGGGCGGCCACCGTGGAGCAGGCCTGGCCCAGTTCGGTACCGGAGGCCCCGCCGAAGGAGGCGATGACGTCTCCGCCCGCGGCACGGTCGGCGTTGATCGCCGCGGTCCAGCCGGCGTCGGTGATGGGGGTGTCACCGTTGTACGTGGCGTTGCAGCCGCCGCCGTCGATGACAAAGGCGAGGGTGAAGTACTTGAGCCCGGTGGCGTTGCGGGCGTTGGTCATCGCCGACGGCGAGGCGTAGGTCTCGATGTAGGGCGCCGCGTACTGGGCGGGGAAGCCGGGGCCCGGGTTGGCGGCGGCGACGGCGGCGGAGGCGCCGCCGGTGGAGGCGACGACCGCGGTGGCCGCGAGGGCGAGGACGGCCGGAACCGCGGCCAGCGCTCTCGTACAGGATCGGAACACGGGTACTCCTGTCATGGACGCATCAATTCACACGTGGGGGTGGAGCGCAGACAAGTAGCGGGACGAGCGAACGGGGATCGGCCGTCGGGGTTCAGAGGAACGAACGGAGACCGTTCACATGAACCGGCCGGTGTGGAACGAGTAAAGGACTAGACCAACGGGGCGTCAATGGGCTGCCCACCGACCACATGAGTTGCAGACCTGGTTTTTGACGGCTGTTTACCGTCGCGGGTCGGTCGGGCGGTCGGTCGCCGGGTCGGTCGCGTCGGTCGTGGGGTCAGCTTTCGAACGCGAGCAGCGACAGCCAGAGCCCCACCGTCGAGACCACGAGGGTGGCCGGCACGGTCAGCAGACCCAGCCGGGTGAACAGGCCCAACTCCGCTTCCGTGCGGTGCTCGTGCATGATCCGCCGCCACAGCAGGGTCGCCAGGGAGCCGACGTACGTGAGGTTCGGGCCGAGGTTCACGCCGATCAGCGCGGCCAGCACCGGGCCGGGCCCGGCGGGTCCGACGACCGGCAACAGGGCCAGGATCGCGGGGAGGTTGTTGATCAGGTTGGACAGGACGGCGGCGACGGCGGCGATCGCCAGCAGCGCGGCCAGCGACGAACCGTCCGGGAGCAGGCGCTCGATCCCGGTGTTGAGGCCGTTGTCCACCACGGCCTTGACCACCACCCCGAGCGCGAGGACGAAGAGGCAGAAGAGCGGCGAGGCGGCGCGGACCAGGCCGGGCACGGTCGTACGGCGCTGGACCAGGGCGCGGACGGCGAGGACCACCGCGCCGGCGAACGCCGCCCAGACGGGCTCGATCCCGGCGAACGAGGTGACGACGAACCCGGCGAGGGTCAGGGCGAGCACGACGAGGGTGAACACGGGGACGCCGGGGGTCTTCTCCCGGGTATCGCCCGCGGCCTCCGGCTCCGTGCCCGCCCCGGCGTCCGCGTCGAGGTCTTTCGCGAAGAACCGGCGGAAGACGACGTACTCCACGCCCACCGCCGCGATCCAGGGCAGGGTCATCAGCAGCGCGAACCGCGTGAACGACAGGCCGCTCGCCGTCAGCGCCAGCAGATTGGTGAGGTTGGAGACCGGCAGCAACAGCGAGGCCGAGTTCGCGAGATGGGCGCAGGCGTAGACGTGCGGCCGGGGCCGGGCGCCCAGCTTGGCGGCCGTCGCGAAGACCACCGGCGTCAGCAGTACGACCGTCGCGTCCAGGCTGAGGATCGCGGTGATGACGGCGGCGACGGCGAACACCCCGCCCAGCAGCCGCCGCGGCCGGCGCCCGCACACCCGCGCCACCAGCTCCCCCGCCGCCGTGAACAGCCCCTCGTCGGCGCACAGCTGGGCCAGGACGAGCACCGCCGCCAGGAAGCCGACCACCGGCAGCAGGCTGTGCGTCTGCTGCCACGCCTCGTGCGGCGACACGGCGCCGACCGCGACGAGGAGCAGCGCGGCGGGTACGGCGGCCACCGCCTCCGGCCACCCCCGGGGGCGTACGACGGCGAACGCCAGCACGGCCAGCAGCAGCGCGACGGAGACCGTTTCCGCGACGACGACGTTCAGGGCGCACTCCTGGAGGCAGCGGGCAAAGATCGGGGGTGGCGCACCCGTCGGGTGCGCCACCCCCGGTGGCATACGTACGGCAAGGGGTCAGCCCCCGCCCGGACCGAGGATCAGCCCTCGGCTCCCAGCTTCTCCAGGATCAGCTCGCGCACACGTGCCGCGTCCGCCTGGCCGCGCGTGGCCTTCATCACCGCGCCGACCAGCGCGCCCGCCGCGGCGACCTTGCCCGCCCTGATCTTGTCGGCGATCGCCGCGTTGCCCGCGATCGCCTCGTCCACGGCCAGGCCGAGCGCGCCCTCGTCGGAGACGACCTTGAGGCCGCGCTTCTCGACGACGGTGTCCGGGTCGCCCTCGCCGGCGAGCACGCCGTCCAGGACCTGCCGGGCCAGCTTGTCGTTGAGGTCGCCGGACGTGACCAGCGCCGCCACCCGCGCGACCTGCTCCGGGGTGATGGGCAGCTCGTCCAGCGCACGGCCCGATTCGTTGGCGTGCCGGGCCAGCTCGCCCATCCACCACTTGCGGGCCTGGTCGGCCGGGGCGCCCACGGCGATCGTCGCGACGATCGGCTCGATCGCGCCGGCGTTCAGCATCGACTGCATGTCGTGCTCGGTGACCCCCCACTCCTCGCGGAGCCGGTTGCGGCGCGCACGCGGCATCTCGGGCAGCCCGGCGCGCAGTTCCTCCACCCAGTCACGGGCGGGGGCGACCGGCACGAGGTCGGGCTCCGGGAAGTACCGGTAGTCCTCCGCGTTGTCCTTGATGCGGCCGGCCGTGGTCGACCCGTCCTCCTCGTGGAAGTGGCGGGTCTCCTGGACGACGGTGCCGCCCGAGTTCAGCACCGCGGCGTGGCGCTGGATCTCGTAGTGGGCGGCGCGCTCCACGCTGCGCAGCGAGTTGACGTTCTTCGTCTCGGAGCGGGTGCCGAACTCCTCGCGGCCGTGCGGGCGCAGCGACAGGTTCACGTCGCACCGCATCTGGCCCATCTCCATGCGCGCCTCGGAGACCCCGAGCGCCTTGATGAGCTCGCGCAGCTCGGCGACGTACGCCTTGGCGACCTCGGGGGCCCGGGAACCCGCGCCCTCGATCGGCTTGGTGACGATCTCGATGAGCGGGATGCCGGCGCGGTTGTAGTCGAGCAGGGAGTGGGACGCGCCGTGGATACGGCCGGTGGCGCCGCCGACGTGCAGCGACTTGCCGGTGTCCTCCTCCATGTGGGCGCGCTCGATCTGCACCCGGAAGATCTCGCCGTCGTCGAGCTGGACGTCCAGATGGCCGTTGAAGGCGATCGGCTCGTCGTATTGCGAGGTCTGGAAGTTCTTGGGCATGTCCGGATAGAAGTAGTTCTTCCGGGCGAAGCGGCACCACTCGGCGATCTCGCAGTTGAGCGCGAGGCCGATCTTGATCGCCGACTCGACCCCGATCGCGTTGACGACGGGGAGCGAGCCGGGCAGACCCAGGCAGGTGGGGCACGTCTGCGAGTTGGGGTCGGCCCCCAGCTCGGTCGAGCAGCCGCAGAACATCTTGGTCCTGGTGCCGAGCTCGACATGGACCTCCAGGCCCATGACGGGGTCGTACGTAGCGAGGGCGTCCTCGTACGGCACGAGTTCAGTGACGGTCACGGTGAAACATTCCCTCTCAGCCCAGCAGGACGTCGTCGTCGCCCAGGCGCTTCAGCTCGCGGTACAGGATCGCCAGGCCGGTCACGATGGCCGCGGCGGAGATGGCGGCGTCGACGAGGCGCAGCGTGTCCTGCTCGGTACGGGCCCTCTTGACCTGCTTGGCGACGCTGAGGGCGCTGAAGGCCGTGGTGGCCATGGACAGGTAGGTGCCGGACTTGGACTTCTTGAAGCCCTTGGCCTTGCTGATCGCGTTACTCATAGTGACGGTGCCTCCTCCAGCAGCGGGTGCCCCCACCTTTCCACGAAGGCGGCCTCGACGGCGGCTCCGACCTTGTACAGCCGGTCGTCCTTCATGGCGGGGGCGATGATCTGGAGCCCGACCGGCAGGCCGTCCTCCGGCGCGAGGCCGCAGGGCAGGGACATGGCGGCGTTGCCCGCCATGTTGGTCGGGATGGTGCACAGGTCCGCGAGGTACATCGCCATCGGGTCGTCGGCGCGCTCGCCGATCGGGAAGGCGGTGGTCGGGGTCGTCGGGGAGACGATCACGTCGACCTGCTCGAAGGCCTTCTCGAAGTCGCGGGTGATGAGGGTGCGGACCTTCTGGGCCGAGCCGTAGTACGCGTCGTAGTAGCCGGAGCTGAGCGCGTACGTACCGAGGATGACGCGGCGCTTGACCTCGTCGCCGAAGCCCGCCTCGCGGGTGAGGGCGGTGACGTCCTCGGCGGAGCGCGTGCCGTCGTCGCCGACCCGCAGGCCGTAGCGCATGGCGTCGAACCGCGCGAGGTTCGAGGAGCACTCGGAGGGCGCGATCAGGTAGTACGCCGACAGCGCGAGGTCGAAGGACGGGCAGTCCAGCTCGACGACGGTGGCGCCGAGCTTGGTGAGCAGCTCCACGGCCTCCTCGAAGCGCTGGACGACGCCGGCCTGGTAGCCCTCGCCGGAGAACTGATTGACGACGCCCACGCGCATCCCGGCGACCGACCCGTTGCGGGCCGCCTCGACCACCGAGGGGACCGGCGCGTCGATGGACGTGGAGTCCATCGGGTCGTGCCCGGCGATCACCTCGTGGAGCAGGGCCGCGTCCAGGACCGTACGGGCGCAGGGGCCGCCCTGGTCGAGGGAGGACGAGAAGGCGACCATGCCGTACCGCGAGACCCCGCCGTACGTCGGCTTGACGCCGACCGTGCCGGTGAGGGCGGCGGGCTGGCGGATCGAGCCGCCGGTGTCCGTGCCGATGGCGAGCGGCGCCTCGTACGCGGCGAGCGCGGCGGACGAGCCGCCGCCGGAGCCGCCGGGGACCCTGGTGAGGTCCCACGGGTTGCCGGTGGGGCCGTAGGCGCTGTTCTCGGTGGAGGACCCCATGGCGAACTCGTCCATGTTGGTCTTGCCGAGGATGACCACGCCCGCGTCCTTGAGCCGCTTGGTGACCGTCGCGTCGTACGGCGGGATCCAGCCTTCGAGGATCTTGGAGCCGACCGTGGTCGGCACGCCCTCGGTGGTGAAGATGTCCTTGAGCGCGAGCGGGACCCCGGCGAGCGGGCCCAGCTCCTCGCCGGCCGCGCGCCGCGCGTCCACCGCGCGGGCCTGGGCGAGCGCGCCCTCCCGGTCGACGTGCAGGAAGGCGTGGACCTTCTCGTCCACCGCCTCGATGCGGGCGAGGTGCGCCTCGGTGACCTCGACGGCCGTGAGCTCGCCCGAGGCGACCTTCGCGGCGATCGCGGCCGCGGTGAGCCTGATGATGTCGGTCTTGATGGTCGTGCCGCCATCCGTGTTGCTGTCCGTCATGGCTGTTTAGTCCTCCCCCAGGATCTGCGGCACCTTGAAACGCTGCTGCTCCTGGGCCGGGGCGCCGGAGAGCGCCTGCGCGGGGGTGAGCGACGGACGGACCTCGTCCGCGCGCATGACGTTCGTCAGCGGCAGCGGATGGGAGGTCGGCGGTACGTCTTGGTCGGCGACCTCGGACACGCGGGCTACCGCGCCGATGATGTCGTCGAGCTGTCCGGCGAAGTGTTCGAGCTCTTCGGCCTTCAGCTCCAGACGCGCCAGCCGTGCGAGGTGAGCGACCTCCTCGCGCGTGATGCCAGGCATGCGGCGATCCTCAGGGGTGAGTGAGAGTGGTTTCGGCCCCAATCCTATGGGTCGGAGCCCCCTCCCCACGAAACGGTTTGCGGCTGACCCGTCCGGGTGAGCGGCGCGGGCGCCTCCGGACCGGTGACGGGACGGCCGGATCCGCCGCGGAACAGCCCGGTCCGTCACGGGGCGGCCGGGTCCGTCGCGGGGCGATCCGTTACGGGACGGCCTGGCCGGACTGTTCGCGCCGCGCCGCCGCCTCCAGCTCCGCCGGGCGCTGCCAGCCGCGCTCGCCGCGCGCCCGCAGCCAGGCCGTCGTCTCGTGCGGCGGCATCGCGGCGGCCACCAGCCAGCCCTGGACAGCGTCGCAGCCCAGGTCCCGCAGCCGCTCCCAGGTCTCGTCGTCCTCCACGCCCTCGGCGACGACCACCAGGCCCAGCGAGTGCGCCAGGTCGACCGTGCAGCGCACGATCTCCGCGTCCTCGTTGTCGACGGCGAGCCGGGCCACGAACGACCGGTCGATCTTCAGTTCGCTCACCGGCAGGCGCCGCAGGTGCACCAGCGAGGAGTACCCCGTACCGAAGTCGTCCAGGGACATCTTCACGCCGTGCCCGGTGAGGCCCGCGAGGGTGTCGGCGGCGCGCTGGGGGTCCTCCAGCAGGACGTGCTCCGTTATCTCCAGCTGGAGGGAGCCCGGCGGGACGCCGTGCCGGGCGAGGCGGGCGGCGACGGACCCCGCGAAGCCCGGGGTGTGGACGTCGCGCGGCGAGACGTTGACGGCCACCGGGGTCATCAGGCCCTGGGCCCGCCAGCGGGCGACCTGGGCGAGGGCCGTGTCGAGGACGTACTCGGTCAGGTGGGGCATCAGCCCCGAGGACTCGGCGATGGCGATGAACTCGTCGGGAGGGACCCGCCCGCGCTCGGGGTGCACCCAGCGCACCAGCGCCTCCAGCCCCGCCACCTGGCCGTCGAAGCGGACCTTCGGCTGGTAGTGCAGCTCCACCTCGCCGGCGTCCAGGGCCCGGCGCAGGTCACCCAGCAGGCCGAGCCGGTCGGGGGTGTTGGAGTCCCGCTTGGACTCGTACACCTCGACGCCCGTGCGGTCCCGCTTCGCCTGGTACATCGCGACGTCCGCGCGGCGCAGCAGCCCTTCCGCGTCGAGCGCGTGCTCGGGGTAGACGGCGACCCCGGCGCTGGCCTCCAGGACGAGCGTGAGGCCGTCGAGGTCCAGCGGCGAGGACAGCTCGGCCACCAGGTGGCGGGCCACGCGCTGCGCGCTGGTCGTGGAGTCGCACGTCGGGAGCAGCACGGCGAACTCGTCGCCGCCGAGCCTGGCCGCCTCCGCGCCCTGCGGCAGGGCGAGGCGCAGCCGGTCCGCTATCTGCAACAGGAGCCGGTCACCGGCGAGATGGCCCAGGGTGTCGTTGACGGAGCGGAAGCGGTCGAGGTCTATCAGGACGAGCGCGGACCGGGCGCCCAGGGACTCGGCCTCCTCCAGCGCGGACCAGGTGCGCTCCAGCAGCCACTGGCGGTTGGGCAGGCCGGTGAGCGGGTCGCGCAGCTGCTCCTCGGCCCGTGCCCGGGCGATCCACAGGGTGGAGTCGAGGGCGATGAGCGGGATGGAGAAGAGCGGCAGGAGCACCGGCAGGGCGATCGCGACCACGCAGATCAGCGGGGCGATGCCGAGCAGGGCCGCGGCGACCAGTCCCTGGCGCATCAGGGCCGTACGGGCGAGGTGGGGCAGGCCGCCGCCCTGCGGGGTGAGCGCGTACCAGAGCAGGACGCGCATGACGACGAGGTGCGCGCAGGCGGCGAGCACGATCTCGGCGACGCCGCCGATCCCCCAGTCGGGCGGCTGCCAGGGGTCGGCGACGGTGGGTACGTCCCCGAAGAGCGCGAGGACGAGGGCGGCGGAGCCTATGCCGAGGATGTCGGCGGCGCCGTTCAGGACGCCCTGGCGCCAGCGGTGGCGGCGGGCGACCCCGACGAGCACCACGACGGCGAGGCTGACCAGTCCGGCCGGCACCCACCCGTACAGCAGCAGGACGGCGAGGGTCAGGGCGGCGCCGGAGCCGGTGCCGCCCCACCAGCGGTCACGGCCGAGCGCGACGAGGTGCCCGACGATGATGCCGGTGAGGACGGCCAGCGCCCAGCCTTCGGTGCCGCCGGGGAAGAGCGCGCGGTCCTGCTGGACCGTGCGGACGATGCCGGTGGCCAGCACGACCGCGGCGAGTCCCACGACAGCGGCGGGGAATCTCTCCGTCATCCCCGCAAATGCCGCGAAACCGCGCGGGGGTGAGACCGGGGCGGCGCTCTCGGTCGGTTTCATTCCCGTCCCTCTCACAGCCGGCGGAGCCGATGCCACGCGATGGCACGTCGTCATGCCACCACGGCCGGTATCCCTCCACGCGGCCGTGCACGACAGGCGCACGTCTCAACAGTAGGCCGCCAAGTGCCCTGACGGGCAGCGCTCTACAGCTGTTGCCCGAATGCAACCCGCCCATCCGTATCCCACGGATATGTGCCGAACGGGTGAGCTTGAGCCCCCGATCCGGCCGCTACGGCCCGCCGCTCCGCGGGTCCTGACCGGGCGTCCGGGTCGGAGGCCTGCTCAGCGGCCTACTCGGCCGCCTTCGCGGGGTCCTCCTCGGCCGCCTGCCCGGCCGCCTTCGCCGGGGCTTCCTCCGCCACGGTGGCCTCCGGGGTCCCGGCGGGGTCCTCGGGGGTCACCGCGGCCTCCGTGGCGGCCTCCGGGCCCTGTTCGAGCAGAATGCCGAATCCCGCCTCGTCCAGGACCGGCACCTTGAGCTGCATGGCCTTGTCGTACTTGGACCCGGGATTCTCGCCCGCCACCACGAACGCCGTCTTCTTCGACACGGCGCCGGCGACCTTCGCGCCGAGGGCCTGGAGCGCCTCCTTCGCCCCGTCGCGGGTGAACCGCTCCAGGGTGCCGGTGACCACGACCGTGAGGCCGGCCAGCGGCCGCGGGCCCTCGTCCTCGCCGCCGCCCTCGTCCTCCGTACGGACGCCCGCCGCCCGCCACTTGCGCAGGATCTCGCGGTGCCAGTCGACCTCGAACCACTCCTTGACGGAGGCGGCGATGGTCGGCCCGACGCCCTCGACGGCGGCCAGCTCCTCCTGGGAGGCCTGCTCGATCCGGTCGAGGGAGCGGAACTCGCGGGCCAGCGCCTCGGAGGCGACCGGGCCGACATGACGGATCGACAGACCCGTGATGATCCGGGCCAGCGGGCGCTGCCGGGCGGCGGCGATGTGCTCCAGCATCGCCAGGGTGTTGGTCTTCGGCTCGCCCTTCTGGTTGGCGAAGACCGTGACGATCTTGTCCTCGCCGGTCTTCGCGTCGCGCTTGGGCAACCCGCTGTCCTGGTCCAGGACATACGCCTTGATGGGCAGCAGCTGATCGACGGTCAGGTCGAACAGGTCGCCCTCGTCCAGCAGCGGCGGCGTGGCGGGCTCCAGCGGCCTCGTCAGGGCGGCGGCGGCCACATAGCCGAAGTTCTCGATGTCCAGGCTCTTGCGGCTGCCGAGGTAGAACAGCCGCTCGCGCAACTGGGCGGGGCAGGAGCGGGCGTTGGGGCAGCGGAGGTCGATGTCGCCCTCCTTCATCGCGCGCAGCGCCGTACCGCACTCGGGGCACTCGGCGGGCATCTCGAACTCGTACGCGTCCTCGGGGCGCAGGTCCACCACCGGGCCGAGGATCTCCGGGATGACGTCCCCCGCCTTGCGCAGGACCACCGTGTCGCCGATCCAGACGCCCTTGGACTTCACGACTTCCTGGTTGTGCAGCGTGGCGAACTCGACCTCGGAGCCCGCGACCGTGACCGGCTCCACCTGCGCGTACGGCGTGACGCGGCCCGTGCGGCCCACGCCCACCCGGATGTTGAGCAGCTTGGTGTTGACCTCCTCCGGCGCGTACTTCCACGCGATCGCCCAGCGCGGGGCGCGCGAGGTGGAGCCCAGGCGGCCCTGGAGGGAGATCTCGTCGAGCTTGACGACCACGCCGTCGATCTCGTGCTCCACGGAGTGGCGCCGCTCGCCGAAGGTGGTGATGAACTCCCGGACCTGCTCCAGGCCGTCGACCACCCGGTTGTGCCGGGCCGTGGGCAGGCCCCACTCCCTCAGCAGCTCGTAGGCGTGCGAGAGGCGGTCGATGTCGAAGCCCTCGCGCGCGCCGATGCCGTGCACGACCATGTGCAGCGGGCGGGTGGCGGTGATCTTGGGGTCCTTCTGGCGCAGCGAACCCGCCGCCGCGTTACGGGGGTTGGCGAAGGGCTTGTCCCCGGCCTCCACCAGCCGTGCGTTCAGCTCCTGGAACGCGTCCATCGGGAAGTAGACCTCGCCGCGGATCTCGACCAGGGCGGGGATCCGGTCCCCCGCCAGCCGGTGCGGGATCTCCTGGATCGTGCGGACGTTGGGCGTGATGTCCTCGCCCGTCCGCCCGTCGCCGCGGGTGGCGGCGCGGGTCAGCCTGCCGTGCTCGTAGGTGAGGTTGACCGCGAGGCCGTCCACCTTGAGCTCGCACAGGAAGTGGTAGTCGGTGGTGCCGACGTCCTTGGCGACCCGGTCGGCCCAGGCGGCCAGCTCCTCGTCGTCGAACGCGTTGTCCAGCGACAGCATGCGCTCGCGGTGCTGGACGGCCGTGAAGTCCGTCTCGTACGCCCCCGAGACCTTCTGGGTGGGCGAGTCCGGCGTCCGCAGCTCGGGATACTCGTCCTCCAGCGCCTCCAGGGTGCGCAGCAGCCGGTCGAACTCGGCGTCGCTGACGACCGGCTGGTCCTTCACGTAGTACCGGAAGCGGTGCTCCTCGATCTGCTCAGCGAGCTGCGCGTGCTTCTCGCGCGCCTGCGCGGGCACCGATGCGGGCTGTGCGTGGTTTTCGCCGGCCACCGTCTTGGTCCTCCCGTTACCGTCACTCTGGGTTGTCCGCGAGCGATCTCGCCGCCCGGACGCAGTGGGCGAGCGCCTCGCGTGCGTACGCGGGAGAGGCCCCCGCGAGACCGCACGACGGGGTGACCACCAGGGACTCGGCGAGAGTCCCCGGATTCAGCCCCAGCCTGCGCCACAGCGTCCTGACACCCATGACGCTACCGGCAGGGTCTGACAATGCGGTGTCGGTGCCCGGCACCACCCCGGCGAAGAGTCGCGTCCCGGCCTCCACCGCCTCGCCGATCGTCTCCTCGTCACGCTCCGTGAGGAGGCCGAAATCGAAGGAGACGCCGGCCGCGCCAGCCCGGCGCAGCAGGGCGAAGGGCACGTCGGGCGCGCACGAGTGCACGACGACCGCGCCCTCCGCGACCCCGGCGACCCGCCGGAGCGCGTCCTCGACCAGCTGCCGGTCGACCGCGCGGTGCGTGCGGTAGCCGCTGGCCGACCGGACGTGGCCGCGCAGGACGGCGGTGAGGGACGGCTCGTCGAGCTGGAGGACCACCCGCGCGCCGGGGATGCGGCGGCGTACGTCCGCGAGGTGCGCGGTGAGCCCCTCGACCAGGGACGCCGTGAGGTCCCGGCAGGCGCCGGGGTCGCTGAGGGCCGACTCGCCGTTGCGCAGCTCCAGGGAGGCGGCCAGGGTCCACGGTCCGACGGCCTGGACCTTGAGCGCGCCCTCGTACCCCTGGGTGAACTCCTCCAGCGCGTCGAGGTCCTCGCCCAGCCAGGACCGGGCCCGCCTGGTGTCCCGGCCCGGCCGGTCGCCGACGCGCCAGCCGCTGGGCTCCACGCGCGCGTAGACCTCGGCGAGCAGGCCGACCGTCCGGCCGATCATGTCGGCGCCGGGTCCGCGGGCGGGCAGTTCCGCCAGGTACGGGAAGTCCTCGAAGGTCCCGGTGACCTGACGGGCCGTCTCCCGGGCGTCCCCGCCGGGCATGGACCCGACCCCGGTCGCGGGCCCCCACGGCAGGGCGGCTCGCGGGTCGGTGCCGGGGCGCTCGTCGCTCATCGGCCGGGCCTGACGGTCATGTCGTGGATCTCCGCGTCGCGCGGCAGGTCGAGCGCGGTGAGGAACGCCGTCGCCACCGACTCCGGGTCGATCACGGTCGACGCGTCGTACTCCTTGCCCTCGTGCTGGTGGATCTTGATCTGCATCGGGGTCGCCGTACGCCCCGGGTATACGGAGGTCACCCGGACCCCGTTCGGCCGCTCCTCCTCGCGCAGCGCGTCGGCGAGCGCCTTGAGCCCGTGCTTCGACGCTGCGTACGCGGCCCACTCGGCGTTCGCCTTGAGCCCGGAGCCCGAGTTGACGAAGATCACCTGCCCCTTGGCGGCCCGCAGCTGGGGCAGGAAGAGGCGGGTCAGTTCGGCCGGGGCGATCAGGTTCACGTTGAGCTGGTGGTGCCAGCCCTTGGGCGAGAAGTCGCCGACGGGGCCGAGGTCGACCACCCCGGCGAAGTGCAGGAGCGAGTCCAGGCGGTCCGGCAGGACCTGGTGGGACATGGCCCAGGCGAGCCGGTCGGGCACGGCGAGGTCGCCGACGAGCGCGCGGGAGCCGGGGTAGAGCGCGGTGAGCTCCTTGCCGCGCCCCGCGTCACGGGCGATGAGCAGCAGGTCGTCGCCGCGCTCGTGGAGCCTGCGGGCGACCACCGCTCCTATGCCGGAGCCGGAACCGGTGATCAGATGGGTAGCCATGGGGGTCATCGTCGCATCACCCGGACACCGCCCCGTACCCCCGCCGCCCGCCGCCTCCCCGGGCTCACCGCACCCCGAGTGATTCCTCCAGGTACGCGAGGGCGCCGACCCCGTCCTCGGCGAAGAAGACCAGGTCGAGGAGGGGCAGCGGCAGGAAGCCGTCCGCCTCCATGCGCTGGAGCTGCTGCTTGAGGCCGTCGTAGAAGCCCGCCGTGTTGAGCAGGACCACCGGCTTGGTGTGCAGGCCGTGCTTCTTGAGCTCGATGATCTCGGTCGCCTCGTCCAGCGTGCCCGCCCCGCCGACCATGATCACGACGGCGTCGGCCTTGTCGAGGAGCAGCGCCTTGCGCTCCGGGAGGTCGCGGGCGAAGACCATCTCGTCGGCGTCGGCCCGGGCCGAGCCCGCCAGGAACTCCACGGAGACGCCGACCAGCCGGCCGCCGGCCCGCGCGACCCCGTCGGCGACGACCCCCATCAGCCCGGTGTCCGAGCCGCCCCACACCAGCGTGTGGCCGCCCTTGCCGATCAGTTCGGCGAACTCGCGGGCGGGGCGTATGTAGCGCTCGTCGAGGTCGGCGGCGGAGAGGAAGACGCAGATGTTCATCGGGCCACCGTAAAGGCCGGGATGTCGGGAAGACCACGCGGCGGTCCGGTGCTGAAGGGTGTGGGGTGAGCGCGTCCCGGCGCACGACCGGGCCGTACCACCCCGCTCCCGAGCCGCACACCGAGCCGCACCTCCCGAGGGGACTGACGATCATGGCCGCAGGCCACACCATCACCATCGAGCAGGGCACCACGCACGTACGGGTGATCAGGGACGGGCAGGTGGTCGCCGAGAGCCGCCGTCCGCTGCTCCTGCGCGAGACGGGCCTGCCGGTCCGGTACTACATCCCGCCGCAGGACGTCAGGACCGAGTTGCTGACCCCGTCCGACACCAGCACCCACTGTCCGTGGAAGGGCGACGCGTCGTACTGGTCGCTGCCCGACGCGCCGGACCTGGTCTGGGGATACGAGGAGCCGAAGGCGGAGGTCGCGCAGATCAAGGGGCACTTCTGCTTCTACGACACCGAGGTCCTGGCGGTCTGAACGGGCCCGCGAAAAGAATCTTCGCCCGTGAGCGATGAGTTGTGCGGGGCCCGCCGGTCTCCCCCGGTATGAACATTGCGTGCAAGGCGAAGTCGGGGGACGGCACCCTCATCGCGTACCGGCGGACCGGCGGCGGACCGCCCCTGATCCTGGTGAGCGGAACCCTCGGCACCGCCGAGACGGAGACCCGGCTCGCCGAGCTGCTCGCGCCGCGCTTCGAGGTGTTCGTGTACGACCGCCGGGGGCGCGGCGCGAGCGGTGACACCGGCCCGTACGAGGTGCGGCGCGAGATCGAGGACCTGGCGAGCCTCCTCGCGGAGGCGGGCGGGAGCGCTTCCGTGTACGGGGTGTCGGCGGGGGCGATCCTCGTGCTGGAGGCGGCGGCGGCCGGGCTGCCGATCACGCAGTTCGCGCTGTACGAGCCCCCGTACCCCACCGACCCGTCGGTCCTGCCGGACCGCACGGCCTTCACCGAGCGGCTGACGAGCCTGCTGGCGCAGGGGCGGCGGGACGGCGCGGTCGAGCTGTTCCTGTCGATGGTGGGCACGCCGCGCGACCTGATCGCGGGAATGCGCCGCTCGCCGCTCTGGCCGGGCCTGACGGCGCTCGCGCACACCCTGGCGTACGACAACGCCCTGGTGGGCCTGGAGCCGGTCCCGCAGGAGCGGCTGGCGGCGATCGGGACGCGGGGGATGGTGGTGGACGGCGGGGCCAGTACGAGAGCGTTACGCACGGCCGCGAAGGCAGTGGCCACGGCCCTGCCCCGCGGCCGTCACCGCACCCTGACGGGCCAGACGCACGAGGTGGCGCCGCATGTACTGGCGCCGGTGCTGACGGAGTTCTTCACAGCGTGACGCCGACCACCGCCCGCGCCCGCGCCGCCGAGCCCCTCGTCCTAACGGTCCGTGCCCACCGCGCCGGTCGGCAGCAGTGCGTGCACGCCCCACACCTGGTTGGCGACCTGCGTGACCCGCAGGTCGACCGTCGCGCTGGCCAGCGCCAGCGCCGTGGCGCGGTCCAGCCCGAAGAGGGAGCCCATCCAGGTCAGCATGGCGTCGAGCGCCTGCGCCGACGCCTCGTTGAGGTCCGCGTCGAAGCCGAAGGTGATCCGTCCCGCCGGGGTCACCGCGTGCACGGTCGGTACGGGCGGAGCCGTCTCCACGTCGAGCGTCAGCCGGGTGGTCATGCCGCACTCCACCGCCGTACCGGACACCTCGCCGTCCCCCTGGGCCGCGTGGCCGTCCCCGACGCACAGCAGCGCGTCGTCCACGGTGACCGGCAGGTACAGCGTGGATCCCGCGACCAGCTCCCGGCAGTCGATGTTGCCGCCGCCCGCCACCCGGGGCGGCACGGTCGGGTGCTCGCCCGGTTCGGCGGGCGGCAGGCCGATGACGCCGAGGAAGGGCGCCAGCGACACGGTGTGGCCGTACTGGTTCGTGCCCGTGCCCGCGTCGGCGTCCAGCTCCCACAGCAGCCAGGACGGGTCGGTGTCCGTGAGCCCGAGACGCCGGTTCAGCGGGGTGTCCGCCGCGGCGGACACCGTCCAGCCCCACGGGTCGGGACGCAGCGACTCGACCCGCACCGCGAGCGCGGTCCCGGGGCGGGCGCCGCGCACGGCGATCGGGCCGACGAGGCAGTGCCCGGGCCGGCCGGGGAACATCCTGGGGCGCGGCTCCCCGGGGGTGCGCTGCCGCTCCAGGTGGCCCGAGGCGTCGAGCGAGTGGACGACGACGGTGTCCCCGGGGTCGACGGTCAGCACCGGGGGCAGGTCGCGCGAGAAGACGTGGGTGACCGTGCCGGGCACGGACTCCAGCCGGTGTTCGGCCACGATGGGTGAGCCCTTCCTGAGGAGGTCGGCATCCCGTCCCCGGGATGCCGGTCCGGTGCCGGCCCGCCGCCGGTCCGCTGCCGGTCCGAGGACGCCGGCAGGAGGACGCCTGGGCCGCTGTCAGCCCGCCAGCGCGTCCGTACGGCGCCGCTCGGTCGTCGCGATCGTCGCCGAGCCGACCACGCGGGTGCCGTCGTAGAGCACGATCGCCTGGCCCGGGGCCACCCCGCGGACCGGGGCGTCGAAGGTGACGCGCAGGGTGCCGTCGGACAGCTCCGCCTCGACGGGGGTCTCGTCGCCGTGGGCGCGCAGCTGCGCGGTGTACGTGCCCCGTCCCTCCGGAGCCGTACCGCCGCACCAGCGGGGCTTGATCGCGGTCAGGGCGGTGACGTCCAGCGCGGCGGCCGGGCCGACGGTGACGGTGTTGTCCACCGGCGAGATGTCCAGGACGTAGCGCGGCTTGCCGTCGGCGGCCGGGTGGCCGATCCGCAGCCCCTTGCGCTGGCCGATCGTGAAGCCGAACGCGCCCTCGTGGCTGCCGATCCTGGCGCCGGACTCGTCGACGATGTCGCCCTCGGCCTTGCCGAGGCGCTTCGCCAGGAAGCCCTGGGTGTCGCCGTCCGCGATGAAGCAGATGTCGTGGCTGTCGGGCTTCTTCGCCACGGCCAGGCCCCGCCGCTCCGCCTCCGCGCGGATCTCGTCCTTCGTGGTGAGGGTGTCGCCCAGCGGGAACATCGCGTGGGCGAGCTGGCGCTCGTCGAGGACCCCGAGGACGTACGACTGGTCCTTGGCCATGTCGCTCGCGCGGTGCAGCTCGCGCGCCCCGTCGGGGCCGGTGACGACCGTCGCGTAGTGGCCGGTGCAGACGGCGTCGAAGCCGAGGGCGAGCGCCTTGTCCAGGAGCGCCGCGAACTTGATCTTCTCGTTGCAGCGCAGGCACGGGTTGGGCGTGCGGCCCGCCTCGTACTCGGCGACGAAGTCGTCCACGACGTCCTCGCGGAAGCGTTCCGCCAGGTCCCACACGTAGAACGGGATGCCGATGACGTCGGCGGCGCGGCGGGCGTCGCGGGAGTCCTCGATCGTGCAACAGCCCCGCGCGCCCGTGCGGAACGACTGCGGGTTCGCGGAGAGCGCCAGGTGGACGCCGGTCACGTCGTGTCCCGCCTCGGCGGCGCGGGCGGCGGCGACGGCGGAGTCCACACCGCCGGACATGGCGGCGAGCACGCGGAGGGGACGCTGGGTTGTCTGAGTCATAGCCTCACCAGAGTACGTGGACCCGGGAACCACCGTCGCGTGAGTATGCGTTGACGATCACATGGGCGAGAAAAAGGGGAGCCGGCGGGCCGACAGGGCCGGCCGGGGGGACGGTGGCCGGCTCGGCCGGCGGGCGGTGCTGCTCGGCGGCGCGGCGGCGGTCGTCGGCGGCGGGGTGCTCGCGCGGGACAGGCTGGCGCCGTACTGGTGGCGGGTGCCCGGCATCGAGAAGCCGCGCAAGGAGGGCGAGCTGGACTACGCGGCGGCGGAGTGGGTCGCGGCCTCCTCGGCGAACTGGCGGCGGGCGGACCGCCCGGACGACTACACCGTGGACCGGGTGGTGATCCATGTCGTCCAGGGCAGTTACGCGACGGCGCTGAAGGTCTTCCGTGATCCGGGGCACGCGGCCGCCGCGCACTACGTGGTGCGCAAGGACGGCCATGTGGCGCAGATGATCCGCGAGTTGGACGTGGGCTTCCACGCGGGGAACCGTACGTACAACGAACGGTCCATCGGCATCGAGCACGAGGGGTTCGTGGACGACAAGAGGTCGTTCACGACGGCGATGTACCGCTCGTCGGCGCGGCTGACGGCGGGGATATGCGCGCGGTACGGCATACCGGTGGACCGCACGCACATCATGGGCCACGTGGAGGTGCCGGGCACGGACCACACGGACCCGGGCCCGCACTGGGACTGGGCGCGGTACTTGAAGCTGGTACGGGAGGCGAGGGACCACCCGGAGCCGGTCCCCGCCCCCTCCCCCACGCCGTCCTCGACCCCCTCCACCGCGAAACCGCGGGAGGCCTAGGGGTTTGCCCGGCGGGCGTCCTCGTCGCCCTGGTCGTCCTGGTCGTCCTGGTCGTCCTGGTCGTCCTGGTCCGTGTCGGCCTTCGAGTGCAGGATCTCGCGGGCCTGCTCCGCGGCGCGGGTGATGCTCTCGGCGACGAAGTCGAGGAAGCGGGCGATGTTCTCCAGCCGGACGCCCGCCCCGGTCCCGGCACCGAGGACGGCGACGCCGTCCCGTGCCGTGCCGACGATCTGCGCGGTGGAGCGGGCGCTGGCCATCATCGACTGGTACCAGACGTCGTCGTCCACGACGTAACGCTCGCGGCGGCGTTCGTCCCGCTCCCGCCGGATGAGGCCCTGCTCCTCCAGGAACGCGACCGCCTTCGAGACCGACGCCGGGCTGACCTGGAGGCGCTGGACGAGCTCGGACGCGGTGAGGCTGCCCGCGTCGGTGAGGGTCAGGCAGGCCAGCACCCGTGACATCATCCGGGGCGCGCCGGACGCCATGAGGACGGTGGTGAACACCTCCTCGTACGCGCGCACGACCTCGTCGTCCCGCCCCTGCCCCTGCGGGGGCGCCCCCACGCGCGGGGAGGCGGTCCGCGGGCGCCGGTGGGCGCGGTGTTCGGTCGCGCGGTGGGCCAGGTCGGCGCGGTACGCGGTGGGGCCGCCGTTCCGCATCACCTCGCGGGTGACCGTCGAGGTCGGACGGTCGAGACGCCTGGCGATCTCCGCGTAGGCGAGGCCGTCGGCCAGGCCCTGGGCGATCCCCCGGCGTTCCTCGTGCGTGAGCCTGCCTCCCGGCATGGGCGTTCCCCTTTGTCGTCCTCGGTCTTGTCGCCTCGGTGGTCGCACCATAGCGTTCACCTCCATTCCATTGCAACGAACGTCGACCTGCGTTGCATTAACCGGCAACTCCATTGCAACAACTTCCTAGCCCTGAGCTGCATAGATGCGATCCGAGCGCAACAACACCGTTGAGCATTCCATGAATGCAACGTAGCGTTTCTCTCATCGGAAACAACAACCCGAAGGAAGAAACCATGCAGAAGTTCACCACCCCCGCCCCGGTCTCCGCCGTCCTCGACCTCCCCGCCGGCCGCGTCCGGTTCATCGCCGCCGACCGGGCCGACACCACGGTCGAGATCCTGCCCGCGGACCCCTCGAAGAGCCGCGACGTGAAGGCGGCGGAGCGGATCTCGGTCGCGTACGGCGACGGCGTCCTCCGGATCGAGGCCGCGCCGGCGGAGACCCGGAGCCTCCGCGACCCCGGAGCCGTCGAGGTCACGGTCCAACTGCCCGCCGGCTCCCGCGTCGAGGCCAAGGCGGCGAGCGCCGAGTTCCGGGGCGTCGGGCAGCTCGGCGACGTCACCTTCGAGGGCGCGCACGGCTCGGTCAAGCTCGACGAGACGGCCGCCGCCCGCCTCACCCTCCTCGCCGGCGACATCGCGGTCGGCCGCCTGGGCGGCCCGGCGGAGATCAGCACCCAGAAGGGCGACATCCGGATCACCGAGGCCCTGCGCGGCACCCTCGAACTGCGCACCGAGGCCGGCGACGTGACGGTCGGCACGCCGCGCGGGGTCTCCGGCTCCCTGGACGCCCGTACCGCCTACGGCCGGATCCACAACGCGCTCAGGAACACCGAGGGCGCGGACGCGGCCGTGCACATCCACGCGACGACGTCGTACGGCGACATCACCGCGCGCGGCCTCTAGACCACTCCCTCCCGACCGGAAGAAGGCACACCGTGACAGAACGGAACTCCCCCTGGACCGGCATGGTGGCGATCGACGACACCGCCCTCGCCGTGACCGACACCGGCGGCGCGGGACAGGCCGTCGTCTACCTCAACGGCTCCTACGCCGACCAGTCCCACTGGCGGCGCGTCATCGCCGAACTCGGCGGCGGCTACCGGCACATCACCTACGACGAGCGCGCCCGGGGCAAGTCGGAACGGGCCACGGACTACTCGTTCGAGGCGTGCCTCCGCGACCTCGACGCGGTCCTCACCGCCCGGGGCGTGGAGCGGCCGATCCTGGTGGGCTGGTCGTACGGCGCGATGATCGCGATGCACTGGGCCTCGCGCCACCCGGAGCGCACCCGGGCGGCGGTGTCCGTGGACGGCGCCCTGCCGCACGAGTGGCTCGACGACGCCGCCCGGGAGCAGATACGCAAGCTGTTCCGGCGGTTGAGCCCGCTGTTCCCGGTCGCCCGGCCGCTCGGCCTGGCCGCGCGGATGAGCGCGGAGCGGCACGCGGAGATCAACATCGAGATCAACGAACTCTGCGCGCCCGCCGTCCTCGATCCGGTGCTCGACGGCATCACCGTCCCCGCCCGGTACGTGCTCGCCAGCGGCGGGAACCTGGGCGGGGAGGCGGAGTTGATGGAGCGTATCCGCGCCGACCTGGGCCCGGTGCTCACCCGCAACCCGAACATCCAGGTCAGCGCGAAGGTCGCGAGCAACCACTCCAAGATCCTGCGCAAGGACTTCCGGGCCGTGGCGGACGCGGTACGCGATCTGGCGCGATGACGCGTGCGGCGCGGGCGGGCGCCCCCGGGCCCGGCCCGGCTCAGCTCAGCCCGGCGTTCCTGGCCCGGTCGACGGCGGGGCCGATCGCCGCCGCGAGCGCGTCGACGTCCTCGCGGGTCGACGTGTGGCCGAGCGAGAAGCGCAACGTGCCGCGCGCCAGGTCGGGGTCGCAGCCGGTGGCCAGCAGGACGTGGCTGGGCTGGGCGACCCCCGCCGTGCACGCCGAGCCCGTCGAGCAGGCGATGCCCTGGGCGTCGAGCAGGAGGAGCAGCGAGTCGCCCTCACAACCGGGGAAGCTGAAGTGCGCGTTGGCGGGGAGGCGGTCGACGGGGTCGCCGCCGAGGACCGCGTCGGGGACGGACTTCCGTACCGCGTCGACCAGTTCGTCCCGCAGACCGCCGATCTCCCGCGCGAAGGCCGCGCGCCCCTCGGCGGCGAGCCGGCCCGCGACGGCGAACGCGGCGACGGCCGGCACGTCGAGGGTGCCGGAGCGCACGTGGCGTTCCTGACCGCCGCCGTGCAGGACGGGGACGGGGGTGTACTCGCGGCCCAGCAGGAGCGCGCCGATGCCGTACGGGCCACCGATCTTGTGGCCGGAGACGGTCATCGCGGCGAGCCCCGAGGCGCCGAAGTCGACCTCGGCCTGGCCGAAGGCCTGGACGGCGTCGGAGTGCAGCGGGATGCCGAACTCGGCGGCGACCTCGGCCAGTTCGGGTACGTGGGTGAGGGTGCCGATCTCGTTGTTGGCCCACATGACGGTGGCGAGGGCCACGTCGTCGGGGTTGCGGGCGATCGCCTCGCGCAGCGTCCCGGGGTGGACCCTGCCGTACGGGTCGACCGGCAGGTACTCGACGTTCGCGCCCTCGTGCGCGCCGAGCCAGTCGACGGCGTCGAGGACGGCGTGGTGCTCCACGGGGCTGGCCAGCACGCGCGTCCTGGCCGGGTCCGCGTCGCGGCGGGACCAGTACAGGCCCTTCACGGCGAGGTTGTCGGCCTCCGTGCCGCCCGAGGTGAAGACCACCTCGCTGGGCCGCGCGCCGAGGGCCTCCGCGAGCGCCTCGCGAGCCTCCTCGACGGTACGGCGGGCCCGGCGGCCGGGGGCGTGGAGCGAGGAGGCGTTGCCGGCGAGGCCGAGCTGAGCGGTCATCGCCTCGATCGCCTCAGGCAGCATCGGGGTGGTGGCGGCGTGGTCGAGGTAAGCCATGATGCCCCCGATTCTACGAGCTGCGGGGGCGGGGGGCCGCGCGGGTCATTGCTTTGTCCTCAATCGCCGAACGGGCTTCGGGGCCGTCGGGCCGCGCGGGTGGGTGCCCGCGTTGCGGTCACCGTTGTCCTCAATCGCCGGACGGGCTTGATGGTGCCCGCTGCGGGCCGGATGCGCCGGCGCGGCTTGTCGCCGGGGTCGGGTCCAAACAATCGGGCCCATCCGGCTTTTCAAGCCCGTCCGGCGATTGAGGACGTCTTTGACCCGCACGGGACATCGGGCGCAACAATTCCAGCCCGTCCGGCGATTGAGGACATCTTTGACCGCAACGGTCACGCCCGACCGCAACCCCCTCAAGCCCGTCCGGCGATTGAGGACGTCCTTGACCCGCACGGGCAACGGGCCCGAGCCAACCCCAGCCCGTCCGGCGATTGAGGACGAGTGGGTGCGGGCCGTCAGTGGCGGTTCCAGGCTCGGGGGGCGCGCCAGTGGAAGCGCATCGCCAGCAGCCGCAGCGCGAACGCCGTCACCACGGCCACCCCACTCGTCACCCCGTTCAGCGCGTCGAACCGTATGCACACCGCCACCACCCCCGCCCCCACGATCGCCGGCACCGCGTACAGATCGCGGTCCCAGCGCAGCAGCGACGGCACCTCGTTGGCCAGGACGTCACGCAGCACCCCGCCGCCGACCGCCGTCGCCAACCCCAGGGCCGCGGACGCGGTCAGCCCGAGCCCGTGGTCGTACGCCTTGGTGGTACCCGTCACACAGAAGAGCCCCAGCCCCGCCGCGTCGAAGACGTTGACCGCGCCCTGGATCCGCTCGACCTGGGGATGCAGGAAGAACACCAGCGCGGTCGCCACCAGCGGGGTGGAGAAGTAGCCGAGATCGGTGAAGGCTGCCGGCGGCACCGCCCCGATGACCACGTCACGCAACAACCCGCCGCCCAGAGCGGTGACCTCGGCGAGCACCGCCATGCCGAAGACGTCGAAGTTCTTCCGGACGGCGAGCAGGGCGCCGGATATCGCGAAGACGAAGATACCGGCGAGGTCCAGGGCGTGCTGGACGGAGGGGGTGAAGAGGTCGTGGAGCACCCGGTCATTGTGCCGGGCACCCCGGGCCGGGGTACCAGGAGCCTCCCGGCCCGCCTCTTCTCCGCCCTTACTCCTTGGAGGCGTCCGGCTTCTCGGAAGCCGCCTCCACCTCGGGGTCAGCCGAAGAAGCCACGTCCTCGGACGCCACCGCGGAAACCTCCGGCTCCGCCGCCGCCTTCGGCGTCACGTCGACCAGCTCGATCGCGTCCCGGGCCGCCGACAGCAGCACCGTGTCCTGCGGCGCCTGGTCGGGCGCGTTCTCCGGGTGGTGGCACGCCACCTGCTGGCCCGGCTTCAGCATCTGCATCGGCGGGTCGACCGTCTTGCAGATCTCCGTGGCCTTCCAGCACCGCGTGTGGAAGCGGCACCCGGTCGGCGGCGAGATCGGCGACGGCACGTCGCCCTTGAGCAGGATGCGGTCGCTCTTCACGCCACGCCGCCGGGGGTCCGGGACGGGCACGGCGGACATCAGCGCGTTCGTGTACGGGTGCATCGGAGCCGAGTACAGCGACTCACGGTCCGCCAGTTCCACGATCTTGCCCAGATACATGACCGCGATCCGGTCCGAGACGTGCCGGATGACCGACAGGTCGTGGGCGATGATCACGTACGTCAGGCCCAGCTCGTCCTGGAGGTCGTCCAGCAGGTTGACCACCTGCGCCTGGATCGACACGTCGAGCGCGGAGACCGGCTCGTCGGCGACGACGAGCTTGGGGTTGAGCGCGAGCGCGCGGGCGATGCCGATGCGCTGGCGCTGGCCGCCGGAGAACTCGTGCGGGTACCGGTTGTAGTGCTCGGGGCTGAGCCCCACCAGTTCCAGCAGGCTCTGGACCTTCTGCTTGACGCCGCCCTCGGGGTTGACGCCCTGGAGCTTGAACGGCGCGGACACGATCGTGCCGATCGTGTGCCGCGGGTTCAGCGACGAGTAGGGGTCCTGGAAGATCATCTGGACGTCGCGCCGCATCGGGCGCATCCCGCGGACACCGAGGTGCGAGATGTCACGGCCCTGGAACTCGACCTGGCCGCCGGTCGGCTCCAGCAGGCGCGTGATGAGCCGGCCCATGGTCGACTTGCCGCAGCCCGACTCGCCCACCACGCCCAGCGTCTCTCCGGCGCGCACGTCGAAGTCGATGCCGTCCACGGCCTTGACCGAGCCGACCTGGCGCTGGAGCAGGCCCTTCCTGATGGGGAAGTGCTTCTGGAGCCCGGTGACCTTGAGCAGGGTCTCGCCCGGGGCGGGGTCCTTGCTCAGGACGCCGGAGCCGGCGCTCTGGGCGGGAATCGTCACGTCTTTGTCCTCGCTCACAGCTTGGGCGCAATCTCTTCGGTCCAGATGCGGTCCCGGTCCTGCTCCGACATGTGGCAGGCGGCCCAGTGCCCGCTCTCGACCTGGGTCAACTCGGGCCGCGTGGTGCGGGTGATGTTGCCCTTGGGTACGTCGGCGTACGGGCAGCGCGGGTTGAAGGCGCAGCCCGTCGGCATGTTGATCAGGGAGGGCGGGGAGCCCTTGACCGGGATGAGGCGCTCGGTCTGTTCCCTGTCGATGCGCGGCATGGAACCGAGCAGACCCCAGGTGTAGGGGTGCCGGGGCTGGTAGAAGACCTGCTCCGCGGGCCCGCGCTCGATGCACCGGCCGCCGTACATCACGAGGATGTCGTCGGCCAGTTCGGCGACGACGCCCAGGTCGTGCGTGATGATGATGACCGCGGAGCCGAACTCCTTCTGGAGGTCGCGGATCAGGTCCAGGATCTGGGCCTGGACCGTCACGTCGAGAGCCGTGGTCGGCTCGTCGGCGATCAGCAGGTCGGGGTTGTTGACCAGGGACATCGCGATCATCGCGCGCTGCCGCATACCGCCCGAGAACTCGTGCGGGTAGGAGTCCACGCGCTTGTCGGGCTGCGGGATGCCGACGCGGTCGAGCATCTCGATGGCACGGCGGCGCGCGGCCTTCTTGTCCACGTTGTGGTGGACCTGGTAGGCCTCGATGATCTGCTTGCCGATGGTGTAGTACGGGTGCAGGGCCGACAGCGGGTCCTGGAAGATCATCGCCATGTCCCGGCCGCGGAGCTTGCGCACCCGGTCCGGTGAGGCGGAGAGCAGTTCCTCGCCGTTCAGCCAGATCTCTCCGGAGACCTGTGCCTTGCGCTTGCCGTACTGACCGGTGGTGTGCAGCCCCATGATGCCCATCGAGGTGACGGACTTCCCGGAGCCGGACTCGCCGACGATGCCGAGGGTCTTGCCCTTCTCCAGCTGGAAGCTGAGGCCGTCGACCGACTTGACGATGCCGTCGTCCGTGGGGAAGTGGACGCGGAGGTCTCGTACGTCGAGAAAGGCCTCGGAGGGGCGGGAGCCTGTGGCGACGGGCTCGCCGGGGGCGGAGCCCGTCTTGCTCAGGTCGGTCATGCGAGCCTCACTCGAGGGTCGATCACGGCGTACAGGATGTCCACGAGCAGGTTCGCGAGGATGACCGCGACCGACGTGATCAGCGTGACACCGAGAATCACCGGCAGGTCTCCGGTCTTGATTCCCTCCAGCACGGCCTGGCCGAGGCCGGGGAGGCTGAAGGTCGTCTCGGTCAGGATCGCGCCGCCGATGAGGGCGCCGAGGTCCATGCCGAGCAGGGTCAGGATCGGCGTCATCGTGGAGCGCATGGCGTGCTTGCCGATGACGACCGGTTCGGTCAGGCCCTTGGCCCTGGCGGTACGGATGTAGTCCTCACCCATCACCTCCAGCATGGTGGCTCTGGTGATGCGGGCGTACATCGCCGCGTACAGGAACGCGAGCGTGACCCAGGGCAGGATCATGCCGCCGAACCAGCCGGTGAAGCTCTGGTCCAGTGGTACGTACTTGGCGTCGAGCCAGCCCAGGCTGTAGTGGAACACCGCCAGGGAGAGCAGACCGGTGAAGTAGATGGGGAGCGAGACGCCGCTCAGCGCGACGATCATCGCGCCGCGGTCCCAGAAGGAACCACGCTTGAGCGCCGACAGGACACCCGCCGCGAGACCGAAGACCAGCCACAGGACGGCCGCACCCAGAGCCAGCGCCAGGGTCACCGGCAGAGCTGAGGTGAGCTGCGGCCAGATGGCCTGCTCCGTGCGGAACGAGTAACCGAAGCAGGGAGCCGCACACTTGGTGACGTCACCGCCGGACGAATACGTGCGTCCGACAAAAATGCCCTTGAAGAACTCCCAGAGCTGGACGAAGATCGGGTCGCCCAGTTGGAGCTTCTGCCGGACGGCCTCGACGGCCGCGGCGTCGGACACCTTGCCCACGTACATCGTGGCCGGGTCGACGCCCGCCCACTTGGGGACAAGGAAAAAGATGCAGAAGACCACCAACATGATGACCACCAGCATCACTGCGACGGCCATGAGCCGCCTGATGAGGTATGCGAGCACTGCTCTCGGCCCTGCGGCGGGACCGCGGGCCACCGGAGTTCGTCCGATGGCCCGCGGTCACGCCACGCCGGCCTTCACCTGCCTTTCGTGCCGTACGGCGGGTGTACCGAAGGTGGTTACTTCACAACACCGAGGTTGACGAAGTCGTAGTTACCGGCGTAGCCGTCCGTGGTGTACACGTTGGTCAGCCGGGTGGAACGCCAGTTGATGAACTTCTCGAACGTGAAGGGCAGGTAGTACGCGCCCTCGCTCACCTGGTGGTTGATCTCGGTCGCGATGGAGACCTTCTTCGCGGGGTCGAGCTCGGTGGTGAACTTGTCGAAGTTCGCGTCGATCTTCGGGTCCTTGATCAGGGCGAAGTTGTTGTTACCGCTGGGCAGGATGAACTTGCTGTCCCACAGCGGCACGCCGTAGCCCTGGACCGACGGGAAGTCGGGGCCCCAGCCCATGATGATGATGCCGTAGTTCTTGTTCTTGACGATCGTCGGGTTGCCGATGATGCCCGAGGTCTGCGCGCCGTCGTACTGGTCGAGCTCGGTGGTGATGCCGATCTTCTTCAGCGACGCCTGGAGCGACTGGGCGCTGGCGACCTCGACGGGCTTGTTGTTACGCACCGCGATGGTGGTCTTGAAGCCGTTGGGCTGACCGCAGGCCTTGAGCTCTTCCTTGGCCTTCGCGATGTTGGCCGCGCCGTCGTTGGCGAGGACGCCGTACGGGTCGTACTTCTGGCCTTCGGCGCCGGGGATCGACGGGGGCAGCATGTTGGTGCCGATGTCGCCACCCGCGAGCGGGCCGCCACGCGCGGTCTGGAGCGACTTGTGGTCGGCCCCGTAGATGACCGCCTTGCGGCAGTGGATGTTGTCGAACGGCTTCACGCTCTGCGGGAACGCGGCGTACCGGATGTAACCCGAGACCGGGTTGTCCAGGTTGCCCTTGTCCTCCTTCAGCGCCTTGATGCGCGCCTGCACACCGAGGCCCGTCTGCGAGAAGTCGAGGTCGTACTCACCGGCGAGGAGGCGGTTGTCCATCTCGTCCGGGTTGGAGAAGATCGTGATCGAGATCTTGTCCGGGAGCGCCTTGCGGATCGGGTCCGAGGACTGCTTCCAGGCGGTGTTGCGGACCAGCACCGTGCCCTTGTTGGGGGTGTAGGACTGGAACTTGTACGGGCCCGAGGAGAACGGGTGCAGGCCGTACTTGGACTTGGTGTCCTTGTCCTTGCGGACCGGGGACGAGGAGGTCAGGGCGAGCATCTCCTGGAAGTCCGAGTTCGGCTTCGGCAGGTGGAAGACGATCGTCTTCGGGTCCGGCGTCTCGATGGCCTTCAGGCCGTCCTTCGACGTGTCCTTGTACGGGCCCTTGTACTTGCCGTCCGGGTCGAGGACGTCGCGCAGGTAGACGGGGCCGCCGGGCAGCACGTCCTGCGCCCACTGGCGCTCGATGCCGTACTTGACGTCCTCGGAGGTGATGGCCTTGCCATCCTCCCAGGTGATCCCGTCACGCAGGGTGTACGAGTAGGTCTTCCCGTCGGGGGAGACCTTCGCGAGACCCGTCGCCAGGTCCGGGGTGACCTCGGCGCCCGGCTTGCCGGCCTCCGCCTTGTTGGTCACCAGCTGGCGGCTGTAGTACCGCATGAAGTTCCACACGACGCCGTAGTAGGCGCGCGTGGTGTCCCACGAGTCCGTGTCCTGGACGCTCGCGAACTTGAGCTCGCCGCCCTTCTTGTCGGACGCGTTGGCGACCTTGTTGTTGGCCGCGTCGAAGCCCGCGGCGCCGCTCTTGCCGCCCTCGTCCTTCGTGTTGCCGCCGCCGCACGCCGCGGTGCCCAGCAGGGCCGCGGTCACGAACGCGGCGGCGATGACCTGCTTGCGCCGGCCTCTGGTGCGTAGGGATGTCACGATCTCGGATCCTCCGTGTGAGTAACTGCCCGTGTGGAAGGAACGGGCTTCGGTGTACCGCAGTTCAGCGCGAACCCTTGGGGTCGAGCGCGTCACGCACGCCGTCCCCCAGGAGGTTGAAGGACAGCACGGTGATGAAGATCGCCAGACCCGGGATGATCATGTACATCGGGTCGGCGTCGTAGTAGCTCACCGCGGAGGACAGCATCTGCCCCCAGGAAGCGGTGGGGGGCTTCACCCCTACGCCCAGGAAGCTCAGGGCCGCCTCGGTGAGGATGTTCGTGGGGATCATCATCGTGGTGTAGACGATGATCGGCGCGACGATGTTGGGCAGCAGCTCCTTGAACAGGATGTACGTCTGCCCGGCGCCGAGGCTGCGGGCCGCCTCGACGTACTCCCGCTCGCGCAGGGAGAGCGTCTGGCCGCGGACGACACGGCCGACGTACGGCCAGCCGAAGAAGCCGATCACCAGGATCATCACCAGGATCCGCACACCACTGCCGCTCAGGCCCAGCATGTCGTTCGGCATGACGGAGACGAGCGCGATGATGAACAGCAGCTGCGGGAACGAGAGCAGCATGTCCATCACGCGGCTGATCAGCGAGTCGAACCAGCCGCCGAAGTAGCCGGCGAGGACACCGAGGACGGTGCCGAAGACCACCGCGACGACGGCGGAGAGGAAGCCGACGAGCAGCGAGACCTGGGCGCCGTAGACGATCCGGGCGAAGATGTCGCGGCCGTTGACCGGCTCGACGCCGAACCAGTGGTCCGCGCTGATGCCGCCGAGGGAGCCCGTCGGCGTCGAGAAGAGGGGGTCGATCAGGTCTTCGTGGTAGTCGTCCGGCGACTGGCCCGCGAGGTGGGTGATCAGTGGCGCGAGGATCGCGACCAGGATCAGCAGAAGCACGACGGTTCCGCCGGCGAGTGCCAGCTTGTCCCGCTTCAGGCGCCCCCAGGCGATCCGGCTGAGGGAGCGCCCCTGGACCGACTTCCCCGCGACGGCGGCAACTTCTTCAGTCGCGCTCGGGGCCGTTTCGGTGGTCGGCTCGTGCAATGGTGCCGTCATCGTGGCAGAAACCCTCTCTCAACCGGCGGTGACCGGCCCGCACTTGCCGCTGTAGCGGCCCGTTCCTTAAGCAGCGCGAGCAGTGGTCTGACTCCGTCACGCGGGCCGAGCTACTCGCACACAGGCCCGAAAGGCCATGCATGCGGGGAGTCTTCATTGCCGCCATGATCAGCCGCCAGCCCCCCAGGGCAATGGATGCTCAACCGTGATGCTGTTAGAGGTGTTCCGTTATCCGGACTGCGGGTAACCATGGACGGACGACTGTCATTGACCGTCAAATGGCCACCAAGCGCGCCAACACCCCACCTTCCGGCGGAGAGTGGACATTTCGCTCTCAAGCCCACGACCCGGGCGGCTCTACGCGCGTCAAGGCCGACCGCCTGCCCGTGATGACCGTTTTGCCCGACACGAGTAGATGTAGTGTGCACGCTCCGTGCGGAGCGGTCCGTCTCAGTGAGCGAGGCACGCTCAGTAAGCGCGGGACGCCGGCGGCGGATATCCGTACCCCGTCGCCGGGGCGGGCGACGCGTGCGCCTCACGGTCGTAGAAAGGCCGCGTGTTCGCGCGCAGCCACATCGTCACGGGGTCGTACTCGTCGGACATCGCGACCGTCGAGACGGGCAGCCCGTCCGGGACCGCCCCGACCGACTGGCGCATCATCGTGCGGACGGAGTCGACGGAGCCGGGGCTGGTGTCGTACAGGTCCAGGCCGATGGCCAGGTACGGGGCCCCGAGCGCCGGCTGGACCCAGGCGCGGCGCAGCGCGCGGACCGCGGGGGTGCGGTGCGCGTTCTGCGTGAGCTGCGCGTAGAACTGCGGGATCTCGATGGCCGGTTCGGACAGCCGCAGCGGTCCCGCCGGCATGCGGTCGAGGCCGGTGGCGATCCGGCGCAGGTCGAGCCAGGGGATGCCGACGCCGCCGCCGGGGGCGTGCGGGTTGAGCCAGATCCCCCAGCGGTCCGGGTACAGGACGCGGGCGATGTCGCGGCCCGTGACCACTTCGTGCGTACGGGTCCAGCCGCTGACCGCCAGCTCCTGGGCGGAGGTCACGCAGGGCGCGTACCCCAGCCCCTCCACCTGCATGTTCCCGTACTGGGCGTCGGGCGAGCCCGCGCTCCCCTGCCAGAGCAGCATCCAGACCCGGTCCTCCGCGAGGGCCTGGAGCAGCGCCTCGTACGCGTCGTAGCGTCCTGGCGTCACCTGGCGGAGCAGCTGCTCGGCCCGGCCGGCCGCCGCGGTACCTGACGCGCTCACCCTGGGTCCCGCCCCTCTTCGATCCACCATTCGACCGTCTCCCCCCGGACTCGGCCCCGTCATCAAACCAGCTTAGGTGCCGCCCATGACAGCGCTCCGACCGCATGGCGGCGTGCCCCGGGGGCGTACGGCCCGGGGCCCGGCCGCCCCCGGCGCCCGCGCGCCCGCCTTCCGCGCCGCGCCCACCAGCGTGGGCGGGCGCGGCTAACCGGCGTGGGTGGACGCGCCTACCCGCGTTGGTAGAACGGACGCACCCGTGCCAGCATCCAGGCACCGACCGGGTCCTGTGTCATGTCCAGGAGGACCAGGTTGACCGGCCAGGGCACCTGGACCCGGCCGAGGGCGCGGCCCAGGGCATCCATCGGCGCGTTGCGGTCCTGGGCCTCCCAGGAGGCGAGCTGGACGCCCACGAAGAGCACCGGCGGCTCGCCCTCGACGCTGGCGAGGGCCCGGCGGGCGGAGACCACGACCCCGGACGCCTCGAACTCCGCGGCGGCGGCGGCGAGGAAGTCGACCGGGTCCTCCTGCCAGTCCGGCTGGAAGAGCCTGACCCGGCCGCCGCTGGCGGGGCCGTCGAGCGGCGTGCGGCCCACCCGGCACAGCTCGGCGACGGCGAGCGGGGGCAGCGGCATGCCGACGGCGCCGCCCGGGTTCACGACGATGCCGAGCTGCGGGGGCAGTCCGCGGGCGAACTCGCGGGCGGGGGCCACGGTGAAGGGCATGTGCGCGCCGACGCAGCCCATGAACTGCTCCTCGGAGCTGAACACCGGGACATAGGGCGCCCCCTCGATGTCCATCGTCGGCAGGTCGAGACTCTGGCTGTCGGGGCCGCCGCCCTGCGGCAGCGGCACCCAGACCTGACTGCGTCCCAGCACCTCGACGAGCCGCCCGCCCGCGGCGTCGTTCCCGAGCGAGGCCGCCAGCACCTCTTCGAGCTCGTTGCCGGGCCATGCTGTGTTCACGCGCTCCACCCCTCCGTTCACCTCTGCCTGCGGCAGAACCCTAGGCGGTAGCCGCGGTGAACGCGATGGCGGACAGAGTCCCGGCCGCCGGGCGGTCCAGGAGGGTCGCCGAGGCGCAGCCCCTCGGGAGGCGGCCCGACTCGGCGTCCCCGATGAGGTGGCCGACCGCGCGCCGGTGGCGGGCGAACGCGTACCCCGAGACGCCCCGGCCGCGCTCGCGCTGGCCCGCGCGGGCCACGTCCGGGGTGACGTCGAGCAGGACGAGGTGGAGGCCGCGGCCGCGCCGGCGGGCGTCGCGGGCCAGCCAGCGCCGTACCCAGGTCTGCGTACCGCAGTCGTGCACGACCACGCTCTCGCCGGACCGCAGCGCCCGCCACAGCCCGGTGTAGTGGGCGACGCGCACCAGCGGGCGGTACACCGCGTACGGCAGGCGGCGGGGCAGCCGGCGCGCCCAGCGGTCCCGGGCGTCCTGCGAGTCGATGCCGCCGCCCGCGGCCGTCCGCCGGATCAGCGTGGACTTGCCGCTGCCGGGCAGGCCCGAAACGACCACGACGTCCCCCGCGGCGAAGAAGAGGGTGGCCGGCACCCTGCCGTCGCGGCCGCGCAGATCGCGGACGACCGGCGCGGGCCGGACGGGCAGGTCCCTGGCGGCCGCCGCGGCCGGCTGGACGGGCACTCCTGTCCCCGACAACGCCGCCCCCGACAACGCGGCCGCCCCCGGCTTCGCACCCCCCGGGCCGGCCATCCCCGCCGCGGCCGTCCCTGTCGATGTCACATACGCACCGGACCCCTGCGACGTCATCGCCGTCCCCCTGTCAGGTCAGACACCCTGGCCTTCGACCCCTGCCAGACCCTTGCCCGTAAAGTGTAAAGAATTGGTAATGCCGCGCAAGCCTTTCACGGTGTGTGGCGGGTCGTCGCCACGTCCGGGGCCGATCCCCCACGCGCCCCCGATGCGTGCGATGATGACGGCGCCAACTGCATACAGGCCGTTTGAATCCGCGCGGGAGAGTCCCGGTTCACCGTGTGCGCCGGGCGCCGAAGGAGCAAGTTCTCCCCTTGAATCTCTCAGGCCCCGTACCGCGTGGATGAGGCAGATCTGAAAAGCGGGCCGCCCGTCGCGGTCCCACCCAAGGTGCAAGTCACGACCGTGAGCACGTACGGAGAGTCGTCCGTGGTTCCGTGCGGTCGTGGTGAACCTCTCAGGTTCCGATGACAGATGGGGAGGACCGTCCTCGTCGTCATGCCCTGGGAGTCACCACCGATGAACTCTGCCCCGAGCAGCACCCCCCGCCTCACCGCCCTCGACGCGGTGCACCGCGCGCTGGGCGCGACCATGACCGACTTCGCGGGCTGGGACATGCCCCTGCGGTACGGGAGCGAGCGCGACGAGCACCTCGCCGTCCGTACGAGGGCCGGCCTGTTCGACCTCTCGCACATGGGCGAGATCACCGTCACCGGCCCGAAGGCCGCCGACCTGCTGGACCACGCGCTGGTGGGCAACATCGGCGCGGTCGCCGTGGGCCGCGCCCGCTACACGATGATCTGCCAGGAGGACGGCGGGATCCTCGACGACCTGATCGTCTACCGCCTCGGCGAGGACGAATACATGATCGTCGCCAACGCCTCGAACGCGCAGACGGTCCTGGACGCGCTGACCACCCGCGCGTCGGGCTTCGACGCGGAGGTACGGGACGACCGGGACGCGTACGCGCTGCTCGCGGTCCAGGGCCCGGAGTCCCCCGGCATCCTGCGCTCGCTCACGGACGCCGACCTGGACGGCCTGAAGTACTACGCGGGCCTGCCCGGCACGGTCGCCGGCGTCCCCGCGCTCATCGCCCGCACCGGCTACACCGGCGAGGACGGCTTCGAGCTGTTCGTCGACCCCGCGCACGCGGAGGCCCTCTGGCAGGCGCTGACCGAGGCCGGCGCGGCGGTCGGCCTGGTGCCCTGCGGGCTGTCCTGCCGGGACACCCTCCGCCTGGAGGCGGGCATGCCGCTGTACGGGAACGAGCTGTCCACCGCCCTCACGCCCTTCGACGCGGGCCTGGGCCGGGTCGTCAAGTTCGACAAGACGTCCAACGGAGGCGACTTCGTCGGGCGCAAGGCCCTGGAGGCCGCCGCCGAGCGCGCCGCGGCCGCCCCGCCGCGCAAGCTGGTGGGCCTGGTCGCCGAGGGCCGCCGCGTCCCGCGCGCCGGGTACGCCGTGGTGGCGGGCGGGCAGGTCGTCGGCGAGGTCACCTCGGGCGCCCCCTCCCCCACGCTGGGCAAGCCGATCGCCATCGCGTACGTCGACGCCTCGCTCGCCGAGCCGGGGACGGCGGGTGTCGGGGTCGACATCCGCGGGTCCCACGAGCCGTACGAGGTCGTGGCGCTCCCGTTCTACAAGCGTCAGAAGTGATACGGACGTCTCGGACATCACAGTCCCGCGACGCCACCGCCCGTCACACCCGCCCCACCCGTCACACGCGTCACCCCATGCACCGCCCGGCCCGCGCGGCCCGGCGGCCCGACCACCCCTCCCGGCCCGTCTCGATCCTCAAGACGGCCGTCCCGACCACTCCCCCTCGTACAGGAGAATTCAGCCCATGAGCAACCCCCAGCAGCTGCGCTACAGCAAGGAGCACGAGTGGCTGACGGCCGCCGAGGACGGTGTGTCGACAGTCGGCATCACGGAGTTCGCGGCGAACGCCCTCGGTGACGTCGTGTACGTCCAGCTTCCCGGCGTCGGTGACACGGTCACCGCCGGCGACACCTGCGGTGAGCTGGAGTCGACGAAGTCGGTCAGCGACCTGTACTCCCCGGTCACCGGTGAGGTCACGGAGATCAACCAGGACGCCGTGGACGACCCCTCGCTGGTGAACTCCGCCCCCTTCGCGGGTGGCTGGCTGTTCAAGGTGCGCGTCTCGGAGGAGCCGAAGGACCTGCTCACCGCGGACGAGTACGCGGAATTTTCCGGCAACTAGACACCCCAGGGACTGTGATGTCTTCGAAGTCGCTTCTGAACACCCCGCTCCACGAGCTCGACCCGGACGTCGCCGCCGCCGTCGACGCCGAACTCCACCGTCAGCAGTCCACGCTCGAAATGATCGCCTCGGAGAACTTCGCTCCGGTCGCCGTCATGGAGGCCCAGGGCTCCGTCCTGACCAACAAGTACGCCGAGGGCTACCCCGGGCGCCGCTACTACGGCGGCTGCGAGCACGTCGACGTGATCGAGCAGATCGCGATCGACCGCGTGAAGGAGCTCTTCGGGGCCGAGCACGCCAACGTACAGCCGCACTCCGGCGCCCAGGCGAACGCGGCCGCGATGTTCGCGCTGCTCTCCCCCGGCGACACGATCATGGGTCTCAACCTCGCCCACGGCGGGCACCTGACCCACGGCATGAAGATCAACTTCTCGGGCAAGCTCTACGACGTCGTCGCGTACCACGTCGACACCGAGACCGGTCAGGTCGACATGGCCGAGGTCGAGCGCCTCGCCAAGGAGTCCCGCCCGAAGCTGATCGTGGCGGGCTGGTCCGCGTACCCCCGCCAGCTGGACTTCGCGGCCTTCCGCCGGATCGCGGACGAGGTCGGCGCGTACCTGATGGTCGACATGGCGCACTTCGCCGGCCTGGTCGCCGCGGGCCTGCACCCGAACCCGGTGCCGCACGCCCACGTCGTCACGACCACCACGCACAAGACCCTCGGCGGCCCGCGCGGCGGAGTGATCCTCTCCACGCAGGAGCTGGCGAAGAAGATCAACTCCGCGGTCTTCCCCGGTCAGCAGGGCGGCCCGCTGGAGCACGTCATCGCGGGCAAGGCGGTCTCCTTCAAGGTGGCGGCCTCGGACGAGTTCAAGGAGCGCCAGCGGCGCACCCTGGACGGCGCCCGGATCCTCGCCGAGCGCCTCGTGCGGGCGGACGTCACCGAGCACGGTGTCTCCGTCCTGTCCGGCGGCACGGACGTGCACCTGGTCCTGGTCGACCTGCGGAACTCGGAGCTGGACGGCCAGCAGGCCGAGGACCGGCTCCACGGCATCGGCATCACGGTCAACCGCAACGCCGTCCCGAACGACCCGCGCCCCCCGATGGTCACCTCGGGCCTGCGGATCGGCACCCCGGCGCTCGCGACCCGCGGTTTCACCACCGAGGACTTCGCCGAGGTCGCGGAGATCATCGCCGCGGCGCTCAAGCCGGACTTCGACCGCGAGGCCCTGGCGGCGCGGGTCACCGCGCTCGCCGCGAAGCACCCGCTCTACCCCGGCCTGTAGGCACCGGGCCCCACCCGGGCCTCCGCCCCGCACCGGAACGTCATCGTCCGTACGGCTCTCCGTACCGCCCGCGTTCCCGGGGCACCGCGCACACTGGACCGTGAGCGCGGTGCCCCGGCACCCCGTACACCCGTGATCTCTGCACCACCCCGGCAGACAACGGCGTCTACCAACCAGCTAGGAGTCCCTCCCGTGGCCATCTCGGTCTTCGACCTCTTCTCGATCGGCATCGGCCCGTCCAGCTCCCACACGGTCGGCCCCATGCGCGCGGCGCGCATGTTCGCCCGCCGGCTCAAGAACGAGGGGCTCCTCGCCCACACCGCGAAGGTACGGGCGGAGCTGTACGGCTCGCTCGGCGCGACCGGGCACGGGCACGGCACCCCCAAGGCCGTCCTCCTCGGCCTGGAGGGCAACTCGCCGCGCACGGTCGACGTGGAGCGCGCGGACGCCGAGGCGGAACGTATCCGCACCGGCAAGCGCCTCAACCTGCTGGGCATGCACGAGATCGACTTCGACGCGGACGAGGACCTGGTCCTGCACCGCCGCGAGGTGCTGCCGTACCACGCGAACGGCATGACCGTCCTCGCGTACGACGCCGACGGCGGCCTGCTCCTGGAGAAGACGTACTACTCGGTGGGCGGCGGCTTCGTCGTGGACGACGACGCGATCGGCGAGGACCGCATCAAGCTGGACGACACGGTCCTCACCCACCCCTTCCGCACCGGCGACGAGCTGCTGCGGCTGGCCGGCGAGACGGGCCTGTCGATCTCCGCGCTGATGATGGAGAACGAGAAGGCCTGGCGCACGGAGGACGAGATCCGGGCCGGGCTGCTGGAGATCTGGCGGGCCATGCAGGCCTGCGTCTCGCGCGGCATGTCCCGCGAGGGCATCCTGCCCGGCGGCCTCAAGGTCCGCAGACGGGCCGCGAACACCGCGCGCCAGCTGCGCGCCGACGGTGACCCGCAGGCCCACGCGATGGAGTGGATCACGCTCTACGCGATGGCCGTGAACGAGGAGAACGCCGCCGGCGGCCGTGTGGTCACCGCCCCCACCAACGGCGCGGCGGGCATCATCCCGGCCGTCCTGCACTACTACATGAACTTCGCGGCCGGCGGCGCCACCGAGGCGGAGAAGGACGAGAGCGTCGTCCGCTTCCTCCTCGCGGCGGGCGCCATCGGCATGCTCTTCAAGGAGAACGCGTCCATCTCGGGTGCCGAGGTCGGCTGCCAGGGCGAGGTCGGCTCGGCCTGCTCGATGGCCGCGGGCGCGCTGGCCGAGGTCCTGGGCGGCAGCCCGGAACAGGTCGAGAACGCGGCCGAGATCGGCATGGAGCACAACCTCGGCCTGACCTGCGACCCGGTCGGCGGCCTGGTCCAGATCCCCTGCATCGAACGCAACGGCATGGCGGCGGTCAAGGCCGTCACGGCGGCGAAGATGGCCCTGCGCGGCGACGGCCGGCACCAGGTCTCCCTGGACAAGGTCATCAAGACGATGAAGGAGACGGGCGCCGACATGTCCGTCAAGTACAAGGAAACAGCCCGCGGCGGGCTCGCGGTGAACATCATCGAGTGCTGAGGCCGTGTGCGGAACTCCGGGGCATGGCCGCGAGCACGAACGGAATCCGAGAACGGCATGACGGGAATCGCGTACATCCCATGACTACCCACCTCCGCGTCGGCGTGCTCGGAGCCGCCGCCGTCGCGCCGAACGCGCTCGTCCGACCCGCACGGCAGACCCCGGGCGTCACGGTGACCGCTGTCGCGGCGCGGGATCAGGCCCGCGCCGAGAAGTTCGCCCGGAAGCACGGCATTCCTGTCGTCCATTCCGGTTACGAGGAACTGCTCGCCGATCCGGAAGTGGACGCGGTCTACGTGCCACTGCCCAACGGTCTCCACGCACAGTGGACCTTGAAGGCTCTCGAAGCCGGCAAACACGTCCTGTGCGAGAAGCCGTTCACCGCCAACCGCGCCGAGGCCGAACGCGTCGCTGACGCCGCCGACGCCGCGTTCGAGCGCGACGGCCTGGTCGTGATGGAAGCCTTTCACTACCGCCACCACCCCCTTGCCGCACGCATGCGGGAGATCGTGGAGAGCGGCGAGATAGGCGAGTTGCGTCACGTTGAGGCTCAAGTGTGCTTTCCTCTGCCGCTGTTCAGCGACATTCGCTACGACTACGCGCTGGCCGGTGGCGCGACCATGGACGCGGGATGCTACGCGGTCCACGTGGCGCGGCTGCTGGGCGGGGACACCCCCGCGGTGACCGACGCCCGGATGCTCACACTGCGCACGGACCCGCGCGTGGACCGCGCGATGACCGCCGGCCTTGCCTTCCCAGGTGGAGCCACCGGGCGGGTTCGTGCCTCCATGTGGTCACGTCGGGTTCTGTCGATCCGGGCGAGGGCGATCGGAACGGCGGGCGAACTGAACGTGATCAACTTCGTGATGCCCCAGGTCTATCACCGCCTCACCGTGCACGGACCAGGCGGCGAGGGCCGACGCTTCCTGCGCCGGGAGCGCGTCGCTCGGAATGTGTCGAGCTACGCGTGCCAACTCTCGGCGTTCACCGCGGCGATCGTGGACGGCGGACCGGTCATCACATCGCCGAGGGACGCTGTGGTGACGATGGGAGTTCTGGACGACATCTACCGCGCCGCGGGAGTGCCGCTACGCGGGGAGCCCACGGACGGTTGATGTCCCCCTCCCGGCACCGGAGGGATTCCACCCGGCAAGGGGCGCGGCTCGTCCAGGTCCGGTGACCCGACCCAGGCTGCGCGGGTCCGGCTTGCGGGATCGAGCCGCGTGGTCAGTCGCGCGGCTCGACCGCGCCGTAACGGACCGGGAGGGCGATCGGGCCGCGCATCATGCCGGCGGGGATCCAGTCGATCTCCTCGGGACCGACTGCCAGTTCCAGGTCGGGTACGCGTCGCAGCAGCACGTCCAGCGCGGTGGTCGCCTCCAGCCGTGCCAGCGGCGCCCCGAGGCAGTGGTGAATGCCGTGACCGAACGACATGTGACGGGCCGCCGGTCGTGACACGTCCAGCACTCCGGAGTCCTCGCCCTCACCCATGGGCGCGTCACGGCTGGCGGACGACAGCGCGACGACCACCACGCTCCCACGGGGGAGAATCCTGCCCCCCAACTCAAGATCCCGCGCGGCGTAGCGATGGGTCGCGGTCTCGACCGAGGTGTCGTAGCGCAGCAGCTCCTCCACCGCGCCCGGAAGCAGGCCCGGCGTGCCACGCAGTAGCCGCGCCTGTTCCGGATGGCGCAGCAGGGCGAGAACGGAGTTGCCCAGGAAGTTCACCGTGGTTTCGTGCCCGGCGACGATCAGTAGCAGACAGGTGCCGATGAGTTCGGCTTCGCTCAAATGCCCTTCCTCGTCGTCGTGAACCGTCACCAGCCCGGAGATGAGGTCGTCCTGGGGATGTGTCCGCTTGTCCGCGACGAGACGAGCCAACAGCCCGTGAAGCCCGGCCAGGGCCGAGCGGTTGTCGGCCGACAGGTTGAGGGCGTCGCTGGACCAGCGGCGGAACTCGTGGCGGTCCTCCTCCGGTACGCCCAGCAGCTCGGCGATGACGGTCACGGGGAGCGGGGCGGTGAAGGACTCGACGAGATCGGCGCTGTTGTCCGCGGCCAGGTGGTCGACGAGGTCGTCGGCGATGGTCCGGATACGCGGTCCCAGGTCCGCCGCTCGGCGTGGGGTGAAGGACGCGGAGACGAGCTTGCGCAGCCGGGTGTGCTCCTGCCCGTCGGCCTCCAGCATCTGGCCTCCGAGGCCCACCCCGGGCTGGTTGAGGACGTATCCGACAGACGCCAGTGCGTCGGCCGCCGGGGAAGGATCCTTCAGGAGTGCGGGGTGGGTCAGGGCCTGACGTGCCAGGTGGTAGTCGACCACGAGCCACCCGTCGAGACCCGACGACAATTTCGCGCGGTGTATCGGTCCGATCTCGCGCAGTTCGGCGTAGCGCCGGGGCGCGGCGGCCTTGAATGCCGCGTCGATGTGCACAACGGCGCCTTCGCCGGCTTCCGGCGGATCCATCGGCATCGTGGGGGTCATGCCTGATCATCTCCTACGTTTCGTACGACGCCGTGGGGGCGGCGATCAAAGGCCACCCTCGCACGGCCCCCGAGCCGAGGGGCCGTTGTGGTGGATCGCCGGCAGCCGACGCCCTCGGCCCGTGAGTTCGTTCGGACGTCGCTGACTCAGATGTCGCTGACGTCGACGAGGATCTTGCCGACCGTGCCGGATTCCGCCGCCGCGTGTGCCTCGGCGGTCCGGTCGAGTGGGAAGTGGTGCAGGGGTAGGCCGGCTTCCTCGCCGGCGCGGAATGCTCCGGCGGTCGCGGCGGCCGTGATGTCCTCTGCCGCGGCGCGCAGGTGAGCGGGGTCCAGAGCGGGGATGACCACCCATTCGACGCGGGCGTTGGCCCAGAGCAGCGCCGTGACGCCGACGCCCAGGTCGTCGCCGCCGTCGTTGGAGTAACTGGCGATGGTGCCGCGGGGCTTGACGAGCTTCAGGTCGGCGGCGAAGTTCGCGGCGGGGGCGACCTCGACCACGATGTCGACCCCGTCCGGGGCGAAGGCGCGGACGGGGTCGACGATGTCGCCGCGGGTGTAGTCGACGGTGTGGTGGGCGCCGGCCGCCGTGGCGAGTGCGGCCTTGGTGTCGCTGCTGACGGTGGCGACGACCTGGGCGCCCGCCCAGACGGCGAGCTGGATCGCGGCGTTGCCGACCGCTCCCGCGCCACCCTGGACGAGCACGGTCCGGCCGGTCAGCGAGCCGGGCGCCAGCCGGGACGGTCCGCCGTCGGAGCGGGTGAGAGCGCTGTGGGCGGTCACGGCGGGCACGCCGAGGGTGCCGAGGTCGAAGGAGAGACCGTCGGCGAGCGGGAAGACCCGGTAGGCGGGCAGCACGGTGTACTCCTGGGCGGTGCCCGTCGGCCGGCCGGCCGACGCGATCGTCGCCCAGACCCGGTCCCCGACGGCGAGGCCGTCGACGCCCTCGCCCAGCGCGTCGACGTAGCCGGCGCCGTCACTGTTCGGTACGACCTCGGGGAACGACATCGGCCCCATGACTCCCTCGCGGTTCTTCCAGTCGCTCGGGTTCACCCCCGACCGCACGATCCTGACCCGCACCTCACCCGGACCGGGCTCGCCCGGCTCGCGCTCGACGAGGCTGAGGACGTCGATGGAACCCTGCTCGGAGTAGACAACAGCGCGCATGGTGCTTTCCCTCTTGTTCGGAACGTAAGTGTCTTAACCCTCATGACCATTACATTGGAGCACGGCCGACCCGATCACGTAAAGGTCTTTACGAAATAGACCATGTCGCCGTACGCTGTCGGCATGGCTGGTGAAGAAGCGGCGGCGAAGGCGAGGGGACGGGTGCCCGACACCGCGCGATCGGTTGTCGAACTGCTCAACTCCCGCCCGTACGCTCCCCTCGCCCTTCCCGACCGGCTCGACGAAGGCGACACCGCCCGCCGGATTCTGGAGCCTTTCGGCCTGCCCGGCGGCGTCACCCCCTCCCCCGGGCAGCTCGACCTCGTGCGGACGGTCCGAGCGGACCTCATGGCCATCGTCACCGCGGTGGACGCCGAGAGCGCGGAACGCGGCTGGCAGGACCTCACCACACACAGCGCCGAGGTCACGCTCCGCCGGACGTTCTCCGTCAACGGGACACGGTTGACGCGAGTGAGCGGTGACCCCCTGGTCTGCGGCATCGCCACCACCGTGGCGGGACTCGTCGGCGACGGTTCGTGGTCGCGGATCCGGGTCTGCGGAAGCGACCGGTGCAGCGCCGTGTTCTACGACAACACGCGCAGCAGGACCCAGCGCTGGCACTCGTACGACTCGTGCGGGAACCGAGCCAACGTAGCGGCCCACCGCGCCCGGAGAAGTGCCCCGGGGGCCGCATCCGACGGCCGGTGACAAGCCCGGCGCCGACACGGGTCTCCCGGGGTGCGACGTTCCGCGGCGGTGCTCATGACGCGTTCCGGGTCGTCGAGGGCCGACTCCCCGCGGGGCCGGAGGGCGGGCCGGGGGTCAGGCCAGGCCGGCGGCGATGGCTCGGCGTACCGCGTCGGGGCGGTCGCGGATGTCGGCCTTGGCGAAGAGGTTGTTGATGTGGGTCTTGACGGTCGCCTCGCTCACGAAGAGCTTCTCGGCGATCGCGCGGTTGGGCAGGCCCTGGCCGATCAGGGTGAGCACCTCGCGTTCGCGGGGGGTGAGGTCCGCGGGCAGGGGCTGTGCGGACGCCGTCGGCCTGGCGCGGACGGTGGCCAGCAGCCGGTCCTGGACCTCGCGGTCCAGGACGGACTGGCCCGCGGCGGCGGCACGGATCGCGCGGACGATGTCCTGGCGTCCGGCGTTCTTCGTCAGATAGCCGCGGGCGCCCGCGCCGAGGGCGGCCAGGATCGAGTCGTCGTCGGCGAACGTGGTGAGCACGACGACCGCGACCCCGGGGTGTTCGTCGCTCAGCCTGCGGGTGGTCTCGATCCCGTCGAGGACGGGCATGCGCAGGTCCATCAGCACGACGTCCACCGGACCGGCGGCGACCGCGTCCAGGACGCCGTTGCCGTCCGCGGCCGCCGCGACGACGTCGATGTCCTCGGCCAGGCCCAGCACCGCGGCGAGCGGTTCGCGGACGGCGGCCTGGTCGTCGGCGACGACCACACGCAACGGCCGGGAGCTCTCGGCGGGTCCACTCGTCGTGGGGTCGCTTTTCACGGGGTCGCTCATCGCGGGATCACTGCCTCCACTTGCCAGCCGCCTTCGTCCGGCCCCTCGGTGACCGGTCCCGCGGTGAGGGTGCCGCCCAGCAGGGCGACGCGTTCGCGCATGCCGATCAGCCCCATTCCGCTGCCCACCCCGGGGTTCACCGTACGGGTGGCGGGCCGGTTGCGGATCGTCAGCACCGTCGAGGAGGCCGCGAAGGCCAGCTCCACCCGTACCGCACCGCCCGGAGCGTGCCGCGCGGCGTTGGTCAGGGACTCCTGGGCGATCCGCAGCAGGTTCTGGGTCGCCCGGGCCGGTACCTCCTCGGGGGTGCCCGAGACGGTCAGGGTGTCGCGGTGGCCGGACGACTCGAGCATCGCGGTGAGGGTCTCCACCAGCGGCAGCGAGTCCTCGCGGAGCGCGTGCACGGTCCACTGCGCCTGCTTCAGGCTCTCCTTGACGAGGCTGTGGGCCTTGTCGTTCGCCGCCCTGACCTTCTCCAGGTCGCCGGTGTCGAGCAGCGCGTCGGCCAGTTCCAGCTGCATGTTGATCCCGGCCAGCGTGTGCGCCAGGACGTCGTGCACGTCCCGGGCGATCCGGCCGCGTTCGGTGAGCACGGCGGCCTGGGCCTCGGCCCGGGCGGCGCGCTCCGCGCTCTCGGCCGCCGACAGCGCGGCGTTCACGGCCTGGTGCTGGGCGCGGTTGAGCATCCCGATCACGACGGGCACGCCGGCGGTGAGACCGACGGCCCAGGGCAGCAGGTGGTGACCGGGTCCGATCTGGAAGTACAGGACGCCGCCGCAGAGCAGGCCGCAGATCAGCGCCAGGGTGACGGCCTGTCTGGGCGGCAGCCGGTAGCCGATGTGACCGGAGAGGAAGAAGGCGAAGAGGTAACCCGTTCCGCTGCGGCTCGCGCCGATCAGCGCGGCGGCGGCGAGGACGCCCAGCGAGAGCCAGAGGAGGACGGCGGGCGGCGGGATCCTGCCCGGGGGCAGGCCCCGGGCGAGCAGCGCCGCGCAGTTCAGTACGAAGAGGGCCGCGACCAGCAGCCCCTGTCCGCTGACGCCCATCGGCCGGATCGTCAGGGCCCCACAGACGATGACCGCCAGGGTCAGGCCCCACTGCACCCGGGGGTCCCGCCCCGGGATCGGCCGGGGCTCGGCCGACGGGGGCGGGACCTGTCCGGAAGAGGGGGCCTTCTCGGCGGGGGGCACGGCCAGACGATAGCTCACGGCCGGACCGCGACACGATTCGCGGCGGGGGCGGCCTTGCCCGCGGTCACCATGCGGCTGCGGACGAAGATCGTGGCCACCCGGGTGACGACCTCGGTGACCGCCATCAGGACGAAGGCCGCCACCCACGCCTGGTCGCTGGTGATGTCGTGGGCGACGCTGAACCGGGCGACGTGGTCGGCGCCGCCGCCGTACTGCGTCCACAGCTGGAAGCCCATCCGGGCGCCCATGCCGAGCACCCACAGGATCGCGGAGACCGCGCCCGCCTTGATCAGCAGGTGCTCGCCCACGGTCCTGAGGCGGGTGTAGACGCCGCCGGCGATGCCGAGTGCGGCGCCCACGGCCACGAGCGTTCCGATCAGTATCAGGTCGTTGCCGCCGGTGGGGACGGAGTCCAGGTACGAGTAGGCGACGTAGGCCACGATCCCCAGCGGGATCAGGAAGGTCTTGCGGTCCAGCTTGTCCTCGCGCAGTTGCCGGAAGACGACGAGGAGGAGGGCGATGTCGGTGATCCACTCGGTTGTTGTCATGCCCCTAAGCCTGCTGTCACAGGGCCCGCGACACCTGGACCCACGGGTGGATACCCGGGTGGACACCGGAGTGGATACCGGGGTGGAGAAGCACACCGGCCGGACGGGACGACCTGTTGAGTTGATCACCACCTGACTATGGTTGGCGTCAGTCAGATGTCTGGCTACGTTGCGTTCGGTACCGATCGAGAGGGCCTACACGTGCTCAGCAGTTACGACGCGGGACGACGGCGGTTGTTACGGGCGTTCGGCCTGACCGCGGTGGCGGGGCCGGCGGCGATGAGGGCGGCCGATCCCGTCCTGGGGGCCTCGTTCGGCTACGACGAGCAGATCGGCGTGCATTCCGCCGCGTACGAGGCGCCGGCGGGGCTCGCGGCGGACAGCGAGGCCAAGGCGACCGCCCTCGCGTGGATCGGTGTGCACAGCGCCGACATCCAGCAGCTCAGCGACGAGATATGGACGCACGCGGAGCTTTCGCTCCAGGAGTGGAACTCGTCGCTGGCCGTCGCGGACTTCCTCCAGCGGAACGGCTTCTCGGTGCGATGGGGCGCGGGAGGGTTCCCCGCCGCGTTCGTGGCCACGTACGGCTCCGGCGGCCCGGTGATCGGTTTCAACGCCGAGTACGACGCCCTGCCGGGCCTCTCGCAGAAGGCCGGCGAGGGGTCCCACTCCCCGCTCGTCTACCGGTACGACGCCTACGGGCCCACCTACGGTCCGGGACACGGGGACGGCCACAACAACCTCGGCGCGGGCTCCGCGGCCGCGGCGGTCGCGGTGAGCAAGGCGATCGCGGCCCAGGGCCTCAGGGCGACGGTGCGGGTCTTCGGAACCACGGGTGAGGAACAGCTCGTGGGCAAGGCCTACATGGTCAAGGACGGGGTGTACGACGGGCTCGACGCCTTCATGGACTGGCACCCGTTCCCCTTCACCACGGCGTTCTGGAACACGACCAGCGCCCTCGCCTCGGCGACCTTCACCTTCCTGGGGGCTTCCGGGCACGGGGCGAACCCGCTCGGGAACAAGAGCGGACTCGACGGCGCCACCATGATGGCGACGATGTCGGAGTTCCTGAGGGAGAAGAACGTCGCGCCGTCGGGGCGGTTCCACTACGCCATCGTCAACGGCGGCGGCGCTCCCAACGTGACACCCGACATGTGCTCGATCTGGTACTTCATCAGGGAGGGCAGCCCCGCCCGGGTGCAGACCCTCTACGACAAGATCGTGGAGTGCGCCAAGGGCGCCGCCGCGGCCAGCCAGACCACGCTGGTGCACAAGTTCCACTCCGGGACCTGGAACGCGCTCGGCAACAAGGCCGGGGCGGAGCTGATGAACGACAACATGCAGAAGATCGGGCCGCCGGCCTTCACCGACGCGGACCACGCGCTGGCCAGGCGGTTGCAGAAGTCGCTCGGCAAGCCGGAGGCCGGGATGCCGACCACGATCATCCCGCTCACCCCGCCCCCTCCCGGGTACGGCGGCGGCCCTTCCACGGACACGGCGGACGTCAGCTGGCACACCCCGGCCCTCAGCGCCCTCGTGGCCACCATCCCCATCGGCCTGCCCAACCACAACTGGGCCGTGACGGCCACGGCGGCCCACCACATCGGCCACCAGGGCACGCTGTCGGCCGCGCGCTACCTGGCGGCCTCGGCGATCGACCTCATCACCCAGCCCGACACGCTCGCCGCGATCCAGGACGAGTTCACGCAGCGGACCGCCGGGGTCGAGTGGAAGAGCATGATCCCCGACGGCACCCAGCCGCCGCTGTACGAACCCCCCGCGGACTTCCTCGCGCGCACCGGCCAGCACTGGCCGCCGCCCGGAGTCGTCTGGCCCGTGCCCGAAGTGGTGGCGCGCGAGCAGCTCGGCACCACAGGGCCCGCCCTGCCGCCGGTCACCTGAGCGCGGGCACCGAGGACACGAGCGGCGGGCGGGCCCGGCCCGGTCTCACGACCGGGTGGCCCGTCCGCACGTCGTCCCGTCCGTCCGGCCCAGGTGCGCGTCGATCGAGGTGCTGCGGTCGTACGGGTCGACCGCGGGGCCCTCACCGGTGGCGGCGCGTTCCGCGGTGAACTCGGGAACGTACGAGCCGGTGTAGGCGTCGCAGCCGCCGTTCGCGGTGTCGACCTTGTACGAGACGAGGGAGAACGTGCCCGGGTCGACGCGTACCTTCGCCGGGTCGTCCCAGCTCATCACCACCTCGCGGCGCACGATCGTACGGGCCACCTCGTCGTCGCCGGCCCCGGCCCGTACCAGCGGATAGACGTAGGTGACATCGGTGCTCACCTCGACGGCGCCCCGCTCCCCCTCCCGGTAGGTGATACGGCCCCGGGTCTTGACCACGTCACCGGCCGGCCGCACCTTCGTGGCGTCGAAGCGGCTGAACAGCAGCAGGGGGTCGTCCTCGCGCGTCGGCGCGGTGAACGCGTTCGCCAAGTAGTCCCGCATGCCCTTCTGTTGCGAGTTGACCGAGGCGATCGCCTTCGCCGGGCGCTCCCCGCGCAGCACCGCGGGGTCCAGGTTCGCCGCGACCAGGAAGTCCCGGCTCCGCTCCAGCGCCCGCGCGACCTCCGCCGTACTCATCCAGCCCGTCGCCCGGGCCGCGGGCAGGGTCAGGCCGGTCGCCCCGTCGCTCCACCGCTGTGCGGGCGACCCCCTGAACGGATCGTCCAGGGTGGGGAGTCCGGCCGCCCGCTCCGTCGGCGGCGGCTGGTCCGGGCGGACCGTCTCGGCGGCGAGGGGCGCGGCCCCGGCGTCCCCGTTCCCCCACCACCCGGTCACCCGGCCGGGCAGCAGGGCCGCGGCCAGCACGGCCACCGCGACGAGGAGTCCGAACACGTACCAGCCCCTGCCCGCGCGGCGCCGGGCCGGTGTGTGGGTCCGCCATCCGGCCGGCGGCCCCGGCTGCTCCCTCAGGCGCCGGGTCACCATCCGGGCCCGCGCCGACGGCTCCTTGGGCGCCCCCGGTGTCCCCGCCGCGGCCTCGCGCAGGAACCGCTCCCACTCCTCGTCCGGTATGGACCCCTCACCCACGATGTGCTCCCCGTTCCTTCCCACGCCCCAGGTCCCTCCCCGGGGTCGGCCGGTCACGCGAGATCATCACACGGGGCACTGACAGCGGTACGACTCCGCACCCCGGCCGGGAATCCCTACTACTCCGCCGACCGGGGACGTAGAATTCGTCTCGTGACGTCCGTCAAAGCGCAGAACTGCATCGTCTTCGGGCCGTTGGAGGGCGAGATCATGGACGTGCTCTGGGGCACGCCCGCGCCGTTGACGGTCCGGGAGGTGCTCGGGCGGCTCAACCACGCCCGCGAGACGCCCCTCGCGTACACGACGGTGATGACGGTGATGAACCGGCTGTCGGACAAAAGCGCGGCCGTGCGGGTCAAGGCCGGCCGCTGCTACAGCTATTCGGCCGCCGTGTCGGACGAGGCGGCGATGGCCGTGCGCGAGGTCATCCGCGACTTCGGGGTGGACGCCGTGGCGCACTTCGTCACCGAGGCGCAGAACTCCCCCGATCTCCTGGACCGCCTGCGGCGGTTGATGGCGGAAGGCCCGGGTTCCTGACGTCCCGTCCCCGGCCGGGCGGCGTCGAATCTGTCAGAACTCTTTCGATCGACCCCTGTGGGGGTCCCACTCCAACTACTATTCCCGCGTAGTAGTTGCGTGGCGTCCGTCCGCGCGCGATGAGTCATCGACAGCTGTGGAGGAAGTCCCATGAGTTCGCTACCCGTTGACACCGGAGGAGCCGGCCCTCAGGTCAACCGAGGTCTGGTGATGGCTGTCCTGGGCGGCTGCTTCCTCGTCGTGATGATGGACAACACCATCCTCAACGTCGCGCTCCAGACGCTCCAGACCGATCTGGGGGCGTCCAACGCGGAACTCCAGTGGGCACTCGACTCGTACATCCTCTTCTACGCGGCGCTGATGTTCTCCGCCGGCATCCTGGCCGACGCCTTCGGCCGCCGCCGCGTCCTGCTGATCGGCCTGGTCGTCTTCGCGGTGGCGTCGGGCTTCGCCGCCTGGTCCAGCACGCCGGAACAGCTCATCCTCTGGCGGGCCGTCATGGGGATCGGCGGCGCGGTCGTGCCGCCCGCGACGCTCGCGGTCATCAACGACATCTTCCCGCGCGAGGAGCGCGGCAAGGCGATCGGCATCTGGTCCGCGCTCGGCGGGCTGTCCATCGCGCTGGGCCCGATCATCGGCGGCTTCCTCCTCAACCACTTCTGGTGGGGTTCCGTCTTCCTGATCAACGTGCCCGTCGTGGTGGGCTGCGCGGTGCTGCTCCTGTTGATCCTCCCCGAGTCCCGGGCGGCCTCGAAGCCTCAACTCGACCTTCCTGGCGTCCTGTTGTCGATCGTCGGCATCGGCGCGCTGATCTACGGCGTGATCCGCGGCGGCGACACCAACCACTGGACGAGCCCCGAGGTCCTCGGCTCCATCATCGGCGGCGTGGTGCTGCTCGCCCTGTTCATCCGCTTCGAGTCCCGCGCCGCGCTGCCCGCGCTCGACGTCAAGCTCCTGCGCAACAAGGCCTTCGCGGCCGGGACCGCCTCGCTGGCCCTGTCCTTCTTCGCCCTCACCGGCGGCACGTTCCTGATGGTGTTCTACATCCAGGGCGTGCGCGGCTACAGCCCCCTGGAGCTGGGCCTCATCCTCCTCCCGGTCGCGGTCGGCACGGTGGTCTCGGCCACCCAGAGCAACGGCCTGGCCGCGAAGTTCGGCGCCAAGGCAACGGTGACCGCCGGACTGCTCCTGCTCGCGCTGGCCTTCACCTGGCAGGCGTGGGTCAAGGCCGACACCGCGCTGTGGCTGTTCGAGATCAACCTCGGGCTGTCCGGCCTGGGGCTCGGACTGGTGATGGGCACCTCGACGACGGTCACGATGGCGGTGGTCGCGCCGGAGAAGGCCGGCGTCGGCGCGGCGGTCAACAACACACTGCGCCAGGTCGGCGCCGCGCTCGGGGTGGCCGTCCTCGGCTCGGTGCTCTCGGTGCGCTACCGCGACGAGCTGGGCAGCGCGACCGACGTCCTGCCGGCTCCCGTACGGGACGCCGCGTCCGAGTCGCTGGGCGGCACGCTCACCGTGGCCCAGCGGATCCAGGAGAGCGGTGCGGCCGGGTCGGCCCCGGTCAAGGAGGCGCTGCCCCAACTCCTGAGTGCTGCACAGGACTCGTACATGTCCGCGATGCACTTCTCCTTCGCGATCGCCGCGGGGGCGCTCGCCGTGGCCGCCGTGGTGGCCGCGGTCTGGCTGCCCGGCCGTACCGTCGCGGGAGCGGCCCGGACGGCGGACGGCCCCGCCGAGCCGGCCCGCGAGGAAGGCGCCCGGGCCACCTGAGCCGGGCACACCTGGGCCCGGGAAGACCTGGGCCCAGGCACCGTGGCCGGCCCGGACGACCGGCCCGTCGGGATCAGGCGTCGATCCGGTTCAGCAGATAACCGCGGCCGTGAATCGTTTCCAGCGAGAGCCCGACGGCCAGGAGTTTGCGCCTGAGCCGCATGATGTGCAGATCTAACGCGTTCCTGCTGGCCGAGCGATTCGCCGAGGAGAGCCTGGCCGCCAGTTCCTGACGGCCGGCCACCTTGGACAACCGCTCCACGAGGAAACGCACCACGACGGTCTCCGTGGCGGTCAAGGGGGTGAGGGTGCTGCCGAACCGCAGTATTCCGTCCTCGTCCACCAAAGGCTGCGGAAAGTGACCGACCTTGGCCCGCAGGGACGATATCCGTGCCTTCAGTTCCAGCGGGTCGACGGGCAGCCGGATCCAGTCCTCTCCCGCCCCCTTCAACTCGGGAACGGAGACACCGGGGGCGACCAGAAGAACACAGGGAATTCCCTCACGTCGCAGGCCGGCCAGCTTCGTCAGCTCGGTCGGCCAGCGGACAACCTGCACGTCCTGCATGGCACCTACTTTTCTGTATCTGTATTTCTCCGGAGCTCGTGAAAGGACAAGGCCCGCACATGAATACGTATGCGGGCCTTGCCTGTTCAGCATTGCGCAGGAAAGTCGCTCTGCTTATGCGGTCACCACATCGCCGGGTGACGCGGAGTCACCTCGGCCGTCGTGGCCTGGAGTTGGGCCGCGAGAGAGACCAGGGTGGGCTCGTCCGCGTACCGGCCGCCGAGCATCACGCCGGTCGGGAGCCCGTCCGGGTTCCGGCTCAACGGGACGCTCACCGCGGGAAGTCCGGTGAGGTTGTAGACGGTGGTGTACGGCATGAAGGCGGTCATCCGGGCGAATTCGGCCGCCGGATCGGAGTCCTCCCGCAACTCGCCGGTGAGCGTGGGGGGTTCTGCGAGCGTCGGCGTGAGGATCACGTCGTAGGCGCCGAACAGAAGATCGGTGAGCATCTGTCCGACTCCGCGGAACGTACGAAGGGCTTGATCGTACTGCCGCGCGGTGACCGCGTTCGCAACGTCACGCAGATACGCGGTGAACGGCATCAACTCCCTTTCCTCGTACGGTTCCAGCTCGTAGCTCGCGGCCTCCACCGACCACACGTGGGTGAACGCCTCGACGATCCCGCCGTCGGCGGGCATCTCCACTTCCTCGACGGTATGGCCCAGTTCGGCCAGTGTCACGGCGGCGGCCCCGTACGCCGCGGCGCAATCCGGGTGGAGCACGGCGTCCGGCACCATGGGCGCGCGCAGGCCGGCGATCCGCAGCCGTCCGGGCTCCCGGCGGGCGTGGTCGAGCAGGGTCCCGCCGCCCGGATAGCCGGGAGCCGTGTACACGTCGCCCGGCATGCGTCCGGCCATCGCGTCGACGAGCGCCGCGGCGTCGGCGACCGTACGGGCCAGCGCCCCGTGGGTGGACAGGCCGGTGATGTCGGGCCGCGACGGGCCGTTGCTGATGCGGCCCCTGCTGGGCTTGATCCCGACGAGGCCGCAGGCGGAGGCCGGGATGCGGACGGATCCGCCGGCGTCGGTGCCGTGGGCCAGCGGGGCGAGGCCGGCGGCGACGGCCGCGGCGGACCCGCCGCTGGACCCGCCCGGGGACCGCTCCGGGTCCCACGGGTTGCGGGTCGGCGCGCCGAGCCCGTTCTCCGTGTAGCAGGGCAGGGCGAACTCGGGGAGGTTGGTCTTCCCGAGCAGGACCGTGCCGGCCTCGCGCAGCCGGGTGACGACGTGGTCGTCCAGGTCCCCGATCCGGTCGGTGAAGGCCCGGGAGCCCGAGGTGTACCGCACGTCGGCGACCTGGACGAGGTCCTTCACGGCCAGCGGGACGCCGTGCAGCGGGGACAGCCGTGTGCCGTCCCGCCTGGCGTCGGCCGTGTCCCGGTCGGCCGCGGACGCCTGTTCCCTGGCGAGGTCCGCGGTGACGGTGAGGTAAGCGCCGAGCGCCTTGTCCTCGCGGTCGATGCGGTCGAGATAGTGGTCCGTCAGCGCGACGGAGGACAGCTCGCCCCCGGCGATGGCGGCTCCCTGTTCGAGAGCGGTCAGATCATGGAGTTCGGCCATGGAGTAGTGCTCCGCGGTAGTGGGGGGTGGGTGGCACGTGAGCCCTGGTCAGGCCTGGGCGCCCCGGGAGAGCTTGAGGAGCTTCGGCGCCAGTGAGGCAAGTTCGCCGACCCAGCGCAGCCGTGTCGCCAACTGCCCCCAGTTGGAACGGATCTCCTGGTGGACGTCGATGTAGACCTCGGGCCGCACCTGCTCCCCGGCGAGGAGCTTCACCACCATGTGGGAGGTGATGGCGCCGAACGTCAGTGCCACATAGGTGACCTGGGGGAAGCTGTAGTCGGGACGGCCCAGGTTGTCCTTGACCTCGGTGAGCATCTCGACGGGGACGTACCGCAGCGGGATCGCCTTGAGGAGCAGCTGCCACGAGGTGAGTTCCTCGATGTCGGACTGGCTGATCGCTCCGTCGAACGGCTTGCGCACGGTCCGGTAGTCGTAGCACCGCACGTACTGCGCGCCCGCGATGTCCCAGCCCGTGACGAGCGGCAGCTTGCGTGCCACGGCGGTGCGGTGGAGCAGGTGCTTGGCCCGCCAGCCCGACATGGTGGTCACGTCGATGCCGTCGACGATGACCTGGCAGTCGGCCGTCAGCTGCTCGATGGTGTCCTCGCCGACGCCCTGGGTGAAGACGGCGGTCTTGGCATGGGGATTGATGCCGAGGATCCGCTCGGAGGCGACGAGGGCCTTGTTGCGGTCGGTGTCGGCCGCGGTGGCGCTCTGCCGGTTGAGGTTGTTCACCTCGTACTCGCCCGGGTCGGCCAGCAGGAAGTTCCGGGCGCCCAGGCGGACCAGGGGTTCCACGGCGGCGCCGCCGATCGACCCGCAGCCGGCGACCAGGACGGTCGACGTGCGCAGGGCGTCCTGCTCGGCCGCGCTGACCACGCCCCGGTTGCGGGTGGTCAGTTCGGCGTAGAACTCGTCGGGGCTCAGGCCGCCGACGGTGGCGGCCGGCGGGGTCGCGCCGGCCGTGTCCTCGGTGAGGTCATCCTCGGTGATCACTTGTGCCGCCCTTTCCGAGCTGCTCCGCGTGCTGTCGTGCCTGTCGCCGGGACGCCACCTTGCACGCGTTCATGCGGGTGACCATGTCCTTGAGCGAGACGAGGCCGGGCTGTTCGTCGAGGTGGCCCCGGATGAGGTCCATGTACGCCCCCAGGTCGGGGGGTACGGGGGCCACGAAGGGGACGGCCACGACGTCCTGGTGGTAGATCGGGGCCATGAGGTCGGACTCCGGGAGGTTCGGGGTCGTCCCGCGCGGCACCTGGAGGTCGAAGCCGGTGAGCCTGAAGTGCCTCAGCGCCACGTGCTCCTTGGCGTCGCCGAACACCACCCGTACCTGGTCGCCGATGTCCACCATGGTCTGCCCGAGGCCGAGCAGCAGGTGCCAGGGCACGCGCTCCGCGGTCCCGCCGGGGGCCATGTGGAGGTCCCGTACGAAGCGCTTGATCTCGAAGACCTGGTGGGTCCCGAGTCCCGGCGCGGCGAACTGCCCGAGCAGGTCGATGCGGTGGGCGGTCTCGGTCGAGAACCGGTAGCGCCTCGGGTGGTCCAGCGGCAGGGGCACCTGGTCGGCCGTGCAGGCGAGGCTGATGTAGCCGCGGATCCGGCCGGTCCTGGTGCACAGGCTGATGGTGTGGATGTTCTGCACGCCCGGCGGGTGGGTGACCGTCTCGCGGAAGACCGCCCGCTGGTAGACGAGCCGCGAGGAGATCCAGCCGAGGCGCAGGTACTGGACGAGGCGGAAGCCCATGATCCCGTTGAGGTAGCGCAGCGGGAGCTGGTCGTCCGTGACGGTGAGGGTGATCAGGTGGTCCCGCTCGTCGTGCCGGTAGTAGAGCGGGGCGCCCTTGAGGTGCTGCGGGAGGTCGCGGAAGTCCATCGTGGAGTGCAGGTGGACGATGTCCCTGACGAACCGGTTCTGCGGGTCCTTCAGGAGTTCCGGGGCCTCCCAGGCGGGGCCGGTGGCCGACCCCTCGTGTCTGGTTCCGGCGTCTGCTGTCGCGGCTAGGGTCATGCGCGTTCCTCGTCGTAGAGACTCTCGGTGATCGCGAGCGCCAGCACCTCGGGCGTGCCCTCGTAGATCCGGGCGCCGTAGGCGTCGCGCAGGCGCTTCTCCAGCCCGAAGGACTTGAGGTAGCCGCGGGCTCCGGCCAGGGACATGGCCAGGTCGGCGACGTCGATGGCGACACGGTCGGCGAAGTACTTCGCGACGGCCGGCTCGTACTGCGGGGCGGGCAGTTCGTTGTCCACCTTGTGGGCGGCGCGCAGGTAGAGCAGCCGGGCGGCGTCGACCTTGGAGGTCATCTCGGCGAGCTTGGCGGCGGTGAACTGGTGCTCGCGCAGCGGGCGTCCGCCCTGGACGCGGGTGTCGCACCAGTCGATCGCCAGGGCGAGCGCGCCCCGGGCCACGCCGGTGGAGATGCCGGCGACGGAGGCGCGCGCCATGTTGCTCTGCGCGATGTTGATCGCCATGCCGTCGCCCTCGTCGCCGATCATGTTCTCGGCCGGAATACGGACGTTCTCGAAGGTCAGCTCGCTGCCGAGGCACAGGCGGTAGCCCAGCTTGTCGGCGACGGGGCCGCGCACCACGCCGGGCAGGTCGAGCGGCACCATGAAGGAGGTCAGGCCGGTCGCGCCGGGGAATCCCTCCATGTTGGCGAAGACCGAGGCGAAGTTGGCGACCTGGGCGTTCGTGATGAACCGCTTGCGGCCGTTGAGGACGTAGTGGTCGCCGTCCCGGCGGGCGGTCATGACGTCACGGGCGTGGACAGCGTTGTCAGGAATGATGAGGTCGCAGCCGGCCTCCTCCTCGGTGACCGCGTTGCAGGCCAGGACGGGGGCGTCGCCCGAGAACAGCGGCAGGAAGCGGGCCTGCAGCCGGGGGTCGCCGGAGAGCAGGACGGGGGCCTGGCCGAGCATGGCGGCGCCGAATATGAGGGCGGTGCCGGCACAGACCGTGGCGACCTCCTCCAGGGCGACGGCCGCGCCGAGCATGCCGAAGCCGAGCCCGCCGTAGTCCCGCGGGATGGCGACGCGCGTCAGGCCGATGGAGTGACCCTGCGTGACCATGTCCCAGTCGAAATCGTCCGCGGGGGCCGCGTCGAGGTCCTGGACACGGGGTGCCACCACGTCCTGGGCGAACTCACGGACGCGCAGCCGGAATTTCTCCAGCTCGCCGGGGAGCACGTCGAAGTTGAGTTCCAGCGTGTTGTCGTACGCATCGGACATTGAAAAGCCTCCAAAGCTGCCGTACTGAAGTGCGGTGTGCGGGTTGTGCCGGAGCGGCGGAATGCGTGACCGTTACGAGTCAGACCGGCAGGCCGGCCTTGGCCGCGATTTCCGGGTACTCGTCGAATGCGGGACGCAGGATGGGAACGAGCTCCAGGACCCGGGAGACCTTTCCCCGAATTCGCACCTTCCCGGTGGCTATGGCGGTGGGCATCATCAGCTTGCCGAGCCAGAGCGAGTGGGCCGTGTCACTCGACATCTTGATCTTGATGGTCGCGTCCTCGGGAGCGTCCTGGCCCACCACCAACTTGTCGGCGGAAACATGGATGTTGCAGTCCGGTCCGGTCTGGGTCAGACGAATGCTCAGGTCGTGCGCGCGCAGCTGGGACGTGAATGCCTCGTCCTCCAGCAGAATGCCGAAAAGGCGGCCGAATACTTCTTCCGCCGCCGCCGATGATTCGAAAACTGCCATGTCGAATTCCCTTTCCTGTGGCGGCCCTCCTGCCCGGGCCGCTCGACCTCCGGCAACGCTACTAGAGGCTTCCACGGACGACGAACACGACAGAAAGAAGGCCAAAGGAAATCCAACAGAAGGTTGAAAGATTTGGCCGGGGCGGCTGGTCGGAGAACTTATCCCACGATTCATCTGCTAGCACTCCGCACGTCGCCCAGACCAAATGGACAAAGGACACACGCCGAATTAATGAGAAAGTAACATCCGCTGCGGAGCGCCGGTTGGACTCTCTATCGGAGATCCCCTCCACCGCGCCGGGCCGATTTGTTTCCCCCTCTTTTACCTTCCCTTTGGTGCGGCATGGGGTGCCACCGTCGTCCACCGCGCCCGGCCGGACGGCGTGGCATTCGGCCCCCGCGCCGTGCCGTCGGTGACACTGACCGGGTGCGCGACCATGCGATTTGCCCGCCGGGGGCCGTCCGGGCCCGGTGCCACTCGTGACGTGGGGGCCGATTCGCCGTGCGCGGGCCCGGCTGACCGCCGAGATCCGTGACCTGGACGAGCCGTCCCCGGCCTACGGCGTCTGGGCGTGCGTCCTGTCGGTCGTCCTGTCGCTGGGGCTGCTCGTCACCGACGTGGTCGTGAGCAACGACATCCGGCTCGCCGGCCTGTCCGGGCTGGGACTGCTCGCCACCGCGATGCTCGGCACCCGCCGCCAGGCGCAGATCGCCGCGACGGCCGTCGCGGCCGTCAGCATCGCCGAGGCCGTCCGTACCCCGCTGGGCCGCCCCGTCCTTGAAGCGCTGTCCCTGATCACCACCGCGCTGTTCATCCTCGCCACCCTGCTGATCTCCCGGGTCCGCATCCAGCGGGAGCGGCTCCTCGCGGAGACCCGCGCGGTGGCCAACGCCGTGCAGAACACCCTCCTGCAACCGTTCCCGCTGACCGCCGGAGCGCTCACGGCGGACGGGTTCTACCTCGCGGCCCAGCAGGGTGCCCGGGTCGGCGGCGACATCTACGAGGTGGTGGACTCGCCGTACGGGGTACGGATCCTCATCGGCGACGTCCAGGGCCACGGGCTCGCCGCGCTGGGGGCCGCGCACGCCGTCCTCACCGCGTACCGGGAGGCCGCCTTCCACCAGCCGGACGTCGTGCGGCTGACGGAACAGATGGAGGCGGCCCTGCTGCGCTACAACGCGGCCGCCTCGGTCGACGGCGCCGACATGGAGCGCTTCGTCACCGCCACGGTCATCCAGGCGCGGCCCGACGGCCGGACCACGACCGTGGTGTGCGGGCACGTGCCCCACTACGTCGTGACGGGCGGCCGGGTGTCGGAGGTCGCGATGAACGAGCCGGGTCTCCCGCTGGGCCTCGGCCCCCTGGTCGGCGTGCCGCGCACCCCGCTCGGCTCGACCATGTCGCCGGACTGCGTGCTCGTGCTGTGCACGGACGGGGTGACGGAGGCGCGCGACCGCCAGGGGGTGTTCTTCCCGCTGCCCGAGACACTCCAAGAGCTCGCCGGACTACCGCCCGACGCGCTGCTGGAGCGCCTGCGCACGGCTCTCCTCCAGCACTCCGAGGGGGAGCTGCTCGCCGACGACGCGGCGGTGCTCGTGGTGACCGCGGCCCCCGTGGGCGCCCCGCCGGAGTGATCCCCCGGTCCCCCGGTCCCGGGATCAGCGGACGCGGGCGATCCCCGAGTACAGGAGGTCCGTGCCCGTGGCGTCGCGTGGCGCCGGCGTGTCCTTGTACCAGTGGGTGACCAGGCCGGGCTCCACGAGGTCCAGCCCCTCGAAGAACCGCTCGACCTCCGCGCGGGTGCGGGGGCGCAGGTTGATGCCGCTGGACCGGTACTCGGAGATCCGGTTCTGCTCCGGGGTGAGGAAGTCCCCGGTCAGGTGGGAGAGCACCAGGCAGCTGCCGGGCGCCAGGGCCTCGACGAGCGTGCGGGTGATGCCGTACGGGTCGTCCTCGTCGGGCACGAAGTGCATGAGCGCGATCAGCGACAGCGCCACCGGCCGCCGGAAGTCGAGCAGGGTACGGGCGTGGTCGAGGATCTCGTCGGGGCGCCGCACGTCGGCCTCGATGTAGTCGGTCAGCCCCTCGGGGGTGCTGATGAGCAGCGCCTCCGCGTGCCGCAGCACGATGGGGTCGTTGTCCGTGTAGACGATCCGGGCCCGGGGGTTCACCTCCTGGACGATCTGGTGGAGGTTCGGCTCGGTCGGGATGCCCGTACCGATGTCGAGGAACTGGTCGACGCCGCTGCGGGCCACCCAGCCGACCGCCCGGTGCATGAACGCGCGGTTCTGCCGGGCGCCTTCGCGCGCCTCGGGGGTCAACTGCCCGGCCAGCGCCTGGTCCACGGCGTAGTTGTCCTTGCCGCCGAGCAGGTAGTCGTAGATCCGGGCCGGGTGCGGCTTGCTCGTGTCGACCTGGGACTTCGGTGTGCCGGGCGTCATGGCGGGCTCCAAGGGGTGTCGGACCGGGGTACGGGGCCGGGGCCCGTGCCGACCGGTCCCCCACCGCGGGCCACCACCCGCCCCGGGGCATCCTGCCACACCAACGGCCTTGCGTCCGGGGCGGGTTGGGGCGAGGTCAGCTCCGGGTCGCGTACACGATGAGGTTGTCGACCGGGTGCCCCTGGGCGTCGAACGCGCCGTCGCAGGTGATCAGGCGCAGGGCCCGCGCCGCGGTGGGCCCGTAGACCTTCTGCGAGGGGAAGGCCTTCTTGTCGACCGTCTCGGTGCCGGTGACGGTGAAGTGGGCGGTCGCGCCACCGGTGTCGCGTACGGCGATGTCCGCGCCCTTGCGGATCTTCTTGAGGTCGTGGAAGACGGCCCGCCCGAGGTGGGTGCTGTTGTGGCCGATGATCACGGCGGCGCCGGGCTGTCCGGGGACGGCTCCGCCCGTGTACCAGCCGGCCGTCATGCCCCGGTCCGCCGGGGGCACCTCGACCGTGCCGTCCTGGTTGAGGCCGAGGGCCATCAGGGAGCTGTCGACGCCGAGGGACGGGATGGTGACGCGGGCCGGGTCGGCGGCGGGCGGCGCGGACGGGCGCGTACCGCCGGATCCGTCCGCGGCCGGGGAGCCGGCCGAACCGTCCGACGCGGCCGAGGCGGACGGCGGGGCGTCGGCGCGGGCGCCGGAGCCGTCGCCCGGGCCGGACGAGCAGCCGGCGGCGAGGAGGGCGAGGCCGGCGAGGACGCCCGCCGGGGCGGCCGCGAGACGGGCGCGCGCGGGGCGCCCTGTCCCGGTCCGCCGGGCGGGCCGGCGCGGGCCCTGCCGGAGGTCCTGCGGAACACGGGTCAGGGAGGGGACACGAGGCATGGAAGGGCTCCTGGGGCGGCGTGCGGGTCCCGTCCCGCCCTTCGCGTCGTCACGAGGCCGGCGGGAAGGGCGGAACGGCCCGAGGGGCCCCCGTCCGGTGTGGACGGAGGCCCCCCGGGGGACGGTCAGCTGGCGCGGTGGGCGGTGACGGTGGTGCTACGGCGGCGGATCACGTACGCGCCCGCGCCGGCGAGCAGCGCGAGGCCGGCGGCCGAACCGGCGAGCGCGGCGGTGTCGCTGCCGCCCGACGCGGGCCGTTCGCCGGCCGCGACGCCGCCGCGCGGCACCGCCGAGACGCGCGCGCCGCCCCGCGCGGGGGCCGGGGCCGGGGTGGTGGCGGCCTCGGCCGCCGCCCTCGTGCGGTCCTGCGGGGCGGGCTGCGCCGCCCGGGTCGGGGCCTGGGCGTCGCGCGCCGGGGCCGGACGGCCGGCGGCGGTCCGGTCGGGCTTCGCCGACGCCGGCGCGTCGGACGCGAAGGCGGCGGCGGACGGCGCGACGACGGCGCAGAGTGTCGCGGCGATCAGCACGACGGAACGCGCGGAAGGACGGTGAGTCATGGGAGTGGCTCCATTCCAGCGGGAAATCGGTGGAGCCCGGGGTCCCGTCGGGCGGGATCCCGGGCTCGCTCCCAGGCTGGCGTGAAGTTATGAGGAACCTGTCAGGGCGCTGTGGTCATCACATCAGCGCACCGCGCGGGCAGGCCCCGGACGGCAGGTCCTACAGGGCGACCGAGGTCGCGTGCGCGCCGGTCGCGCTCTGCGCCAGCCACTGGGACCAGGTCAGGTTGAAGTCGGCGTATCCGTTGTCGCCCGCCGCGTTGCCGCGCGGGGAGCCCGTGATGGTGACCGGGTCGCCCTGCTTCACGTAGTCGTAGAACCACTTGGCGTCGGCCAGCGACAGGTGCACGCAGCCGTGCGAGCCGCTGCTGTGGCCGGGGTAGGGGTCGCCGGTGGAGTAGTGGATGTACGTCCCCGAGCTGGTCAGCTGGACGTCCCAGGGCAGCGTCAGGTCGTAGTAGTCGGGGCTCTTCTTGTCGCACGTGATGTTCACGCTGCACGACGTCATCCGGACCGTCTTCGCCTTGCCCATCACGGCCATCGTGCCGTCCCAGGAGGGCCAGCTCTTGCTGCCCGCGTCGATGGGGAGGGTGCGGACGACCTTGCCGTCGCGGCTCACCTTCATCGTGTGGCCGGGGGCGGAGACCGTGACCTGCGTGTCGCTGCCGACGGTGAAGCTGTGGTGGTACGCGTGGGTCCCGTAGCGGCCGTGGCCGTCGGTGACGCCGGTCAGCTCGGCGTCCAGGGTCACCTTCGTCCCGCTCGGCCAGTACGACGCGGGCCGCCAGTCCACGCGCTGGTCGCCGAACCAGTGCCAGGCCCCGTTCACCGGGACGGACGTGGTCAGCTTCAGATGCTTCTCGATGCCGGCGCGGGCCGACGTCGCGACGGGGTCGGTGAAGTTGACCGAGACGGGCATCGCCACGCCGACGGTCGTGCCGGTCTGCGGGGTGATGGTGTTCAGCAGCATCGGCGGTCCGGCCGGCCGGGACGGCTTGGGGCTCGCCGTGTGCGCGGTACGGGTGGTGGTCCCCGCGCCGGCGCCCGAGGCGGCGCCGGTGGCGGCACCCGAGGCGGAGGCGCCCGCCCCGCAGGCGGTCGCGCCCAGCAGCACCGCGGTGGTGGCCAGCACGATGCCTATGCCACCGCCCTTGATCCGGCCCGTGCCGAAGCGCCTCGCCGTACCCCTGCCCCTGCTGCTGCCGACGCTCCCGCGCGTGCGCGTGCCCATTCCGTGCTCCACTCCGTCAATTGCCCCAGGACCTGACATCCGCCCCGTTCGCCGTCCCCGTACCCATAGAGACACGGACCATGGGAAAGCGGTTGCATGGCGCACGTAAAGCAACGGCCAAAACGGCGGGTGCGGACCCGTGAGGGCCCGCACCCGCCGTCGGTGAGGAATCAGGTCGGTCAGACGTCCGCGATGGGCGCGCGACCCTGCTCCTGCTTCTTCTGGACGGGCAGGAACGTGGCGATCACGTACTTGTAGAACGCCGCGCCGACGAGTCCGCCGATGAGCGGGGCGACGATCGGGATCCACCAGTAGAAGTTGCCGTACTGGTCCCGCCAGGCCGTGTCGTACCCCGTGATGTAGCTCGCGAGGCGGGGGCCGAAGTCACGGGCCGGGTTGATCGCGTACCCGGCGTCCGCGCCCCACGCCATCCCGAGGGCGACCACGAGCAGACCCGTGATCAGCGCGCCGAGGTTGGCGCCGGGGGGCGTGTTCAGCAGGTCGGTGATGGCGAAGATGACCAGCACCAGCAGCGCCGTACCGATCACCTGGTCACGGAACGCGCCCCACTCGCTGACCGGCAGCGTCCCGTTGCCGGGGAGGGTGGAGAAGACCGTCTGGGTCTTGAACGTGTGACCCGGGTCGAACTTCGCCAGGATCTCGGTGTAGTTCCACCGCACCAGCAGCGCCGCGCAGAACGCGCCGAGCGTCTGGGCCACGGCGTACGGCGCCACCTTGCGCCACGAGAAGCCGCGGAAGACCGCGAGGGACAGGGTCACCGCGGGGTTGAGATGGGCCCCGCTGACCCGGGCCGCCACGTACACACCGAGCATGACGCCGAAGCCCCACGCCCAGGCGATGCTGTCGTGGTCGCCCAGCCCCGGTGCCTGGACCTGCGCCACCACACCGCATCCGAACATGATGAGGATGAAGGTGCCGGCGAACTCCGCGGCCATCTCCCCGAGGAGGGTGTTCCTCAATCCTTTTGCCATGAGCGCCTGCCTCCACTAGTTCCGAGCCGCGGTCATGACCAAATAAGCATGAAACGGTCATATCGGCAGGATGGTGGAGGCATATGAGTGACGGGCGATCAGGGGCGGATACGGGTGAGGCCCGGCCGGAGCCGGGCCTCACGCGCGGAGCGGGGTCACTCGCCCTTGCGGGCGGCCCAGAACTCGTCGAAGGTCAGCAGGCCGTCGCCGTTGGCGTCGTGGGCGTTGATGACGGCCTGCGCCACGGTCTCGGTGACGTGGAAGTCACCGAGCTGGGCCATGGCGCTCTTGTACTCCACCGCCGTGATGAGCCCGTCGCCGTCGGCGTCGAACCGGTCGAATGCCTTGCGCGCGTCGTCGATGTCCGCCACTGTGTCCGCCCCTTCGTTCATGCTGTGTTGACGGACCCAGATTATCCGCCCGCACTCACCCGAACGGCGGCAGCCCGCCCGGCGGGGGCGACGCGCCGCGGTCAGCCGCGCCAGGGGCGGTAGTGCGGGTTGTCCACGCAGTCCGCCATGATCTCGACCTTCTTCTTCCGGTCCACCGGACACGCGCCGACGATGTGCTCGCGGGCGATGCCGCCGATGAAGGCGACCTCCTCCTGGGACGCCCACTTGTGGGTGTCCCCGATGGTCTTGTTGACGTCGATCCCGCCCGGGGCGTCGACGTAGTAGTTGTAGCCGCTCTTCCACTGCTTGTAGAGGTCGTGGTCGAAGGTGGTGGAGACGTACGGGGAGTCCTGGTTGACGAGCACGTACTTCTCGATGTCGTACTGCCCGTCCAGCGGCGCCTTGGGGTGGAAGCCCTGTTCGAAGACGACCTCGGGCGCCCGGCCGTCGGCGCGGTAGAGCTGACGGCAGTCGGCGCGCCAGGCGGGCTCGGGGGTGATGCGGCTCAGGTCGACCCGGCGGTCCGCGGCGGCGAACAGCGGGTCGTAGAGGACGGGGCAGGACGCGGGGGCGGCCAGGGCGGCGGGCGCGGCGGCGGTCACGGCCGCGGGGGCGGCGGTACGGGGGGCGGCGGGGGCCGCCTCGGTGACGGTGGCGGGGACCAGTACGGCGGAGACGGACAGGACGAGCGCGGCGGCCCGGCGCCGCAGACGAGAGGTGATCATGGGGAGCACCCTCCCGCCCGTACGGGGGAAGTAGGGGGACCGTCACCCGTACGGCGGCGTGTCTCTGGCGAACTCCAGCCATCGAATGGCGAGTTGTGGCCACGGAAAGCCACTCGGGTGGCCCAAGGGGGACGTTCGTGGGGGGGCGGCCGACAGAAAGTCAGGGCGCCTGGCGGTCGGCGACGCGCATCTCGAACCAGGTCGTCTTGCCCCGGGGCAGCAGGTCCACGCCCCAGCGGTCGGACAGTTTGTCCACCAGGAAGAGTCCGCGCCCGCTGGTGTCCATCGCCTGAACCGGCATCAGACAGGGCAGTCCGCGCGACGGGTCGCGCACCTCGATCCGGATCCAGCCTCGGCGACGGACCATGCGTAACCCGAACACCCGGGCGCCCGTGTGGCGCACCGCGTTGCCGACGAGTTCGGAGACGAGGAGGACGGCGTGCTCGGCCGTCTGCGGGGACAGCGACCACTGGCGCAGCACCACGCTGTGGGTGAGCCGGCGGGCGGCCGCGGCGGACTCGGGGCGGGAGGGGAGCCGCACCTCGCCGTCCGTCGGATTGCCGTACAACTCCAGGGCTTTGAGCGCCTGTTCGTCCTCGGCGGCCGGAATCCGACGCGCAGCGGTCGCACTGCCGCGCTGCCGCGGCTGCTCCACACCCTCCAGGCCCGCCATGTCTCCCATCATGGCTGCCCCGAGGGGTCCCCGGGGGCGTTCCTCGGGATTCCACCCCCCGGAATGAGTCATTCCAGGGAGGGCGTCCGGCATATGCCAAGGGCACCAGACGCCCTCCCGCAGCCCCTCTGACCTGCGATGACAACGCGCATTCAGATGATCACCATCAGCGATCACGGCAATTTCCTTAAGGTTCTCTTAAGGTTGCGATAAGCCGTGCGCGCGGTTGACGAGAGCCGGGAGCAGAAGGGCCGATCAGAGGAAGGTCGCCTTGCCGGGACCGTCCTCCACGAACGAGCGCATCCCGCGCTCCCGGTCCTCCGTCGCGAACAGGCTTGCGAACCAGGTGCGTTCGATCGCGAGGCCCGTCTCCAGGTCCGTCTCCAGACCCGCGTCGACGCTCTCCTTGGCGGCGCGCAGCGCCAGAGCGGGCCCCTGGGCGAGCTTCGCCGCCCACGCGTGCGCCTGCTCGTACACCTCGGCGGCGGGGACCACCCGGTCGACCAAGCCGATCGCCAGGGCCTCGTCGGCCCGTACCTGACGGCCCGTGAAGATGAGGTCCTTGGCGCGGGAGGGGCCGATCAGCCGGGCCAGCCGCTGGGTGCCGCCGGCGCCCGGGATCAGGCCCAGCAGGATCTCGGGCTGGCCGAGCTTCGCGTTGTCGGCGGCGATCCGGTAGTCCGCGCAGAGCGTCAACTCGCAGCCCCCGCCGAGCGCGTAGCCGGTGACGGCCGCGACGACGGGCTTGGGGATGCGGGCGACGGCGGTGAACGCCTCCTGGAGGGCCCGGGAGCGCAGCACCATCGCCGCGTGGTCCATGTCCCGCATCTCCTTGATGTCGGCGCCGGCCGCGAAGACCTTCTCGCCGCCGTACAGGATCACGGCCCGTACGTCGTCACGGCGGCCGGCCTCGCCGGCCAGCTCGCGCAGCCGGTCCTGGATCGAGGCGTTCAGCGCGTTCATCGGGGGACGGTCGAGCCGGATCGTGCCGACGCCGTCGGAGACTTCGAGGTTCACGGTAGCCATGGGAGGCAGGTTAACGGGGATTAACGGAGGCGGGCCCGGTGCACTTGGTCACAGTGCGCCGGGCCCGGCCGTTCAAGGGGTCGTACGAGTGGTGCGTACGGGTGGTGCGTACGGTGGAGGCGGACCTACTTCGTCCACTCCGCCCAGGACATGTTCCAGCCGTTGAGGCCGTTGTCCGGGGCGATCTGCTTGTCCTTGGAGTTCTTGACGATCACCACGTCGCCGATGATCGACTCGTTGAAGAACCACGCCGACGGCGTGCCGTTCTTGCCGCCGCCTCGCAGGTCCCGCAGCCCCACGCAGCCGTGGCTGACGTTGGCGGAGCCGAACGTCCCCGAGGACGCCCAGTAGTTGCCGTGCACGAAGGTGCCCGAGGTGGACAGCCGGATCGCGTGCGGCACGTCCTTGATGTCGTACTCGCCGCCGAAGCCGACGGTCGCGCCGTTCATGCGCGTGACCTCGTACTTCTCGCTCATCACCATCTGGCCGTTGTACGTGGTGGTCGACGGCGCGCCCGCGGTGATCGGGATGTTCTTGATCTGCTTGCCGTCCCGCACGACCTTCATCGTGTGGGCCTTCGCGTCGACCGTCGAGACCTGGCTGCGGCCGATGGTGAACGAGAACGTCTTGGCCTGCTCGCCGTAGACGCCCGGGCGCCCCTCGACCCCGTCGAGGTTGAGCTTGACGGTCACCTTCGTGCCCGCGGCCCAGTACCTCTCGGGCCGGAAGTCCAGCCGGTCGTTGCCGAACCAGTGGCCCTCGACGGGTACGGACGGCTCCGCCGTCACCGTGATGGCCTTCTCCACGGCGTCGGGCTCGGTGATGCCCCGGGAGAAGTTGATCGAGACCGGCATGCCGACGCCGACGGTCGAACCGTTCTCCGGCGTGTACTGGCCGATGAAGGTGTTCTGCGGCACGAGCGTCGTGAAGGTGGTGTCCTTGGCGGACTCCCGGCCGTCGGCGTCCTTGGCTATCGCGTGCACCTTGTACTTGGTCGAACCCGCGAGGTGCTGGGTCGGCTCCCAGTCGGCGCCGTTCGGGGTCGTCTTCCCCTCGACCACGTTGCCCTTGTCGTCCTTGACGACGACCGAGGTCAACTTGCCCTTGTCGGCCGAGACCTTGAGGACCCCGGTCGTGGCGACGGACTTGGAGCCGTCCTTGGGGGCGACCGTCACGACCGCGACGGACGCGGCGTTCCGTACCGCCGCCGCGTCCTTGGTGCCGCCCTTCTCACCGGGGGCGCTCTTGTCGGCGCTGTCGCCGCCGCCCCCGCACGCGGTGACCACCAGGAGCAATCCTCCCAGCGCGAGCGCCGTCAGCCCGCGCTTCCCGCGTCCCCGTCCCCGGCCCTGTGGCCCGGGCACGGCTCCCACCGAAGTCCCCGATATCGGCACGCCGTTCACCATGGTCGTCTCCCCTCGCACGGCCTGGCCCCGCCACGGCCCGCACTCTCGCGCGCCGATCGCACGCGCCCAGCGTCAGACAATCACATCGCGTGCATGGGGAAGATCTCGCGATTGTCACCGTTCCGTCCCAACGGGCGCAGGTCAGTGGAGTGCGGAGCCCGCTTTCCACGCGGGCCAGTCCATGTTCCAACCGCCGAGTCCGTTGTCGGGGGCGACGATCCGGTCGCGTGAGCGGACCACCTCGACCACGTCACCGATCAGGGTCCGGTCGAAGAACCAGCCGGCCGGCGTGTCCTCGCCGCCGCCCTTGACGTCCAGCAGCCCGACACACCCGTGGCTGACGTTGGCGGAGCCGAACGTGGCGGGCGCGGCCCAGTAGTTGCCGTGCAGGAAGGTGCCGGAGGTCGTCAGCCGGATCGCGTGCGGCACGTCCTTGATGTCGTACTCCCCGCCGAAGCCCACCGTCCTGCCGTCCATGCGGGTGACGTCGTGCAGCTCCGTGACCACCATCTTCCCGTTGTACGTGGGGGTCTTGGCGGCGCCCGCCGTGATCGGCAGCGTCGAGATCAGCTCGCCGTCGCGCCGTACCTCCATCGTGTGCTTCTCCGCGTCCACGAGGGAGATCTGCGAGCGGCCCACGGTGAAGCCGGTCGTCCGCTCCTGGATGCCGAGGACGCCCGGCGCGGCCTCGACGTCCCGGAGCCGGACCGCGACGGTCACCTCGGTGCCCGGCGCCCAGTACCCCCGCGGCCGGAAGTCGAGCCGCTCGTCGCCGAACCAGTGGCCGACGACCTCGACCGGCGGGTCCGAGGTGACCTCGATGGCCCGCTCGACGGCCGCGCGGTCGCGGATCGTCCGGTTGAAGTCGAAGGAGACGATCATCCCGGCGCCCACGGTGGAGCGGTTCTCGGGCGAGAAGTAGCCGATGAAGCGGTCCTTGGGGACGGCCGTCGTGAAGGTGGTGTGCCGGGCGGAGCGCCGGCCCGCGCCGTCGACGGCGACCGCGTCGACGCTGTACTTGGCCGACGGCGCGACCCGCGCGCCGCTCGCCGGCCGCCAGGACCGGCGGTCCGGGGACGTACGGCCCGGCAGCTCGGTGCGCCGCCCGTCCTCGATCCGCGCCACCGTGACGCGCTCGATGCGGCCGTCCGGCACCCGCACCTCGATCCGCCCGGACACCCGGACGGACTTCGCGCCGTCCTCGGGGGTGATCCGGATCGTGTCGCCCGGGGCCCCCGACTTCCCTTCGAGCAGGCCCCCGCTCCCGGTGCATCCCGCGAGCCCGGCGAGGGCCGCCACCAGTCCCGCTCCTGCCAGGGCGACGGCCGCGCCGGTCCTTGCCCGCTTCAGTACGTGTCTCACGCACCGCCCAACGACCACCCCCCTCCGGGGGAAACGTGAGGGCGGGGTCCCATGAGGGAAGAAGAGAGGGAGGACCACGCGAGGAGAGCCACGGCCGGGACGCCGTGGGCACCGATCCGCGAGGCCGGACGAGTCGCGGGAGGCCGGTCAGGTGGCGAGCGCAGCCGAGCAGAAGGCAGTGCAGGAGTCGGTGCGGGAGAGGGAGAGAGCGGGGGCCGGGTCGGGGACACCGGGATGGGCGCCCGACGCCGACGGGGGTGCGTCCGGGGACGCGAACGGGGGCGTGGACGGGGTCGGGGGCTACGGGGGCGGCGGGAGTGGCGGGTCGCTCGTTGTGGTGGGCGGTGAGGCGCGGCCCCGGACCGGGATGCGGCACCGGGACGTGTGGCCGGGGGCGCCCACGCCGCTCGGGGCGCGCTACCGCGTCGGGCCCGACGGCGTCGCGGGCACCAACTTCGCGCTCTGGGCCGGGGGCGCGGAGGCCGTCGAGGTGTGCCTCTTCGACGACGGCCCGCGCGGTCCGGGGACGGTCGAGACGCGGCTGCCGCTGGCCGAGCTGACCCATGAGATCTGGCACGGCTTCGTGCCCGGCGTCCGGCCGGGCCAGCGGTACGGCTTCCGGGTCCACGGCCGCTGGGATCCCTGGACCGGCGCCCGCTGGAACCCGGCGAAGCTGCTCCTCGACCCGTACGCCCGCGCGGTCGACGGCGACTTCCGGCTGCCGCCCGAGGTCTACGGCCACGTACGCGACTGGCCGCAGCAGCAGGTCGCCGACACCGTCCGCGACGAACGCGACTCCGCCCCGTACGTCCCCAAGGGGGTCGTCGTCCACGACGACGCGCCCGACGACGAGTGGGCCGACGACCGGCGCCCGAAGACGCCCTGGGCCGACTCGGTCATCTACGAGCTGCACGTGAAGGGCTTCACCAAGCTCCACCCCGGCATCCCGGAGGAGCTGCGCGGTACGTACGCGGGCCTCGCCCACCCCGCCGCGATCGACCACCTCCAGCGGCTCGGCGTGACCGCCGTCGAGCTGCTCCCGGTGCACCAGTTCGCCCACGAGGACCACCTGCTGCGCCGGGGCCTGCACAACTACTGGGGCTACAACTCGATCGGCTACTTCGCCCCGCACGCGGGCTACGCGGCGGGCGGCACCCGGGGCCAACAGGTCGAGGAGTTCAAGGCGATGGTGCGCGCCCTGCACGCGGCGGGCATCGAGGTCATCCTCGACGTCGTCTACAACCACACCGCCGAGGCCGGCGAGCAGGGCCCGACGCTGTCCCTGCGCGGCATCGACAACCGCGGCTACTACCGCCTCCAGTCCGACCCCCGCCGCTACGCCGACTACACCGGCTGCGGCAACACCCTCCACGTGGTGCAGCCTCAGGTCCTGCGCCTGATCACCGACTCGCTGCGCTACTGGGTGACGGAGATGGGCGTCGACGGCTTCCGCTTCGACCTGGCGGCGGCGCTGGCCCGCTCGATGCATGACGTCGACATGCTGTCGCCGTTCCTCGCGGTGATCGCCCAGGACCCGGTGCTGCGCCGGGTGAAGCTGATCGCCGAGCCGTGGGACGTCGGCAACGGCGGCTACCAGGTGGGGGCCTTCCCGCCGCTGTGGACGGAGTGGAACGACCGCTACCGCGATGCCGTACGGGACTTCTGGCGCGGCGCGCTGCCCGACGTACGGGACCTGGGCTACCGGCTGTCGGGGTCCAGCGACCTGTACGCGTGGGGCGGCCGGCGGCCGTACGCCTCGGTCAACTTCATCACCGCGCACGACGGCTTCACGCTGCGCGACCTGGTGTCGTACGAGCACAAGCACAACGAGGCCAACGGCGAGGGCAACCGGGACGGGACGAACGACAACCGCTCCTGGAACTGCGGGGTGGAGGGCGAGAGCGACGACCCGGCGGTGAACGCCCTGCGGCGGCGGCAGTTGCGCAACCTGCTGACGACGCTCCTCGTCTCGACGGGGGTGCCCATGCTGGTGGCGGGCGACGAGATGGGCCGGACGCAAGGGGGCAGCAACAACGCGTACTGCCAGGACAACGCGGTGAGCTGGCTCGACTGGTCGCTGCTGGACCAGCCGGGCGCGCACGGCCTGTACCGGCTGACGCGCCGCCTGCTGGCCCTGCGGCACGCGCATCCGGTCCTGCGCCGGCGCGCGTTCTTCTCCGGCCGGCCGCAGGCGCCGGACGGGCTGCGGGACCTCGCGTGGTTCACCCCGCGCGGGGCGGAGATGACACCCGATGACTGGTACGCGCCGGCCTCGACGCTCGGGCTCTTCCTGTCCGGGCGGGACATCCCGGGGCGGGACGCGCGCGGCGAGAAGATCACGGACGACAGCTTCCTCACGGTCCTGCACGCGGGCCCGGACCCGGTGGAGTTCGTCCTCCCGGGACCGCCGTGGGCGGAGGCGTACGAACTGGTGGTGGACACCTCGCTGGAGGACCAGGTGGAGGAGCCGGGCACGGTCCACGAGGCGGGCGCGGCGGTGACGCTGCCGGGGAGGTCGGTGCTGCTGTTCCGGGTACGGGCCGCTCCCTAGCCGAGGATGCCCCGGTCGTACGCCACCGCGACCGCCGCCGCCCGGTCCTTGACGCCGAGCTTCGCGTAGAGGTGCGTCAGATGGGTCTTCACCGTCGCCTCGCTGATGAAGAGTTCGGCGGCGATCCCCCGGTTCGGGGTGCCCTTGGCGACCAGCGCCAGGACCTCGCGCTCGCGGGCGGACAGCGGTTCCTCGCGGGCGGCGGCCGGGGTCCTGACCCGGGAGACCAGCCGGGAGGCGACCGCGGGTGAGAGGACCGTGCGCCCGTCGGCCGCCGCCCGCACGGCGGTGAACAGCTCCTCGCGGGGCGCGTCCTTGAGCAGGTAGCCGGTGGCGCCCGCCTCGATCGCGGGCAGGGTGTCGCTGTCCGTGTCGTACGTGGTGAGGACCAGGACCTTGGACCGGGCGCCGCGGCGGGTGAGTTCGGCGATCGCGTCGACCCCGCCGCCGCCCGGCATCCGCAGGTCCATCAGGACGACGTCGGGGTCGAGACGGGTGGCCAGATCCACGCCCGCCACCCCGTCCGCCGCCTCGCCGAGCACCTCGAAGCCGGGAGCGGAGTCGAACATGCCGCGCAGGCCGTCCCGTACGACGGGATGGTCGTCGACGACGATGAGGGTGATGGTGCGCTGCGGGTCAGCCATGGCGGACCAACGGTACGCGAGCGGACACCGCCGTCCCCTCGCCCTCCCCCGATTCGACGGTCACCGCGCCCGCGACCCGCTCGGCGCGGGCGCGCATCCCGTCCAGCCCGAAGCCGCCCGTCCCGGAGCGCGGGGCGAGCGCCGCCGGGTCGAAGCCGAGGCCGTCGTCGCGTACGTCGAGGCACACCTCGTCCCCCATGTACGAGAGGGTGACGCCGACCCGGCCGGCCCGGGCGTGGCGCGCGGTGTTGGCCAGTGCCTCCTGGGCGATACGGAGGAGGGTGGACGCCACCTCGTCGTGGAGCGGCTCCTCCGTGCCGGTCACGGTGAACCCGGCCCGTACCCCGGTGCGTTCGGCCCAGGCGACGACGGTCTTCCTGAGCGCCTCGGGCAGCGCGTCGGCATCCAGCTCGGCCGGGCTCAGGTTCTGCACCGACCTGCGGGCCTCGCCGAGGCTGTGCCGGGCGAGGGCGGTGGCCCGCGCCACGTGCGCGCGAACGAGGTCGGGGTCCCGCGTGCCGGTGACGACCTGGAGCTGGGCGATGATCCCGGTCAGCCCCTGCGCGATGGTGTCGTGGATCTCGGCGGCGAGGCGGCGGCGCTCGTCGGCGACGCCGGCCTCCCGGGCCTGGACGAGGAGCTGGGCGTGGAGTCCGGCGTTCTCCGCGAGGGCCAGCTCCAGCCGGGCGTTGGCGCGTTCCAGCTCGGCGATGGTGGCCGCCTTCTCCTCGGCGACCTCGGCCTCCTTGGAGCCGAGGTGCGCGAAGAGGAGGGCGAGCGAGCTGTTGATGACGAAGAGCCCGCCGAAGAGCACCCAGCCGAGGGGTCCCTGGGGCGGCAGTCCGCCGGACTGCGAGCCCGCCAGGGTCAGGGCGGTGATGAGCAGCCCCGCCTTCACCGCGCGCCTGGGCAGGAGGTGGGAGACGTCGAAGTAGCCGGTCGCGGCGAAGACGGCGAAGAGCGGGTTGAGCCAGGTCAGCACGAACGCGAGCGTGGTGCGCGCGGTGTAGTAGACCGGGGCGGACAGTGTGCGGTCCGGCCGGTGCCTGGCCCGGCCCCACCACAGTTGGAGTCCGAACGCGGCGAGGACGAGCACCCCCGCCGCGTACAGCTCGCCGCGTGTCATCGCGAAGACCTCGGCGACGGCGGCGGAGATCAGGGTGGAGACGGTCAGCAGGACGTACGCGCCCCAGCGGTAGAACTGCTCCCACCGCGATGCCAGGAAGGCCCCGGCGGGCGTGGTGTCCCGGGTGGTGGCCGCCGGGGCGGTGGCGGCTTCCGTGCCTGTCATGGCCCCAGTGTGCCCGCCCCCGGAGGCGGCCCCGTGGCTCACTCCCACCGGAACCAGCGGACCGCTCCGGCGGTCAGCGCGACCGTCCACAGCGCCAGGACCCCCAGGTGCGCCCAGCTTGGCCAGTCGCCGCGCACGGCCTGGTCGAGGGCCGCCGAGCCGGCGCCGAAGGGGGTGTACGTGACGAGGTGCCGCAGGAGGCCGGGCATCGTCTGGACCGGCACCCACACCCCGGCGGTGAACATGGCCGGGAAGAAGACGGCCGACCCGATGGCCTGCGCGGCCTTCCCCGTACGGGAGACGGCGCAGACCAGCGCGCCCAGGGCGAGGGCGGCCGCCGCCGCGAGGACCAGGGCGAGGACGTACCCGGCGGGCTGTCCCGGCAGCCGTACGCCGAAGGCGGCGCGGCCCACGGCGACGACCAGGACGGCGGAGCACAGGGCGCTCGCGCCGAGGACCGCCAGCTGGGCGGCGAGCAGGGCGGCGGGGCGTACGGGCGTGGTCGACAGCCGCCGCAGGATGCCCCGCTCGCGGTAGCCGGTGAGGACGGGGGGCATGGCCTGGAGCCCGGCCATGATCAGCGCGAGCAGGACGGCGACGGGCACGTACAGGTCGATCACGCGGCGGCCCCCGAGGGCGGCGTCCGGGTCGCGGAAGGACGGGATCAGCCCGAGGACCGTCATCAGGACGGTCGGGAAGGCGACGACCCAGAAGAGGAAGGCGGGCTCGCGGGCGAAGAGGCGGGCCTCGGTCCTGAGGACGGCGAGGGAGGCGGACGTGGCGGTTCCGGACATGTCAGGCCTTCTCTTCTTCGGTGAGGGTGCCGGCGGGCCCGCCCGGCGCGGTGAGGTCGAGGAACGCGTCGTCCAGCGTCGCGTCGGTGATCCGCAGCTGACGGGCCGTGACGTGGTGGCGGGCCAGCAGGGAGACGACCGCGTCGACCGTCTCGTCCGTACCGTTGATGACGATCCGGCCGTCCGTCGTCTCCACGGAGGCGGCCTGGGGCAGCCCCGCCAGCTCGCCGTCGTCCAGCGGGCGGGACGGGACGAAGGAGATGACGGTGGAAGCGGTGGAGCGGCTGATCAGCCCGGCCGGGGTGTCCAGGGCCGCGACCCGGCCCCGGTCGATGACGGCGACCCGGTCGCAGAGCCGCTGGGCCTCCTCCATGAAATGGGTGACGAGCAGCACCGTCACCCCGGAGTCCCTGATCTCCTCGATCAGGCTCCAGGTGTCGCGCCGGGCGCGTGGGTCGAGACCGGTGGTCAGCTCGTCGAGGACGACGACCCGCGGGGAGCCGATGAGGGCGAGCGCGATGAACAGCCGCTGCTTCTGGCCGCCCGACAGCTTCGCGAAGCGCGTCCGGAGCACGGCTTCGAGGCCGAGGCGCTCCGCGAGGGGCCGCCAGGCGGCGGGCGCGCGGTGGAACGCGGCGTACAGCTCCAGCGCCTCGCGCACGGTCAGTTTGGGCTGGAGTTCGCTCTCCTGGAGCTGGGCCCCGAGGATCCGGGTCACCTTTTCGTGGTCGGACACCGGGTCGAGCCCGGCCACCCGGACCGTACCGGCGTCCGGGGTCCTGAGCCCCTCCACGCACTCGACGGTGGTCGTCTTGCCGGCGCCGTTGGACCCGAGGATGCCGAAGATCTCCCCCTCGCCGACCGAGAAGGACACCCCGTCGACGGCGGTCCTGCCGCCGTAGGCCTTGCGCAGGCCGTTCACTTCGATGATCGCCATGGCAACCAGGGTCCCGGGCGGCGGCTCCGTACGGCATCGGCCATCACGCTCGAACCGGCATCAGCCGATCGGTTGATGCCGGGTCCGCCGGATGTCGCGAAAACCACATGAGGGATGTCAGTGGTGAACCGTAGGCTCGCCCCTGATGCCCGAAAAACATGCAGCCACCAAGGAACGGTCCACCGCGCAGTCCCTGCTGCGGCTGTGGCCCTATGTGCGACCCGTCCGCCACCGCCTCGGCAGCGCGGCGCTGGTCGCGATCGTCGCGTCCTGCCTCGGCCTGGTCATCCCCCTCGTCCTCAAGTGGATGGTGGACGGCCCGGTCACCCACCGGGACACCGGCGGCATCTGGCTGGGAGCGCTCTACCTGCTGCTCCTGGGCATCGCCGAGGCCGTGCTGTTCGGGTTCCGGCGGTGGCTGGTGGCGCGTCCGCTGGCCGGGGTCGAGGCGTCGATGCGCGCGGACCTCTACCGGCACCTGCAACGGCTCCCGGTGGCCTTCCACGACCGCTGGCCGTCGGGGCAGTTGCTCTCGCGCGGCACGACGGACCTGATGCTGCTGCGGATGTTCTTCGCCTTCCCGCTGACGTTCCTGCTGGTCAACGCGGTCACGATCCTCGCGGGCTTCGTGATCCTGCTGCTCCAGGACTGGTCGCTGGGGCTGGTGCTGCTCGCTCCCGTCGTGCCGCTGGTGATCCTCTGCTCGCTCTTCGAGTCGCGGTACACGGCGGTCGCGCGGCAGGCCCAGGACCAGGTCGGCGATCTGACGACGGTGGTCGAGGAGGGCGTCCTCGGCATCCGGATCATCAAGGGCTTCGGCCGCCACCGCAGCCAGTCCCGCGCCTTCCACGCGCTCGCCGGGAAGCTGCGGACCACCGAGCTGGCCAAGGCCCGGCTGCTGGCGGCCATCTGGGCGCTGATCATGACGCTCCCGGAGCTGGCCATCGGCGCCGCGCTGGTGCTGGGCACGATCCAGGTGGCGGACGGCGACCTCTCGGCGGGCACGCTGGTGGCGTTCCTGTCGACGGCGCTGGCGCTGCGGTGGCCGGTGGAGTCGATCGGGTTCCTGCTGGCGATGAGCCAGGAGTCGGCGACGGCCACCGAGCGCTTCTTCGAGGTGATGGACGTGCCCGAGGAGGTCGAGGACGACGCCGACGCGGCCGGGTCGGGCAGCGCGGCACCGGACAGCGCGGGCGGGCTGCGCTTCGAGGGGGTCTCGTTCCGCTATCCCGACGCCGAGGCGGACTCGGTGCCCGTGCTGGACCGGATCGACCTGCACATCAGGCCGGGCGAGACCATGGCGCTGGTCGGGGCGACCGGTTCCGGCAAGACGACGCTGACCACGCTCGTACCGCGGCTGCACGAGGTGACGGCGGGGCGGATCACGCTCGACGGCCAGGACGTCGGGCTGATGCCGCGCGCGCGGCTGCGGGAGCTGGTGTCGGTGGCGTTCGAGGAGCCGACGCTGTTCTCGGCGAGCGTCGGGGAGAACGTGCTGATGGGCGCCGAGGGGGCGGGCGAGGAGGCCCTCGGGCGGGCGCTGGACGTGGCCCAGGCCGGGTTCGTGAAGGATCTGCCGGAGGGCGCGGCGACCCAGGTCGGCGAGCAGGGGCACAGCCTCTCCGGCGGCCAGCGCCAACGGCTCGCGCTGGCGCGGGCGGTGGTGGGACGGCCGCGCTTCCTGGTGCTGGACGACCCGCTCTCGGCGCTGGACGTGCACACGGAGGCGCTGGTGGAGGCGGCCCTGCGGCGGGTGCTCGGCGGGACGACCGCGCTGGTCGTGGCGCACCGGCCGTCGACGGTCCTGCTGGCGGACCGGGTGGCGCTGATCTCGGGGGGCCGGATCACGGCGGTCGGCACCCATCAGGAGCTGCTGCGGACCAGCGAGGAGTACGCGTGGCTGATGTCGGGCGCGGAGGCGTCCGGGGCCGGGGAGGCGGGCCCGGCCGGGGACGCCGGTATGCCGACCGCCGCCGAGGTCGTGGAGGCCGCCGAGTCCATCGAGGCCGCCGCGGCCACCGACACCGCTGAGGAGAACGCCCGATGAGTACGTCCACCACGGCCGGTACGGGCCCGGGCGGCGGGACGCCCCCGGACGCCACCGCCCCGGAGGCGCCGCTCGCCGCCGCGGAGGCACCGGCGCCGGGCGACCCCTTCGACCGCGACGCCCTGCCCGCTCCCCCGCGCGCCACCGGCACCCTGCTGCGCTCGCTGCTGCGCGCCCACCGCCCCCGGGTGATCGTGGCCGCGCTGCTCCTGCTGCTCCAGCAGGCCGCGTCCCAGGCGGGCCCGCTGCTCGTCGCGTACGCGATCGACCGGGGGGTGCCGGCGTTCCGGGACGGCGACCACGGTCCGGTGGTCGCGGTGGGCGCCGGGTACCTGATCTGCGCGCTGGGCTCGGGCGGCTTCCAGTGGGCGTTCATCCTGGCCTCCGCGCGGATCAACCAGGACGTGCTGCTCGACCTGCGCGGCCGGATCTTCCGCCACGCCCAGGCGCTGAGCGTGGACTTCCACGAGCGCTACACCTCGGGGCGGCTGATCTCCCGGTCGACCACGGACGTGGAGTCGCTGCGGGAGCTGCTGAGCGAGGGCCTCCAGGAACTCATCGCGGTGGTGCTGGCGTTCGTCTACATCTCGGCGATGCTGCTCTACCTGGACCTGGGGCTCGGCGCGGTGGCCGTGCTGTCGTTCGTGCCGCTGTATCTGCTGGTACGGCTCTACCAGAGGCGGGCGGGCGAGATCTTCGGCGTCCGCTCGACCGCGATCGCCGCCGTCATCGTGAAGTTCGCGGAGACGATGAACGGCATCAGGCCGGTGCAGGCGTTCCGGCGCGAGCGCGCCAACGACGAGGACTTCGAGCGGCTCAACGACCGCCACCGGCTCAGCAACGGCGACGCCCTGCTGGAGATGGCCCGTTACGTGGTCGGCTCCCGGCTCGTCGCGAACGTGGCCGTCGCGGGGATCGTGCTCTGGGGCGCCTACCGGGTGGCGGACGGCACGCTGGCGCTCGGGGTGCTGGCGGCGGCGGTGCTCTACCTGCGGCGGCTGTACGACCCGATCGACCGCCTCGGGATGTTCCTCAACTCGTACCAGTCGGCGGCGGCCTCCCTGGAGAAGATCGCGGGGCTGCTGGCCCAGACGCCGTCGGTGCCCGAGGCGTCGTCGCCGCGCCCGCTGCCGCCCCTCGCGGGCGACCTGCCCGGCCGCGAGGTCGTCTTCGACGGGGTGAGCTTCTCGTACCGTACGGGCGGCGAGGTGCTGCCGCGCTTCGACCTGACGCTCCCGGCCGGGCAGACGGTCGCGGTCGTCGGCTCGACGGGCGCGGGCAAGTCCACGCTCGCCAAGCTGCTGGCGCGCTTCTACGACCCGACGCGGGGCCGTGTCCTGCTCGACGGGGTCGACCTGCGCGAGCTGGACACGCCCGAACTGCGGCGCGGGATCGTGATGGTGACGCAGGAGGCGTTCCTGTTCTCCGGCACGGTCGCGGAGAACATCGCGATCGGCCGCCCCGACGCCTCGCGCGAGGAGATCGAGGCGGCGGCGAAGTCCATCGGGGCGCACGAGTTCATCACGACGCTGCCGGACGGGTACGACACGGACGTCCGCAAGCGGGGCGGCCGCATCTCCGCCGGGCAGCGCCAACTGGTCGCCTTCGCGCGGGCGTTGCTCGCCGACCCGGCGGTGCTGATCCTCGACGAGGCGACCAGCTCGCTGGACGTCCCGGGCGAGCGGGCGGTGCAGCGCGCGATGGACACGGTCCTGCACGGCCGTACGGCGGTGGTCATCGCCCACCGCCTCTCGACGGTCGAGATCGCGGACCGGGTGCTGGTCATGGAGCGGGGCCGCGTGGTCGAGGACGGCCGCCCGGCGGACCTGATCGCGGGCACGGGCCGCTTCGCGGGCCTCCACCGCGCGTGGCGCGACAGCCTGGCGTGACCGGAAGAGGTCTAGGTTCCGCGGTTCCACGAGCACTTCCGCGTGATCATGGGCAGCGGTAACGTTCAGTAGCGATCAGTTGTGAGTGTCAGCGATCTTCCGGTTGTCGCACTACTCGGGCGACTACGCGTGCCGCGACGGGGCGGCGAGCCCGCGTCCGCGGCTCGCCGCCCGCTGGTGAACCGTCATGGTCACGCGCTTGCAGTCGCTCATCGGTCGCGCACACGTTCCGTGATGGTGCAGGTGCCTCCGGCGTCACCGGGTCCTGAAGCGGCGGTGGAGGTTGCGGGCGACGTGAACGCCCGGGCCGCCGAAGCCGACGATGTCGACGCGGCCGTCACCGGTGATGTCGGTGAGGAACCGGGGGTGACGGTCGACCCGCCAGGCGCCCGCGTCGTCGTTGTATCCGAACCCGCGGCACACCAGCTGAGCCTGCTCGAAGCTGCCGTCACCGTTGTTGTGCGATACCCAGACACCTTCGTTGCCGAAGCCGATGATGTCAGGGGTCCCGTCGCCGTTGACGTCGGCCAGGAGCCGGAGGTGCCTTTCGCCTGTCCACCCCTGAGCTTGCCCGTAGTCGTTCAGGACGAGCTGGGAGGGTTCGAACGTGCCATCGCCGCGTCCGCGTGCGACGGTGACGCCCTGCGGGCCGAAGCCGACGATGTCCGGTACCCCGCCGCTGGTGGTGGCGACCACGAACCGGGGGTGCTCCCTGACCGAGCGCCATCCCTGGGCGGCCCCGAAATCGTCGAGGACGTAAAGAGGTTCGGCGAATGTTCCTTCTTCGTCCTGGAGGGAGAGCCAGAGGCCGTCGTCGTGGCAGCCGACGATGTCGAGCCTGCCGTCACCGGTGGTGTCGGCGAGAAAGCGCGGATGCTTGTCGACGAGCCAACCGCCGGCCCCCTCGCTGTGGCCGAACGCCCGGAGGACGGGCTCGTCGGCGAGCGGTGCGAACTTTCCTTCCTCGTCCTGGAGGGAGACCCAGAGGCCGTCGTCGTGGCAGCCGACGATGTCGAGCCTGCCGTCACCGGTGGTGTCGGCGAGAAAGCGCGGATGCTTGTCGACGAGCCAACCGCCGGCCTGCTTGCCATGGCCGAACGCCTTGAGGACGAGTTCGCCGCCTTCGGGTGTGAACGCCCCGCCCTCGTCCTGTGCGGATACCCGGACTCCGCCGGTACACAGGGCGATCACGTCGGGCTTGCCGTTGCCCGTCAGATCCACGACTGCCCACAAATCCGCCGAGTTCGGAGTGGCCACCCCCTGGTGCAGCGGGCGTTCGTCGTCGAACGTCCCGTCGCCTCGGCTGGACGAGGTCACGGCTCCCTTCGTGGATCTGATCCCCACGATGTCGGCTCGCCCTGTTCCCTTGGTGTCGGCGAGGAACCGCGCACCGACACCGGCCCAGCGGTCGGGTTCCCCGATGGGGGAAGGAGTGACCGCGTCGTTCTTCCAGACGGCGGTGTCCTGGTCGCTTCCGTACTTCTCCAGGACCAGTAGTACGTCGCTGAAGGAGGGCGTCGCGTCGGGTGACGGCCGCAGGGCGTTCTTGTGGTGGGTCAGCCGCCAGGACTGGCGGCTGTTCCAGTGGCTCAGCGGCGCCCAGTCCAGCACGAGGTCGCTGGTGCGCTCGGGCTCGGCCGGGACGAATCGCCACCGCTGGCTCTCCGCGAGGTCGTCGTACTCGCCGAGGACGATCCGGGTGTCGTCCTTCCCCGGTGCGTCGAGGTCGAGAACGGCGCCGTCGGCCGCGCCTTCGATGACGTAGAGGGCCGCCTCGCCCGCGACCGGGACCAGGCGCCACTGCTGGCCCTTCTTGCCCGAGGCGTCCGACTGGCGGACGCCCTGGCCCACGGCGGCCGGGGTGTCGAGCACTTTGCTGCCGGCCGTGTTGCGGATGACGTATGCCGGGTCGTCCTGGGAGCCCGGCACGGGGGTGAACTGCCACAGCTCCGGGCGCGGGCCGTCCCTGGGGTAGTCGCGGACGACGAGCATCCCGTCCGCGGCCGGCGCGGCCTTCGCGCCGAGGGGCTGGCCTGTGGCGGCGTTGACGATCTCCAGCTTCAGTTCTTGCGTGGGCACGGGCATCGTGGTGCCTCTTCCGGGCGGTTGGTGCGACGGCTCGGGACGGGTGTGGCTCGACGGTGGGGGCGGATCACGTGAAGACGTGGTGGTAGGGGACGTCCCACTCGTTGGGCAGCCGCGGGTAGAAGGTGTTGATGACCGTCCCGGTGAAGTCCCCGCCCCAGTTGTAGGTGAGGCGCGCTTCGCTGTCCTTCGCCACGGTGTGGTCCTTGAACCCGAGGATGGCGTCGGGGTGGGTGATCGGAACGAAGGTGATCCCGCCCCACGGCGTCACGGTGACGATCCACAGCTGGGTGTCCTCCGTCGCACCGTTCTTGCCGCGCCACTTGTCGGCCACCTTGGCGGGCAGGCCCACCTGCAGAGTGTCGGCCGTGCTCTGCGGGGCGTCCTGGTGGACGGTGATGCGCCTGCGCTGCGGCTTCGGGGTTCCGTCGTCGCCGCGACCGGCGTCCGTACCTGCCGTGCCTGCCGTGCCGGCGGGCGGGGGTGTCACCTGGCCCGCGGCGCTTTCGATGAAGTACAGCGGGCGCTGGCCGAAGAAGCCGCCGGGGGTGATGTGCCAGAGGTGGCCCTGCGCGTCCTTGGTGGCCGGGTCGAGCGCGGTGGCCAGTTTGACGCCCTTGTCGTGGCTGCTCGCAGCCAGTTCCGCGGGTCGCAGGTATCCGCCGTTGAAGGCGTGGACAAGCATGACCGGCCGGTTTTCGACGAGGGCGGCCACGATGGCGTTGTCGTAGCTGTTCACCGCCACCGGGCCGCCGACCACCAAATTCGCCATTGCCGTGCGTTCTTGGGTGTACATCGCGGAAACCTCACCTGTTCTCGATGTGGGGAACAACGCCTAAGTCGCTCAGTGAAATGGTTTATCACGCGGCATTCCGCCCGCCCGATCATGCGCGGGAGAGAGCGGCTCCATAACCGAATATGCGACCGAAGCAAATGTGATCAAAGTGGCAAAATTCGAGGTCGCAGCGCTGCGGCGGAAGGCCATAGGGGTCTCGATCGGGTGATCGAGGGCGACAGGGAATCTTGACCACCCATTTGAGTGCGATCCGCAGAAGTGCCTACTCGGCCACGGAAGCCGCTGTTAGCTTCATTTGCCGGAGCGCGTGCAGATTCCCTTTTCGCCATTTCGCCGAGTGCGGTTTCAGCCAGATCAGTCGAGGACAGAAATTGCCTTCCAACGCGTACAACCTGGAACGGGCCAAGCGCCAGCCGCTGACGAAGAAGAACCTGCGGGAACTCAATATCGAGCAGACCTGGCAGTCCATCCTGGAGCACCCCAAGCTGGTCTACGTCGACGAGTACGGGGTGCGGCACAAGCCTGTCGGGTTCTCCGTGAACAAGTCGAGCTTCGGGTCCTTCCCCGGCACCGCGTACCAACTGGGCTGGCTCGCCTACATGAACCTCGGCGAGCCGCTGATCGAGGAGCGGCGCAACATCACCCAGCCGCCGCCCGACACGTTCTCCTCGCGCACCTACGTCAACCGCAGCGGGTCCGACATGAACTTCACCGACTCGGTCGACTTCAACGTGTCGAACGGGGCGACCTGGTCGCTCTCGGGCGACACGAAGCTCACCTTCGGCGGCAACGTCAGCGCCCAGCTCCAGCTGCAGTTGCAGAACAAGCTCGGCCTGAACCTGCAGGGGCAGCTCGGGACGCAGCTCAAGAACGAGATGGCGAACAAGAACGCCAACACGATGACCAGCAAGAACAGCAAGGACAGCGTGGGAGCGGACAACGCCAACACCGTCGACGTCTCGGTGAGTAACGGGATGACGAACTCCGCCTCGGCCTCGATGACCGGCTCGGTGGATTTCACCACCACGGGCAGCGCCTCCGGCACCGCGGGTCTCAACGCCGCGCTGGCCCAAGGCATCGCGGCCTCAGTCGGAGGTTCCCTGACCACCAGCTGGGCCTCGAAGTCCCAGATCTCCGGCACCGTCCCGCCGAACTCTCGCGTGGAGACCATCGTCACGCAGCGCCGTGCCCTCAAGCAGTACACCTACGAGATCCCGGTGACCTTCTCCGGGCTCCTCGCGGTGAAGTACGACGTGCCGGTGACCGTCCTGTCGCCGCCGCAGCCGGACGCCTACCCCCGGCGTGACCAGCTGGTCGCCCGCGACATGAGCGACCTCGACCTGGACGGCGGCGGCTTCCGCATGAAGGGGCTGGCCGAGGTGGTCTCCGCCCTGGAGGTTCACCACACGATGTTCGACGGCGAGAGCCTCACCGACAGCGAACGAGACCTGTACAAGAAGCCGTGACCGGCGGGCTGCCGCCACGACGACCAGAGGTGACGACCATGGTGTTCAAAAACGTCTTCGACTCCGCCGGAACGGGCGCGGGGCTCTTCTCGGTGACCACTGACCGCGACAAGCCGCGACCGGGAGCGGGCGTCGACTTCGAGGACGCTGACGACGACACGTACGACGACACGACCACAAGCCTGTTCACCAGCGGAATCCACGGTGCGTCCCACCGGGCGAAGATCGTGCAGGAGCAGGCGCCCGAAGCCCGGGTCATCCTTGGCTTCCTCGCTTCCTTCATCCAGACCACCCAGGCATCCGCCGGCACGCAGGCCGCCTACGCCCAGGACCCCGGCTCGGTGTCCACGGCGGCGGCCGCCGGCATGGAGAAGTCCAGCGAGACCGTGACCCGGCACAGCGACCTGCAGAAGGACGAGGGCCTGCAGGCACCGAAGAGGGACGACTTCAAAGCACCGGACGCCCCGGCATCGCCCAAGGCGGATCAGCCCCCCAAAGCGCCCAAGGCCACCGCCGAGAAGCCGTCCGACTCCAAGTAGGTTCACAGGTCCGATTGGTCAGGGGCGGTACCGCCCCTGACCAATCGTGCGTTCACACAGGGAGCAGCTGCCACTGCCGGTCGCGGTGGTCGCCCTGCGCCCCGTACTGCTTGACCACGGCAGGGGCGTTGGTCTCGACGCGCAGCAGCAGACCGCTGTTGTGGTTCGCGATCTCGTAAACCCGCGGGGTGTCGGCCAGCGACCCCACCGGGATCAGCCGCCACTGCTGGTGGTCCGCACCGTTGCCCTCGTAGGCCCGCTGCACGACGACCGCCCCGTCTGCCGTTCCCCCTCCGACGACTTCGAGGACCTTGCCGCTGCGCAGGTTCTCGATCCGGTACAGGATGTCGCCGCCGTCCTGACCTGTCGCGATCAGCCGCCACTGCTGGTGAGCCCTGGGGGAGGAAAGGGACTGGTGGATCTCGGCGCCGTCCTTTGTGGACTCACGCAAGACCCCCATCCGCAGCCTACTGCGCACGTTGGCCCAGGAGACCACGGTGCCCGACTCGGGAAGCCCGGCCATCCTCTGCGACGCGATCTTCCGGATCCGGTTGTTGAGGTGGTCGGCGATGTAGAGGGTGTCGACACAGTCCACAGCGAGCCCGAACGGGTAGTTCAGCTGGGCGGCTGCGGCCGGGCCGTCGTCGCCGCCGAAACCCGCGGTGCCCTTGCCGGCGAGCGTAGCGATCTGCCCGTCCGGCGTCACCTTCCGGACGCGGTGGTTGTTGTAGTCGGAGATGTAGAGGGTGCCGGCGCTGTCCACCACCACCCCCAGTGGCAGGTTCAGCTGTGCAGAGGTCGCCGGGCCGCCGTCACCGCTGAATCCCGCGGTGCCCTTACCGACGACCGTGCTGATGGTCCCGTCGGACGCGACCTTGCGGACGCGGTGGTTGTTCCCATCGGTGATGTACAGGATGTCCGCGTCATCCACCGCCAAGGCGTACGGGCGGTTCAACTGCGCGGAAACCGCCGGGCCGTCGTCTCCCTTGTATCCCGCTACGCCGGTCCCCGCGACCGTACTGATCTTTCCGTCTGCGCTGACCTTCCGCACCCGGTTGTTGCTGTGGTCGGAGATGTAGAGAGCGCCGGAGCTGTCCACCGCCACCCCCAACGGATAGTTCAACTGCGCCTTGGAGGCCGGACCTCCGTCACCGCTGAACCCCGCGACGCCCGTTCCGGCCACTGTGTCGATCTTCCCCTCAGGGGTGATCACCCGAACCCGGTGGTTCGCGGCATCAGTGACGTACACACTGCCCCCCGCGTCCACCGCCACCTCGCGCGGGCAGTTCAGCAGCGCCGAGGCAGCAGGACCGCCGTCACCCCGGTAGCCGGCCCCGGCACCGGCGACCGTGCTGACTTTGCCGTCGGTACTGATCTTCCGGACCCGGTGGTTGTTGTAGTCGGAGAAGTAGAGGCTGCCGGTGCTGTCCAGCGCGATGCCGTACGGACGATTCAGCTGAGCCGCGACGGCCGGCTCGTTGTCTCCCTTGAACCCCGCTACCCCCGTCCCCGCGACCGTGTTGATCCGGGGTGCCGACTCCTCGCTGCCGGTGGCTGCCGCTTGTGGAGTGCCCACTGTCGTCCCTTCGCTGTTCACCGACCGCCCGCTACAGCCGGTTGCGTATTGATCTCAGCAAGTGACAGGGGTCGCCGGTCAGGAAAGTCACTGATGGGTGCATTCACGCTTCCCGTTGACGGCGCTCAGCCCCCAGCGGTGTGACGAACGGGCGCGACAAGCCGCGCGGCCGGCTACCTGCGCCGGACAATTGCACGCTGCCTGACATGCTGCGCGTCCGGATGAGAAACGAATCCCGGCCGACGCATGGGTGCGGCCGGTATCCGGCCGACCCGTTGGGGGTCCGAGGACACCCGGGACCTGGACCGTGACGCGCTGCTCGCACACGGCCGCCTCGTCAACGCCAAACGACCACCCCGGTCGTCTCGGACGCGGCGCTCTCGCCGCGGAGGGCGGAGGGCGGAGGACCCGGGTCGGCGTTCGTCCGGTGTCCGGTGCGGGGCACGGAATGCGCCACAGTTCGAGGCCGCCGTTCGTGCGTTCGCCTTCCCGTGGACAACACTGCGTTCATCGATGACACATTCGAGTTTGACGCGGACGGGGTCCGGCAGGTCGGGGCGGCGGGAACCCGCGACGGCATCGCGGTGATCACCGGCGAAACGTCCGCTTAACGAACAGGGCCTCTCGGGCAGCGGACCGTTTCCGGCCAACTTCTTGACGCGGTCCTGACAGACGGGTGCCACGGCTGCAACTCTTCCCCCGTTCTCCGCACCACCCGCACAGCACCACGTCGTACCGCAGCACCCGCTCCGCTCGCTCTGCCCGGGCTGCTCACCGTGCGGCCCGGTACCCCCATCGCAGAAGGAGTTCGCGTGAGACCCACGCCCAGCCGTCGTGCCACCGCGACCGGCGCTCTGATCGCCGCAGCAGCTCTTCTCTCCGTCGGTGTGCAGGCCGGCACCGCCACCGCACAGCCCGACAGCGCCCCCAAGGCACCGGTCGCCGGCAAGGCGGACCCCGGTGCGCTGCCGCGCGATCTCTCCCCCGCCCAGCGCGCCGCGCTGATAAAGGCGGCCGACGCTTCCAAGGCGGACACCGCCAAGGAGCTCGGCCTGGGCGCACAGGAGAAGCTCGCGGTCCGCGACGTCGTCCAGGACGCCGACGGCACCACGCACACCCGCTACGAGCGCACCTACGCGGGCCTGCCGGTCCTCGGCGGTGACCTCGTCGTCCAGGAGACGAAGGCGGGGAAGACCGAGTCGGTCACGAAGGCGTCGAAGGCCGTTCTGAAGAACGTCGACACCTCCGCGGACGTCACGCCGGCCATCGCCGAGAAGCAGGCCCTCGGCCTCGCCGCGGCGGACGGTTCGAAGAAGACCGAGGCCGACCGCGCCCCGCGCAAGGTCGTCTGGGCCGCCCAGGGCACGCCGACCCTGGCGTACGAGACGGTCGTCGGCGGGCTCCAGCACGACGGGACCCCGAACGAGCTGCACGTCGTCACGGACGCCACCACCGGCAAGAAGATCTTCGAGTGGCAGGCCGTCGAGAACGGCGTGGGCAACACCCAGTACAACGGTCAGGTCACCCTCGGCTCCACCCAGTCGGGCTCGACCTGGAACCTGACCGACGCCGCGCGCGGCAACCACCGCACGTACAACCTCAACCGGGGTACGTCGGGTACCGGCACCCTCTTCTCGGGTCCGGACGACGTCTGGGGCAACGGCGTCGCCTCCAACGCGGAGACCGCCGCGGCCGACGCCGCCTACGGCGCGGCGGAGACGTGGGACTACTTCAAGAACGTGCACGGCCGCAACGGCATCCGCGGTGACGGAGTCGGCGCGTACTCCCGCGTGCACTACGGCAACAACTACGTCAACGCGTTCTGGCAGGACGCCTGCTTCTGCATGACGTACGGCGACGGCTCGGGCAACGCGAAGCCCCTCACGTCCCTCGACGTGGCGGCCCACGAGATGTCCCACGGCGTCACCGCCAACACCGCCGGCCTGATCTACAGCGGTGAGTCGGGCGGCCTCAACGAGGCCACCTCCGACATCTTCGCCGCCGCCGTCGAGTTCTACTCGAACACGGCCGCGGACCCGGGTGACTACCTGGTCGGCGAGAAGATCGACATCAACGGCAACGGCACCCCGCTGCGCTACATGGACAAGCCGAGCAAGGACGGCGCGTCCAAGGACGCGTGGTACTCGGGCCTCGGCGGCATCGACGTCCACTACTCCTCGGGCCCGGCGAACCACTTCTTCTACCTGCTCTCCGAGGGCAGCGGCGTCAAGACCGTCAACGGCGTCACCTACGACTCGCCGACCTCGGACGGCCTGCCGGTGACCGGCATCGGCCGGGCCAAGGCCGAGCAGATCTGGTTCAAGGCGCTCTCCACGAAGTTCACCAGCTCCACGAACTACGCGGCCGCCCGTACCGGCACCCTCGCCGTCGCCAGTGACCTCTACGGCGGCACGAGCAGCGTCGAGTACAAGGCCGTCCAGGACGCCTGGGCCGCCATCAACGTCGGCACCCGCTCGGGCACGCCGCCGCCGGACCCGAGCAAGGTCTTCGAGTCCACCACCCAGGTCGCCATCCCGGACAACGGTGCCGCGGTCACCTCGACGGTCAACGTCACCGGCATCACGGGCAACGCCCCGACCAACCTCCAGGTCAGCGTGGACATCACGCACACCTGGCGCGGTGACCTGGTCATCGACCTGGTGGCCCCGGACGGTACGGCCTACCGCGTCAAGGCGGCCAGCAGCGGCGACTCGGCGGACAACGTGGTCGAGACGTACACCGTGAACGCCTCCTCGGAGGTCGCCAACGGTGCCTGGAAGCTCCGCGTCCAGGACGTCGCGTCGGCGGACACCGGCCGGATCAACAGCTTCAAGCTCCAGTTCTGACGCACCACCGATGAGCAGAAGTGCCGCCCGGAGTGTGACCACTCCGGGCGGCACTTCTGTGACACGCCCCGCGGAGCGATGAGTCCGGGCGCCTGACGGGGTCTCCTCGGGTATGACTCGAATCATCGCCGACATCTCGGTCTCCCTCGACGGCTTCGTCACCGGACCCGACCCCGGCCCGGACAACGGCCTGGGCACCGGTGGCGAGGCGCTGCACACCTGGGCGTTCTCCGACGACCCCGAGGACCGCCGGATCCTGAGCGAGGGCACCGCCCGTTCGGGCGCCGTCGTCCTCGGCCGTCACCTCTTCGACGTGGTCGACGGGCCGCAGGGCTGGGACAACAGCGTCGGCTACGGCGCCGGCGAGGTCGGCAGGCCGGCGTTCGTCGTCGTGACGAGCGCACCGCCCGCGTCGCTGCGGACCACCGAACTCGACTGGACGTTCGTCACCACCGGCCTGCCCGACGCCGTCGCCACCGCGCGCGAGAAGGCCGAGGCGGCGGCCGCCGCGCGCGGCAAGGACCTCGACGTCGTCCTGATGGGGGGCAGTGCCACGATCGCCTCGGCGCTCGACGCCGGGCTCGTCGACATGCTGGTGCTGCACCTGTCGCCCGTCGTCCTCGGCGGCGGGACCCCGCTGTTCACGCGCGCGGCGCCGCGCACGCTCGTCCAGCGCGGCGTGCTCGCGACCTCCACCGCGACGCACCTGACCTACGACGTCCTGGGGTGACCGGCCCCCGTACCGGCGCGTGACAAGCAGAGGCGCGGCCTTGCCGTCCGTTCGGCAAGACCGCGCCCACGTACTCGGAAGGGTCAGTTGGGGTTGCCCGCGTTCGTCAGGGTCTCCCACGCCACAAACAGGTTGTTCGTGCCCGACGGGCGCTGGCGCTCGGTGAGCGTCTGGGTGTTGGCCATCGCGACGCCGTGGAGCGTGTTCAGGGTGTTGAAGCCGACCTCGGTGATCGGGCCGAGGCCCCGGACCACACTGCCGCCGCACAGGTTGGACGGTACGGGCTGCGCCTGGATCTCGTAGCGGGACTGGAAGCCCAGCGCCTGCCGCAGCCGCTCACCGACCTGCGGGTACAGGTCCTGCCCCTGGAGGCGCGCGGTCTCCAGGACGTGCGAGATGGACGAGATGCCGTACCCGGTGTGGACGAAGTCGCGGCAGGTCTCCTGGGTGAGGCCGGTCATCGCCGAGCCGAACGTGCTCTGGCCCTGCCAGTAGTTGACGATCTTCGCCGTGGTGTTGAGGTTCTGGCTCGGGACCGTCTTCGGCAGGGCGCCGTCCGAGGCCAGGTAGATGTAGGCCGGCACCCGGGTCAGGTAGCGGCTGATCGAACTGTCGTAGGCGCTCTTGTCGTTGAGGTAGACGGCGATGCTGGTGGACGCCTCCACCATCGTCAGCTCCCAGTTGCCGTTGGAGTTGGAACCGGCGAGGAGCTTCGGCAGGTAGACGTTGCGCAGCATCGTGTCGAAGCGGCCCGAGTTGGCCCAGTTGCCGCGTACGTACTTGATGATCTCCGCGGCCTTGGGCCAGGAGGAGCCGGCCCAGCCGGTCTGGAGCGGCGCGTTGGAGTTGGTGTGGTCCTTGATCGTGGCGGACCAGGCGTCCATGAGCTGGATCGCCTTCTGCGCGTAGGCGTCGTCGCGCGTGATGTACCAGATCAGCGCGTCGGTGTACGCGGCGATCGCGTCCTCACGCTCGTCCGTGCAGCCGTTGTTGGGGTTGGAGAAGGAGCCGCACTCGACGGTCGCGCGGGGCTTGGCCGTGCGGGACAGGGACGCGTACTTGCTGGCGACCATCTGGTCGTACGCGGCCTTCCAGGGCTGCGCCCCTGCCTGCACCTTGCTGCGGACGAAGTCGAGTTGGGCGGTGTTGAGGTTCACGCCGGGGTGCGTGAAGGCCGCGGGGGCGGCGGCGACGGCCGGGGCGGCGACCGCGGCCGTCACCTCCTCCGGGGTCTTCGCGGAGGCGGGAGCCATGAAGACGGCGGCGGTGAGGCCGGCCAGGGCGGCGGAGAGTCCGAGAACTCTCGCGATGGGTCCGGGGCGCATGTGGGGGGCCTTCCGGGTCAGGGGAGGTCCTCAACTCGATTCACCCATATGAACGTCGGGTGAAGTTGTGAACCGTTGTTGGAACGAGGAACTTAGGACCAACACATGGACACGTCAAGGTCTGGACCAGTGCCCGGAAACGCGATCAGGGCCGGACTCCCCGGGAGTCCGGCCCTGACCTGCGGTTGTTCGACACGCACGGTTCGGCGCGTCAGCGCATCAGCACCCCCGCGCCGTCCCCCGCCGCCTCCGCGGGCAGGGCGACCAGCCCCAGCTCCGCACTCGTCGCGAGCAGCGGGTGGGCCGGCAGCACCCGGACCGTGTAGCCGTAGGGGCCGGTACGGTCCAGGGCGAGCGGCCCCTCGTACACCCAGCGGCCCTCGGGATCGGGGCCGCCGGCCGGCTTGAGCGGGAAGGTCTGCGCGTCGGCGATCGTGTCGTCGGAGCCGACCCGGCCGGCGACCGCCTGCACCTCCACCTCGTCGGGGCGCAGGTCGCCGAGGCCGACCCGGACCCGCAGGGCGAGGGTCGAGCCCAGCTCCGCCGTGCCGTCGGCCGCCTTCTCCGACGCGGCCGTGGCGGACGGGACCGTCTCGACGTGGTCCACCGTCACCCGCGGCCACAGCGACCGCGCCCGGCCCTTCCACTCGGCCAGCTCGGCCGCGGTGGCGGGGTCCAGGGCCCGGTGGGCGCGGGCGGCGGGCGCGTACAGCCGCTCCACGTAGTCACGGACCATCCGGGACGCGAGGACCTTCGGGCCCAGCGTGACGAGGGTGCGGCGGACCATCTCGATCCACCGGCCGGGCAGCCCCTCCCCGTCCCCGCCGCCGTTCCCGGCGCCGTTGCGGCCGTCCCGGCCCTCCCGGCCGTCCCGGTCGTAGAAGCGCGGCGCGACCCGGTCCTCGATCAGCTCGTAGAGGGCGCCCGCCTCCAGGTCGTCCCTGCGGTTCTCGTCGGCGGTCACCCCGTCCGCCGTCGGGATGGCCCAGCCGAAGTCCGGCTCGAACCATTCGTCCCACCAGCCGTCCAGCACCGACAGGTTGAGGCAGCCGTTGAGCGCGGCCTTCATCCCGCTGGTCCCGCACGCCTCCAGCGGCCGCAGCGGGTTGTTCAGCCAGACGTCGCAGCCCGGGTAGAGCTTCTTCGCCATCCCCATGCCGTAGTCGGGCAGGAACACGATCCGGTGGCGCACCCGCGGGTCGTCGGCGAACCGCACCAGCTCCTGCACCAGCCGCTTGCCGCCGTCGTCCGCCGGGTGGGCCTTGCCCGCGACGACGATCTGGACGGGCCGCTCGGGGTGGAGCAGCATCGCCCTGAGCCGGTCGCGGTCGCGCAGCATCAGGGTGAGTCGCTTGTACGAGGGAACGCGGCGGGCGAAGCCGATCGTCAGGACGTCCGGGTCCAACACCCCGTCGATCCAGCCCAGTTCGGCCTCGGCCGCGCCCCGCTGGAGCCAGGACGCGCGCAGCCGCTCCCGTACCTCCTCGACCAACTGCCCGCGCAGGGACCGGCGTACGGCCCAGATGTCCGCGTCCGGGATGTCCTCCACCGAGTCCCAGCGCGGCGAACCGCCCACGGACAGGGCGTGTTCGGCCCGTTCGGTGCCGACCTGCCCGGCGCCGAGCCGGGCGACCTCGGGCGCGACCCAGGTCGGCGCGTGCACGCCGTTGGTCACGGAGCCGATGGGCACCTCCTCCGGGTCGAAGCCCGGCCACAGCCCGGAGAACATCTCGCGGCTGACGGCGCCGTGCAGGGTGGAGACCCCGTTGGCCCGCTGGGCGAGGCGCAGCCCCATGACGGCCATGTTGAACAGGTGGGGCTGGCCGCCCGGGTAGGTCTCCAGGCCGAGGCCGAGGATCCGCTCGGCGTCCACCCCGGGCAGCTCGCCGTCATCGCCGAAGTGGTGGGCGACGAGCGAGCGGTCGAAGCGGTCGATGCCGGCGGGCACGGGGGTGTGCGTGGTGAAGACCGTGCCGGCCCGGACGGCCTCCAGGGCCGCGTCGAAGCCGAGCCCTTCCCCGGCGAGTTCACGGATGCGTTCGAGCCCGAGGAAGCCGGCGTGGCCCTCGTTGGTGTGGAACACCTCGGGCGCGGCGTGGCCGGTGAGCCGGCAGTACGTCCGCACGGCGCGCACCCCGCCGATGCCGAGGAGCATCTCCTGGAGGAGCCGGTGCTCGCTGCCGCCGCCGTAGAGCCGGTCGGTGACGTCGCGCTCACCGGGCCCGTTCTCCTCGACGTCCGAGTCGAGCATCAGCAGCGGGACCCGCCCGACCCGCGCCTGCCAGACGCAGGCGTGCAGGGTGCGGCGTCCCGGCAGGGTCAGGGTCACCAGCGCGGGGCTGCCGTCCTCCTCGCGCAGGAGGGTCAGCGGCAGTTCGTTGGGGTCGAGGACGGGGTACCGCTCCTGCTGCCAGCCGTCCCGGGACAGGGACTGGCGGAAGTATCCGTGCCGGTAGAGCAGGCCTACGCCGATCAGCGGTACGCCGAGGTCGCTGGCGGCCTTGAGGTGGTCGCCGGCGAGGATGCCGAGGCCGCCGGAGTACTGCGGCAGGGCGGCGGTGACGCCGAACTCGGGCGAGAAGTAGCCGATGGCGGCGGGCAGCTCCCCGCCGCCGCCATCGCTCTCCTGGTACCAGCGGGGGCTGTGCAGGTAGGCGTCGAGGTCGGCGGCTGCCGTGTTCAGTGTGTGCAGGAAGGTGCGGTCCTCGGCCAGCTCGGCGAGGCGGGCCGCGGAGACGCCCCCGAGGAATCGCACGGGGTCGCCGTCGGCCGCGCGCCAGCCGGCGGGGTCGACGGACTCGAAGAGCTCTCGGGTCTCGGTGTGCCAGGACCAGCGCAGGTTGCGCGCCAGGTCGCCGAGTGGTCGCAGCGGGTCGGGCAGGACGGGGCGGACGGTGAACCGACGGATTGCCTTCACGTGCTCCACCTTCGCAGGGGACGTACGAGCCAGAGGGGACACACGACGATGTGCGTCCCGCCGTCCCCCCGACGGTAGTCGCACGCCCCCCACTCCAACCACGGCGCATTGACGCGTGCGCCCCCCTGGGGAGGGGAGGAGAGGGTAGTCGTTCATCTGCTGATGACGCAGGAGATACACGCGAACGGATTGTCCGGCGGAAAATATTGGGAAGGCTCATGCGGTACGTACGGCACACGATCCAGCGCTATTCGAGTGAACGCGGACGGGAGCCGACATGCCCGCAGCCTCTCAGTCGCCGACCGAGCAGCTACAAAGAACGGTAAAGCATCCCAAAAGACCACAAACCTCCCGGAGCACCGCCAGGTCCTCACCCCCTTCCCCCGATCCGAGCGCCCCACCCGCACCACCCGCCCTGCCTGTCACGCCCGCACAGCACCCAGGTGATTCAGTGAAACCGCTGATTGGTCGCATTCCCGTCCTGGACGTACACCCGCTCGTCGACTGCGGCAAACGCCCCGCGAAGGCGGTGAGCGGTGAAACCTTCCAGGTCACCGCCACCGTCTTCCGCGAGGGCCATGACGCGGTGGCGGCCAATGTCGTCCTCACGGATCCATCGGGCCGCCCCGGCCCCTGGACCCCCATGCACGAGCTCGCCCCCGGCACCGACCGCTGGGGCGCCGAGGTCACCCCCACCGAGGAAGGCCGCTGGACCTACACCGTGGAGGCCTGGAGCGACCCCGTCGCGACCTGGCGCCACACCGCCGGGATCAAGATCCCGGCCGGCATCGACACCGAACTGGTCCTCGCCGAGGGGGCCGCGCTCTACGAGCGCGCCGCCGTCGGCGTACCGAAGAAGGACGGCCGGGAGGCCGTGCTCGCCGCCGTCGACGCGCTGCGCGACCGGGACCGCCCCGCCGGGGCCCGGCTGGCCGCCGCCCTCTCGCAGGACGCCACCGCCGCGCTCGGCCGCCACCCGCTGCGCGAGCTGGTCAGCTCCTCGCGCCCGCTGCGCCTGCTGGTCGAGCGCCGGCGGGCCCTGTTCGGGTCCTGGTACGAGCTGTTCCCGCGCTCCGAGGGCGCCGTGGTGAAGGAGGGCGAGCCGCCCGTCAGCGGCACCTTCCGCACCGCCGCCGAGCGGCTGCCCGCCGTCGCCGCGATGGGCTTCGACGTCGTCTACCTGCCGCCCGTCCACCCGATCGGCACGACGCACCGCAAGGGCCCCAACAACACCCTGACGCCGGGCCCCGAGGACGTCGGCGTGCCGTGGGCCATCGGCTCGTCCGAGGGCGGCCACGACGCGATCCACCCCGACCTCGGCACGATCGAGGACTTCGACCACTTCGTGGAGACCGCGCGCACGCTGCGCATGGAGGTCGCGCTCGACTTCGCGCTCCAGTGCTCCCCCGACCACCCCTGGGTCGCGAAGAAGCCGGAGTGGTTCCACCACCGCGCGGACGGCTCGATCGCCTACGCCGAGAACCCGCCGAAGAAGTACCAGGACATCTACCCGATCGCCTTCGACAGCGACATGCGAGGCCTGGTCCGCGAGACCGTGCGCGTGCTGCGGTACTGGATGTCCCACGGGGTACGGATCTTCCGCGTCGACAACCCGCACACCAAGCCGGTGCTCTTCTGGGAGAAGGTCATCGGCAACATCAACCGCACCGACCCCGATGTCGTCTTCCTCGCCGAGGCGTTCACCCGCCCCGCGATGATGCGCACGCTCGCGGCGGTCGGCTTCCAGCAGTCGTATACGTATTTCACCTGGCGCAACAGCAAGCGGGAGCTGACGGAGTACCTGACGGAGCTGTCCCGCGAGACCGCCGCCTACATGCGGCCGAACTTCTTCGTGAACACGCCGGACATCCTCCACGCCTACCTCCAGGAGGGCGGCAGGCCGGCCTTCGAGGTGCGCGCCGTGCTCGCCGCGACGATGGTCCCGTCGTGGGGTGTGTACGCGGGATATGAACTCTGCGAGAACACCCCCGCCAAGCCCGGCAGCGAGGAGTACCTTGATTCGGAGAAGTACCAGCTGAGGCCCCGGGACTGGGAGGCGGCCGAGCGTGAGGGCCGTACCATCGCCCCGCTGATCACCACGCTCAACCGGATCAGACGACGGCACCCCGCGCTGCAACAGCTGCGCGACATCCACTTCCACGAGGCCGACAACGAAGCGGTCATCGCGTACAGCAAGCGGGCGGGCTCGAACATCGTTCTGGTGGTCGTCAACCTCGACCCTCACCACACCCAGGAGGCGACGGTCTCGTTGGACATGGAGCGGCTCGGCCTCGAATGGCACGAGACCGTCCCGGTGCGCGACGAGCTCACCGGCGAGACCTATCACTGGGGCAGGGCCAACTACGTGCGCCTAGAGCCGGGCGTCACGCCCGCGCACGTCGTGGTCCTGCGACCGTCCCCGCCGATCGGAGGGTCACCCACATCATGATCGTCAACGAGCCCGTCCACGACACGTTCGAGGACACCCCGGCCCAGGACCGTCATCCCGACTGGTTCAAAAGGGCCGTCTTCTACGAGGTCCTGGTGCGTTCGTTCCAGGACAGCAACGGAGACGGCATCGGTGACCTCAAGGGCATCACCGCCAAGCTGGACTACCTCCAATGGCTCGGTGTCGACTGCCTCTGGCTGCCGCCGTTCTTCAAGTCGCCACTGCGCGACGGCGGCTACGACGTCTCCGACTACACCGCCGTCCTCCCCGAGTTCGGCGACCTCGCCGACTTCGTGGAGTTCGTCGACGCCACGCACCAGCGTGGCATGCGCGTGGTCATCGACTTCGTCATGAACCACACCAGCGACCAGCACGAATGGTTCCAGGAGTCCCGCAGGGACCCCGACGGGCCGTACGGCGACTACTACGTCTGGGCCGACGACGACAAGCAGTACCAGGACGCCCGGATCATCTTCGTCGACACGGAGACCTCCAACTGGACCTTCGACCCGGTGCGCAAGCAGTACTACTGGCACCGCTTCTTCTCGCACCAGCCGGACCTCAACTACGAGAACCCGGCGGTGCAGGAGGAGATCATCTCCGCGCTCCGCTTCTGGCTGGACCTCGGCATCGACGGCTTCCGCCTGGACGCCGTGCCGTACCTGTACCAGAAGGAGGGCACCAACTGCGAGAACCTCCCCGCGACCCACGCCTTCCTCAAGCGGGTGCGCAAGGAGATCGACGCGCACTACCCGGACACGGTGCTGCTCGCCGAGGCCAACCAGTGGCCCGAGGACGTCGTCGACTACTTCGGCGACTACGCCAAGGGCGGCGACGAGTGCCACATGGCGTTCCACTTCCCCGTGATGCCGCGCATCTTCATGGCGGTACGGCGCGAGTCCCGCTACCCCGTCTCCGAGATCCTGGCGAAGACCCCGGCGATCCCCGAGAACTGCCAGTGGGGCATCTTCCTCCGCAACCACGACGAGCTGACCCTCGAAATGGTCACGGACGAAGAGCGCGACTACATGTACGCGGAGTACGCCAAGGACCCCCGGATGCGCGCCAACATCGGCATCCGGCGCCGCCTGGCGCCCCTGCTGGACAACGACCGCAACCAGATCGAGCTGTTCACCGCCCTGCTGCTGTCGCTGCCGGGCTCCCCGATCCTCTACTACGGGGACGAGATCGGGATGGGCGACAACATCTGGCTCGGTGACCGGGACGCCGTACGGACCCCGATGCAGTGGACCCCCGACCGGAACGCGGGATTCTCCTCCAGCGACCCCGGCCGGCTCTACCTCCCGACGATCATGGACCCGGTGTACGGGTACCAGGTCACCAACGTGGAAGCGTCGATGGCCTCGCCGTCCTCGCTGCTGCACTGGACCCGCCGGATGATCGAGATCCGCAAGCAGAACCCGGCCTTCGGGCTCGGCTCGTACACGGAGCTGTCGTCGTCGAACCCGGCGGTGCTGGCGTTCCTGCGGGAGGCGCCCTCCCCGGACGGCAAGGGCGACGACCTCGTCCTGTGCGTCCACAACTTCTCGCGGTTCGCCCAGCCCACCGAGCTCGACCTCAAGGAGTTCAACGGGCGGCACCCGGTGGAGCTGATCGGCGGGGTGCGCTTCCCCGCCATCGGCGAGCTGCCGTACCTGCTCACCCTGGCGGGCCACGGCTTCTACTGGTTCCGGCTCAGGAAGGATGTCGCGTCGAGCTGACGCGACCGGATGACGTGCGGGGCGGTTTCCACCGCCCCGCACGGGGCACGTTCCCCACGTCCGACGCGTACGGAATTCACGCCGTATCGAGTCCGTACGGATCATCGTCACCCGACACGTCCCGCACAGCCGGACAGCAGATGCCGCAATCCGGGACACTCTGCGCATCCTGTGGTGTGCCCGGGGAAAGGACGCGAGGCCATGACGAAGGCTGCATCCACCCGGATCACGCCGTACGGCGCTCCCGACCGCGCCGTGTCGGCCAACGACGCCGCGGCGCTCCTCGGGTCGCTGGCGCCGCTGCTCCACGACTGGCTCCCCCGCCAGCGCTGGTTCGCGGGCAAGGGACGCGCGGTGACCGGCTTCGTGCCGGTGACCGTCACCGAGCTGCGACCGACGCACGCCGGGGATCCGGCCCTGCTCCACCTGCTGGTACGGGTCGAACAGGGCGCCGCCGGGGTCTCCGCCTCGGCCGGCGACTGCTACCAGCTGCTGCTCGGCGTCCGGGAGGCCCTGCCCCCGCACCTGGCGTCGGCGCGGCTCGGCCGGGCGACCCAGGGGCCGCTGGCGGGCCTCACGGTGTACGAGGGCCTGCACGACCCGAGCCTGGCGGAACTGCTGCTGGAACGATTGCGCAACGCAGGGTCATGGGGACCGCTACGGTTCGGCCGCGCGCGGCCCATCCCGGCCGGCCTGACCGGGAAGCTGCTCGACGCCGAGCAGTCCAATTCGTCCCTCGTCTACGGGGACGCCGTGCACGGAAACGCCGCACACGGGGACGCCGAACGCGGGGACGCCGAACGCGGGGACGCCTACATCCTCAAGATCCTCCGCCGGGTCTTCCCCGGCCCCCACCCGGACCTGGAACTGCCGCTGGCCCTCGCCGCGGAGGGCTGCGACCGGGTGCCGGCGCCGGTGGCGTGGTTCGAGGCGGACGATCCGACGGGCGGCGACGAGACGCTCACGCTCGGTGTGCTCCAGCCGTACCTGCGCGGGTCGCGGGACGGCTGGCAGCTGGCGCTGGCCGCGCTGGGGGCGGACCGGGAGTTCACGTCGGAGGCCCGCTCGCTGGGGCGCGCCACCGCGGAGGTGCACCTCGCGCTGGCCTCCGCCCTGCCGACCGTGACGCTGGGGCGCCGCCAGACCGGGCAGCTCGCGCACGGGATGCTCGGCCGCCTGGACACGGCGGCGCAGGCGGTGCCCGCGCTGATCCCGTACGTACCGGGCCTGCGGGCCGCCTTCGACGCGCTCGCGGGTCTCGACGAGGCGGCGCGCGGGCGGCCGGCCCAGCGGGTCCACGGTGACCTGCACCTGGGCCAGGCGCTCCGTACCCCCGACGGCCGCTGGTCGGTGATCGACTTCGAGGGCGAGCCGGCCATACCGCTGGCCGAGCGCCGCCGCCCGCAGCCACCGGTCCGCGACGTGGCGGGGATGCTGCGCTCGTTCGACTACGCGGCGCGGTCCCACGAGCCGTGGCGGGCGGACTGGGCGACACGGTGCCGCGCGGCGTTCTGCGAGGGGTACGCGCAGGCGTCGGGCACGGATCCGCGCTCGGAGCCGGAGCTGCTGCGGGCGTACGAGACGGACAAGGCGGTGTACGAGGTGCTGTACGAGGCCCGCCACCGCCCGGCCTGGCTCCCGGTCCCGATGGCCGCCATCCGCCGCCTGGCGGGCGAACACCAGTGACCCCCGGGCCCACGACCGCACCGCACCCGGGCCGTCCTCAAGCCCCGGACGGGCCCGATCTCCCCGGCTGCCCGGCGAACCCCCCTCGGCCCCGATCCCGATCCAGCCCGACCGGGCCACCATCGAACCTGTCCGGGCCGCCACCATCAAGCCCGTCCGGCGATTGAGGACAACGCAAGGCCGCAGGCCGAGCACCCCACCGGCCCCCGCACATCCCCACCACGGGACGCCCCATCCAGCCCGTCCGGCGCTTGAGGACACCGCAAGGCCGCAGGCCGAGCCACCCACACCGCAACGACAGACCCCCCGCTCCCCCAGGAGGCACCGCCCGTGACCGCCCGTCCGTCGTCGCCCGACACCCCGCCGAGCACGCCGCCCCCGCCCGAGCGCCCCACCGCGTCCGTCCCGGCCCCCGCGACCGGCGAGGAGGCCCAGGCCGGCACGAAGAAGGCCAAGAAGGCCAAAAAGGCCAAGGAGACCACGGTGTCCAAGCGACCGGAACAAGCACCCACCCCGGCGAAGCCCTCCCCCACCCCCTCCCCCACCCCCGCCGTCCCACCCCTCCACCCCACCGACCGCGAGCGCCTCCTCAGCGGCTCGCACCACGACCCGCACGGCCTCCTCGGCGCCCATCCCGTCAACGGCGGCGACGGCGGCATCGCCGTCCGCACCCTGCGCCCGTACGCGCACGCCGTCACCGTCGTCACCGACGACGCGCGGATCCCGCTGGACGACGACGGCGACGGCTTCTTCTCCGGGGTCCTCCCCCTCACCGCCGTCCCCGCGTACTCGCTCCTCATCCGCTACGGGGACGCGGACGGCGTCGACGACGTCGAGGTCCACGACCCGTACCGCTTCCTCCCCGCCCTCGGCGACCTCGACCTGCACCTGATCGGCGAGGGCCGCCACGAGGAGCTGTGGAAGGCGCTCGGCGCCCGCCCCATGACCCACCAGGGCGTCACCGGCACCCGCTTCACCGTCTGGGCCCCCAACGCCCGCGGCGTCCGCGTCTCCGGCGACTTCAACTACTGGGACGGCACCAGCCTCCCCATGCGCTCGCTCGGCGCCACCGGCGTGTGGGAGCTGTTCGTGCCGGGCATCGGCGAGGGCGCGCTGTACAAGTTCGACATCACCCGCCCGGACGGTACGCACACCATGCGCGCCGACCCGATGGCCCGCCGCACCGAGGTACCGCCCGCGACCGCGTCCGTGGTGACCGAGTCGCACCACGTCTGGCAGGACGAGGAGTGGATGGCGCACCGGGGCGACCGCGCCGTGCACGAGGCGCCGTTCTCGGTGTACGAGATCCATCTCGCCTCCTGGCGGCCCGGCCTGACGTACCGTCAGCTCGCCGTCCAACTGCCCGCGTACGTCAAGGATCTCGGCTTCACGCACGTCGAGCTGATGCCCGTCGCCGAGCACCCCTTCGGCGGCTCCTGGGGCTACCAGGTCACCGGCTTCTACGCCCCGACCTCCCGCCTCGGCACCCCCGACGACTTCCGCTTCCTGGTGGACGCGCTGCACCGCGCGGGCATCGGTGTGATCGTGGACTGGGTGCCGGCCCACTTCCCCAAGGACGAATGGGCGCTGGCGCGCTTCGACGGGCGGCCGCTGTACGAGTCCGAGGACCCGCAGCGCGCCGAGCACCCCGACTGGGGGACGCTGGAGTTCGACTACGGCCGCACGGAGGTCCGTAACTTCCTGGTCGCGAACGCGGTGTTCTGGTGCGAGGAGTTCCACATCGACGGCCTGCGGGTCGACGCGGTGGCCTCGATGCTCTACCTGGACTACTCCCGCGAGGCGGGCCAGTGGTCCCCCAACGAGCACGGCGGCCGGGAGAACCTGGACGCGGTGGCGTTCCTCCAGGAGATGAACGCGACCGTCTACCGGCGCTGCCCCGGCGTGGTGACGATCGCCGAGGAGTCCACGGCGTGGAACGGGGTCACCCGCGCGACGCACCTGGTCGGCCCCGACGGCTTCGGCGGGCTCGGGTTCGGGCTGAAGTGGAACATGGGGTGGATGCACGACTCGCTGGACTACGTGGCCAAGGAGCCGGTGCACCGCAAGTACCACCACGGGGAGATGACGTTCTCCATGGTGTACGCGTACAGCGAGAACTACGTCCTGCCCATCTCGCACGACGAGGTCGTGCACGGGAAGCGGGCGCTGGTCTCCAAGATGCCCGGGGACTGGTGGCAGCAGCGGGCCAACGAACGCGCCTACCTGGGCTTCATGTGGGCGCACCCGGGCAAGCAACTGCTCTTCATGGGGCAGGAGTTCGCGCAGGGCGCGGAGTGGTCGGAGGGGCACGGCCCGGACTGGTGGCTGCTGGACCCGTCGTACGAGGCGGCGCCGGACCACCAGGGGGTACGGGACCTGGTGCGCGACCTGAACGCGGTCTACGGCGCGACGCCGCCGCTGTGGGAGCGGGACACCTCCCCGGAGGGCTTCTCATGGGTGGACGGCGGGGCGGCGGAGGACAACGTGTTCGCGTTCCTGCGCTACGACGCGGCCGGGTCGCCGCTGCTGGCGGTGTCGCACTTCGCGCCGGTGGTGCGGCACGACTACCGGCTCGGGGTGCCGGAGAAGTACGCGGCGTGGACGGAGGTCCTGAACACGGACGCGGCGCGGTACGGGGGCAGTGACGTCCTGAACCCGGAGCCGGTGAAGCCGGAGTCCACCCCGTCCCACGGCCACCCGTCCTCCCTCCACCTGACCCTCCCCCCGCTGGCCACGATCTGGCTCCGCCCGACCCCCTGACCCCGGGGACCGGGTGTCCTCAATCGCCGGACGGGCTGAGTTCTGTGCCGCCCGTCCGGCGAGAAGGCCTCGGCTCAGCCGCACCGACCCAGCCCGTCCGGCGCTTGAGGACAAGCGGGGCCGCAGGCCCCGTGACCGTGGCGCCGGCCTCCGGATCCCCACCGCCGGCGGCAGAACCAAGCCCGGCCGGCGATTGAGGCCACCCCGCGGCGACGAGTCACCCAGCACCCCGTGCGTCCGGCTTGATCAGCAGCAGGGCAATGTCGTCGCTTCCCCGGAAGGACTGGCGGGTCCGCCCCGCCCGGCGGACCAGCGTCTCCGACAGCGCGTCCAGCGAGCGCGGATCCGCGTTCCCCAGCCGCGCCGCGAACTCGGCGATCGAAGTGTCCAGGCTCGTACCGGGCACCTCCACGAGCCCGTCCGTGTACAGCGCGAGCACCGCGCCCGGCGGCAGCGGCACGTCCACCGTCCGGTACTCCGCCTCCGGCTCGATGCCGAGGAGGATCCCGGTCGGCACGTCCAGGATCTCCGTACCCCCGTCGGGACGGCGCAGGATCGGCGGCGGGTGCCCGGCCGTCGCGAGCCGCGCCCGGTGGTGCCGCAGGTCGAGGTGCGCGTACAGGCAACTGGTGAACAGCGTCGAACGCAGGTCGATCAGCAGGCGGTTGGTGCGCGCGAGCACCTCGTCCGGCGGCGCGCCCGCGCTGGCGTGCGTGTGGACCGCGGTACGCACCTGCCCCATCAGCGCGGCGGCGTTCACGTTGTGCCCCTGGACGTCGCCGATGACGGCCGCGGCCGACGTGTCGTCCAGGCGGATCAGGTCGTAGAAGTCCCCGCCGATGTCCAGGCCGCGGGTCGCCGGCAGGTAGCGCGCCGCGACCTGGAGCCCGGGGATCCGCGGCAGGTCGTGGGGCAGCAGCGCGGCCTGGAGCCCCAGGGCGACCTGGTTCTTGGAGTCGTAGAGCCGGGCCCGCTCCAGGGCCTGCGCGATCACCCCGGCCAGCGAGATGAGGGCGGTCCGCTCGTCGGGCGGGAAGAGGTGCGGCCGGTTGTACCCGAGGACGCAGCAGCCGATCGTCCGCCCGGAGGCGAACATCGGCAGGTAGGCGAACGACGCCTTGTCCGGGCTCAGTTGGACGCTCGGTGAGGTACGTCTGAGTTCGTCGCCGTCCGTCGAGAACAACGGCGTGCCGTTCTGGATCGCCCGGACCACGGGCGTCTCCGCGCTCATGGCGAGGCCGTCGAAGACCTCCGCGATGTCCCGCCGGAAGCCGCGGCAGCCGACCACCTTGAGCCGCCCCTCGTCGGCGGTGACCAGGGCCATGGCCTGGGCGTTGATGACGGGCATGATGTGGTCGGTGACCGTGTCCGTCACGTCCCGTACCCCCACCGCGTCGGTGAGGACGGACGACAGGTGCAGCAGCTGGAAGAGCGCGCCGGGCCTGGTCCGCTCCACGGCGGTCGGCGTCAGGACCGGATCCTGCACGCCGTCCCCCTCGCCCCCGTCGCCGGGCGCCTCCCCGGGGGTGACCCGGACGCTGACCCCGGTGGCGTCGGGGTAGAGGTGGAAGGCCAGCCACTGGCCGGGGGGCCGCCGGGCGGAGAACGACGTGGGCAGCCTGCTGAAGAGCGAGCCGAGGTACGCGTTCTCGTACACCGGGTCGTTCAGCCAGGGCAGGGCGTCCCAGGGCCTGGCCCCCAGCAGGCCGTCACGGGTACCGCCCAGCAGCTGGACGGCGTGGCCGTTGAGGAAGGTGATGCGGCCTTCGAGGTCGAGGGCGCAGATGCCTTCCGGGAGGCGTTCGGTGAGGTCCGCGCCGGCCTCCGCGTGCCGGGTGGGCGGGGGGTCCATCACGCGCAGTTCGGTGGACCGGACGGGATGCCCCGCCTCGGCGGCCCGCTGCAGGAGGCACGCGATCCGTTCCGCGCCCTCTTCGAGCGCCCGCGTCTCCCGCTCGGAGAGGGCGGGCTCGTGCGTGCCCGGCCACAGCTGGAGCAGGGAGCCCCAGCGGGTGGGGCCGGACGACACGGGGACGACGCCCAGGGCTATGGGGTACGGCAGGGCGAGTGCGGTACGGGGGAAGCGGCGGGCCATGTCCGTGTGGCTGGGCACCCACACCATGCGGCCCTCCCGCGCCGCCTCGGCCGCCGGGACCGTGGAGGCCAGTGCCACCTGGATCCAGGGCGTCGCGACCCGCCGGGACAGGCCGGTCACGAAGGCCATGCGCAGGACCTGCTCCGCGGGATCCAGCATGTACAGCGCCCCGACGTGCGCGCCCGTGCCCCGTCCCACGTCCGCCAGGACGCGTTCCACCTCCGCCTCGGTGGAGTACTTGTCCTCCTCCACGCTCACGACGTCCCGGGTGGCACGGCGCCGTCCCGCGCCCGCAGGGGGATGTCGAACCGGTCAGATCGGATATCACCCATATGTGGATGTTAGTCCCCGCCCCGGGTGCCGGACACCTGGGGCGGGGGCCCCGCGCACCCCCTCAGGCCCCGTCCGGCGCCTCCGCGTCGGCCGCGCCCGTCCCGCTCGCCGACTTCAGCCGCGACGGCACCTCCGCGTTGCGTACGATCGCCAGCCGCTGCGTCGTCCGCGTCAGCGCCACGTACAGGTCGTTCGCCCCGCGCGGGGAGCCGTCCAGGATCCCTTCCGGGTCGACCACGACCACCGTGTCGAACTCCAGCCCCTTCGCCTGCCGGGGATCGAGCACGACCACCGGCCGCGTCAGGTCGGGCGCGCCGCCCCAGGACGCGTCCGGCAGCTCGGCCCCGAGCGCCGGGACGAGCCCCGGCGGCGCGATCACCGCGAGCCGCCCCTCCCCGGGGCGCCCCTCCGCGGAGGGCCCTTCCGCGGACCCCGCCGCCGACCCCGCCGCGGACCCCGCCGATTCCGCCACCAGCTCCGCCGCCGTGCGCGCCATCAGCCCGGGTGCCACCGCCCGTACGAGCGGGGCGGTGCCCGTCGACCGTACGGACCGCGGCGGCTCGAAGAGCGGGTCCGTCAGCCGCCGTACCTCCGCCGCGACCTCCATGATCTCGGCGGGCGTGCGGTAGTTGACGCCGAGCCTCGACAGCTCCCAGCGCGTGCCCACGTACGGTTCGAGGATCCGCTGCCACGAGTCGCAGCCCGCCGCGTCCCCGGTCTGGGCCGGGTCGCCGACCAGCGTCATCGACCGGCTCGGGCAGCGGCGCATCAGCAACCGCCAGGCCATCGCGGACAGTTCCTGGGCTTCGTCCACGACGATGTGCCCGAACGCCCACGTCCGGTCGGCCGCCGCGCGCTCCGCGGCGCTGCGCGTGTCCGCCTCCTCGTGCCGCTCGGCGAACCGCTCCGCGTCGATGACGTCGTGGGCCGCCAGCACCTCCGACTCGTCCTCGTCCTCGAACTCCTGCGTCCGGGAGCCGTACGACAGCTCCAGCACACCCTGCGCGTAGGCGATCTGCTCCTGCCGTTCCAGCGCGGCCGCGGCGACCGCCGCGCTGTTGTCCTCGCCGAGCAGCTCCGCGGCCTCGTCCAGCAGCGGCACGTCCGCCGGGGTCCAGTCGATGGGCGCGTCCGCGCCGGTCCTGATCCCGGACCGGCGTACGGCCGCCGCGTCGCGCGCGTCCAGCCGCCAGGGCGCGGCCAGGAAGTCGGCGACGAGCCGCTGCGGGGTCAGCGTCGGCCACAGGGACTCGATCGCCGCGTGCACCTCACGGCTGGTGGCGACCTCCTTGCCGAGCTGTACGACGTCCGCCGGCGACAGCAGGTTGGGCCCGCCCTCCGGATCGGCGCCGATGCGCTCCGCGAGCTGCGCGGTGAGCGCGTCGATGACCCGGAAGGCGAAGGTGGGCCGCGCCAGGTTGTGCGGCAGCCCGGTCTCGCGGGCGCGCTGCCTGGCCTCGGCCGCCGTCTCGCGGTCCAGGACGAGCGTGCCGTGGTCCTCGTGCCGGATCTCCAGGGTGGGCCGGGGCAGCGACTGCCGGTCGGCGACCTCCTCGGCCAGCACCTTCGCCATCGCGAGGCGCCCCTTGACCTCGGCCGCCGCCGGGGAGTCCGTCCCGACGGCCCGTACGCCGGGGAACAGCTCCCCGGTCGTCGCCAGCAGCACCCCGGTCTCACCGAGCGAGGGCAGCACCTCGCCGATGTAGCCGAGGAAGGCCGGGTTCGGCCCCACGATCAGGACCGCGCGGCGGGCCAGCCGCTCGCGGTGGGCGTAGAGGAGGTACGCGGCCCGGTGCAGCGCGACCGCCGTCTTGCCGGTGCCGGGCCCGCCCTCCACGACCAGCACACCCCGGTACGGGGCGCGGATCACGCGGTCCTGCTCGGCCTGGATGGTCTGGACGATGTCGGCCATCCGGCCCGTACGCGCGGAGTTGAGCGCGGCGAGCAGGACGGCGTCGGCGTCCGGGTCCTCGTACCCCGTGCGCCGCGTGTCGGTGAGATCCATGATCTCGTCGTGCAGTCCGGTGACCCGGCGCCCCTGGGTGGTCAGGTGCCTGCGCCGGCGCAGGCCCATCGGCTCGAAGCCGGTGGCGAGGTAGAACGGCCGGGCCACGGGGGCGCGCCAGTCGATGAGGAGGGGGGTGCGTTCCTCGTCGTCGCGCCGTATGCCGATGCGCCCGATGTGGTGGGTGGTGTGGTCGGCGAGGTCGATCCGGCCGAAACACAGCCCGGACTCGACGGCGTTGAGGGAGGAGACCCGGCCGGACTGCTCGGCCACGGTGATGTCACGCTCGACCCGCGCCTGCCGACCGGTGCCGGACTGCCCCGCGGTCACCTCGACCGCGTCCTCGGCCTGCTCCCTCAGGGCGTCGAGACGCTCGTAGAGGAGAGTGACGAATTGTTGTTCGCCATGCAATTCCTCGGTTGACAATTGAGCCCCTGTCCAATACGCTGCATCCATTGCTTGAAACATGCCTTCGATCGCACATCGACGAAGACATGAAACAACCAATATACGCGAACGCAAGCCCCGACCGTCAATTCGGTGGGGGCTTTTTTGCTGCGTACGAACTGCGTACGAAAGGGACCGGCCGGCGCCGAAAGGCGTCAGAGCTCGTCGGCCAGCTCCTCCATCAGCCGGCGCTTCGGGCGGGCCCCGACCATCGACTTCACGGGCTCCCCGTCCCGGAACAACAGGAGCGTGGGCATGGCGAGTACGCCGTACCGCGTCGTGATCCCGGGGTTGGTGTCGACGTCGAGCTGGACGACCTTGAGGCGGCCGGCCTGCTCGGCGGCGACGGCGCTCAGGACGGGCGCGAGTTGCCGGCACGGCGGGCACCAGTCGGCGGTGAATTCCACCAGGACCGGCAGTTCCGACTCCCTTACCACCGCGTCGAAGTCCGTGTCCGTGACGGCGTCGACACCCTCGATCGTGATCATGCGTCCGTACCTCCGTGAGTGGGGTGAATGGGTGCGCGGTGAATTCCCTCGACAAACGCGTCCGTCAGGTCGCACCGGGGTTCCGGTCCGCCCGCCGACTCCGCCTCGGCCTGCGCCAGCTGCGCCCCGACCTGTGCGCGGACCGACCGGAGCCGGTCGATCAGCCCGTCCAGCTCGGTGAGCTTGCGCCGGTAGACGTCGAGCGAGGCGGGGCACGCGTCGCCCGCGGGGTGCCCGGCGCGCAGGCACTCGACGAACGGCCTCGTCTCCTCCAGGTCGAAGCCGAAGTCCTGGAGCGTCCTGATCTGCTGGATGAGCCGCAGGTCGTCCTCGTCGTACGTGCGGTAGCCGTTCACCGCCCGCCGGGCGGGCAGCAGCCCGCGGGATTCGTAGTACCTCAGGGCCCGGGTGGTGGTGCCCGCCCGCTCCGCCAGCTCGCCGATGCGCATGTCCCCGACGGTAAGCGTTGACGTGGGCGTCAAGGCAAGGAGTGCCGGGGCCACGTGTATCGGCTCCGTGTATCGGCTACGTGTCTACGTGTATCAGGGCAGCGCTACGCGTGTCCGGCCGCCGGCTCCTGGATCCAGCTCGCCAGCAGGCTCAGCGCCTGCGCCGAGGGGCTGCCCGGTTCGGCGGTGTAGATGCCGAGCATCTGGTCCGGGTCGGCGGTCGGGGTGAGCGCCTCGTAGTCCAGCGTCAGGTCGCCGACCAGTGGGTGGTGGTAGCGCTTGCTCCCGTACGTACGGCGCAGCACGTCGTGGTCGGCCCACCAGCGGCGGAAGTCCTGGTCCCCCAGCGACAGGTCCCCGATCAGCTCGGCGAGCCGGGGGTCGTGGGGGTTGCGCCCCGCGTAGAGGTGCAGCGCGGCGACCGTGCCGCGCGCGGTGGCCGCCCAGTCGGCGTACAGCTCACGGGCCGCGTCGTCGAGGAAGATGAAGCGGGCCATGTTCCGCTCGCGCTGCGGCAGCGCGTCGAAGTCCGCGAAGAGCGCGCGTGCCATCGCGTTGGACGCCAGGACGTCCAGGCGGCGGCCGATCACCTGCGCCGGGGTGCCGGTGAGGGTGTCGAGGATGCGGTACATCCCGGGCCGTACCCGCTGCGGCGGCAGGGGCCTGGCCAGCTTGCGGGTGGGCCTGGCCAGGGCGAAGAGGTGCCCGCGCTCGGTGTCGTCGAGGCGCAGGGCCCGCGCGACCGCGTCGAGCACGCTCTCCGAGACGTTGGTGCCGCGCCCCCGCTCCAGCCGTACGTAGTAGTCGACACTCACCCCGGCCAGCTGGGCGACCTCCTCGCGCCGCAGCCCCGGGACCCGCCGCGTCCCGGGGTGCGGGGGCAGGCCCGCGTCCTCGGGGGTCACGCGCGCCCGCCGGGAGCGCAGGAACTCCCGCAGCTCGCTGTTGCCCCCGCCCGCGGGGGAGCCGCCCGGGCGTGCGTCGGCCGCGCCTTGGCCGCCGGGGCCTGCGCCGCCCGGGCCTGCGCCGCCTGAGGTGGGGATGTCGGTCATCCATCCAGCGTAGAACCAGGTCACAGGCCCCGCGACGCGCCAGAGGGGTACTGCCGGACCCCCGGTGGAGCGGTACCCGTCCTGACCCCTGCGGGCGGGGTCCCCCGGTGGTTGTGTGGAGGGTGGGACACGGCGGCCGGAAGGCCGAGGAACGAGGAGCGGGGAGCGGGATGAAGCGCGGGATTCTGGGCGGTACGGGCATGTCGGTCAGCGAGGTCGCGCTGGGGACGATGATGTTCGGCGCGACGGGCAACCCCGACCACGACGAGTCGGTACGGATGATCCACCGCGCCCTGGACGCCGGGGTGAACCTCGTGGACACCGCCGACGTCTACAGCGGCGGCGAGTCCGAGGAGATCGTCGGCAAGGCCCTCAAGGGCCGCCGCGACGAGGTGGTCCTCGCGACGAAGTTCGGCTGGCCGGCGGGCGGCGACCCCAACCGCCAGGGCGGCTCGCCGCGTTGGATCGTCCGGGCGGTGGAGGACAGCCTGCGGCGGCTCGGCACCGACCACATCGACCTCTACCAGTTGCACCGCCCCGACCCGCACACGGACGTGGAGGAGACGCTCGGCGCCCTCTCGGAGCTGGTGCGTTCGGGCAAGGTCCGGGCCATCGGCTCCTCGTGCACCCCCGCCGAGCTGATCGTGGAGGCGCAGTGGGCGGCGGAGCGGCGCGGGCACCACCGGTTCCGTACCGAACAGCCCCCGTACTCCCTCCTGTTGCGCGGCATCGAGTCCGGTGTCCTGCCGACGGCCCAGCGGTACGGCATGGGCGTCCTGACCTACGGGCCGCTCGGCTCCGGGTGGTTGTCGGGCCGCGCGGACCCGTCGAAGGGCGCCCGCGCGGCGCGGGGTCCCGCGACCTTCGACCTGTCCGTCCCGGCCAACCGGGCGAAGGCGGAGGCGGTACGGAGGCTGACGGAGCTGGCGGTCGAGGCGGGGATGCCGCTGTCGCACCTGGCGACGGCGTTCGTACGGGCGCACCCGGCGGTGACGTCCGTCCTCATCGGCCCGCGCCGCCCCGAGCACCTGGACGACCTGCTGCGGGGCGCGGAGGCCGAGTTGACGGACGACGTCCTGGACCGTATCGACGAGATCGTGCCGCCGGGCACGAACATCAACCCGGACGACATCTACTACACACCCCCGGCCCTCGCCGACAAGCGCCTGCGGCGCGCGTGACGCGGGCGGTGCGTGCGACGCGTGCGACCTGAGGGGCTTCAGGCGCGGCGGGCGGCCCAGATGGCGCGTTCGGTGCGTACGGTCAGATCCTCGCGGCGCAGAAGGCTGTTCGGGCTGTTCGGGTCCAGGAGTGTGTCGAGCGCGGCGAGGTCCTCGGGGGCGAGACCGGGGGCGGCCACGGCCCGGACGCGCTGGAGGCTGGAGTGGGCGTAACGGCCGATGGCGGCGTCGCGGCCGCCCGGGATGTCGACCCGGAGGGTGCGCTCGGCCTCGACGGTGAAGCCGGCGGCCGTGAGCAGGGGCCCCCAGTCGGCGCCCCGGTGCGGAACGTGCTCGGCGTGGAAGGCGTCGGTCGCGGCATGGGCGCGCTCTTCGAGCCGGCTCTCGGGGGCGTCGGCGGGCAGGAAGCGGGGGAAGCCCGCCAGCTCGACGACGGCGAACAGGCCAGCGGGGGCGAGCAGGGCGCGGACGCTCCTGAGGGCGCGGCCGGGGTCGGCCATGTGGTGCATCGAGGCCGAGGCCCACACCAGGTCCGGTGTGCCGAGGTCGGGCCAGTGGTCGCTGTCGAGGTCGGCCGCCACGGTTCGTACGCGCCCCTCGACGCCGAGGGCGCGTGCCTTCTCGTGCAGCGAGCGCAGGTGCCCCGGCGAGGTGTCGACGGCGGTGACGTGCGCGTCGGGGAAGCGGGCGAGGAGCGCGAAGGTGCCGGCGCCGGTGCCGCATCCCAGATCCACGATCCGGCGCGGTGCGCTCCTCAGCGGCAGCCAGGCGATGAGGGACGCGGTGTGCTCGGCGAGCACCTCGGCGTCCAGGTCGAGGATCTCCGCCTGTCCGCTGTCGCCGCCGTGTTCGTGGTGGTCGGGGTGGGGGGTGTGCTGGTGGGTGTGGGCCATGGCGTGACCGTAAGCCCGTCATGCGCCGTACGCGAGACTCTTTGCGCCGTACGCAAGAAGGTGGCTCCGCACGCTGCCCGGCGCGCAAGATCACCCGCCGGACGGGCCCTGGTCGCCCGCGCCCTGGAAGCCTCCGCAGTCGGCTTCCGTACCGTCGGCGCCGGCCGCCTTCTGGTGGCCGCGGCGGGCGTCGCGGTCGAAGATGCCCATGATCTCGCACGGCCCGCCCTCGGCCCCGATGGCGTGCGGCGTCATGGTGGGGAACTCGGCGGCCTGGTTGGTGTCGACGCGAAATCGCCGGTGGCCGAGCATGAGGACGGCGGTGCCGGACAGCACGACGAGCCATTCGCGGCCGGGGTGCGCGCGCATGCGGGCGGGGTTGTCGGGCGGCGGGTCGGTCAGCCGCTGACGCATCACGCTCATGCCCGCGTCGCCCTTCATGGGCCAGCGCATCAGCCCGTGGGTGACGTCGATCATCGGGCTGATCACGACGTCGTCGGCGGCGTTCGCCACGAGCTGGTCCAGCGTGGTGTCCAGCGCGCGGGCGAGGGTGACGAGCTGGTCCAGGGCGAGGCGGCGCGGACCGTTCTCGATGCGGCTCAGCGAGGACTGGCTGAGGTTGGCGCGCCCGGCCAGCTCCTCCAGCGACCACCCCTGCGCGACGCGCAGCGCGCGGATCCGCTTGCGTACGAGGCTGTCCAGCTGCGCGTCTTCCTGCGTCATAGGCGTCACGCTATGCCGTGAACGCAACGCGGACCGAGGCATGTCGGGGGTCGCGACGCCCGTGCGCCGGCGGCCGACCCGCGCGCATCACCGCTCGCGGTCAGGACAGTCGCGCACCGTCAGGTGCCGCCGCTGCCACCACTGCCGCCAGCGCCGTCAGCGCCGTCGCGCAGGGAGCGGGCCATGCTCCGCAGGATCCGGAACGCGTCCGACCGCTCGGCCTCGGTCAGGCCGGCCAGCATCCTCAACTCGACGGCCCTGACCGCCGCGGACGCCGTCTCCAGGCTCCGCCGCCCCGAAGCCGTGAGCCGCGCCGGGAGAACCTTCCCGACAGGAGCCGCCGCGGGGCGGGTCACGTAGCCGTCCCGCTCCAGGGTCTGGAGCAGCACGTTCATCGACTGCCGGGTCACGAACGCGCCGCGCGCGAGCTCGGAGTTGGACAAGCCCGGGCGCTGGGCGAGCAGTTCGAGGCAGGAGTAGTGCGTCACCGTCATCCCGAGGGGTCGCAGCACCTCCTCCATGGCCGTACGCAGGGCGCTCGAAGCCTCTTTCAGCAGGTAGCCGAGGGAGGTGTCCAGGTCGACGCCGGGACCGCTTTGACTCATGTCAGTATTCTGACATACCGTGGTTCGTGTCAGGAATCTGACACGAGAGGAGCACCACCATGCCCGTCACCGGCCCCGACTTCATCTCGCTCCAGGCGCGCGACCTCGACGCGTCGCAGGCGTTCTACGAGCAGTACCTCGGCCTCGTCCGCTCACCGGCGGGCCCGCCGCACGCCGTCGTCTTCAAGACCGCGCCGATCGCGTTCGCCCTCCGCGCGGTCGTCCCCGGCACGGATCTCGCATCGGCCCCCCGGCCCGGCATCGGCGCGGCGATCTGGCTCCACGCCACCGACGTCCAGGCCATCCACGACGCCCTCGGCGCCGACGGCCACACCATCGTCTCCGCCCCGGCCGACGGCCCCTTCGGCCGCACGTTCACCTTCGCCGACCCCGACGGCTACCACGTCACACTGCACGACCGCACCTGACGACCCCCAAGGCGAGAACGCGTCCCTCCACGGGGCCCATGCGGGCCTAGAGCTGTCCGGCCGATCACCGATCATGGCGTCGTAGGCTCCAGGACATGCACAGCACCCTGACGGAGCACGCCCGGTGTCTCTACGGAGACGAGTACCGACCCACGCCGGAGTGCGCCCAGGAACACCGGGAGCACTACTTCGTCGAGGAGCTGACCTTCGCGGACGCGGACAAGATCCTCGCCATGCTGCGTAAGCTCAGTCCGCAGGTGGTTGACGGCCACTTGCCGGTCTGGGTCCGGAATCTGGCCTATCGGCTGGTGCTGTTGCAGCGACCGGACGAGCCCGCGCTGATGCGCCAGGCCGCCGAGAACCTGTGGCTGCACGGACCGGACTGGGACAACATCGCGGCAGACCTGACAAAGCGGGCGGACGCCCTGGAAGCCGGCTGACCACACGGCGACGGGTCGGTCACCCTGGTGGTGACGATCCTGACGGCTCCACTTTCAGGTGTCATCGCGGTCGTCCCACGGAAGTTCCGGGTCGCCCACGGCCGGACTGAGAACGTGCCGGGCCAGGACGCGTCGCTTGGCCTCGACCCTTCGCAGGACGCGGGCCGGGCCGCGCAGAGCCACGTGCAGGGTTCGGCCTCCTCGTCCAGCCGTGCCTTGAGGAACGCCACCAGGGACGCGCCGGCTCGCCCGGCTGTTCGGGGTCTCGAAGCAGGTGCGGCGCGCCGACCCCCGGTGCCGTTCACAGCAGCTACGGGTGCGTGACCGGTACGGCTCCGCGGGCGGGCGGACCCGGAGGCGGGGACCGGGTCCTAGGCGCGAGTGGGGCGGTCCGGGCCGGGGGTCAGTACGCGGGCAAGGGCCGCCCTGCCCGCGGGGCCCCAGGCCGGTTTGCCGCCCGGGAGGCCCTGTTCGCCGTTCTGGCCCATGAGGACGAGGAACAGGCTCTTCATGGCGGCCAGCCCCCGGGCACGCCGGATCGTCGCCTCGTCCGCCCGCCCGTACGCCGCGAAGAACCGTGGGCCCACCCCCGCCGGAAGCAGCAGCCAAGCGGCCGCCAGGTCCCACGCCGGATCGCCGGCGAACAGGGCGTCGAAGTCGATCACCCCCGAGAGCGTCCCGTCGGAGACGACGACGTTCGCGGGGTGGAGGTCACCGTGCACCCAGACCAACGGGCCCTCCCACGCGGGGGCCGCGACGGCGTCGTCCCAAACGGCCCGCACAGCCGGGGCGTCGGCGGCGGGACCGAGCCCGCCGGGGGCGATGGATCGCAGGAAGTGCTCGAAGCCGTCGGTGCAGTCCTTGGGGTGCCCGCCACGGTCCGAACTGGCCGGCGCGTCGGCGGGCGCCTCCGCGTGCAGCGCCCGGAGGAAGCCCGCCAGCGCGTCGGCCGCGTGGTCGCCACGGCTGATCGAGGCGGTGTCCAGCGGCTCACCGTGAACCCACGCCGTCACGCTCCACGGCCGCGGAAAGCGCGCGGACGGTACGCCGACGCGCACCGGCGTCGGAACCGGCAGCGGAAGTCGGGGCGCCAGGACGGGCAACCACCGGCATTCCTTGCGCAGCAGGTCCGACACGCTCTCCATGCGCGGCATGCGCACGGCCAGCTCGTCCCCGAGCCGCCACATCTGGTTCCCCCACCCACCCGCCACCTCGCGGACGGGCAGCCCCGCGAGGTCGGGATGCTGCTCCCTGAGAAGCTCGCGCACCAGCCCAGCCGTGATCTCGATCCCGGAGTCGCTCATGCGACAACGTTACGCAAGACACCCAGCCGGACCCAGGTGGTACTCGAATCCCAGGTACACCGCGCCGGCCGCCCCCCAGCACAGCGCGCTCGCGCTCGCGCTCACCACGGCTATCAGCACTCTCAGTTCCCTGTTCCCCATGGCCGGGAGCGTAGATCGAATGTTCGGCTAACCGTCGTCGTTCCGCCGCGTGTGTGGGCTACGTTGTGCGGCGATGCTTACCAAGACAGTGTTGATACCCACCGCAGATGGCCAGGCCGACGCTTTCGCCGCGTTCCCCGACGGGGGCGGTGCGCACCCGGGGGTGCTGATGTACCCCGACGCGTTCGGCATACGGCCCGTCGTGCGGGACATGGCCCGCGAACTGGCCCGGCACGGGTACTACGTACTCGTCCCCAACTTCTTCTACCGGCACGGTCCGACCCCGGTTGTCGAGCTTCCCGAGCACATCGGGGGCGAGAACCGGTCCGCGATCTTCGCGCGGATCATGCCCATGATCGAGACGCACACGGCCGAACGTGTCCTGAGCGACGCCGAGGCCTGTCTCGGGTTCCTCGCCGACCAGCCCGAGGTCGCGGCCGGGCCGGTCGGGGTGACCGGCTACTGCATCGGCGGGCTGCTGGCGACGCGGACCGCCGCGGCGTACCCGGACCGGGTGGCCGCCGTCGCCGCGTTCCACGCTCCCGTACACGCCGACGGGCCGGACAGCTTCGCGAAACTCACCGCCCAGGTCCACTTCGGCCACGCCGAGGGCGACCTCACGCCGGAGACCCTCGGCGAACTCAACCGGGCCCTGGACGCCGCGGGGGTCGCGCACACCTCCGAGATCTACCCCGGCACCCTGCACGGCTTCACCATGGCGGACACCGATTCCTTCAACGCGGCCGCCCTGCAACAGCATTGGGACCGCCTGCTCACCCTCCTCGGCCGCACCCTGACCTCATCTCAGGCGTCCTGAGAGAAGGCAGGCTGCCAATGCAGGCTGCGGGCACGGGCGTTGGTGTCCGGTACGTCCTCCAGGGGGGCGGCGGTCAGGGGGTGAACGCCCACTTCACCATCAGGGGGAGTTCCTCCTGCCAGAACGCGTCGCCGTGGCCGCCGATCCGCTCGGTCATCACGACGTCCCCGCCCGCGTCACGCAGCGCGGCCGCCCATCGCCTCGCGTTCTCGCGGAAGAAGGGTTCCGACGTGCCAGCGACGAAGTACGCGCGCGGAAGCGGGGGCAGCAGGGGGGCCGAGGGGCGGTAGCCGGCGCCCGGCGAGGCGCAGAGGACCGCGCCGTGGAGTGCCGGGTGGCGGAGTCCGACGGCGAGCGCCAGTTCCCCGCCGGCGGAGACACCGAACACCGCGGTGCGCGCGGCGGGCGGTGCGAGTCCGAAGCGCGAGCGCGCCCATCGGCGGACGTCGTGGACGAAGAACTCCTCGTGCCGCGCGAACCGTTCGGGGTCGAGGTCCGGTGAGTACTCACGGAGCCGTACGTCCTCGTCGGCCGGCCGGTGCGCACCGACGAGCATCGTCGGCGGCACGTCGGCCGCCGCCTCCAGAGCCGCGGCCCACTGCGGGACCAGGTGGCCGTCACCGGCGAACACGACCGCCTCGGGCTCGGGCGGCGGGACGTACGCCGTGACCTTGCGGCCGGCGTCGTACCCGAGTGTCTCGGTGACGAGTTCTCCGGCGATGGACATGGTCAATCTCTTCTCGGCAGCGGGAGCGGGAGCGGGAGCGGGAGCGGCAGCCTGACGGTTGGACCAGAGAGGTTCTAGGGGCCCCACACGCCGATCGCGCTGAACAGCAACAGGCATGCCCCGGCCAGTAGTTGTGTCCACACGCTCACGCGGAGGCCGAGCTTGCGCAGGCCGAACGCGGAGACCAGGACCGCTCCGGCGAAGACCGCCACGGATGCGTAGATCGGGGTCGTCGAGGCGTGTGGGGTCGGTTCGTAGACGTTGACGTCGGAATGCGCCAGCCCGGTCAGAAGCGCCACGAACGCCAGGATCGTGTCCAGGAGCAGGAGCACCACCGCGCAGATGACGTCCTCACCTGCCGTAAGGCGGCGCGTAGTTGATGGGTCGCTCATGGCGGCATCCTCTCCGTCCGGGGAGGGGCGGGGCCTGAGTACGGGTACTCAGGCCCCGGTCCCGTAGCCGCTACGGAAGCGTGCCGTCCTCGGCCAACCGCTCGGCCGTGTGCTCCAGTTCGACGCTGTGGGAGCCCTTCACCAGGACGACGTCCCCCGGGCGGACCAGGTCGCGGGCCAGGGTCAGGGCCTCGTCGCGGTCGTGGGCGTGGGCCAGGGTCAGGGTGGGGTTGTCCTGTGCGGCCGCGCTCGCCAGCGTGCGGGCGTCGTCGGTGCCGACCGCGATCAGTACGTCGATCCCGGCGGCGGCGACCAGCCGGCCCACCCCCCGGTGCTCGTCCTCGCCGTCGGCGCCCAACTCTTTCATCTCGCCCAGGATCGCGACGGTCCTGCGCCCCTCCGACATGGCCGCCAGGGCCGTGAACGCGGCCCTCATCGAGTCGGGGTTCGCGTTGAACGCGTCGTTGACGATCCGTACCCCGTCCGCCCGGTCCGTGACCTCCATGCGCCCCGAGGCCACCAGCACCGCACGGGACAGCGCGCCCGCCACCTTCTCCGCCCCCATGCCCAGGCCGATCGCGACGGCCGCCGCGGCCAGCGCGTTCGACACGTGGTGCACGCCGTGCAGGGACAGGTCGACCCGCGCCCGCGCGCCCTCGGCGGCGAGGGTGAACGACGGGCGGCCCGAGGCGTCGACGGTGACGTCCAGGGCCCGTACGTCCGCCTCGTTCGCCACGCCGAAGGTCAGGACCCGGGCACGGGTACGGGACGCCATCGCGGCGACCAGCGGATCGTCGGCGTTGAGGACCGCCACCCCGTCCTCCGCGAGCGCCTCGACCAACTCCCCCTTCGCCAGGGCGATCTGCTCGCGCCCGCCGAACTCCCCGACGTGGGCCGTCCCCACGTTGAGGACCAGGCCGACGGCGGGCGGGGCGATCCGGGTCAGGTGAGCGATGTGGCCGACGCCGCGCGCGCCCATCTCCAGCACGACGTACCGGACGGACCGGTCCAGGTGGGTGACCGTCAGCGGCATGCCGATCTCGCCGTTGAACGACTTCACCGTCGCGATCGTCGGGCCGATCTCGGGAAGCACCTGGGCGAGCAGGTCCTTGGTGCTGGTCTTGCCCGCCGAGCCGGTCAGCCCGATCACCACCGCCTCGGGGACGGCGGCCAGGACGGTACGGGCCAGCGCGGCGAGCGCGTCCAGCACGTCGTCCACGACGATCGCCGGGACACCGACGGGACGGGTGGCCAGGACCGCCACCGCGCCGGCCCGCACCGCGTTCACCGCGAAGGTGTGCCCGTCGGCGTGCTCGCCGGGCAGCGCCGCGAACAGGCCACCGGGCTCCACCGCGCGCGAGTCCACGACGGTGGGGGCGCTCACCAGGACGGAGGGGTCGGGCACGTCGTGCAGGCGGCCGCCGACGGCCGCCGCGACGGCTTCGAGGGAAAGGGGGATCACGGGACAGGTCCTCCGCATCGACAAGGTGTGCCCGGCACGGCCCCACCGGCCGAGCGGTCCGGACCCGAGACCGGTCCGGCCCTGCCGACCGTAACCCCTCCACCCCCGGGAGCTGCGGAGACGTGCCAGGGAGGAGGGAGACCCGGGCCCGGGCGAGCGGCCGGTTATCGACCTCACGGTTGGCCAAATCCGCTGATTCGCAAGCGAGTTGCCTGGCCATAGATCAACCGTGCTGAAACGGAAGAAATTCGGTGTCCTGGTCGCGACGGCGGCCCTGGTCGGTGTGACGGCGGCCGCGACCCCGCCGAGCCGGGCCGACCGGCCGGCCCACACCACCCGCTCCCCCGCGTCGGCGGCCGGGTCCCGCCCGGCCCTGCCCGACACCACCGACGGGGCCTTCCTCCAGCAGGTCGTGAAGGCGGTCAACCGGTACCGCGCGAGACATGGCGCCCCGCCGGTGCGGCTGGACGGAAAGCTGAACGCGTACGCCAAGTCCCGTGCCCGGCAGGTGTCTTCGCACGAGCGGTTGCACGAGGGCCACCGGGGCCTGGACCGGCGGTACGGCGAGAACCTGTACTGGACGGGCTCCGCCGAACGGAACCGGCTGCCCGGGCCCACCGCCGTCAAGGCGTGGTACGACGAGGTCGCCTCGTACGACTTCCGCGCCGGCGGATTCAGCCACGCGACCGGGCACTTCACCCAGTTGGTGTGGCGCGGCTCGAAGCGGATCGGCGCGGCGCGGGCGACGGGCCGGGGCGGGGAGTGGTTCGAGAACTACGTCGTGGTGACGTTCAGCCCGCCCGGGAACGTGGAGGGCCGCTTCCGGGAGAACGTACAGGTCAAGGTGCGTTAGAACGCACGGGTCAAGGTGCGTCAGAACGCCTCGGGGGCGGTGGCCGACGCGCCCGTCGGCCGGGTCAGGGTCCAGTAGCCGACGTGCGGGACCATGCCCAGCGTCCTGTTCGCCCGGAGGATGGGCTCGTTCGTCACGTCGTTGTGCGTGGTGACGGTCTCGACCCCGGCCCGGCAGGCGTAGAGGAGCGAGGCGGCCTTCACCGCCGCCGCGACCCCCCGGCCCCGCCGGACGGGGTCGGTGGCGGTGAAGGCCACGTGCCAGCGGTTCGTGTCCGTCAGGGGGGTGAGGACCGTGATGGCGTCGGCGCGTACGGTGCCGGTCGTCACGTCCGCCCCGGCGGCCGGGCCGTGTTCCGCCTGGATCGGCTCGGCGAGCAGGAAGACGGTGCCGGGAGGGCAGTCCGCGAGCCACGCGTACGGGTCGACGGGCCGTTCGCCGTAGGGCAGGGGGATCCCGGGCCGGCAGCGCTCGGCGCACTCCACGATCGCCTCCTGCTCCGTGCTCGGGTCCGCCAGCCGGACCCGCACCCCGGCGCGCTCCAGCGCGGACCCGGCCCGCTGGGCCAACTCCGCCTCGTGACCGGTCAGGTCGAACCGGAAGCCGACACTGTGGTGGAGGACACCGAAGCCGTACCGCTCGGCGAAGGCCCTTCCGCGCGGGAGGTCGTCCCGCAGCGAGCTGGTGACGGTTCCGGCGGCGGCCCCGTCCCGCCCGGTCACCAGCGGGTCCTCCATCAGCCTGTCCGCGAGCGCGGTCCCGATCCCCCGGCCGCGCTCCGCCGGGTCGACCGCGATCCGGGTGGCGGCCGTACCGAGGAAGACGAGGTCTTCCGACACCTTCGCCGCGCCCACCAGCCGCCCGTCCCGCTCGGCGACCAGGGCGCGTCCCGGCGCGTCCCGCGCGGCGGCCAACACGCCCAGGTCCGCGCGCAGGAGGTGCCGGACGTCGCTCGGGCTCGTCAGGTTCAGCAACTCCACCGCGGCGTCCACGTCGGCCGCGCCGAGCGGGCGCACCGACCAGGTCAGGTCTGAGTTCATGACCCCCACCGTAAACGCAAAGGCGGACAAACCATCCGAGAGGGTCCACGAACCAGCCCCACGCCGCCGGCCCGGACACGAGGGGTGCGTGGAACCACGGGGGGGTGTGGAACCACAGGGGCATGCGGCGGCCGTACGGAAAAGCGGACCGGCCCGTACGTGTGCGTCGTACGGGCCGGTCCTGGGAAAGGCCGGGGTGTGGAGGGGGGTCAGACTCCGGCCTGGGTCTTCTCGGTGACGACCTTCCCGCCCGCCTCGGACGCCGGGGCGTCGGAGTCGGCGTCGGCGTCGGCGTCGGCGTCACCGGCGGACGCGCCGTGGTCGTCCAGGAGCGTCGTCTCGTCGAACGGGATGCGGCCCGCGAGGACCTCGCCCGCCCGCTCCTTGTCGATCTCCTTGGTCCACGTGCCGACCAGGACGGTCGCCACGGCGTTGCCCGCGAAGTTCGTCAGGGCGCGCGCCTCGCTCATGAAGCGGTCGATGCCGACGATGAGGCCGACGCCGTCCACCAGTTCCGGGCGGTGCGACTGGAGGCCGCCGGCCAGGGTCGCCAGACCGGCGCCGGTGACACCCGCCGCGCCCTTGGAGGCGACGATCATGAAGAGGAGGAGCGAGATCTGCTCGCCGATCGACAGCGGGTCGCCCATCGACTGCGCGATGAAGAGCGAGGACATCGTCAGGTAGATGGCGGTGCCGTCGAGGTTGAAGGAGTAGCCGGTCGGCACGGTGATGCCGACGACGGGCTTGCTGATGCCCATGTGCTCCATCTTCGCGATGAGGCGCGGCAGGGCCGACTCCGACGACGAGGTGGAGAGGATCAGCAGGAACTCACGGCCCAGGTACTTCAGCAGGAGCAGCAGGTTCATGCCGGCGACGAATCGCAGCAGCGCGCCCAGGATGACGAAGACGAAGATCGCGCAGGTGACGTAGAAGCCGATCATGATGACGGCGAGCGACTTGAGCGCGTCCACGCCGGTCTCGCCGACGACCGCGGCCATCGCGCCGAAGGCGCCGACCGGGGCGGCCCACATGATCATGGCGAGGATGCGGAAGACGAGGCGCTGGATGTGCCCGATGCCGCGCAGGACCGGCTCGCCCGCCTTGCCCATCGCCTGGAGCGCGAAGCCCGCGAGCAGCGCGACCAGCAGCGTCTGGAGGACTTCGCCCTCCGTGAAGGCGGACACCATGGTCTTGGGGATGATGCCGAGCAGGAAGTCCGGCAGGGACTCGCTCGCGCCCTCCGCCTGCGCCGCGCCCACGCCCTTCGTGGCCTCGGTCAGGTGCAGGCCCGAGCCCGGCTCCAGGATGTTGCCGACGACGAGGCCGATGGCCAGGGCGACGGTGGACATCACCATGAAGTAGCCGAGGGCCAGTCCGCCGACGGCGCCGACCTTGGCGGCCTTCCGGACGGAACCGACTCCGAGCACGATGGTGCAGAAGATGATCGGCGAGATCATCATCTTGATCAGGTTCACGAAGCCCGTGCCCAGCGGCTTGAGCTCGACGGCGACGCCCGGAGCCGCGAAGCCCACCAGGATGCCGAGCGCGACGGCTGCGATCACCGCTATGTACAGGTAATGCGTACGGTCCCGCCTTGCTGCGGCCACGGGTCCTCCTTGACTCGTCCCTGCGATGCCCCCGTCGTCCCGACTGGGGTCCCGGCGACTATCCACCACCGTGTGACGCCGGTCACCCTTGCGTTCATTTCGTTCATACGATTCCGGACAGGCAGACTTGGGCCATGCGTCTGCCCCGTCGGCTGCCCCGCCGACTCCCCCGCCGCCTCCCGCGCCCCCGCAGCCTGGCGGGCCAGCTCTTCGCGATGCAGGTCGTGCTGGTGGCGGCCGTCGTGGCGGGCTGCGCGGTCTTCGCGTACGTCACCGATCGTGCCCAGGCCGACGAGACGGCACGGGGGCAGGTTCTGGCCGCGGCGCGCGCCATGGCCGATTCGCCCTCCGTACGGGAGGCGATACGGACGCCCGACCCGACGGCGGTGCTCCAGCCGTACGCGGAGCGGGTGCGGCACGACACCGGGGTCGACTTCGTGACGATCATGAATCCGAAGGGGATCCGCTGGACGCACCCCGATCCGAAGCAGATCGGCATGCCCTTCCTGGGGCGTACGGCCCCTGCGCTGGCGGGGCACACGTTCACCGAGACCTACACCGGGACGCTCGGCCCCTCGATGCGGGCCGTGACACCGATCGAGGACGGCGGGAGGATCACCGGGCTGATCAGCGTCGGCATCACCGTCGACCGCATCTCGACGCAGGTGACCGAGCAGGTGCGGCTGCTGTTCCTGGCGGCGGGGGCGGCGCTGATGCTGGGCGGGCTGGGGACGTACGTCGTCAACGCGCGGCTGCGGCGGCACACGCACGGCATGAACGCGGCCGAGTTGAGCCGGATGCACGACTACCACCAGGCCGCGCTGCACGCCGTACGGGAAGGGCTCCTCATGCTCGACGGACAGCGGAGGATCGCGCTGATCAACGACGGCGGGCGGGAGTTGCTCGGCCTGGACGACTCGGCCGTGGGGCAGCCGGTCGCGGCGCTGGGGCTGCCGGTGCCGCTGACGGGGGCGTTGCTGGCGTCGGAGCCGCGCGTGGACGAGGTGCACATGACGCGGGACCGGATCGTGGTGGTCAACACCCGCCCGGTGGTGGGCGGGGAGCGGCGGGGCACGGTCATCACCCTGCGCGACCACACCGAACTCCAGGCGCTGTCGGGCGAGTTGGACTCAGAGCGGGGCTTCACGCAGGCGTTGCGGTCGCAGGCGCACGAGGCGGCGAACCGGTTGCACACCGTCGTGTCGCTCATCGAACTGGACCGGGTGGAGCAGGCGGTGGAGTTCGCGACGGCCGAACTGGAGCTGGCGCAGGTGCTGACGGACCGGGTGGTCGGCGCGGTCGCCGAACCGGTGCTGGCGGCGCTGCTGTTGGGGAAGGCGGCGCAGGCGAACGAGCGCGGTGTGGAACTGGTCCTGGCGGACGACAGCCGGATCGACGACGGGGTGCTTCCGGCGTCGCTGCCCGCGCGGGACCTGGTGACGATCCTGGGGAACCTGATCGACAACGCGGTGGAAGCGGCGGGGGCCGCGGGCGCGGCCGGGGGCGGTCCCGTGGGGGCGGCCCGGGTCACGGTCACGGCGCTGGTCGAGGACGGGGTGCTGCTGCTGGGGGTACGGGACACGGGCGCCGGGGTCGAGCCGGGCGACCGGGCGGAGGTGTTCCGGAGCGGCTGGTCGACGCGCGGGCCGGGGCGGGGGCTGGGCCTGGCACTGGTCCAACAGGCGGTGCACCGGGCGCGGGGGACGGTGGACCTGTCCCAGGGCCCGGAGGGCGGCGCGGAGTTCACGGTTCGACTACCGGTCGCACCCGGCGCGGGTGTGGGTGGTGTGGGTGTGGGTGGGCCCGGTGTCGCGGGTGGTGGGGTGCCTTGGGTGGGAGGGGGTTCGTCGTGAGTGGGCACGCTATTCGGGTGCTGGTCGTCGAGGACGATCCCGTCGCCGCGGACGCCCATCAGCTGTACGTACGCCGGGTCCCCGGCTTCGCCGTCGCGGGTGTCGCGCATTCGCGGGCGGAGGCGGGGCGGGTGCTGGAGCGCACAGCGATCGACCTGATCCTGCTCGACCTGTACCTGCCAGACGGCCACGGCCTCCACCTCCTGCGGAGCCTGCGGGCCGGCGGCCACCAGGCGGACGTCATCGCGGTGACGTCGGCGCGGGACCTGGGGATCGTACGGGAGGGGGTGTCGCTCGGGGTCGTCCAGTACGTGCTGAAGCCCTTCACGTTCGCGACGCTGCGGGACCGGTTGGTGCGGTACGCGGAGTTCCGCGCGTCGTCGGGGGAGGCGAGCGGCCAGGACGAGGTGGACCGGGCGCTCGGCGCGCTCCGGACGCCGCACGCGGCCTCGCTGCCGAAGGGGTTGAGCGCGCCGACGCTGGAGGCGGTGACCCGGACGCTGCGGGAGTCGGACTCCGGGTTGACGGCGGCGGAGGCGGCGGTGCGGGCGGGGATCTCGCGGATCACCGCGCGGCGGTACCTGGAACACCTGGTGACGGAGGGGCGGGCGGAACGGAGCCCGCAGTACGGCCACGTGGGCCGCCCGGAACTCCAGTACCGGTGGCGGCACGCGTCGCGGTGACCGGGAAAGGTCCGCCCTGTCCTCAAGCGCCGGACGGCCCCGCCCCGCCCTCGCCCGGGTTCAACGGCTGCCACCCCGTCTGGATCAGGGTGGGCCCGCTCCGGCGGGAGATGAAGTACCCCCGCCCGGGAGGCATCGGGCGCGGCCGGACGCGGCCGAGGATCTCCCCGTCGGCGGGCTCCCCCGAGAGCACCACGCCCTGGGCGCCCAGTTCCTGGACCCGCTGCGTGAACGGCTCGTAGGCGGCGCGGGAGGCGCCCGCGGAGCCGCGGGCGAGGAGGAAGTGGACCCCGGCGTCATGGGCGAAGGGCAGCTGCTCGGTGAGCACGCCCAACGGGTTGCCGCGGGCGGTCGCGACCAGGTCGAAGTCGTCCACGACCACGAACAGCCGCGGCCCGGACCACCAGCTGCGGTCGCGCAGTTGGCGCGGGGTGACGTCCTTCGACGGCATGCGCTTGTCGAAGACCTCCTTGAGCCCGGCCACGTGCGCGTCCATGCCGGTGGGCGAGGCGGCGTACTCGATCAGGTGCGAGTCCGGGACGGTGTCCAACAGGGTCCGCCGGTAGTCGACCACCACGAAGCGCGCCTCGTCGGGTGTGTACCGCTCGCAGAGCTGCCGGACCAGCAGGCGCAGCAGCGCGGTCTTGCCGGACCCGCTCTCCCCGGCGACCAGGAAGAAGGGGTCGGTCTCGAAGTCGGCGAAGACCGGCCGCAGGGTGTTCTCCTCGATACCGAAGGCGACCCCCGACGCCGGAAGGGCGTCGCCCCTGGGGAGTTGGCCGGCGGGCAGCTCGCCGGGGAGCAGCCGGACCGGCGGGGCGGGCGGGCCGTGCCAGGCCTGGGCGACGGCGCGGCTCAGGGCGGCGGTGGCCCCGGGCAACTCGTCGTCGGAGGGCACGCCGTCGATCCGCGGGACGGCCGCGATGAAGTGCAGCTTCTCGGGGGTCTGGCCGCGGCCGGGAGTGCCCGCCGGGACATTCCGGGCGACGGGGACGGAGAACTCCGACATCGTGGGGTCACCGAGCCGCAGTTCGAGCAGGTAGGGCAGGTGGTCCTTGAGCGCCGGCCGTACGTCCATGGCGCGGTACGCGGTGAGGACGACGTGGATCCCGTAGGCGAGCCCTCGCGAGGCGATCTCGGTGACGGTCTCCGACGGCAGGTCGTACTCCTGCCGGAAACTTCCCCAGCCGTCGACGAGCAGGAAGACGTCCCCCCACGGGTCGGTGATCTCCCCGCTCGCGCGACCGCGCCGGTAGGCCGCCATGGAGTCGATGCCCAGGGAGCGGAAGGACTCCTCCCGCTGGGCCAGGATCCCGGCGACCTCCGTCACGGTCCGCCGGACGCGCTCCGGGTCGAGCCGTGTGGCGATGCCGCCCACGTGCGGCAGTTCCGCGAGGGCGGACAGACTGCCGCCGCCGAAGTCCAGCCCGTAGAACTGGACTTCGCCGGGAGTGTGCGTGAGGGCGAAGGACGACACCAGCGTGCGCAGCAGCGTCGACTTGCCGGACTGCGCGCCCCCGGCGATCAGCAGGTTGCCCGAAGCTCCGGAGAAGTCACCCCACAGGACGTCGCGCCGCTGCTCGTACGGCTTGTCCACCAGGCCCAAGGGCACGACGAGCGCGCCTTCGGCCGGGTAGCCGGGCACGGTCAGGCCGCGCCCTTCGACGACCGCCAGCCCCGGCAGCAGCGCGTCGAGCGGCGGTGCCTGGTCCAGCGGCGGCAGCCAGATCTGGTGGGCCGGGGGGCCCTGGCCCTCCAGCCGGTTCAGGATGAGGTCCATCGGGGAGTCCCCGTCGGCGGCGCGCGCGTCCTCGCCCACCCAGCCGGACGCGTAGGCCGCCCGGAAGCCGACCATGTGGTCCATGTCGAACCGGAGATAGCCGGACCCGGGCACGGACGGCAGCGAGTACGCGTCGGGCACGCCCAGCACCGCGCGTGACTCCTCGGCCGAGAAGGTGCGCAGACCGATGCGGTACGACAGGTGGGTGTCCAGGCCGCTCAGCCGCCCCTCCTCCAGGCGCTGCGAGGCCAGGAGCAGGTGGATGCCCAGCGACCGGCCGATGCGGCCGATCTGGACGAGCGCCTCCAGGAAGCCGGGCTCGGCGGTCAGCAGTTCGGTGAACTCGTCGATGACCAGGACCAGCGTCGGCAGCGGGATCAGCGGCGCACCCGCCGCGCGCGCCCGCTCGTACTCGTGGATGTTGGGGTAGTTGCCCGCGCCGCGCAGCAGTTGCTGCCTGCGGTTGAGCTCGCCCCGGATCGCGTCCTCCATGCGGCCGACCAGGGACGGTTCGTCGGCCAGGCCGGTGATGACGGCCGCCACATGGGGCAGGCGTGCCATGCTCGCGAAGGTGGCGCCGCCCTTGAAGTCGACCAGGACGAAGTTCAGCGTCTCCGGGGAGTGGGTGACGGCCAGTCCGAGGACCAGGGTGCGCAGCAGCTCCGACTTGCCGGACCCGGTGGCGCCGACGCACACGCCGTGCGGCCCCCAGCCGCCGAGCGCGGCTTCCCTCAGGTCCAGCAGGACCGGGGCGCCGTTGGCGTCGACGCCCACCGGGGTGGTGAGCCGGCGCTCCGGCTTGACGGCCCAGGCGGACGCGGGGGCGGCGTCCCAGCCGCCGGGGAGCGGCAGGAGGTCCAGGAGGCGGGGTACGGAGTCGTGGTCGTCCCTGAAGGTGCTCAGCGGACGGGCGCCCGGCCGCCGCCACGCCCCGGCCACCTTGTCCAGCAGCGCGTCGAGTTCCTCGCCCTCGTCGCCGGTCCGCGCGGGCGCGGGCGTCTCCCCCGAACTCCCGGCGGCGCCCCCGCTCGCCACGCCCGCCGTGCCCGCCGCCGTGGCCAGCGCGGGGACCGCGAGCCGGACGTACCGCCGCCCCCGGGTCAGTCCGAAGCCCGGCTGCCCCGGCGGGATCCCGCCGGCGAGGTCGCGGTCGATCCGCGACTCCTGCGGGTCGGCCAGGGCGAGTTCGACCCACGTACCGAGGTGCAGGAACAGCTCCTCGGGCAGGTCCTTCCACCGGTCGGCGGAGACCGCCAGGTGGATGCCGTAGTAGACGCCGCGCTGGGCAACGCCGAGCAGCAGGCGGGACTCCTCCGGGAAGCGTGCCGCGAAGTCCGGCCAGCCGTCGACGAGGAGGAACACCTCGCCGTTCGACTCGCCGTCCAGCAGCCCCCGCGTCCGCATCCGGCGGAACGTCTTCGGGGACCTGATGCGCAGGCGGTCGCAGAGCCTCTCGCGCCGCTTCAGGGTGGCCATGACACCGTCGACCAGGGTGCGTACGGCGTCGGCGCGGCCGTAGTCCGCCACCATCCCCATGTGCGGCAGGGTCTCCAGGCGTGTCATCCCGTCCGGTTCGCCGTGCAGGGCGTACATCTGCACCTCGTCCGGCGTGTGGGTCAGCGCCAGCGAGCAGGCGAGGGTGCGCAGCACCGACGTCTTGCCGCTCCACCTGCCGCCCACGACGCCGATGTGCGGCGCGCCCCCGGACAGGTCGAGCGTCAGGGTCTCCTGGAGTCCCTGCGCCGGGTCGTACATCCGGCCCAGCGGCACGGTGAGTTGTCCGTTCGGCGGCCAGTCGGGCGCGCAGAGGCCCCGGTCGGGACCGGCGACGAGCGCCGGCAGCAACTCCCCCAGGGAGAGGCTGTCGCCCACGAAGGGATCACTCTCCGCGCTCTGCCCCCGGTGCCACAACGCGGCCGTCGCGAGGGGGATGTTGCCCTGTACGCCGGAGCGGAACTCGGTCGGCGTCTGCGGGGCCCCGCTCTCCCGGACGTGCCGCTCGACGTGCTGGAACAGCTCGTGCGCGGTGATCACCCCGTCGTTGTCGAGGTCCGCGCGCCCGGTGCTGAGGCCGTCGATGAGCGCTTCGGTGAACACCGAGTGGAAGTCGCCCGAGCGGCTCTTCACCGTCTCGCCCTCGAAGGCGAACTCCAGGACGTCCGAGGCGGTCATGACGTACGTGCCCTTGCCGGCGGCCTGCACGGACAGTTCACCGTCGTCGGGCGCGAAGGGCGCCATGCCCTGGACGTACGCCCCGCCGAAGCAGCAGTCGAGCAGGAGCACCTTGGACCGGGCGCGGCAGCGACTCATCTGCTCCTCGACGAAGCGCGCCGATATCGCGGTCGACTCGGGCAGGTCGCGCTTGGTGCGCAGCGTCGTGAAGAAGAGGCGGCCGTGCTTGTCGCGGATGCCGTGGCAGGACACGTACAACAGCAGGGTGTCGTTCGGCCCGAGATCGCGCAGCGTGCGCTCGATGTGCTCCTCGATCTCCGCCTTCGAGTCGTTGACCAGGGGGACGACCCGGTCGAAGTACCCGATCGCCGGGTCCTCCAGCAGCGCGCCCAGGCGCCGCGCGTCGGAGGCGGGCGAGCGCAGGCGGCGCAGTCCGGAGTCGATGTAGTCCGTGGTGGCGACGAGCAGGGCGACGCGGCTCAAGGTCTCTCCCGGAGGCCGCGGCTACGGCTGCGGGTCGCTGCCGGAGCGGCGCTGGAGCCACGCCTCGATCAGGGCCTTCTGGTCGCGGCCCGAGACGCCTTCGACGATCAGCGAGTCGTCGCCCTCGGTGAGTTCGACGCGGCGGGCCTGCGCCCGCTGGCGCCATTCGCTCACGAGGCTGACCATCGTGTTGAGGGCCGCCCGGGAGAACACCCCGGTGACGAGCAGGGCCCCCAGCGTGGTGGCCGTGCCGCTCTTGGCGCCCGCCGGGGCCGCTCCGCCCTCGGGGCGCGCGACGGACTCGGCGGCGTCGAGCAGCAGCAGCTCCTCGCCCAGCTCCCGGGTCAGGGTGTCCAGTTCTTCCGCGTCGCCGTCCGTCGTCTCGACGGCTACGGCGATCTGCATGGGTCGCATGGAATGGTCCCCCCGTTGCGGTGCGGCCGATCTCCAGCTTGGCACAGAACGACCGCCGCCAGCACCCTCGTTCGCCGCTCGGCGAAACGTCCGCGGGGAGCGTCCTCCCGGAACGTCCGCGCGGAACGTCCTCGCGAAGAGGCCCGGTCGAAGGTCTAGAAGACCGACTCCGCCTCGTGCATACGGTTCTCCGGGACGCGCTTCAGCTGCGTCACGGCCTCCGCCAGCGGAACCATCTCCACCGCCGTCCCGCGCAGCGCCGTCATCCGGCCGAACTCGCCGCGGTGCACCGCCTCCACGGCGTGCCACCCGAAGCGCGTCGCCAGGACGCGGTCGTACGCGGTCGGCGTGCCGCCGCGCTGGACGTGGCCCAGGATCACCGGGCGGGCCTCCTTGCCGAGGCGGTGTTCCAGCTCCGCCGCCAGGCGGTTGCCGATGCCCTGGAAGCGCTCGTGCCCGAACTGGTCGATCTCGCCCTTGCCGTACTCCATCGAGCCCTCGGCCGGGTGCGCGCCCTCGGCGACGCAGATGACCGCGAACTTCTTGCCCCGGGAGAACCTCGCCTCGACCATCTTCACGAGGCTGTCCACCTCGAAGGGCCGCTCCGGCAGGCAGATCCCGTGCGCGCCGCCCGCCATGCCGGACTCCAGCGCGATCCAGCCGGCGTGCCGCCCCATGACCTCGACGACCATGACGCGCTGGTGCGACTCCGCGGTGGTCTTGAGGCGGTCGATCGCCTCCGTCGCGACCATCACGGCCGTGTCGAAGCCGAACGTGCGGTCCGTCGAGTAGATGTCGTTGTCGATCGTCTTGGGGACGCCGACGACGGCCATCCCCGCGTCCGACAGCAGCCGGGCCGCCGTGAGCGTGCCCTCGCCGCCGATCGGGATGAGCGCGTCGATGTCGTACCGGCGGGCCAACTCCGCGCAGTTCTCGGCCGCTTCCCGCAGCCGGTCGCGCTCCAGGCGGGCCGAGCCGAGGATGGTGCCGCCCCGGGCGAGGATGCCGCTGACGGCGTTCAGGTCCAGCGGGCGGAAGTGGCCGTCGAGGAGTCCCTTGAAACCGTCCTCGAAGCCGATGACTTCGTCGCCGTACCCGGTCATGGCCCGGTGAACGACCGACCGGATCACTGCGTTCAGGCCGGGGCAGTCGCCGCCCGCGGTGAGGATTCCGATACGCATCGTGCCGTGTCTCCCGCTCGCTAGTGCTGTGCTTCAGTGCCGTGCTTCCCGGGGGCGGGCCCTCCGCACCCCGCGCATGAGCCGCTTCCGATACTCCCACGCGGGGTGCGCGGCGCACGCATCCGGACACCCCGAGTCCAGCGGGTGGACCGGCGGCGCCCGGGGCCGGTCCCGCCGACCGCCGCGAGACGGGCCTAGGGCCTGTCCGGCGGATCTTCGTGGATCAGCCCGCGGCGTCTGGTGCCGTGCCTCGCAAGGCGGAGGACCGACCACGTACTGGATGTACTTGGTCGGTCCGACAACGCCGCGAGGTGCGGTGCCAGGCGTCGCGGGCCCACGAAGATCCGCCGGACAGGCCCTAGCCGTACCCGGAGGTATTGTCAAGAGGGAATTGCCGCCCCACCACATCCTCACCGACATGGACAGGAGAGCACGCGTGACGCGCAGCGTGTACGTGACCGGGATCGATCGCGGGGACGGCCGGCAGGTCGTCGAGCTGGGGGTCATGGAGCTCCTGACCCGCCAGGTGGACCGCGTGGGCGTCTTCCGCCCGCTGGTGCACGACGGCCCGGACCGGCTCTTCGACCTGCTCCGCAGCCGTTACCGGCTGTCGCAGGAGCCCTCCGAGGTGTACGGCCTCGACTACCACGAGGCGACGGCGCTCCAGGCCGAGCGGGGCACGGACGAGCTGGTGTCGCGCCTGGTGGACGGGTTCCACCGGGTGGCGCGGGAGTACGAGGTCGTCCTCGTCCTCGGCACCGACTTCGCCGCCACCCAGCTCCCCGACGAGCTGTCGCTGAACGCCCGGCTGGCGAACGAGTTCGGCGCGTCGGTGATAGCGGTGGTGGGCGGCAAGGACCAGTCCGCCGAGTCCGTACGGTCCGAGGCGCGCAACGCGCACCGGGCGTACGAGGCGCTCGGCTGCGACGTGCTGAGCGTCGTCGTCAACCGGGTCGCCGCCGAGGACCGGACGGCCATCGCCGAGGGGCTGGTGTCGCAGCTCCCGGTGCCCTGTTACGTCCTGCCCGACCAGCCCGCGCTGGCCGCCCCGACGGTCGCGCAGATCACCCAGGCGCTCGGCGGCGAGGTGCTGCTCGGGGACGACGCGGGCCTGGCGCGGGACGCGCTGGACTTCGTGTTCGGCGGGGCGATGCTGCCGAACTTCCTGGGCGCGCTGACCCCCGGCTGCATGGTGGTCACTCCGGGCGACCGCGCCGACCTGGTGGTGGGCGCGCTCGCCGCGCACTCGGCGGGCACCCCGCCGATCGCGGGGGTGCTGCTCACGCTGGACGAGCGGCCCGCGGAGCTGGTGCTGACGCTGGCGTCGCGGCTGGCGCCGGGCACCCCGGTGATCTCGGTGGCGGGCGGTTCGTTCCCCACGGCGACCGAGCTGTTCGGCCTGGAGGGCAAGTTGAGCGCGGCGACCCCGCGCAAGGCGGAGACCGCGCTGGGGCTCTTCGAGCGCCACGTCGACACGGCGGACCTGCTGGCGCGGATGTCGGTGGCGCGCAGCGGCCGGATCACCCCGATGATGTTCGAGCACGAACTGCTGGAGCAGGCCCGGTCGTCCCGCCGCCGGGTCGTCCTGCCCGAGGGCTCCGAGGAGCGTGTGCTGCGCGCGGCGGACGTCCTGCTGCGCAGGAACGTCTGCGACCTGACGCTGCTCGGCGACCCCGACGTCATCCGCAAGAAGGCCGCGGACCTGGGCATCGACCTGAGCGCCCCGTCCACGCAGTTGATCGACACGGCCACCTCCGACCTGCGCCGGCGCTTCGCCGAGCGGTACGCGGGCCTGCGCGCGCACAAGGGCGTGACCGTGGAGCTGGCGTACGACGTGGTGGCGGACGTCAACTACTTCGGCACGCTGATGGTCGAGGAGGGCCTCGCCGACGGCATGGTGTCGGGCTGCGTGCACTCGACGGCGGCGACGATCCGGCCCGCCTTCGAGATCATCAAGACCAAGGAGACGGCGTCGATCGTCTCGTCGGTCTTCTTCATGTGCCTCGCCGACAGGGTGCTGGTGTACGGCGACTGCGCGGTGAACCCGGACCCGGACGCGGAGCAGCTCGCGGACATCGCGGTCCAGGCGGCGGCCACGGCGGCGCGGTTCGGCGTCGAGCCGCGCATCGCGATGCTCTCGTACTCGACCGGCACGTCCGGTTCCGGCGCGGACGTGGACAAGGTGCGGGAGGCGACGAAGCTCGTCCGGACGGCCCGCCCCGAGCTGCGGATCGAGGGGCCGATCCAGTACGACGCGGCCGTGGAGCCCTCCGTGGCGGCGACCAAGCTGCCGGACTCCGAGGTCGCCGGCCAGGCGACGGTCCTCATTTTCCCGGACCTCAACACCGGGAACAACACCTACAAGGCCGTGCAGCGTTCGGCCGGCGCCGTCGCGGTCGGGCCGGTCCTCCAGGGGCTGCGCAAGCCGGTCAACGACCTGTCGCGGGGCGCGCTCGTGCAGGACATCGTCAACACGGTCGCGATCACCGCGATCCAGGCCCAGGACGGAACGGCATGACGGACTCCCCCACCTCCCTCGGCTCTCCCGACTCCCCCACCCGGGTTCTCGTTCTCAACTCCGGTTCCTCGTCGCTGAAGTACCAGCTGCTGGACATGGCGGACGCGAGCCGCCTCGCCGTCGGCCTCGTGGAGCGCATCGGCGAGGCCGACCCCCGGCTCGTGCACACCCCGCGTTCGGGCGGGAAGCGCGAGCGTACGGGCGGTTTCGCCGACCACGCGGCGGCCCTCGCCGCCGTGTCCGAGGAGCTGGCGGCGGACGGCCTCGGCCTCGACTCCCCCGCGCTGGCGGCCTTCGGCCACCGGGTCGTGCACGGCGGGTCGCGGTTCGGCGAACCGGTCGTGGTGGACGACGGCGTGGAGGCCGAGATCGAGCGGCTCGTACCGCTGGCGCCGCTGCACAACCCGGCGAACCTGACCGGCATCCGTACCGCCCGGGAACTGCGGCCCGACCTGCCGCAGGTCGCCGTGTTCGACACGGCCTTCCACCGGACGATGCCGGAGTACGCCGCCCGCTACGCCATCGACGTGGCGACGGCGGACGAGCACCTCATCCGCAGGTACGGCTTCCACGGGACGTCGCACGCCTACGTCTCGCGTAAATGCGCCGCGCTGCTGGGCAAGGACCCGGCCGACGTGAACGTGATCGTCCTGCACCTGGGCAACGGCGCGTCCGCGTCGGCGGTCGCGGGCGGGCGGTGCGTGGACACCTCGATGGGAATGACCCCCCTGGAGGGGCTGGTGATGGGCACCCGATCCGGTGACATCGATCCGGCCGTTCCGCTTCATCTCCAGCGGGCGGCGGGAATGTCCGTCGACGAGACCGATGAACTTCTCAACAAGAGAAGTGGTCTCACCGGCCTCTGCGGGGACAACGACATGCGCGAGATCCTGCGCCGTTCCGACGCCGGTGACCAGCGCGCCCGGCTCGCTTTCGACGTCTACATCCACCGGTTGAAGAAGTACATCGGCGCGTACGCCGCCGTGCTCGGCCGGGTCGACGCGGTGGCTTTCACGGCCGGGGTCGGGGAGAACGCGGCGGCGGTCCGGGAGGCCGCCGTCGCAGGTCTGGAGCCCTTGGGTCTCTCGGTGGACCCGGAACGCAATACCGTACGTTCCGACGAGCCGCGGATCATCTCGCAGGACGGTGCGCGGGTCGTGGTGGCCGTCGTCCCGACCGACGAGGAGCTGGAAATCGCGCAGCAGACTTTCGCGCTGGTCGGCACGGAGAACGTACGAAAGAACGAGATTCGCACACCTCTCTCCTGAGCGGCCCTCCGCCCATTTGTACTTTCCACCAGACGGAATATTCCGCGCTGAAACAAACCGATAGGATCCGCCTCATGCGCCGTTCCAAAATCGTCTGCACACTGGGTCCCGCCGTCGACTCGTACGAGCAACTGAAGTCGCTCATCGAGGCCGGAATGAATGTGGCCCGCCTGAACATGAGCCACGGAAGTCACGCCGAGCACGAGGAGCGGTACCACCGCGTCCGTCAGGCCGCCGCCGACACCGGTCGCGCCGTCGGCGTGATGGTGGACCTCCAGGGCCCCAAGATCCGCCTGGAGACCTTCGCCGAGGGTCCGGTCGAGCTGGTCCGGGGGGACGAGTTCACCATCACGACCGAGGACGTCCCGGGTGACAAGTCCATCTGCGGCACCACCTACAAGGGGCTGCCCGGGGACGTCGCCAAGGGCGACCAGATCCTGATCAACGACGGCAACGTCGAGCTGCGGGTCGTCGAGGTCGAGGGCCCCCGGGTCAAGACCATCGTCATCGAGGGCGGGGTGATCTCCGACCACAAGGGCATCAACCTGCCCGGCGCGGCGGTGAACGTGACCGCGATGTCCGAGAAGGACGTCGAGGACCTGCGCTTCGCGCTGCGGCTCGGCTGCGACATGATCGCGCTCTCCTTCGTGCGCGACGGTGACGACATCCTGGACGCGCACAAGATCATGGACGAGGAGGGCCGCCGGGTCCCCGTCATCGCCAAGGTCGAGAAGCCGCAGGCCGTCGAGAACATGGCGAGCGTCGTCGCGGCGTTCGACAGCATCATGGTGGCCCGCGGTGACCTGGCCGTCGAGTACCCGCTCGAAAAGGTCCCGATGGTCCAGAAGCGGCTCATCGAGATGTGCCGCCGCAACGCCAAGCCGGTGATCGTCGCGACCCAGATGATGGAGTCGATGATCACCAACTCCCGCCCCACCCGCGCCGAGGCGTCCGACGTCGCCAACGCGATCCTGGACGGCGCGGACGCGGTCATGCTCTCCGCCGAGTCCTCGGTGGGCGCGTACCCGGTCGAGACGGTCAAGACGATGTCGAAGATCGTGGTCGCGGCCGAGGAGGAGCTGCTCTCCAAGGGCCTCCAGCCGCTGAACCCGGGCCGCAAGCCCCGTACGCAGGGTGGTTCCGTCGCCCGCGCGGCCTGCGAGATCGCCGACTTCCTGAGCGCGAAGACGCTGGTCGCCTTCACGCAGTCCGGTGACACGGCCCGCCGTCTGTCCCGCTACCGCGCCGCGCAGCCGATCCTGGCCTTCACCACGGACGAGTCGACGCGCAACCAGCTCTCGCTGAGCTGGGGCGTCGAGTCCTTCATCGTGCCGTGGGTGAACAGCACGGACGAGATGGTCGACCTGGTGGACGTGGAGCTGCTCAAGCTCAAGCGCTACAACGACGGTGACATCATGATCATCACCGCCGGTTCCCCGCCCGGCGTCCCGGGCACGACCAACATGGTCCGGGTGCACCACCTGGGCGGCCAGAGCCGCGACTGACCGTCGCGCCGGCCGCGTTCGCCGAGCTTGTACGGCTGTGGGCCGCACCCCGGATCGGGGGGCGGCCCACAGCCGTGTGCGGCGGTACCCGGTGGCTGGTGCTCTCCGCTCGTACGGTCAGTTCGTGACGTAGTTCTTGAGGTGCGGGATCGTCAGCGTGCCGCCGAACTGGCCCGCCTGGAGGACGGTGACGTCCGTGAAGAACGCGAACGGGATGTTCAGCGGGGGCGGGGTCGCCGGGCTGAAGGTGATCGGGATCAGCCCGAAGAGGTTGCCCTTCAACTGCTCCGTGTACATGGTGACCTCGGCGCCCCGGATGGTCGACGTGGTGCCCGGTCCGCCCGTCGTGTGGCCCACGCCGCCCGCGGGGTGGATCCAGCTCTGGTGCAGGTCCTTGATGTCCAGGGACGAGGCGGTGAACTTGAGCACCTTCTTGAGCTCGCCGCCCGCCGTCTCCACCTCCACGATGCCGTGGTAGTCGAGGCCGTTGAGGGTGAGCAGTGAACTCTTGAGCGTCCAGGGCTCGTTGGCGAGCCGGGGGATGCCCGGCTCCAACTCGGCGTTCGCCAGGGCCTCGGGGTCCGCGGTCGGGCAGGGGAACGGTTCCTTGCCGTCCGCGCCCTCCGGGATCTCCTCGTCCTCGCGCGCGTCGAGCCCCTTCGCGTCCTTGTCCAGCTCCTCCACCGTGGCGCCGGCCTTGTCGGCGGCCTCCTTGATGGCGTCCTCGGTGGACTTGGCGGAGTCATCTGTGCCGCTGCCGGCGGGCTCGGTGGGCCGGTCCGGTTGCGCGGTCGGCCCGGACGTCGGCTCGGACGTCGGCTCGGACGTCGACTCGGACGTCGACTTCCCGCTGGACGACCCGGTCTCCGACGGGGTCGGTACGGGCTGCTCCGGCGGCGGTGTGGTGGTGTCCGGTGCCGGCGGGGGCGTCGACTTCTTGCCGCCGAGGAGGTCGCCCAGCACGTCTCCGAGGCCCAGCGGGTCCAGCGGGTGCGCCGACTTCGTGGGCGTGGGGGTGGGCGTGGCCGTGGGCTTCACGGTGGGCGCAGTGTCCCCGTCCTGGGGCGCGTCGGGCGGCGGCGCGTCGGGCGGCGGCGTCACGGGGGCCGAACTCGCCGACGGATGCGGCTCGGTGGCCGTACCGCTCCCGGTGGGGGTCGGCCCCGGCGTGGCCGAGTCCGACGGGTCGACGGACGCCGACGGCGACGGCGAGCCGCTCGGCGACTCCGAGGGCTCGGGCTCGTCGGAACGTGTCACGCACGGCCCCGGCAGGAAGGGGATGTCCTGACTGTCACTGGCCAGCGCGAGGCGGGGGGTGAGCCCCATCCCCACGAAGACCGCGGTCGGCATCGCGGCCAGGGCCATCGCCTTGCCGGCGGGTATCTGGAGCTTGGTCAGAAGCGATTTCCTGGGCGCCGCGTGGCGCGGCCCCCGCCGTACCGGGGGGTTGTCGTCCCCGGCCGCGGTCCACCGCGTGGTGTCACCCCGCACTGTTCCTCCCGCCCTTGGCCTCGGCAGTCGTTTCCGTCGCGTTCGGTTCCGCCCCTTCGCGCGGGGCGGGGAAGAGGGGGGCGCGGGTGCCGTCGGGCTCCGGGGCCCACTCGTCGTGGCGTGTGGCGGTGTCGTACGGCTCGGCCAACTCGTCGTAGTGCTCCTCGTCCGGCTCCTCGGGCACGGGGTGCTTCACGGGAACCCAGGCGAGCGCGAGCCCGCCTCCGACGAGTGCGAAGAGGTAACCGAGCAGGAAGCCGCCGAAGTTGGAGATGGGGATCGAGACCAGGGCCAGCAGGATCGCGGCGACGCCGGAGAACACCCGGACGAGGCTGTGGTACCACATCGTCAGACCCAGGGTGACCAGCAGGACACCGATGATCAGCGAACCCGCCCCGGCCGTGGTGGACATGGCCAGCGTGAGGTTGCCGAGCTTGAGATTCCCGTACGGGAAGTAGGCGATCGGGATTCCGCCGAGGAGGGTGAACAGCCCACCCCAGAAAGGGCGACTGCCACGCCACGCCCGGAACCGAAGCCGCCAGTAGGTGAATCCGCGGGGATCTGTGGACTCGGCCTTCATGGATGCAGCTCCCTGGGAGGTGTCACGTGGTGAGAGGGGTCCGAGCGAGCCGGACAACCGGGCCAGCGCCGCGGGGATCCGACCCGCTCGGGGCAAACAACTACGGAATGTCCGGGAAGCACTCGTCGTTGCCGAGGCTCAGCCGCAGGCTGAGGTTCGGCAGAGTGAAGGAGCCGGCCGTGGTCGCCCACGCCGTCTGCCTGACACCGGTCAGCGTGGCCGTCTTCGCCTGCTGGCCGAAGCCGTAGGGGGCAGCGGGCGAGACGCCCTTCTCGTCGGTCCTTCTGCCCGGCAACTGAAGGTCCTTGGCCGGCAGGCCGATCTCCATGTGGTCGAACACTGCGTTGTCGACATTCAGTGACGCGACATCAAGGTACAGGTTGTCCGCGACAACCTTCTTGTCGCCGAATCCGGCCTGCAACCTCAGGGTGACAGTGCCCAGGATCGGCACGTTCGGTGTCACCACGGACTGACACATGTCGGTGATCGTCGCCGACTTGAAGCCCGAGACGACTACTGGGTAGTTCTTCTCCGGACCCGGGGCGACACCGCCGTACTGCACCATGTTCTGGCCGACCAGTTCGGACGCCTTCACCTTGAAACTCTGCCCCGACACACTGAACGACGCTGCCAGCGCCCCCTGTGCGAGAGCGACACCGATCGCGGCCGTGGCGGCCACACTCGGCACCATGACGACGGCGAACCGCCGCCATCTGGTCCCGCCACGGACTTGGGCTGGGGACTCCATGTATTTCCTCCTTCTCGGACGTACATCTCCGGATCGGGTCTGGCCCGTCCTGGGATGGGAGAAGTGCTACGTCCTCGGGAAGGGGAGCGCCCGGATCGGGTGGGCGGGCCGCACCGTGCGGACCACGTCCGATTCTCCGGCGATCACCCCCGAGCGACAACCACTGGCCACGCCTTCGCGCAACCTCTGGACAGGCCCTGCCCGTGAGCAGGAACCCCCCTGTCCGGGCCGGCGGCGGTGCCGCCGGTCCACTCGGCGGGGAACCCTCGACCGGCGGGCGCGGCTGGTTGCCGTGCCGGTGCGGTATTGGACCGAGCGTCGCCGATCGTCGTGCATTCACGAGCTCTACACAAGGGGGCTCGTTACTGGCTAGTAACGGCGAGATAACCGGCCCGCGACCCAGCGATGCCGCCCGGCCACTCAGGGTGCCCCGGGCGGGGGCGACAGAAGGGAGCAAGGGACCCAATAACCGGACAGAGCAAGCCCGTTGATTTACTCGCAGTAACAGCAGCCGCGTTTGCCAAGTTTTAGCAAAACGCGGCTGCTGCGTGTGTGACTCCCCCGGAAGTGGAATTTCGTTACCCGGAAGCCACCCGAACGGGCCGCCGTGGCGGTGTCAGAACAGCACCCTCGCCAGCGCCTGACGCGCCGCCGTCACCCGCGGATCGTCCCCGCCGATGACCTCGAAGAGCTCCAACAGCCGTACGCGCGCCGCGTCCCGGTCGTCGCCCGCCGTCCGGCGGACCGTCTCGACCAGCCGGGAGAACGCGTCCTCCACATGCCCCCCGACGAGGTCGAGGTCGGCCGCCGCGATCTGCGCCTGCACGTCCGCCGGCTTGGCCGCCGCGTCCTCGCGCACCCGCTGGGGGTCCATGTCCCGGACGCGCGTGAGCAGTTCGGCCTGGGCCAGGCCCAACTTGGCCTCGGTGTTGCCGGGGTCGTCGGCGAGCACGTTGCGGTACGCCTGCGCCGCCCCGCCGAAGTCGTTGGCGTCCAGCGCCTGTACGGCCGCTTCGAGCAGCGCGTCGTACGGCCCGACCGGGACGGCCGCCTCCGGTGCGTCCGCCGCCGCGCCCTCCGCGTCCGCGTCGACGGCGATCCCGGTGAGGCCGAACCGCTCCTCGCCGACCTGGATCAACTGGTCGAGGGTGCCGCGGATCTGGGCCTCGGGGGCCGCGCCCTGGAAGAGGGGCAGCGCCTGGCCGGCGACCACCGCGAAGACGGCGGGGATGCCCTGGATGCCGAACTGCTGCATCAGCATCTGGTTGGCGTCGACGTCGATCTTGGCGAGCACGAACCGGCCGTTGTACTCCCGCGCCAGGCGCTCCAGCACCGGGCTGAGCTGCTTGCACGGCTCGCACCACTCGGCCCAGAAGTCGATGACGACCGGGACCTCGGAGGAGCGCTGGAGGACGTCGCGTTCAAAGCCGGCCTCGTCGACGTCGATCACCAGGCTTGAGGGGGGTACGGCGGCGGTCCCGCCGTGGCGGGCGGCCTCGGCGCGAGCCTGCTCCGCCTTCGCCTTGGCCTCACCGGCCGCCTTCACCGCGGCGAGGTCGACAACGCCGCTCATGGACATGTTCCTAGGCTGCATGAGTACATCCTCCCCCCTCCGCGCACGCTTGAGAAAAGCGGCGTGTACACCCATTCCTCCCGGTGGCCTCCGCCGCGGGCCGAACGGCGCTATGGCACGGCTTCCGGCACCGTTCGCAGCCTAACTTTCACCCGCGGGACGCAGGCCGGATCCCCGCCGTGAACTGCCTCACAGCAGGTCACCGCCCGACCACCGGCAGCTGCCGCTACCGGCCGCAGCGCACCTGCGCGGACTTCGCCGGCACCAGCCGTACCTTCCCCGCGGGGACTTTGAGCGGTTCACCGGCACGCCGGTCCCACAGGACGGCGTCGCCGCCCGCGACGCCGAAGGCCAGGTAGGGACGGGCGGGGTCGAACCGGGGCCCCTCTCCCGGGAGGGAGGCGAGCGGGACGGTGGGTTCGACGCAGGTCCACGCGGGCTCGACGCCGTAGTAGTGGGGGGCCTCGTGGCCCTGCCGGGCGGCCTTCTCCGTAAGGGAGGCGGCCTCCTCGGCCGAGTCCATGGCCAGACTGCCGCCCGCCACCAGGAACGCCGCCAGGATCGTGACGTACATCAGCCCGCCGACCCGTTCGCCCGGCACCACGTAGTGGTAGTGCTTGGCGATACCCCACACGGCGGGCACCAGCAGGACCGGCATCAGGAGCGTGACCAGGCGCAGCGCCGAGAGGAACTGCCACATCGGGGGCACGTCGAGGTCGCCCGGCGTCAGCTGGAGGGAATCCGCGTAGAGGGCGTGCAGGACGGACCCCGCTCCAACAAGGCTGGAGATCAGCAGGGTGGCGGTCAGCGGAACGGCCCAGGTGGCCCATTCTCCCCAGGTCCACTGCCGCACCAGCAGCCACAGGCCGGTCAGAAGGGTCAGTCCGTAAAGCAGCCGCACCCCGCCCGTCTCGGTCAGGCCCCCCTCCTCTCCCAGAGTGAAGAGGAGAGCCATCGCGATGATCCCGGCAGCCATCGCCGTGTTCAGCCAGCGGCGGCCCAGGTCAACGGTCCCGCCGGCCGACAGCGCCCCGCACCCCGCGACCAGCGCCACCGCCACCCAGAAGTAGCGGCTCCCGCCGTTCTGTCCCGCCGAGATGGCCGCGCTCGACACCAGGACCAGCGTCCCGATCGAGAACACGGCCATCCGGCGGTCGAACTGCCGCTCGCGCCGCATCCGCGCCGGGCGCTTCCAACGCCCGTCCATCGGCCGTACGGCGACCGCGCGTGGCGACCCGCCGTCCAGCCCCGCGCGGGCGAGCCTGAACGCCTCCCCGGGTCCTCCGGTCACCTGCGTACCGGCGTCGAACACGCCCATCCGGGCCAGCCGCCGGGCCACCCGGGCCAGCCGTCCCGCACGGTGGGCCGTCGAGTACGCCAGCCATTCGGTCAGCATCTCGCTGTCCCGGTCGAGCCGGTCCGCCCGCCGTACGTACATCTCCAACTGCGCCGCTCGCGCCGCGTTCCGTACCTGCCAGGTGGCGCCGCGCTCGGCCCGGCGGGCCGCACCGTACAACCGGATCTCGACGCGGTAGACCCGCGCCGCCGCATCCGCGCTCAGGATGCCCGCCGACGCCCCCTGCCCGCGCGGCTCGTGACCGACGACCGGCCAGCCGTGCGCCTCGAAGACGCTCTCGGCCTCCGCCCAGTCCCGGGAACCCCCGCGCACCTCTATCAGTGCCAGCACCCGCTGGTCGTACCGGACCCTCGCCGCCACGGCCCTCTCTCCCCCCGTCGAGAGCCGCCGACCCTACCGCGCCAGACGCCCCAGCAGCGACGACGCCGCGGCCACCCCCACGGCGGCGGCGAACACCAACACCCCGAAGTCCAGCAGCAGATGGTGGGAGGACGTCCCGAGCAACAGGCCTCTCAGCGCGTCCACCTGGTAGCTCAGCGGGTTGATCCGGCTGATCACCTGGAGCCAGCCGGGCATGATCGCCACCGGGTACAGCGCGTTGGAGGCGAAGAACAGCGGCATGGTGATGGCCTGCCCGATGCCCATCAGCCGGTCACGGGTCAGCACGATCCCCGCGATCGACATCGACAGGCACGAGAAGAAGGCCGAACCGAGGATCACCACGACGGCCACGCCGAGCAGCCGCAACGGGTTCCAGGTCAGGCCGACGCCGAGCGCCGCGGCGATGACGATCACCACGACCGCCTGGATCAGCGCCTTCACCCCGGCGGCGAACGCCTTGCCGGTGATCAGGGCGGATCTGGGGGTGGGGGTGACGAGGAGTTTGGTGAGGACACCCGCGTCCCGCTCCCAGATGATCATGATCCCGTAGAAGATCGCGATGAACATCGCGGACTGGGCGATGATGCCGGGCGCCAGGAAGTCCAGGTAGGGCGTGCTGCCCGTCGGGATCGCGTGGATCCGGGTGAAGGTCTCGCCGAAGATCAGCAGCCACAGCGCGGGCTGGATCGCCCGCGTGTACAGCTCGGTGCGGTCGTGGCGGAGCTTCTGGAGCTCCACCGCGCACATCGCGCCGACCCGGGCGAGCAGGACCCGCCAGCCGGTGCGGGGGCGCGGCGGGACGAGGAGCAGGTTGAGCTTGCTCAGGTCGGGCTTGCTCCCAGGAGCTGGGGCCCCGCCCTGGCCCCCGTCGCCGTCAGCCGACACGGGATGCGGTGCGCCGGGTCGTACGGACATCGCGGAAGTCCCCTCCCTCCTCGTCCAGGCCGCTGCCGGCCACGTCCCGGAAGACGTCCTCCAGCGTCGGCAGCGGGTCCTTCCCGGTCGCGGCACCGGACGCCACCCGCCGGGCGCGCAGGTCGCCGCGCAGCTCGCCGGGGGTGCCCAGCGCGTGGATCCGGCCGCGGTGCATCAGCGCGACGCGGTCGCAGTACTGCTCGGCCTCGTCCATGTAGTGGGTGGTGACAAGAACGGTCATGCCGGTCGCCTTCCGTACGGCGGTGATGTGCTCCCACACGCTGGTACGGGCGATCGGGTCGAGGCCGATCGTCGGCTCGTCCAGCATCAGCAGGCGGGGCGCGCTGACGAGGGCCTGGGCCAGTTCGAGCCGCCGGATCATGCCGCCGGAGAACGTCTTGGCCATCCGGTCGGCCGCGTCGGTGAGGTCGACGGCCGCGAGGGCCTGCGCGACCCGTTCGGCGCGCTCCCGGCGGGGCACGTCGAAGACCCGGGCGAACAGGGTGACGTTCTCCCGGCCGGTCAGCGTGGCGTCGGCGGAGAGCTGCTGGGGTACGTAGCCGAGCAGGCGGCGTACGGCCATGGGCTCCTTGGCCGCGTCGTGTCCGAACACCCGGACCATGCCGGCCGGGACGGGCAGCAGCGTGGTGATGCAGCGGATCGCGGTGGTCTTGCCCGCGCCGTTCGGCCCGAGGAGCCCGAAGACCTCGCCCGCCCCGACGGAGAGGTCGAGGCTGTCGACGGCCTTCGTCCCGTTGAAGGAGTAGTCGAGGCCGTCACAGGTGACGGCGTCGGTCCCGCTCGTCTCTTCGGCCTTGTCCTCGGTCATGTGCGCTCCCCCTCCTCCTGAAGGTTCCGGGCGAGTCTGTTCAGCGCGGGGATCGCCGCCGCGAGGGCCTCCCTGTCCTCCACCGTCAGCCGCTCCAGCTGCTCGCGCATCAGCGCGGCCCGCCGCGAGGCCCAGGCGGCGAGCCGCGCACCGGCCTCGGGAGTGGGCAGCAGTACGGCGGAGCGCCGGTCGTCCGGGTCGGTCTCGCGGCGCAGGTAGCCCGCGCCGCTGAGCTGGTTGACGAGCGTGGAGACGGAGTTGTTGGCGAGGCGCAGCTCCCGGGCGGCGGCCGACACCCCGATGCCGGGGCGCGCCGCGACCAGCCGCAGCAGCTCGATCTGCGCGCCGCGCATCGGCGAGACGTCCAGCTCGCGCCGCAGACGCCGGCGGACGAGCCGCTGGACGCCGGCCAGCGCGTCGGCGAGGGAGTCCGCGTGGTCAGTGGTCATACCACCTACATTAGCTCTCACTCAGAGCTAAATGCCAGAAACCATCCCCCGGACCCGTACAGCCGGTCCGGGGGATGGTTTCGTGGTCGGATCCGCGCGCTCAGAAGCCGGGCGGCTCCGTGTACGTACCCCACTCGTCCCGCAGCGCGTCGCAGATCTCGCCGAGCGTCGCCTCGGCCCGTACCGCCTCCAGCATCGGCGCGATCATGTTCGACCCGTCCCGCGCGGCCGCCAGCATCGCCGCGAGGGACTTGGTGACCCGCGCGTCGTCCCGCGCGGCCCGGCGCTCGCCGAGGACCTTGACCTGGTCCCGCTCGACCTCGTGGCTGACCCGCAGGATCTCCAGGTCGCCGGTGACCGAGCCGTGGTGCACGTTGACGCCGACGACCCGCTTGTCGCCCTTCTCCAGGGACCGCTGGTACTGGAACGCGGACTCGGCGATCTCGCCCGTGAACCACCCGTCCTCTATGCCCCGCAGAATTCCCGAGGTGATGGGGCCGATCGGGTGCTGTCCGTCGGGGTGCGCCCGTACCCCCCGCTCCCTGATCTGCTCGAAGATCTTCTCGGCCTCGGCCTCGATCCGGTCGGTCAGCTGCTCCACGAACCACGAGCCGCCGAGCGGGTCGGCCACGTTGGCGACGCCGGTCTCCTCCATCAGCACCTGCTGCGTGCGCAGCGCGATCTCGGCGGCCTGCTCGCTGGGCAGGGCCAGGGTCTCGTCGAGCGCGTTGGTGTGGAGGGAGTTCGTGCCGCCGAGGATCGCCGACAGCGCCTCCACGGCGGTCCGTACGACGTTGTTGTACGGCTGCTGCGCGGTCAGCGAGACCCCGGCCGTCTGCGTGTGGAAGCGCAGCCACTGTGCCTTGTCGGTCTTCGCGCCGTACTCCTCCTTCATCCAGCGCGCCCAGATCCGGCGGGCGGCGCGGAACTTCGCGATCTCCTCGAAGAAGTCGAGGTGCGCGTCGAAGAAGAAGGACAGCCCGGAGGCGAACGCGTCCACGTCCAGGCCCCGGCTCAGGCCGAGCTCCACGTACCCGAAACCGTCGGCGAGTGTGTACGCCAGCTCTTGCGCGGCCGTCGCCCCGGCCTCGCGGATGTGGTAGCCGGAGACCGAGAGCGGCTTGTACGCGGGGATGGAGCTCGCGCAGTGCTCCATGAGGTCGCCGATGAGGCGCAGGTGCGGCTCGGGCTGGAAGAGCCACTCCTTCTGCGCGATGTACTCCTTGAAGATGTCGGTCTGGAGCGTGCCGTTGAGGACGGCCGGGTCGACGCCCTGGCGCTCCGCCGCGACCAGGTACATGCAGAAGACGGGGACGGCGGGGCCGCTGATCGTCATCGAGGTCGTGACGTCGCCGAGCGGGATGTCCCCGAAGAGGATCTCCATGTCGGCGGCCGAGTCGATGGCGACCCCGCAGTGGCCGACCTCGCCGAGCGCGCGCGGGTCGTCGGAGTCGCGGCCCATCAGGGTCGGCATGTCGAAGGCGACGGAGAGCCCGCCGCCGCCGTTGGCGAGGATGGTCTTGTAGCGCTCGTTCGTCTGCCGGGCGTTGCCGAAGCCGGCGAACTGGCGGATGGTCCAGGTCCGGCCCCGATAGCCGGTGGGGTGCAGCCCGCGCGTGAACGGGTACTCCCCCGGCCAGCCGATCCGCTCGAAGCCCTCGTAGGTGTCCCCGGGCCGGGGCCCGTACACGGGCTCCACGGCGTCCCCGGACAGCGTGGTGAAGTCCGCGTCGCGCTTGCGGGCCTTGTCGTAACGTTCCTGCCAGCGACGGCGGCCCTCTTCGACGGCGTGAGCGTCCATACCTCCACCCTCCTTGGCTTCCATGGAGTCCAATTTACTAGGACGTCCAAGTAAATGTCGATGGCAGAGGCCGTCAGGGTGACGGGGACGGGGAACGAGGACGGGAGGCGGGGACGGGGGATGCGGACGGGGGACGGGGACGGCCCCCGCCGTACCGGTCGTCCCGGTCCGACGGGGGCCGCCGCGAAGGTCAGTGCGCGTGCTGGGCGGCCTCGTACAGGGGCCGGGTGACCTTGGAGCTGAACTGCGGGCCGACGAGGTACCGGGTGCAGTCGGGGTCGTCGCTGTCCTCACAGACCGCGCCCGTGCTGTGGAAGAAGGCCCCGTAGGTGTTGTCGCCGACGACCGTGCCGAGACCGGTGGCCGGGTCGAAGGCGGCGATCCGGGGCCCGCCGCTGGAGCCCCCGCCCATCACGCAGGCGACGCCCCACTCGCCCTTGGGCTCCGGGAAGTCGGCCGTGCCGGGGTCCTCGCGGGTGGAGCCGGCGCAGAAGGCGAGCCGGTCGCCGATGTACTCGGGCAGGCCGGCCCGCGCCGGGTCGGACGCGGCCCGGGGATAGCCGAAGGCGTACGCCCGCCCGTCGCCGGGCCGGTCGAAGCCGATGCGCTGCGCGGCGCCGGCCACGTCCTGCACCCGGCGGCCCTGGGAGTCGGTGTTGAGGACCACGAACGCCTGGTCGTAGTCGTCGTACTTCAGCGTGCTCTGTCCGTCGTTCTCCAACCAGGTGGCATCGGCCACGCCCAGCCGGCCGACGAACTTCCCGTACGGCGCCCGGCCGTCCTTGAATCCGGGCACGAACATCTCGTTCGCCGCCCACTGGTTGTCCTCGCCGATGAGGTTGGTGCTGTTCACGCAGTGCCCCGCGGTCACGACGGTGCTGCGGTTCGCGCTGTCGACGACGGTGGCGGTGCAGCTGGCGTCCTCGCCGTGGTCGGTGAAGAAGAGCCTGCCGACCGTACGGCTCAGGGTGGCGGACCCGGTCCACGGCGCCCCGTCGGGGCCGCTCCTGGGCGGGTTGTCGGACGACGGCTCGGTGAGGGCGGCGATGCGCGCCGGGGTCCAGTAGTCCAGCACGGCCTGTCGCTGCGTAGCGGTGACCGCCTGCGGGTGGGTGACGACACGGCCCGAGCCGCCCGCAGCCGCCGCGGCGGGCCCGGCAGGCACCGACAGAGCGACGCCCACGGCCAACACCGCCGCCGACAGGGCGACTTCACGCCGTGCGTACCCGTGTGTCCGGTTCTGATGACCGCGTGCGCGGCCGAAGATCTTGAACATACGCGGGAACGTAGCCAGGCGAGGTCAGGAACCTGTCAGCAAGCGGTGAGAAGCCTTTGTGCCACGCGACGCCCCTCAGCCACCCAATGCGCCGCGCTTCACCGCCGAGACGAACGACGACCAGCCGTCCGCGGGGAAGGCGAGCACGGGGCCGAGCGGGTTCTTGCTGTCCCGGACGGGGACGATGTCGGCCACGCCGTCGGCGACCTCAAGACACTGGCCGCCGTCCGAGTTGCTGTAAGAGCTCTTACGCCAAGTGACTGTGGTCAGGTCGAGGGATCGCACGGTACTTCCTCCAGAAGGCGCAGGATGAACTTCCGCGACTCAGCAGGGGACAGCGCCAGGTCGCGCACAAAATCGTACGTGAGCTGCAACCGTTCAACCGGTGCGGTTTCCTCGATCAGATCGCCCCGGACATCGTTCTCCGCGTAGGCCACGGTACGCCCATCGAGGAGCCGAAGAAACATCACGTCAGCGTTCGAGAGCCCATGCAGCCCCGCGCTGAACGGCAGTACCTGCACGGTCACTTCGCCCCGCTCCGTCGCATCCCGCAGGTACTCCAACTGTGCTCGCCACCGGCCCGCGTCCCGTAACTGTGTGCGCAGCACCGCCTCCGACAGAATCGTGCGGAACGGTGGCGCGTCGTCTCCCGCCAGCAACTCCCGCCGCCCCATCCGCGCGTCGACCTGCTGATCCAATTCCTCACCCTTGAGGCCACCGGCTGCCAGCAGCTCCCGCGCATACCCCGGCGTCTGCAACAGCCCCGGCAGAACGCTCACGGCGTAGTGCCACAAACTCGTCGCCTCGGCCTCCAGGGACATGTACCGCCGATACCGCTCCCGGAACTGCGTCTTGTCACTGACCGCCAGCTCCCACAGGGCCAGCAACAGCCCCGGGGTCCCGTAATACGTGTCGAGCGCCTGGACCACCTCCGGGCCCCCCACCGTCTCGCCCTTCTCCATCTTGCCGAACAACGACCAGTCCCAGCCCAGCCGTTCACCGAGCTGCCGCAGGCTGTCCCCGCGCTGGAGGCGCAACGAGCGCAACTCCTCCGCGAACCGCGCGCGGGGCTCCCTGCTGCGGCCCGTGACCACTCGTCTCGTCGGCATGGCGCTGCCCTCCGTGGAAGGTGTGGAACGTACGTCGGACGCGAGAGAAGCAGCACCCGCACTCGGCGCGGCCCACTCCTCCGGTGGCGCATTCTCGTAACACGCCCCTGACGCACAGTAATCAGAAACGTGCGATCCGGAGGGCGATTCCGCGCAAGAACAACCGAAGGAAGGCCCACGTGACTCAGCAGCCGTCCACCCCTCCCACCCCACCGCTCCCCCGCCGAGACGAACGGACAACTCCCGCCCCGAGCAACACCGTTCTGGTCCCGCCGGAGGGCCTGGTAGGAGCGCCCAAGATCCAGGAAGCCGTCGAAGCACGGGACGCACTCGCGGGTGCGCTGACGGCGGCCGGCATCCAACTCCCGGCGATGGACGTACGCACCCCATGGCCCGAGACGGACGACGAGGACGCCGGCCGGGCAACCCGCCACGCCCTCATCTACCTGGGCGTCTGCTCGGCCCCAGTAGCACTCGCCCTCGCCGCGGTGATCGTGAAGGGCACCACCCGGTGACGGACGGCCCCCCAGCCGTGGGCGACACCGTCCACGACCCCGCCCGCGACCGCGTAGGCGTGGTCATGGGCGGGGTAGGCCCCTACCTCCAACTCCGCCCCCTGGGCGGCGGCCAAGAATGGGACGCCAACCCGGACCAGGTCCGCCCCCTGACCCCCACCGAACTACTAAGCGCCCGAGTATCCGAAGCCAACACCCGCAGCCGCACAACCCTCGACCTAGGCCCTCTGCCCGAACGGCAGCCGTGGAGCCCGTCGGTGCAGCTCAGAACCGCCGTCGGGGATAGTGGAGACCTCGTCGACGAAGGAGGCTGCATTGAGCAGCACGATTGAAGCCTGGTCCCGCGTTACCCGCTGGATGAACGAGAACACGCCTGACCACGCCGATGCTTTGAACGATCCTGCCACTGACGAGCAGATCGCGCAGGCCGAGGAAAAGATGGGAGTACGTTTGCCCGTCGAGTTGAAGCAGCTCCTGAAAGTGAACAACGGCAGCACCGCCAAGCAGCGGTCCATTGCCGGGAATGAACGCTACGACATACGAGGCGGCGGCGACTACTCGCCGTTCCCGTTCGACTATGCGTTTTGCGATGTGGAACTCATCTGTTCTTTGTACACGACCAACAGGAAAGCGAGCATCGACTTGCAGGAGCCCGGTTCCCGCTACGAGTACTGGAAGGAGGGTTGGATTCCAGTCTTTCGGACCAAGGAAGAGCACAGCGGACTGTTCCTCGATGTGTCCGGACTCAGCGGGCAGGACCCCGCACCGGTCTACGAGTACGGTGAGGAAAGCTTCCCGGATCTGGCCTTCCCGTCGTTGGCCGACTATCTGAGCACCATGGCGGATGCATTGGAAGGCATCCGGCCGTTCACGATCATGGGCCGCCGATCGCCGAATTTTCCCGTAGTGCAGGAGGGGCTGATCCACTGGTAGGTGGATCAGCCCCTCTCCCTCACACTGTTCAGCACCCCACGGTCACGGAGTAAAGCCGTTCAGGTCAAGCCAGTAATCGTCCTTGTCCATCAGCCTGTTCCGGGTGATGAAGGCACCAAAAGGTCGCATGGATTGGACATTCTGGTTTTTGGACATGGTGGCGCGTCCACACTTCTCGTTCCACGTCGGAAGCGGGTAGCGAAGGTCGGGACGAAGCGTCCATACGCCATTGTCGCCCCTCTTGGCGTACGTCTGAAGACACTGGTCGCCTGAGTCGACCGGGTTGAACCCGCCGGCCATGCCCGCACTGTTGTAGCTGGCGGCGAAGGCCAACTCGTCGCAGGAATATGTATCAGGATCGCTTCCTTCATCCAATTCCGGCGAGAGGGTGGCGTCCGTATTGCGTGCCCAACTTCTCGGGCAGATGACCTCGCGGTTGGCTGTGCTCTGCTTCTTGGCGGGGTTGGTCGGCGACATCACGCCGCTGCCGAGGTAGGTGAGCGGAGTATCGAACGCCTTGCTCCCGAAATGTCCGGGAAGCTTGTTCTGGGCAAGCCAGGCGTGTGCGGCCGCGGCGGGGAACTTCTTCGAGTTCATGACGTACGTCGGACTGTACTGATCGAACACACACCCCGGGGACGCCCCCGGGACCGTGGAGTCGCACCGGATCTGCGCTTTGGGACCCTCGGTACCGACCTTCGCTTCGTTCTCCGTCAGGATTCCCCCGATATCGCCCGTCATGGACCATCCAGGGAAGAGCAGATCCGCCGGCCTGGACTCACCCCAGCGCCAAATCTGCGACATGGAGTACGTATGCCTGTCGCCCAGGTCGAATTGCCACCACAGACCGTTATCCTCCGTTCGGGGTCCGTTCCTCGTGCAGTCCAGGGAGCACACATCGTTGACATCTACGAAGATCGCCTCAGTAGCGGCTTCGCCAGTCGCTTCAACCAGTTTGAACTTGAACGCGGTATTCCATCCGATTGAGTCGGGGTGAACCTTCATCTCGGCCTGGAAGTCGAAGGTGGCGGTTCCGGTCACGCGTCCGTCAACCGATTTGATGAATCCGAACTGTCCTTTGATGCAGGCTTCTGTGCGGTTGGTCCAGACCTTGCGATTGTCGCGGAATCCGAAGGGTTTGGCCGCGCACCAGGGGACGTAGGTGTTCACGGGTGAGGAGAACTCCCGCTGAATGGAGTCGAGGGGCTCCAGCCCCTGGGAAGTCGCCTCAGGCGTCATGTCCTCCGGGGTGGTGATGTCGCCGGGCTGCGGGGCGCTGACATCCGGGTCGGCGAAGGCGATGCTGGGCATGCCGGAGTAGTCGCCCGGTACGAACGCGACAGCGTCGTAGGCCACGTCCTTCTCCGCCGTACCGTCCGATGTCGCGTTGGACAGCTGAACTTCCGGTGCCTGGTCCTTGAAGTTGTAGGCGCCGAGAGACACCCACTGGTTGGCCGAGTTCCCCTGGTTGACGGTCTTGTTCACCGCGCCGAACGGCGTGATGATCCGGTAAGTGGCGTTCGAGACCTGGGCTCCCGTGTCCGGGACGTGCACGTACACCTTTGCCTGGCTGCCGGTGATGGCTGAGTTCAGCTTCCAGTCACCCAGGATGGTCATGCGTCCGCCGTCGCCGCCCAGGTGCGCGGCGTCGCGTGCGTGCGTGTACCAGAAGTGCCCCTGGTAGCCGCCGCCGATCTGGTGCAGGTCAGCCTTCGCGTCGTATGCCCCCAGGCCCGGTCCCGTCGCGCTCGGATCGGGGTAGAAGGTGAACTGGAACGAGCCGGCTGTTGTGGTGGTGCCGCAATCGCTCCAGGTGTTGGTGCCTGCTGGGACGGATGCGACGACCTTCGCGCCCGAGGGAGCGCCGGAGCACACCGGTGTGCCGTATTGGAGCCGGTAGCCGCGACCGGGCTCGCTGATCAACGTCTGGTACTTGACATTCTCGAAACCGCAGGTGGTGGCACAGTCGGACTTCCAGGTGGCGTTGGGCGCGTTCCACCAGTACTGGGTGTAGCAGGCGGCGTCCGGGCAATCCGGCGGGTGGGCGGTGTCGCAGTTGTTCTTGGCGTTGCAGAACGTGTCGAGGGGCGGCGCGACGTGGGCCCGGTTGTATCGTGCGCTGCCTTCGAATGCGTAGGGCAGGTCCGAACCGTTCCAGTAGGCGGGACGGAAGCCGGCCGATGAGAACCCGGCTTCTCCCGGCCAGTCCTGTCGCCCGGAGGTGGCATAGGAGTGTCCGGTGTCGATGGACCAGGCGGCCCAGCCCATCACCTTCTCCTCGTACGGCCATTTCTGCGGCTGCGCGGCGTCCTTGGCGGCAAGCGGGTCGATGTCGGTGTTCATGAACGCCAGCCGGGACGCGGGATAGACCGGGTTGGCGGGGTTGTTGTACCAGCCGAGACCCCAACTGCCGTTGGTTGCCTCGTCCGCCTTCGCATTGAAGCCGAGGTTGTAGTTCCAGACGGCCGTGAACCAGTTCTCGGGCTTGGCCGGGTTGTCGTTGTTCACGGCGATCGTCTGTCCCGCCTTGTGGACCTCGTTCCACTTGTCGGCGAGGATGTAGAGCGACGCGGCTATGTTGGTCGTGTAGTCGATGGCGATGGCGCGTTGCGTGGCGACCGGGCGCGAGTGTTCGCCCTCCTTCTCGAAACCTGCCTTGCGCATGCCGTCGGTGACCTGACCGACGCCGTAGCCGCAGTCGGACAGGTTCCAGTGGATGGCCCAGAAGTCGGTGAGACTTCCACCGGTCTGGTGACCGTAGTAGCCGTCCACTGCCGCGAGTGGGCTGCCCATCTGACCCGGGATAGCGCCGGATTCCGCCTGCCACAGGTTGGACTCCTGTGCGAGGACGCCAAGTTCGACCTGTGCGGGGATGGTTCCGCCGGTGACCAGGTCGGGGCGGGGAAACATGCCTTGCGGGTCGATGGTGCCGAGCCCGGTCTGCGCGCGCCAGCCGCCCTGGGTGATGTATCCCGAGCGCAGGTTGTTGCGGACAGCCATGTCAACGGCCCACTCGACCTGGTTGGAGGTCGGCTGCAGGGCCTGGGCGTCGACATCGTTGCGGGCCACCGAGCACCAGGCATCCGTATCGACCGGATCGTGCGCCCGCGAATCGTCGGCAGCCGCCGCCATCGCACTCATCGTTGACGTCTGCGGCTTCGACGAGCCGGTCAGCGCCGGTGACGGCTTGCTCCCCGCGGTAACGCCGGGTTCGGCGGCCTTCTGCTTCGTGCGCCGGCCCGTGCTCGGCGCCGTGCTGGTGATGGTCAGCACATGACTGGTCCGGCCCAGCGTTCTTTCCGCGGCCGGTTCGGTGGTCTCGGTCTTGGTGAAGCCGCGGCCCGCGCTGGTGATGTGGTCAACGCCTGCCTGCACGGCCGGGGAGACCACCGGGTCGACGGCGAGGCGACCGCGGGTGGAGACCTCCGCGTCGGGTGAGACCTTCAGCGCCTTGACACCGCTCGCCGCGAAGTTCTTCTCCCGCGTCGCCGTACCGGTGAGGTAGACCGTCCCGTCCATGCCCTGGCGCAGATTCATCTCCGCCAACTTGCCACTCGCGACGGTCGCTCTCCTGCCGCGGGCGTAGGTGTGCACGCCGGCGACGGTGTTATCGGTCCGGTCGAGATAGGTGACCGTGCCGTCACCAGCCACACGGATACCGTACGGGGCGTGCTTCGTGGCCGCGAGTTCGTCGACCTCGCCCTTGCGGTCGATGTGGACGAGCCTGTTTCCGGAGGCGGCGACAGCACCGTCGTCGGTGGGGACAGCGGAGGTGATCTCGCCCGTCGCGGTGGTGTTCGCGACAGTGGCGCCCTTGGTGTTCACCGTGACCAGGCGTGTCTTGGTGTCGCGGAGCGCGGTGAAAACTGCGGTGTGGGTGGTGGGGCTGCAGGTGGGGTCGAAGTACGCCAACGACGCCGTGAAGGGCAGCTTGGTCACGCTGCCGTCATCGAGATTCACGATCGCGGTGAACGCGCCACCCATCATGAGGTCCGGCTTGTTGGTGAAAGTACGGGGTGCGTAGACAACGGCCGCGTAGTGGTCGTTCATCACGCACTGGTTGCCGATCCAGGTGTCGGCCGGTAGCTGCGGCTCACTCAACACCGCTACGGTCTTCCAGTCGTAGCCAGATGTGCTGTCAGCGACCAGGAGATGGAGTCCATCGCTGTCGGCCGCAGCGGTCACTGCCCGGTCGGCCGATGCCTTCCAGCCCTTCCCGAGAACCGTGTCACGGTCCTTCAACGGGACTCCCGACGACGAGGACCTCTTTTCCGACGCGGTGACCTTTTCCCGTATCGAGCCCTTGGGTGGTTTCGGTATCGACGCTTGCGCGGTGCTGACAGTGAGGGTGGACGCGATCAACGCGACTGCCATGACGGCAACCGGTATTCTCGCTTTCTTCCGGAATCTCAAAGCATCTCCTTGGACTTCATGCGCGCCACGCCATGTGGCGAACGCTCGACGTGAGTTGGTCCGAAGCGTGCGGGGAGCGGCTAGTGGCGTAGTGCCTCGACGGGCTGGATACGGCTGGCCCGCCACGCGGGATAGAGACCCGCGAGCAGGCCGGTGAAGAGGCCGATGCCAGGCGCGGCGGCGACGGTCGCGAAGGAGATCACGGGGGTCCAGTCACGCGCGACGGCGACGATGACCACGGTGAGGGTGCCGAGCGAGGTGCCGATCAGACCGCCGAGTGTGCCGAGTACCGCTGACTCGGTGAGGAACTGGGCGGTGATGTGGCGACTGCGGGCGCCCAGCGCACGGCGCAGGCCGATCTCGCCGGTGCGCTCCAGCACCGCGACCAGGGTTGTATTGGCGATGCCGATCGTACCGATGAACAAACAAATCACGGCTAGCAGGAGAAACAGCTCGTCGAGGTCCCCGGACACCGCGCTGCGCAAGGTCCGGGGGTCGGGCGGAGGAATCGCTTTGAAGTAGTCGGGATGGGCCGGATCCAGCGCGACCGGTGCTTCCGCCGCGACCTGGACCGCGGCACCGGGCGCCGTGGAGATGAGCATCTTGGCGTCGCTCTTGGGCGCGCCCCAGAGCTGCTCGGCGGTCGAGCGGGGCACCACGACGGACAGCAGGAGGTCCGCCTTGCGTTTCACGTCGCTGACGATGCCCACGACGGTGAAGGCCTCGTCGCCGATGAAGACAGCCGGATGGGTCTCAAGCGTGGTGATGCCGAGCCGCGAAGCCACGCCGGCGCCGACAACGGCGACTTGCTGGTCGGTCCTGTCGTGCCAGCGGTCGAAGAGCCGCCCCTCGACCAGGGTGGGTTCGGCCGCCTCGAGTACGCCGGAGGAGGCGGCGACGACCTGCGTGTTGCCGTTGGAGCCCGCGGCGGTGATCGGCGACGCCCGTACCGCGTGGTCCTCGTCCAGTTGGACGGACCAGTAGACGCCCGCGTGCTCGACCCCGTTGAGCTGCTCCACCCTGGTGTCGGCGTCCGACGGGAAGGCGAGAACGCTGAACTCGTCCTGTTCGCCCGCGACATCCTCGACCGTCACTTCGGTCGCGCTCAGCAGGCTGAACCGCTCGTCGATCTGCGAGGATGCGGTCGCGGTGAGACCGAGGATGGCGACGAACGCCCCGACACCGAGCAAGGTGCCCACGGAGGTGAGCGCCGCGCGGGCCGGACGTTGCAGAATTCCGGCAAGCGATTCGGAGAGCAGGTCCTGCCAGGGCAGACGTGAGCGCGGGGGCTTCATTCCTTCACCCGTTCGGTCATTTTGCCGTCGCGGATGGTCAGAGTGCGACAACCTCGTTGCGCGACCGCGGTGTCGTGGGTGATGACCAGAACGGTCATCCCGGCCTGATTGAGGTCTTCGAGAAGCCCAAGAATCGTATCGGCGGTCGCGGTGTCGAGGTTGCCGGTCGGCTCGTCGCACAACAGCAGAGAGGGTCCTCCGACCAAGGCCCGGGCGATCGCCACGCGTTGGCGCTCCCCGCCGGACAAGGTCGTGGGGAGCGCCTCCACCCGGTGCCCCAGGCCCACTCGGAGGAGAGCCTGCCGTGCGAGGTCACCGCGTGCCTTACGGGGAGTGCCGTTGTAGACGAGAGCGAGTGCCACGTTTTCCACCGCGGTGCGATGAGGCAGCAGGTGGAACGACTGGAAGACGAAGCCGATGCGTTGCCCGCGCAGAGCCGTGCGATCGCGGTCACGGAGATTGACGGTGTCGAAGCCGTCCAGCAGGTAACTGCCCCTGGTAGGAATGTCGAGAAGGCCCACGATGTTGAGGAACGTCGACTTGCCGGCCCCCGAGGGCCCGACGACGGTGACGAACTCTCCTTGATGAACCGTCAGGTCGCAGCCGTCGAGGGCCGTGAACGGGGGCGGTCCCGGATAGCGAAGGCCAGCCTGCCGCAGTTCGATGACCGGAGGCCTCCCGGGCTGGTCGTCGCCCATCACCTGGACTCCGGTGGAGCCTGCACTCCGGTGATGACCCGGTCCCCCTCCGCCAGCCGCCCCCCGGCGGCGGGGCGTACTTCGACATAGCCGTCACCGCTGGCTCCGGCCCTGACGGGAACCCTGCGCTGATGGCTCGTCCTGTCCACCACGACCACAGAGGTCTTTCCGTCCGCCGCGGCGAAGACCGCGGTGACCGGGACAACGATGGCCTTGCCACCGGTGGATGCCGCCTGGACCGTGAGGCGCAGGTCCTGTCCCGCAAGCCTCGCGTCCAGGTCCTTCTCCGGCTTCACAGCCATCCGGTAGCCGCTGGGGCCGGAGTTCGGCTGGACGGCGCCGCCGCCCTCCGGCTGCTGATCCGAAGTGATCGTGTCACCGACGGAAACCACGACCCCGGACGCGCTCATCCCCGTCAGTTCGGATTCGATGTCGACCTTCTGACCGACTCGCACGAGGCCCCTCTGCTGCTGCCGCAGAAAGCCGTGCACCACCAGGGCACCGGAGGACACAGTGAGAACGGGACCGGAGACTGTCGCGCCCACCGTGGTCGTGACCGTGTCGACACGGGCGGGAAAGCGCTTCAGGAACACCACCTCGGCAGCCGGCAGCATGGGGCCGCTCTTGGCCAGGGTGCCGGCCAGTTGCTCTTCGGCCTTGCGTAGATCCTCCTCCGCCCGCTCCGTCCGCCGGTCGGCTTCCTTGTCGCCGCCGCCCTTGACAGCATCACGGGAATCCTCCATGGCGCGCTGCGCCGCGGTCACGGCGTCCCGGGCGCTCTCCACGGCGGCGTCGCCGTCCGGATCGGCGGGCATCGGGTCGTACCCGACACTTTGGTAGAGCATGGCGAGAGCGGACTTCGTGCCGCTCCCGAAGTGACCCTTGGCGTCCGCGCCTGATCCATGGCCCAGTTTCTCGAGGGCCCTTTGGAGTTGGGCGACGTCGTCCCCCTCGGCGCCCGGCTTGAGATCCCGGTACACAGGCAGGTTTCCCTCGAGGGCGATCACCGGCCGGCCCGAGACCTCCAGCAGCACCTGACCGGCTTTGATCTTCGCCCCGGAGAGCAGCGGCAGCTTCGTCACCACCGCCGCCCCTGCTTCACTGCCCCCTGAGGGAGCCACCGACACGGATTGTTCGGCCGTCGCCGTGCCGCGCACGATCACGGAGTCGGTCAGTACGCGGCGCTCCACAGGAGCGGTGAGAACACTGGGCACAGGAGGTACGGAATCCGCGACGGCCTGGGCCGGGGACTTGATCATTTGAGCGGCCGTCAGCCCCGCGCCGGAGACCAGCACGGCCCCCGCCGCCACGCCAGTCACCCACCGGCGCCGGCTCACCAGGCCGGGAAATGCCGACCGGGGTTCCTTTTCCTTGTCCATACTCCCCCCAACCCCGTCTGCTCCGCCCTAGCCGCGGAGCACTCTTTCAGCGGCCTTCACCGCTGCCGTGTTCTTCTTCTTGAGTTCATCCAGGGCAAGGGCGTTCTGCGCGATCTGCTCGTGCTGGATCGAGGTCTCCTCCTCGAACCAGATCTTGACCAGGTCGGTTTGCTTCTTGCAGTCGATGTCCGCGATCGCCGTGGCTATTTCTGCCTGGGAGGCCTGTCCGTTCCCGGAGGAGGGGTTGAGTTTCACGGCGTCATAAGGATCAGCAACGTCGTAGCCGCTCTTCTTCATGCAGTCGGACCAGTCCTTGATGGCCGACCGCACCTTGGGGCGCTCCTGTGATTTCGTCTGGCTCTCGTACGCGAGCGTCTCGGGGAGGCTCCCGTCCAGACGTCCACCTACCTTGGCGAACGAGGATCCCGCGCAACCGTCCTTGGGGATCTTCTTTCCCTTGTACGTGTCCGGAGCGAGCTCCGCGTTGGGCCCTCGGCCCTTACGGCCGGTCAGAACAGCGACGGCTGCTTCGCTGAGCTGGGGACCCTGCGGGCGCGCTTCTTCGGATTCCGACAACTGGTAGCCATATCGTGCGGCGGTCTCACGGTCCGTGATGCCGTAGCGCCGGGGCATGTTCATGCTGTTGTTACTCGGCGGCGGATTCGTTCCCGCCGGGGGGAACTTGATGTCGAACCCGAAGCCCGCCATGCACTCTTCCTGGAGATTCCGTCCCGCCTGCTCAACGGTGACGGACTCCTCGTAGGACTGCATATACGTCTCCAGCGGCAGCACAAGCCCTTTCGCCAGCCCGGTTCTCGGAATAGCGGCCGGCCAGGCACCCCTCTCCACGAGAGGAGTGCCTGCTCGACCGACGGCGCCGGGAGGCTCGCCAGGCCCCTTCGTACTCGATGTGTCGCAGGCGCTCGCACCTGCCACCACGATGCCGACGAGCCCCAGGACCGCACTGCCCCGACCGAAGGCATGACGCATCCGCGATCGCCTCATCTTGCCGTACCTATTTCTTGAGTGAGATGTGCACCGGCGCCCCGAAGCCCAGTTACGCGAAATGCTGGGAGGCGTTGTTGTTCTTCAGGGCGGCAATGAAATTCTCCGCCACGAAGCACCCGCCGGCATGCTCGAAGAGCTGAGCCGTGCCGGTGTAACCGGAGTTGAAATAGACTCGGTAGTTGTCCGCGTCAGCGCAGTTGGTCGCGGATGCGGCGTTGTTCTTCACCGACGTCCCGCTCCCGTCACCCGGCCCGAAGACAAATACATAGTCGACTGCCGTCGCCCCGTTGTAGCTGATGGTCTGCCCGGCATAGTTGTAAACGTTGCCGTAGAACGTCGCCAAGGCGCTGTTCGGGACTCCCGACGAGCGGTACTTGAGGTAAAGGTCACCACTGCTGCACCCCGCGTACGGACAGTTACTGTCGACGTACTTCGTGGTGTTCGCAGCTTCTGCCGACGTGGCGGGCAACAGCATTCCTGACGCGGCTATCGCCGCGGCACACACGACTCCAAGACGCTGACGCAGAGATCCTGACTTCATTGTTTCCTCCCGTTATCAAGGCAGCCTGTCGAGAACATCGCCCATACGACGAAAAGAGCGGGCGCACGTGACAGGGGTGGACGCTATCCTCGTCGCGCGGCGAAGGTCCAGACCTTATTTCGCTGCCCCAGCCTTCCACCGCGCCCGAATTGGGCAGGTGAGCGGACTTGGTCGCCATATGGCACCTGCGGGAGCGTCAGAACGACTTCCGAAAATGACGATGTGTCAGATTGAACGCGCACAAGGGCAACTCGCGATCCGGCCGATGCGCGGACCCTTCTGCGTACACCCACGACTACACTGAGTTAGGTGTCATGCATCACACAGATATTTCAGGATCGGCTCCCGCGTCCGGGGCACGCCGGTCCGACGCGGGACGGCCGACCGAGTGAACGACAAAGGCCGACCAGCGCGTTCGCGCATGGTCGGCCTCCGTGCAGGGGAGAACCTGTGGTTACACCTTTGCCGTGACGGGGGTCTCGTCGGTGAGTCTGGCGGCCAGTTCGCGGGTGACCTTGCGTTCCACGAAGAACGCGGCCGTGGGGACCGTGCCGGCCAGGAGGACCCAGATCTGGCGCTTGACCGGCCACTTCGCCTTGGCGCCGAGGTCGAAGGCGAAGACCAGGTAGACGATGTAGAGCCAGCCGTGGGCGATGCCGACGACGCTGGTGAAGCCGCTCGCGCCGTCGATGTCCAGCACGTACTTGGCGATCACGCCGAGAGTCAGCAGGACCAGCAGCACACCGGTCACGTAGGCCATGACCCGGTAGCGGGTGAGCACGCTTCGTTTCATGCGGACGAGCGTAACCGGCACGTTCCAGGCGATCTTCGCTGGGTCCTCCACCTACTTCGGCGGCGCCGCTACTCGTCCTCGAAGTCGTTCGCCGCGACCCGCAGCGGGCGCAGCATCGCGAAGATCTCGGCGCACTCCTCGGCGTCGTACGCGCCCAGGCCGAAGTCCATCCGCATCAGCTCCTGGGTGGCGGACTCGACCACCTCGCGGCCCTTGTCGGTGATGGAGGCGAGGGTGCCGCGCCCGTCGTTGGGGTTGGGACGCTTGTCGACGAGACCGGACTTCACCAGGCGGTCGACGGTGTTGGTGACGGACGTCGGGTGGACCATCAGCCGCTCGCCGATCTTCGACATGGGCAGTTCGCCGGCCTTGGAGAAGGTGAGCAGCACCAGCGCCTCGTAGCGGGCGAAGGTCAGTCCGTACGGCTTGACCACGGCGTCGACCTCGGCGAGCAGGATCTGGTGGGCGCGCATGATCGAGGTGATCGCCCCCATGGAGGGCACCGGACCCCAGCGCTGCTGCCAGAGTTCGTCGGCGCGGGCGATCGGGTCGAAGGGAAGGCTGAGCGGCTTTGACACGGCCCCGACCTTACCCAGTGGTCACTTGCCGGCCCGACCCGTCTCGTACTTCGGTCCTTTCGGCTTCGGGGGCTGTTGCTCTCACCTCCCGTACGAGCAGCAGACAGCACAGGGTGCCGAGGCCGCCGGACCAGGCGACGACGTGGTGCACGGGGAGGAACTCCGCGGCGGCCCCCGCCAGTGCCATGCCGAGGCCCTGGATGGTCATCAGGCCGGCGGTGAGCAGCGTCATCGCGCTGCCGCGCCGCTCCTCGGGTACGGCGGCGACGAACCACTGGTCGAGGCCGATGACGTACGCGGCGCCGACGCCGGACAGCGCGAGCGCGGGCAGGGCCCAGCCGAGGCCGGGGCGGGCGGCGTAGACGAGCAGGGGTACGAGGCCGAGGGCGGCGACCGGCAGGACGATACGGCCACGGGCGCGCGGCGAGAGTGCCGTACCGACGTACAACTCCGCCGAGATGTGGCCGATGGGCATGGCGCACATCATCAGGCCGAGGGCGGCGGGGCCGGCGTCGATGGCGTCGGCGTAGGGGGCGGCGAGGGCTTCGGGGGCGACGACGAACATCGCGGGGATCCAGAAGAGGAGGAGCAGGGCGCGGATGCGGCGGTCGCGGAGGAGGAAGCCGGCGCCGGCGAGGGACTCGCGCATCATGCCGTGGGGCTTGGCCGCCTTGGCGTTGTCCCGCCGGGCGTTGTCCCGCCGGGCGTTGTCCCGCCGGGCGTTGTCCCCCCTGGCGTTGTCCCGCGCGGCGGCCTTGCGGGCCGGGCGCTTGCGCGTGCCGAGGCGCAGGAGGAGGGCCGAGCAGAGGAACGTACCGAGGGTGACGCCGATCGCGCCGCGCGCGGGAATGACGGCGAGGAGGACGCCGCCGACGCCGTAGCCCGCGAGCAGGGCGCTCTGGGAGACGATCCGCAGGAGGGAACGGCCGAGGACGTAGAGGTCGCCCTCGCCGAGGATGTCGGTGAGCGCGGCCATGCGGGTGCCGGTGAAGACGGGCGAGACGGCGGCCACCGCGCACCGCAGCGCGAGCAGGGCGGCGACGGGGGTGCTGGGCAGGACCATCACCGCGACGCAGGCGGCGCAGATCAGGTCGCAGGTCACGAGGGTGCGGCGGGCGGGGTACCGGTCGGCGACGCCGGCGAAGAGGAGCCCGCCGAAGAGGTACGGGAGCAGCCCGAGCGCGAAGGTGAGGGCGGAGAGCAGGGGGGAGCCGGTGAGGTCGTAGACGAGGACGGTCAGCGCGATCTCGCTGACGACGACGCCGAGGAGGGAGAGGAGGTGGGCGGCGAACACGAACCGGAACTCACGCACGGCGAAGACGGCTCGGTAGCCGTGCGGCGCGGCGGGGGACTCGGCGGCGCCGGTGCCCGGGGTGCGGGTCGGTCCGGTGGCGTCGACCCCGGCCGCGTCCGACACCGCGGCAAGCGGCACGGCGGCAACCGCCCCGGCGGCAGGAGCGTCGGCGTCAGGAATATCGGCGCCCGTGCCGACGGGCCCCACAGCGGCGGGCTCCCTGCCGACGGGCCCCACAGCGGCGGGCGCGCCCGTAGGCGGGGGTTGCGTGTTCTTCTTGGGCATACGCGCAGCCTGCCGGGGCTGCCCGCCGGTCGGTAGACTTTCGGGTACGGGCGAATCTTCCGGAAGCCCGGCCAACCCCCCGGAGCCGGTCGGACCATGCCCTTCCACCTTCACTTCGGCGAGAGCGACCTCCTCCGCTCCCGCTTCGCCGTGTCCCCGCTCTGGGAGACGCAGGAGGCGGTACGGACTCTCGCGCGCCCCGAGCGCCACGGTTACCACCTGCCGTGGCTCCGGCGCGTGCGGGGCGCGGCCGCCGGGCTCGACCTCGGGCCGTTGCGCCTGCTGATGCCCGACCTCGGCCACAACCCCGACTTCCTCTGCCCGGCGCCGCTGAGCGCCGTCGCCTCCTTCGAGGAGGAGATCGAGGCCGTACGGGCCACTCCGGCCGAGGCCGCCCGTACCGACATCGCCCTCTCCCTCGCCGACTCCCCCGGCGCGGCCGGCACCCCGGCGGGGCGCGCGATGCTGGCCGATCCCGCCGGCGCCGTGCGGGAGTTGGCCGATCTGCTGGAGGCGGCCTGGCGGGCGCTGGTCGAACCCGAGTGGCCACGGCTGCGCGCGCTGCTGGAGGCCGATGTGGCGTACCACTCGCGGCGGTTGGCGGACGGCGGCTTCGAGCGGCTGATCGGGGAGCTCAGTCCGCAGCTCAGGTGGGGCGGGGGCGCCACAACCGGGGGCGCAGCGGGCGAGGGCGCCACGGGCGGCGGCGCCTCGCTCACCATCGTCGGGACGCACGGCGACCACGAGCGCGTGCTCGGCGGCCAGGGGCTCGTCCTGATGCCGAGCGTCTTCTGCTGGCCCCGGGTCGTCAGCGGGTACGAGGCGCCCTGGCAGCCCGCGCTCATCTACCCCGCGCGCGGGATCGGCGGGCTCTGGACGGAGGCCGCCGACCGTACCCCCGACGCCCTCGCCCGGCTCCTCGGCCGCGCCCGCGCCGACGTCCTCTGCGCCCTCGACGAGCCCGCCGGGACCACCGCGCTCGCCCACCGGCTGGGCCTCGCGCCCTCCTCGGTCTCCGCGCACCTGTCGGTGCTGCGCGGGTCGGGGTTGCTGACCTCGCGGCGGTACGGCCACCAGGTGCTGTACGAGCGGACGCCGCTGGGGATCACCCTCGCGGTGTCGCAGCCCCTCCCTGACTGACCGTTATGCCACGATGTGCCGGATCTGTCGTTCCCCGTTGTCACGTCACGTCGTCATGCCCTAGGGGGCTGGATGTCCGGCCGCAGACCGCGCTCACCCTTCGCCGCCCGTTCCGTCGCCCCCGCCCGCTCGCCCTTCGCCGCCCGCACCGTCCTCGCCGCCCTCGCCCTCGCCCTCGCGCTGGGCGGCTGCGCGTCGCCCCAGGGCGACCGGGGCGCCCAGCGCGGCGGCTCCTCCGTCGGCCACGGCGAGGCGGCCCCCGAGGCGTCGCCGTTCTGGGTCGATCCCGACAGCGAGGCGGCCCGCCAGGTCGCGCGGTGGGAGCGGCAGGGGCGGGCGGCCGACGCGAGGGTCCTGCGGCGGATCGCCGACCGCCCGGTCGCCGTGTGGCCGTCGGGCGCCGACCCCGTACCGCAGATCGAGCACGCCGTACGCGGCGCCACCGCCGAAGGGCGCACCCCGGTCCTCGTCGCGTACAACATCCCCCACCGCGACTGCGGCCTCTACTCGGCGGGCGGGGCCGCCGACGCCTCCGCGTACCGCACCTGGATCCACTCCTTCGCCACCGCCCTCGGCCGCGCCCCGGCCGTGGTGATCCTGGAGCCGGACGCGATCGCGCACCTGGCGGACGGCTGCACCCCGGCCGAACACCACGAGGAGCGCTACACCTTGCTGGCCCAGGCGGTCAGCCGCCTCAAGCAGCAGCCCCGTACCCGCGTCTACCTCGACGCGGGCAACCCGGCCTGGATCTCCGACCCGGCCCGGCTCGCGGGCCCCTTGCAGCGGGCCGGCGTCAACGCCGCGGACGGCTTTGCCCTCAACGTCTCGAACTTCCAGTCGAACGGTACGGTACGGGCCTTCGGCGCCCGTCTCTCCGCCCTCCTGGGCGGCTCCCACTTCACCGTCGACACCAGCCGCAACGGCCAGGGGCCACTGCCCGGCAACCGCGCCCAGGCGTGGTGCAATCCACCGGGCCGCGCGCTCGGCACGCCCCCGACCACGCGTACGGGCGACAAGCTCGTCGACGCCTACCTGTGGATCAAACGCCCCGGCGAGTCGGACGGCCCCTGCCGAGGCGGCCCACCCGCCGGCACCTGGTGGCCCGACTACGCCCTCGGCCTGGCCCGCAGAGCAACAAACTGACCCCGCCCCTCGCCCCCAAGCCCAGGAGCCCGAACCGGCCCCGGACCCACCCCACAGGGCAACCGGCCTGAACCAGGACTCGAACCGGACCAGACCCGCAAGACAACGAGCCCAACCCGGACTGTGCCCCAGCCCACAAGGCCGGGAGGCCGATCCGGAACCGAAACCGGGACCCGAACCCGCCCCGACCGGCAGGGCGCAGGGCTGAACCCGAACCAGACCTCACCCGACCCGCAAGGCAAAGGGCTGAGCCGGAACCCGACCCGACCCGCAGGACAACGGGCTCAGCCCGGACCCGAACCAGGCCGGGCCCGCAAGGCCGGGAGGCCGAACCGGAACCGGACCGCCACGACCGGCAAGGCGCAGGGCTGAACCCGACGCCAAACCCCACCCGACCCGCAGAACAACAGACTCAGCCCGGACCCAAACCAGGCCAGGCCCACAAGGCCGCAAGGCCGAACCGGAACCGGACCCGCCCCCACCCGCAGGGCAAAGGCCTGAGCCTCGACCGGACCGCGCCCGACCCACAAGGCAACGGGCTCAGCCCGGACGCGGACCAGGCCCGGTCCGCAGGGCCGGGAGTCCGAACCCCGGGCCCCACCCGGCCCACAGGCCCGGGCCGGGAGCCGGATCCGGGCGGGACACGCGCGCCCCGTGGCCCGCGGCCAACGATCCCCCGGCCACCGGCCACCGCCCGGCCCGCGCCCCGGGCGCCCCGTGGCCCGCGGCCAACGACCCCCCCGGCCCCCGGCCACCACCCCGCGCCCGCGCCCCGCCCACCCCCCGCCCCCCCGGCCTACGGCCAACACCCCTCACCCCACCCGCACCCACTTGGCCTCCGAAGGCACCCCCTCCGCGTTCGTCACGAACAGCATGTACCAGCCCGGCGGGACCAGCGTCGGGTCCTTCGGTACGCCCACCGTCACCTCGCCCGCCCCCTTCGTCAGCGTCAGCGCGATCGAGCGCTGCTCCACGTCCGTCGTGTGCGTGACCGCGCTCGGGCGCATCAGGCGGGCCTTGGTGATCCGGTCCGCGTCCGCCGTCGCGAAGGTCGCGCGGCCCGACGCGTCCAGCGTGGTCGGGCCCGTACCCAGCACCGGGCGGTCCTCCTCCCCGCCGCCGTGCAGGTACGGCGGCGTGTAGATCTCCACCCGCTGCTCGAACGTGCCGAGCTTCGTGTTGTCCTCGTCGTCGAAGAGCGGGTCCGAGCCGAAGGTGACCACCCTCCCGTCGGGCAGCAGCAGCGCCTCGGAGTGGTAGTTGCGCCCCACCGTCGGGTCGGCGGCCCGCCGGAACGCGTTGGTCAGCGGGTCGTAGAACTGCGCCTTGTGGATGTCACTGGCCGACCGCCCCCGGTAGTCGGAGGACCCGCCGGTGGTGAACACCGAGTCGTCCGGCATTAGCACGCTGCTCAGGTACCGCGTGCCCTGCGGCAGCGAAGGCCCCTTCACATAGCCGGGGCTCTCCCGCTTGAGGTCGACGATCGCCGTACGGGACGTCGCGAGGGACGACTCGCCCACCCCGCCGCCGCCCAGGATCATCACCTTCTGGTCCTGCGCGGGCGGCAGCATCAGGGAGGCCGACGTCTCCGTCTGGTCGACGTCCGTCAGCCCGTTGACCCGGGTGAACGTGTTGGTCCGCACGTCCCACAGCCCGGGCTGCCGCCCCTTCTCGGCGGGCCCGTACCCGGCGTTGGAACCGGAGTAGAAGAGCTTGCCGCCCTTGGTGAGGAACAGCGCCGGATAGGTGGGGAAGTAGCGGGTCGGGCCCTTGGACCACGTCTTCGTCGCCGGGTCGTAGATCTCGTTGTCCCCGGTGAGTACGGCACCGACGTCGTCCAGCCCGGAGACGGCGAGCACCTTGCCGTCGTCCAGGGTCACCAGCGTCGGGTACCAGCGGGCCTCCTTCATCGGGCTGACGGGGACGTACTTCTCGGCCCGGGGGTCGAACTCGTACGCCGCCTTGATGCCCTGGAAGTCCTGCTTCTCCGTGGTGAGCTTCTGCGCGAGGCCGTACAGGTTGTCGGCGTCCTTGCCCTTGAGGCCGAGGATCTCGTACTGCGCCGCCTCGGTCGTCAGCGCCTCGGGCCCCGCCTTCGCCGCCTCCACGAAGACCCGCGCCTCGCCCGCCGTGACCTTCGTGCGCCACGGCATCATCCGGCCGCCGCGCGCGTACGAGATCTTGAACTGCCGTTTCGCCTTGGGCACGGTGACGTCGAACCTGCTGACGTACTCCACCCCCGACGGGGAGCGGAAGCGCGTGCCCTTCTTGAAGGTGACCGCCTTGTCCGGGCTCTCGTTCTTGACGCGCATCCCGCCGCCCGCCCGGTCGACCTCGCCGTCGAGCACCTCGTACCGCGCCGTCCCGCCGGCCACCAGCAGCCGCCCGTCCGGCAGTTGGGAGTGGCCCGAGCAGAAGAAGTCCTCGGGGGTGGGGATCTTGCGGAAGCTGTTGTCCGCGGGGTTCCACAGGATGGTGTCGAAGGTCCCCTTGTCGAACTTCTTCTGGCTGTTGCCCGAGCCCGCGATGATCAGCACCTTGCCGGTGCGCAGCAGGGCCGCGTGGATCGCGTTCGTACGGAACTCCTCCGGCACGTCGAGCAGCTCCCAGGAGCCGTAGCGCTGCTTGTAGCCGGGCTGCGAGATCTTGTACGCGTGGTACTTCTCGCCCGCGAAGGAGAGCGCGGCCGGGGCGTTGAGCCCCGCGAGGACCACCAGCGCCCCGCCGCCCAGCAGCGTCTTCCTGAACCTGTCCGTCGGACGGTACCGGTACCTCATGACTCAGTTCCTCCTGTTGTCGTCGAGGCGAGCGCCGTGGTGGCGGGGGCGGGGGTGGGGGTGGGGGTGACAGCCGAGGTCGTCGGGGCGGGAGCCGGAACCGGCTCCTGGGTGGTGGCGGCCACCGACGGGGCCACCGCGCCCGCCGCGCGCCGCTCGCGCCGTACCGTCCCCACCCATATCGCCACCGGCGCGAGCGCGATCGCGAGGGCCAGGACGGCCCAGGTGCGCATCGCCGCGTGCGTGTGGCCGAGGACGACGGACGCGACGAGCGAGCTGACCAGCACGGCCGCCCAGAAGAGGTGGACCCGGAAGGTCATCAGCCGGTCGACCGTGGTCTCGCCGCCCTTGGGCGTGACCACGAACCGGCCGCGGGTGCGCAGCAGCGCCGAGCCGAGCGAGGTGAGGTAGATCGGCGCGGAGAGGGCGGACATCGCCATCCCGGCGAGGCCGCCCGAGCCGCGCGGCTCGTGGGGCGAGACGTTGTGGCGGCGGTTCCAGAGGTACAGGCCGATCTGGAAGGCGGCGGCGTCGCTGTAGAGCATCAGCAGGACCGAGGACGACACCTGGGTCCCGGAGGCGCCCAGCCACAGGAACAGGACGCAGCTGAGGATCCCGAGGAACCAGTTGACGGCGGTCATCGGGTAGTAGACGAGCATCAGCGTGTAGCTGACCACGCGGCCGGGCGGCATCCGGAAGGGCGCCTTCCAGTACTGCTTGATGAGCGTCTCGTACGTGCCCCGCGACCAGCGCAGCTGCTGCGTGAAGAAGTCGGTCCAGGAGGCGGGGCCCTCGCCGACCGCCAGCACGTCGGGGGTGTAGACGGAGCGCCAGAACCGGCCGGTGAGGGGGTTCTTCCTGCGGTGCAGCTCGAACCCGGTCGCCATGTCCTCGGTGATCGAGTCGTAGAGGCCGCCGGCCTGCTTGAGGGCGGTGATGCGGACGACGTTGTTGGTGCCGACGAACATCGGCGCGTGGTAGCGGTTGCCCGCGCGCTGGATCAGGGCGTGGAAGAGGAACTGCTGCGACTCGGCGGCCTTGGTGACGGGCGAGGTGTAGTTGCCGTACACCTGCGGTCCGACGACGAAGGCGATGTCCGGGTCGCGGAAGAAGCCGAGCATCCGCTCCAGGAAGTTGGGCAGCGGTACGTGGTCGGTGTCGACCGACGCGAAGAAGTCGTAGTCGTCGCCGTGCCGGGCGAGCCACGCGTTGTAGTTGCCGTGCTTGGTGCGCGCCTTGTGGGGGCCCTTGGGGCGGTTCCACTCCGGTACGCCGTTCCGGGTGAAGTGCCAGACGCCCAGCTCCTCGCAGAGCGCCCGGGCCTCGGGGTCGTCGCCCTCGTCCAGCAGCCAGATGTCCAGGAGGCCCTGGTGCCGCAGGGCCACGGCCCCTTCGAGGGTGGCCCGCACCATGGCGAGCGGTTCCTTGCCGGGGACGTACGTGGTGAGGAACGCGACGCGGGTGCCGACCTCGGCGGGCACGGGGACCGGGTCCCGGGCGACGAGGGTGGCGTGGGCGACCGAGGCCACGTTGACCAGCATGAAGAAGGCGATGAGCCCGATCGACACGAGCATCACGTGGTCGAAGGCGACCAGCCAGCGCTGGCCGCCCTCACGCTCGGTGCGGTGCGAGGGCCAGACCAGGTACAGCAGCAGGACACCCGAGAGCAGCGGCGCCATCGTCATCAGCAGGACAGCGCGTATTCGGTGCGGCTCCTGGGCGAGCAGACTCCGGTATCCCACCCGGTAGACGGCCGCCGGGTCCGGTTCCGTGAGGGGACCGGCCAGGCAACTGTGGCTGTCGTAGTCGTAGCCTTCGGGCCGCACGGTGCCTCCAGCTGATCAGCAAGGTCGATAACCCCACAAAAAGGGAGATCGACCGGCGTGTCGACTGGAGACGGGCCGAGCGGGTGGCGTATGGAGCGGGAGGCCGGGTACGGGGGCGGTCAGCTCGCGAGCTCGTGTCGGCTCAGCCCGCGAGGTGGCGTTCGACCGTCTCGACCTTGGACGTCAGGCCGTCGGTGACGCCCTGTCGGATGTCGGCCTTGAGGACGAGCGAGACGCGCGGGGCGCGGGCCTCGACGGCGGCGACGGCGCGCTTGACGACGTCCATCACCTCGTCCCACTCCCCCTCGATGGAGGTGAACATGGCGTCGGTACGGTTCGGCAGGCCGGACTCGCGGACGATGCGGACGGCGTCGGCGACGTACTCACCGACGTCCTCGCCGGCACCGACGGGCGAGACGGAGAAGGCAACGATCATGCGCCGACCTTAGCTTCCCCGGCCTCGCGGCGGGCACGCGAGGCGATGACCTCGTCGTCCGCGGCGCGCTTGAGCTTGCGCTCGGCGAAGAAGCCGCCGGTCGGCAGGACGGAGAGCACGAAGTAGAGGGCGGCCGTGCCGAAGGACCACCGGGTGCGCTGCCAGGCGACGGCCCAGAAGAGCACGTACAGGATGAAGAGCACGCCGTGGATCATGCCCATCGCCGGGACGGCGTTGAAGTCCGTCGTGCGCTTGAGCACCGAGCAGACGAGCAGCAGCAGGAAGGACACGGCCTCGGGCGCGGAGACCAGGCGGAGGCGGTGGAGGGCGGAGGCGGTCTTGATGTCCACGAGGCAGGCACCTTCGTCGTCGGAGTGGGATCTTGTGAATGCGTGCACAAGCGCCGCCCCATTGTCGCAGGCCGCCCCCGTACCGCTTTATCAGGGTCGGGTCAGGGAGGGGAAGAGCCCGGTTGCTCTGTTCCCGGGGGTCCCCGGCCGACTACCGTCGTCGTGTGGCTCAGTTCCGACTGCAAGGCAGCAAGGTGCTCGCCGTCGACATGTCCGGCGACGCGGTGAAGGCGAAGAACGGCTCGATGGTCGCGTACGACGGCCAGATGGCCTTCAAGAAGATGTCCGGCGGCGGTGAGGGCATACGCGGGATGGTGACCCGCCGGCTGACCGGCGAACAGATGGTCATGATGGAGGTGAAGGGCCAGGGCACCTGCTATTTCGCCGACCGGGCGAGTGAGATCAACCTCGTCTCGCTGCACGGCGACAAGCTGTACGTGGAGTCCAGCAACCTGCTCTGCACGGACGCGGGCCTGCGGACGGGCACGTCGTTCACCGGCCTGCGCGGGGGCGCGACGGGCAACGGCCTGTTCACCACCACCGTCGAGGGGACGGGCCAGGCGGCCATCATGTCGGACGGCCCGGCGGTCGTCCTGCGGGTGACCCCGCAGTACCCGCTCTCGGTCGACCCCGGCGCGTACATCGCGCACCAGGGCAACCTCCAGCAGAACTTCCAGTCCGGGGTGACCTTCCGGACGTTCATGGGCGAGGGCTCGGGCGAGGCCTTCCAGATCCGCTTCGAGGGCGACGGGCTCGTGTACGTGCAGCCGAGCGAGCGGAACACCATCGGGGGTGACGTCTGATGCCGTTCCGTGAGGTCAATTCGAAGATGGTCGAGGCGACGGTCCTGCCCGGCCAGAAGATGTACAGCCAGCGCGGCGCGATGCTCGCGTACCGCGGCGACGTCAGCTTCACCCCGAACATGCAGGGCGGCCAGGGCGGCCTGGCGTCGATGATCGGCCGGCGCGTGGCGGGCGAGGCGGCGCCGCTGATGACCGTCGAGGGCAACGGCACGGTGATGTTCGGGCACGGCGGCCACCACATCCAGGTCATCGGGCTGGCGGGCGACACCTTGTACGTGGAGGCCGACCGGCTGCTCGCCTTCGACGGCACGCTCCAGCAGGGCACGATGTTCATGGGCTCGCAGGGCGGGGTCATGGGCATGGTCCGCGGCCAGGTGACGGGCCAGGGCCTGTTCACCACGACCCTCAAGGGCCACGGCGCGGTCGCGGTCATGGCACACGGCGGGGTGATCGAGGTGCCGATCACCCCCGGCCGCCCGGTCCACGTGGACCCCCAGGCGTACGTCGCCCACCACGGCGACGTACGGAACAAGCTCTCCACCGCCCTCGGCTGGCGCGACATGGTGGGGCGTGGCTCGGGCGAGGCGTTCCAGCTGGAGCTGAGCGGCAACGGCGCGGTGTACGTGCAGGCATCGGAGGAGAAGCTGTGAGCGGGCCCGTGATCCATGACCCGATGACGCTGCCGAGCGACGACAACGTCAACGCGTACACCTTCTGCGTGGAGCTCAAGGGGAGCCAGTGGTTCCTCCAGAAGGGCAAGATGATCGCCTACTACGGGCGCATCGACTTCAACGGGATCGGCCACGGCCGGTTCGAGGGGCTGCTGCGGACGAGCTTCCACTCGCCACTGCACGCGGCCGACTGGGTGGTGGCGGAGGGCAGCGGGAAGATGCTGCTCGCCGACCGGGCGTTCGACGTCAACTCGTACGACCTGGAGGACGGGAATCTGACGATCCGGTCCGGGAACCTGCTGGCGTACCAGCCCTCGCTCGCCCTGAAGCAGTCGATCGTGCCGGGCTTCCTGACCCTGATCGGTACGGGGAAGTTCGTGGCCGCGTCGAACGGGCCCGTGGTCTTCATGGAGCCGCCGCTCAAGGTGGACCCGCAGGCGCTGGTGGGCTGGGCGGACTGCCCGTCCCCCTGCCACCACTACGACCACGGGTACATGACGGGTCTGCTGGGCGGTCTGCGGGCCATGACGGGGATCGGCGGGGCGTCCGGCGAGGAGCACCAGTTCGAGTTCGTCGGGGCCGGGACGGTGCTGCTCCAGTCGACCGAGATCCTGATGGCCGAGCAGCCGACGGGCGCGGTGCCGCAGCAGGCGGGGGTGCCGGGCGGTGGCCCGGGGGTGCCGGGGCACGGTCCCGGCGGGGGTCAACAGGGCGCCGCGCCCCGGTTGCCCGGCCAGCTGGGGGACCTCCAGCGCCGCTTCGGTCTGTGAGCGGTAGGCTGCGGAGGGTGACGTCGAACGCCTGCGCCGTTTCTCCGGGGCTCCCGGGGGGACATCCTCGGGTGGGTGCGGCATGTCACCCGCCGAGGATTCGTCCAAATTTCAACTTCTTAGGTAGAATGCTCATATGGAGACCGAGACGGAAACCCGCTGGCTGACCGAGGCCGAGCAATGCGCGTGGCGCACCCACCTGGACGTCAACAGACTGTTGACCCACCAGCTGGAGAAGGATCTCCAACCGTTCGGCCTGACCCTGAACGACTACGAGATCCTGGTCAACCTGTCCGAGTCGGCGGAACGGCGCATGCGGATGAGCGACCTCGCCGCCGCCACGCTCCAGTCGAAGAGCCGCCTCTCCCACCAGATCACCCGGATGGAGACGGCCGGCCTGGTGCGGCGGGAGAACTGCGAGTCGGACCGGCGCGGCCTGTTCGCCGTCCTGACGGACGCGGGCATGGAGACCATGCAGAAGGTCGCCCCCTTCCACGTCGACTCCGTACGGAAGCACTTCATCGACCTGCTGTCGACGGAGGCACTCGCGGACCTGAGCGCGTCGCTCACCCCGGTCGCGGAGCGCCTGCGGGGGCGGCGGGGGAAGCTCTGACCGGTCGGCGGGGAAGCGGGACGACGCAGGGCCCCCGCCGGTCATCGGCGGGGGCCCTGTCCGTGGACGGCATCAGCACGTGGGTGAGTCCATGATCCGTATCCCGGTCGGCCCGGCCGCTCCGGGAGCGGTCTGCCAGCTCCAGCCGGGCTGGAGACAGTAGGTGCCGCTGGAGAAGCGGAGCAGCGCCCCGTCGTCGTTACGGGAGTTGTGGACCCACTTGGCTCCCATGGCTCCCGAGCTGAGGTTCTGGAAGTAACTGGTGACGTCCTTGTACGCGGCTGTCCACCGCCTGGCGTCCCAGTCCGCCTGCGTCTTGTAGAAGCAGACCTGCGGGTATCCGCAGCCGAACGCGGTGTCCGCGGCGGCCGGCGTGGTCCCCGTCGCGGCGATGCCGAGAGCCAGGCCCGCGGTGACGAGAGCGCCGGCGACGGTGCGTTGGAGCCTCATGAATCCCCCTGGGTGCGTCCTGATTCGTTCGCTGTCACGCGCGTTTCGTTCACGGGCCTTTCGTTCGCGGCATTCAGCAATTGCGGATCGACCAGACGAGCGTCCAGTCGTAGTTCTGCTGACCGCCCCCGGGAGCGAAGGGACCCTTCAGTACGTTTCCGCTCGACCCGTAGAAGGTCGATCGGGCGCTCGGGGTCTGGTTGTTCCAATAGGCCCCGCCGCCGTTCCAGTTCGCCAGCGCATACCTCGCGCAGTTGTAGAGGTAGAAGACCTTCCAGCTCGCGGTGGTCGGATCCCAGGCGAGGGCGCAGAAGTTTCCGTACGCGCAGGTGTAACTGCCGCCCGGCGCCACGTGCGTGGTGGTCACGGCCGGCGAGATCGTGGGCGGGACCGCGGCGGGCGCGAAGGCCGGCCCGATCCCCGCGGGGGCCGGTGGCGCGGTCAGGGCGGGCCCGGCCGCCCGGTGGTCGGCGGGTGCGGCCGCCTGGGCCGGTCCGGCGGTGAGGAGACTTCCCAGCACCAGGGCCAGGATGCCCAGCAGGGTGAGGATGAGGCGCTTGAGGCGCATGACGTGGTTTCCCCCAGTCAGGACGACAACATTTCCGAAGGTCGCGAATCGCTGGTCAGGCGAGAACCGGTACCGATCTCCGTCGCCGGTATTCCGGTGTGCGAAAAGCGCGACTGTCCGCGCTCCCCGTGCCCGTCAGAGTCACGGCCGTCCGCGAGGGCGTCAACGACGTCTTTCGGTCCGCTCGTACCTCGTGTCCCAACAGTCCCGGAAAGCCGGGGCGGTGGGCGTCTCACGCCCCTGTGGTGAGCTGGTTCGATACCGAATCGAACTCCTGTTTCCCGGGAAATGCGGCGGGCGCTCAGGAATGACGCATTCCGGGTGGTTCTCGTCGACGCTCAGCCGGCCCTCCGGGCCCCCGGACCGCTCATGCCAGGGGCAGGTTCAGGGTGAACAGGGCGCCGCCCCGGGGGGATCGGGCGAGGGTGAGGGTGCCGTTGTGGCGGTGGGCCACGTCGCGGGCGATCGCGAGGCCGAGTCCCGCGCCGCCGTCATCGCGGGCGCGGGCGTCGTCCAGCCGTACGAAGCGCTCGAAGACCCGCTCCCGCTCCGCCTCCGGCACACCGGGGCCGTCGTCGGCGACCGTCAGCGCGACGCGGCCGCCCCGGCGGTGGACCGCGACCGTGACCGACGAGGCGGCGTGGCGCTGGGCGTTGTCCAGGAGGTTGCCGAGGACGCGGGCCAACTGGCCCCGGCTGCCGGTCACTTCGAGGGCGTCGTCCGGCCCGGGCTCCCTCGCCGCCAGGGACACCGTCACGCGGTCGCCCGCGCGTGACGCGATCTCCTCGGCCGCCAGGTCGCCCAGGTCCAGGCGGGCCGGCCCGGGCCGCTCCCCCGCGTCCAGGCGGGCCAGCAGCAGGAGGTCGGCGGCGAGCCGCTGGAGCCGTACGGTGTCGGCGACCGCGCCGGGGACGTCCAGCAACTCCGGGTGGGCGTCGCCCACTTCGAGCTGGGTGCGGAGCGAGGCGATCGGGCTGCGCAGTTCGTGCGAGGCGTCCGCGACGAAGCGGCGCTGGCGCTCGACGGAGGCCTCCAGCGCGGTGAGTGTCTCGTTGGTCGTACGGGCCAGCCGGGCCACCTCGTCGCGCGTGGCGGGCTCGGGCACCCGCCGGGAGAGGTCCGCCGACGCGGTGATCGCCGCCATCTCGCGCCGGATGCCCTCCACCGGGCGCAGCGCGCGCCGGGTCACCAGCCAGGTCACTCCGCCGACGACCAGCAGCAGCACCGGCAGTCCGGCCAGCATCGCCGCGGCGGCCGTACCGACGGCGCTCTGGCGGGCGGCCAGGGTGGCGCCCGCGTGGACGACGACCGTCCGGCCGGCGGTGTCGGTCACCTCGATGGAGGTGAAGCGGTAGTCGCCGGTCTCGCCGTCGACCGTGGCGCGGCCGGTGGTCGGGGAGCCCGGCGTCCCGATGGCGCCGATCGCCGGGTCGTCGTTGTCGTCTTCGTTGTCGCCTTCGCTGTCGTCGTCGCTGCCGCCGCTGTGGCGGCTGGTGCCGCTCCCGCCCCCGGAGCCGTTGCGGTCCTCGGTGGTGTCGTCGTCGGACCCGCTGTCGTCGGCGGAGGTGTCGGTGTCGGCGCTGTCGGTATCCGGGGTCGCGGTCGTCGGCGGGGCCGTCGGTGCCGGGGCCGTGGCGGTCGGCAGGGCGGTCGGTCGCGGGGCCGGAGACCGTACCGGAGTCACCGCCGCCACGCCCGTGCCGCTGATCCCCTCCAGGTCGCCGCTCACCGCGATCAGCCGGCCCCGCTCGTCGGCGACCTGGACCGGGTGCTCGTCGGCGTCGGGCAACTCCAGTCCGCTGTACGGGGTCCGGCCCGGCACCTGCCGGGCGATGATGTCGAGCGCCACCTCACGCGCGGCCGCCTCCGCCTGCCGGTCCGCCTGGTCGGTGAGGTCGGAGCGCAGCGACAGCAGCACCGCGAGCCCCGCCGCCACCAGGGCGACCGCGACGACCAGGGTGGCGCCGAGGGAGGCCCTGGCCCGTACGGAGGAGAACCGGCCACCCCGGCGGCCCGGCGCGGGGCTCACGCGGCTCACGCGGCCACCAGCCGGTACCCCGCCCCGCGCACGGTCTGGATGCTCGCCGCGCCGATCTTGCGGCGCAGGGCGCTGATGTAGACCTCGACGATGTTCGGGTCGCCGTCGTAGGCGAAGTCCCAGACGTGCTCCAGGATCTCCGGCTTCCCGACCACCTCGCCGACCCGGACGGCGAGTTGCTCCAGGACCGCGAACTCCTTGGCGGTGAGGGCCACTTCGGTGTCGTCGCGGAAGACCCGGCGGGCGGCGGTGTCGATGCGCAGGGCGCCGGCCCGCAGCACGGGCGAGGCCCCGGCCGTACCCCGGCGGCGGAGCAGCGCCCTGACCCGGGCGACGAGCACCACGTACGAGAACGGCTTGGTCAGGTAGTCGTCGGCCCCGGTGTCGAGCCCCTCGGCCTCGTCGTACTCGCCGTCCTTCGCCGTGAGCATCAGGATCGGCACCTCGTTGCCCGCGTCCCGGAGGGCGGCGCAGACGCGGTAGCCGTTCATGCCGGGCAGCATGATGTCGAGCACGACGAGGTCGTACACGCCCTCCCCGGCCCGGTGCAGGCCCTCCAGGCCGTCGTGGACGACGTCCACGGCGAAGCCCTCGGCCGTCAGCCCCCGGGCGAGCGAGACCGCGAGCCGTCTTTCGTCCTCCACGATCAGCAGGCGCATGCCCCCACCCTCCCAAACGCCACCTGAAGATCTCTTCAGGTGGCTTCAGGCTGCGTTCAGCCTCGCCGGGCCACCTTGGGGTCATCCACAACGGACATCCACGACGGACATCCACGACGGACCGACTTCGGAAGGACCCTCCATGAAGCGCAATCTGGTGATCGCGGCCGTCACCGCGGCGGCACTCGTCGGCGGCGGCACGTACACGGCGGTCGCGGTGGGCGGCGAAGGACGCGACGACGACAGGGGTACGACCCGGGTCGCCGACGACCGGAGCCGTACGACCACCACCGCCAGCACCCCCACCACGGCGGCCGGCGCGCCGGGCACCGCGAACGAGGCCGCGGCCGCCGCGCTCGCGAAGTACCCGGGCGCGGTGGCCTCGTTGGAACGCGACGACGACCGCGGGAGCGTCTGGGAGGTCGAGGTGCTCGGCGAGGACGGCCGGTGGCACGAGCTGAGGATCGACGCGGCCGGTACGGTACGCGCCGACGGCCGCCAGGACGACAACAGCCGGGACGACGACCGCGACGACGACCGGGAGGACCTCGCCGAGCGCGCCGCGCTGCGGGCGGCCACGGTGGACGCCCAGGAGGCCGCGAAGGCCGCCCTGGCCTCCGTCCCGGGCACGGTGACCTCCGTGGACCTGGACGACGACCACACGAGCGCCTGGGACGTCGACGTACGCGGCGAGGACGGCCGTACGCACGAGCTGACCGTCCACACGAGGACGGGCAAGGTCACGCCGGCGGGCACCACCGAGGACCGCCACGACCGCGACAACCGCGACGACGACCACGGCGACGACGACTGACCGCCGTCAGCCGAACGGCCCGGCTTTCCGGCCGGCCGTTCGGCCGCCCGCCGGCCGCTCCCCCTCGCCCGCTCAGAGGAACAGCGACTCGACCAGCTGGAAGGGCACCAGATAGAGCCCCAGAGCGACCGCGGGCAGCAGGACGAACACCACTCCCAGCGTCCGGAGAATCCAGCTGCCCACCGGCAGGACCGCCGCAGTCCGGGCAGGGCGGAGGGGGTCGTAGTTGATCTCGTACCGTTCCGGCCCGGTGCTCACCGGCCTCGCGGCGCCGTCGATCTCGACCCGGCGCTCCGTCCCCTTGGCGTCGGTGAACGCGTACCCGTTGCCGTAGGGCACCGCCAGCACGGTGATACCGCGACGCCGAAGGATCCACCGGGTGTACAGCGCCTTGACCACCACGGAAAGGAGGACCAGCGCCTTGATGAGGGGCGAGATACCGATGACCCACAGGATCGCCCCCACCACGTCGCCCCTCACGACCAGCGTCACGAAGCCGGCCACGTAGCACACCAGCCCGGTGACGGCTCCGATCAACCACCAGTTGGGTGACCAAGGTTGACGGCGCTTCGGCGGCAGCACCTCCACCAGCTCCGCGCCGTCCCGCCGCGGGGCGCCGTCCTCGCGGCGCGGCAGCGCGCCGTTGACCGCGTCCGCGAAGGCCGTGACCGCCGCGCTGTTGCGGCAGTTCAGCCGGAACACCGTGCCCGGAACGCCGTCGGGGGCCGTCAGCACCACCTCGACCGCAGACGGGCGGGCGTCGTCGGCCCGGATTCTCTCGACCGCCGCCAGCGGTATGCGTCTTCGTGTCCCGTCCTGGTCGAGCAGGAGCGCCCCCGGCTCCGCGCACAGCCTCGACGAGCGGTCGCGAAGTACCAACGAGGTGGGCTGAGTTGAGTTGTTCGCCTTGGTTTGTCGGGTCATGGCGGAACCCTAACGAGACGCCCGGGGGCCGCGTGGGCGGTTTCCGCCCTTCAGGGCCGCGTCAGGGGCGGTTCCGGGCCGTCACCCGGCCTCCGGTTCCGTCAGGCCCGCGATCAGTTCGTCCGCCGCCGTGTACGGGTCCAGTTCGCCCGCCACGACCCGGCCCGCCAGGGTCTCCAGGCGGCGGTCGCCGTGGAGGTCCGCGATGCGCTCCCGCAGGGCGGTGACGGCGATCGTCTCCACCTCGCGGGCCGCGCGGGCCGCCCGGCGCGTGGTGAGGACGTCGTGCTCCTCCATCCACGCACGGTGCTTCTCCAGCGCCTCCACGACCTCGTCCATGCCCTGGCCCCGCGCCGCGACGGTCTTCACGATCGGCGGCCGCCAGTCGCCGGCGCCCCGGGCCTCGCCTAGCCCCAGCATGTGGTTCAGCTCGCGGGCCGTCGCGTCGGCGCCGTCGCGGTCCGCCTTGTTGACGACGTACACGTCACCGATCTCCAGGATCCCGGCCTTCGCCGCCTGGATGCCGTCGCCCATGCCGGGGGCGAGCAGCACCACGCACGTGTCGGCCTGGGAGGCGATCTCCACCTCGGACTGGCCGACGCCGACCGTCTCCACCAGGATCACGTCGCACCCGGCCGCGTCCAGGACCCGGATCGCCTGCGGCGCCGACCAGGCGAGGCCGCCGAGGTGGCCGCGGGTCGCCATGGAGCGGATGTAGACGCCCGGGTCGGACGCGTGCTCGGACATCCGTACCCGGTCGCCCAGCAGCGCCCCGCCGGAGAACGGCGACGACGGGTCGACGGCCAGCACCGCGACCCGCTTGCCGGCCCTGCGGTACGCGGACACCAGCGCGGAGGTCGACGTGGACTTGCCGACCCCCGGCGAACCGGTCAGCCCGATCACGTACGCGCCTCCGGCGAGCGGCGCCAGCGCCGCCATCACCTCGCGCAGCTGCGGGGACGCCCCCTCCACCAGGGAGATCAGCCGGGCCACGGCCCGCGGCCTGCCCTCCCGCGCCTGGGCCACCAGCCCGGGGACGTCCTGCATCACAGCTCCCGTTCCTCCTGTCACCTGCTCGTCATGCCGTACGGATCGTCGGGACCGCGGCTACTTCGCCACCCGCACGATCAGGGCGTCCCCCTGGCCGCCGCCCCCGCAGAGCGCCGCCGCGCCGACCCCGCCGCCGCGCCGCTTGAGCTCCAGCGCCAGGTGCAGCACGAGCCGGGCGCCGGACATGCCGATCGGGTGCCCGAGGGCGATCGCCCCGCCGTTCACGTTCACCTTTTCCGGGGAGACCCCGAGATCCTTCATTGACTGGACCGCGACCGCCGCGAACGCCTCGTTGATCTCGATCAGGTCCAGGTCCCCGACCTCCAGGCCCTCCTTCTCCAGGGCGTGCCTGATGGCGTTCGAGGGCTGCGACTGGAGCGAGTTGTCGGGTCCCGCCACGTTGCCGTGGGCGCCGATCTCCGCGAGCCATTCGAGGCCCAGCTCCTCGGCCTTGGCCCGGCTCATCACCACGACCGCCGCCGCGCCGTCGGAGATCTGCGACGACGTGCCGGCCGTGATCGTGCCGTCCTTGGCGAAGGCGGGCCGCAGCCGGGCCAGCGAGTCGACCGTCGTCTCGGGCCTGATGCCCTCGTCCTCGCTGAAGAGCACCGGGTCGCCCTTGCGCTGCGGGACCTCCACCGGGGTGATCTCGGCCTCGAAGATCCCGTTCTTCCTGGCCGCCGCCGCCCGCTGGTGGGACAGCGCGCCGAACTCGTCCTGCGCCGGGCGGGCGATGCCCAGGCGCGTGTTGTGCTTCTCCGTGGAGGCGCCCATGGCGATGTCCTCGAAGGAGTCGGTCAGCCCGTCGTACGCCATCGCGTCGAGCATCTCGACGGCCCCGTACTTGTATCCCTCGCGGGACTTGGGCAGCAGGTGCGGCGCGTTGGTCATCGACTCCTGGCCGCCGGCCACCACGACGTCGAACTCCCCGGCGCGGATCAGCTGGTCGGCGAGGGCGATCGCGTCGAGCCCCGAGAGGCAGACCTTGTTGATCGTCAGCGCGGGGACGCTCATCGGGATGCCGGCCTTGACGGCCGCCTGGCGGGCCGGGATCTGGCCCGCGCCGGCCTGGAGCACCTGGCCCATGATCACGTACTCCACCTGCTCGCCGCCGATCCCGGCCCGCTCCAGCGCCGCCTTGATGGCGAGCCCGCCGAGGTCCGCGCCGGAGAAGGACGTGAGCGATCCGAGCAGCCTGCCCATGGGGGTACGGGCGCCCGCGACGATCACCGAGGTGGTCTTGTTCGTCTTGTTCGTGTCAGCCATGAGACGCGATCCCCTTTGCGTTGCCGCTGCGGTGCGGCGTGAGGAGGTGAACGAGGGTTAACCCCAATGTACTGAGGGGTAGCACCCCCGGTCACCCGGCAGCGCGTGTGACAGCGCGCACGTTGCGTAACCGCCGCCGTACCGCTGCACTGGGACCATGCTGACGCGCATCGACCACATCGGAATCGCCTGCTTCGACCTCGACGCCACCGTCGAGTTCTACCGCGCCACCTACGGCTTCGAGGTGTTCCACACCGAGGTCAACGAGGAACAGGGCGTCCGCGAGGCCATGCTCCGGATCAACGGCACCTCGGACGGCGGCGCCTCGTACCTCCAGCTGCTGGAGCCGATCCGGGAGGACTCGGCCGTCGGGAAGTGGCTGGCCAAGAACGGTGAGGGCGTCCATCACCTCGCGTTCGGGACCGCCGACGTCGACGGGGACGCCCAGGACATCCGCGAGAAGGGCGTCCGGGTGCTGTACGACGAGCCCCGCACCGGCTCCATGGGCTCCCGCATCACCTTCTTGCATCCCAAGGACTGTCACGGAGTCCTCACAGAACTGGTCACCTCGGCCCCGGAGCACTGACCTCAAGCATTCCCGGCCCGGTAGAGTGGACCGCTCCGGGCCGGGGCCGGGCCGGGGCCGCGCCCCGACCGAAGATCTGACACCATTCCCCGGGGGGGCCGTTCACCGAAAGAACGGGCTCTATAGGGCAGTTGCGACCAGGGGACGGATGGGACCGCGCAGTGCGGGGCTACGAACGCCAGGAGAGCCACCGAGCTGACGACGACCACCTCTCGCGGTTCGAAGCCGAGATGGAACGGCTGAAGACCGCGCGGGAGAAGGCCGTCCAGCACGCCGAGGACCTCGGTTACCAGGTCGAGGTATTGCGCGCCAAGCTGCACGAGGCGCGCCGCAATCTGGCGACCCGTCCCTCCTACGACAACGCCGACCTCGGCTACCAGGCCGACCAGCTGCTCCGTAACGCGCAGATCCAGGCCGAGCAGATGCGCACCGACGCGGAGCGCGAGCTGCGCGACGCCCGGGCCCAGACGCAGCGCATCCTCCAGGAGCACGCCGAGCACCAGGCGCGGCTCCAGGCCGAGCTGCACGCGGAGGCCGTCCAGCGCCGCCAGCGCCTCGACCAGGAGCTGGCCGAGCGCCGCCAGACCGTCGAGTCGCACGTCAACGAGAACGTCGCGTGGGCCGAGCAGCTGCGCGCCAGGACCGAGTCCCAGGCCCGGAGGCTCCTCGACGAGTCGCGCGCCGAGGCGGAGCAGTCGCTGGCCGCCGCCCGCGCCGAGGCCGCCCGGGTCACCGACGAGGCCCGCCGCCGGCTCAGCTCCGAGGCCGAGTCGACCCGCGCCGAGGCCGAGGCGCTCCTCCAGCGCGCCCGCAGGGACGCCGAGCGGCTGCTGAACGCCGCGTCCGCGCAGGCGCAGGAGGTCACGAGCCACGCCGAGCAGCTCCGTACGTCCAGCACCGCCGAGTCCGACCAGGCGCGCCAGCAGGCCGGTGACATCAGCCGGGCCGCCGAGCAGCGGATGCAGGCCGCCGAGGAGCGGCTGCGCGAGGCCCGCGCGGAGGCCGAGAAGGTCGAGGCGGAGGCCAGGGAGGCCGCGGCCAAGCGGATGGCCGCCGCCGACTCGCAGAACGACCAGCGCACCCGTACGGCCAAGTCGGAGATCGCCCGGCTGGTCGGCGAGGCCACCCAGGAGGCCGAGGCGACGAAGGCCGAGGCCGAGCAGGCGCTCGCCGACGCCCGCGCCGAGTCGGAGAAGCTGGTCGCGGAGGCGGCCGAGCGGGCCCGTACGGCGGCGGCGGAGGACTCCGCGGCGCAGCTCGCGAAGGCGGCCCGGACGGCGGAGGAGGTCCTGAACAAGGCGTCCGACGACGCCCAGGCCACCATCCGGTCGGCGAGTGAGGAGGCCGAGCGGATCCGCCGCGAGGCGGAGGCCGAGGCGGACCGGCTGCGCGGCGAGGCGGCCGAGCAGGCCGACCAGCTCAAGGGCGCGGCCAAGGACGACACGAAGGAGTACCGCGCCAAGACCGTCGAGCTCCAGGAGGAGGCGCGCAGGCTGCGCGGCGAGGCCGAGCAGCTGCGGGCGGACGCGGTCGCCGAGGGCGAGCGGATCCGGGGCGAGGCGCGGCGCGAGGCCGTCCAGCAGATCGAGGAGGCGGCCAGGTCCGCCGAGGAGCTGCTGACCAAGGCGAAGGCCGACGCGGACGAGGCGCGGACGAACGCGACCGCGGAGAGCGAGCGGGTCCGTACCGAGGCGATCGAGCGGGCCACGACCCTGCGTCGGCAGGCCGAGGAGACGCTGGAGCGCACCCGCGCCGAGGCCGAGCGGCTGCGGGCGGAGGGCGAGGAGCAGGCCGAGGCGACGAAGAAGGCCGCCGAGGAGGCCGCCGCCGCGCTGCGCGAGGAGACGGAGCGGGGCGTCGAGTCCCGCAAGGCCGAGGCGGCGGGCGAGCTGACCCGGCTGCACACGGAGGCCGAGCAGCGCCTCGCGTCGGCCGAGGAGGCGCTCACCGAGGCCCGCGGCGAGAGCGAGCGGATCCGCCGGGAGGCCGGCGAGGAGACGGACCGGCTGCGCGCGGAGGCCGCCGAGCGGATCCGTACGCTCCAGGCGCAGGCCGAGCAGGAGGCCGAGCGGCTCCGTACGGAAGCGGCGGCGGACTCCGCGCAGTCCCGCGCCGAGGCGGAGACGCACGCGGTACGGCTGCGCACCGAGGCCGCGACGGAGGCGGAGCGGCTCAAGAACGAGGCGCAGGAGAGCGCCGACCGGATCAGGGCCGAGGCCGCCGCGGCGGCGGAGCGGGTCGGTACGGAGGCCGCGGAGGCGCTGGCGGCCGCGCAGGACGAGGCGGCCCGGCGGCGGCGCGAGGCGGAGGAGACGCTCGCCGCGGCCCGCGCGGAGGCGGACCAGGAGCGCGCGGCGGTCCGCGAGCAGAGCGAGGAGTTGCTCGCGTCGGCCCGCAAGCGGGTCGAGGAGGCGCAGGCCGAGGCGCAGCGGCTGGTCGAGGAGGCGGACCGGCGCGCGACGGAGCTGGTGACGGCCGCCGAGCAGACGGCCCAGCAGGTACGGGACGCGGTGGCCGGTCTCCAGGACCAGGCCGAGCAGGAGATCGCCGGGCTGCGGTCGGCGGCGGAGCACGCGGCGGACCGGACGCGTACGGAGGCGCAGGAGGAGGCCGACCGGGTGCGCGGCGACGCGTACGCGGAGCGGGAGCGGGCCACGGAGGACGCCAACCGGATCCGGGCGCGGGCGAACGCGGAGTCGGAGGCGGCGCAGGCGCTCGCCGAGCGGACGGTCACGGACGCGATCGCGGAGGCGGAGCGGCTGCGGGCGGACACGGCGGAGTACGCGCAGCGGGCCAGGACCGAGGCGTCCGACTCGCTGGTCGCCTCCGAGCAGGACGCGTCCCGGGCGAGGGCCGAGGCCAGGGAGGACGCCAACCGGATCCGCGGGGACGCGGCGGCGCAGGCGGACCGGCTGGTCACGGAGGCGACCGGCGAGGTCGAGCGGATGCGCGCCGAGGCCGCCGAGGCGATGGGCCAGGCGCAGCAGGCCGCGGAGCGGTTGCGGGCCGAGGCCGAGCGGTTGAAGGCGGAGACCGCGGAGGCGGCGGAGCGGCTCAGGACCGAGGCGCAGGAGGAGACGGACTGGCTGCTCGACGAGGCGCGCAAGGACGCGGCCAAGCGCCGTGCGGACGCGGCCGAGCAGGCGGACCAGCTCATCAACAAGGCCCAGGAGGAGGCGTTGCGCGCCGCCACCGAGGCCGAGGAGCAGGCGGACCGGATGGTCGCGGCCGCCCGCAAGGAGTCCGAGCGCATCGACGCGGAGGCGACGATCGAGGGCAACTCCCTGGTGGAGAAGGCCCGGGCGGACGCGGACGAACTGCTGGTGGGCGCGCGGCGCGACGCGACGGCCATACGCGAGCGGGGCGAGGAACTGCGTCAGCGCGTCGAGTCGGAGATCGAGCAACTGCACGAGCGGGCGCGGCGCGAGACGTCCGAGCAGCTGCGGACGGCGGGCGAGCGGGTCGACGCGTTGATGAAGGCGGCCGAGGAGCAGCGGGCCGAGGCGGCGCGCAAGGCGGAGGAGCTGGTCTCGGAGGCCAACTCCGAGGCGAGCAGGGTCAGGATCGCCGCCGTGCGCAAGGCGGAGGGGCTCCTCAAGGAGGCCGAGACGAAGAAGGCCGAACTGACCAAGGAGGGCGAGACGTTGCGCGCGGACGCCCAGCAGGCCGCCAAGCAGATGGTCGAGGACGGCGAACGGGAGCTGGACGTCCTCACCCGCAGACGCGCGGACATCCAGACGGAGATCTCCCGTGTCCAGGACGTGCTCGAAGCGTTGGGGTCATTGGAGGCACCGTCGGGCCCGGCGAAGGACAACCCGGTCAAGGCGGGTGCGGCGGCCGGAACGAATCGTTCGGGTGGCAAGTCTTCGGACGGCTAGCCACTCAAAAGGCTGGACATTCTCCATATCAAACCGGCATCAACACGATGACACGCCGCTCCGGCCCCTAGGATTCCCCCTATCACCTCACCGGTCTCATTCGACAGGAACCCCATGAGTGACACATCCTCCCCATTCGGCTTCGAGCTCGTGCGGCGTGGTTACGACCGTGGTCAGGTGGACGACCGCATTACCAAACTCGTCGCCGACCGTGACAGCGCCCTGGCCCGCATCACCGCGCTGGAAAAGCGCATCGAGGAGCTGCATCTCGAAACGCAGAACGCCCAGGCCCAGGTCAGCGACGCGGAGCCGTCGTACGCCGGCCTCGGCGCGCGTGTAGAGAAGATCCTCCGTCTCGCCGAGGAGGAGGCGAAGGACCTGCGCGAGGAGGCCCGTCGCGCGGCGGAACAGCACCGCGAGCTCGCCGAGTCGGCGGCCCAGCAGGTCCGTAACGACGCCGAGTCGTTCGCGACGGAGCGCAAGGCCCGGGCCGAGGACGAGGGCACGCGCATCGTCGACAAGGCGAAGGGCGACGCGCAGACGCTGCGCTCGGAGGCGCAGAAGGACGCGCAGTCCAAGCGCGAGGAGGCGGACGCGCTCTTCGAGGAGACCCGCGCCAAGGCCGCCCAGGCCGCCGCGGACTTCGAGACGAACCTCGCCAAGCGGCGTGAGCAGTCGGAGCGTGACCTCGCGTCGCGTCAGGCGAAGGCCGAGAAGCGCCTGGCGGAGATCGAGCACCGCGCCGAGCAGCTGCGCCTGGAGGCCGAGAAGCTGCGTACGGACGCGGAGCGCCGCGCCCGTCAGACGGTGGAGACGGCCCAGCGTCAGTCCGAGGACATCGTGGCCGACGCGAACGCCAAGGCCGACCGGATCCGCAGCGAGTCGGAGCGCGAGCTGGCGGCGCTCACCAACCGCCGCGACTCGATCAACGCGCAGCTGACCAACGTCCGCGAGATGCTGGCGACGCTGACCGGTGCCGCGGTGGCCGCCGCGGGCACGCCGGCCGACGACGAGCCGATCTCCCGCGGGGTGCCGGCGCAGCAGTCGCGCTGACGGCATCCTTCCGGATCGCGCCGGATCGCGCCGGATCGAGGTCCGCGTAACGATCGCGTAAGCCCCCTGCCACTCCGGTGGCGGGGGGCTTTTGGTGCCCTTAGGTTGTCCGCATGATCGAGGTTGAGGGTCTCACCAAGCGCTTCGGCCGCAAGGTCGCCGTCGACCACCTCTCCTTCGAGGTCAGACCCGGGGTCGTGACGGGCTTTCTGGGGCCCAACGGCGCGGGCAAGTCCACCACGATGCGGATGATGCTCGATCTGGACAATCCGAGCGGTGGCTCGGTCAGGATCGACGGCAAGCGCTACCGCGACCTCGCGGAGCCCCTCACCCACATCGGGGCGCTGCTGGAGGCGAAGGCCATGCACGGTGGCCGGACCGCGTACAACAACCTCCTCTGTCTCGCGCAGAGCAATCGCATTCCGGAGCGCCGGGTGTCCGAGGTGCTGGACATGGTCGGACTGACGGCCGTGGCGCGGAAGAAGTCCAAGGGTTTCTCCCTTGGTATGGGCCAACGCCTCGGAATCGCCTCGGCGCTGCTCGGTGATCCCGAGATCCTGATGTTCGACGAACCGGTCAATGGTCTGGACCCCGAGGGAATTCACTGGATCCGCAATCTGATGAAAGCCCTGGCGGCCGAGGGCCGGACGATCTTCGTCTCCAGTCACCTGATGAGTGAAATGGCCCTGACAGCGGATCACTTGATCGTGATCGGTCAGGGACGGCTTCTCGCGAACACCTCGATGGCCCAGTTCATCCACGACAACTCCCGCAGTTACGCGCGTCTGCGCTCGCCGCAGCGCGAGGAGTTGAGGGACGTGCTCGCGGCGGCCGGCCACACCCCGGTCGAGGGGGAGGGCGGGGTCCTGGAGGTCGACGGGGCCGAGACCGAGGAGCTGGGTGAGCTGGCGGCGCGGCACGGCATCGTGCTGCACGAGCTGAGCGCCCAGCGCGCCTCCCTGGAGGACGCCTTCATGCAGATGACCGCGGAGTCCGTCGAGTACCACGCCCACGCGGCGGCCGGCGGGGGCCCGCCGACCGGGGGCGCGGTGCCGCAGTGGGGTCCGGACCGGTTCGAGGGCAAGGGAGCCTGACCCATGGCACTGACAGCGGCACCGGCGGTCCTCCGGTCCGAGTGGACCAAGATCCGTACGGTCTCCTCCACCACCTGGACCCTGATCAGCGCCCTCGTGGTGACCGTCGCCCTGGGCGCCGTCCTCTGCGCGGTGTACAACGCGACGTTCGACGACCTCAGCGACGCCCAGCGGGCCACCTTCGACCCGACGTTCGCCAGCTTCTCCGGGATGGTCCTCGGCCAGCTGGCGATGGTGGTCTTCGGGGTGCTCGTGGTCGGCTCCGAGTACTCCTCGGGCATGATCCGCACCTCGCTGGCCGCCGTCCCCCGGCGCTCGCTCTTCCTCTTCTCCAAGATCTTCGTGGCCGGGGTGCTGGCCCTGATCGTCGGGCTCCTCACCGGCTTCCTCTCCTTCTTCCTCGGCCAGGCGCTGCTGGGCGACCACAGCACGACCATCGGCGCGCCTGACGTGCTGCGCGCGGTCATCGGCAGCGGGCTCTACATGGCGCTGATCGCCGTGTTCTCGATGGGGGTGGCGGCGATGCTGCGCAGCTCGATGCTGTCGCTGGGCATCCTGATGCCGTTCTTCTTCCTGGTCTCCCAGATCCTGGCGGCGGTCCCGGGCGCCAAGGACGTCGCGCGGTACTTCCCCGACCAGGCGGGCCGGAAGATCCTCCAGGTGGTGCCGGACGCGATGAACACGGACCGGGCGCCGTACGGGCCGTGGGAGGGCTTCGGGATCCTGGTCCTGTGGGTCGCGGCGGCGCTGGTCGGCGGCTGGATCGTGATGAAGAGGCGCGACGCCTGACGGGAGCGGCCCGGGCGAATACGTCGTCGCCGCGACAAATCCGCCGCCGACGCTCCGTCGTAACGACTTGGCCGGAACCGTCAAGGCCCGGATATCCTCCTAACTCAAACGGGGGGCATTCGGTCCACGAGCGGCCACTGCCCCGACGACCTGACCTGTCGATGGGGCTGGCGAATGATCGAGGCGATCGGCCTGACGAAGCGCTACGGCGCCAAGACGGCCGTGCACAACCTTTCCTTCCAGGTACGGCCCGGCACCGTGACCGGGTTCCTGGGCCCCAACGGTTCCGGCAAGTCCACAACGATGCGGATGATCCTCGGGCTCGACCAGCCCACGGCCGGGCAGGTCACGGTCGGCGGCCATCCCTTCCGGCAGTTGCCGAACGCGCCGCGCCAGGTCGGCGCGCTGCTCGACGCCAAGGCCGTGCACGGCGGCCGCACCGCCCGTACTCACCTGCTGTCGCTGGCCCAGCTGTCGGGCATCCCGGCCGCCCGGGTCGACGAGGTCCTCGGGGTCGTCGGCCTCCAGGACGTGGCACGGCGGCGCTCCAAGGGCTTCTCGCTCGGCATGGGCCAGCGGCTCGGCATCGCGGCGGCGCTGCTCGGCGACCCGCAGGTGCTGCTGTTCGACGAGCCGGTCAACGGTCTCGACCCCGAGGGCATCCTCTGGGTCCGCAACCTGATGAAGCGGCTGGCCTCCGAGGGCCGTACGGTCTTCGTCTCCTCGCACCTGATGAGCGAGATGGCCGTCACCGCCGACCACCTGATCGTGATCGGGCGCGGGCAGCTGCTCGCCGACATGAGCGTCACGGACTTCATCTCCGCCAACTCCGCGGACTTCGCGCGGGTGCGGACCGCGCCGATCGACCCGCCGCGGCGCGAGAAGCTGACGGCGGCGCTGACGGAGGCGGGCGGCCAGGTGCTGTCCGAGCCGGACGGCGCGCTGCGCGTCACGGGGCTGCCGCTCCCCCGGATCAGCGACCTCGCGCACGAGGCGGACGTACGGGTCTGGGAACTGTCGCCGCACCAGGCCTCCCTGGAGGAGGCGTACATGCGGATGACGCAGAGCGTGGTGGACTACCGCTCGACGTCGGACGCCCTGGAGGGCTTCCAGCCGCCGCAGCAGCAGGGCTGGGGTCAGCACCAGGGGTACGGCACCCCGGCGCCGCCGGTGGTCCAGGAGGCGCCGCAGCAGGGCTGGTACGCGCCGCCGCCGCCCGGACAGAACCCGTACGCGACGACGCCGCCCGCGGGGGCGCCGGCCCCCGCCGTACCGGCCGCGGCTCCCGCGCCGGCCCCGGCCGCTCCTCCCGTAGCCCCCGCGGCCCCCATGGCTCCGGCCGCCCCGGCCGTTCAGACGACGAAGCGCGACAGCAACGAGGACGCCCGATGACGACCCCGTACCAGCAGCACGCTCCGCAGCAGCCGGCCCCGCAGTGGGGCGCGGGCCCGGTGGGCGGTTACGTCTCCCCGATCCCCGTGCGGCGTGCCACGCTCGGCGACGCCGTGGCGTCCGAGTGGACCAAGCTCCGGTCCGTACGTTCCACGATGTGGACCCTCGGCGTGATGCTCGTCCTGATGGTCGGCATCGGAACGCTCACCGCCTGGGTGGTCTCCGCCTCGTCCACCGAGTCGATCAACGACGACGTGCTGACCCTCGGCTTCTTCGGGGTGCTGCTCGGCTCGATCTGTGTGATCACGCTCGGCGTGCTGACCATCTCGTCCGAGTACTCGACCGGCATGATCCGTACGACCCTGACGGCGTGCCCGAGCCGGGTCCGGGTGCTCGGCGCGAAGTCGCTGGTCTTCTTTCTGCTGATCTTCGTGCTGGTCGTGGTCACCACGGCGCTGGTGGGCGCGCTCCAGGTGGCGATCACCGACGCCCCCTCGCCCTCCGGCGAGGTGTGGTTCCGCTCGACGGTCGGCGTCAGCCTCTTCGTCGCGACGCTGGGGCTGTTGTCGCTGGCCGTCGGGGCGCTGATCCGGCACTCCGCGGGCGCGATCACGATCATGATCGGTGTGGTCCTGCTGCCGCTGGTGCTGGCGATGTTCATGTTCGCCGACTCGCTCGACGGGCTGCGGGACGCGCTGTTCAACTACTCGATCCCCAACATGCTCGCGGCGCTCTACGACAACACGGGCGTCTCCACCGACAGCTCGGGACCGACCGGCTGGCTGCCGCTGTGGATCATGATCGGCGTGACGGTGGTCGCGATGACGGGCGCGTTCTTCTCGCTGGACCGGCGCGACGTCTGACCGCGCGGGCGGGTCCGGCCGCCGGTGATTCGTCGGCGGCCGCCGGTGTCGTACCAGCGGGCGGTCGTCAGTAGCGGGGCGCGTTACGGGACCGCTGCACCCGCGAGGTGCGGCGGTCCTTGGCGTTCCAGCACGCCTGGTGCCAGTGCCGCCGGTCCTCCACCCCGCCGTACTCGGGCCAGGCCACCACGTGCGCGACCCCGGAGGGGATCTCCTGGTCGCACCCGGGGCAGCGGTAGCGCTTGCCGGCCGCGCTCGCGCCGGCGACGTGGCGCACGGACCACTGCTCGCCCTGCCAGCCCTCCGTGCGCTGGAAACCGCCGTACCGGTCCCCCGCTTCGCCGGCGGGTTCGGTCGGTTTCTCGCCGCCTTTGGGGCGGTTGCGGCGCGGGGACACAGGACACCTCACGGGGCAGGCAGCACGGTTCAGCTCCAGCGTACGGCCCGTACCCGCGGGCGGGCGTCGCACACGGCCCGGGACAACTCCCACCACAAGGGGGACTTACCGGACAATCGCAAGAACTTTGCGGGGAGCCGTGCCTTTGGCACGTGTCAGGCGTTGTTGCCGGTAGGGGGAGTCGCGTCGGCCGCAAGGAGGCAGAGAGCGATGCGTGTGGGAGCTTTTGTGCTCGCGGCCCAGTTCCCGGGCCAGGGACAGGGTGAGGCGCTGCACCGGGCGGTGCGTACCGCCGAGGTCGGCGAGGAGTCCGGCCTGGACTCGGTCTGGCTGGCCGAGCACCACTTCGTGCCGTACGGCGTGTGCCCGTCGGCCGTCACCCTGGCCGGGCTGCTGCTCGGCAGGACCCGGCGCCTCAGGGTGGGTACGGCGGTCAGCGTGTTGCCGAACGTGCATCCGGTCGCCCTCGGCGAGCAGGCCGCGCTGCTGCACCTGGTCTCCGGGGGCCGGTTCTCGCTCGGGGTGGGCCGGGGCGGTCCCTGGGTGGACCTGGAGGTGTTCGGCAACGGCCTACGGGCGTTCGAGGAGGACTTCCCCGAGTCCCTCGACCTGCTGCTGCGCTGGCTGCGCGAGAGCCGCGTCGGGGCGGCGGGCGACCGGTTCGGTTTCCGTGAGGTCGCCGTCGTACCGCGGCCGGACGAGCTGATGGACGCGCCGGCCCCGGAGGTCGTCGTGGCGTGCACCTCGCCCCGGAGCGTCCAGCTGGCGGGCGAACGCGGCCTGCCGATGCTCCTGGGCATGCACTCGGGCGACGACGAGAAGGCGGAGATGGTCGCCCTGTGGCGTACGCACGCCCGCGCGGCCGGGCACGATCCGGAGGCCTCGCACGTGTCGGCGGGGGTCGCGCAGATCGCGGACACGGACGCGGAGGCGAGGGAGAGCCTCGTCAAGGCGATGCCCGGCTGGCTGCGGCAGGGGCTCGGCGCCCATGTGACCGTGGACGGCCGGGAAAGGACCATGCGGGACCCGGTCGGCTACACGGAACTGCTCTGCGGCATGCACCCGGTGGGCTCCCCCCGGCTCGCCGCCGACCGGCTGGCGGCCACGGCGGAACGTACCGGCATCACGCGCTTCGCGCTGCTCGTCGAGGGCTCCGGCGACCTGGCGTCGACGGAGGGGAACGTACGGCGGCTCGGAGCGGACGTACTCCCCCTGCTGACGTAGGGCCTGTCCGGCGGAGCACCGCCACTCCGCCGATTCAGGCGGCGGAGTGGCGGCACGGGACGTCAGCAGTCCCGGAGTTCGGGGGACTGGTTGAGCAACTGGCCGCGTATCGAGGTGAATCGGGCCAGCCGCTCGTCGACCGAGGGATCCAGCGGGAACACCGCGACACGATGGCAGTTCTGGAAGGCGAGACGCACTCCGAAGTGGCGCTGGAGCGCTCCGCGAATGGCATCACTCGCGAGGGCGCGCAGCAACTGACCACGTGCCTGCTCGTCCGGCGGCGGCGTCTGGTTGTCGGCGAACTGTCCACCGTCCACCTTCAGCTGAGCCACCAGAGAACTGATCATCTCCCACGCGTAGGGCAGGGAGGTCCGGACGCAGTCGACGAAAGCCGCTTCGTCGACCTCGCCTCGCTCGGCCTGTTCCAACAGTGCCGGTGAGACGTCGAGCGACATGAGTTCTCCTCTCGCGACCCCGAAGACCGGGGTCTTGCGGGCACGGAAAGAGGCGACGACGACGCAGCGTGCACGACCGGCGACCTCAGGTATCCACGTTAGGCGCGCAGTCGGGCCCGCACCAGGCGAATGGGAACACAACCGGCCAATAACGAACGGGGCTTCCGGGGCGAATCGCGCGCGACACGACGGGTCGAGTAGCGTTGCCGACCATGCGTCTCGTCATTGCCCGCTGCTCCGTGGACTACGCGGGCCGGCTCACCGCCCACCTGCCCTCCGCGCCCCGCCTCATCCTGGTCAAAGCCGACGGCAGTGTGTCGATCCACGCCGACGACCGGGCGTACAAACCCCTCAACTGGATGTCGCCGCCCTGCACCCTCAAAGAGGATGACGGCACTTGGACGGTGGTGAACAAAGCGGGCGAGAAACTGATCATCACGATGGAGGAGGTCCTCCACGACTCGTCCCACGAACTCGGTGTCGACCCCGGCCTGATCAAGGACGGCGTCGAGGCCCACCTCCAGGAGCTGCTCGCCGACCGCATCGAGACGCTCGGCGAGGGCTACACCCTGATCCGCCGCGAGTACCCGACGGCCATCGGCCCGGTGGACATCCTGTGCCGGGACGCGGACGGCGCGACGGTGGCGGTGGAACTGAAGCGGCGCGGCGACATCGACGGCGTGGAACAGCTCACCCGCTACCTCGAACTCCTCAACCGCGACCCCCACCTGGCCCCGGTGAAGGGCGTCTTCGCGGCCCAGGAGATCAAACCCCAGGCCCGAGTCCTCGCCACGGACCGAGGCATCGGCTGCCTGGTCCTGGACTACAACGCGATGCGAGGCATCGAGGACGACAAACTCCGCCTGTTCTGACGCGACAGGGCCCGACCTGAGCAACAGGCCGGGCCCTTCACGTCGTACGGCTGCCGACGGGACGACCACGACCGGCCGAACTCCCCCCGTCGTGCCGCTGGACGAACACGGTCAGCCAGCCACAGCACCCACCCGTGCACTCGGGCTCACCGAGCACTGCCCGCACCGCCGTGGGCCGACTCGGACGAGTGGGTTTCGGTGCGCAGAAGGTAACCGGCTGTGCGGGCGGGCGTACCGTGTGGCGGGGGAAGGGGAAGATCGTGGATGCCACCTTCAAGACCGTCATCGGCGGCAAGCTCGTGGAGCTGCCCGGCACCATCGCGGGCGTGCGCGCGACCATGGACGCCGGCCGGGCCGCGGAGTTCGATCGCGAGATCGAGCACGTGCCCGCCGACCGGCTTCCCGCGGCTCTGGTGCGCTGGGCGCTGGCCGGGACGGGTGCGGACGACGAGGACGACGCCCTCTTCGAGAGGCTGGCCCGCGGCGAGGACATCGGCGCGCACGATGCCGCTCCGGGCTCGGAGACCGCGTGACCTACCGCCTCCAGTACGCGCCGCCCGCGGAACAGGCGCGCCGCGCCATGCCTCGCGCGTTACAGACCGTCTTCGACGCGGGCATGCGGCGCCTGGCCGCCGATCCGTACGGTCTCGGCTCCACCCCGGTCAAGGCCGACACGGATCGCCGTGACGCCACGGTCGGCGGAGTTGTCGTCCGCTACTACGTCAGCGCGGCCGTGCTGGTGGTGACCGTCGTCCGCGTCGTGTACGTCTGACGACGGCGACGGTGCGTCGCTCTCCAAGGAGGGCTGACTCACCAGTCCGACAACCCGCCCGGTCAGGCGATGACGCCGCCCTGCGTTGTCTGGGTGCTCGTCGGGGTGCCGGCGCTCAGGCTGGGTTGGGAGGAGCTGGCCGTCGGTGGGGTGGAGTCCGACGACGGGGTTTCGCTGGGCGGGTCGGAGGGCGTGTCCGAGGGGGTGTCCGACGGGGTTTCGCTCGGGGTGTCCGAGGGGGTCGTCGGGTGGGACGGGGACTTCGTGGGCGACTTGGTGGGGGTGGACGGGTCGTCGTCCGGGGGTGTCGAGGTGGAGCTGGTGGTCGGGGACGGGGTGTCCGTGGTGGTGGGGGTGCCCGAGGGGGTGCCGGTGCCGGTGGGGGACGGGGGGGCCGCTTCGCCCGGGGCCGCCGCGTTGCCGCCGATGGGGCGGTTGGTCGAGCCCGTTCCCGGCTGGTCCTGCTGCACGCCGCCGTCGCCGTCGTCCGGCTCCAGCGACTGGCCCGGCGTCCCGTGGTCGAGCTGGTTGTTGTCGTTGTTGGACGTCGCGCCCAGGGTCACGACCGTGCCCAGGACGGCGGCCAGCACCGCGCCCGTGCCCGCGGCGACCAGGTTGCGGCGCGCCCCGCCGAAGACCGCGCGGCGTCGGCGGCCGCGCCCCGAGGGCGGGACGGCGACGGTCGGGGTGCCGCCGACCGGGGTGTCGTTGCGGGTGACCAGCATGTTGTTGCCGGCGGACGACGGCAGGGCGGGGAGAGCGGCCACCCCCGCCGAGCCGCCGCCCAGCGCGAGCGCCTTGGGCGTGGTGGGCGGCGCGTCGCCCGGGGTCGTACGGGCGCCGAACGCGTTCCCCGGCACCCCGAAGCCCGACAGGCCCGGCATCCCGGTCAGCCCGCCCTCGCGGTCCGTGACCAGCGCCAGCGCGCGGCGCCCCGCGACCGTACCGCTGCGGTCGGCGACCGCGCCCCGCATGCCGATCGAGGCCTCCAGCTCGGCGCGGGCCCGCTCCAGGTTCCCCACGCACAGCGCCAGGACGCCCAACTCGTGGTGGAAGTACGCCTCTTCCGCGACCTCCCCCGCCAGCCTGGCGGCCTCGGAGCCGGACCGCAGGGCCCGCTCCCAGGCGCCCCAGTGCAGCCCGGCCAGGAACGCGGGCGCGGCGCTGCGGGCGAGCAGGACCGCCGCGCTGGCGTGCCCCGCCTCCGGGCTCGTGACCAGCGGCGCCATCGCGGCGAGGATCGCGTCGGCCTCCGCGGCGGCGCGCTCCGGCGTGACCGAGGGGTGCGCCGACCACCAGGCGTAGTGCTGGGCGGCCGTGTGGGCGTGGGACACCGCGTCCTCGCTGTACCCCTCCGCCTCCAGCTGTACGGCGACGCCGGTCGCCAGCCGGTAGCGGGTGCCGACCGGCGAGATCAGCGCGCACGCCATCAGTTCGCCGAGGGCGGCGTCCGCGTGGGTGTCGCCGATCAGCGCGGGCAGGTGCGCCTGGTGCGGCACCTCGCCGCCGAGCGCGACGGCGAAGCGCAGGGTGGCGCGGGCGGACTCGCTCAGCCGGGAGGCGAGCAGGGCCGCGGGCGCGGCGCCCTCGCCGACGGTGGGCAGCGGCGGGTCGTAGCCGTCGGCGGTGCCGAGGCCCACGACGAGCGGTACGTCCCCGGTGGCCTCGGCGAACGGCTCGAAGTCGTCGATCGCCTCGGCGGACGCGCCGCGCAGGACGTCGCGCTGGCGCAGCAGCGCGCCCGCCTGGACGAAGCGCAGGGGCAGCCCCTCGGACTCGAACCAGAGGTCTCCCGCCCAGTTCGCCTCCTCGTCCGTGAGGGGGCGGTCGACGGCGCGTTCCATCACTTCCAGCGAGCCCCCGCGGCCGATGCCGCCGAGCAGGACCTCGTGGAGGCGCGCGGTGGCGGACGGCGGGTCGGCCTCGGGCGCGGTGGCGAGCAGGTACGCGCACTCGGGCGTCGCGGCGAGCAGCTCGTCGAGGGCCTCCCCGCCGATCTCCAGGTCGTCGAGGAGGACGACGGCCCCGATGCCGTGGACGCGTTCGAGCAGGGCGGCCCGGTCGGGGCGGGAGAGCTCGATGCGGTAGACGGCGGCGTACAGGTCGTACAGCAGCTCGGTGGTGGTGCGGCGGTGTCCGGAGAGCCGGACGACTCCGTCCGGCGCGAGGTCCGCGCACTCGGCGCCGACGGCCTCGATGAGCGCGGTGCGGCCGGATCCGGGCTGTCCTGTGAGTCGTACGGAACGGCCGCGGCCGAGCAGCTCGACCAGTTCCTTGTGCTCGGCGCCGCGCTCCAGGAGCGGGAGGGGCGGCGCGGCGGGCCCCGGCGGGACGGGCGGGCGGCCGGCGCGCTGGAGGGCGGTGCGCTCGGTGGCGCTGCGCCGGATGGGTGCGGCGGGTTTGCGGCCCGGCGGGCAGGGCTCTATCTCCGTGCCGTCGACCGGGTTGACGGTGAGCAGGAAGTCGCCCGATATCAGCTGGACGGTACGGGCGGGGACAGGCGTGGTCGCGCCCGCGCCCTTGATGTGTCCCTGGGGTGGGGTGAGGGGCTCACGCGACGGCCGCTGCTCGTCGGCGCTCCCGGCGGCGCCTTCGCCGTCGTGGCCGTGTTGTTCTTCCGCTCCCCGGCTCATCGGGTCCATCGTGAAAGTCCCCCAGATCGTGGCGTGCGGTTGCCCCCCGGCCTCGCACGCTTGTCTGTCGCTCCGGTCCGGTGCCTGCTCCATGGGTCGGTCGATCCGCAGACGGCCGAAACCCTAGGCTCCGGACAGTATCTACGAACAGGCGGGGTGCTGACCTGCCCAGGAAGTCACGTTCTCGTGAGGATTGTGCGGCGCATCGGGGAGTACGTGCGGCGCGCGGCGGCGCGCGGGCCGCGCACCGGCGGACGTACCCGCCGGTCCGTCACCCACCGGAACGGACCCCTCACACCCGCGGCAGCGACTCCGCCGCGATGCCGCCCTCGATCGCGAGGATGCGGTGGAGCCGGGTGGCCACGAGCAGCCGCTGCATCTGCGGCGGGACGTTGCGCAGCACGAGTCTGCGCCCGCACCGTCCCGCCCGTCGGTGGGCCCCCATGATGACGCCGAGTCCCGTGGCGTCCCAGGAGTCCAGATCGGTGAGGTCGAGCACGAGGTCGCCGGCTCCGCCGTCGACGGCCGAGTGCAGGACCGTACGGGCGTCCGCCGCGCTGCGCACGTCGAGGCGGCCCTCGACGACCAGCTCGGCGTGGTCGCCCCTGATGTGCATATGCGCTCCCCGAGAGTGCTCAGTGCTCCATGGCCTGTTCGGTCTCGCACCCCACTGACTGTCACGCAGCCGTGGAAGTTGCCGTCCGTGAGCGAACCGATACCGAATTCACCCGGTGGGGTGAGGTCGCGACGGCGGTGCGGCTCAGTGCTTGTAGAACCCCTGCCCGCTCTTGCGGCCGATGTCACCCGCGTCCACCATCCGGCGCATCAGCTCCGGCGGGGCGAACTTCTCGTCCTGCGACTCGGTGTAGATGTTCTCCGTGGCGTGGAGCAGGATGTCGACGCCCGTCAGGTCGGCCGTGGCGAGCGGGCCCATGGCGTGTCCGAAGCCCAGCTTGCAGGCGGTGTCGATGTCCTCGGCGGACGCGACGCCCGACTCGTAGAGCTTGGCCGCCTCCACGACGAGCGCGGAGATCAGCCGGGTGGTCACGAAGCCCGCCACGTCGCGGTTGACCACCACGCACGTCTTGCCGACGGACTCGGCGAACTCCCGCGCGGTGGCGAGCGCTTCGTCGCTGGTCTTGTACCCGCGGACCAGTTCGCACAGCCGCATCATCGGCACCGGCGAGAAGAAGTGCGTGCCGACGACGCGCTCCGGACGGTCCGTCACGGCGGCGATCTTCGTGATCGGGATGGCCGAGGTGTTGGAGGCGAGGACGGCCTCGTCCCGTACCAGCTTGTCCAGCTGACGGAAGATCTCGTGCTTGACGTCCAGCCGCTCGAACACGGCCTCCACCACGAGGTCCGCCTCCGCGACGGCGTCCAGGTCGGTGGTGGTGGTGATCCGGCTCAGCGCGGCGTCGGCGTCGGCCTCCTCCAGGGTGCCCTTGGCGACGAACTTGCCGTACGAGGCCCGGATGCCATCGATCCCGCGGGCCAGCGCCGCGTCGGTGACGTCACGCAGGACGACGTCCCAGCCCGCCTGGGCGGAGACCTGCGCGATCCCGGACCCCATGAGTCCGGCCCCGATGACGGCGAGCTTCCTGGCCACGACACACCCCTTGAATCGCCCCGGTCTTAACGCCGGGTTTACATTTGCGTGCTCTGCCGGAGGTTAGCGTTCGCGGGCGGCCGGATGGCGGCGAAGAGATGCGCGTCACGTCTCACATGACGGACATCACACCGGAGGGGGTCATCAGGGGCCCCGTACCGGGCACTTGAGCGGGTTGTCCCCCGTACGGCGCAGCACCTCGGGGGGCCTCACTACCCTGGTCGTATGGTCAATCTGACGCGCATCTACACCCGCACCGGCGACAAGGGCACGACGGCGCTCGGCGACATGAGCCGTACGGCCAAGACCGATCCGCGGATCGCCGCGTACGCCGACGCGAACGAGGCCAACGCCTGCATCGGGACGGCGATCGCGCTGGGCCGGCTGCCCGAGGAGATCGTGAAGGTCCTCGTCCGCGTCCAGAACGACCTCTTCGACGTGGGCGCGGACCTGTGCAACCCGGTGGTGGCGGAGCCCGAGTACCCGCCGCTGCGGGTCGAGCAGGCGTACGTGGACAAGCTGGAGCGGGACTGCGACCGCTTCCTGGAGGAGGTGGAGAAGCTCCGCAGCTTCATCCTGCCGGGCGGCACGCCGGGCGCGGCGCTGCTGCACCAGGCCTGCACGGTCGTGCGGCGCGCGGAGCGCTCGACGTGGGCGGCGCTGGAGGTGCACGGCGACACGATGAACGCCCTGGCGGCGACGTACCTGAACCGCCTCTCCGACCTCCTGTTCATCCTGGCCAGGGTGGCCAACAAGGAGGTCGGGGACGTGCTCTGGGTGCCGGGCGGCGAGCGGTAGGACGGGGCGGGGCGCCGAGGGGCGCCGCGCTCAGCGCTCCTCGCGGGAGCCGGCCGTGACCGCCGGCTCCTTCTTCGGCCAGAGGGTGTACGTCAGGGCGATCACGCCGTGGATCCCGGCGGCCCGCAGCGCGGTGAACTGCCACTGCCTCAGCGAGCCGGTGTCGCCCCCGTCGCCGACGTACAGGACGGCGAGCTGGAGCAGGGCGACCGCGACCGCCGCGCCCAGCAGCGTCCGGAGCCACATCTTGGCCTCGTGCGCGGCGCGGGCGGTCCCGTAGCGGGGCGGCCTGCGCGGGGGCGGGCCGCCGGCGAAGCGGTGGGCGACGTGCCCGTCGATCCACCGGATCGTGTAGTGCCCGTACGCGACGGTGTAGCCGAGGTAGAGGGCGGCCAGGCCGTGCTTCCAGTCCGGGGCGGCGCCGTTCCTGAGGTCGACGGCCGTGGCGACCAGCAGGACGAGCTCCAGCAGGGGTTCCAGGAGCAGGACCGCGGCCCCCAGGCGCCGCTTCCCCGCCGCGTACCGCAGCGCCAGGCCGGCGGCGAGCAGCACCCAGAAGCCCACCTCGCAGACGATGATCAGGGTGACGATCACGGGGGTTCCTCTCGGTGGGGTGGGGGCCGGCGCGCCTCACGGACACGACCCGGACGGGCACGACCCGGACGAGCGCGACCCCGACGGATACGCCCCGGCCCGACACCGTCCAGCCTGCCGACCGGCCGCCGCCCCGGCGTCGTCGCCGGTGACGAATCCCCACTGCATCTTTCGATGTACCCGCCACTCCCCCGGCACGCCGACGCCACCACCCCGCACGCCGTGTTTCATGGAGGCATGACCGCCTCCCTCCGCCCGGGCCGCGCCGTCCGGCCGCACCGCGACGACGTGTTGATCGCCTCGGCGGGGCTCCTGGGCGGCGTCGTGCTGTGGGCGGCGGGGGTCCACACCCAAGGGCCCCGCCTGTGGAACGGCGCCTGGGTGCTGGTGCCCGTGGTCGTCATGGCCGCGATGGAGCCGCTCCGCAGGACCGCGCCCGCGACCGCCCTCGCCGTCGGCACGCTCGCCCTCGTCGCGGACCAGTTCACCCGGGGCAGCGTCGCCACCGTCGTGATGTTCACGGATCTCGTGTACGCGGCTGTCCTGTACGGGACCCCGGCCGCCGCCCGCCGGGTCCCGCGCGTCACGGGTCTGCTCACGATCGCGGCGACGGTCGGGTTCCTCGCGTGGTTCCGTACGGCCGACGCCCTGCTCATCGGGATCGCCCTCGGCGTCGTCGGCTTCACGCCCGCCGCGACGGGCGCCCTCGTGCGCAACCACCGGGACGCCGCGGAGACGGCCCGGCTGCGGACCCGGCAGGTGGCGTTGCTGGCGGAGATCGACCGGAGCCAGGCGGTGACGGCCGAGCGCGCCAGGATGGCCCGCGAACTGCACGACATGGTGGCCAACCACCTGTCGGCGATCGCGATCCACTCCACGGCCGCGCTCTCGCTGGACGACGCGCGCACGACCCGGGACGCGCTCACCGTGATCAGGGAGAACAGTGTGGAGGGCCTCGCGGAGATGCGCCGGCTGATCGGGATCCTGCGGGACAGCGGCGGCGGTGACCCGGAGCCGGCCGCCGCGCCGAGCCTGCGCGCCCTGGACTCCCTGTTGGCGCAGGCGGGCACCAACGGGGCCGCCAGCGGGCTGGAGTTCGTCCTCGACGACGGGCTGCCCGGGGGTCGTGCGCTGCCCGCGCCGGTCGAGCTGGCCGCGTACCGCATCGTGCAGGAATCGCTGACCAACGCCCTCAAACACGCCTCTCCGGGGCGGGTGTTCGTCGGGCTGGCCGTCGAACCGGTCGACGGCGCGGAGGAGTTGACCGTAACGGTGGAGAGTCTGTACGGGGACCGGCCAGGACCCCGGGCGCCCGGCTCGGGAGCGGGTCTGGTGGGGATGCGGGAGCGGGTGGCGCTGCTGGACGGTGTGTTCGCGGCCGGGCCCGTCACCGACGGCGGCGGGCGGAGGATCTGGCGGGTACGGGCCCGGGTGCCCGTCGGGACCACCGGGACCACCGGGACCACCGGGACCACCCGGATCACCGGGACCGCCGGGCTTCTCGGAGCCGCCGGGAGCGCCAGGAACGCCGGGAAAGTACGGGAGGGGCGATGACGATCCGGGTGCTGGTGGCCGAGGACCAGTCGGCGGTCCGCGCGGGGCTGGTCCTCATCCTGGGCAGCGCGCCGGACATCGAGGTGGTCGGCGAGGCCGCGGACGGCGAGGAGGCGGTGGCCCTGGCGCGTGAACTCCGGCCGGACCTGGTGCTGATGGACGTGCAGATGCCGCGTCTCGACGGGGTGGCGGCGACCCGGCGGGTGGTCGAGGAGGGGCTCGCGGACGTGCTGGTGCTGACCACCTTCGACCTGGACGCGTACGTCTTCGGGGCGCTGCGGGCCGGGGCGGCGGGCTTCCTGCTGAAGCACACCGAGGCCGCGGACCTGCTCACGGCGGTACGGACGGTGGCCCGCGGCGAGGGTCTGATCGCACCGGCCGTCACGCGCCGCCTGATCGCGGAGTTCGCGTCCCCCACGGCGTCCTCCACGGCGGCGCGTGCGGGGAGCGCGGCGGACCCGGCCGTACTGGAAGCGCTTACCCGCAGAGAGCGTGAAGTGCTCTCGTGCCTGGGCGACGGGCTGTCGAACGCTGCGATCGCGGTACGCCTCGACATGGCGGAGGCGACGGTGAAGACGCACGTCAGCAGGGTGCTGGGCAAGCTCTCGCTGCGCAGCCGGGTCCAAGCGGCCATGCTCGCGCAGGAGTTGGGTGTGTAGCCCACCTATCACCGTCGGTGGTCTGGACCTATTGACGATTGGTCCAGACCTTCCTACTCTCACCGCACACACTGCGGTGAGCCGACGTGGTGTGCCCAGTGCACGGACCACCCCCGAATTGTCCGGTACTCACTCCACCGAGGAGCACCTTTGAACATCCCACCTGCTCTCAAGAACAGGTTCAGATCGAGAGCCGTCGCGGGCCTCACCGCGCTGCTCCTGCCCCTGGCCGCCATGGTCGGGCTCGCCGCCCCCGCCGAAGCCGCCACGTCGGCCACGGCCACCTTCTCCAAGCCCTCCGACTGGGGCTCGGGCTTCGAGGGCAGGTGGACGGTGAAGAACACCGGCACCACGACCCTCTCCTCCTGGACCGTCGAGTGGGACTTCCCCGCCGGCACCACCGTGACCTCCGCGTGGGACGCGGACGTCACCGGCTCGGCCAACCACTGGACGGGCAAGAACAAGACCTGGAACGGCACGCTGGCCCCCGGCGCGTCCGTCACCTTCGGCTTCAACGGCACCGGCTCGGGATCGCCCTCCGGCTGTAAGCTCAACGGCGCCTCCTGCGACGGCGGCCCGAGCGTCCCCGGCGACGCGCTGCCCTCGGCCCCCGGCACCCCCACCGCCAGCAACATCACCAACACGGCGGTCACGCTGAACTGGTCGGCGGCGACGGACGACAAGGGCATCAAGAACTACGACGTCTTCCGTAACGGCACGAAGGTCGCCACGGTCACCGGCACCTCGTACACCAACACCGGCCTCACCGCCGGCACGGACTACTCGTACACCGTCCAGGCCCGCGACACCATCGACCAGGTGGGCCCCGTCAGCGGCGCCCGCGCGGTCCGCACCACCGGCGGCTCCACGGACCCCGGCACCCCCGGTACCGGCAGCAAGATCAAGCTCGGGTACTTCACCGAGTGGGGCGTCTACGACCGGAACTACCACGTCAAGAACATCGTGAGCTCCGGTTCCGCCTCGAAGATCACGCACATCAACTACTCCTTCGGCAACGTCACCGGCGGCAAGTGCGTCATGGGTGACGCGTACGCCGCGACGGACAAGGCGTACACCGCCGACCAGGCCGTCGACGGTGTCGCCGACACGTGGGACCAGCCGCTGCGCGGCAACTTCAACCAGCTGCGCAAGCTCAAGGCCGCGAACCCGAACATCAAGGTTCTCTGGTCCTTCGGCGGCTGGACCTGGTCCGGCGGCTTCACGGACGCCGTGAAGAACCCGACCGCGTTCGCGCAGTCCTGCTACGACCTCATCGAGGACCCCCGCTGGGCCGACGTCTTCGACGGCATCGACCTGGACTGGGAGTACCCGAACTCCTGCGGTCTGTCCTGCGACGCCAGCGGCCCGAACGCGTTCAAGAACATGATGCAGGCCATGCGGGCGAAGTTCGGCCCGAACTACCTGGTCACCGCGGCCGTCACGGCCGACGGTTCGGCCGGCGGCAAGATCGAGCAGACGGACTACGCCGGCGCTGCCCAGTACATGAACTGGTTCAACGTCATGACGTACGACTTCTTCGGCTCCTTCAACGCGGCGGGCCCGACGGCGCCGCACTCCCCGCTGACCTCCTACACCGGCATCCCGCAGCAGGGCTTCACCTCGGCCGACGCGATCGCCAAGTTCAAGGCGCAGGGCGTCCCGGCGGCCAAGCTGCTGCTCGGCATCGGCTTCTACGGCCGCGGCTGGACCGGCGTCACGCAGGCCGCCCCGGGCGGCACGGCGACGGGCGCGGCGCCCGGCACGTACGAGGCGGGCATCGAGGACTACAAGGTCCTCAAGAACACCTGCCCGCCCACCGGCACCATCGCCGGGACGTCGTACTCCAAGTGCGGCTCGAACTGGTGGAGCTACGACACCCCGGCGACCGTCGCGGGCAAGATGGCCTGGGCCAAGCAGCAGGGCCTGGGAGGCGCGTTCTTCTGGGACTTCACCGGTGACACCGCCAACGGCGAACTGGTCACGGCGATCAGCAACGGTCTCCAGTAGGACCGACCCGGTTCGTGACACACCCGCATGACTGAAGGGGGCGGCGCTTCGAGCGCCGCCCCCTTCACCCTGTCCCGGTACGGTACCGGAGCCCCGGGCCGGACCGGCCCCGGGCCCCGCGCCCAGGCTCTCTACGCCACGTTCACCCGCTGGCCGGGAGGCGCGGCCTCCAGCCAGGCCAGGAAGCCCGTGAGCGCGTCCTCGCTCATCGCCAGCTCCAGCCGGACGCCCCGGTGCGCACAGCCGAGGATCACCGCGTCGGAGAGCAGCGCGAGTTCCTCCTCGCCCTGCGGGCCGCGGCGGGCCGTCACCTCGATCGACGCGCGGTCCAGGGTGCGGCGGGGGCGGGGGGCGTACGAGAAGACGCGGAACCAGTTGACGCTGTCGCCGTTGTAGCGGGCGACCCCGTACACCCAGCCCTTGCCGGAGAGGTCGATCTCCTCCGGCACGTCCCAGCGCAGACTGCAGTCGAAGGTCCCTCCGGAGCGCTGGATCAACCGCCGGCGCAGACCGAAGACGAAGAGCCCCACCGCCACCAGTACGACGACCAGTCCGCTTACGAGCAGAGCGAGGACCATCACCACCGACCTCCTCGCCCTATCCAGTACCGGACCCAGAACCGCACCCGCATCGCCTCAGCCGCGACCCGGTCTGGAAGTCCAGCCAGGGCCGCGGCTGAGGGTGGAACCGTTGTGCCGGAGCGCTTGTCAGCGCGCCGACACCGCACGCATCCGTACGTCGGCGCGCCGCTCGGCGGCGTCGTCGTCGTCGGACTTCGCGCGTTCCAGCGCACGCTCCGCGCGCTGGGTGTCGATCTCGTCCGCCAGCTCGGCGATCTCCGCCAGCAGCGAGAGCTTGTTGTCGGCGAACGAGATGAACCCGCCGTGCACCGCGGCGACGACGGTGTCGCCGCCACTCGTACGAATGGTCACCGGGCCCGATTCCAGCACACCGAGCAGTGGCTGGTGACCGGGCATGACGCCGATGTCGCCGGACGTGGTGCGCGCGACGACCAGGGTGGCCTCGCCGGACCAGACACTACGGTCGGCGGCGACCAGCTCGACATGCAGCTCAGCAGCCAAGGGTGGCTCCTCGGGTCACCACCCGGCCCTGCGGCCGGGTGTTGGAATTGATTCTATGGGGTACCGGAGGATGCGCCGGAGGGGGGCAGGTCGACCCGCCCCCCTCCGAGCGTCCGCCAGGTCGGAAGACCGGGTCAGGAGACGCCGAGCTCCTTGGCGTTGGCCTTGAGGTCCTCAATGCCACCGCACATGAAGAACGCCTGCTCGGGGAAGTGGTCGTAGTCCCCGTCGCAGATCGAGTTGAACGCCGTGATCGACTCGTCGAGCGGCACGTCCGAACCGTCCACGCCGGTGAACTGCTTGGCGGCGTGGGTGTTCTGCGACAGGAAGCGCTCGACACGACGGGCACGGTGGACGACGAGCTTGTCCTCCTCGCCCAGCTCGTCGATCCCGAGGATCGCGATGATGTCCTGGAGGTCCTTGTACTTCTGCAGGATCCCCTTGACGCGGCTGGCCGCGTCGTAGTGCGCCTGCGAGATGTAACGGGGGTCCAGGATGCGGGACGTCGAGTCCAGCGGGTCCACCGCCGGGTAGATGCCCTTCTCCGAGATCGGACGCGACAGCACGGTCGTCGCGTCGAGGTGCGCGAAGGTCGTGGCCGGGGCCGGGTCGGTCAGGTCGTCCGCGGGGACGTAGATCGCCTGCATCGAGGTGATCGAGTGACCACGCGTCGAGGTGATGCGCTCCTGGAGCACACCCATCTCGTCGGCCAGGGTCGGCTGGTAACCCACCGCGGACGGCATACGGCCGAGCAGCGTGGAGACCTCGGAACCGGCCTGGGTGTAACGGAAGATGTTGTCGATGAAGAGCAGCACGTCCTGCTTCTGCACATCGCGGAAGTACTCCGCCATGGTCAGGGCGGACAGGGCGACCCGCAGACGGGTGCCCGGCGGCTCGTCCATCTGGCCGAAGACCAGCGCGGTCTTGTCCAGGACGCCCGACTCGGTCATCTCGTCGATGAGGTCGTTGCCCTCACGCGTACGCTCGCCGACACCCGCGAAGACGGACACACCGTCGTGCAGCTTGGCGACACGCATGATCATTTCCTGGATGAGGACCGTCTTGCCGACGCCCGCACCTCCGAACAGACCGATCTTGCCGCCCTTGACGTACGGGGTCAGCAGGTCGACGACCTTCAGGCCGGTCTCGAACATCTCGGTCTTCGACTCGAGCTGGTCGAAGGCCGGGGCCTTGCGGTGGATCGGCCAGCGCTCCGTGATCTGCGACTCGGCCTCGGGCTCGTTCAGGATCTGACCGAGGGTGTTGAACACCTTGCCCTTGGTGATGTCGCCGACCGGCACCGTGATGCCCGAGCCCGTGTCGGTCACCGGGGCCTGGCGGACCAGGCCGTCGGTGGGCTGCATCGAGATGGCCCGGACCACGCCGTCACCCAGGTGCTGGGCGACCTCGAGGGTCAGGACCTTCTTCTTGCCTGCCTCGGCCGGGTCGGAGACCTCGACGTGCAGCGCGTTGTAGATCTCCGGCATCGCGTCGACGGGGAACTCCACGTCGACGACCGGGCCGATCACCCGGGCGACGCGGCCCGTGGTTACGGCCGTCTCAACAGTGGTCGTCATTAGTTGTCACTCCCCGCGGTCGCGTCGGCGAGGGCGCTCGCGCCTCCGACGATCTCGCTGATTTCCTGGGTGATTTCGGCCTGGCGGGCCGCGTTGGCAAGCCGGGAGAGGCTCTTGATGAGATCCCCGGCGTTGTCGGTCGCCGACTTCATCGCGCGTCGGGTGGCCGCGTGCTTGGAAGCGGCGGCCTGGAGCAGCGCGTTGTAGATACGGCTCTCGACGTACCGCGGCAGCAGGGCGTCGAGGACGTCCTCCGCCGACGGCTCGAAGTCGAACAGCGGAAGGATCTCGCCCTTCGTGCCCGCCTCCTCGGCCGCCTGGTCGAGGCTGAGCGGCAGCAGCCGGTTCGCCACCGGCGTCTGGGTCAGCATCGACACGAACTCGGTGAAGACGATGTGGAGCTCGTCCACGCCGCCCTCGGCCGTGTCCTGCTGGACGGCCGCGATCAGCGGAGCCGCGACCTTCTTGGCGTCCGCGTACGTCGGGTTGTCGGTGAAGCCCGTCCACGACTCCGTGACCTCGCGCTCACGGAAGCCGTAGTACGAGACACCCTTGCGGCCGACGATGTACGCGTCGACCTCCTTGCCCTCACCGCGGAGCCGCTCGGTGAGCCGCTCCGCCGCCTTGATGGCGTTCGAGGAGTAGCCGCCGGCCAGTCCGCGGTCGCTCGTGACGAGCAGGATCGCGGCCCGGACCGGGGACTCGGCCTCGGTGGTCAGGGGGTGCTTGGTCGTCGACCCCGTGGCGACCGCGGTGACCGCGCGGGTCAGCTCGGTCGCGTACGGGGTGGAGGCCGCCACCTGGCGCTGCGCCTTGACGATGCGCGAGGCGGCGATCATCTCCATCGCCTTGGTGATCTTCTTGGTCGCGGTGACGGATTTGATGCGACGCTTGTAGACCCGGAGCTGGGCTCCCATGAGTCAGGTCCCTTCCGTCGTCACTTGGCCGCGCCGGCCGGGGCGTCCTCGCCGAGCAGCTTGCCGTCCGAGGTCTCGAACTGCTGCTTGAAGGCGCTGATCGCGTCGCCGATCGACTGGATCGTGTCGTCGGACATCTTGCCGCCCTCGGCGATGCTGGTGAGGAGGTCCTTGCGCTCGCGGCGCAGGTACTCCAGCAGCTCCGACTCGAAGCGGCGGATGTCCAGGACCGGTACCTCGTCCAGCTTGCCGGTGGTGCCGGCCCACACGGAGACGACCTGCTCCTCGACGGGCATCGGCGCGTACTGCGACTGCTTCAGCAGCTCGACCAGGCGCTGGCCACGGGCGAGCGACGCCTTGGACGCCGCGTCCAGGTCGGAACCGAAGGACGCGAACGCCTCCAGCTCACGGAACTGGGCGAGGTCCACGCGCAGTCGTCCCGACACCTGGCGCATGGCCTTGTGCTGGGCGGAGCCACCGACACGGGAGACCGAGATACCGACGTTCAGCGCGGGCCGCTGGCCGGCGTTGAACAGGTCGGACTCCAGGAAGCACTGGCCGTCGGTGATGGAGATGACGTTGGTCGGGATGAACGCCGAGACGTCGTTGGCCTTCGTCTCGACGATCGGCAGACCCGTCATCGAACCGGCGCCCAGGTCGTCCGAGAGCTTCGCGCAGCGCTCCAGGAGACGCGAGTGCAGGTAGAAGACGTCGCCCGGGTAGGCCTCGCGGCCCGGCGGACGGCGCAGCAGCAGGGACACGGCGCGGTACGCGTCGGCCTGCTTCGAGAGGTCGTCGAAGATGATCAGGACGTGCTTGCCCTGGTACATCCAGTGCTGGCCGATGGCCGAGCCGGTGTACGGCGCCAGGTACTTGAAGCCGGCCGGGTCGGACGCGGGGGCCGCGACGATGGTCGTGTACTCCAGCGCGCCGGCCTCGTCCAGCGCACCGCGCACGGACGCGATGGTGGAGCCCTTCTGGCCGATGGCGACGTAGATGCAGCGCACCTGCTTGTTCACGTCGCCCGAGCGCCAGTTGTCGCGCTGGTTGATGATCGTGTCGACGGCAAGAGCGGTCTTGCCGGTCTGACGGTCACCGATGATCAGCTGTCGCTGGCCACGGCCGATCGGCACCATGGAGTCGACGGCCTTGTAGCCGGTCTGCATCGGCTCGTGCACCGACTTGCGGACCATGACGCCAGGGGCCTGCAGTTCGAGGGCGCGGCGGCCGTCGGTCGCGATCTCGCCGAGGCCGTCGATCGGGTTGCCGAGCGGGTCGACGACGCGACCCAGGTACCCCTCGCCGACGGCGACGGAGAGGACCTCGCCGGTACGACTGACCGGCTGCCCCTCCTCGATGCCGCTGAACTCGCCGAGGACGATGGCACCGATCTCGCGCTCCTCGAGGTTGAGGGCGAGACCGAGGGTGCCGTCCTCGAACTTCAGCAGCTCGTTCGCCATGGCCGAGGGAAGTCCCTCGATCTTGGCGATACCGTCGCCGGCCACGCTGACCGTACCGACCTCCTCGCGCGAGGCCGCGTCCGGCTGGTACGACTGGACAAAGGTGTCCAGCGCGTCCCGGATCTCCTCCGGCCGGATCGTGAGCTCCGCCATCTGGGTTCCCTGCTCTCCTTGTTGGGCCCGAAGTTTCTTTGGGGGTCTGCGGGTCTGGGGGCGACCCCCAGGAATCTTCTGCAATCTCTGCACGGCCCAACCGGGCCGCTCGTCCTGCTGTTCTGCGGTGGTGCGGGTCAGCCGGCCAGTCGCCGGGCCGCCTCGTCGAGACGGTCCGCGATCGTGCCGTTGATGACCTCGTCGCCGACCCGTACCGAGATCCCGCCGAGGACCGCGGGGTCCACGTCGAGGTTCAGGTGCATCGGGTGGCCGTAAAGCCTCGCCAGTGCGGCGCCGAGGCGCTGCTTCTGGCCGTCGCTGAGCGGGACCGCCGACGTGACGACGGCGACCAGCCGGTCGCGCCGTTCCGCGGCGATCCTGGACAGGGTGTGGATACCCGCTTCCAGGCTACGTCCACGCGGCTGTGCCACGAGTCGTACGACCAGGCGCTCGGTCACCGCTTCGGCGCGGCCGCCGAGCAGGGTCCTGAGCAGCGCGGTCTTGGCCTGGACCGTCGCCGACCGGTCGGTCAGCGCGGCGCGGAGGTCGGGGCTGGAGAGGACGATCCGGCCGAACCGGAACAGCTCGTCCTCCACGTTGTCCAGCGAGCCGGTCCGCTGGGCGGCGGTGAGGTCGGCGACGGCCGACAGCTCCTCCACCGCGTCGACCAGGTCGCGCGGCTGGGACCAGCGGGAGCGGACCATGCCGGACACCAGGTCGGAGGTCGTACCGCCCACCTGCCCGTCCAGCAGTCGCGCGGCCAGCCCGGCCTTGCCCTCGCCGTCCTGCGCCGGGTCGGTCAGGACCCGGCGCAGCGAAACCTCGCGCTGGAGCAGCGCCGTGACGGCGGCCAGCTCGTCCGCGAGCTTCACGGCGTCGACCGACGTGCTGTCGGTCAGCGCGTCCAGACGCTCACGAGCGGCAGCCAGCGCCTCGCGGCTAGCTCCGTTCATCGTGTGGCCTCCGTCTTGGACGCGCCGTCCTCGAGCTCGTCGAGGAAGCGGTCGATCGTGCGGCTCTGCCGGGCGGAGTCCTCCAGGGACTCGCCGACGAGCTTGCCCGCGAGATCGGTGGCGAGCTTGCCCACGTCGCGGCGCAGGGCGCCGGCCGCGGCCTTGCGGTCCGCCTCGATCTGCGCGTGACCGGCGGCGATGATCTCCTCGCGCTGCCGCTGGCCTTCCGCTTTCATCTCCTGGATGATCGCGGCGCCCTGCTCGGTCGCCTCCTGCCGGAGACGCGCGGCCTCGTGGCGGGCCTCGGCGAGCTGCGCCTTGTACTGCTCCAGGACGCTCTCGGCCTCGGCCTTGGCGGCGTCGGCCTTCTCGATGCCGCCCTCGATGGCCTCGCGACGCTCTTCGAGAACCTTGTTGATGTTCGGGAGGAGCTTCTTGGCGAGGAAACCGAAGACGATGATGAAGGCGAGCAGGCCGATGATGAGTTCGGGGATCGGGGGAACCAGCGGGTTTTCCGATTCCTCGACCGCGAGCTGAACCAGGGGATGGCTCACATCAGTGCCTTTCGTCTAGTGGATCTGCGGCGGATCTGGAGATCAGGTGCCGTAGACGAACGGCATGACCAGACCGATGAGGGCGAGCGCCTCACAGAACGCGAAACCGAGGATCTGGTTGGCGCGGATGAGGCCGGCCGCCTCGGGCTGGCGGGCGAGGGCCTGGGTGCCGTTACCGAAGATGATGCCGACGCCGACGCCGGGGCCGATGGCGGCGAGGCCGTAGCCGACGGAGCCGATGGAACCGGATACGGCAGCAAGAGTCTGGGACATGCCAGTTCTTCCTTCTCTTTCACGGACCGGTGGGGGTTGGCCACCGGACAAATAACGGGAGCGGGGGTAAGGGAGGGACGATCAGTGGGCCTCGGCGAGCACGGCCTGCTTCTCGCGGGCCGGCTCAGCGTGGTCGGCGTGGTCGTCACCGTGACCCGAGAGCGCACCTTGGATGAAGGTGCAGGTCAGCAGGACGAACACGTACGCCTGAAGCGCCTGGATGAAGAGCTCGAAGGCGGTCATCACGAGGACCATCACGAACGAGACGGCGGCGTAGGCGATGCCGATGCCGTTCAGCAGGTACCAGCTGGCGATCGTGAACAGCAGGATCAGCGTGTGGCCGGCGAACATGTTCGCGAACAGTCGCACCGCGTGCGTGAAGGGCCGGACCAGCAGGTTCGAGAAGAACTCGATCACCATGGCCAGCGGGAGCACCGGGCCGAGCGACTTGTCGTACCCGGTGAAGTTCTTGAGGGCGCCGACGAAGCCGTGGCGCTTGAAGGTCAGCGACACCCAGAGGACGTAGACGATCAGCGCGAGCCCGACCGGGTACGAGATGATCGCCGTCACCGGGAACTGGGCGAGCGGGATGATCGACCAGAGGTTCATCATCCAGACGAAGAAGAACAGCGAGACGACGAGGGGAACGTACTTCTCGCCCTCGCGCTTGCCGATCGTCTCGTACACGATGCCGCGGCGGACGAAGTCGTAACCGGCCTCGGCCACCATCTGGAGCTTGCCCGGGACGAGCTTCGGCTTCCGGAAGGCCGCCCAGAAGAAGACGACGATGATGATCGAGCCCAGGACGGCCAGCAGCATGGTCTTGTCGAAGTACCAGCTGGTGCCGGTGCCCCCGTGCCCGATCAGGGGCTTGAACAGGAACGAGTGCAGGCCGGGTGCCGGGAAACCACACCCGTCGAAGATGTGGCAGTCGGTCTCGAAGGCGAGCACCTGCGTCGGGTCAGCACTCACCGCGGGCTCCTTCAGCATGGCGCATAGGTACGGCAACCTCGTTGTGTCGGCGCGGCGCTGAGCCGCGGTTCGGCACTGGACAGGTGGAACGGATGGGGGAGCGGCGGTCGGGTTTCGAGCCTCGCGTCGAAACAACAGGCGTCAGCTCGGATGCCCGCGCCCGCAATGCCGCAGTTGGCACCGGACGATAGCAGGGTCCCGAACAGTCGCTTATCCCGGCCCTACCCCTCACGTCGAGGACCCCGACTTCTGGGGCGCGCTGCCCTTCGAGGATTCGGGTTCGACGTAGAGGATCTTGGCCTTCATGTGAGCACGCGCCTGAGCGCCGATCCACACCAGGGTGGCCGCGACGAGCGTGGCGGCGAAGGCTTTCGGATTGAACAGTGTGGTGTTCTTGAACGCGGCCATGAAGATGAACAGCAGCAACAGCTGGGCTGTGTACAACATCAGGCCCATCGCCTGGAACAGGTGCGGCAGCGATTTCGCCGTCCGTTCGAGCACCACGAGCCCGATCCCCATGAACAGGATCACGATCAGCGCGCCGACACCCGCGCCCAGAGCTCCCTTTCCACCGGCGACCACACCACTGACGACAGCGGCGACGGCACCGGCGGCGGCAGTGGGCACGGCGGTGTGAAGGAGGTTCCGGACGTCGTGGGACGGCATGGCGGCAGCTCCGCTTGCTGGGTGGGGCAGATGGTGTCGTCATGGACGAGCGTAGGCCCGGTCCGAGAGAAGGTTTCTCGGGCCAACGAACCGTCGCACTACGGTCCTTCGGCTCTGTCGCCGGGTCTCGTGAACAGTATCACAAACTATTTGATGAGGTCTTTACCCAGGTGGTGTGCTACCTGTCACACGTGAGAGTGGGCGCGCCCATGTGTATTGCTGAAATGGGCGCGTTGTGTGGTATTGGACCTCAGTGCGGTAAATGGAAAAGTGTCATCGCCGGGACCCGGCCTTGCCGCGTTCAGGAAGACGCGAACGAGCGCCGAGCGCAGTCGCGCCGTTGACGCCGGCGGGAACAGGCGTGCGTTCCCCGGGCATCTCCCGTGCGTCGGCGGCGAGTCCGGGCACGATGTCCTCCACCGTGATCTCCGCCCGCTTGCGGCGCCGGTAACGGGGCGGGACGAACGACTCCGCCCAACGCGGCGCCCGCGGTGTGAACCGCGGCAGCAGCAGGAGCACCAGACCCACCGCGCTGAGCGGCACGATCAGCAGCAGGATCCACATCGCCGCCGAGTGCACCGAGTAGAGCACCACACCGAACGCGATCAGCGCGGACCAGAAGTACATGATCAGGACCGACCTGCTGTGCGAGTGCCCGATCTCCAGCAGCCGGTGGTGCAGATGGCCGCGGTCCGCCGCGAACGGCGACTGGCCGTTCCAGGTACGGCGCACGATGGCCAGCACCAGGTCCGCGAACGGGATCGCGATGATCGTCAGCGGCAGCAGCAGCGGGATGAAGACCGGCAGCATCTCGTGCGTGGCCTCCCGCTCGGAGCCGGCGAACAGGTACAGGCGGTCCGGGTCGACCTGGCCGGTGATGGAGATCGCGCCCGCGGCGAGCACCAGGCCGATGAGCATCGAGCCCGAGTCACCCATGAAGATCCGCGCGGGATGCATGTTGTGGGGCAGGAACCCGAGGCACATCCCCATGAGGATGACGGCGAACAGCGTCGCGGGGGCGGCCTCCTCGATGCCGTACCCGACCCACAGCCGGTACGAGTAGAGGAAGAACGCGCTCGCCGCGATGCACACCATGCCGGCCGCGAGGCCGTCCAGGCCGTCCACGAAGTTCACCGCGTTGATCGAGATGACCACCAGCGCGACGGTCAGCAGATTGCCCTGCCAGGCGGTGAGCGCGACGGTGCCGACACCCGGGACGGGGATCCACAGGATCGTGAGGCCCTGGATCACCATCACACCGGCGGCGATCATCTGCGCCCCGAGCTTGATCAGCGCGTCGATCTCGAACTTGTCGTCCAGGACCCCGACCAGCCAGATCAGCGCGGCGCCCGAGAGCAGGGCGCGCGGCTCGTTGGAGCGCTCGAAGACCCCGCTCAGGTTCTGGAGGTTGTCCGCGACGAGCAGTCCCGCGCAGAGCCCGAGGAACATGGCGATCCCGCCGAGTCTCGGTGTCGGCTCCCGGTGCACGTCACGGGCGCGGATCGCCGGCATCGCCCCGACCGCGATCGCGAACTTCCGCACCGGGCCGGTCAGCAGGTAGGTCACCGCGGCCGTCACACAGAGCGTCAGCAGGTAATCACGCACAGGCTGCCCCACAGGAATCGCTGGCCATCTGAGCACCACACATTAGCCCGCACCGGAAGCGCGGGCGGATACCGCGTCCCCCCGGGAGGAGGACACACGGTTCTGGCAGATGGTTGCACGGCTTCCTGTCGACACCAATTCCATTCAGGAAAGGGGGCCGTACGGCGGAAAGCGTTCGGCCAGTTCCCGCACCCGGGCGCGTACGTCGCGCCGGTTCTCGGCGCCTTCGCGCAGCGCCTCCGCGAACAGCACGGCGATCGCCGCCATCTCGGGCTCCGTCATGCCCTGCGTGGTCACGGCGGCGGTGCCCAGGCGGATGCCGCGCCCCCGCGCGTACGGCAGGGCGCAGGTGTCCAGGACCAGGCCCGCGGCGGCGAGGCGGCCGCGGGCCGTCCTGCCGTCCACGCCGAGCGGGGCGGGGTCCGCGGTGATCAGGTGGGTGTCCGTGCCGCCCGTGGTGATCAGGAAGCCCTCGGCGGCCAGCGCGCCGGCGAGCACGCGCGCGTTCGCCACGACCTGGTGGGCGTACGCGCTGAACGCGGGGGTCGCCGCCTCCCCGAACGCGACGGCCTTCGCCGCGACGGAGTTCATCTGCGCGCCGCCCTGCGTGAAGGGGAACACCGCGCGGTCGACCCGCTCCGCCAGCTCTTGGCCGCACAGGACCATCCCGCCTCGCGGGCCGCGCAGTACCTTGTGCGTGGTGGCGCACACGACGTCCGCGTACGGCACCGGGTTGGGCGCCGCTCCCCCGGCGACCAGGCCGATCGGGTGCGCGGCGTCCACGATCAGGTAGGCGCCCACCTCGTCGGCAGCGGCGCGGAAGGCCGCGTAGTCGAGGTGGCGGGGGTACGAGATCGAGCCGCAGACGATCGCCCGGGGGCGGTGCTCGCGGGCCAGGGCGCGCACCTGCGGCAGGTCGACGAGGCCGGTGCGCTCGTCGATCCCGTACCCGACGAAGTGGAACCACTGGCCGGAGGAGTTCACCGGGGCGCCGTGGGTGAGGTGCCCGCCGTACGGCAGTCCCAGGGCGAGGACGGTGTCACCGGGGCGCAGCAGCGCGGCGTAGGCCGCGAGGACGGCGGCGGACCCGGAGTGCGGCTGCACGTTGGCGTGCCCGGCGCCGAACAGGGCCTTCGCGCGGTCCACGGCGATGCGCTCGGCGGTGTCGACCAGCTCGCAGCCGCCGTGGTGGCGGGCGCCGGGGTAGCCCTCGGCGTACTTGTTGGCGAGCGGGGAGCCGAGGGCGGCGAGCACGGCGGGCGAGGTGATGTTCTCGGCGGCGGTGAGCTGGAGGCTGTCGGCCTGCCGGCGCGCCTCCCCGAGAATCACCTCGGCCATCTCGGGATCCTGGCGCAGGAGCCGTTCGTACGAGGGCGCGTACGCGGGCACGGGGGTGGGGGTGGGTGCGTGGTGGACGACCGGCATGACGGGCTCCGGGCCTCGGGAGCGGTGCTTGCCCTCCAATGTAGGCCTGGGGCCGCGCGGCTGCCCGCCGGCGCGGACGTGGCCCGACAGGCCCTAGGGGACGCGCCGGGCCGGTACGCCGGTGAGTGCCGTGACCACCGGGTCGAGCGCCTGGTTGATCTCGTCGCCGATCGAGCGGAAGAACGTGATGGGGGCGCCGTACGGGTCGTAGACCTCGTCGGCCTCCGCGCTCGGGGCCAGCAGCCAGCCGCGCAGCGCCGCCGCGGCGCGGACCAGGGCGCGGGCGCGCTCCACCATGCCCTCGTCCAGCGGGTCGGGCAGGGTGGCCGGGTCTATGGCCCGTACCAGCCGGGTGAACTCCTTGAGGGTGAAGGTGCGCAGCCCCGCGGAGTGCCCCATCGAGATCACCTGGGCGCGGTGGTCGCGGGTCGCGGTGAGGACGAGGTCGGCCCGGATGACGTGCTCGTCGAGGAGTTCGCGGCCGACGAACCCGGACGCGTCGGCGCCGAAGTCGGCGAGGACCGCCTCGGCGTTGGACTCCATGGGGGCCCCTTCGTGGCCCCAGGTGCCCGCGCTCTCCACGATCAGCCCGTCGGTGAGGCGCGCGCCGAGGCGGACGCTCAGGGCATGCCGGTTCAGCCGCTCGGTGATGGGCGAGCGGCAGACGTTGCCGGTACTGACGTGGAGGATGCGGAAGGTGTCGATGTTGCTGCCGGTGTATGCGGTCTCCGCTATGCCACGCCCCTCAGGGGCGGTCAATTGGCCACCTCGAGGTCGGGTACCACCTTGCGGAGCTCGGCCGCGTCGAGCGAACCGGCCCGCAGCAGCACGGGGACCTTGCCGGTGACGTCCACGATCGAGGACGGGACGATGCCGGGCGTCGGGCCGCCGTCGAGGTAGACGGAGACGGAGTCCCCGAGCATCTCCTGGGCGGCGTCGCAGTCCTCGGGAGCCGGGTGTCCCGTGAGGTTGGCGCTGGAGACGGCCATCGGGCCGACCTCCGTGAGCAGTTCGATGGCGACGGGGTGCAGCGGCATGCGGATGGCGACCGTGCCCCGGGTGTCGCCGAGGTCCCACTGGAGGGACGGCTGGTGCTTGGCGACGAGGGTGAGCGCGCCCGGCCAGAAGGCGTCGACCAGTTCCCAGGCCTGCTCGGAGAAGTCCGTGACGAGGCCGTGGAGGGTGTTCGGGGAGCCGATCAGGACAGGGGTGGGCATGTTGCGTCCGCGCCCCTTGGCGTCGAGCAGGTCGGCGACGGCCTCGGCGCTGAAGGCGTCCGCGCCGATGCCGTAGACGGTGTCGGTGGGCAGCACGACCAGCTCACCGCGGCGAATCGCCGACGCGGCCTCACGCAGACCCGTCGTACGGTCGGTCGCGTCGTTGCAGTCGTATCGCCGTGCCATCAGCCTGACTCCTCGTTCTTCGAAGCTCTGTGGGTGCCGCCAGGGGTCCGCGCGCTCACGGCATGGCCTTGCGGGCCGTGGCGAAGCGGGGGCGTTTGTTGAGGTCGGGGTGGTCCGCGGCGTCCGCCCAGCCGGACTCCTCGCTGAAGATCCAGGGCACCTGGCCGCCCTGGGTGTCCGCGTGCTCGACGACGACGAGCCCGCCGGGCCGCAGCAGGCGGTGCGCGGTGCGCTCGATGCCGCGGATCGTGTCGAGGCCGTCCTCGCCGGAGAAGAGTGCCATCTGCGGGTCGTGGTCCCGGGCCTCGGGGGCCACGTACTCCCACTCGGTGAGCGGGATGTACGGCGGGTTGGAGATGACCAGGTCGACCTGTCCGTCGAGCTCCGGGAGCGCCGTGAGGGCGTCTCCCTGGTGCACGGTGACCCGGGACCCCTCGGCGTTCTTGCGCGTCCACGTGAGGGCGTCCTCGGACAGCTCCACGGCGTGCACCCGCGAGCGGGGCACCTCCTGCGCCATGGCGAGCGCGATCGCGCCGGAGCCCGAGCAGAGGTCCACGATGAGCGGCTCGACGACGTCCATGGCCCGTACGGCGTCTATCGCCCAGCCGACGACCGACTCGGTCTCGGGGCGGGGGACGAAGACCCCGGGGCCCACCTGGAGCTCCAGGTAGCGGAAGAAGGCGCGGCCGGTGATGTGCTGGAGCGGCTCGCGGGCCTCGCGGCGGGCGATGGCCTCCCAGTACCGGGCGTCGAAGTCCGTGTCCTTGACGTGGTGCAGCTCGCCCCGCTTGACGCTGTGCACGTAGGCGGCGAGCTCCTCCGCGTCGAAGCGCGGTGAGGGCACGCCCGCGTCGGCCAGCCGCTGGGTGGCCTGGGCCACCTCGGCGAGCAGCAGACTGCGGGGTGCGGGCCCGCGGCGGAGCCGCTGAGGGTCGCTGGGCCCCCCAGATGATGGCTGCACGCTGGTTCCTCCGGACTGCGAGAGTGGTCGGGGCGGGGAGTGGGTCGGGGACGGGTTACTGGGCGGCGGCGAGCTTGGCCGCGGAATCGGCGTCCACACAGGCCTGGATGACCGCGTCCAGCTCCCCGTCGAGCACCTGGTCCAAGTTGTACGCCTTGAAGCCGACGCGGTGGTCCGAGATCCGGTTTTCCGCGAAGTTGTACGTACGGATCTTCTCGGAGCGGTCGACCGTGCGTACCTGGCTGCGACGGACGTCCGAGGCGGCGAGGTCGGCCTCCTCCTGCGCGGCGGCGAGGAGCCGCGAGCGCAGGATGCGCATGGCCTGCTCCTTGTTCTGGAGCTGGCTCTTCTCGTTCTGGCAGGAGGCGACGACGCCGGTCGGCACGTGGGTGATGCGCACGGCGGAGTCGGTGGTGTTGACGGACTGGCCGCCGGGGCCCGAGGAGCGGTAGACGTCGATCCGCAGGTCGTTGGGGTTGATCTCGACCTCGATCTCCTCGGCCTCGGGGGTCACGAGGACACCGGCGGCGGAGGTGTGGATACGGCCCTGGGACTCGGTGGCGGGCACGCGCTGCACGCGGTGCACGCCGCCCTCGTACTTGAGCCGGGCCCAGACGCCCTGTCCGGGCTCGGTGGCGCCGTTGCCGCCCTTGGTCTTCACGGCGACCTGGACGTCCTTGTAGCCGCCCAGCTCGGACTCGGTGGCGTCGATGATCTCGGTCTTCCAGCCGACGCGCTCGGCGTACCGCAGGTACATGCGGAGCAGGTCGCCGGCGAAGAGCGCGGACTCGTCGCCGCCCGCGCCCGCCTTCACCTCCAGGATGACGTCCTTGTCGTCGCTGGGGTCGCGGGGCACGAGCAGCAGGCGGAGCTTCTCGGTGAGCTGCTCGCGCTGCTTCTCCAGGTCCTTGACCTCGGCGGCGAAGTCGGGGTCGTCGACCGCGAACTCGCGGGCCGTCCCGATGTCGTCCCCGGTCTGCTTCCAGGAGCGGTACGTGGTGATGATCGGAGTGAGCTCGGCGTAACGCTTGTTGAGCTTGCGCGCGTTGGCCTGGTCCTGGTGGACCGACGGGTCGGCGAGCTTCTTCTCCAGATCGGCGTGCTCGCCGATCAGTTCCTCGACCGCCTCGAACATCGGGGTCTCCTGGGTTGATGCGAAAGTGCTGCGCACGGGTTGCGAAGGTGCTTCGGGACGCCAAAGCGCCGGTCTCGATGCCCGGGAGAGGGCACCGAGGACCGGCGCGGGTTGCTCGCTACTTCTTGGCGGCGGCGGCCTTGCCGAAGCGGGCCTCGAAGCGGGCCACGCGGCCACCGGTGTCGAGGATCTTCTGCTTGCCCGTGTAGAACGGGTGGCACTCGGAGCAGAGGTCGGCGCGGATGGTGCCCGACTCGATCGTGCTCCGGGTGGTGAACGAGGCACCGCAGGTGCAGCTGACCTGGGTCTCGACGTACGCGGGGTGGGTGTCGCGCTTCAAGGTGTCTCCTAGGGAACATCCCCGCCGGGGGCGGGGAAGGCTCCGGGTCGCACGTGCTGAGTGCTCGTACGTGAACCGGGGCCGACGAGCCAGTCTGCCAGGACCGGCCGCATCTGCCCAAACCGGGGGGCGCCCGGATGTATTCCGGGGGGCGTACCGGTGGCGGGCGCGTACGGGCGGCGGGGGCGCGCGTCAGCCGCCCTCGACGACCCGGCCCACGTTCTCCTTGTCGCCCGCCGAGTCCTTGGTGGCGGACGCCGGGATCGGGCGGTCGTGCGCGAGGGCCGTCCAGACCTGCTTCGACTCCTTCGCCAGCGGCAGTACGCGGTTCTCGTCGGCCGGGTCGTAGCGCACCGGCAGCGTGATCATCTTGAGGTTCTTGCCGCCGATGTCCTTGAGGCCGCCGGCGAAACCGATCAGTTTGTTCACCGAGTCGAGCTGGGAGTCGGGGGTGATCGCGCTGGTCGCCGTGTCGGCGAGGTCGAAGAGCTTCTTGGGGTTGCTGAACACCCCGACGCTCTTGATCTGGCTGATCAGCGACTTGATGAAGATCTGCTGGAGCTGGATACGGCCCAGGTCGCTGCCGTCGCCGATGCTGTGCCGGGTCCTGACGAGCCCGAGCGCCTGCTCCCCGTGGAGCGTGTGCGTGCCGGCGGCGAGCTTGAGGTGGCTCTTGGGGTCGTCGATGGCCCGCGTCGTGGTGATCTTCACCCCGCCCAGCTCGTCGATGATCTTCTTGAAGCCGGTGAAGTCGACCTCGATGTAGTGGTCCATGCGGATGCCGGACATCGACTCGACGGTCTTGACCGCGCAGGCGGGCCCGCCGGCCTCGTACGCGCTGTTGAACATGACGAGGTGCTGGGGCGGCACCCGGTGGCCCTTGGAGTCGGTGCACGCGGGCCGGTCCACCAGGGTGTCCCGCGGTATGGACACCACGCTGGCCTTCTTGTGGCCCTTGTAGACGTGCACGACCATCGCCGTGTCCGACCGGGCCGTACCGCTGTCGCGGCCGTACTCGTCGTTCTTCCCGGCCCGGGAGTCCGACCCGAGGACCAGGATGTCCTCGGAGCCGTTGTCGACGTTGTGGGGGCGCGCGGTGCCGAGCTGGGCGTTGATGTCGACGCCCTTGATGTTGCCGTTCAGCTTGAAGTACACGTACGTGAGACCGCCGCCGCAGACCACGAGCAGGGCGGCCAGGCACCACACCAGGACGACGACCGGCCGGCGGTGCTTGCCGGGCGCCCTGTGGCGTCTGCCACGGGCCCCTACGGGCCCCCCGCTCGGTTCGGTCATGGATCTCCTCGGTCCGTGGTGCCGGTCCCGCCGCCTCCCGCCGGGGCCGTCCGGGCCGCCGGGGCCCGAAACCGGCCGTTTCTCGCCACCGGGCTGTTTATCGTCACATATACAGACGGTGAAGGACCACGCGGGGTTCCACAACCGGGCAGAACGCGCGGAACCGCCCCGGCACGGGGTGCCGGGGCGGTTCTGGGGAGCGTACGAGCGGCGGAACCGTCAGTCGTTGCCGTTGCCCGGCGTCGTCTTCTGGATCTGCAGCAGGAACTCCGCGTTCGACTTCGTCTGCTTCATCTTGTCCAGGAGCAGTTCGATCGAGGACTGCTGGTCGAGGGCGTGCAGCACCCGGCGCAGCTTCCAGACGACGGCGAGCTCGTCGCTGCCGAGCAGGATCTCTTCCTTACGGGTGGAGGACGCGTCCACGTCCACCGCCGGGAAGATGCGCTTGTCGGAGAGCTTCCGGTCGAGCTTGAGCTCCATGTTGCCGGTGCCCTTGAACTCCTCGAAGATCACCTCGTCCATGCGCGAGCCGGTCTCCACGAGCGCGGTGGCGAGGATGGTCAGCGAGCCGCCGTCCTCGATGTTGCGCGCCGCGCCGAAGAAGCGCTTCGGCGGGTAGAGCGCGGTCGAGTCGACACCACCGGACAGGATGCGTCCCGAGGCGGGCGCGGCGAGGTTGTACGCACGGCCCAGTCGGGTGATCGAGTCCAGCAGGACGACCACGTCGTGACCCAGCTCGACCAGGCGCTTCGCCCGCTCGATGGCCAGCTCGGCGACGGTGGTGTGGTCCTCGGCCGGGCGGTCGAAGGTCGAGGAGATGACCTCGCCCTTGACCGACCGCTGCATGTCGGTGACCTCTTCGGGCCGCTCGTCCACGAGCACGACCATCAGGTGGCACTCGGGGCTGTTGACCGTGATCGCGTTGGCGATGGCCTGGAGGATCATGGTCTTACCGGTCTTCGGCGGGGCCACGATCAGACCGCGCTGGCCCTTGCCGATGGGGGCGACGAGGTCGATGATCCGCGTCGTCAGCACCCCGGGGTCGGTCTCCAGGCGGAGCCGGTCCTGCGGGTAGAGCGGGGTCAGCTTCTGGAACTCGGGACGGCCGCGGCCGGAGTCGGCGCCCATGCCGTTCGCGGAGTCGAGCCGGACGAGCGCGTTGAACTTCTCGCGGCGCTCGCCGTCCTTGGGCTGGCGCACCGCGCCGGTGACGTGGTCACCCTTGCGCAGGCCGTTCTTGCGGACCTGGGCGAGGGACACGTACACGTCGTTGGGACCCGGCAGGTAGCCGGAGGTCCTGATGAACGCGTAGTTGTCGAGGATGTCGAGGATGCCCGCGACGGGGATCAGCACGTCGTCGTCGGCGACCTGCGGCTGGTCGGGGCCGAACTCCTCGCGGCCACGGCGCCCGCGGCGGTCGCGGTAGCGTCCGCGACGGCCCCTGCGGCCGCCCGCCTCGTCGTCGTAGTCGTCCTGGGGGCCGTTGTTCTGCGGGCCGGTGTTCTGGGGGCCCGCCTGGGCCGGGGCGCCCGCGCCGCGGTTGTCGCGCTGCTGGCGCTGGCCGCCGCCCTGGCCGCCCTGCTGCTGGCCGCCCTGCTCGTCGCCCTTGCCCCGGCGGTCGCGCTGGCGGTCACGGCGGTCGCCGCGCTCGCCGCGGTCCCGCTCGCCGCGCTGGCCGCGGTCCTGGCGGCCCTGCCGGCCGTCGGCGTCGCCCTGGCCGTTCACCTGCGCGTTCGCCTGGGCGGACACGGAGACGGCGGCCTCGGCCTTGGTGTCGGGCTGCGCCTCGACCTTGACGTCGGCCGGCGCGGCCTCGGTCCTGGTGTCGGTCCTCGCCTCGGAACGGGCGCCCTCGGGGCTGCCCGCCTGGGCGGTGGCCCGGCGGCGGCGGCGCTCGCCCGCGGGCTGGTCGTCGCTGGCCGGCTGACCCGGGATGTCGATCTGCTGCTGGGCGACGGCCTGCTCGGCCTGGGGCGCCGCGGCGGCGGCCGCCGACTCGCCCGTACGGGCCTTGGAGGTGGCGCGGCGCTTCGGCTTGGCCTCGCCGTCGGAGCCGCCGGTCTCGGCGCTCTTCGGCGCGGACGCGGAACCGGCCTGCGTCTCCTTGATGACCTCGATCAGCTGGCTCTTGCGCATCCGCGCGGTGCCCCTGATGCCGAGGCCGGACGCGACCTGCTGAAGCTCGGCCAGGACCATGCCCTCAAGGCCGGTGCCGGAGCGGCGGCGCCGTGCGGTGGTGCCAGTGGCAGCACCTTCGGCGGGCGCGGTCGTGTCGACGCTGTTGTCGGCAGTCACGCCCATCAGATCGGTGGTGTCGCTCACGAAGGGTCCTTCCCTGGAGCGGACGTCGGCCTTCTGGCTCGGCGACCGGTTGTGCTGTCCGGCTGCGGTCCCATCTTGTGGACCGTGCCGGGGCGGTGGTCCCGCCGGGTACGGCGGAGAAACATGCGTACGTGCCATGGGTCCGGCCCGAGGTCCCCCTGCTCGGCCCACCGCTGGGAAAAACGGGGGGTGTCGTGCCGGTTCCGGTGCGTGCTCAAAACTGCTCAGGCAGGCTGCTCAGGCAGTTGGGGAGGCTCCCGGAAGAAAGGTGGTCCCGAAACGGGACACGAAGCACCGCGCCTGAAAGACGTCGGTTGCAGACTTGAGGTTAACACTACCGGCTCCAACAAACATTCCCCCTCTCACTCACCGGCAATCCCGGCTCACGGGCCTTCCGGCCCCTGTGCCTGGGCCCGGTCGGGCCCGAGCGGCAGTACACACGCGCCTCCGGCGTCGAGGGACAGCCGGTTCGCCGCCCAGCCCTCGCCCGCCAGTCGCGCGACCTTGTCCGCCGCGCCGTCCTCGGCCAGCGCGAGGACCGTGGGGCCCGCGCCGGAGATGACCGCGGGGACGCCGTCCGCGCGCAGCCGGTTGACGAGCGCGACGCTCTCCGGCATCGCCGGGGCCCGGTAGTCCTGGTGCAGCCGGTCCTCGGTGGCGGGCAGCAGCAGCTCGGGACGCCTGGTCAGCGCCTCGACGAGCAGCGCGGCACGACCGGCGTTGACGGCCGCGTCCACATGGGGGACGGAGCGCGGGAGCAGCCCGCGCGCCGTCTCCGTCAGCACGGGCCGGCCGGGCACGAAGACCACCGGAACGATGGAACGGGCCGGTTCCATCCGGATGGCGCGGGCCGCTCCCCCGTCCGTCCAGGCCAGGGTGAACCCGCCCAGCAGGCACGCCGCGACGTTGTCGGGGTGTCCCTCGATCTCGCTCGCCAGCTCCAGCAACGACGCGTCGTCCAGGCGGGCGTCGCCGCCTATGGTCACCGCGCGGGCGGCGAGGATGCCGGCGCAGATGGCCGCCGACGACGAGCCGAGCCCGCGGCCGTGCGGGATGCGGTTGGCGCACACGACCTCCAGGCCGCGCGGCTGTCCCCCGAGCAGGTCGAAGGCGGTGCGCAGGGACCGTACGAGCAGGTGGTTCTCGTCGCGGGGAAGCGTGTCCGCGCCCTCGCCCGCGATGTCGATGTGCAGGCCGGAGTCGGCGACGCGGACGACCACGTCGTCGTACAGCCCCAGCGACAGGCCGAAGGCGTCGAAGCCGGGACCGAGGTTGGCGCTGGTGGCGGGGGTGCGCACCCGTACGGCGGCGGCGCGGAACGAGGGACCGGCCATCGCTCTGACGACTCTCCTTGACTGCGGGACCTGCGTGGGGATCTGCGGGCACTGCGGGAAATACGGGGCGTGCGTGAGGATCTGCGGAACGGCGGGATTTCGGCGGTACGACGGTATACCGGACGCCCGGGCCGCGGGGTCGACAGCGCGGCAGCACGTTGCGGCACGGCGGGTTGGCCACAGCCTATCGAAGGAAGGTTCCATGGCGACATAGGGCGCACAGGAGGCGCACGATGCGTGTCGCGTGCCTGCGTGTGCGCCTGTGACCATGGTGTCCCGGAGGGGCCTCCCGGAGGCGGCCCGCCCGGGACGGGCCGGACAGGATCTACGCGTCCGCCAGGCCCAGCCGGCGGGCGGCGACCGCGGCGTCGACGGGGACGACGGACGGCTGCGGGGCGCCTGCAGTGGCCCATTCCGGGTCCTTGAGGCCGTTGCCGGTGACCGTGCAGACGATGCGCTGGCCGGGGTCGACCTTGCCCTCGTCGACGGCCTTGAGCAGTCCGGCGACGGAGGCGGCCGAGGCGGGTTCCACGAACACACCCTCCTGCGCGGCCAACAGGCGGTAGGCGGACAGGATCTGGCGGTCCGTCACCTCGTCGATGAACCCGCCGGACTCGTCACGCGCGTCGAGCGCGAACTGCCAGGACGCCGGGTTGCCGATCCGGATCGCGGTGGCGACGGTGTGCGGGTCCTTGACGACCTCGCCGCGCACGATCGGGGCCGAACCGGACGCCTGGAAGCCCCACATACGCGGGGTACGGCCGGCCGGCCCGTTCGCGGCGTACTCGGTGTAACCCTTCCAGTACGCCGTGATGTTGCCGGCGTTCCCGACGGGCAGCACATGGATGTCGGGGGCGTCGCCGAGCGCGTCCACGATCTCGAACGCGGCGGTCTTCTGACCCTCGATACGTACCGGATTGACCGAATTGACCAGGGCCACCGGGTAGTTGTCGGAGAGCGAGCGGGCCAGCGTCAGGCAGTCGTCGAAGTTGCCCTCGACCTGGAGGATCTTGGCGCCGTGGACGAGGGCCTGGCCCATCTTGCCCAGCGCGATCTTGCCCTGCGGTACGAGCACGGCGCAGACCATGCCGGCGCGGACCGCGTACGCGGCGGCCGACGCCGAGGTGTTGCCGGTGGAGGCGCAGATGACCGCCTTCGCGCCCTCCTCCGCGGCCCGGGTGATCGCCATGGTCATGCCGCGGTCCTTGAAGGAACCGGTGGGGTTGGCGCCCTCGACCTTGAGATGCACCTCACACCCCGTGCGCTCCGACAGCACCTGCGCGGGGACCAGGGGCGTACCGCCCTCCCGGAGGGTGATGACGGCCGCGCCGTCCGTCACCGGGAGGCGGTCCCGGTACTCCTCGATGATGCCGCGCCACTGATGGGTACCCCGCTGGGTGCCGATGCTGGTGGTCATGGGTCCCTTACTCCCCTTCAACACGCATGATGCTGGCGACACCGCGCACGGTGTCGAGCTTGCGCAGCGCCTCGACGGTCCCGGAGAGGGCCGCGTCGGCCGCGCGGTGGGTGACGACGACGAGGGAGGCCTCGCCGTCCTTTCCCTTCTGGCGGACGGTGTCGATGGACACGCCGTGCTCGGCGAAGACCGTCGCGACCTGGGCGAGCACGCCCGGCTTGTCGGCCACGTCGAGGTTGATGTGGTAGCGGGTGACGACCTCGCCCATGGAGCTGACGGGCAGCCGGGTGTAGGCGGACTCGCCGGGCCCGGTCGCGCCGTTCAGCTTGTTGCGGCAGACCGCGACCAGGTCGCCGAGGACGGCCGAGGCGGTCGGGGCGCCGCCCGCGCCGGGGCCGTAGAACATCAGCTGTCCGGCGGCCTCGGCCTCGACGAAGACCGCGTTGTACGCCTCGCGCACGGAGGCGAGCGGGTGGCTGAGCGGGATCATCGCGGGGTGGACCCGCGCGGTGACCGACTTGCCGTCGGCCGCGCGCTCGCAGATCGCGAGGAGCTTGACCGTGCAGCCCATGCGCTGGGCGGAGGCGAGGTCCGCGGAGGTGACCTCCGTGATGCCCTCGCGGTGCACGTCGTCCAGGCGTACGCGGGTGTGGAAGGCGATCCCGGCGAGGATGGCGGCCTTGGCGGCGGCGTCGAAGCCCTCGACGTCGGCGGTCGGGTCGGCCTCCGCGTACCCGAGGGCGGTGGCCTCGTCCAGCGCCTCCGAGTAGCCGGAGCCCGCGGTGTCCATCCGGTCGAGGATGAAGTTCGTCGTGCCGTTGACGATGCCGAGGACCCGGTTGACGGTGTCCCCCGCCAGGGACTCGCGCAGCGGCCTGATCAGCGGGATGGCCCCGGCGACCGCGGCCTCGAAGTACAAGTCCCTGCCGTGCCGCGCGGCGGCGTCGTAGAGGGTCGTGCCGTCCTTGGCGAGCAGCGCCTTGTTGGCGGAGACGACGGACGCGCCGTGCTCGAAGGCGGTGGTGATGAGCGTACGGGCGGGCTCGATGCCGCCGATGACCTCGACGACCACGTCGATGTCGCCGCGTTTGACCAGGGCGGTGGCGTCGGTCGTGATCAGGGCGGGGTCGATGCCCTCGCGGACCTTGGAGGGCCGCCGGACGGCGACCCCCGCCAGCTCCAGCGGGGCGCCGATCCGCGCGGCGAGGTCGTCGGCGTGCGTCGTCATGATGCGCGCCACCTCTGAGCCGACCACGCCACAGCCCAGGAGCGCCACCTTCAGCGGACGCGTACGCATCATCCGACCTCGTTTCCTCTTACTGAGTGTGAACCAGTCTCACGCACCGGACGGAAGTATCTACCGTCCGTCCAGATCCCGAGACACCAATTCCATCATCCGATGTCGAGCCGCAGGAGATCTTCCTCCGTCTCGCGGCGGACCACGACCCTGGCCTCGCCGTCCTTGACCGCCACGACGGGCGGGCGGAGCGCGTGGTTGTAGTTGCTGGCCATCGAACGGCAGTACGCGCCGGTGGCGGGCACGGCGATCAGGTCGCCGGGGGCCAGGTCGGCGGGGAGGTAGGCGTCCCGTACGACGATGTCACCGCTCTCGCAGTGCTTGCCGACCACGCGCGACAGCATGGGCTCGGCGTCGGAGCGGCGTGAGACCAACGCCACGCTGTAGTCCGCGTTGTAGAGGGCCGTACGGATGTTGTCGGACATGCCGCCGTCGACGCTGACGTACGTCCGCAGCCCTTCGAGTGGCTTGATCGTGCCGACCTCGTACAGCGTGAAGGCGGTGGGGCCGACGATCGCGCGCCCGGGCTCGACGGAGATCCGGGGGGTGGCGAGCCGGGCCGCCTCGCACTCGCGCGTGACGATGTCCAGCAGCGACTTCGCGATGTCGTACGGCTCCTTCGGGTCGTCCTCGGAGGTGTACGCGATCCCGAGGCCGCCGCCGAGGTCGATCTCGGGCAGCTCGACGCCGTGCTCGTCGCGGATCTCGGCGAGGAGCTGGACGACGCGGCGGGCGGAGACCTCGAATCCGGCCATGTCGAAGATCTGCGAGCCGATGTGCGAGTGGATGCCGATCAGCTCGATGCCGTCGAGCTTGAGGGCCCGCCGGACGGCCTCGGCGGCCTGGCCGTCGGCGAGCGCGATGCCGAACTTCTGGTCCTCGTGGGCGGTGGCGATGAACTCGTGCGTGTGGGCCTCGACGCCGACGGTGACGCGGATCTGGACGGGCTGGCGGCGGCCGAGGCGCTGCGCGATGTGCGCGACGCGGACGATCTCCTGGAAGGAGTCGAGGACGATGCGGCCGACGCCGACGGAGACGGCGCGCTCGATCTCCTCGGCGGACTTGTTGTTGCCGTGGAAGGCGATGCGCTCGGGGGGCATGCCGCCGGCGAGGGCGGTGGCCAGCTCGCCGCCGGAGCAGACGTCGAGATTGAGCCCTTCCTCGGTGAGCCAGCGCACGACGGCGCGGGAGAGGAACGCCTTGCCCGCGTAGAACACGTCGGCGTTGGGGCCGAAGGCGTCGGACCAGGCGCGGCAGCGGGCCCGGAAGTCGGCCTCGTCGAGGAAGTAGGCGGGGGTGCCGAACTCCTCGGCCAGCCGCGTCACCTCGATCCCGGCGACGGTGGCGACGCCGTCGTCGTTGCGCCGGACCGTACGCGACCAGACCTTCTCGTCCAGGACGTTGAGGTCGGCGGCGGGGGCGGAGTAGTGCCCGTCGGGGAAGACATCGGCGTGGCGGGGCCCTGCGGGGTGTGCGGAACGGCTCATCTCGTGGCTCTCAAGGTCTCTCAGGTCTCAACGACGGTCTGTCTTCAACGGTCTGTCTGCGACGGTCTGTCTGCGACCGTCTAGAGGAATTCCGGGGCGTCGATGCCGAGCAGGGTCAGGCCGCCGGCCAGCACGGCCCCGGCGGCCTCGGCGAGCGCGATCCGGGAGCGGTGGGCGGCCGAGGGTTTCTCGTCCCCGACGGGCAGGACGCGCCCGCTCTCCAGGAACCGGAGCACGGCTTCGGCGACGTCCTCCAGCCCCCGGGCGACGTGATCGGGCGCGCGCCGCCGCGCGGCGGCCTCCAGGACGGCGGGGTGGTCGCGGAGGAGGCGGGCGAGGGTGGTCCGGGTGGGGGTGGTGTGCGCGTCCGGGGCCTGGTCGTGGTCCGGGCCCTGGTCCGGGACCGGGGTCTGGTCCTGGGGGATGCCCAGCCGCTCGGCGGCGCGGGTGACGGCGCGGGTACGGGCGTGGGCGTACCGCACCCGGAACAGGGGGTTGCTCTCGCGCTGCACGAGCAGCCCGTCGGCGGCGGGCCCGCTCGGGGGCCGCTCGCGCGCGGGGGTCCGCAACAGCGCCCACCGCGCCGCGTCGGCGCCGAGCCGGCCGAAGAGGTCGTCCCCGGCGGGCGCCGGGACCACGCGGAGCGTCTCGGGCACGGGGGGCGGGGTGGCCGTACGAGCACCGTCTGTGGGATTCGTCACAGTCGCGCCCTGCGTGCGGAGGACGGCGGTCACCGCTTCCGTCCAGACGCGGGCGCGGGGCTCCTCCGGAGTCGCCAAGCACACCGTGGTGCCGGTCAGGGTGGTGCCGTGGCCGTAGCGGGGGCCGGCGCGCAGCACCGTACGGACCAGGGTGGCGTCGGTGTCGTCGGCGGCGAGGGTGAAGTTGAGGAAGCCGGGGCCCGTGATCTCGACCCGGGCGATGCCCTCGTCGGTGGCGACCCGGGCGCGCAGGATCTCGGCGACCTCGCGGGGCGCCAGCCCCGCGCCGCCGGCCAGGCGCAGCGCCGCGTTGGTCGCGTAGTCCCCGCTCCCGCCGGGCCGGGGCCGCTCGACCACCACCCGCTCGGGCACGGCCACGCGCAGGGCGCCGTCCGCCACCGCGCGGCGCACGGCGTGCAGCACGGTCCTGGAGAGATCGGCGGGGGTCACGGGACCAGCGTAGGGGAGGAGGGGGTACCCCACGCGACCTCGTTCCGCGATGCGGTCGGCGGGGGACGAGGTTCCTGGTCAGCCTCGTGTGCTTTCCGCGTGACCCGCGCCGTGGCGGTCGTCGAAGGAGGGTGGGCAGTCCTGGTGGGTCAGGCGGCGGACGAGCCGGATCAGCTCGGCCGGCTCGAAGGGCTTCGCCAGGAACGCGTCCACCCCGGCCGTGAGGCCGGCCTCCACCTCGTACTGCGTGCAGGCGCTGACGATCGCGAGCGGCAGCCGGCTGGTGCGCGGATCGGCGCGCAGCCGGGAGGCCGTCCTGAGCCCGTCCAGGCGTGGCATGACCACATCGAGGGTGATGAGATCCGGCCTGACCTCGTGCACGACCTCCAGGCATTCGGCACCGTCGGCCGCGGTCACGACCTCGAAGCCCTCCAGCTCGAGATTGACCCTGATCAGCTGCCTGATCACTCGGTTGTCGTCGACAACGAGCACCCGGCCGGATGCACTTGACACATATCGAGAGTAGGTCGGACTCCCGCGCCGCGTCCGGGTTTTGGCCAATTGCCGGTCGGCCCCGGGAGCGGGACGGGCGGCGCAACGCGCCGGGGAGGCCGCGGGCGCGGGGGGTCTCCCGGCCCGCCCGTACCGCCTACGCTCCACGCATGGAGCAGAACGAAGTTGTCCTCAGGGCCATCGGCATCCTCACCCAGTCCGCGGAGTGGATCCGTACGGCGGGCCGGCACCCCGAGAGCACGGACAGCCCCGACGGCCCCGGGGGCCCGGACGACCCGTCGGCGGGCGCCGCCGGGCGGGGCGGGTCCGGCGAGGGCCAGATCGGCTCGCTGCTCGCCGAGGTCTTCCCGTCGTTCGAGGTGTCGTCCGACGCGACACCCCTGGAGGCGGCCCACGCGGTGACCGAGGCCGCGCTGCCGGCCATCATGCAGCTCATCGGGGCGTTCACGTACGTCCACTCCGAACTGGCCCAACTCCACGACTCCGGCCGCTCGGACATCACGTCCGAGGAACTCCTCCGCGACCTCGCCCTCCGCATGTCCCGCCCCCCGCAGGACAACTGACGATCGTCGTCGGGCAATAAGAAAGCCGCTTGGCAGGTTCCTCGGCGTGAAGGCTGAGGCTGCCAAACGGCTTCTCAAGGCACGTTCCGCTGATTCCAGCGGTCGTGCCCCCGGCAGGATTCGAACCTGCGCACCCGGCTCCGGAGGCCGATGCTCTATCCCCTGAGCTACGGGGGCGTTGTCGCTTTGTGTGGCGACGTGTGAAACCTTACCAGCTCCGGTGGGGTGGCCGTGAACAGGTATTTCGGGGTGCCGCCGCGGAGTGGGCGGGCGGTGTCAGGCGCGGAGGTACGTGAGGACCGCCAGGACGCGGCGGTGGGTGTCGTCCGCCGGGGGGAGGTCCAGCTTCGCGAGGATGTTGCCGATGTGTTTGCCCACCGCGGCCTCGGAGACGACCAGTTGGCGGGCCACCGACGCGTTGGACCTGCCCTCCGCGATCAGGGCGAGCACCTCGCGTTCGCGGGGTGTCAGGCGTTCCAGCGGGTCGCGGCGGCGGCGCAGCAGTTGCCGTACGACCTCGGGGTCCACGACCGTGCCGCCCGCGGCCACCGCCCGGAGCGCCGCGTCGAAGTCCTCGACCTGGCCGACGCGGTCCTTGAGGAGGTAGCCGACGCCCGTACCGTCCCCGGAGTCGAGGAGGTCGGCGGCGTAGGCGCGCTGGACGTACTGGCTCAGGACCAGGACCGGGAGGGACGGGTCGCCCTCACGCAGCGCCACGGCCGCCCGCAGCCCCTCGTCCTGGAAGCCGGGTGGCATCCGTACGTCCGTGACCACGAGGTCGGGGGTGTGCCGGGAGACCGCCGCCGTCAGGGCGTCCGCGTCGCCGACCGCCGCCACGACCTGGTGGCCGAAGCGGTCCAGGAGGGCGGTCAGGCCTTCCCTGAGCAGCACGCTGTCCTCCGCCAGGGCGATGCGGAGCCCCTGGGGCGCGGGAGGAGGGGGTGGGGCGTGGCGCGTTCCGGTCACGTCCGCAGTCTGTCATCAGGCCGAGGACCGCCTGTTCCTGGCCGGAGCCGTCTTCTTCGCCCCGGTGGTCTTCTTCGCCGCCGACGACTTCTTGGCGGTGGCCGCCTTCTTCGCCGTGGTCTTCTTCGCGGCCTGTGTCTTCTTCGCCGTCCCCGTGCTCTTCGCCGCTGTCTTCCTGGCCGCCTGCTTCCGCCGGGGAAGCTCCGTCACCTGGGCGTCGCCCCCGGTGTCCTCCCCCTCCCCCTCCTCGCCCCGCGACTCCTTCGCCGCCCGCACACTGCTCTCCAGCGCCGACATGAGGTCCAGGACCTTGCCGCCGCCGCGCTCGGCGGGCCCCTGCTCCACGACCGTCCCGCCCGACGCCTTGGCCGCGATCAGTTCCTCGACCGCCTCCCGGTAGTCGTCGTGCAGCGTCTTCAGGTCGACCGAGCCGAGGGTGTCCATCAGCGCGTCGGCCAGGTCGAGTTCGGCGTCCCGTACCGACACCGGCGCCTCCGGCGCGACCCCCTCGGGCGCCCGGATCTCGTCCGGCCAGAGCAGGCCGTGCATCGCGATCACGTCGTCGACCACCCGCAGCATGCCGAGGCGCTCCCGCCCGCGCAGCGCGTACTTGGCGATCGCGACCTTCTCGCTGCGCTTGAGCGCCTCCCGCAGCAGTGTGTACGGCTTCGCGGCCGGCACCCCGTTCGCCGAGAGGTAGTACGAGGCGTCCATCTGGAGCGGGTCGATCGACGCCGCCGGGACGAACGCCACGATCTCGATCGTCTTCGCGGTCGGCAGCGGCAGCGAGGCCAGGTCCTCGTCCGTGATCGGGATCATGGAGCCGTCGGAGTCCTCGTACGCCTTGCCGATCTCCGCCGAGGACACCTCCCGCTCCTCCAGCTCGCACACCTTCCGGTAGCGGATGCGTCCCCCGTCCTCCTTGTGGATCTGGCGGAAGGAGATGGAGTGGTTCTCGGTCGCGTTCACCAGCTTGATCGGGATGCTGACCAGCCCGAAGGAGATCGCGCCGTTCCAGATGGATCGCACGTCGACCCCTCCCTTTCCGGATCTGAGGAATGTCCCGGCCGGGAATGTTCTGGATTCACCGGAATGTGAGGAACATGTGGGATTCTCATCGTATGACGCCGATCACAGAGGTGGAGGGGCGGCGCCTGAGCCTGAGCAACCTCGACAAGGTGCTGTACGCCGCCACCGGCACCACCAAGGGCGAGCTGCTCCACTACTACGCCCGTACGGCGGCCCCTCTCCTGGCCCATCTGGCGCACCGGCCGGTCTCGTTCCTGCGCTATCCGGACGGGCCCGAGGGGCAGCGTTTCTTCACCAAGAATCCGCCGCCCGGTACGCCCGCCTGGGTGCGGATCGCCGAGGTGCCCCGCGCGACCGCGCAGGTCGGCCGCCAGGTGGTGATCGGGGACCTGCCCTCGCTGATGTGGGCCGCGAACCTGGTCGTGGAATTCCACACGCCCCAGTGGCCGGTCGAGGAGCCGCGCCGGGCGGACCGGCTGGTGTTCGACCTGGACCCGGGGGCGCCCGCGACGGCCGTCGAGTGCTGCGCGGTGGCGCTGTGGCTGCGGGAGCGGTTGGCGGCGGACGGGCTGACGGCGTACGCGAAGACCTCGGGCTCCAAGGGGCTGCACCTGCTGGTCGCGCTGGAGCCGACGGACTCGGACGAGGTGTCGGCGTACGCGAAGCGCCTGGCGGTCGAGGCGGAGGGCGCCAGGCCGGAGCTGGCGCTGCACCGCATGAACCGCTCGCTGCGGCCGGGCAAGGTCTTCGTCGACCACAGCCAGAACAACGCCGCGAAGACGACCGCGGCGCCGTACACCGTACGAGCGCGGCGGGAGCCGACCGTCTCCACCCCGCTGACCTGGGAGGAGGTCGAGCGCTGCACGGACGCGGAGCAGCTGGTGTTCCGGCTGGACGACCTGGCGGGGCGGCTGGAGCGGTACGGGGACGTCCTCGCCCCGCTCCTGGACGGCGGGCGGGCGGGGCAGCTGCCCCCGGGATTCTGAGCGGTCGCCGCGCGCCCCCTTGAGTACCCCCCGGCCCCTCAGCGCCCCCAGACCCGCCGGTCCCGCGCCGCCCCGTACACCGCCTCCACGTCGGCCGCCTTCAGGACGCCCTCCGGATCCGCCAGCGCCGCCACCTCCGCCTCGCGCACGACCCGTACGCCCAGGAGCGGCCCCGCGACCTCCAGCCGCGACGCCCCCACCACCACGAGCACCGGCCGCACCGCCGTCGCCAGCGCCCGCGAGGCCCGTTCCGCGGCGTCGCGGAGGTGGCCGAGCAGGGGCGCGGGCGCCGCGAAGCCCGTACGAACCATCGGGTCGACGATCCGGATCCGCCGGTTCCGGGCGGCCAGTGTGCGGATCGCCAGGACACCCGCCGGGCCGATCAGCAGATGGTCGATCCGGACGGCCGGATCCGCCCCCGGCAGCGGCACGGAGTGCAGCACGCGCGGGCCCGCGCCGGCGAACGGCCGTTCCAGCCGGTCCAGCTCCTCCCCCACCACCTGCCGCGCGAGCAGCTCCGCACGGCGCGGATCCCGGCGCGACACCGGCCCGCCGACCCGCCACACCCGGTCCGCCCGCCCCGCCCGGCCAACCGGACCCGCCCGGTCCGCCCCGAGCCCCCCGGGCAGCGCGTCCAGTACGGCGTGCAGCTCCTCGCCCGGCCGGTTCGGCGCCAGGTCGTCGTCCGGGTGCAGCGCGAGCCGGTCCAGCTCGGCCGGGGTCGGTACGGGCGGCGGCCCCACGGTCACCTCACCGCTCAGGTACGGCGCCAGCGCGGCCAGCACCTCTTCGCGTCCGGCCCCGGGCAGCAGGCTGACGCGTCCGGCGCTCCTGTCGTACCAGGCCACGGCCGTACCGTCCGGCAGCGTCACGTACAGCCGGTCCCGGCCGTAGCGCGGCGCCGGGGCGACACGTAATCGGGTCATCCCTCATCACTCCCCACGTCGGCGGACGGAAATGCCCCCGGACGCGCCGCCTCCGTACGGCACACTCTCCCCTGACACGTGTCCCCCGGAAGGAATCCCACCCATGATCATTTTTGGTACCAAGGGCTATCTCTATCAACTGGCCATATTGACGCTGGTGTGCGGCAGTTGCGGCAACCCCTCGGCGCACACTCTCCGCAAGCAGGTCACCAAGTTCACGCTGTTCTTCGTGCCGCTGTTCCCCTTCTCCACGAAGTACCGGACGCAGTGCACGTTCTGCGGCATGGAGCAGCGGTTGCAGAAGGAGCAGGCGGACCAGCTCCTGGCGCAGGGCGCGCACACGCCGTCGCCCCGCCCCTGACGTGAGTTCGACATGCCTCGCACCCTGACATAAGCGGGCATAAGGCATGCCTCCTTGCTACGTTGCGGGGCATGACCGCAACGAGGGCGGACCCGCCCCCGCCCGAGCTACGCCTCCCCAAGCGCCGGGGCGTCGAACTCTCCCTCCTCGTCTGCGCCGTCGTCATCTCCGTCTTCGGCTACGTCAGCGTCGGGCTCGGCAGGAACGACGCCGTCCCGCCCGACGCGGCGCGCTACGGCGCCGGCCTCGGCCTGCTCGCGCTCCTCGCGCACCTCGCCGTGCGCCTCCGCGCCCCGTACGCGGACCCGCTGCTGCTCCCCATCGCGGTCCTCCTCAACGGCCTCGGCCTGGTCCTCATCTACCGGCTCGACCTGGAGACCCCGCATGACCAGGCCGCGCCCGCCCAGCTGGTCTGGTCCACGTTCGGCGTCGCGCTCTTCATCGCCGCCGTGCTGTTCCTGCGCGAGGCCCGCGTCCTCCAGCGGTACGCGTACCTGTGCGTCGCCGCCGCGCTCGTCCTGCTGATCGTGCCGATCTTCTTCCCGGCCGTGAACGGGGCCAAGATCTGGATCAGGATCGGCGGACTCTCCTTCCAGCCCGGGGAGTTCGCCAAGATCCTGCTCGCCGTCTTCTTCGCCTCGTACCTCGCCGCGAACCGCGACGCCCTCGCCTACACCGGCCGCCGGCTCTGGTGGAAGCTCCAACTGCCCACCGGCCGGGTGCTCGGGCCGATCGTCTCGATCTGGCTGCTCAGCGTCATCGTCCTGGTCCTCGAACGGGACCTGGGCACCTCGCTCCTCTTCTTCGGGCTCTTCGTGATCCTGCTGTACGTGGCGACGGGGCGCATCGGCTGGATCGCGGTCGGCCTGCTGCTCGCGGCGGTCGGGGCGTTCGTGGTCGGGTCGTACGAGCCGCACGTCCACGGCCGGGTCGAGGACTGGCTCTCGCCGTTCGCGTCCATCGACGCGGGACAGGGGCCCGGCCAGCTCGCGCAGTCCCTCTTCGCGTTCGCCGCCGGCGGGATGTTCGGTACGGGCCTCGGCCTCGGCGAGTCGGTCCTGATCGGGTTCGCCGCCAAGTCCGACTTCATCCTGGCCACGGCGGGCGAGGAACTGGGCCTGGCCGGACTGACCGCGATCTTCCTGCTGTACGCGCTGCTCGTCGCCCGCGGCTACCGCGCCGGCCTCGCCCTGCACCACCCCTTCGGACAGCTCCTGGCCGTCGGGCTCTCCTCCATCCTCGCCCTCCAGGTCTTCGTGATCGCGGGCGGGGTGATGGGGCTGATCCCGCTGACCGGCATGGCGATGCCCTTCCTCGCGCAGGGCGGTTCGTCGGTCGTCACCAACTGGATCATCGTGGCCCTGCTGATCCGGGTCAGCGACGCGGCCCGCGGGCCGCGCCCCGAGCCGGTGGAGCCGGACGCCGCCGTCCCGGTGGCCGAGGGGACGGAGTCGCGCTGATGATCCGCCAGATCCGCCACACCGCCGCGTTCTGCCTGGTCCTGCTGGTCGCGCTGCTCGTGAACGCGGGCCGGATCCAGGTCGTCGACGCGGACTCGCTCGACGACAACCCCGCCAACCGCCGCCAGACCGTGGCCCGTTTCGAGCAGCGGCGCGGCGACATCCTCGTCGGCGGCAAGGCGGTCACCGGCTCGGTGGACACCGGCGAGCAGCTGCGCTTCGAGCGCACGTACGCGGACGGCCCGCTGTACGCGCCCGTCACCGGCTACGCCTCCCAGACGTACGGGACGACCCTGTTGGAGAACGCCGAGGACTCCCTGCTCACCGGGACGAACCCGCTGCTCGCGCCCCTGCCTTTCTGGAACGACGTCACCCGCGGCCGCCAGCCGGGCGGCCGTGTCGCCACGACCGTGCGGGCGTCGATGCAGCGGGCCGCGTTCGACGGGCTGGCCGGCCGGCGGGGCGCGGTCGCGGCGATCCAGCCGTCGAGCGGCCGGATCCTGGCGCTGGTCAGCAGCCCCTCGTACAACCCGGAACAGCTGTCGGGCACCGGCCCCGCCGTCACGGCGGCCTGGACCGCGCTGACCGGCGCGGAGGCGCAGCCGATGCTGAACCGGGCGATCCGGCAGACCTATCCGCCGGGCTCCGCGTTCAAGATCGTGACCGCGGCGGCGGCGCTGGACGCGGGGGTGGTCACGGACGTCGACGCGCCCACCTCCGTACCCGACCCGTACGTCCTGCCGGGGACGACCACGACGCTGCCCAACGAGGTGGACGGGTGCGACCGGGCGTCGCTGGCCTTCGCGATCACCTTCTCCTGCAACTCGGTGATGGCGGGGCTCGGGGTGAAGGTGGGGGCGGCCGACATGCTGGACACGGTGGAGAAGTTCGGCTTCAACGACACGGGGATCCGGATCCCGTCCGGGGTGGCCGCGTCCAACTTCGACACGGAGATGTCGGACGACCAGCTGGCGCTGTCCTCGATCGGTCAGTTCGACACGCGGGCGACCCCGCTCCAGATGGCGATGGTGGCCTCGGCGGTCGCCAACGGCGGTGACCTCAGGCGCCCTTACCTGGTCGACCGGACGACGTCCGCCGACGGCGACCCGGTCTCCCGCACCGCGGAGCGGACCTACCGGCAGGTGATGGACCCCTCGACGGCCCGGCGGGTACGGCAGTTGATGGTCGACGTCGTCGAGGAGGGCACGGGGACGAACGCGGGCATCGACGGCGCCACGGTCGGCGGCAAGACCGGCACGGCCCAGCACGGCATCGGCAACGCCGGTGTCCCGTACGCCTGGTTCATCGCGTGGGCCCAGGCGGACGACGCGGGAGAGCCGGCGGTCGCGGTGGCCGTGGTGGTCGAGGACGCGGAGGCGGACCGCTCGGACATCAGCGGGGGCGGCGACGCGGCGCCGATCGCCCGGGCGGTGATGGAGGCGGCGTTGGCGGAGTGAGAGTGAGGGGGGCGGGGAGTCCGGGGAGGCGGGCGGCGCCGGTCAGTCGGTGTCGGCGGCGGCGGTGTCGTACGCGCGCTGGTGGTCGCGGATCTCCGCGTGCCGGTCGGCGGACCAGGCCGCCAGCTCCAGCACGGTGGACAGCAGGGACGTACCGAGCGCGGTCAGGGCGTACTCGACCCGGGGCGGGACCTCCGCGTACGCGGTGCGTCCGACCAGCCCGCTGCGGCGGAGCTGCTTGAGGGTGAGCGTGAGCATGCGCTGCGAGATGCCGGGGATGTCCCGCGCGAGGTCCGAGTAGCGCACGGGACCGTCCGCGAGCGTGCCGATGATCAGCACGCTCCACTTGTCGCCGACGAGGTCGAGGATCTCGCGGATGAAGTCGGCGTCCCGGTCGGCCCAGCGCGCGCAGGGCCCCGGGGTGCGCCGCACGTCCGCCCGTACGTCCGTGCGCCCCTGCCGCATTCCGTCGCCGGAACCCATGTCCGCCGCCTTCCTCTCGCGTACCCCACACACATCGGTGTGCCTTTTGTATCGCTTGTCACTCTAATGCACAGTGTGGCAACGAACAGAAAGTTAGTTCTGGGTCGAGAGGAAGAACCATCCCATGTCCTACCTGCTGCGCATCGACGCCTCCGCCTCCGGGGAGTCCTCCTTCTCCCGTCAGGTCGCCGACTCCTTCACGCGCGCCTGGAGCGGCGACATCGTCCGCCGCGACCTCGCACGCGACCCGGTCGACCACCTGAACGGCGCGGGCATCACCGCCCGCACCACGCACCCCGACGCGCACACCCCGGAGCAGAAGGCCGCGGCCCGCCTCCAGGACGAGCTGGTCGAGGAGTTCCTGGGGGCCGAGGCGTACCTCTTCGCCGTACCGCTCTACAACTACTCGCTGCCCTCGGTCTTCAAGGCGTGGCTGGACCAGACCATGGTCATCGGCAGGACCATCGGGCTGGGCGACGCCGTGCCGAGCGCCGGCCGCCCCGCCGTCATCGTCTCCGCGCGGGGCGGCGGGTACGGTCCCGGTACGCCGAACCACGGCAGGGACTTCCTGGTCCCGGCCCTGGAATCGATCCTCGGCGATCCGGTGCTGATGGCCCTCGACGTCCGCTCGATCACACCCGAGCTGACGTACTCGCTGACCATGGACTCCCTGCGGCACCTGCTTCCGCAGCACCGGACCTCCCTGGAGGAGGCACACGCCGAGGCGCGGCGGCAGGCGGAGGACGTCTCGGCCCGTGTCGCGGCGGCCCGGGCGGGAAGAAACAGCCCGACGGTGAGGTGATCCCGGGGGCTCGGGGGGATCTTCCGAGGGGGAGCGTGGGGTGGGCGGTGGACGGGCGGTGACCGACCGGGTCGAACGGGCGCTGGAGCGGATCGGGCGGCTGGATCCGGAGCTGTGCGCGTTCGCCGAGGTGTGGGACGAGGAGGCTCGTGCGCGCGCCCGGTCGGTGGACCGGCGGCTCCCCCTGGCGGGCATGCCGTTCGCCGTGAAGGGGCCGGCCGGGATCCGTTCGTACGCGGCGCAACGGCTCGTCGCGGCCGGTGCCGTGCCGGTCGGGTCGACGGCCGTGCCGGGCCCGGGCACGTACTGGCAGACCTGGGGGCGGGGCCGGCACGGCCGTACGGTCAACCCCTACCGCGCCGACCGCACACCCGGCGGGTCCTCCGCCGGTTCCGCGGTGGCCGTCGCGGCGGGGATGGTGCCGCTGGCGACGGGCAGCGACGGGGCGGGGTCGGTACGGATCCCGGCGGCCTGGTGCGGGGTGTTCGGCCTCAAGACGACCAACGGCCTGCTGCCGTCGCCCGACCGGACGGGGCTGGCATCGGCCGGGGTGCTGACCCGGTCGGCGGCGGAGGCGCGGGCGTACCTGGACCACGTGCTGGACGCGCCGCGGCCGGCGCCACCGCCCCTGGCTCTGCCCCTGCCGGCCGTGTTCTCGGCGGACTTGGGCTTCGCGCGGACGGAGCCGGAGGTGGCGGCGGTCGTACGGGCCGCGGTGGAACGGCTGGTGGCGGCCGGCGTCGTACAACTGCTCTCGGATCGGACGCCGTTCACGCTGCTGGACCCGCGGGAGGCGTGGTTGTCGGTACGGGGCGGGGCGGCGGCGGACGCCGAGGGGGCCGGGAGGGCCGCCGGGGTGCGCGCCGAGAACGTCCGGCGGCTCGACGGCCTCTTCGCCGGGGCGGAGCTGCTGCTGACCCCGGTCACGCCCAACAGGCCGCATGGGCACGAGGGGCCGGGCGAGGCCTACTCCACCGCGCTGACCTGGGCGTTCAACCTGAGCGGCCATCCCGCGGCGAGCGTCCCGGCCGGTTTCACCGCCGACGGCTGTCCGGTCGGGCTGCAACTGGTGGCGCGGCGGGGGGCCGATGTCCGCCTGGTGGAAATGGCCGTGGCGGCGGAGAGCGCGGTGATTAGGGTGCGGCCATGACCGCGTACGAGCTTGCCCAGGTGAACATAGCCCGCCTCAAGTACCCCTTGGATTCTGCGGAGTTGAAGGACTTCGTGGACGCCCTGGACCCGGTGAACGCCGTGGCCGACGAGTCCGCCGGCTTCGTGTGGCGGTTGCAGAGCGACAGCGGCAACGCCACGGACGTCCCGGTCTTCGGCGACGCGTGGCTGATCGTGAACCTGTCGGTGTGGCGGGACGTGGAGGCGCTGAAGGCGTTCATGTACGCGGGACGGCACCGCGAGCTGCTGAGCCGGCGCAGGGAGTGGTTCGAGCGGGTGGAGGAGGCTATGACGGCCCTGTGGTGGGTACCGGCGGGCCATCGCCCGACGGTGGCGGAGGCGGAACGCCATCTGCGCCACCTACGGGAGAACGGCCCGGCGGCCCACACCTTCACACTGCGGGAAAGCTACCCGGCCCCGGGCGAGGACGACCGGGGCTGAGGCCGACGCCGGGGGACGGTCGCGGGTGGGTGGGGCGTGTGGTGGGGCGTGGGGTTGGTGTTACGGCAGTGGTAGTGCCTCTCGTCTTTTCAGCCACTCCGCCGGTACGCCCGACAGTCCCGTTCGCGCCGCCACGATCCCGCCCGTGATGGCGCACGTCGTGTCCACGTCCCCGAAGCCCTCCGCCGTCGACCACAGGGCGGCCGTCAGGTCGTCCGGGTGGCGGGCCGCCGTCCAGACCGCGAAGGGGACGGTGTCGTCGGCCCGGATGCGCCGGCCGTTGCCGAGGATGTCCGCGGCCTTCCAGGGGGCGGTGGTGAACGGCAACGCGGCGGCGCGCGCCAGGCCCTCCCGTACCACCCCCTCGGGAGTCGCCTCCGCCACCGCCGCCACGGACAGCTCGCCCCGTACCGAGAGCGCCGCCGCCACGGCGACCGCCACCGCGCCCGCGATGCCCTGCGGGTGGGCGTGTGTCACCTCGGCGGACAGCACGGCCTGTTCGGTCACGCGCGCCAGGTCGGCGTGGAACCAGGCGCCGAGCGGCGCGACCCGCATCGCCGCGCCGTTGCCGAGGCTGCCGCCCTCGAACAGCTCGGGCGCGAGCGCCCGCCAGCGTTCCGGCGCGGCGAGGAGTTCCGGGAGCAGGACGTGCATGCCGTGCCCGTACCCCCGGGCCGGATCGGCGTGGAAGGTGTCGGCGAAGCAGGCCGCCAGGCGGTCCTGGTCGACGGTCCCGTACTCCCCGAGCACGCGGTGCACGGCGAGCGCGAGGGCGGTGTCGTCCGTCCAGTGCCACTCCGCCTCGGGCGGGGTGCGCCGGGCCTGGATCTCCTGGAACGCCCGGTCGGGGTCGCGGAAGAGCGGGAACCAGCGTTCGCCGAACGCGTCGCCCAGCGCGAGCCCTTCGAGGCTGCGACGGGCCGCCGCACGGTCGGCGCCGTCTGCGCGGAGGTTCGGGTGCGTCATGCGTACATCGTCCCGCGCGACGGGTCCGCGCGTACATCCGTTTACACATCGGGAGGCGGCTTGCACGTCGGGGGGTTCGGCCAGGTGTCGGCGTTCAGGCCTTGCCCGTCCAGGCATTGACGGCTCTACTGACAAGTAGTCTCATAAGGAGTGACCGCCGGTAACCCAGCGATGAGGTGTCCTCACCCATGCCCCGAGCCACTGCTCAGACGCCCACCCCGCACGAACCTCCCGCCCCCGCCACCGAGCGGGACATCGAGATCCTCCGTGACGCCCTCGGCCCGCTCAGGGACCGGGAGCAGGTCGCCGCGCGGCTCCTCGAAGCGTCCGCCAAGCACTCCTTCGACCCGGACGAGGAGTTGGACTGGGACGCGCCGGCCGAGGCCGGGAAGTGGTTCTGGCCGCCGGAACTGGTCTCCCTCTACGACACCCCGCTCTGGCGGAAGATGTCCGAGGGCCGGCGCATGGACCTGGCCAGGCACGAGGCCGCGTCGCTCGCCTCGCTCGGCATCTGGTTCGAGATCATCCTCATGCAGCTGCTGGTGCGGCACATCTACGACAAGCCCGTGACCAGCAACCATGTCCGCTACGCGCTCACCGAGATAGCCGACGAGTGCCGGCACTCCATGATGTTCGCGAAGATGGTCGACAAGGGCGGCACCCCCTCGTACCCGGTGCCGAGGCTCTACCACAACCTCGCGCGCGTCCTCAAAACCGTGTCCACCACGCCCGGTTCCTTCGCCGCGACCCTCCTCGGGGAGGAGATCCTCGACTGGATGCAGCGGTTGACCTTCCCCGACGAACGGGTCCAGCCGCTCGTGCGCGGGGTGACGCGGATCCATGTGGTCGAGGAGGCGCGCCATGTCCGGTACGCCCGAGAGGAGTTGCGGCGCCAGATGGTGACCGCGCCGCGCTGGGAACAGGAACTCACCCGCCTCAGCTGCGGCCAGGCCGCGCGCGTCTTCTCCGTCTGCTTCGTGAACCCGAGCGTGTACGACCACGTCGGCGTGGACCGGCGGGAGGCGGTCGCCCAGGTCCGGCTGAGCGGCCACCGGCGGGAGGTCATGCAGTCGGGCGCCCGGCGGCTGACGGACTTCCTCGACGACATCGGCGTGCTGCGCGGGCCGGGGCGGCGGATGTGGAAGGCGTCGGGGCTGCTGGCCTGAGGGTGCGCGGAGACCGCCGGCCTGCGGGAGGATGGGTGGGTGAGAACTGAGGACACCCTGTTCGTCGGCGGCCCGCTGGACGGGCGCGTACTGCCCATCCTGACCGGACCGACGGGCAACCCGCCCAAGTGGTACGAGGTCCCGGTCCCGGACGCGGACGGCGGCCCGCCCACGGTGCTCACCTACCGCCGCGAACCGGCCGGGCACACGAAGCGGCTCGGGATCCAGCGCGGCTGGAAGTACGTGCACGCCCCGGAGGGCCGCGCCCCGGGCGAGGGCGGCCGGCCGCGCTGGCCCTGGTCGAAACCGGACCGCGCGGGCTGACGGCGCGCCGGGGGCCGCCGCGATCCCCCACCGCGATTCCCCGCCTCGGGTGATGTTCTTGCGCCGAACCGCCCAATGGTGCGATAGCCACACCAGTAGTACCGCTCCCCCACCCCATCATCGTCGGGTACCGGACGATCCGTCCCGCAACGGGAGGTGAGGGAGTGTCAGCGAGAAGGCTGCGATCCGTCTGCACGACGGCCCTGGTCACGGCAACGGCCCTCACCCTGGTGCCCTGGGGCGCGGGCGGGCCGGGGGCGGGGCGGGGGGTTTCGGTGGCGTACGGGCTCGCGGGCTCGGAGTCGGGGTCCGGCTCGGACTCGGACTCGGGCTCGGGCAGCGGTGGCGCTGGTACTCCCGGTGCGCCCGGTGCGCCTGGTGCCGCCGGGCCGGCTGCCGCGTCCGGCGGGATCGCGGGCGTGTTGGTCAGGCTCCAGCGGCTCTACCAGGAGGCCGAGGAGGCGGGAGAGGCGTTCAACGCCACGGATGTGGAGCTGGCGCGGTTGCGGGCCGACGCCCGCCGCCTCGGCGGCGGGCTCGACCGGGCCCGTACCGCCCTCGCCCTCAGCCGGAACGAAGCCGGGCGGCTGGCCCGTGAGCAGTACCAGGGGCGGTCCGGCCTCTCCGGTTACGTACGGCTCCTCCTCGCCCGCGACCCCCAGTCCGCCCTGGACGAGGGCCACCTCATGGAACGCGCCGCGCGCGGCAGGGCCGCCACCCTCGCCCGCCTGACCAGCGGCGAGCGGCGGGCCGGCGCCCTGGCCGACGCCTCGCGCCGGGCCCTCCAGCGGCAACAGGTGCTCGCCGCACGGCAGAAGAAGCAGCGCGACACCGTACGGGCCCGGCTCGGCGAGGTCGAGAGGATGCTCGCCTCCCTCACCCCCGGGCAGCTCGTCGCGCTGGCCGCGCTGGAGAAGGCCGCCACGGACAAGGCCCAGCGCGAGCTGATCACCTCGGGCGCGCTCGGGAACGTACCGGGCGCGAGCCCGGCGGCCGGACGGCCCGGAGCGCCGGGTCCGGCGGCAACGGGGGGTCCTCCCCGGCCCGCCACCCCCTCCCCCCGAGGCGGCGAGGCGCTCGCGTACGCCGTCGGCCAGATCGGCAAACCGTACGAGTGGGGTGCCGAGGGGCCCCGGTCCTTCGACTGCTCGGGGCTGACCTCCGAGGCCTGGGCGCGCGCCGGGGTCGCCGTCCCCCGTACCAGCCAGCGGCAGTGGCGCGACCTCCCCCGCGTGCCCCTGAACCGGCTGCGCCCCGGTGACCTGGTCGTCTACTTCCCCAAGGCCACCCATGTGGCGATCTACCTCGGCGACGGCCTGGTGATCCAGGCCCCCCGCCCCGGCGCCCGCGTCAAGGTCTCCCCGATCGCGGCGAACCCCCTGCTCGGCGCGGTACGCCCGGACCCGGGCGCGCGCCCCCTGCCGTCGTACGAACCCCCGCGCCTGCCGCCGGGCGCCGGGAGCGGCTCCGACCTGGGCAACGACGCGGCCCCCTGACACCCCCTCGCCGGCGGCGCCTGCGCTACGGGCGGCCCGGCACGGTGGTGGCGGCCAACTCGCCCACCAGGGACAGGCGGTGGCGCGTGCCACCCCGGCCACCCCCGCACCACCACGCCGGCGGGTCAGCGGCGTCCGTGTCGTCCTCGTCCATGTCGCCCCCGTCCGTATCGCCCCCGTCCGGGCCGTCGGAAGCCGCGAGCCACAGGTGCGTTCCGACCTGGTGCACAGGGCAGACCGGCCAGGCCCGCCACCGCAGTTCCATGACGGTGGACTGTGCCGCGTCCGCGACCTCGGCCAGGACCGCCGCCGCGTCGTCCGGCTCCGGCGGGTCGCCCTCCTCCAGGTCGGACGAGTTGACCGGATTGCCGTGCCATCGACCGTCCGGCATCGCCACGTAGAGCTGTTCCCGGCCGACGGCCTCCCCGGGCAGCGGCTCGGAGGAAGGAACGGCCACCAGAATCAGCGGATCCTGGCCCCGCAGGGTCGCCCTGACGTCGCGGTTGACGACGGCGAGCGCGGCCTCGAACGCCGGCCACTCGCCCGGCTCGGCCCGCCGGGGTTCCCCTCGGTCTCGGCGGTGGTGACCAGAACCGATGCCGCCGTGCGAGAAGGAGTTCATCGAAGCATCGTCCCAGCTCGCGGGGGCGGGCACGCGGCCCGGCCGGGGCCGTTCAGCCGCCCGCCCCGGCGCCCCCCGCCCGCACCCCCGCCAGATACGCCTCCGCCCTCTCCTCCTCGTAGAAGAAGTCCTCGAAGTCCGCCGGGTCGTCGAAGCCGTTCGCGATGCGGTCCGCCACCGGCTGGAGGGTCGCGCCGGCCTGGATCAGGCGCAGGACGTGGTCGCGGGGCGGGTCCAGCATCGTGTTCGTCCACTTGGTGGCGTGCCGCGCGCTCGCCCAGAAGCCGTCGAACGCCGCCCTCATCCACGCCTCGTCGAACACCCGGTCCCCGTGCGCGAGGATCGCGTCCAGGTACGCCGCCGCGCACTTGGACGCCGAGTTGGAACCCTGGCCGGTGACCGGGTCGTTGGCGACGACGACGTCCGCGACGCCGAGGACCAGGCCGCCGCCGGGCAGCCGGCCGACCGGGTCGCGGACGGTCGGGGTGTAGCGCCCGCAGAGCGTGGCGTTCGCGTCCGTCAGCTCGATCTTCGTGGCCCGGCCGTACTCCCACGGCGTGAACCGTTCCATCGACTCCAGTACGAGCGACAGGACGTCGGCCGGGTCCCGTACCCCCTCGAACACGTCCAGCGGCCCGCCCGGCACCCCCTCCCAGAACAGGATGTCCGCGCGCCCGCCGGTCGTCAGGGTCGGGATCACGAACAACTCCCCCACCCCCGGGACCAGGTTGCAGCGCGCCGCGTCCTCGTCGGGATGCTCGGGCCGGGGGCCGAGCCCGTGCACGTACGCGACCGCCAGCGCCCGGCGCGGGCCGCCGAACGGCGAACGCGCCGCGTCCCGGGCGAACAGGGAGACGATCTCGCCCTTGCCGGCCGAGACCAGGACGAGGTCGTACATACGCGAGAAGTGGTCCAGGTCGGAGACGGCCGCGCCATGGATGACCAACTGGCCGCCGCGCCGCGCGAAGGTGTCCATCCAGCCCGCCATCTTGACGCGCTGGTCGACGGATTGGGCGAACGCGTCGAGCCGGCCGAGCCAGTCCACGGGACGGGACAGCTCGGCCGGCGCGGCGGGATCGGCGAGGGAGACGCCGACGCCCACGATCCTGGGCGCCTGCGCCTCCCAGAAGTCCAGCCGCAGGTCACGCTCGTGCTGGAGCGCCGTGTGGAACATGCACTGGGTCGACATCACCCGGCCGGTCCTGATCTCGTCCGCCGTGCGGTTCGACATCAGCGTGACCTCGTAGCCGTACGACTGGAGTCCGAGGGCGAGTTGCAGCCCGGACTGGCCGGCCCCGACGATGAGCACCCTCCGCACGGCGGTTACTCCGGCGAGGACGCGAGCGCGTGACGCACCAGGGTGAAGAGGGACTTGACCGCGGTCTGCCGTTCCCGCGCGTCCATGATCAGGATGGGTACGTGCTCCGGTACGGTCAGCGCCTCGCGTACGTCCTCCGGCTCGAAGGGCGGGGTGCCCTCGAAGTGGTTGACGGCCACGATGTACGGCAGCCCGCAGCTCTCGAAGTAGTCCAGCGCCGGGAAGCAGTCGGGCAGGCGGCGGGTGTCGGCCAGCACGACCGCGCCGATCGCGCCCCGTACCAGGTCGTCCCACATGAACCAGAAACGCTGCTGGCCCGGCGTACCGAACAGGTACAGCACCAGGTCGTCGTCGAGCGTGATGCGGCCGTAGTCCATCGCCACGGTCGTGGTGAGCTTGTCGGGCGTGTGCGTGACGTCGTCGAGCTCGGCGCCCGCCTGGGTCATCAGCGCCTCGGTCTGGAGCGGCGGGATCTCGGAGACCGACCCGACGAAGGTCGTCTTGCCGACGCCGAACCCGCCCGCGATCACGATCTTGGTGGCGACGGGAGCGCGGGTGCGGTCCAACTGCCAGGCCCTGGCGTCCTCTTCGGGCACCATGAGGGGCGCGTCGTCGGAGGTGTCGGCCGTGCTCCTCTTCTTCCCGGGGGGCCGGGTGAAGAGGTCCTGCGGGTCGGCGGTGCCGACCTTGTTGTCGTGCTCGGCCTTGTCGTGCTCGGCCTTGTTGTCCCCGACCTCCCGGTCGGTGGCCTCGTGCCCGGTCGCCCCCTGTTCGGCGACATCGGAGAGGTCAGATACGGCGGAGTCCACTCAGCACCCTTTCCAGCAGCGCTCTGTCGGGCTGGCCGTCGCCGTGCCCTGTCCCGTACACACGAATCTTTCCCTGGTCGGCCAGGTCGCTGAGCAGCACCCTGACCACGCCCAACGGCATCTTGAGCAGCGCCGATATCTCGGCGACTGTGCGCATACGGCGGCACAGCTCGACGATCGCCAGCATCTCCGGCATCACGCCGGGGGGCGGCCCGCCATCGGTCAACTCCTTGCGTTCCTCGGGCGGTTCGATCGCGGCGACGAACGTCTCCACGAGCAGGACGTGCCCGAAACGGGTACGGCCGCCGGTGAGCGAGTACGGGCGGACCCGGGTGGGCCTGCGGTCCGACCCGCGCACCGGCAGCCTGCGTCCTCGACCGCCGTGCGAGCTGTCGTGGCCGTCCGCGCCACCCACGGTGCCGCCGGTGCCGTCAGCGGCATCGGTGGCACCGTCGGCGGGCGTCATTCGGCGCTCTCCATCGATTTGCGTAGCTCGTCCCGCACTTCGGGTGTCAGTACGTGTCCGGCGCGGCCCACGAACAGTGCCATGTGGTACGCCACGACGCTCATGTCGCAGTCGGGGCCGCCGTGCACCCCGAGCAGCGAACCGTCGCTGATCACCATGACGAAGACACTGCCCTCCTCCATGGCGACCATGGTCTGCTTGACCCCGCCGCCGTCCATGAGCTTGGCGGCGCCGATCGTGAGGCTGCCGATGCCGGACACGATGGTGGCCAGATCGGCGCTGGAGCCGCGCGGGCCCTCCCGGGTCACGGTGGTGGCCGCCTCGGCGTTCTGCTCCGGGTCGGAGGAGAGGAGCAGCAGTCCGTCGGACGAGACGACGGCGACCGAACGCGCTCCTGGTACCTCCTCGACCAGATTGCTCAACAGCCAGTGCAGGTTACGGGCTTCGCTGCTCAGTCCGAATGTGCCGGTCGCAGTCAACTGCGTGCCTCCTCGACTGTCTCCCCCGTCTCTTCGGTATGTACCGCGGTCTGCTCCTCGGGCATGGTCTGCTCCGCGAGCTCGGCCTCGACGTCGCGCCGGCCGTTCTTCGCCCCCTGGTGGAAGCCGCCGAGCCTGCGGCGCAGCTCTTCCGCGTCGATGCTCCCGGTCCGCTCCTGGGGGGCGAGGGGGACTGGCGTGACGATCTTGGGGGTCCGCTTGGGCAGGCCCTTGTCGGTGAGGCGTTCCCCTCGGGCGGGGGCGGGGGATCCGTCCCCCGTTCCGGGCAGGGGCGCGCCCGGCTGCCGGGGCAGCCGCATGGTGAAGGTGTCCTGGTCGGGGGTACGTTCATGGGCGTCGGGCCCGATGGCGTACGGCCCCCCGGCGGTCTCGGGGGCGGGGTCGGACGAGGGGTCCCGTACGGCGGCGGCGGCCCGCAGGGCGGCCGCGGCGGCCTCCGCCGCGTCCACGCCACCGACCTGGCCACCCGCCGCGCTCCGCGCCTCGGCGGCGGCCCACAGGGCTTCCTCCGCGGCTGCGGCGTCCTCGGCGTTCAGCCGGTCGACGGCCGCGCTCAGGGCCTCGGCGGCGGAGACGTGCTCCTCGTCCGGGCCACCCGTCGCGGCGGCGCGCGCCTCGGCGGCGTCCACACCACCGGCGCCCCCACTCGCCGCGCTCCGCGCCGCCGCGGCGGCCCAGAGGGCCTCCTCGGCGGCAGCGGCGTCCTCGGCGTTCAGCCGGGTGACGGCCGCGCTCAGGGCGTCGGTCGGGGCGTCGGTCGCGGCGGGCACGACACCCTGACTCCGGGCTTCGGCCGCGGCCCAGAGGGCCTCCTCGTCGGCGTCCGCGTCCCGCTCGGGCTCGGCGACAACCTCGCTTCGCCCACTCCGCGCCTCGGCGGCCGCCCACAACGCTTCCTCGTCGGCGGCAGCGGCGTCCACATCGGCGGCCCGGCCCGGCCCGGAGACCTCGGCCGAGTCCGCACGGTCGGCGCGGCCCGACGCGTCGGCGTCCGCCGTGCCCCGCCCGGAACCGGTGGCCCCGCTCCGGGCTTCCGCGGCCGCCCACAGCGCTTCCTCGTCGGCGTCCACCGCCCGCGCGCCGCCACGGCGGCGCGGCAGAACGGCGTCCGCCGCACCCGCACCCGCGCCGGCATCCGCCGCGTCCCGAGCCGACCCGGCGTTCCCGCTCCGGGCCTCCGCGGCCGCCCACAGGGCTTCCTCCGCCGCCGTGGCGTCCTCGGCCTCGGCCTCGGTCCCGGCCTGCGCACGGCCGTCCGTACGGGCGTCGCCGTCGGCGCGACGGTCCGCCCCGGCGTCAGAGCCGGCGCCCGAGGCGGCGGCTTCCGCGGCCTCCGCAGCCTCCGCAGCTTCAGCGGCCTCCGCCTTCAGGATCGCCTGTTCGGCCGCCACCACCAGCGGGTCCGGCTCCGAACGACCGGGCAGCGCACGGGAGTCGGACTCCGCCTCCGGGCCGGTCGGCCGAACGGCCGACGCCTTGCCCTTCGACCGGTCCTTCGACTTCCCCTTCGTCCTGTCCTTCGCCCGCGGCCCACGCGACTCACCCTGCTCCGCCGCGACCGCCACCGCCGGGAGCAGCGCCTGCGGCAGGACGACCACCGCCGCCACACCACCCTGCTCGTGCTCGCGCAGTTCGACCCGTACCCCGTGACGCGCGGCCAGCAGCCCCGTCACGCGCAGGCCGAGCCCGTCGGCCACCTGGCCGGTGCCCGCCTCCGGTTCGGCCGTCGGGTCGGCGAGGCGGCCGTTCAGTTCGTCGAGGCGCGCCGCCGAGAGGCCGACGCCCCGGTCCTGGACGGAGAGCATCACCTCGCCGTTCTCCAACAGCCAGCCGGACAGCTCCACATCGGCTTCCGACGGCGAGAACGACGCGGCGTTCTCCAGCAGTTCGGCCACCAGGTGGCTGAGGTCGTCCGCGACGAACCCGGCCACCTGGATGTGCTGCGGCAGCTCCTGGATCGTGACCCGCTCGTACCGCTCGATCTCACTGACCGCCGCGCGCAGGACATCCACGAGCGGTACGGGCCCGGTGGGCGCGTGGGCGTGCTCGTACCCCGCGAGCAGCAGCAGGTTCTCGCTGTGCCGCCGCATGACCGTCGCCAGGTGGTCGACCTTGAAGAGCGTGGCGAGCCGGTCCGGCTCCTGCTCCCGCTCCTCCAGGCCCTCGATGACGGCGAGTTGGCGCTCGACCAGGCCGAGCGTGCGCAGCGACAGGTTGACGAAGGTGTGGTGCACGGTGTGGCGCAGCTGCTGGAGCTGGACGCCGATCTCGGCCGTGGCCTCCTGGAGTTCGGCCCGCTGCGCGACGATCTCCTCGCGGGCCGCGATCAGGTCGCCGCGCTCGCTCGCCGGCGTCCCCGCAGGGCCGGCGGGCGTCCCCGTACCGCCCGGGAGCCGCGCCGGACCCGCCGCGGCCTTCTCCGTACCGGTGGCGGAAAGCTCTCCCGTACGCGCCGAGAGGTCGAGCAGCTTGCCGTGCAGTGTGTTGAGGGACCGTACGACCTGCGCGAACTCGTCGTTGCGGCCGGTGAACCTGATCGGCTCCTCGGTCCCGGGCGCGGCGGAGATCCGGGCCGCGCCGATCCGCAGGACGGCGAGCGGCCGGGTGAGCGTACGGGCGACGGCCGTGGACACGCCGACGGCGATCAGCAGGCAGCCGCCGAGGAGCGCGACGCGCAGCTCCAGGTCGGTGACGCCGTCGTCGCGGAGCTTCTCCAGCCGGGCGACCTGGCTGGAGCCGAGGCCGGACTCGACGCCGCGCATCTGGTCGATCCGGGCGGAGAGCGCCGCGCCGACCTTCTCCTGGTCGGCCTCGCGCTCGGACGAGGACAGCTCGGGCCGGTCGGTGAGGCGGGTGAGGAAGCCGTCGGCGGCCTTGACGTCGGGGCCGGTGACGGTGGCCGCGAAGGAGTCGCGGGCCTCGGCGCCGGCGGCCTGGTCGAAGTCGGCGAGGGCGCCCAGCTCCCGTACGCGGGACTGCTGGGCGGCGGCGCTGAGGGCGTCGCGCAGCGCGTCGTTCTTCTTGCTGTCGCTGCCGGCGGTCGGCTCGATCGCCAGACCCGTGACCGGGTCGAACTGCGGCGCCTGGACCTGCCCCCCGGGCACGGCGAGCGCGGCGAGCAGCAGTCCGCGGGTGGCGGATGCCTGCTCGACGGCGCGGCCGAGGTCGGCGGGCGCGCGGGTGCCGGCGGCGGCCTCGGCCGGGGCGTCGTCGGCCAGCTCGTCGGCGAGGGCCTGGAGCTTGGCGATGACGTCGGAGTACGCGCGGTACGCCTCCAGCGCCGAGCCCTTGCCGGTGAGGGCGGCGCGCCGCAGGGAGGGGACGGTCGCGAGGTCGCGGAGGAGGCCGGGGGAGGCCGCGGCGGCGGTGCGGATCTCGTCGATCTGGCGATCGACGCGGGCGCTGCGGGTCGCGGAGACCTCGTGCGTGTTCTTCTTGCCGCCGTCGCCCTCGCCACCGCCCGCCTCCTCGCGCCCCGCCGCGATGAAGACGACGACCTCGTCGCGCTCGTCGGCGAGGGAGTGGGAGAGGGTCACGGCCTGCTGGTTCAGCTGGGCGAGGGTGACCAGGTTCTGCGCGTCGTTGAGGTCGGCGGAGACCAGCAGGAGGCCGGGGGCTCCCGCCGCGACGACGGTCACCCCGACGACGGCGACGCCGACGACGAGCCGGTTGCGCACCCGCGCCCGGCGTCCGTCAGGAACGCCCGGGACGCCGGTGGCGCCCGTGACGCCGGTGTTCCCGTTCGCTCCAGGGTTCAGGGGGCCGCCCGGATTCTCACCGCGCGTGACGCCGTTGCCCCGAGGCCGCTTCTTTCGCACCGGTGCTCACATTCTTGTACTCGTCCGCCCATCAGGCGGAGATGACATCCGGTCAGCGACGAGACATCGGCCGCTCCGCCACCTGAACGAGTCAACATCACAGACGAGTTGACCAACAACTCTTCCCAGGCGGCGCCCTACCGGAACCTGTTGTGCCGGGTGGACCTTACGCGCACCCTTTGGCAGGATGCGCGCCCGCAGCTCCGCGGAGGGGTGCCTCACCGCCGAAACACACCGTCTGACCTGGGTGTACATGCCACTGACGTGCCGTGCAGGCGGCGTGAAGGACCCATGCGGGACCCATGCGGAAGGGTGCGCGGCTCGTGCAGACTGGCATCCATGCGCATCGAACTCGCCACCGCCCCCGGCGCCGCCGTACGCCCCAATGAGGACTGGACAGCCGTGTCACTGCCCGCGGGCGGTGAGGGCGGTGTGCTGGTCGTCCTGGACGGCGTGACCCCGCCGGCGGGGTCGGACGGATGTGTCCATGGCGTGCCCTGGTTCACGGCCCGGCTGGGCGGCGCACTGGTCGAACTGTCCGGTTCACGGCGGGATATGCCCCTCGACGCGATCCTGTCCGCGGCGATCCTGCGCACGGCGGACGCCCACCGGGACACCTGTGACCTTTCTCACGTACGGACGCCCCAGGCAACCGTCGTCCTGGTCCGCTGGGGCGCGGACACGGTGGAGCACCTGGTGCTGTCGGACTCGACCCTGCTGCTGGAGTCGCCGGACGGCGCGGTACGGGCGGTGCTGGACGACCGCCTGGACCGGATCCCCCAGGAGGCGCTGCGCCTCGTCGCGACGGCGGACGCGCTGCGCAACGCGGAGGGCGGCTTCTTCACGGCGGCGGCGGACCCGGCGGTGGCGTCGCGGGCGGTGACGGGCCGGACGCCCGCGGCGGAGGTACGCAGCGCCCTGGCCCTCACGGACGGCGCGGCGCGGTGGGTGGAGGTGTTCCGGGAGGGCGGCTGGGCGGACTGCCTGGCGGTGGTGCGCAAGAACGGCCCGCAGGAGCTGGTGGACCGGGTACGGGCGGCGGAGTCGGCGGACCCGGACGGGGCGGTGTTCCGGCGGGGAAAGCGCAGCGACGACGCGACGGTGACGTACGTGGAGCTGTGACGTTCGTGGAGCTGTGACGTACGTACCAGGCCCCCTTACGGCCTGCACGGCCTACACGCTGGTGTTCAGCTGATGCAGCAGCCGGGCCAGCTCGGCGACCTCGGTGCGGTCCCACTCCGCGAGTCGGTGGACGTACATCTCGCGCCGCGCGTCCCGCACCTGGCGGAAGCGGGCCAGCCCCTCGCCGGTGATCCGCACGAGCGAGGCGCGGCCGTCGGCGGGGTCGGGCTCGCGGGTGACGAGGCCCAGTTCCTCCAGGGCGCGCAGTTGCCGGCTCATGGTCGCCTTGCCGACGCCGAAGTACCCGGAGAGGGCGGTGGCGCGCTGGTCGCCGCTCTCCTCCAGCCGTACGAGCAGTCCGTACGCGGCGGGCTCCAGCTCGGGGTGGACCTCGCGGGCCATCTCGCCGGAGCTGGCCCTGGCGCGGCGCAGGAAGACGGCCAGTTCGCGTTCCAGCGCGAGGAACTCCTGGTCACCGCCCTGGGCCCGGGCACCCCCGCCGGCCGGGGCCGGGTCGTGTGCCGTACCGCTCGCGTGCACGTCTGCTGCCATCGCGCGCTTTCCCGCTCCTGAAGGTCCGTTCCCGCCGGCGGCCGTTGCCCCGGGCTCCGAACAGTATTTCGCAGGCTCGTAGGAGTGGCGTCAGCGTGCCGCGGCCGCCCGGCGAGGGTGACCGTGCGTAGCGTCGTGTACCCCGTCCGGACCCCCGGACCGCCCCCAGGAGGCACCACCGATGCCCACTCCCGGCCCCATGCCGACAGCCCGCTTGTTACGCCGCGCGGCGGCCACGCTCCTGTCCGTCCCCGCACTCCTCCTCACCCTCCCGGCCACGGCGCCGGCCGCCCCCACCCCCGTCCCCCCGGCGCGGGGGTCGGCGCACATGGGCGTGGGGATCCAGGCGCACGAGGGCCGGGGCGGCGGCCTGCCCGCCGGCGTACGGGTGGCGCAGACGGAGGGGGTGGACGTCTCCAGCCACCAGAAGGACGTCGACTGGCCGAAGCTGTGGGGCAGCGGGGTGAAGTGGGCGTACGTGAAGGCCACGGAAGGCAGCTACTACAAGAATCCGTACTTCGGCCAGCAGTACGAGGGCTCGTACGACGTCGGCATGATCCACGGCGCGTACCACTTCGCCGCCCCGGACGACTCGGGCGGCGCCGAACAGGCGACGTACTTCGCGGACGGCGGCGGATCGTGGTCGCCGGACGGCAGGACGCTGCCCGGGGTGCTGGACATCGAGTGGAACCCGTACGGCGCGGCCTGCTACGGCAAGACCCCGGCCCAACTGGTCTCCTGGATCCGCGACTTCCTGACCACGTACAAGACCCGCACGGGCCGCGCGGCCCTGATCTACACGTCCACGAACTGGTGGCGCGACTGCACGGACAACTACGCGGGCTTCGGCACGACGAACCCCCTGTGGATCGCCCGCTACAACACCACGGTCGGCGAACTCCCGGCGGGCTGGGAGTACCAGACGATCTGGCAGTACACCTCCACAGGCCCGACGGTAGGAGACCACAACAAGTTCAACGGCCCCCTGACAGGCGTCAAGTCCCTCGCCACCGGCTGACGCCCACCGGAGGCCACCTTCAGCCCCCGGCCGTCGCAGCTCTCCACCCCGGGAGACCGCGCGGCCGGGGTGCCCGCCCCCGCTGTCACGCACCCCCAGCCGGACGAGCAGGCCCTCCACCCCACTCCCCAAAGGTGCTGGTGACGAAATCCCGCAAGGCGCGGACCATGGTCACCGGTCGCCCCAGCAAAGCCACCGAGACCGGGAGGACGTCGTGAGCGTCAGCGAGTGGGTCAGTTCCTCATTGCCGTACCTGACACCGCGGCCGGACGGACAGCAGGACGCCTGGGGGGCCGAGTTGGCCGCACGTGGGCGGCGGGGCGGCCAGCGCGTCGTCCACGCGGGCGAGGTGCCGGCCTCGCCCGACGTGGCCGGTCTGCTGGGACTCGGCGGCGGGGAGACGGTCATCGTGCGCAGGCGGGTCATGTACGTCGAGGACCGGCCCTGCGAGTTGACGGACACCTACTACCCCGCCGCCATCGCGCGCGGCACGCGCCTGGCCGGCACCGCCAAGATCCCCGGCGGAGCCGTCACCCTCCTCGCCGAGCTGGGTCACGTGGGCGTGCGGGTCCGCGAGGACGTGACCGCGCGTCTGCCGGACAGGGAGGAGCAGAAGGTCTTGGACATCCCGCCCGGCGAACCGGTGCTGCTCCTGACGCGTGTGACCTTCGACGGGGACGACCGCCCCATCCAGTTCGACCTGATGACCATGCCCGCCCGACTCCAGCGACTGCGGTACGAGATCAGGATCGGCTGACCATGCCCAGGACCGAGGAAGACGCGTACGACCGCCGATCGCTCCACGAGCGGCTGGCCGCCGACCTGCGCGACGAGATCATGACCGGTGAGCTGGCACCCGGCGCCAAGATGCCGTCCACGGCCCAGCTCAAGGAGCGGTTCGACGCCTCGAACGCCACCGTGCAGAAGGCGCTGCAACTCCTCAAGGACGAGCGGCTGGTCGTGGGGCGCGCGGGCGCCGCCGTCACCGTACGGGAGCACCGGCAGCGGACGGTACGACCCGCCGACCACATGGCGCCGGCCGAGGCCGGGGAGCCGTATCGCTGGCTGACCGAGACGGCGAAGCAGGGCTCCCGGGCCCGGAGCAAGCTCATCACCGTCGCCGAGGTCACGGCACCGGCGGACGTCGCGGCCTCCCTGGGGCTGCCGGAGGGCGGGACCGCCCTGCTCCGGCACCAGTTGCTGTCGCAGGACGACGAGCCCGTGGAGCTCGTCCACTCGTACTACCCGCCGGACATCGCCCGGGGCACACCGCTCATGGAACGGAGCCGGATCAGGGGCGGCACCCCGACCCTCCTGGCCGGCCTCGGCCATCCGCCACGCCTGAGCGTCGACCGGGTCTCCGCCCGCGTGCCCACGCAGGAGCAGTACGAGGCGCTGCGGCTCCCCGGCGATCTGCCGGTGCTGCGCACCTTGCGCGTCGTCCACAGCGACGGCAACCGGCCCATCGAGGCGACCGTCATGGTCAAGGCCGGTCATCTCTACGAGCTGCGGTACGAGTTCACGCCCGAGTGAGCCGGCGGGCGGCCGGGCAGCCACCGTGCGGGCATACGGCGACGGCCGCGCCCCCGCCCGGAACATGTGTTCCGGGCGGGGCGCGGCCGTTGTCAGCGGGGCGGGGCGTTACGCCGCCGCTGGGACGCGCATTTCTGCGGGGGCCAGGGCGATGTCCAGGACCTGGCGGACGTCCGTCACCGGGTGGATCTCCAGTTTGTCCAGGATCTCCGCCGGGACGTCGTCGAGGTCCGCCTCGTTGCGCTTCGGGATCACGACCGTCGTGATGCCCGCCCGGTGGGCCGCCAGGAGCTTCTGCTTCAGGCCGCCGATGGGCAGGACGCGGCCGGTCAGCGAGACCTCGCCGGTCATGGCGACGTCCGTGCGGACCAGGCGGCCGCTCAGGAGCGAGGCCAGGGCCGTCGTCATCGTGATGCCCGCGCTCGGGCCGTCCTTCGGGACCGCGCCCGCCGGGAAGTGGATGTGCACGCCCCGGTCCTTGAGGTCCGCGACCGGCAGCTCCAGTTCCGCGCCCCGGGAGCGGAGGAAGGAGAGCGCGATCTGTGCCGACTCCTTCATCACGTCACCGAGCTGGCCCGTCAGGGTCAGGCCCGAGCCGCCCGTCTCCGGGTCGGCGAGCGACGCCTCCACGAAGAGGACGTCGCCGCCCGCGCCGGTGACCGCGAGGCCCGTCGCCACGCCGGGGACCGCCGTGCGGCGCTCCGCCGGGTCCTGCGCGGACTCGGGGACGTGGTGCGGACGCCCGATCAGCTTGCGCAGGTCGTCGGGGCCGAGCGTGAACGGCAGTTCCCTGCGGCCCAGTTCGTGTTCCGCCGCGACCTTGCGGAGGAGTCTGGCGATGGACCGCTCCAGGTTACGGACGCCCGCCTCGCGGGTGTACTCGCCCGCCAGCCTGCGCAGCGCCTCGTCCTCCAGCGTGACCTCGCCGGTCTCCAGGCCCGCGCGCTCCAGCTGCCGGGGCAGCAGGTGGTCCCGGGCGATGACGACCTTCTCGTCCTCGGTGTAGCCGTCGAGCCTGACCAGCTCCATCCGGTCGAGCAGCGCCTCCGGGATGGCCTCCAGGACGTTCGCCGTGGCGAGGAACACCACGTCGGACAGGTCGAGTTCGACCTCCAGGTAGTGGTCGCGGAAGGTGTGGTTCTGCGCCGGGTCCAGGACCTCCAGCAGCGCCGCCGCCGGGTCGCCCCGGTAGTCGGAGCCGACCTTGTCGATCTCGTCCAGCAGGACGACCGGGTTCATCGAACCGGCCTCCTTGATCGCCCGGACGATACGGCCCGGCAGCGCGCCGACGTAGGTACGCCGGTGTCCGCGGATCTCCGCCTCGTCACGGACGCCGCCCAGCGCCACCCGCACGAACTTACGTCCCATGGAGTGCGCGACCGACTCGCCGAGCGAGGTCTTGCCGACGCCGGGAGGACCGACCAGGGCCAGTACGGCGCCGCCGCGCCGCCCGCCGACCACCCCGAGCCCGCGCTCCGCGCGCCGCTTGCGCACGGCCAGGTACTCGGTAATGCGCTCCTTCACGTCCTCCAGGCCCGCGTGCTCGGCGTCGAGGACCCGCTGGGCGCCCTTGATGTCGTACTCGTCCTCGGTCCTGACGTTCCAGGGCAGTTCGAGCACGGTGTCGAGCCACGTGCGGATCCAGGAGCCCTCGGGGCTCTGGTCCGACGAGCGCTCCAGCTTCTCGACCTCCTTGAGGGCGGCCTCCCGCACCTTCTCGGGCAGGTCGGCGGCCTCGACACGGGTCCGGTAGTCGTCGGACTCGTCCTCGTCGCCCTCGCCGTTCAGGCCGCGCAGTTCCTTCCGTACGGCTTCGAGCTGGCGCCTCAGCAGGAACTCGCGCTGCTGCTTGTCGACGCCTTCCTGCACGTCCTTGGCGATGGACTCAGCGACGTCCTGCTCCGCGAGGTGCTCCCGGAGCTGGTCGGTGGCGAGCTTGAGCCGGGCCACCGGGTCGGTGGTCTCCAGCAGCTCGACCTTCTGCGCGGTCGACAGGAACGGCGAGTACCCGGCGTTGTCCGCCAGCTGCGACACGTCGTCGATCTGCTGGACGCGGTCCACCACCTGCCACGCGCCGCGCTTCTTCAGCCAGTCGGCGGCGAGGGCCTTGTACTCCTTCATCAGGTCGGTGACGGCGCCGGGCAGCGGATCCGGCGCCAGCTCCTCGACGCTCAGACCCTCGACCCAGAGGGCCGCGCCGGGCCCGGACGTCCCCGCGCCGATCTGCACGCGGCCACGGCCGCGGATCAGTGCGCCGGGGTCGCCGTCCGAGAGCCGGCCGACCTGTTCGACGGTGCCGCGCACACCCGTACCGGCGTACGTGCCGTCGATGCGCGGGACGAGCAGCACCTGCGGCTTGACCCCGGCGCCCTCGGCGCGGGCCGCCGCCTGGGCGGCCTCCACGGCCGCGCGGACCTCGGCGTCGGACAGGTCGAGCGGAACCACCATTCCGGGCAGCACGACCTCGTCGTCGAGCGGCAGCACGGGAAGCGTGAGCGATGTGGACGTGAGAGCCATGATCTCCCCTTCGGCATTCAAGTTGAGCTGTACCGACTCAATGCTTATGAGTCCCTCAATGTTCCCCGGGGGCTGTTCGCTCTGAGCGATCGCTCTGACGTGCGGTCTTGCGCGCCGCACGCCAGGTAGAGCAACGAGTCGCGGTCAGAGATTCCGGCCAGGGGCGCGGGTTCTCACGGCCCGCGGGCGGGTGATGTAATGCTCCGGTGGATATAGCAGCCATTACATCGGCGTGGGTGGCGGGGTGGACGGTCTCCCGCGGCACCCGCCCCGCCGAACCCCGGCCCTGGGGGTACGTGATCCAGGTGGGCGCTCCCGGCCATGTGGCCCGGCACGTCCTCCCCGAGCCGGACGGCACGACGGTGCGGAAGCTCTGCGACACGATCACCGAGCCCGGCGTCTGGCTCCGCCTGATGGCGCCGCGCGAGGAGGTCGCCGGATGGATCACCCCCGGGTGGACCCTGCGGGAGGATCCCGGCTTCCTGATGACCAAGGCCCTGCCCCACCCTGCTGGTCAGGCCGCTCCCCCTGCCCCGCCCGACGGCTACCGCCTGCGCACCGAGCGCGCCGCCGGGGTCGTCACGGTCCGGATCCTGGCCCCGGACGGGGAGCCCGCGGCGCGCGGCCAGGTCGCGCCGACCGGCGCCACCGCCGTCTTCGACCAGATCGGGACCGAGGCCGCGCACCGGCGCCGGGGGCTCGGGGCGCTGGTGATGGGAACGCTGGAGCGGGCCGCGGCGGAGGCCGGCGCGGCGACCGGCATCCTGGGCGCGACCGTGGACGGCCGGGCCCTGTACACCGCGCTCGGGTGGGAGGTCAGGGGGCCGCTCACCGGAGCCGTCCGCGCCGGCTGATCCCCGGGGCGGCGTCCCGGGCGGAGGCCCGTTCCGGCGCGGCGATTCCGGCGCGTGCTTCCGGCGCGTGCTTCCGGCGCCCGATTCCCCGGATCCCGGTTGTGACCGGCCCCCCGGGACCAGCAGGATGGCGCCCGGGCGCCCCAGGACGCCGGACCGCCCACGCCGGCCGGCCGGCCGACCCGTGCCGCCCGGCGCAAACCCTCTCCCGAAAGGTCGCACCATGTACGTGTCCGTCCCGGAACCCGGTCCGGACTCCGGCCCCGTCACCCTCGACCGCCGCGACGGCCCCCACGGCGAGGTCGTCCTGCGGCGGCGCGGCGCCGAACTGGAGATCATCGCCAACGGGTGCTTCCTGATGGACACGTCCGACGGCCGCTCCGAGCGCCTCCTCATCGACGCCGCCCTCGCCGCCCTCCCCGACGCCCGCCGCGCAGGCCACCCCTCCGTCCTCGTCGGCGGCCTCGGCGTCGGCTTCTCCCTCGCGCACGCCGCCGCCGACCCCCGGTGGGGCCGGATCGTGGTCGTCGAGCGCGAGGAGGCCGTCATCGACTGGCACCGCACCGGCCCGCTCGCCCGGATCTCGGGCGCCGCGCTCGCCGACCCGCGCACCGAGATCCTGCACGCCGACCTCGTCGCGTACGTACGGACCGCCACGGACAGCTACGACGCCCTGTGCCTCGACATCGACAACGGGCCTGACTGGACCGTCACCGAGGACAACACGGGCCTCTACACGCCGAGCGGGCTCGCGGCGTGCCGGGAGCGCCTCAACCCCGGCGGTGTGCTGGCCATTTGGTCCGCGCAGCCGTCCGCCGCCTTCGGCGAAGCGCTCCGGAATGCCGGGTTCGGTGGAGTTACGGCCGAAGAGATCCCTGTTGCCCGAGGCGTACCGGACGTCGTCCATCTCGCCGTTCGCACTGCGTAGCCGTGACCCTGTTCCTGCCTCTACGCTGCTCCCACACCCGCGATCTCCGTCCACATGGAGATCGCATGTGACGGATCGACGACGATCGCAGAACGCGTACCAGCCAGCAGGGGCGGGGCCATGGAGCAGACACAGACCAGCCACAACGGGGTCGCGGCGACGCCGGGCGCCCAGCGAAGGGTCCTGGTCGTCGAGGACGACGCGACCATCGTCGACGCCATCGCCGCCCGGCTGCGGGCCGAGGGGTTCCTGGTCCAGACGGCGGTGGACGGCCCCGCGGCCGTCGACGCGGCGGAGGCCTGGCAGCCGGACGTGATGGTCCTCGACGTGATGCTGCCCGGCTTCGACGGCCTGGAGGTCTGCCGCCGCGTCCAGGCGCAGCGCCCGGTGCCGGTGCTGATGCTGACGGCCCGCGACGACGAGACGGACATGCTGGTCGGGCTCGGCGTCGGCGCCGACGACTACATGACCAAGCCCTTCTCCATGCGGGAGCTGGCGGCGCGGGTGCACGTGCTGCTGCGCCGCGTCGAGCGCGCGGCGCTGGCCGCCGTCACCCCGCGCAGCGGCATCCTGCGCCTGGGCGAGCTGGAGATCGACCACGCGCAGCGCCGGGTCCGGGTGCGCGCCGAGGACGTCCACCTGACGCCGACCGAGTTCGACCTGCTGGTCTGCCTGGCGAGCACCCCGCGCGCGGTGCTCTCGCGCGAGCAGCTGCTCGCCGAGGTGTGGGACTGGGCGGACGCGTCGGGCACCCGTACGGTCGACAGCCACATCAAGGCGCTGCGCCGGAAGATCGGCGCCGAGCGGATCCGTACCGTCCACGGCGTCGGGTACGCCCTGGAGACCCCGGCCCCATGACCCGCCCCCGGGACGGCGCACGCCGGGAAGCCGCCCCGTACGACGACTCGCGCGGCGGTCCGTTCGAGGGGTCGCGCGGCAGCTCCCAGGGCGGCCCGTACGAAGGTCCCCGCCGCGGCTCCCGGGGCGGTCCCGGCGCACGGCCGAGTGGACGGCAGGCAGGCCGGCCGGGCGGACGTCCAGGACCGCGCGGCAGGGTCCCCGAGAAGACCGGCCTGCGGCCCTTCTCCATCAAGGCCAAGCTCGGCACCCTGGTCGTCGTCTCCGTCTTCATCACCACCGGCCTGCTGATGGTGGCCCTGCGCACGGAGACCGAGCTGCGCTTCATCACCGTCTTCTCGGTGATCGCCACGCTCCTCATCACCCAGTTCGTGGCGCACGGCCTCACCGCCCCGCTCGACGAGATGACCACCGTCGCGAAGGGCATCTCGCACGGCGACTACACGCGCCGCGTCAGCGGCATCGACCGCCGGGACGAGCTGGGCGACCTCGCCACCACCATCAACCGCATGGCGGACGACCTGGAGGCCGTCGACCGGCACCGCAAGGAGCTGGTCGCCAACGTCTCGCACGAACTGCGCACCCCCATCGCGGCGCTGCGCGCGGTCCTGGAGAACGTCGTGGACGGCGTGTCCGCCGCGGACCCGGAGACGATGCGCACCGCCCTGCGGCAGACGGAACGGCTGGGCAGGCTCACCGAGACCCTGCTCGACCTGTCCAGGCTCGACAACGGCGTGGTGACGCTCAAGGCCCAGCGTTTCGAGGTGTGGCCGTACCTGTCCGGCGTACTCAAAGAGGCCAATCTGGCGGCGTCGCAGCGCGCGGTCGGCTCCGGATCCGGCAATCACACCCGTACGGACGTCCACCTCCACCTGGACGTCTCGCCGCCGGAACTGACCGCGCACGCGGACGCGGAGCGCCTGCACCAGGTCGTCGCCAACCTCATCGACAACGCGGTCAAGCACAGCCCGCCGCACGGCCGGGTGACGGTACGGGCCCGGCGCGGCCCCCGCCCCGAGTCGTTGGACCTGGAGGTCCAGGACGAAGGGCCCGGCATACCGGAGGCCGAACGGCACCGCGTCTTCGAGCGGTTCAACCGCGGCAGCGCGCCCTCCCCGCACGGTCCCGGCAGCGACGGGGGCACCGGTCTGGGGCTCGCGATCGCGCGGTGGGCGGTCGATCTGCACGGCGGACGCATCGGAGTGGCCGAATCCGCACGTGGCTGCCGGATCCGCGTCACTCTTCCGGGAATTCCCCAGGCGCGGGATTGACGTAGAGTTCGGACTTGTTAGCGCACGATCTCCGGGTACGGAGTCGGGGACGGGCGGACTACGGGCCGCGGACCCGCCGCAGCCGGGGACAGTGCTGGACGGGCGCTCTCCCGGCGAGGCGAACCAGGCTTGTTTCCCGCCATTTCATACGCTGAAACCCGCCGTCAGATGTGACTTGCACGACGATGGCCCGCCTGGCCTGCACCTGCGGGCCCGGTTAGGCGTAGCCTTGATTCCCGCTGTCCATCACCTTGTGAAGCGGAAGAGGGCGGTTCACGCCGTGTCGTCTCAGTCCCCCAGTAAGCCGAGCATCTCGACCGACGAAGACGGGCAAGGGAAGAACCCTGCCGCCGCCTTCGGTGCCAACGAATGGCTCGTCGACGAGATCTACCAGCAGTACCTCCAGGACCCGAATTCGGTCGACCGCGCCTGGTGGGACTTCTTCGCCGACTACAAGCCGGGCACGCCCGGCACGGCGGACAAGCCAGCGGAGACCGCAGCCGCGGGGGCTGCGGTGACCCCGGCCGCCACGACCGCCGCCTCGACCCCGACAGCCACCCCGGCACCGGCTCAGGCCGCCGCGCCGGCGCGGCCCGCGGACCGGGCCGCCGCGCCCGCCGCGCAGGCGCCGGCCCCCGCCGCCCAGGCTCCGGCCCCGCAGGCACCGGCCGCGCCCGCCGCGCAGGCCCCGGCGCAGGCCGCGGCGCAGGCCGCGGCCCCCGCCGCTCCCGCGCAGGCCGCGGCGAAGCCATCGACGAATGGCAACGCCCCCGCCGCCGCCGAGGGCCCGGAGTACGTGACGCTGCGCGGCCCGTCCGCCGCGGTCGCGAAGAACATGAACGCGTCGCTGGAGCTGCCCACGGCCACGTCCGTGCGCGCGGTCCCGGTGAAGCTGCTCTTCGACAACCGCATCGTCATCAACAACCACCTGAAGCGCGCGCGCGGCGGCAAGATCTCCTTCACGCACCTCATCGGGTACGCGATGGTGCAGGCCCTCAAGGCCATGCCGACGATGAACCACTCCTTCACGGAGAAGGACGGCAAGCCGACCCTCGTCAAGCCCGAGCACGTCAACCTCGGCCTGGCCATCGACCTGGTGAAGCCCAACGGCGACCGCCAGCTCGTCGTCGCCGGCATCAAGAAGGCCGAGACGCTCAACTTCTTCGAGTTCTGGCAGGCGTACGAGGACATCGTCCGCCGCGCCCGTACGAACAAGCTGACGATGGAGGACTTCACCGGCGTCACCGCGTCGCTGACCAACCCCGGCGGCATCGGCACCGTCCACTCCGTGCCGCGCCTGATGCCCGGTCAGGGCCTCATCCTCGGCGTCGGCGCGATGGACTACCCCGCCGAGTTCCAGGGCACCTCGCAGGACACCCTGAACAAGCTGGGCATCTCCAAGGTCATGACGCTGACCTCCACGTACGACCACCGCGTCATCCAGGGCGCCGCCTCCGGCGAGTTCCTGCGGATCCTCAGCCAACTGCTGCTCGGCGAGAACGACTTCTTCGACGAGATCTTCAAGTCGCTGCGGATCCCGTACGAGCCGGTCCGCTGGCTCAAGGACATCGACGCCTCGCACGACGAGGACGTCACCAAGCCCGCCCGGGTCTTCGAGCTGATCCACTCCTACCGGGTCCGCGGCCACGTCATGGCCGACACCGACCCGCTGGAGTACCGCCAGCGCAAGCACCCCGACCTCGACATCACCGAGCACGGGCTCACGCTGTGGGACCTGGAGCGGGAGTTCGCGGTCGGCGGGTTCGCCGGCAAGTCGATGATGAAGCTGCGCGACATCCTGGGCGTGCTGCGCGAGTCGTACTGCCGCACCACCGGCATCGAGTTCATGCACATCCAGGACCCGAAGCAGCGCAAGTGGCTCCAGGACCGCGTCGAGCGGCCGCGTGGCAAGCCCGAGCGCGAGGAGCAGCTGCGCATCCTGCGCCGGCTCAACGCCGCCGAGGCGTTCGAGACGTTCCTCCAGACCAAGTACGTGGGCCAGAAGCGCTTCTCGCTGGAGGGCGGCGAGTCCGTCATCCCGCTGCTGGACGCGGTCCTCGACTCCGCCGCCGAGGCGCGCCTGGACGAGGTCGTCGTGGGCATGGCCCACCGCGGCCGCCTCAACGTCCTCGCGAACATCGTCGGCAAGTCGTACGCGCAGATCTTCCGCGAGTTCGAGGGCAACCTCGACCCGAAGTCGATGCACGGCTCCGGCGACGTGAAGTACCACCTGGGCGCCAGCGGCACCTTCACCGGGCTGGACGGCGAGCAGATCAAGGTCTCGCTGGCCGCGAACCCCTCGCACCTGGAGGCGGTCGACCCGATCCTGGAGGGCATCGCCCGCGCCAAGCAGGACATCATCAACAAGGCCGGCACGGACTTCACCGTCCTGCCCGTCGCGCTCCACGGCGACGCGGCCTTCGCGGGCCAGGGCGTCGTCGCCGAGACGCTCAACATGTCGCAGCTGCGCGGCTACCGCACCGGCGGCACGGTCCACATCGTGATCAACAACCAGGTCGGCTTCACCGCCGCCCCGGAGGCGTCCCGCTCCTCCATGTACGCGACGGACGTCGCGCGCATGATCGAGGCGCCGATCATCCACGTGAACGGTGACGACCCGGAGGCGGTCGTCCGCGTCGGGCGCCTGGCGTTCGAGTTCCGCCAGACGTTCAACAAGGACGTCGTGATCGACCTCATCTGCTACCGCCGCCGCGGTCACAACGAGGGCGACAACCCGCAGTTCACCAACCCGCAGATGTACAACCTGATCGACAAGAAGCGCTCGGTGCGCAAGCTCTACACCGAGTCGCTCATCGGCCGCGGCGACATCACGCTGGAAGAGGCGGAGCAGGCGCTCCAGGACTTCCAGGGCCAGCTGGAGAAGGTCTTCGCGGAGGTCCGCGAGGCCACCTCGCAGCCCGCTCCGACGCATGTCCCGGACGCCCAGGCGGAGTTCCCGGTCGCGGTCACCACGGCCGTGTCCCAGGAGGTCGTCAAGCGGATCGCCGAGTCGCAGGTCGCCATCCCCGACACGGTCACCGTCCACCCCCGCCTGATGCCGCAGCTCCAGCGCCGCGCGTCCTCCGTGGACGACGGCACGATCGACTGGGGCATGGGCGAGACCCTCGCCATCGGCTCGCTGCTCATGGAAGGCACGCCGGTCCGGCTGTCCGGCCAGGACACCCGCCGCGGTACGTTCGGCCAGCGCCACGCCGTCCTGGTCGACCAGGAGACCGGCGAGGACTACACCCCGCTGCTCTACCTGACCGACGACCAGGCCCGCTACAACGTCTACGACTCGCTGCTCAGCGAGTACGCGGCGATGGGCTTCGAGTACGGCTACTCCCTCGCCCGGCCGGAATCGCTGGTCATGTGGGAGGCGCAGTTCGGTGACTTCGTCAACGGCGCCCAGACGGTCGTCGACGAGTTCATCTCCTCGGCCGAGCAGAAGTGGGGCCAGACGTCCGGCGTCACCCTGCTGCTGCCGCACGGGTACGAGGGCCAGGGCCCGGACCACTCGTCCGCGCGTCCCGAGCGCTTCCTCCAGATGTGCGCGCAGAACAACATGACGGTCGCCATGCCGACGCTGCCGTCGAACTACTTCCACCTGCTGCGCTGGCAGGTCCACAACCCGCACCACAAGCCGCTGATCGTCTTCACCCCGAAGCTGCTGCTGCGCCTCAAGGCGGCCGCGTCGAAGGTCGAGGAGTTCACCACCGGCGGCTTCCGCCCGGTGATCGGTGACACGGCGGTCGCGGCGGGCACGGTCGATCCGGCCGCGGTGCGCAAGGTCGTCTTCTGCGCCGGCAAGGTCTACTACGACCTGGAGGCCGAGCGGCAGAAGCGCGGTACGACGGACACGGCGATCCTGCGCCTGGAGCGGCTGTACCCGCTGCCCGGCCAGGAACTCCAGGCGGAGATCGCCAAGTTCCCGAACGCCGACAAGTACCTGTGGGCCCAGGAGGAGCCGGCGAACCAGGGCGCGTGGCCGTTCATCGCGCTCAACCTGATCGACCACCTGGACCTGGCCGTCGGCGCCGACATCCCGCACGGCGAGCGCCTGCGCCGCATCTCGCGGCCGCACTCCTCGTCCCCGGCGGTCGGCTCGGCCAAGCGCCACCAGGCGGAGCAGGCGCAGCTGGTCAACGAGGTCTTCGACGCCTGACCCGCTGCCACCGGCTGTGGTACGGCCCGGAGGGCCCGGCCCCGCGAGATGTCTCTCGTGGGGCCGGGCCCTCCGGCGTTCCCGGCTCCCCCACAGGGTCGTTACGCTGGTCGTATGTACTTCACGGACCGTGGGATCGAGGAACTGGAGAAGCGGCGCGGCGAGGAGGAGGTCACCTTCGCCTGGCTCGCCGAGCAGTTGCGCGTCTTCGTCGACCTCAACCCCGACTTCGAGGTGCCGGTCGAGCGGCTCGCGACATGGCTGGCGCGGTCGGACGACGAGGACGACGACGAGTGACGCGGGCCGGCGGCTCAGCCCGGCCTTGACTTCCCGTAACCACGATATATCGTGTCTCACAGGAGACGCGATATGTTGCGTTGTCGCGTCGCTTCGCGTCCGGCCCGGGAGGTCAGCACCATGGAGTGGTCCGTCTCAGAGCCGAGGAAACTTGTCTTCGACGACCCGGTCACGGCGCTCAGCGTGCGCATCGTGGACGGCACGGTGAACGTCGTGGGCACGGACGGCGCGGCCCACCTGGAGATCTCCGGGATCCAGGGCCCCCCGCTCGTCGTGACCCAGGAGGGCTCCACGCTGACCGTCGCGTACGAGGACCTGCCCTGGAAGGGCTTCCTCAAGTGGCTTGACCCGCAGGGCTGGCGGCGCAAGGCCGTCGTGTCGGTGGCCGTCCCCGCCGGGGCGGCCGTCGAGGTCGGGGTGGTCAGCGCGGGGGCCGTGGTCTCGGGGATCCGGGGGCGTACGGACGTACGCGGCGTCACCGGCGACACCACGCTCGTCGGCCTCTCGGGGCCGGTCAGCGCCGAGTCCGTGTCCGGCGACCTGGAGGCCCAGGCCGTCAGCGGCGACCTCCACTTCCAGTCGGTGTCGGGCGACCTGACGGTCCTCGACGGTACGGGCTCCTCGCTGCGCGCCGAGTCGGTCAGCGGCGACATGGTCATCGACCTGGACGAGGCGGGCCGCCCGACCGAGATCCAGGTCGCCACGGTCTCCGGCGAGGTCGCGATCCGGCTGCCGCACCTCACGGACGCGCAGGTGGAGGCGAACACGGCGAGCGGCAGGATCTCCAACGCGTTCGACGACCTGCGGGTCGGGGGGCGGTGGGGGGCGAAGAACATCACCGGCACGCTGGGGGCGGGCACGGGGCGCCTGAAGGCGACGACCGTGTCCGGCTCGATCGCGCTGCTGCGCCGGCCGGCGGCGGAACCGTACGACTCCCCCGCGCCGGCGCCCGCCTCCCCCGCCGCCCCCGCCTCCCCCAAGGAGCTCTGACATGCCCCCGGTCTTCGCCCACGGACGACTCCGCCTCTACCTGCTCAAGCTCCTGGACGAGGCCCCGCGCCACGGCTACGAGGTGATCCGCCTGCTGGAGGAGCGCTTCCACGGCCTGTACGCCCCCTCCGCGGGCACGGTCTACCCCCGCCTGGCCAAGCTGGAGGCCGAGGGCCTGGTCACGCACGCCACCGAGGGCGGCCGCAAGGTCTACTCGATCACGGACGCGGGGCGCGCGGAGTTGGCCGGGCGCAGCGGTGAACTGGCCGACCTGGAGCTGGAGATCCGCGACTCCGTCTCCGAACTGGCCGCGGAGATCCGCGACGACGTGCGGGGCGCGGCGGGGCAGTTGCGCAGCGAGATGCGGGCGGCGGCGTCGGAGAACCACCGCGGGTCGTCCAAGCCGGCCGGCTCCGACGACTGGTCGGCGGCGAAGGAGGAGCTGCGGCGCGCGCAGCAGGGCTGGAAGGAGCAGGCGCGCCGGGCGAAGGACGAGTCCCGCCGGGCCCGCGAGGACGCGCAGCAGGCGCGTCGCCAGGCCAAGGAGGCGCAGGAGACGGCCCGCCAGGAGATGCAGCGCATCGCGAAGCAGGTCCAGGACCAGGTGCAGGGGCACTTCGCGCGGGGGGACTGGCCCACGGGGTTGCGGGAGGGGCTGTCCGAACTGACGGGGCAGCTGCGAGGGGTGTACGCGGGATCCGCGCCGAAGGCCCCCGCACAGGAGGAGACGCCCGACGGCTGGCCGAAGGATGCCACGGGCTCGGGCGACCCGGCACGCGACCTGGACCGCCTGCTGGACCGCTTCCGCGACGACATCCGCGACGCGGCGCGCGACAACGGGGTGACCGAGGCCCAACTCGGCGAGGCAAGGCGCCACTTGTCCACGGCGGCAGCCCACATCACCGCCCTCCTACGCGTAACCGACCCCCCACGCTGACCACACCGCGACCAAAAGACGTCCTCAACCGCCGACCCAACCCAGCCCGTCCGGCGCTTGAGGACATCTTTGACCCGCACCGGACTCCAGGCGGACGCCGACCCCCAGCCCGTCCGGCGCTTGAGGACATCCGTGGGCCGCGGCCCGAGGGGCGCCTACGCGGTCGGGGTGAGCACGATCTTCCCGAACTGAGCACCCGACTCCAGCTTCGCGAACCCCTCCCGCGCCCGCTCCAGCGGCAACACCTCGTCGATCACCGGCCGTACCCCCGTCACCGCGCAGAACGAGAGCAGATCCTCCAACTCGTCCTTGGACCCCATCGTCGAGCCGACGACCTTCAGCTCCAGGAAGAAGATCCGGGTCAGCTCCGCGTGCGCCGGCGCGTCACCACTCGTCGCCCCCGAGATCACCAACGTGCCCCCGGGGCGAAGGCACTTGACCGAGTGCGACCAGGTCGCCGCGCCGACGGTCTCGATGACGGCGTCGACCCGCCGGGGCAGCCGGGCGCCCGGCTCGAAGACGTCCGCCGCGCCCAGTTCGAGAGCCCGCGCCCGCTTCTTCTCGTCCCGGCTGGTGGCGTAGACGCGCAGTCCCGCCGCGCTGCCGAGGGCGATCGCGGCCGTGGCGACCCCACCGCCCGCGCCCTGCACGAGGACCGAATCCCCGGGCCGGACACCGGCGTTGGTGAAGAGCATGCGGTACGCGGTGAGCCAGGCGGTCGGCAGGCAGGCGGCCTGCTCGAAGGTCAGCTCGGGCGGCTTGGGCAGGACGTTCCACGTGGGTACGGTGACCTGCTCGGCGAAGGTCCCCTGGTAGCGCTCGGTCAGGATCGAGGGCCTCTCGCGCGGTCCGACACCGTGGCCGGTCGCGCCGATCACCGAGTGGACGACCACCTCGTTGCCGTCCTCGTCGACCCCGGCGGCGTCGCAGCCGAGGATCATCGGCAGCCGGTCGGCGGGCAGGCCCACCCCGCGCAGCGACCAGAGGTCGTGGTGGTTGAGGGAGGCGGCCCGCACGGTCACGGTGGTCCACCCGGCCCGTGCCCCGGGCGCGGGCCGCTCACCGAGCTCCAGGCCGTTGAGCGGGTGGTCACGGTCGATGCGGGCTGCGTAGGCGGCGAACATGCCCCCGACGATAGGACGCCACCCGCCCGCGACGGAACCGGAACAACGTGTGACACGGCCCGCGTTGCGAACGAGCCCCGGGTGCGCCCAGGACGCGGATACGGCCGGGACAGGGGTACGCCCGGCGACCGCCCACCTCCCCGGGAGCGGCCCCCGTCGTACCCTCGGCGCCACCCGGCGCTCAGCCCCGCGCCACGCTCAGCGCCGCGCCACCCCCTCGGCGCGGGCCGCCGCCGCCACCGCCGCCGTGACCGCCGGGGCCACCCGGGGGTCGAAGGGGGACGGGATGACGTAGTCCGCCGCCAGGTCGTCCCCCACGACGTCCGCCAGCGCGTTCGCCGCCGCGAGCTTCATGCCCTCGGTGATCCGCGACGCCCGCACCTGGAGCGCTCCCGCGAAGATCCCGGGGAAGGCGAGGACGTTGTTGATCTGGTTGGGGTAGTCGCTGCGCCCGGTGGCCACGACCGCCGCGTACTGGTGCGCGATGTCGGGGTGCACCTCGGGGTTCGGGTTGGCCATCGCGAAGACGAACGCCCCCGGCGCCATCGAAGCGATCGCGGGCTCCGGGACCGTACCGCCCGACACCCCGATGAACACGTCCGCACCGGACAGCGCGGCGTCCAGCGCACCGGAGTGGCCCGCGCGGTTGGTGATCTCGGCCAGCTCCCGCTTGACGTCCGTCAGGTCGTCGCGGTCGGTGCTGACGATGCCCTTCCGGTCGGCCACCGCGACATCGCCGATCCCGGCGGCGAGCAGGAACTTGGCGATCGCCACCCCCGCCGCCCCCGCCCCGGAGATGACGGCCCGCAGCTCGCCGAGGGTGCGCCCGGTGAGCTTCGCCGCGTTGTTCAGGGCGGCGAGGGTGACGACGGCCGTGCCGTGCTGGTCGTCGTGGAAGACCGGGATGTCCAGCCGCTCCTGGAGTCTGCGTTCGATCTCGAAGCAGCGGGGCGCCGAGATGTCCTCCAGGTTGACCCCGCCGAAGGACGGCGCGAGCCGCACCACGGTCTCGACGATCTCGTCGGTGTCGGTGGTGGCCAGCGCGAGCGGCACGGCGTCGACCCCGCCGAACTGCTTGAACAGGATGGCCTTGCCCTCCATCACCGGAAGCGACGCCTCCGGGCCGATGTCACCGAGTCCCAGCACCGCCGTCCCGTCCGTCACGACGGCGACGACCTGCGACTTCCAGGTGTAGTCGTGGACGAGCTCCGGGTTCTCCGCGATCGCGCTGCACACCTTCGCCACCCCGGGGGTGTACGCCAGGGACAGGTCGTCCTTGTCGCGCACCGGCACCGTCGACCGGATGGACATCTTGCCGCCGCGGTGCAGCGCGAAGGCCGGATCGAAGGGCTCGTCGGGCCTGCTCGCCGTACCCCCGGGCCCACCCCCGGGTCCCGCCACCGTGTCCGTGCCGTCAGCGCTGCGAGGATTGACGATCTCCGCTGCCATGTCTGTGACCCCTTAGGTCTGCATCAGTTGAGGGTGTCCACTCCTGGTCGAGGAGGGGTGGGTGACCACCGCGCACGCGCCCCGGCCCGTCGTTTCGGCCCGCTCGGCCAGGGGGTGGTACGTACGCGCGGGCGCGCCGCACACGCGCCCAGGGCCCCGGATGCGGGGCGTAAACGTCCTTCATACCGGACGGACAACGCCGTCTGCGACTCCACACCGACGCGGTGACATGCCTCATAACCGAAGATCTGGGCACATTCGGCAGACCGCGCGAATCACGCGCACAAGCCAGCACGAACAGGAGAATTTCCGGTCGGAAAGAGACAACCCGGCGAAAGGTCCCGCCGTGGTGGGCGGGGCGGACGGGGTGGGGGTGGGTCCCGTTACCCGATTTTGACATGACTGGTCCCCTGAACGGGTCAGTCCGAATGGCAAGATGCCTCTCATCACACACCGTTGCGAAAATCGAAGGTGTGTGCCAGCCGGATTGACCCGCCTTCGTGGCGGTTCATCACCCGCCCGACCCGCCGGAGGATTCACATCATGACCGCTAGCACCACACGTCGTACGACCGCCGCGAAGTCCCGGATCGCCGCGGCCGGCGCGATCGCGGTAGCGGGCGCCATGCTGCTGACCGCCTGTGGCGACCAGACCGACAGCGGCAAGAAGGACACCGCCGCGTCCGCCGACGCGAACAAGGCACCGCTCTTCGACCAGCTGCCCAAGGCGATCCAGGACAAGGGTGTCGTCAAGATCGGCTCCGACATCGCGTACGCGCCGGTGGAGTTCAAGGACAAGTCGGGCAACACGGCCGGCATCGACCCCGACCTCGCCGACGCGCTGGGCAAGCAGCTCGGGGTGAAGTTCGAGTTCGAGAACGGCACCTTCGACACCCTGGTCACCGGCCTGCGCGCGAAGCGCTACGACATCGCCATGTCCGCGATGACGGACACCAAGGACCGCCAGAACGGCGTCGAGGACGGCAAGAAGGTCGGCGAAGGTGTCGACTTCGTCGACTACTACACCGCCGGTGTCTCGATCTACACCCCCAAGGGCAAGACCCAGGGCATCAAGACCTGGGACGACCTCTGCGGCAAGAAGATCGTCGTGCAGCGCGCCACCGTCTCCGAGGACCTCGCCAAGGGCCAGGCGAAGAAGTGTCCGGCCGGCAAGAAGCTCGCCATCGAGTCCTTCGACAACGACCAGCAGGCCCAGGTACGGCTGCGCTCCGGCGGCGCCGACGCCGGCTCCTCGGACTCCCCGATCGCCGCGTACGCCGTGAAGACGTCCGGCGGCGGCAACGACTTCGAGCTGGTCGGCGAGACCGTCGAGTCCGCCCCGTACGGCATCGCCGTCGCGAAGGACAACAAGCAGCTCTCCTCCGCGCTCCAGGCCGCGATGAACGCGATCATCAAGAACGGCGAGTACGCCAAGGTCCTCGCGAAGTGGGGCGCCGAGTCCGGCGCCGTCACCGAGGCGAAGCTCAACGGCGGCTCCTGACCGGACGTTCCCGACCGTCCCCGCCGGGGCGTTCCACACGAACGCCCCGGCGAACGTTCCGAGCGAACGCCCCGGCCGGACACCCTGACCGGGCGTCCCGACCGGGCATCCGGCGCTGAGAGGCAACACCTGTGACTGCTGACATCGAAAAGACGGGGCCCGTCGACACGCCCCCCGCCGGGCCCGAGGCCATCAAGGCGATCCCGGTCCGGCACTACGGCCGGTACGTGTCCGCCGTGATCGCCGTCGCCCTGCTCGTCTCCCTCATCTACGCCTTCTCGCAGGGCAAGGTGAACTGGGGCGCCATCCCCGACTACTTCTTCGACAGCCGGATCCTGTCCGGGGTCGGCAACACCCTGCTCCTCACCGTCCTCGCGATGGTGATGGGAGTGGTCGGCGGCGTGATCCTCGCGGTCATGCGCCTGTCGAAGAACCCGGTGACGTCGTCCATCGCGTGGTTCTACATCTGGTTCTTCCGGGGTACGCCCGTCTACGTACAGCTCCTGGTCTGGTTCAACCTCGGACTGGTCTTCGAGTACATCAACCTCGGCCCCGTCTACAAGGACTACTGGTCCTCGTTCATGACGCCGTTCCTGACGGCGCTGCTGGGACTCGGCCTCAACGAGGCCGCGTACATGGCCGAGATCTGCCGGGCCGGACTGCTCTCGGTCGACGAGGGCCAGACCGAGGCGTCGCACGCGCTGGGCATGAGCCACGGCAAGACGCTGCGCCGGGTGATCATCCCGCAGGCGATGCGGGTGATAGTGCCGCCCACCGGCAACGAGGTCATCAACATGCTGAAGACGACCTCGCTCGTCTCGGCGGTGCAGTACACCGAGCTGCTGAGGAACGCGCAGGACATCGGGACCACCTCGGGCGCGGCGGCGGAGATGCTCTTCCTCGCGGCGGCCTGGTACCTGATCCTCACGACGGTCTTCAGCGTCGGGCAGTTCTACCTGGAGCGGTACTACGCGCGTGGTTCGAGCCGCTCGCTGCCGCTGACACCGTTCCAGAAGGTCAAGAGGAATCTGGCCGGATTCAGCACTCGTTCGGGAGCCGCCGCATGACCGCCATGGTGAGGGCGGAGGGCGTCCACAAGTCCTTCGGCGCCGCGCACATCCTCAAGGGGATCGACCTGGAGGTCGCCCCGCGTGAGGTGTTCTGCCTGATCGGCCCGTCCGGTTCCGGCAAGTCGACGTTCCTGCGGTGCATCAACCACCTGGAGCAGATCAACGCCGGGCGGCTGTACGTCGACGGGGAGCTGGTCGGCTACCGCCAGAAGGGCGACAAGCTGTACGAGCTGAAGGACAGCGAGGTCGCCAGGAAGCGCCGCGACATCGGCATGGTCTTCCAGCGTTTCAACCTCTTCCCGCACATGACGGCGATCGAGAACGTCATGGAGGCGCCGGTCCAGGTGCGCGGCGAGGCGAAGGCCGTGGCCCGCGCGCGGGCCGAGCGGCTGCTCGACCGGGTGGGCCTGGCCGACAAGGCGGCCAGCTACCCGTCGCAGCTGTCCGGCGGCCAGCAGCAGCGGGTGGCCATCGCGCGGGCGCTGGCGATGGAGCCGAAGCTGATGCTCTTCGACGAGCCGACGTCGGCGCTCGACCCGGAGCTGGTGGGTGACGTCCTGGACGTCATGCGCGGGCTGGCGGAGGAGGGCATGACCATGATCGTGGTCACGCACGAGATGGGCTTCGCGCGGGAGGTCGGGGACGCGCTGGTGTTCATGGACGACGGTGTGGTGGTCGAGTCGGGGCACCCGCGGGACGTACTGACGAACCCGCGGCACGAGCGGACGAAGTCGTTCCTGTCGAAGGTGCTGTAGGAGCGGGGAGGGGCGGTACGGAGATGCCCGCCCCGCCCGCCCCCCGCCGCCCGCCGGTGCCCCGCCGCCCGGCCTCCGCCTGCTCGCCCGCTGCCTTACCGCAGGGCGAGGACCAGGGCGTCGGAGGGCGAGGACCAGACCGTGCGCGCCTCCGCGAAGCCCGCCTCGCGGAGCGTGCGCGCGTGCCAGGCGGCGGTGGGGGTGTCGCCGTCCGCGTGCTCGCCGTAGATCCGGAACCGCTCGGCGGTCGGTCCGGCGAGCGCCGGATCGCCGGCGGCCAGCTTCCACCAGTCCGCCCAGTCCAGCGCGCCCCCGTCCCTGGCGCGTTCCATGGCCGCGTGCCGGTGGGCGCGCTCGGCCGCGTTGATCCGGGGGGTGTCGTCGGCCGGCATGTGGTCGGCGTTCAGGAAGACCCCGCCCTCCCTGACGACCCCGGCGAGCTGCCCGTACAGCGCGGCCAGCGGCTCGCTGTGGAGCCAGTGCAGGGCGGTGGCGGTGAGGACGGCGTCGTACGGTCCCGCCGGGAGCAGCTCCGGCCAGTCCGGGTCCTTGAGGTCGGCGGTCACGAAGGTGACCCGGTCGTCCCCGGCGAAGGAGCCCCGGGCGATCGTGAGCAGCGCCGGGTCGAGGTCGACGCCCGTGCTCGTGGCGCCGGGGAACCTCCGGAACAGCCGGTCGGTGATACTGCCCGTACCGCACGCGAGGTCCAGCACCCTCGGTTCGGGGCCGACGAGGGCCTCGACCATGTCCAGCATGACCCGGAAGCGCTCCTCGCGGTCGGGCATGTACCACTCCTGCTGGCGGTCCCAGCTCCGCTGCCAGGCCGGCCAGTCGGTCTCGACAAGCGCCATGTGACTCCCCATCCACTCGATCGCGGGAACGCCGCGAGGATCCGCGATCACCCGTATACCCTGACGAATACCCCGAAGCCGTAATACCCTGAATACACTACGGCCCATTACTTCTTCTTCCGACGAACCAACTTAGACCGCAGCCGTAAGGACTACAAGTGGAACTGGCCTCTTACTCGGACTACGCCGTACGCCTGGTCAACACCGAGGAGCCGGCCCGTGGCACGGACACGCTGACCTCGGTGGACGACATCCGTGCCCTCTTCGGCGCGAGCACCCAGCTGGCCCGCAGGGCCACGGAGGCGGACCTCACGCGTTTCCGGGCGGTACGGGCACGGCTGCGCGCCGTCTTCACGGCGGCCGACGAGGGCGAGGGCAGCCGGGCGGTCGACCTGCTGAACTCGCTCCTGCTGGAGTTCCCGGTCAGCCCGCAGGTGTCGGGGCACGACTTCCTGGACGAGGAGGGGCGTCCGCGCTGGCACATGCACCTGGCCGAGCACCCGTCGAACGCGACGGCGGGGTACGCGGCGACGGCGGCCATGGGGCTGGCCTTCCACCTCACCGGGTTCGGGGTGGACCGGCTGGGACTGTGCCAGGCCGCGCCGTGCCGTAACGCCTACCTGGACACCTCGACCAACCGCTCCCGCCGCTACTGCTCGGACCGCTGCGCGACCCGGGCCAACGTCGCCGCCTACCGGGCGCGCAAGCGCCTGGAGACCGAGCGGTCGGCGAGCACCGGCCGCAGCGCGGAGACCAGCCACGAGACCGTGCCCAGCACGGACCGCTGACCGGCGGCGAGGGGCCGGTACCTGGCCCGCACCCGCCCCAGCAGCAGTTCCTCGGGTACGGCGCCGAACACCCGGCTGTCCCCCTCGGCCCCCGGGTTGTCGCCGAGCACCCACCAGCCGTCGTCGCGCCGCTCCACCAGCCGCTTCACGATGAGGAGGTCCTGCTGGAGCGGGTGCTTGAGGACAGCCACGTCACCGGCCTTGACGGGGGCGCGGTAGTGGACGAGGAGCTGGTCGCCGTGCTTGAGCGTCGGGTACATGGACGGCCCCGTCACTTCCGCGATCCCCAACGGCGCTCTCGGCTCACGCTCGTGCTCCGCCATCCGACACCCTCCCGGTCCCGCCGTCCGTTCCGCCGCCTGTCCCATTTTGACCCCGGACTTTTGTCCTAAGCCCATGGGGGCACTCGCGAAATCACGCTTCTCACGGAGTAATGTCCCACCTGAGAAGACGATCACGAGGAAGGACAGCTCCATGCTCTCCCGCCTGTTTGCCCCCAAGGTGAAGGTCAGCGCCCACTGCGACCTCCCCTGCGGCGTGTACGACCCCGCCCAGGCCCGCATCGAAGCCGAGTCGGTCAAGGCCGTCCAGGAAAAGATGGCCGGCAACGACGACGCCCACTTCCAGGCCCGCGCGACGGTCATCAAGGAGCAGCGCGCCGAGCTCGCCAAGCACCACGTGTCGGTGCTCTGGAGCGACTACTTCAAGCCGCCGCACTTCGAGAAGTACCCCGAGCTCCACCAGCTGGTCAACGACGCCCTGAAGGCCCTCTCGGCCGCCAAGGCCTCCACGGACCCGGCGACGGGCCAGAAGGCCCTGGACTACATCGCCCAGATCGACAAGATCTTCTGGGAGACCAAGAAGGCCTGACCCCACCCATGGTCACGCCGAAGAACCGCACCCGGCCCGCGGACCGCCGAAAACGGCGCTCCCAGCGGACCGGGTGCGGTTGTCTTGTCTCCACCCGGGCGCAGGCGCGCGGGTGCGCTGCGCGGGGCCCGTGCGTTGCGGGTGGGGTGGTGGGTCAGCCGGGGTGCCCGGTGATGGCCCGAAGGTGGTCGTGGAGGTAGGGGGCGTCGAGACGCGTGTCGGCGGCGCGGTCGCGTACGTCGGTGAGAAGCCAGCCCAGCAGCTCGGGGGTGGCGTCGTACTCGTCGTAGAAGCCCATGTGCAGGTCGGTGATCTCGGACTCGAACAGGACGTCGTCGACGAAGTCCGCCAAGTGCGCGTCGGCGGCGGGGGTGTTGGTCGCGGTCCATGTGTCCAGCCAGGGGCGCAGGCTGTGGGTGGTCACGGTGATGAGGCCGAGGGTGTTCCTGACGGGCACGGGGCTGGGGTAGGTGTGCAGCGTGTCCTGCCACCAGGCGGACCGGACGTCCCGTAGGGCCTCGCTCAAGGGCGGGTCCCAGTCCGTCCAGCCCGCCTGGAGCAGGTGGGAGGCGATGAGCTTCGCGTCGACGTGGAGCTTGCCGGTGACGAGGGGGCGGACGATGCGCGGGACGAGGCGGCGGTAGAGACGCGGGAAGTCGTCCCAGTGGGAGGGCACCTCTCCGGCGACCGCGGCGATCAGGTCGTCGGCTATGAGGTCCAGCGGACCGGAGAGTTCCGCGAGGTCCTGCTCGGCGTAGCAGAACGTGCATCCTGTGACGCGGAAGGGAGCTTCCGGGGCGAACGCGTGGTCCAGGGCATCGAGAGCTGCCATGAGCTGCTCGGAGCGAGACATGAAGACCTGCCGGGGGACTCCGTCCGGGCGACCGGCGAGGATCGCAGGCTATCAGGAGGGGGCCGAGCAGGGGCTGACGTCCTGCACCGGTCCGGGCGGGACGCTGCTCGCGCTCGACGCGCGCGACCGGCGGAAGGCCGCACCCGGGGTGGGGGCGGCCTTCCGTTGGGGGTTGGGGAGGGTCAGGGGGCTGTGATCAGGTCGATCGGGGGGACCGTTACCTTGCGGGCTCCTGTGGTGCCGGTCAGGATCACCTTGCGCAGCGCCACGTTGTTCTTCAGGTTCGTCTCGCGCAGGCGGTGTTCGGGGTTGGCGATGACCTCGATGTAGTACGTGCCGTTCTTCAGGTCGGTGACGTCGAAGGACTGGCCGGGGCGGTACTGGGTGTACGTGTCACCGGAGCCCACGTCGAGGACCTCGCGTACCGAGATCGAGTTCTGCTGGCCGCAGGCGGTCGACAGGTCGGTGTTGTTGGGGTGCCAGTTGGCGTTCTTCACCGTGTAGTCGATGGCGTCCGTGTTGGCGAGGCAGAAGGCCTCCTTGCCGCTGCGTACGATCTCGGACTTGTCGGCGCTCAGCAGGCGGTAGCTGGCGAAGTCGGTGAAGTGCCAGTGCTCGTGGCCGACGCGGGGGTCCCACTCCATCGTGCCGGTGGGGGTGTAGCCGACCTGCTTGCCCTTGGCGTCGTAGAAGTACTGGTACGCGTCCATCAACTCCTTGCCCGGGCTGCGGAATCCGTCCACGACCAGGGGCGCGGGGCCGGCGTTCCAGACGTTGGCGCTGAACACCATGTAGTCCTTGCCGGGTACGTCACCGTCCTCCCCGTCCGAGATGCCGATGTCCCAGGCCGGCAGCGAGCGGAGGTCGGGCTTCGGTACGTCGGGCACCTTCGCCGCGCCGGTCGGGCGCTTCGTGTTGGGCTTGAGGGCGGGCGCGATGCGCGAGCCGTCGGTGTGGCCGGGGCCGTCGCCCAGGTGCTTGAGGGCGCGCGGGCCGATCGCGTGGGGGCGGGCGGGCGGGGTGGGGGCGTCGGCTCCGCGGCCGTTGCTGTAGACGTGGCCCGTGCCGGGCGTGGGGGCGGAGCCGGGGGCGGTGCCCATGCCGGCCATGTCGTGGCCGGCGCCCATGTTGCTCATGTCGTGCGCGGAGTGGGCGGAATGGGCGGCGGTCCCGGCGCGCTTCGCCGACCTCGCCGCCGCGCCCTCGCCGTCCTCCGAGATCGTCCGTACCGTCACCTTGATCGTCTGCGGCTTGTTCGCGATGCCCAGCAGGTCGCGGTACTTCTTCGCGACCGCCACCGTCGCCGTGTATCCGCCGGCCGGCAGGTCGACCGGCTCGGAGTAGTAGCCGTTGCTGGTGTTGGACGCCCAGCCCTTCTCCACGCCCCACACCGAACCGAGCGTGAACGGGTTCGTCGGGCAGCTCTCCGGATACTTCGAGGTGGCCGGGGCGTCGGGGCGGATGCGGCCGGACGCGTTGTTCGGGCAGAAGGTGTCGCTGGTCTTCAGGACCTGCTTGCCCGCCGCGTTCTTGACGGTCACCTCGACGAAGCCCTGCAGACCCGAGAAGTCCTTGACCAGCCCCGCGGGCAGCCGCTTCGTCCGGGTCTTACCGCCGTCCCGGATGATCTGGTCGGCGACCACGGGGGTCTTGTACGACGCGCGCGTCACCTTGAACTCGAGGGGGGCGCCGTCGACGGTGACGTACGCGCCGAGGTCCAGGTAGACGCCCGGTTCGCCTTCCCACCGGTCGAGGGTCACGGTGGTGGAGGCGGCGATCAGGCTGATCCTGGGGCCTGCGGGCGCCGTCGCTCCGGCGACGGGCGCGGCGCCTGCCACGCCCGCCACGACGGCGAGGGCGGCGGAGGCGGCCAGCGCCGGCCGACCGAAACGATTTCGGTGATCTCTGGTCATCGGTTCCTCGTCTGCGAGTGCCACAGTGGCATCGGACCTGTGAACAACCTGTGAGAGCGAGGCCACGTCACCTCGGGTTGCCTGGCCCCCTCGAAAGTCACCCATCGTTGGCCGGAAGCGATTCTTTCGGCGCGGATCAAGCCATAGTTGGGCGGATCGGGGCAGATCAGTGGTGCGGGTGTGGTAATCGCAGGCGGGGGCGGGGGCGCGCGTACGAAGGCGCGGGTACGAGGGCAGGCGCGGGTACGAAGGCGGGCGCGGGCGCGCGTACGGAGGCCGGGGGTACGGGTACGGGGGACGTCGGCCGCCCCTCAGGGCACCTCCGCCACCGCCGTGATCTCCACCAACTGCCCCTCGTACCCCAGACACGCCACGCCGAGCAGCGTCGACGTGTGCGGGCCCAGGTCGAGCCCGCTCGTACGGACGGAGTCCCAGACGAGAGAGAGATCCGCCCGGTCCGACGCGACCACGTACACGGTGGTGGCGACGACGTCGCCCAGTCCGCAGCCGAGCGCCTCCAGGGCCGTCGTCAGGTTCGCGAGCACCTGGCCGGTCTGGGCGGTGAGGTCGCCGGGGCCGACCAGTTCGCCGTCCTGGTCGAGCGGTACGGCCCCGGCCAGGAAGGCCAGGCGCCGGCCCGTCTCCACCACGGCCGCGTGCGCGTAGTCCGGTGGGGGGAACAGGCCCGGCACGGTCACGCGTCGCGACACGTTCACATCTCCTCAGTTCGACAACCGACAACTGACAAACCGACAACCCGACACACCAACAGACCGCCCCACCGGAACGGCGACAGGCACCGGGCCGTGGTCTAAGCCGCCGGCGCGTGGAGCCAGGGGCTCTTGTGGTGGGTCAGCCACTGGCGGTACCCCACCGCGCGCAGTGCCGCCTCCCGGTAGGCCGCCTCCAGGTCCGCGTACACCTCGTCCACCAAGGACCTTATGCCCGCCGGGCGTTCGCCGCCCGCCGGCGCGGTCCCGGGGCGCGAGAACAACTGGAGGCGTACGGCCAGCGGGTCGTCCCGCAGCGGGCGGATCGCCATGTCGTCCCGCGGGCCCGACGTGGGCTGGCAGGGGGCGACCGCCTCGCCGACCGCGATCAGCGTGGCCGCCGTGAGGTAATCGCCGTGCAGGACGGCGGGGTTGATGCCCGCCGCGACCAGGACCCGGCGCAAGCCGTCCCATTCGCCGTCCACCGTGGGGTCGACCACCCAGCGGTCCCCCGCCAGGTCGGCCAGTGCCACCACCGGGCTCGCGGCGGCCGGGTGGTCGCGGGCCATGGAGACGAACTGAGGCTCCCGCTCGACCAGTACGCGCCGCTCCAGACCCTCCGGGACCGACAGCGGGCAGCCCTCCACCTCGTGCACGAACGCCACGTCCAGCCGCCCCGCCGCGACCATCCGCAGCAACACCGCCGCGGAGACGTCCATGTGGAGCGAGATGTCCGTACCGGGCAGCCGCCCCCTCAGCCGCCGCAGCCAGCCGCCGAGCGCCCGGCTCGCCGTCGAGCCGATCCGCAGCCGGGGGCCGCCCGCCAGGTCCGCGGCGGCCCGCGTCTCGGCGACGAGCGTCGCCATCCCGTCGACCAGGGGCCGGGCGCGGCTCAGCACCGAGTGGCCCAGCGGAGTGGGCCGACAGCCCGTGCGTTCGCGGGCGAACAGCTCCGCGCCGAGCGCGTTCTCGATCCGCCGCAACTGGGTCGTGAGCGACGGCTGGCTCATCCCCAGCTGCCGGGCGGCCTTGCGCAGACTGCCCGCTTCGGCGATGGCACACAGGGCGCGCAGATGCCTGACCTCCAGCTCCATTCCCGAAGAGTAGAGCGGGCTCCTGAGCCGCACCAGACACCCAAATCGCAGTAATCCGGAGCGCATTCGAAGAAAGCCAACCAGGGATATGCGCTGGTGCTATCGCCGATTGACATCATCCGTCAGGAGGCGGACTCCCCGAGACTCTGCGGTACCGAACCCGTTCACCGGACGACTAGGAGCCCCCCACATGCGTCACGTCAGACACCCCAAGTCCGCTCTCTCCGCGATCGCCGGCCTCGGCCTGGCCCTCGCGACCGCGCTGGGCGCGGCACCCGCCTCCGCCGCGCCCGCCGACGCCGCCCCCACCGGCGTCCCGTCCGCGTCCTCGTACGCCGCGTACGAGGGCTCGAAGGCCGAGGCCGCCAACAACAAGGCCTTCTTCGACGCGGTCCTCAAGTCGGTCGCCGAGAAGCGCGCGGCGAACCCGGGCGCCGCCGTGGTGACCGTCGTCTACAACGCGTCGGCCGCGCCCCGCTTCCGCAGCCAGATAGCCAGCAGCGCGTCGATCTGGAACAGCGCCGTCAGCAACGTGAAGCTCCAGTCGGGCACCAACGCCGACTTCACGTACCGCGAGGGCAACGACCCGCGTGGCTCGTTCGCCAGCACCAACGGCCACGGAAGCGGCTACATCTTCCTCGACTACGCCCAGAACCAGCAGTACAACTCGACCCGCGTCACCGCGCACGAGACCGGGCACGTGCTCGGCCTCCCGGACCACTACAGCGGCCCGTGCAGCGAGCTGATGTCCGGCGGCGGGCCCGGCACGTCCTGCCAGAACGCCCAGCCGAACTCGGCCGAGCGCGCACGGGTGAACCAGCTGTGGGTGAACGGCCTCGCGGCCGCCGTGGCCAAGCTGTCCTGAACCCCGGCACCCCGGCACCCCGGCACCCCGGCACCACCGCTGACCGCCACCCCCCACCACCGCACGACACGCGCATGACAGCGCGGCTCCACAGGGGCGTCCCGAAGTGCACCACGGGGCGCCCCTTCCCCTTGGTAACGTCGTGCGGTGGATTTCAGTACGCATACCGGCGGGACGGACAGCGGCGGAACGCACCTCGTCCTGGCCGTCGAGGGCGACTTCACGACGCGGCTGACGGTACGGGCCGACCGGCCGGAACCCGCCGCCCGGCTGGCCGCCTGGGCCGGGGCCCAGGGGCTCGCCCTCACCCACGGGGTACGGGACCGGGGCCGCACGCCCTCCCGCCCGGTACTGACCCTGCGGGGTACGGGGAGCCTGGACGCCCAGCGGCGCGCGGCCGACCTGTGGGCGGGCCGGCTCGCGGAGACCGGGTTCCCGGTGATACGGACGACGATCGCGGCGGCCCCCTGGAACGCGGGGGTGCCGGGCACCGACGCCGAGGCCGCCGCGCTCCCCGCGCACTGCCACTTCGCCCACCGGGTCACGCTGCGGCTGCGGATCCCGTACGACGCCCACCGGCTCGCCGCCGTCGCGGAGCGGCACGCCGCCCGGGTCTCGCGCACCGCCCGGCGGGTGCTGTCCGGCGGGGTCCAGGAGCGGTACGTGACCCAGCGCGCCTTCGCGGTGGGCCGCCCGTCGGCCCGCGCCCGGCTGGACGTGCTGCTCGACGCGCTGGCCGGGGCCGGCTTCCGCGCGGCCGACGTCGAGGAGGAGTTCGTCCTCCTCGACGACCTCCCGAGCGCGTAAGTCCCGGGCGCCTAGGGCCCGGGCACGTAACGCCGGAACGCGTCACGCCAGGGGCGCGTGGGTCAGGCTCCGACCAGCGGCCTGCCGCCCAGCTCCGTGTCCGTCGGCAGCTGCCGGCGGATGCGGCCGAGCGCCTCCTCGAACCCGCCCCCGGCGATGCCCGATTCGTACGCCGCCCCGCCGCACCGCAGCGTCAGGCTCAGCTCCGCGCGCCCGAGCGGGTCACCGGACGCCCGCTCGCCCAGCGCCAGCAGGCAGTTGAGCGTGGCCTGCTGCACGGCGCCGTCCGCGCTGACCGGCATCGGCATGTCCCACTCCATGACGCAGGAGGACAGCACCTCGCCCGCGCCGACGGGCTCCAGCGTGGCGAACTCCGTGCCCTCGTACTCAACTCCCCTGATGGTGGTGCGTACTTGCTGTCCGCCCGAGAGGATCGTGATCGCTTCCGCGCCCAGGCGGTCCCGGTACCAACCTGCCCATGAATCCGTCGACTCCGCTGTCATGGCGCGGACTGTAGCGGTAAGGGATCTTCCCGCGCAGCGTGGGTCACCGCTCCCGCCGCCCCTCAGCGCGTCCGGCGTGTCACGAACTCCGCCAGCGCCAGCAGATCGCCCGCCGCGGTGAGGTCGGGCACCGCCCGCGACAGCTGCTGTACGGCCCTGGCCATCCGGTCGGCCGCCTGGACCTGCGCCCAGTCGCGCCCGCCGGCCCGCTCCACCGCGTCCGCCGCCCGGCGGATCGCGGCGCCGTCCATCGGCGACCGGTACAGCTCGGCCAGCTCCTCCGCCGCCGGGGTCCCGGAGGCGAGCGCCGCGACCACCGGCAGGGACTTCTTGTGCGCGGCGAGGTCCGCGCCGGCCGGCTTGCCCGTGGTGTCGGGGTCCCCCCAGATCCCGATCAGGTCGTCGATCAGCTGGAACGCGAGGCCCGCCTCCCGCCCGAAGGCGTCCATCGCGGCGATCTCCTCGTCGTCCGCGCCCGCGTAGAGCGCCCCCAAAGCGCACGAACTGCCCAGCAGCGCGCCGGTCTTGGCCATCGCCATGGCCACGCACTCGTCCAACGAGACCTCGTCGGGCGCCCGCTGCTCGAACGCGCAGTCCGCCTGCTGCCCCGCGCACAGCTCGATGACGCACGCGGCGAGCCGGGCCGAGGCCGCGCCCGACGCCGGATGCGGGTCCTCGGCCAGCAGCCGCAGGGCGAGGGCCATCATCGCGTCGCCCGCGATGATGGCGGCCGGGGTGCCGAAGACCGTCCAGGCGGTGGCACGGTGCCGCCGGGTGGGGTCCTCGTCGATGACGTCGTCGTGCAGCAGCGTGAAGTTGTGGGCCAGTTCGACGGCGACGGCCGCCCGGACGGCGTGCAGCGGTTCCCCGCCGAGCGCCCGGGCCGAGGCGAGCACGAGGGCGGGCCTGATGGCCTTGCCCGCCCGCCCCGAGGCCGGGGTGCCGTCGGCGTGCTCCCAGCCGAAGTGGTACATCGCGACACGGCGTATGGAGTCCGGCAACGACTCGACCGTGGAACGCAGTTCGGGTTGGACGGTGGTGCGGGTGCGGTCCAGGAGGGCTACCGCCTCGTGGCCCTCGGTGGCGGCATCCGTGCTGGTCATGCTCGTGGTCACTTCCTCTGTCACTGTGTCGGACCAGGGGTGCGGGTGCCGGGAGGGGACCGGGGGAGGGTGGTCCGTGTGCCGGGCTCGTACGCGCCCGGCGCACGGACCGCCCCTCCCCCGGGCCGGCGCGGGGCCGGCCCCTCCGGCCGGCGGATCAGTTCCGGCGGCCCACTTCCACGTTCTCCAGCACGCCCACCGCGTCCGGCACCAGGATCGCCGCCGAGTAGTACGCGGTGACCAGGTAGGAGATGATCGCCTGCTCGTCGATGCCCATGAAGCGGACGGACAGGCTCGGCTCGATCTCGTCCGGGATGCCGCTCTGCTGGAGCCCGATGACTCCCTGCTCGGCCTCGCCCGTACGCATGCAGAGGATCGACGTCGTCCGCGCGTCCGAGATCGGGATCTTGTTGGACGGGAAGATCGGCACCCCCCGCCACGCCGGCACGTGGTGCCCCCCGATCTCCACGGTGTCCGGGTAGATCCCGCGCCTGTTGCACTCACGCCCGAAGGCCGCGATGGCCCGCGGATGCGCCAGGAAGAGCTTCGAGCCGCGGCGGCGCGAGAGCAGCTCGTCCATGTCGTCGGGGCTCGGCCCGCCGTCGTGGGGCTGGAGCCGCTGGCCGTAGTCGGCGTTGTGCAGCAGCCCGAACTCGCGGTTGTTGATCAGCTCGAACTCCTGGCGCTCGCGCAGCGCCTCGACCGTCAGCCGCAACTGCTGCTCGGTCTGGTTCATCGGCTGGTTGTACAGGTCCGCGACCCGGCTGTGCACCTTCAGCACGGTCTGGGCCACGCTCAGTTCGTACTCCCGCGGCGCCCCCTCGTAGTCCACGAACGTGTGCGGGACGAAGGCCTCCCCGACGTGTCCCGCGGACAGGTCGATCTCGGCCTCGCCGTACTTGTTGGTCCGCTGGTGCGGCACGCTCGCCAGCGCGTCCAGGTGCTCGCGCAGCGACGTGGCCCGCTCGGCCAGGTTCAGGACGTCCGCCCTGGTCAGAACCAGCACCGTGCAGGCCGTGACCGCACGCACGCTGTAGTCCCAGGTGGCCTCCCCGTCCACCAGGGCCGCTTCGCCGAAGTACGCCCCGTCCGCGAGCGTGTCCAGCACCGCGTCGTCCCCGTAGGGCCCCTCGCCGAACTTCTCCGCCCGGCCGTGGGCCAGCAGGTAGACCCGGTCCGTCGCGTCCCCGGACGCCACCAGCACCTGCCCCGCTGCGAACTCCCGCTGCTCGCAGCGCGCCGCCAGCTCGGCGAGCGCCGCCTCGTCCTCGTACCCCCGCAGCGCGGGCAGTTCGCCCAGCTCCGCGGGGATGACCTCGACCCGGTCCCCGGTCTGCACGAACGTCACACGCCCGTCCCCGACCGCGTAAGTGAGCCGACGGTTCACCCGGTAGGTGCCGCCCTGAACCTGCACCCACGGAAGCATCCGCAGCAGCCACCGCGAGGTGATCTCCTGCATCTGCGGTACCGACTTGGTGGTGGTCGCCAAGTTGCGCGCCGCCGACGTTCCCAGACTCTGCTGGGGCGGCGCCTGCGACTCGCGGACCTCGTCACCAACCGACATGAAGACTCCCCTTCGTTCATGTGCTGTCCTGCACCCAGAGACTTTCAGCACGGAGAGTCGGCGCGCCATTACACAAATGAGTGGGACTGGATCACCGGGAACGGGGCACAACACGCCGAAAGTCATCCGACCGGCCCATCGGAAGCCCGTCAGAGGCCCGTCGGCATCACCCGCACCACCACCGTTCGACCCTGTGTCCGGATCCGCTCGCACACCGTACGAACGCCGTACGACCGTTGTACGAACGGCTGTTGGTGACGCGGCCCTGGGGGTAGGAGCGCGGTACGGGATCTTCCGCTTACCGTCCGAAGGAGCCGGCCATGTCCTCACCCATGTCCGCGAGCACGTTTCTCGACGTGTTGAAGAGCGAAGGGCTCACCGTCGTCCAGGTCGGCGACTGGCGCACCCACAACCGCAACCACAAGGGCCCCTGGGGCCCGGTCCACGGCGTGATGATCCACCACACGGTCACCAAGGGCACCGCGGCCACCGTCCGCATCTGCCGGGACGGCTACGCGGCCCTGCCGGGCCCGCTGTGCCACGGTGTCATCGCCAAGGACGGCCGGGTCCACCTGGTCGGCTACGGGCGGGCCAACCACGCGGGGAGCGGGGACGACGACGTCCTGCGCGCCGTGATCGCCGAGAAGGCCCTCCCGGCGGACAACGAGGCGAACACCGACGGGAACCGCTACTTCTACGGCTTCGAGTGCGAGAACCTCGGCGACGGCAAGGACCCCTGGCCCGCCGTCCAACTGGAGGCCATCGAGAAGGCCGCCGCCGCGATCTGCCGCTACCACGGCTGGGGCGCGCCGTCCGTCATCGGCCACCTGGAGTGGCAGCCGGGCAAGATCGACCCGCGCGGGTTCACGATGGCGTCGATGCGGGCCCGGATCCGCGACCGGCTGGCGTGAGGACGGGCCGGCCGCGGAGGCTCCACCGCCCTGCAGCGGACCCGCGCGCCCGCGCCGCGACAATGGGCCCGTGACGCCACCCGGAGCACCCGACCTCGCCGCCCTGCGGCCCCGGCTCCCCTCCCCGCTGACCCCGGTCGAGGACGAGCGCTTCGCCCGCCACGGCGTACGGCTGCTCCTCAAGCGCGACGACCTGATCCACCCCGAGCTGCCGGGCAACAAGTGGCGCAAGCTCGCGCCGAACCTCCGCGCAGCCGCCGACGCGGGCCGCCCCGCCCTGCTCACCTTCGGCGGCGCCTACTCCAACCACCTGCGCGCCACGGCCGCGGCCGGCCGCCTGCTGGGCCTCGCCACCGTCGGCGTCGTCCGGGGCCACGAGCTGGCGGACCGGCCGCTCAACCCCTCCCTCACCCGCTGCGCGGCCGACGGGATGCGCCTGGTCTTCACCGACCGCGCGACCTACCGCCGCAAGACCGACCCGGCCGTCCTCGGCGCGCTGCTCGCGGAGGCGGGACTGCGCCCCGAGGACGTCCACGTCGTCCCCGAGGGCGGCAGCAACGCCCTCGCCGCGCGCGGCTGCGCCGCCCTCGGGGAGGAGCTGCGCGGCGCGGCCGACGTCGTCGCCGTCGCGTGCGGGACGGGCGGCACCCTCGCGGGCCTCGCGGCCGGGCTCGCCCCCGGGCAGCGCGCGATCGGCTTCCCGGTGGTCGGCGGGGACTTCCTGGAGGCGGCGGTACGGGAGCTCCAACGCGCCGCGTTCGGCGGCCCCGCGGGCGACTGGCGGCTCGACGGCCGCTTCACGTCCGGCGGGTACGCCCGTACCACCCCCGCCCTCGACGCGTTCGCCGGGGACTTCGGGGAGCGGCACGGCCTGCCGGTCGAGCGGCTGTACGTCGCGAAGATGCTGTACGGCCTGACGGCCCTCACCGGGGAGGGCGCGTTCCCGGAGGGCACGACGGTCGCCGCGGTGATCACGGGCGGTCCCTAAGGCGATCGCGGGCCCCCTGGGAAGGCCGGTCCAGCCCTACGGCGTGTCCTCCCGGTACGCCGACGCCTCCTCCAGGTCCAGGCGCCGCAGCAGCGTCCGCATCATCTCGTCGTCGATGCTCCGGCGGTCCCGCAGCTCCACGAACACCGCGCGCTCCGCCTCCAGGATCTCCCCCGACAGCCGCCGGTACGTGTCGTCCGCCGACTCCCCCGTCACCTCGTTGACCGTGCCCAGCCGCTCCCAGACGGCGTTGCGGCGGCGTTCCAGGACGGCGCGCAGCCGCGCGGCCAGCGGCTGCGGCAGCGCGTTCTTCCGGTCGGCCAGCAGCTCGTCCAGCCGCTGTTCCGCCGCCCTGGAGGCCTCGCTCTGCGCCTGCGCCTCGGCCAACGTCTCGGCCCGCACGTCGCGCCCGGGGATCCGCAGCAGGCGGATCAGCGGGGGCAGGGTGAGCCCCTGCACGACCAGCGTCCCGATGACGGTGGTGAACGTCAGGAAGAGGACCAGGTTGCGCCCCGGGAAGGGCCGGTCGTCGTGCATCGTCAGCGGGATGGAGAAGGCGATCGCCAGCGAGACCACCCCGCGCATCCCGGCCCACCCGACGATCAGCGGCGACCGCCAGTCGGTGTCGGGCTCGCGCTCCTTGATCCTGGGGAACAGCTTGCGCGGCAGGAAGGTCGCCGGATAGACCCAGATGTAGCGGACCACCACCACCGTGACGAAGACGCCGACGGCGTACAGGAGCGCCTCCCCGACGCCGTACTCGCCCAGGCCCTTGAGGACGAAGGGCAGTTGCAGCCCGATGAGCGCGAAGACCGACGACTCCAGGACGAACGCGACCATCTTCCAGACCGCGGCCTCCTGGAGCCGGGTGGCGAAGTCGACCTGCCAGGAGCGGTGGCCCAGGTAGAGGGCGACGACCACGACGGCCAGCACCCCCGACGCGCCGACCTGTTCGGCCGCCGCGTAGGCGACGAACGGGATGAGCAGGGAGAGGGTGTTCTGGAGCAGCGCTTCCCTCAGGTGGGTGCGGAGCCAGTGCAGCGGCACCATCAGCACCAGCCCGATGCCGACGCCTCCCAAGGAGGCGAGCGCGAACTCGGCGAGCCCGCCGCCCCAGCTCGCGCCCTCGCCGACGGCCGCCGCGAGGGCCACCTTGAAGGCGGTGATCGCGGTCGCGTCGTTGACCAGCGACTCTCCTTGGAGGATGGTCGTTATCCGGCTGGGCAGGCCCAGTTTGCGGGCGATGGCGGTGGCCGCGACGGCGTCCGGCGGCGCGACGACGGCGCCGAGCACCAGGGCGGTGGTCAGCGGCAGGTCGGGCACGAGCAGGTAGGCGAGGTAGCCGACGACAACCGTCGCGAAGAGGACGTACCCCACCGAGAGCAGCGCGACGGGTCTGATGTTGGCGCGCAGGTCGAGGTACGAACTGTCCACGGCGGCGGTGTAGAGGAGCGGCGGCAGCAGCAGGGGCAGGACGATGTGCGGATCCAGCGTGTAGTCCGGCACGCCCGGGATGTACGCGGCGATCAGCCCCGCGGTCACCAGCAGCAGCGGAGCGGGCACGGGTGTCCTGCGGGCCGCGCCGGCGATCGCCGCGCTCCCCGCCACCAGTGCGACCAGCGGCAATACGTCCATCACAGAGTCCTCACAAGCGTCGTAACCTGGCCATCATGAGCGAGTGTCTCCATGCCGCGGAACTGCCGCGCCCCGAGCCCGAACCGCAGAGCGACACCTGTCTGGAGTGCCTCGCGGTCGGGAGTCATCCCGTCCAGCTACGGCTCTGCCTGGTCTGCGGGCAGGTGGGGTGCTGCGACTCCTCGCCGTACCAACACGCCACACAGCATTTCAAGAACACCGATCACGAGGTCATGAGGAGTATCGAACCCGGGGAGAGCTGGCGGTGGTGTTACGTGGACGGTTCGATCGTCTGACGCTTGGGTACGTCAACCCTCCGCCGGTTTCTTGTATTTGGGCGCCGCGCACCTCCACCGACTTTCCGTGCTCATAGGGTTACCATGAGTGACACCCGTCGGACGGGGGTGCGGCGACAGGGCACTATGGATCGCGATAGCGTCGCCAGTCCAGACCGGCTACGTACCGACTACGTACCGCGAGGCTTCGGGACGTCCCTTGTCCGGAGCCCTGAAGAGCTTGTGCCACCTTGGAGGTGAGGGTGTCCCAGATCGCAGGCGAGCCCGGGACCCAGGACTTCGTGGAAGTCCGGCTGCCCGCTGCGGGTGCCTACCTGTCCGTGCTGCGTACGGCCACGGCCGGCCTCGCGGCGCGCTTGGACTTCACCCTCGACGAGATCGAGGACCTCCGCATCGCGGTGGACGAGGCCTGCGCGATCCTGCTCCAGCAGGCCGTGCCCGGCTCCGTCCTCAGCTGCGTCTTCCGGCTGGTCGAGGATTCCCTGGAGGTGACCGTCTCGGCGCCGACCACCGACGGGCGCGCACCGGAACGGGACACCTTCGCGTGGACGGTGCTCTCCGCACTGGCCGGAAAGGTCGACTCGACGGTCGCGGAGGACCGTACGGTCTCCATCAGCCTGTACAAACAGCGCGGCGCGGGACCCGGGCCGGCGTGACGAACGGGGAAGGGCCGGTGCGTGACGAGGGGCGCATCCCACGGGAGGCGCGGCCGGAAGGATCCCGGCCGGCGGGACCGCGAGGAGGGCACGGGGCTCCGGTGGAGCCCCTGCTCGCCCCCGCGGGCATCCCGGAGCAGCAGGCCCGTCCCCACCCGGAGGACGGGCTTGACGGCCAGAAGGCCGCGGCGGAGCAGGCGCAGGCAGAGCGGGCGGCCACTATGAGCGAGCAACAGCACACCGAGCACAAGCAGCACGATCCACACGACCGCAGCGGTGCGCGGCTGATGTTCGTCACGCTGCGGGAGCTGCCGGACGGGTCGCCGGAGAAGGCGGACCTGCGGAACCAGCTGGTGCGGATGCACCTGCCGCTGGTGGAGCACCTGGCGCGGCGGTTCCGCAATCGCGGGGAGCCGCTGGACGACCTGACGCAGGTCGCGACGATCGGCCTGATCAAGTCGGTGGACCGGTTCGACCCGGAGCGCGGCGTCGAGTTCTCGACGTACGCGACGCCGACGGTCGTCGGGGAGATCAAGCGGCACTTCCGCGACAAGGGCTGGGCGGTGCGGGTGCCGCGCCGGCTCCAGGAGCTGCGGCTGTCGCTGACGACGGCGACGGCGGAGCTGTCGCAGCAGCACGGGCGGTCGCCCACGGTCCACGAGTTGGCCGAGCGGCTGGGCATCTCGGAGGAAGAGGTCCTGGAGGGGCTGGAGTCGGCGAACGCGTACTCGACGCTGTCGCTGGACGTCCCGGACACGGACGACGAGTCGCCGGCGGTGGCGGACACGCTGGGCTCGGAGGACGAGGCGCTGGAGGGCGTCGAGTACCGGGAGTCGCTCAAGCCCCTGTTGGAGGATCTACCGCCGCGGGAGAAGCGGATTCTGCTGCTCCGGTTCTTCGGCAACATGACGCAGTCCCAGATCGCGCAGGAGGTCGGCATCTCGCAGATGCACGTCTCCCGCCTCCTGGCCCGGACGCTGGCGCAGCTGCGCGAGCGCCTGCTGGTCGAGGAGTAGGACAAGCACGAACAGGAAGCGGTACGGCTCCGAGGCGCCTCCCACCCGCCCTCCGGGGCCGGGTGGGCGCGTCGCCCGCCGGCCGGCGGGGCCGGGCGCTCAGTCGTCGGCCGGAGTGCGCGCGCCGGGGGCGATGCCCAGCGCCGCCGTCGTCGTGGGGTGGAGCAGCAGGACCAGGCCCGCCACGGCCACGACCGCGAGCGCGATGCCGAACGGGATGCGGGCGCCGGACGACTGGAGCAGCGTCCACGCGACCGGCAGCGCCATGATCTGAATGATCATCGCGGGGCCCCGGCTCCAGGACCGCCGCAGCAGCAGGCCCCGGACCGCGAGCAGCGGGAGCAGGCCGAGGACGATCACGGTCAGGCCGCCCGCCTCCGCCTCCCGGGGGCTGTCGGGGCGCCCCAGCAGGCCCATGACCAGCAGGTACCCGCCGGCGCCGAGGAGCGCGAGGGCTTCGAGCCCGCAGAGCGCCGCCAGTGCGACCAGGCGCGGGGGCCGCGGGGCGGTCAAGGGGGCGGACGCGGGGCCGGTCTTCTCACTGCTGCTGCTCACCCCAGCAGCGTAGCCGCCGCCCCTTCCCCCGCCGCCCGCCGTCCCGAGGCGACCCGGCCGCCCCCCGGCCGGTAATCTGCTGACCATGCGCGCACTCCTCGTGGTCAATCCGGCAGCAACCACCACCAGTGCCCGCACCCGTGACGTACTGATCCACGCGCTCGCCAGCAAGATGAAGCTGGAGGCCGTGACGACCGAGTACCGCGGGCACGCCCGGGACCTGGGCCGGCGGGCCGCCGAGTCGGACGACATAGAACTGGTGGTCGCCCTCGGCGGCGACGGCACGGTCAACGAGGTCGTGAACGGGCTGCTCCACCACGGCCCCGACCCGGACCGGCTGCCGCGTCTCGCGGTCGTTCCCGGCGGCTCGACCAATGTGTTCGCCCGCGCGCTCGGACTCCCCAATGACGCGGTCGAGGCGACCGGCGCGATTCTCGACGCGCTCGCCCGGCAGAGCGAACGTACGGTCGGTCTGGGACTGGCGGCCGGGACTCCGGGCACGGAGGACGAATCGGTTCCGTCACGATGGTTCACTTTCTGTGCCGGATTCGGATTCGACGCGGGAGTCGTCGGAAGGGTCGAACAACAGAGGGAGCGCGGGAAAAGATCCACGCACGCGCTCTATGTGCGCCAGGTGGTACGGCAATTGCTCGACGAACCCCACCGCCGGCACGGGACGATCACCCTGGACCGCCCCGGCGAGGACCCCGTGACGGACCTCGTCCTGTCCATAGTCTGCAACACGGCCCCCTACTCCTACCTGGGCAATCGTCCGCTGTACGCGTCCCCCGGCGCCTCGTTCGACACGGCGCTGGACGTGCTCGGGCTGAACAGTCTGGGCCCCTCGGCGGTGGCGCGGTACGCGACCCAATTGCTCACTTCGTCCCCCGAAAAAGGGCCTCACGGGCGCCATGCCGTGGCACTCCACGACCTGACCGACTTCACCTTGCATTCCAAGGCGCGCCTGCCCTTCCAGATGGACGGCGACCACCTCGGACTGCGCACCAGTGTGACGTTCACAGGCGTTCGCCGTGCACTGCGTGTGATTGTGTGAGTGAAGGGACCCAAAGTCCTTCCACTCGAACGTTTAGGCTGGCATCCACCCCATGGAAGTACGGCTGTGACGGAGTCGTCACCGAGGAATCAAAAAAAACTTTCCAGAAGGGGTTGTATCCGCCGCCGAGGTTTGCGAATCTCTACATGGCGATCGGGACGGCCCGCAACACCGGCCTCCCTGAGAACCAGAACCCCTCCTCATTCAAGGACCACACCAGCTCGTCTGGCGGTCGGCCCTTCCCTTGTCGGGGGATTCGTGAAAGCGTTCACATTCACAAGCAACATGTTCGTCACACCAAGAGAGGTAGCAGCCATGGACTGGCGTCACAACGCCGTTTGCCGCGAGGAAGACCCCGAGCTCTTCTTCCCCATCGGCAACACCGGTCCTGCGCTGCTGCAGATCGAGGAAGCCAAGGCCGTCTGCCGTCGCTGCCCCGTCATGGAGCAGTGCCTGCAGTGGGCGCTCGAGTCCGGCCAGGACTCGGGTGTCTGGGGTGGCCTCAGCGAGGACGAGCGCCGCGCAATGAAGCGCCGCGCCGCTCGCAACCGGGCGCGTAACGCGACCGCCTGAAGCACCCCGCAACGAGCCCCGGCCAGGCGGAGCGCACAGAGAGTGCGCACGGCCCCGCCCCCGAAACGCAGCGCGCAGTACCCCCCGATGCGCATCGCAATGTGAGCTTCGAACCGAGCCCCGGACCGTCACCACGGTCCGGGGCTCGATGCTTGTCGGGGTCGAACCGAGCCGAACGGCCCCATCCCCGCGGCTACTTCTGCGGTTCCACCGGTATGTCGAGGACCACCCGGGTGCCGCCCCCGGGGTTGGGCACCATGTCGAAGGCGCCGCCCAACTCCCCCTCGACCAGGGTCCGTACGATCTGGAGCCCCAGATTCCCGGTCCGCTGCGGGTCGAACCCCTCGGGCAGTCCGACCCCGTTGTCCTGAACGGTGATCAGCAACCGGGCGTCGGAGCGCACCCCTTCGCCGCGCTTCGCGGCGGGCGGTTCGCCGCTGCGGACGGCGGAGACCTCGACCCGGCCGGCCTCGCCCGGCGCGAAGGCGTGTTCCAGCGCGTTCTGGAGGATCTCGGCGAGGACCATCGAGAGCGGGGTGGCGACCTCGGCGTCCAGGATCCCGAAGCGTCCGGTCCGCCGGCAGGCGACCACCCCGGGGGAGATCTCCGCCACCATCGCGAGGACCCGGTCGGCGATCTCGTCGAACTCCACCCGCTCGTCCAGATTGTGGGACAGCGTCTCATGCACGATGGCGATCGAACCGACGCGCCGTACGGCCTCGTTGAGGGCCTCCCGCCCCTGCGGTGAGTCCATCCTCCTGGCCTGGAGCCTGAGGAGCGCGGCGACCGTCTGGAGGTTGTTCTTGACCCGGTGGTGGATCTCCCTGATCGTGGCGTCCTTGGTGATCAACTCGCGCTCGCGGCGGCGCAGTTCCGTCACGTCACGACACAGGACCAGCGAACCGATCCGGACGCCCTTGGGCTTGAGCGGGATGGCGCGCAGCTGGATGACCCCGCCGCTGCCCTCGACCTCGGTCTCCCGGGGGGCGTACCCGCTGGCCAGTTTGACCATGGCCTCGTCCACCGGGCCGCGGGCGGGGGCCAGTTCGTCGGTCGTCCGTCCGAGGTGATGTCCCACCAGGTCGGACGCCAGTCCCAACCGGTGATACGCGGAGAGGGCGTTGGGGCTCGCGTACTGGACGACGCCGTCGGCGTCGAGGCGGATGAGTCCGTCGCCGACGCGCGGCGAGGCGTCCATGTCGACCTGCTGCCCGGGGAACGGGAAGGAGCCGGCCGCGATCATCTGGGCGAGGTCGGACGCGGACTGGAGGTAGGTCAGCTCCAGCCGGCTGGGCGTGCGGACCGTGAGCAGGTTGGTGTTGCGGGCGATGACGCCGAGGACGCGGCCGTCCCGGCGTACGGGGATGGACTCGACCCGTACGGGGACCTCCTCCCGCCACTCCGGGTCGCCCTCCCGGACGATCCGCCCCTCGTCCAGCGCGGCGTCCAGCAGGGGTCTGCGGCCCCGGGGGACGAGGTGGCCGACCATGTCGTCCTGGTAGGAGGTGGGGCCGGTGTTGGGGCGCATCTGCGCCACGGAGACGTACCGCGTGCCGTCGCTGGTGGGGACCCAGAGCACGAGGTCCGCGAAGGACAGGTCGGAGAGCAGTTGCCACTCCGAGACCAGCAGGTGCAGCCACTCGAGGTCGGATTCACTCAGGGCGGTGTGCTGGCGGACGAGGTCGTTCATGGAGGGCACACAGGCGAGCGTACCCGCGGCGGGAACCGGGACGAACCGCGAGCGGCGCCGGGCGCTCAAGGGCCGGAAATCGCCTGCCCGAATGCATGGACAGGGCGGAATGGTCTAGTCCACAATGATTCGGTAAAGAGCTTCCGCGCTCCCCGCACAGGAGCGCGGAACGAGGTACCCGGCGCTCTCTGCCCTGACTGCGCCGAGACCTCTCCCACGGCCGCGCGGGACCGCACACCTGCCGGCCGAGTAACTCCGGGCTGCGGTGCCGGACGGGTTGAGGGTCCCGTCGCGGCGCCGCGGCCCGCGGGTGTTTCCGGGCCCGGGCCGCGCCCGGGAGGCCCCGCCCCGCCGCCCACGGCCCCCTTGAGCCGCGCGACCGCTTGGGGCGCGTGACCCCCTTGAGCCGCGCGACCCCTCTGCTAGATTGGTCTATACCACAAAAAGTCCCATCCTCAGATCGGCAGGCCCAGCGTGGAAGTTGTCATCGTCCAGGACGCCACGGCAGGCGGCGAACTCATCGCGGAGACCATCGCCGCGCTGCTGCGCCGCAAGCGCGACGCCCTCCTCGGTGTGGCCACGGGATCGACCCCGCTGCCCATCTACCAGGCGCTGACGGGCCTGGTGAAGTCCGGCGCGGTGGACGCCTCGGGCGCCAGGATCGCGCAGCTCGACGAGTACGTGGGGCTGCCGCAGGGCCACCCCGAGTCGTACCGCTCGGTGGTCCTGCGCGAGGTCGTGGCCCCGCTGGGCCTCTCCGAGGAGTCCTTCCTCGGCCCGGACGGCACGGCCGAGGACGTCGCGGCGGCCTGTGAGGCGTACGACCGCGCGCTCGCCGAGGCCGGCGGGGTGGACCTCCAGCTGCTCGGCATCGGCACGGACGGGCACATAGGCTTCAACGAGCCGTGCTCCTCGCTCGCCTCGCGCACCCGCATCAAGACGCTGACCCGGCAGACCCGCGAGGACAACGCGCGCTTCTTCGACAGCATCGACGACGTCCCGCACCACGTGATCACCCAGGGCATCGGGACGATCCTCGAAGCGCGCCACCTGATCCTGCTCGCCACCGGCGAGGGCAAGGCGGAGGCCGTGGCCCAGACGGTCGAGGGGCCGGTCGCCGCCCTCGTACCGGCCTCGGCGCTGCAACTGCACCCGCACGCCACCGTGGTCGTGGACGAGGCGGCCGCGTCCAAGCTCAAGCTCGCGGACTACTTCCGCGACACCTACGCCGCCAAGCCGGACTGGCAGGGTCTGTAGGCCCCCGGCCCCCGGCGCGAGGGCGCCGCAGCGGGTACGAAGACGAGTGCCGGACCGCCCGCGAGGGGTGGTCCGGCACTCGTCATTTCCGTCCCGGCCAGGACAACGGCACCGGCCGGGACTCAGCTCCTCAGGCGCGGCCCGCGATGACCTCGGCCGCCGCCGTGCCGCACACCCGCGCCGCGCCGTGCGTCGCGATGTGCAGCGCTCCCCTGGGCTCCGCCTCGTTCACGCCCATCTCGACGACGACCGTGCTGGGCCGTTCGGCGAGGATCGCGTCCAGGGCGTCCGCCATCCACGCGTGCCGGTGCAGGTCCCGTACGACGGCGACGATCACCCGGTCACCGGCGGCGGCGAGCACCTTGCCGGTGAGCGCCGCGGTGTCCGTACCGTCGATCCCGGCGCTGTTGTACGCGCCCGTCTCGGTGCCGGGCAGCAGGCGCTCCAGCTCCGGGGCGACGCCCCACGGGGTCTGGTTCCCGACGGCGATGTTCGCGACGGGGGTGAAGGCGGCGACGTACGGCGCCTCGTCGAGGGGCTTGCCGGGGCCGGTGACCCGCAGCGCGCGCCGCGCGGCGACCAGGCCGACCGGGGCGTCGCCGGTGGCTCCGGGGGCGCTCAGGGTCACGCTTGTGGTGCCGGGCGCGGTCCCCTCCTGTGGCTCCGCGCCCGGCTCCGCAGCCCCCCGCGCCCGGAGCGTCCAGTCGGCGAGGGCGCGCACGCGCGCGGCCGCGTCGGCCAGTCGCTCCTCGGGCAGTTCGCCGTCCCGTACCGCCGCGACCAGCGCGTCGCGCAGCCGCAGTACGGTTCCCTCGTCCGACGGGCCGCCGCCGACGCAGATCGCGTCGGCGCCCGCCGCGATCGCGAGGGCGGAGCCGCGCTCGATCCCGTACGTGGCGACGATGGCTTCCATGTCCATGCCGTCGGTGACGATGAGTCCCTCGAAGCCCAGCTCCTCACGGAGCAGGCCGAGCAGGATCTGCGGGCTCAGCGTCGCCGGGCGGTTGGGGTCGAGCGCGGGAAGCAGGATATGCGCGCTCATGACCGCTTTGGAACCCGCCGCGACGGCCGCGCGGAAAGGCAGCAGGTCACGTGCGTGCAGTGTGTCCAAGTCCACGTCGATGCGGGGCATCGCGTGGTGCGAGTCCACCGCGGTGTCGCCGTGGCCGGGGAAGTGCTTGGCGCAGGCGGCGACGCCGGCGCTCTGGAGACCGTCCACGTAGGCGGCGGTGTGCCGGGCCACCAGGTCGGGATCGGCGCCGAAGGACCGTACCCCGATGACCGGATTGTTCCGGTTCGAGTTGACGTCGGCCGAGGGCGCCCAGTTGAAGTTCACGCCGCAGGCGGCGAGGCGGCGGCCCAGTTCCCTGGCGACGGCCCGGGTGAGGTCGAGGTCGTCGACCGTGCCGAGCGCGTAGTTGCCGGGGAACGACGAGCCGTGCCTGACCTCCAGGCGGGTGACGTCACCGCCCTCCTCGTCGATGGCGACGAGGAGGTCGTCGCGCTCGGCCCGCAGGCGGGTGGTGAGCGCGGAGATCTGCTCGGGGGTGCGGATGTTGCGGCCGAACAGGGCGACCGAGGACAGCCCTTCGCCGATCCGGCGCAGGACCCAGTCCGGCGGGGTGTCCCCGGCGAAGCCGGGCTGGAGGACGGCGAGCGCGTCGCGGGTGAGGGTGTCCGTACCGCTCAGGAGTGTGGTCATGGGTGGTGTTATCCCTTCACCGCGCCGGCCGTCAGACCGCCGACGGCGCGGCGCTGGAGGAAGGCGAAGACGAGGAGCACGGGGAGGGCGAAGAGCGTGGACGCGGCCATGGTCGCGCCCCAGTCGCTGCCGAAGGCGGTCTGGAACTGGGTCAGCCAGAGCGGCAGGGTCTGCGACTCCTTCTCCTTGTTCAGGATCAGGACCATCGCGAACTCGTTCCAGGCGGTGATGAAGCCGAAGAGCGAGGTCGACATCAGGCCGGGGGCCAGCAGCGGGAAGATGACCTTCATGAACGCCTGGCCGCGGTTGCAGCCGTCGATCAGGGCGGCCTCCTCCAGCTCCACCGGGACGGCGGCGATGAAGCCGCGCAGGGTCCAGATGGTGAAGGGCAGGACCATGACGAAGTAGATCGCCGTCAGGGTGCCGAGGCTGTTGAGGTAGTCGCCGTCACGGGCGATCATGTAGACCACGATGACCATGACTTCCCACGGTGCCATCTGGGCCATCATGATGCCGAGCACCAGGCCCTTGCGCCCGCGGAATTTCATCCGGGCGATGGCGAAGGCGGCCGCCAGGGCGACGACGAGGGAGATCAGCACCGCGCCGATCGTGACGATCAGGCTGTTCGTGACGTACGTCCAGAACAGGTCGACGCCGGTCGCCTTCGTGTAGTTGTCGAAGGTCGGGGTGAAGAGGAAGACCGGGTCCTTGGTCAGGATCTCGCTCTGCGGCTTCAGCGAGGACGCGAACATCCAGTAGACCGGGAAGATCAGGACCAGGGCGATGAGGAGCGCGCCGCCGTTCTTGGCGATCGCGCCGGCCCGCAGGGGCTTCTTGTTGCGGACCGCGGGGGCCTCGGGGGCCGCGTCGGCGGGCGCCTTCGTGAGGGTGGTGCTCACTGCTCCTCCTCCTGCTTCAGGATCAGGCGGAAGTAGAAGGACATGATGGCGATCAGCATCACGATGGTCAGTACGGAGATCGCGGCGGCGAGACCGTACCGGAACAGGCCCTGGCCGGTGATGTACGCGTACACGGGGAGGGTCTCGGACGCGTGGTCCGGGCCGCCCATGTTCATCGCGTACACCTGGGCGAAGGCCTTGAACACCCAGATGATCTCCAGGAACGTGGTGATCATGAAGAAGGGCTTGAGGTTCGGGAAGACCACGGACCAGAAGGTGCGCCAGCCGTTGGCGCCGTCCATCTTCGCGGCCTCGTAGAGCTCGCTGCCGATGGTGGTGAGACCCGCGTACATGTTCAGCGCGACGAAGGGGATCGAGCCCCACACGATCAGCAGCGTGACGATGACGAGGGTGGAGAAGCCGGTCTCGAACCAGTTGTGCTGTTCGTAGCCGGAGAATCCGAGGCTCCGCAGGACCCAGTTCGCGACACCGAACTGCTCGTCGAACAGCCACCGGAAGACGGTCACGGAGGCGACGATGGGCATGGCCCAGGCGAGCATGAGGGCGAGCGAGAGGACCAGGCGCATCTTGGTGCCGAGGCGGTTGAGCAGCACGCCGATCAGCGATCCGATGACCATGATCAGGAGGACGTTGGCGACCGTGAAGACGAGGCTCCGGAGGACGACGGTCCAGAAGTCCGGGTCCTTGAGCAGCTCCGTGTAGTTGTCGAAGCCGACCCATTCGGGTACCCGGGTGATCAGTTCCTTCCGGTTGACCTGCTGGAAGGAGAGGATCACGTTCTTGACGAGCGGATAGAGGAGCAGCACCGCCATCGAGATCACCGCGGGGGCGATCAGCAGGTACGGCACCAGCCCGCCGAGCCGGGAGCGTCTACCGCGTGGAGGGGTGTGGATTTCCTGGGATCCGGTGGGGGGAGGCGGAGTCGTCGACTCCCCTGCCGCCCTTCCGGGCGCGTCCTCGGGGGCGGTGGACACCGCTCCCTGGGAGTGCACGGTCATGGTCTTTCCTCGCGGTTCTGGGGCTCCCGCGCCCGCCGGGGCGCGACCCGCGGACGACGGGCCGCTTGCACGAACGAAAACCCGGTGGCGCGGCCGGTGCAGAACACCGCCCGCACCACCGGGTCGTGACGACTACTGCTGGTTGAGGCGCTCGTCGATGACCTTGTCGGCCGCTTCGCCGGCCTTCTTCGGGTCTTCGCCGTTCAGGACCTTGGTCATGTAGTCCTTGATCGGGTTGGGCGCGGTCTCGACGTTCGCCCAGCCCGGGGTGACCGGGGTGATCTTGCCGACGGGCGCCGACTTGGCCATGGCCTCGGCGAACGAGCCCGCGGGCGGCGCGAACTGCGACGCGTCGTTGTTCGGCAGCAGGGCGCCGCCGGTGACCTTCGCGTACTCGGCCATCTGGGCCTTGCCTGCGGCGAGGGCCAGCCACTCCTTGGCGAGGTCCTTGTTCGGGGAGCGCTCGGCCACCGCGAGGTTGGAGCCGCCGAAGAACACGGAGCCCGGCTTGTCAGCGGTCTTGCCCGGGATCGGGAAGTAGCCGAAGTCGGCGGTCTTGCCGGCCTTCTTCATCGCGTCGATCGCGCCGCCGGCCTCCCAGCCGAGACCGATCCAGGACGCGACGCCACCCTTGGGCACGACGTCGGTGGACTGCTGAGGCGTGGCCTCGTCCTTGTCCTTCGGGGCGGTGGAGAAGGACTGGAGTTCCTTGTAGAAGTTGATGGCGGCCGTGGCCTCGGGGGAGGCCAGGTTGCCCTTCCACTTGTCGCCGTCCTTGACCGCGAGGTCGCTGCCCTCGTCCCAGACGAAGCCGGAGTACACGTACCAGCTCTGGCCGGGCAGGTAGATCGGCTGGACCTTCTTGTCCGACGCCTGGATCTTCTTCAGGCCGGCGATCCACTCGTCACGCGTGGTGGGCGGGGTCACCCCGGCCTTCTTGAAGACGGCCTTGTCGTAGACGACGACGCGGCTGGCGGCGTACCAAGGGGCGGAGTACAGCTTTCCGTCCAGCTCGGTGGAGGCCAGCATGCCCTTGTTCCAGCCGTCGTAGCCGAGCGCCGCCTTGTCACCGGTGAGGTCCGCGAGACCGCCGGTGACCGCGTAGCCCGCGGTCTGGGTGTTGCCGAGTTCGAGGACGTCCGGCGGGGTGTCCTCGGAGAGGGCGGTGGTGACCTTCTCCTGGATGCCGTTCCACTGCTGGATCTCGACCTTGACCTTGACGCCCTTGTGGGCCTTCTCGAACTCCTGGTTGACGCCCTTGATCCAGGCTGGGGGAGCGGAGCCGTCCATGACCCAGACGGTCAGGTTCTTGGTGCCGCCGGCCTTTGTGTCGCTACCTTTGTCGTCCGAACCACATGCGGCGATGCTGACCATCATGCCCGCGACACCTATCGCCGCGACGAGCTTGCGCTTCACGCCACCCTCCTCAGGGATGCCTGCAACTGCTGCCCACCGCGAAGCCATACGACTAGTAGTGACTGTGGGGTCGGGGGCTTGGCCTTGAATGGTTTAGACCAGTACCGGGAGCTTGGCCTAGACCTTTGGGGGTGTCAAGGGTGTATAAGAAGGACAGTCGCGTCCGTTATCGGACCGACACCTGAGGAGGGGCGACGACCCGTGAGCGGTCCGTGCCACCATGTGAGCCGCGACAGACGGAGGAGCCGGTGACGGCAGCAGCACAGTCGGGAAGGCAGGCCATGGCCACGGACGGCGGCGGTACGGAGTCCGAGGCCACGACTCCCGTACGCACGGCGCGCGTGCCCAAGTACTACCGTCTCAAGCGGCACTTGCTCGACATGACGGGGACACTGGCCCCCGGCACACCTGTTCCCCCCGAGCGTACTCTCGCCGCCGAGTTCGACACGTCGAGAACGACGGTTCGGCAGGCGCTCCAGGAACTGGTCGTCGAAGGACGACTCGAACGCATCCAGGGCAAGGGCACGTTCGTCGCCAAGCCCAAGGTCTCCCAGGCCCTCCAGCTCACCTCGTACACCGAGGACATGAGGGCCCAAGGGCTGGAACCCACGTCCCAGTTGCTGGACATCGGGTACGTCACCGCGGACGACACGCTCGCCGGGCTGCTCGACATCACCGCGGGCGGGCGGGTCCTGCGGATCGAACGGCTGCGGCTCGCCAGCGGGGAGCCCATGGCCATCGAGACCACCCACCTGTCGGCGAAGCGCTTCCCCGCGCTGCGCCGCTCGCTCGTCAAGTACACGTCGCTCTACACGGCGTTGGCCGAGGTGTACGACGTGCGCCTCGCGGAGGCCGAGGAGACGATCGAGACCTCGCTCGCCACGCCGCGGGAGGCCGGGCTGCTGGGCACCGACGTCGGTCTGCCGATGCTGATGCTGTCCCGCCACTCGATCGACGGCCACGGCGAACCGGTCGAATGGGTGCGGTCGGTCTACCGGGGCGATCGTTACAAGTTCGTGGCGAGGCTGCGCCGGCCGACCGACTGACCGGCCGGGGGGTTCCCTCGGCCCTGGCCGTCCCCTAGATTTCCTGCGCGTTGCAAAGGCGATCAGTGGAACGGCGAGCAGTGAGGGGACGAGCGCGCATGTCAGAAGCACCTCCAGAAGCACCGTCAGGACCCGGGGGGAGCCCCCCTCCCCCCGTGGTCACCCCGGTCCGCGTGGTCATCGCGCTCTGTCTGGTCGCGCCCTTCGTGGCGCTGCTGTGGGTGGGTTCGTACGCGAAGACCGACCCGGCGTTCATCGGCATCCCGTTCTTCTACTGGTACCAGATGCTGTGGGTCGTCGTGTCGGCCGTACTGACCATGGTCGCCCACCAGTTGTGGCAGCGTGACCAGCGCGCCCGTACGGGATCCGGGAAGGGCGGTGGCTCGCGATGAACGACGGTGTGAACGGCGTCGCCCTCGGCGTCTTCATCTTCTTCTTCCTGGCCGTCACGGTCATGGGGTTCCTCGCGGCGCGCTGGCGCCGGGCCGAGAACGAGCAGAGCCTCGACGAATGGGGCCTGGGCGGGCGGTCGTTCGGCACGTGGGTCACCTGGTTCCTGCTCGGCGGTGACCTCTACACGGCGTACACCTTCGTGGCCGTGCCCGCGGCGATCTACGCGGCGGGCGCGGCGGGCTTCTTCGCCGTGCCGTACACGATCCTCGTCTACCCGCTCATCTTCACCTTCCTGCCGCGGCTGTGGTCGGTGTCGCACAAGCACGGGTACGTGACCACCTCGGACTTCGTCCGGGGCCGGTTCGGCTCCAAGGGGCTCTCGCTGGCGGTCGCCGTCACCGGGATCCTCGCGACCATGCCGTACATCGCGCTGCAACTGGTCGGCATCCAGGCCGTGTTGGACGTGATGGGCGTCGGCGGCGGCAAGGACACCAACTGGTTCGTGAAGGACCTGCCGCTGCTGATCGCGTTCGCGGTGCTCGCCGCGTACACGTACTCGTCGGGGCTGCGGGCACCCGCGCTGATCGCGTTCGTGAAGGACACCCTGATCTATCTGGTGATCATCGTGGCCATCATCTACATCCCGATCAAACTCGGCGGCTTCGACGACATCTTCGCGAAGGCGGGCGACGCGTTCGCGCAGAAGAACCCGGCGACCGGGGCGCCACGCGGCGCGCTCGCGCCGGGCGAGGCCCAGCAGTGGGGGTACGCGACCCTCGCGCTCGGCTCGGCGCTCGCGCTCTTCATGTATCCGCACTCGGTCACGGCGACGCTCTCCAGCCGCAGCCGCGAGGTGATCCGGCGCAACACCACGATCCTGCCGCTGTATTCGCTGATGCTGGGCTTGCTGGCGCTGCTCGGCTTCATGGCGATCGCCGCCGGGGTGAAGGTCGACAACGGGCAGCTGGCGATCCCCCAGCTCTTCGAGAACATGTTCCCCGACTGGTTCGCGGGCGTGGCCTTCGCGGCGATCGGCATCGGCGCGCTGGTGCCGGCCGCGATCATGTCGATCGCGGCGGCGAACCTGTTCACCCGCAACATCTACAAGGACTTCATCAGGCCGGACGCGACCCCGGCGCAGGAGACGAAGGTCTCCAAGCTGGTGTCGCTGCTGGTGAAGGTGGGGGCGCTGGCCTTCGTCCTGACCATGGACAAGACCGTCGCGATCAACTTCCAGCTGCTGGGCGGGATCTGGATCCTCCAGACGATGCCGGCGCTGGTCGGCGGGCTCTTCACCCGCTGGTTCCACCGGTGGGCGCTGCTCACCGGCTGGGCGGTGGGCATGCTGTACGGCACGATCGCCGCGTACGGCGTCGCGAGCCCGACGCAGGCGCACTTCGGCGGTTCGTCGAAGGAGATCCCCGGGATCGGCGAGATCGGCTACATCGGCCTGACGGCCTTCGTGCTGAACCTCGTGGTGAGCGTGGTCCTGACGTTCGTCATGAAGGCGCTCAAGGCCCCGGAGGGCATCGACGAGACGACCCCGTCGGACTACACGGCGGACATCGGCGACCCGGGCGTCAAGAAGGACCTCCCCCTGGCCCCGACCACCCCGTCGGACCCGGACCCGGTGCGCTGAGGGTGCGCTGACGGGCGCCGAGGGGCGCCGACGTACGGCGGAAGGCGGGCCGCCCGGACTCCGGGCGGCCCGCCTTCCCGCTTCCGACACACGGGGGCGAAACGGGGCGCGACACTACATCTAGGGGGTGCCTCATCGTGCGCCCCCCAGATGTATGCTCGACCTCGTTGTCGACGCAGGGGAATCCGGTGTGAATCCGGAACTGTCCCGCAACGGTCTGCTGTGGTGTGCTTTGTCATACCCGTGAGTCCGAATACCTGCCGGCAACGCATCCGGCTCGACCGAACCGGATGCCAGGACGTCCGGGCCTCGAGGCTGGGCCGGAGACGCCGTGGTTCGTGCTGCCCGCAGACGGGTCGTACGGCCCCCGCGCCCCCGCTTCCCCGCCGACGGCCCAGAGCCGAGCGAGGGAGAGCACCACGTGACCATCGCGCCAGCCGATCCGGCTTCAGGCATCTCCGAGGTCTCCGCGCAGGAGACCGACGGACCCGGGACCGCGTTGCTGCGGCTCCTCACCGACCTGACCGCCGATCTGCCCGACACCGACCCCGGACGCGTCGCCGGCGCCGCGCTGCGTGGCCGCAACGCCCGGTCGGACGAGGCCGAGCTGCGCGAGCTCGCCACCGAGGCGGCCGCGGGGCTCATCTCCGAGGACCCGGCCTACTCCCGGCTGGCCGCCCGGCTGCTCACCCGTACCATCGCCGAAGAGGCCGCGAGCCAGGGCGCCGTGGCGTTCTCCGCGTCCGTCGCCGTGGGGCACCGCGAGGGCCTCATCGCCGACCGCACGGCCGAGTTCGTCGCGCTGCACGCCGACTTCCTGGACGCGCTGATCGACCAGGACGCCGACGACCGCTTCGGCTACTTCGGGCTCCGTACCCTCTTCAGCCGGTACCTGCTCCGCCACCCGATCACCCGCAAGGTCGTCGAGACCCCCCAGCACTTCATGCTGCGCGTCGGCGCCGGTCTGGCCGAGGACAACAGCGTCCGCGCGCTGGACGAGGTCGCCTCCCTCTACCGCCTGATGAGCCGCCTGGACTACCTCCCGTCCTCGCCGACGCTCTTCAACTCCGGTACGCGCCACCCGCAGATGTCCTCCTGCTACCTGCTCGACTCCCCGCTGGACGAGCTGGACTCGATCTACGACCGCTACCACCAGGTGGCGCGCCTGTCGAAGCACGCGGGCGGCATCGGCCTCTCGTACTCCCGCATCCGCTCGCGCGGTTCGCTGATCCGCGGCACCAACGGGCACTCGAACGGCATCGTCCCGTTCCTGCGGACCCTCGACTCCTCGGTCGCGGCGGTCAACCAGGGCGGCCGGCGCAAGGGCGCGGCCTGCGTCTACCTGGAGACCTGGCACGCGGACCTGGAGGAGTTCCTGGAGCTGCGGGACAACACCGGTGAGGAAGCGCGCCGTACGCACAACCTGAACCTCGCCCACTGGATCCCGGACGAGTTCATGCGCCGCGTCGACGCGGACGGCGAGTGGTCGCTGTTCTCCCCCGCCGACGTCCCGGAGTTCGTGGACCTGTGGGGCGACGAGTTCGACGCCGCGTACCGCAAGGCGGAGGCCGCGGGCCTGGCGCGGAAGACCATCCCGGCCCGTGAGCTGTACGGCCGCATGATGCGCACGCTCGCCCAGACCGGCAACGGCTGGATGACCTTCAAGGACGCGTCGAACCGTACGGCCAACCAGACCGCCCTGCCCGGCAAGGTCGTCCACTCCTCCAACCTCTGCACGGAGATCCTGGAGGTCACGGACGACGGCGAGACCGCCGTCTGCAACCTCGGCTCGGTCAACCTCGGCGCCTTCGTGCTCGATTCGGGCGAGATCGACTGGGAGCGGCTGGACGAGACCGTCCGTACCGCCGTCACCTTCCTCGACCGGGTCGTGGACATCAACTTCTACCCGACCGAGCAGGCCGGCCGCTCCAACGCCAAGTGGCGCCCGGTGGGCCTGGGCGCGATGGGCCTCCAGGACGTCTTCTTCAAGAAGCGCCTGCCCTTCGACTCCGCCGAGGCCGCCGCGCTCTCCACGAAGATCGCCGAGCGGATCATGCTCGCCGCGTACGAGGCGTCCTGCGCGCTCGCCGAGCGCAGCGGCCCGCTCCCGGCGTGGTCGGAGACCCGTACCGCCGCCGGGGTCCTGCACCCCGACCACTACGACGTCGAGCTGAACTGGCCGGAGCGCTGGGACGCGCTGCGCGCCCGCGTCGCGAAGAGCGGCATGCGCAACTCCCTGCTCCTCGCGATCGCGCCGACCGCGACCATCGCGTCGATCGCGGGCGTGTACGAGTGCATCGAGCCGCAGGTCTCCAACCTCTTCAAGCGCGAGACGCTGTCGGGCGAGTTCCTCCAGGTCAACTCGTACCTGGTGCAGGAGCTCAAGAACCTGGGCGTCTGGGACGCGCAGACCCGTGAGGCGCTGCGCGAGTCCAGCGGCTCGGTGGCCGGCTTCACCTGGATCCCGGCGGAGGTGCGCGAGCTGTACCGCACCGCGTGGGAGATCCCGCAGCGCGGCCTGATCGACATGGCGGCGGCCCGTACGCCGTTCCTCGACCAGAGCCAGTCGCTGAACCTGTTCCTGGAGACGCCGACCATCGGGAAGCTCAGCTCGATGTACGCGTACGCCTGGAAGAAGGGCCTCAAGACCACGTACTACCTGCGCTCGCGCCCCGCGACGCGCATCGCCCGCGCGGCGGGCGGCGCCCAGGCCGCGGCCGCCGCGCCGGCCGCCACCATCCCGCTCCAGCAGGCGTCTTCTTCGCCGGCTCAGTCCGGCAACCCGATGGTCCCGGACGCGGACGCGATCGCCTGCTCCCTGGAGAACCCCGAGTCCTGCGAGGCCTGCCAGTAATGAGTTCCACCGAGAAGAACCTGCTCGACCCGGGCTTCGAACTGACCCTGCGCCCCATGCGCTACCCGGACTTCTACGAGCGCTACCGCGACGCGATCAAGAACACCTGGTCGGTGGAGGAGGTCGACCTCCACTCGGACGTCGCCGACCTCGCCAAGCTCTCCCCCGGCGAGCAGCACATGATCGGCCGGCTGGTCGCGTTCTTCGCGACGGGCGACTCGATCGTCTCCAACAACCTGGTGCTGACGCTCTACAAGCACATCAACTCCCCCGAGGCGCGGCTGTACCTGTCCCGCCAGCTCTTCGAGGAGGCCGTGCACGTCCAGTTCTACCTGACGCTGCTCGACACCTACCTGCCCGATCCGGACGACCGGGCGGCCGCGTTCGACGCGGTGGAGGAGATCCCGTCGATCCGCGAGAAGGCGCAGTTCTGCTTCCGCTGGATGGACTCGGTGGAGAAGATCGACCGGCTGGAGACGAAGGCGGACCGCCGGCGCTTCCTGCTCAACCTGATCTGCTTCGCGGCGTGCATCGAGGGGCTGTTCTTCTACGGGGCCTTCGCGTACGTGTACTGGTTCCGCTCGCGCGGTCTGCTGCACGGCCTGGCCACCGGCACCAACTGGGTGTTCCGTGACGAGACGATGCACATGAACTTCGCGTTCGAGGTCGTCGACACCGTCCGCAAGGAGGAGCCCGACCTCTTCGACGACGCGCTCCAGCAGCAGGTCACGGACATGCTGAAGGAGGCCGTCGAGGCGGAGTTGCAGTTCGGCCGCGACCTGTGCGGCGACGGTCTGCCGGGCATGAACACGGAGTCGATGCGCGAGTACCTGGAGTGCGTCGCGGACCAGCGCCTCCAGCGCCTGGGCTTCCCTCCGGTGTACGGCTCGCAGAACCCGTTCTCCTTCATGGAGCTCCAGGGCGTCCAGGAGCTGACCAACTTCTTCGAGCGCCGCCCGTCGGCGTACCAGGTGGCGGTGGAGGGGTCGGTCGCGTTCGACGACGACTTCTAGGCGACCGCTGTACGAACGACCGGGGCGCGCCCCGCCTCCGCCGCGGCGGGGGCGGGGCGCGCTTCCGCGTCATCCGTCGAAGAGTCCGAAGAGGTGGACAAAGCCGTACACCCACACGGCCGAGACGACGAGGACGACCAGCAGGCACCCGCCCCCGAGGAGCAGCTTCCCCAGGAGGCCGAACGGCCGCGCGTCCCCGTGGGGGTCGTCCCTTCCCTCCGTCGGTACGGAGTCCCAGTCGACGGGCCGCCCGAACGCGGCCGAGCAGGCGGTCCGCACGGCGGCCAACTGCGCGACGGCGAAGGCGGAGGCCGCGAGCGCCTCGGGCCCCTGCCAGGCCAGCGCCCGCATGAGCCGCTCGGGGTCGGCGTACCGCGCCTCGAACGCGGCGGTCTCGCCGGCGTCCCTGTCCTCGTCCAGGTACGCCCACCGCCCGGCCTCGGCGCGGTCGCCGTAGAGCCGGTAGACGTCGGCGAGCCGGCGCCGGAGCGTCAGGTCGTACGGGTACGAGGAGACGAGGCCGCGCAACCGCTGCCGCGCCAGGGGTATCCGCCCGGCGACCAGATCCGCCTCGACCCGCGCCAGGGTGTCTGTGGGTGCCATGCCCCCATGGTCGGCGCCCCGCCGGAGGCACGCGACGCGTTTTCCCGGAGGGTAGGGGGCCCCACTCCACGTCCCAGCCCGCGGAACGCCGCGCGCACCGCGCCTCGGCGCGTCGGGGCCGAGCGGTCGATGCCCGCGAACTGCCGCCGTCAGGTGGCGTGGCGCCCTATAAGGTCCCCGGCATGGGTGTTGTGCTCGGCACGCGGTTGGTCGCTCTCGTGGGTGCCGTGGTGACCGTTGCCGCGGGGCTCGGGGTCAGGGGCTGGGCCGGGGGTGACTTCGCCAAGTACGCGGGCGACGCGTTGTACACCGTGCTGGTCCACGCGCTCGTCGTGTGTGTCGTCCCCCGGGTGCGGCCACGCGTCGCCGCCGTCGGGGCGTTCGCGTTCAGTTGCGGTGTCGAGCTGCTTCAGCTCACCCCGGTACCGGCCGGGCTCGCCGCGCGCAGCGGGCTGGCCCGGCTGGTGCTGGGGTCGACGTTCAACGCGCCTGACCTGCTGTGGTACGCGGTCGGGGCCGGCGCGGCAGCGGTCGTGCACTCGGCGCTCGCGCGCTCGGCGGCGCGGGTCCGTCGGCCCGTGCGGCCCCTGGATCCCCCCTCCGGACTGTCGCGTCGCGCAACTGGCGGTCGATCGACAGGTCCTTGAGGAGCCAGAGCAGGGGCGGGACGGCCAGGAGGGCGAACAGGAGCGTAAGGGCGAGAAACGCCAGGAAGGTGTCCATGTCCCCACTGTCGGCGATGCGGTCGACGAAAAGCAGTGGCAGGACTGTCAGCGAACCTCGAATTACTGCCACACTGGCGGCATGCTGAAAAACGTCGCCGCCGTCCTGCTCGACGGAGTCCACCCGTTCGAACTCGGCGTCGTCTGCGAGGTGTTCGGACTCGACCGCAGCGACGACGGGCTCCCCGTCTACGACTTCGCCGTCGTCTCCGGCGAGGGACCGGTGCTCCGCACGCACGCCGGATTCACCCTCGGCTCGCTCGCCGGGCTCGAACGGCTGGAGGAGGCCGACCTCATCGCCGTACCCGCGGGGGACGCCTACGTGGAGCGCGAGTTCCCCGAGGAGCTGCTGGCCGCGCTGCGGCGCGCCGTCGACCGGGGCGCCCGCGTCCTCAGCGTCTGCACCGGCGGCTACCTGCTGGGCGCCGCGGGCCTCCTGGACGACCGCCGCTGCACCGTGCACTGGCGGCACGCCACCGACCTCGCCGCCCGCTTCCCCCGGGCACGGGTCGAGCCCGCCGTGCTGTACGTCGAGGACGGCCCGGTGATCACGTCCGCCGGTACGGCCGCCGGCATCGACGCGTGCCTGTATCTCGTACGCCAGGAACACGGCCCGGAGATCGCCAACGCGCTGGCCCGCCGCATGGTCGTCCCGCCCCACCGCGACGGCGGCCAGGCGCAGTTCATCGAGCGGCCGCTGCCCGTGGCCTGCGACACCGTCGGGGACGTGCTGTCCTGGATGGAACGCCACCTGGACCGCGAGATGACCGTGGAACAGCTCGCCGAGCGCGCCCACATGTCGCCGCGTACGTTCGCCCGCCGCTTCCAGCAGGAGACGGGGACCACCCCGTACCGCTGGCTCCTGCGCCAACGGGTGCTGCTGGCACAGGAGTTGCTGGAGGGGACGGACGAGACGGTGGACCGGGTCGCGGGACGGGCCGGGTTCGGGAACGCGGCGGGGCTGCGCCACCACTTCCTGCGGACGCTCGGGACGACCCCGAACGCGTACCGGCGCACGTTCCAGGGACCGGGACCGCTGTCGGCCTCACCGGCCCGCGAACCTCAGGCGTTCGGGACCGTCTCGTAGCGCGCCGTGCCCTCTTCCATCTGCTTGAGCGCGTCCTTGCGGTCCCGCTTCGACAGCCGGTCGATGTACAGGTATCCGTACAGGTGGTCCGTCTCGTGCTGGAGGCAGCGCGCGAAGTAGCCGGTCCCCCGCACCTTGACCGGATTGCCCTGGGCGTCCTGGCCGCGCACCACCGCGTAGTCGGGGCGGGGCAGGGCCGCGTACGCCGTCGGGACCGACAGGCAGCCCTCGTTGGAGTCGTCCAGGTGACGCTTCTCCGGCGGCAGCTCCTCCAGCACCGGGTTGCAGATCGCCCCGACGTGGCGCTTGCCGTCGTCGTCCGGGCAGTCGTACACGAAGACCTTGAGGTCCACGCCGATCTGGTTGGCGGCGAGGCCCACGCCCTCCGCCGTGTGCTGGCTGGCGAACATGTCGTCGATCAGCGCGGCGAGGGAGTCGTCGAACTCCGTGACGTCCCGGCACTCCTTGTGGAGCACCGGATTCCCGACGACGGTGATCGGGCGGGACGTGCCGCGCTCGCGGTGTGCCAGCTCACGCTCCGCGGCGCCCGCCGTGTCGTCGGCGAACCCGTCCGCCGTCCCCGCCACGAGGGTCCCACTGTCGATCCGCTGGTCCGTCTCCTGCTGCGCCATGTCCGCAGTACGCCTTCCTCGGTTCCCGATGCTGCCCGCACGATCGGCACGATGTGCCCGTACAGCCTAAGGGCAGTGCCCAGCGGCGTTCAGCAGTCGGCCGGATCCGGCCGAACCCCGCCCGGCAGGGCACGAGCACCTACGGCGGGGCGACGCATGGCCGCCCCGGCGTACCCCTCAGCAGACCTCTTCCAGATCCCGCCACTCCCGGGTGTCCGGACTGTCCGCGACCCACCCGTCCAGCAGCCCCCGCACCAGCCCCTGCGGCGCCGCGATCCCGCACTCCCGCTCCGGCACCCACAGCTCGCCGGCCGTACGGTGCCCCAGCGGGCCCGGGTGCCCCGGCTCGCTGTGGTCGTGCGGGTCCAGGTGCTCGCCGTCGCCCTCGGCGCTCGGCATCCGGCTCTCCGAGCAGGCCCGGCACAGCAGCCGTACGGACGACGACCAGTCCTCGGCGGCGAATCCCGCGTCGGCCGCGAGGCGCTCCAGGGCGTCCCTGTCCTCCTCGGTGGCCGCCTCCAGCAGCACCACCCAGGTCGGTACGGGCGACGGCGCCCACAGCTCGATCTCGTCGAAGACGGGGTACGCGCGGGTGGTGCCGTCGGGCCCGGCGGCCGTCGTGCGCTCCCCGTGCGGTACGCCGTCGTGGAGCACGACCTCGCCCCACCGGCGTCCCGACGACGGCAGCGGGATGGAGAGCAGCTCGATCCTGGCCGGGTCGAGCCTGCGGCCCCAGACGACCTCGGCCTCGCCCTCCGGGGAGAGCCGGACGGCGGCGCTGCCCAGCTCCATGCCCTCGGGCTCGCCGTTGGCCTCGACGCTGTGCGGATTGCCCGGCACCTTCAGCCCGTACGCCTGCCAGGCGCGGCGGGCCAGCGGCCAGTCCTGGAGGGCGGTGGCGGCGATGCCGACGTTCCACCAGTCCGGGGCGCCGGTCTCCTTGTCGAGCAGCGCGACGGCCCGCAGCCCGGCGGCGCGCGCCTGCTCCCAGTCGTGGCGGAACTTGTGCAGCAGCGCCAGGTTGAACCACGACTCCGAGAGCCAGGGCTCCAGGTCCGCCGCACGGGTGAGCAGCGCGCCCGCGTCCTCGTACCGGCCGTCACCGATCAGCGTGAACGCGCGGTCGGTGGCCTGCCGCCACGAGGCGGAGGGCCGATGCCGTACCTTCCCGAAGATCCTCACGATTCCCGCCTGCCGGTCGCTCGGGTCTGTGCCCCCGGACACCCTCTTCTTGCTCTTCTTCGCATCCAACCATGCCCGGTCCCACGCCCGCTCATTACCCATGGGTTACCCGGCCCTGCCCGGGACGGGAGCCCTGCCGGGGGCCGGGGCGCCGCGGGACAGCACGCGTGCCAGGGATTCCACGACCTCGGGCTGGTAGTCGTGCCCCGTCCCGAGCCGCAGCCGCTCCAGTGCGCTGAGAGGTCCACTCGCAGTGGCACATTCCCCGGTCAGGTCGTCGTACGCATTGACGGCGCGGACGATCCTGGCGGAGAGGGGTTGTTCGCGGTACGGATCGGCCTGGCGCTCCACGACGAGGGCGACGGCGGCGGGCACTCCGGTCTGGCGCACGACCGCCCCGCCGAGCAGGGCGATACGGCGCTGTTCGTCGGCCGGGAGGAAGGCGGTGGCGCCCTCGGGGACGGGGTCGACGAGGGAGAGCTGCCCGATGTCGTGCATGAGGGCCGCGTATTCGAGCACGGTCAGCTCCGGTCCTGACAGGCCCAGCTCACGGCCGACGGCGCGGCTCAGCTCGGCGACCCTGCGGGCGTGGCCGTGCGGGGTGTAGCCGGCGATCTCGGTGGCGCGGGCGAGGGAGGCGATGGTCTGGCGGTACGTGGTCCGCACTGCGGCGTACCGCCGGTAGGAGAGCTGCGTCAGCAGCAGCGGTACGCAGAACACCGGCAGCGCCCACAGGCCCGCGACGGCGGCCCCGAGGGAGATGACGGCGCCCGTGGCGCAGACGGCGGAGCCGATGTGCAGGAGGGCCCGCAGCTCGTCGCGGAGGAGGGGGCCGAAGGGGTGGCGGGTGCGGGCGCGGACCAGGACGGCGGCGAGGACGGCGTCGCAGAGGGCGGTGAGGACGAGGAGCAGCAGGAGCGTGACCGCGTAGAAGGGGCCCTTGCCGAAGCGTTCCGCCAGACCGTCGGCGCCGCCCGCCTTGTAGCCGGCGTTGTAGAGGGGCTGGAAGCAGACGGCGGCGAAGGTGACGGTGAGGACGCGGCGGACCAGGTGGTCGAGCGCGGGGCCGCGGCCCTTGGCGATGTGCGGTACGGATCCGGCGAGGGTGGCCGCGACGACGACGGCGAGGGTCTGGAGGACGCCGTGGGTGGTGCGCTGCCCGGCGTTCTCGCCGAGGAGGGCGTACGCGAGCGCGCCGGCGGCGCCGAGGGGCGCGGGCTCGCGTTCGCCGGGGAGCGCGCCCCAGCGGGCCAGCTCGCCGACGACGACGAGCAGGCCGAAGGCGAGGGCGATACGGGGCTCGGCGAGCCCGCGCCAGAGGGTCGCGGCGAGCGCGGCGGCGGTGAGGAGGGCGGCGGCGGCGTACACCGCGACGACGGCGGACGGGGGCCACGCCACGGCCGCGACCGGCCGCCCGGGAAGCACCCCGGCCCTCACGCCCGCCCCCTGCGGGGCGCACGCCGGGGCGCGGGGGGCCGGGGCACGGCCGGAAGACCGCGCCGGGCGGCCCCGGGCTCGGGGGCCGGGGCGGGGCCCGGGGCGGGCGCCTGCCGGACCGGCGCCGGAACGGGAAGCCCCTCGCCGACCGGCGCGGCCGCCCCCGTGCGGCCACCGGACGGCGGTCCGTTCTTCTCGTCCGCCGTGACCGCCGTCTGCCAGCCGTGCCGGGCCAGGGCGCGGACCAGGGCGTCCACCATGTCCGGGTCGAACTGCGAGCCCGCGCAGCGTTCCAGCTCGGCGACCGCCGTGCCCACCGGCCTCGCCCTGCTGTACGAGCGCGTCGACGTCATCGCGTCGAACGCGTCCGCCACCGCGACCACCCGCGCGAACTCGGGGATCTGCGCGCCGGCCAGCCCGTACGGGTATCCGCTGCCGTCCAGGCGCTCGTGGTGGTGCAGGATCGCCTCCCGCGCCTCCCCCAGGAAGCCGATGCCGCGCACCATCTCGTGCCCGTACTCGGGGTGCAGCTCGATCACCCGCCGCTCGTCGGGCGTCAGCGGCCCGTCCTTGCGCAGCACCCGCGTCGGTACGCCGAGCTTCCCCACGTCGTGCAGGATCCCGGCGAACCGGAGCACCTCCACCCGGTCCCGGTCCATGCCCAGCTCCTGGGCGATCAACACCGAGGCGCGGCCCACCCGTTCGCTGTGCCCGCGCGTGTACTTGTCCTTGATGTCGACGGCCTGCACGAGCGCCCTGATGGTGGCCTGGTGGGCGGCGGACTCGCGGTGGTACTGCGCGAAGACCCAGCAGGAGATGTACATCGGCAGCAGCACGAAGAGCGCGGAGAGCGGCCCGTACGGGCTGCGCCACAGCACCGCCATCATCAGCCCGGCGAGGCCGTGCGCCCCGTGCGGGGCCAGGGAGCGGACGAACAGCCCGCGCCACGCGGTCCGCAGCGGCAGCCGCTCGGCCGCCGCCAGCACCCCGCCGTCGAGCGTGGCGAGAACCAGGCAGAAGGCGAGCGTCGCCGCCCCGGCGGGGAGCAGCACATAGGGAAAGTCCGGGGTCTTGAGCCCGTACCCGCCACCGCCGAGGGCGACGGGACCGCCGAACAGGATCTGCGCCCGCGCCGCCGCCCAGGTCGCCAGGGAGAGCTGCGCGGCCCGCCAGATCCGGCGCGCGCCCCGGGGCCGCTGCTCGACGCGCCCCAGCAGCGCGCCGGGCACGGCGACCAGCGCGGCGGCGGCGGGCGGCAGCAGGAGGGCGGAGGCGAGGAGGACGGGGAAGAACGATCCGGCGGCGATCGGCACCGAGCCGTGCAGCGACCGCCCGAGGACCCGGCAGCGGGCGGGCATCTCGCAGAGGGCGTACAACGCGGCGAGCAGCGCCACGGCCCGCCACGGGGTGCCGGCGCGGAACGCGGGAAGGAGGCAGAAGGCGGCGCAGAGCGCGGCGCCCAGAATGTACGCGCGCGCCGCACCCGGTATGGCCCTCACGGGTTCTCGCCCTTCCTCGGCTCCTCGATCCGGCCCGGAAGGGCCCGAAACAGAGGGTCAGGCTAGCGAGTTGGGGGCGCGGCGGAGGCCGTACGAGGACGATTAGCACCTTTGAGTGACATGGCCGGTCCCGCGGTGGTACGGGCACGGCCGAGGGCGCACCGCGCGGATGCGCGATGCGCCCTCGTACCCCGTGCGAAGGGGGGCTTCCCGGGCAGCGCTCGGGCCCGGGTGGTGCTCAGGGCCCTGAGCGGTACGTCAGTCCTGAGCCGCTCGCGGCACGTCCGCGCCCGCCGCGGACACTTCCCGCTCCGGCCCGAGCTGTCCCGACCGGATCAGATCGATCCGGCCCATGACCTTGGCCCGCAGGTCGGACGGTACGTCGTCCTGGCCGCAGCACCGCTTGACGAGCTTCTTCACGGCCTGCTCCAGACCGTACTTCTCCAGGCACGGGGAGCACTCCTCGAAGTGCACCTCGAACTTGGTGCAGTCGTTGTCCGGCATCTCGTTGTCGAGGAACTCGTACAAATGATCGAGTACCTCGGAGCAATCCGTCTCATGCGGCTCTCCGCAGCTCATGAGCCCGAACCTTTCCGATCGTCCGACGACTCCCCGGCACCGGCCGGGACGAGCCCGCGCTCGCGGGCGTAGTCCTCCAGCATGCCGCGCAGCTGGCGGCGGCCCCGGTGCAGTCGCGACATGACCGTACCGATGGGTGTCCCCATGATGTCCGCGATCTCCTTGTACGCAAAGCCCTCTACATCGGCGAGATACACCGCGATGCGGAACTCCTCGGGGATCGCCTGCAACGCCGACTTCACGTCCGAGTCCGGAAGGTGGTCGAGCGCCTGCGCCTCCGCGGACCGCAGACCCGTCGACATGTGCGACTCGGCGCGCGCGAGCTGCCAGTCCTCGATCTCCTCGGCGGCACTGCGCTGAGGCTCGCGCTGCTTCTTGCGGTACGAGTTGATGAAGGTATTGGTGAGGATGCGGTACATCCAGGCCTTGAGGTTGGTCCCCTCGCGGAACTGGTGGAAGGAGCCGTACGCCTTCGCGTACGTCTCCTGCACCAGGTCCTCGGCGTCCGCCGGGTTGCGCGTCATGCGCAGCGCGGCCGAGTACATCTGGTCGAGGAAGCCCAGCGCGTCCCGCTCGAAACGGGCGTTGCGCTCGGCCGTGGTCTCTTCGATGCCGCCGTCGTCGGTCCCTGCGTCGGTCCCAGTGACCGGACCCACCTCCTCCAACGCTGTGGCGGGCCCGTAAGCGGACCCACTCGAATCGGAGAATAGTCGACCTTGTGACAACGAGGGCCGGTGGTCCGCTCCGCCGGCCGCCCGGACCGGAGCGTTCTTGGACGCGGAAAGCACCGTCCACTCCAGATCACCGGCGTCTGAGCGGCTCGGGCAGATGGTCGAACCCATACGACGGACTCCCTCTCCATGCTCTGTGTTCCGTTGACCTCTAGAACAGTGCGCCCCGGTCCCACATTCCCGGCCACGACCCGGTCCTCAGGCGAATTCCGCGGCCCATCGGGCGACGCCGCCGGTGATGATCGCGAGGGCCTGTTCCTGCGGTACGGCGGCGGTCCTCGCCACGGCGAAACCGTGGTCGGCGCCCGGCACCTCGCACAGCTCGTACGCGCCGCCACCGCTCGTGGCCGCCGCGTCCCCGCCGTGCGGGTCGGGGAACTCGGCGGGCTTCCCGAACGGGTCGTTGCCGCCCTGGACGACCAGCGTGGGCACCCCCGAGCCCAGCAGTTCCGCGGCCCGGGACTTCTCCGGCCTCCCCGGCGGGTGCAGGGGGAAGCTCAGGGCCAGTACGGCGTGCGCCCCCAGCTCCGCCGCCGTCCGGCAGGCCACCCGCGCTCCGGCGCTGCGCCCGCCCGCGACCACCGGCGGCCCCGCCCCGGCCAGCGCGGGCCACACCGCGCGCCAGGCCGTGTCCAGGGTCTTCGGGGCCGGCGCGAGCTTCTTGCCGGCCACCCGCCAGGGCTGTTCCACCAGTGCGACGGTGAAGCCGAGCGGCGGCAGCGCGTCGGCGAGCGCCCGGAGGTCACGGGCCTCGATGCCGCCGCCAGCGCCGTGGCCGAGGGCGAGGATCAGCCGGGGGTCCTCCGCCGCGTACCAGGTGATGCGGGCGTCGCCGCCCGGGGTGCCGACGGTCTGGATCCGCGTCCCACGCGTGTCAGGTGTCACAGCGCACATCCTGCCGCCCCGGCGCCCGCGCCCGTGCCCCCCACGCCCTCGGACCCGCGTGCCCGGGACCCGCGCGCGGGACCCCCACCCCTCAGAACAGCGTGCTCTCCTCCGGCGCCGCCAGCTCCTCCAGCAGCTCCGGGCCGTTGTTGCGCACGTTGCTGACCGCCGTCGCCACCGGGTACGCCCGCATCAGCCCCGGCGCCGGCGGCGCGAGCAGCTCGCGCAGGTCGTCGGGGTCCGTACGGGCCGGGTCCAGCCACGCGTCCCAGCGGTCCGGCGTCAGCATCAGCGGCATACGGGGGTGGATGTCGGCCAGCGACCCGGGCCCCTCGGCGGGCGCCACGGCCAGCGGCGTCCTCTCGGCCTCCGTGGTGATCACCGAGCACGTCACCCACCAGGCGCCCGGGTGGTCGTCGGGCAGCGTCCGGTCGCGCCAGAACTCGTACAGGCCCGCCAGCGCCATGACGGAACCGTCGGCCGGCGTGACGAAGTACGGCTGCTTGCGGGGGCGCTTCTTCTTCCCCTGCTCCTCCAGCTGCCGTTCGTCGACACCCGTCACCCACTCGTAATACCCGTCGGCCGGCAGGATGCAGCGCCGGGCGAGGAAGGGCCGGCGGAAGGACGGCTTCTCGTGCACGGTCTCGGCCCGCGCGTTGATCATCCGGGCCGCGCCCTCGGGGGTCTTGGACCACGACGGCACGAGCCCCCACCTGAGCTTGCGCAGCTGGCGAACCGGATCGGGCTCTTCCGCGTCCTTCACAGGACGTTCCAGAACCGCGTAGACCTCTTTTGTCGGAGCCACGTTCCAGTCGGGCGCGAGGGTCTCCTCGGGCTCCCACTTCTCCACCCCGAAGAGCCCCTTGAGTTCCTCGGGCCGCCGGCTCGCCGCATACCGTCCGCACATAAGTGCCAGACTGCCACGACGCCGTCCCAGTTGAGGAGCCGACCGAGAAATGGCCAGCATCGACGTCACGTCCATATCCGACCTGTGGGACCGCGTGTTCGGCAGCCAGCCGGCGCCGGCGCGCTGGCTGGTGGTCGTGACCGGGATCGTCGCCCTCGCCGCCGTGGTGCCCCACCCGGTCTGGCGGGTGTCGCGCAACACCATCACCATCGCCCACGAGGGCGGCCACGGCCTGATCGCGCTGGTCACCGGACGACGCCTGAACGGGATCCGGCTGCACTCGGACACCTCGGGCCTGACCGTGAGCCGCGGCAAACCCGCCGGGATCGGCATGATCCTCACGGCCGCCGCCGGCTACACCGCTCCCCCGCTGCTCGGGCTCGGCGGCGCCTGGCTGCTCTCCGCGCACCACATCACGCTGCTGCTCTGGCTCGCGACGGGCCTGCTGATCGCGATGCTGGTGATGATCCGGAACGCGTACGGGGCGCTCACCGTGATCCTGACCGGCGCGGCCTTCCTGCTGGTCTCCTGGCTGACCGAACCGGCGGTCCAGGCGGCATTCGCGTACACCGCTGTGTGGTTCCTGCTGCTCGGGGGCGTCCGGCCGGCCTTCGAGCTCCAGTCGAAGCGGCGGCAGGGCGGGGCGGGCGACTCGGACGCGGACCAGCTGGCGCGGCTGACGAACGTACCGCCCCTGCTGTGGCTGTTCCTCTTCCACGCCGTCTCGCTCTGCTCACTCATCGGCGGCGGCCGCTGGATGCTGGGTCTCTGACCCCCCTCGTCCGCCGCCCGTCCACCGGACCTCGGTTACGTCCAGGTTTCCGCGCTTTTTGTCAGGATCCGAGCCGCCGCGAACCCACTAAAGTAAGGGCCATGACCGAAAGCTCCGTGCAGCCCGCCCTCTGGCCCGCCCCCTCCGCGCGCGGGGCCGTCGAAGCGACGGTCACCGTGCCCGGATCCAAATCGGTCACGAACCGCGGGCTGATCCTCGCCTCGCTGGCCGCGGAGCCCGGGTGGCTGCGCCGCCCGCTGCGCTCCCGTGACTCCCTGCTGATGGCCGACGCCCTGCGCGCCATGGGCGTGGGGATCGAGGAGACCGTGTCGTCCAGCTCCGCCGCCGCGGGCCGGGACGGCTTCACGGGCGAGGCGTGGCGGGTCATCCCCGCCGGTCTGTACGGCCCCGCCACCGTCGACGTCGGCAACGCCGGCACGGTGATGCGCTTCCTCCCGCCGGTCGCGGCCCTCGCCGACGGCCCGGTGCACTTCGACGGGGACCCCCGGTCGTACGAGCGCCCCCTCGGCGCGGTCATCGAGGCGCTGCGGGTCCTGGGCGCCCGGATCGACGACGAGGGCCGGGGCGCGCTCCCGCTGACCGTGCAGGGCGGCGGGGCACTGGACGGGGGCTCGGTGGAGATCGACGCCTCCTCGTCGTCGCAGTTCGTCTCGGCGCTGCTGCTGTCCGGCGCGCGGTTCAACCAGGGCGTGGAGGTACGGCACGTGGGGTCGTCCCTGCCGTCGATGCCGCACATCCGGATGACGGTCGACATGCTGCGCGCGGTCGGCGCCCAGGTCGACGAGCCGGAGACGGGCGGCGAGCCGAACGTGTGGCGGGTCTCCCCCAGCGCGCTGCTCGGCCGGGACCTGACCGTCGAGCCGGACCTCTCCAACGCCCAGCCCTTCCTGGCCGCCGCGCTGGTGACCGGCGGCCGGGTCACGATCCCGGACTGGCCGGAGCACACGACGCAGCCCGGGGACGCGCTGCGCGAGATCTTCACGGCGATGGGCGGCTCCTGCGAGTGGGCCGTGACCAACGAGGGCAGCTCCCTCACGCTGACCGGCTCGGGCCGGATCCACGGCATCGACGTCGACCTGAGCGAGGTCGGTGAGCTGACGCCGGGCATCGCGGCCGTCGCCGCCCTCGCGGACTCGCCGTCCACCCTGCGCGGGGTCGCGCACCTGCGGCTGCACGAGACGGACCGGCTGGCGGCGCTGACCAAGGAGATCAACGAGCTGGGCGGTGACGTGACGGAGACCGCCGACGGGCTGCACATCCGGCCCCGCCCGCTGCACGGCGGCGTCTTCCACACGTACGACGACCACCGCATGGCGACGGCCGGGTCGATCATCGGCCTGGTGGTCGGCGGCGTCGAGATCGAGAACGTGGGGACGACGGCGAAGACGCTGCCGGACTTCCCGCAGATGTGGACCGACATGCTCGCGGGAGCGAGCCCCGGCCCGGGTGCGGGCGCGGGAGCCTGACGCGATGCGCCGCTACGGCAAGAACCCCGACGAGGACGACATCCGGACCCGCCCGAACCCGAAGGGCAACCGGCCGCGTACGAACATCAGGCCCAAGCACGAGGACGCCTCGGAGGGCATGGTCCTGACCGTGGACCGCGGCCGGCTCACCTGCCTCGTCGAGGACCGGGTCGTGCTGGCGATGACCGCCCGCGAGCTGGGCCGCAAGGCCGCGGTGGTGGGCGACCGGGTCGACATCGTCGGTGACCTGTCGGGCAAGAAGGACACGCTGGCGCGGATCGTACGGATCGGGAAGCGCACCTCGGTCCTGCGGCGCACGGCGGACGACGACGACCCGTACGAGCGGGTGGTCGTCGCCAACGCCGACCAGCTCGCGATCGTCACGGCCCTCGCCGACCCCGAGCCGCGCCCCCGGCTGATCGACCGCTGCCTGGTCGCGGCGTTCGACGCGGGGCTCGAACCGCTGCTGGTGCTGACCAAGTCCGACCTGGCGTCCGCGGACGAGCTGCTGGAGACGTACCAGGACCTCGGCATCCACTATGTCGTCACGCGGCGCGACGAGTTGGAGAGCGGGTTCGCGGCGGACCGGGTGCGGGAGTACCTGGAGGGCAAGGCGACCGCGTTCGTCGGCCACTCCGGCGTCGGCAAGACCACGCTGGTCAACGCACTCGTCCCGGAGGACAGGCACCGGAGCACGGGCCTCGTCAACGCGGTGACGGGACGCGGCCGGCACACCACCACGTCGGCGCTCGCCCTGCCGCTGGCGAAGGCGGACGGCTGGGTCATCGACACCCCGGGCATCCGGTCCTTCGGGCTCCACCACGTCGACCCGTCGCGCGTGATCCTGGCGTTCCCCGACCTGGTGCCGGGGACGGAGGGCTGCCCGCGCGCGTGCAGCCACGACGAACCGGACTGCGCGCTGGACGCGTGGGTCGCGGAGGGGCACGCGAGTCCGGCCCGGCTGTACTCGCTGCGGCGGCTCCTCGCCACGCGCGAGCGGCGCGAAGGCGACTGACACAACGCGTTTGCGCGCCCCCGGCGTTGGTAAGTGAGTGCATAATCGCACCGAGCGACACCGAGCAGTCACCGACGCGGGAGGCCCCAGAAGATGGCGTGGCTGCTGGTTGTGGTCGCCGGAATCCTGGAGACGGGTTTCGCGGTCTGTCTCAAGCTCTCGCACGGATTCACCCGGCTCTGGCCGACCATCGCCTTCGCGTGCTTCGCCCTCGGGAGCTTCGGTCTGCTGACGCTCTCGCTGAAGAAGCTCGACGTCGGCCCCGCGTACGCGGTGTGGACGGGCATCGGCGCGGCGGGCACCGCGATCTACGGAATGATCTTCCTCGGGGACATCGTCTCGGTCCTCAAACTGGTCTCGATCTCGCTCGTGATCATCGGCGTCATCGGCCTCCAGCTCTCGGGCTCGGCGCACTGACGGCAGGCCCCGGGGCGCGTCGTCACACCGCCGCCTCCGTGACGGCGCTGCGGACCAGCTGCCCCACCGGTTGCGCGCCGGGCGCGACGAGGTGGGAGAGCGCGAGGCGTACGGCCAGTTCGCACCGGCGCAGATTGTGATCCGTACGCCCCCCGTCCAGCGTGCTCGCCGACCGGTCCCGTACCAGCGCCACCAACTCGGCCGGTACGGGCGGGCCGGTGCCGGCCCCGCGCGGCGCGGGGACGGCGGCGGACGCCCCAGGGGTACGTGACGGGCGCGGCGTCGGCAGCCACTCCCCCCAGCAGCCGGTGAGCAGCGCCCGCAGCAGGGGCCGGTCCGCCGCCCTGGCGACGGTCCACTCGGCGACGGCGGCCAGCCGGTCGGCCGGCTCGGCCCGGGTGTCCGCCTCGGCCAACTGCCCTTCCACGCCGCGCAGATAGAGGTCGGCCTCGCGTCGCACCAAGGCGCGGGCGAGCCCGTCCTTGCCGCTGAACTCGTTGTAGAGGGTCTGCCGGGACACCCCGGCGGCGGACGCCACCTCGACCATCCTGACGGCCTGCCAGGGCACCTCGGCGAGCGCCGACTGCGCGGCGTCGAGCAGGGCTTCACGTGCGGTAGGCATCGTTGCCTCCGGGGGCGTCGGGTGTGCGCACAGAGTCCTCGGGCGTGCGCACAGAGTTGACGCGCCGTAGCGCACTGTCAAGGGGCGCGGCACCACGGCCCTTCCCCGCCGCCCGCTCCCCGTAGCCCGGCCCCGTGACCGGTCGATACTGTGACGCCCATGCCCGACTACCACGATGATCTGCGTCTCGCCCACGTCCTCGCGGACGCCGCCGACGCCGCGACGATGGACCGGTTCAAGGCGCTCGACCTCAAGGTCGAGACCAAACCGGACATGACACCGGTGAGCGAGGCCGACAAGGCCGCGGAGGAGCTGATCCGTGGGCACCTCCAGCGGGCCAGGCCGCGGGACGCGATCCTGGGCGAGGAGTTCGGCGTCGAGGGCACGGGGCCGCGCCGCTGGGTGATCGACCCCATCGACGGCACCAAGAACTACGTGCGCGGGGTGCCCGTGTGGGCGACGCTGATCTCCCTCATGGTGGCCACCGAGGGCGGGTACGAACCGGTCGTCGGCGTGGTGTCCGCGCCCGCGCTCGGCCGGCGCTGGTGGGCGGCGAAGGGCGGCGGGGCCTACACGGGCCGCAGCCTCTCCTCGGCGACCCGGCTGCGCGTCTCGGACGTCGGACACGTGGGCGACGCGTCGTTCGCGTACTCCTCGATCACCGGCTGGGAGGAGCAGGGGCGCCTCGACGGCTTCCTCGACCTGTCCCGGGCCGTGTGGCGCACGCGCGCGTACGGCGACTTCTGGCCGTACATGATGGTCGCCGAGGGCTCGGTGGACATGTGCGCGGAGCCGGAACTGTCCCTGTGGGACATGGCGGCGGTGGCGGTCGTGGTCCAGGAGGCGGGCGGCGACTTCACCGGCCTCGACGGCCGGCCGGGCCCGCACAGCGGCAACGCGGCGGCCTCGAACGGCATCCTCCACGAGGAGCTGCTCGGCTACCTGAACCAGCGCTACTGACACCGACGCCCCTTCGACGGCGTCACGGAGCGTGAGGCGGGCCCGGGCGGCGCCTTGTGTGATCTTTTGGAGCCCCCACCGCACTCCTACGCCCCTCTTGTCGACCCGGCGCATCGGTGCGACTCTGGGAGTCCCCCCGCTTGTGAACTTGTGAATCGCTTCTCGTTACGTTCCGTACGCACCGCGCACGTGCCGTGCGCGCACCTCGTACCCGCCGCGACGATTCACCCAGGAGGTGGCTCCATCCCATGCTCGTCCGTGACGCCATGAGCTCGGTGGTCCTCACCATCGGCCCCACCCACACCCTCCGCCAGGCCGCCCGCCTGATGGCGGCCCGCCGCGTCGGCGCCGCCGTCGTGCTCGACACCGACCACTGCGGGATCGGGATCCTCACCGAACGGGACATCCTGGTCTCGCTCGGCGCGGAGCAGGACCCCGACACCGAGACCGCGGGCACGCACACCACCGGCGACGTCGTCTTCGCCGCCCCTTCGTGGACCCTCGAAGAGGCCGCGGAGGCCATGACGAACGGCGGCTTCCGCCACCTGATCGTGCTCGACGGGCACGAGCCGGTCGGCGTCGTCTCCGTACGCGACATCATCCGCTGCTGGGCCCCGGTCAGGACCCGGGCCGCGGCCATGGCGGGGTGACGCGGGGCGGCCCCCGGAACGGCGAAAGGGGCCGGGTCCCGAAGGACCCGGCCCCTGCCGTCTCGGCGAGGTCCGGCTGTCAGCCGCGCAGGGCCTGGACCGCGGAGTCCAGCCGCTTGCCGAAGTCGCCGTCCGCCTGGCGGAAGTTGTTCACCGCGCGCTCGACGATGTCGTCACGCGACACCTTCGAGATGAATCCGGCGAGGTTGTCGATCAGGCGGCCCTTCTCGTCCTCGGAGAGGAGCCGGTACAGGTTGCCCGCCTGGACGAAGTCGTTGTCCTCGGCGTGCACGGGCGCCTCGGTGTTGCCGGTGACACCGGAGACCGGGGTCGCCTGCCACAGCGGGCGGTCCGTCTGGAAGGGGCCGCCGAAGCTGTTGGGCTCGTAGTTCTTGGTGCCCTTGTGACGGCCGTCGTACAGGAAGCCGTCCCGGCTGTTCGTGCGCGCCTCGGTGGCGTGCGGACGGTTCACCGGCAGGTGGTCGGCGTTGATGCCGACGCGGTAGCGGTGGGCGTCGCCGTACGCGAACAGACGGCCCTGGAGCATCTTGTCCGGGGAGGGACCGATGCCCGGCACGAAGTGCGCCGGCGAGAAGATGGACTGCTCGACCTCGGCGAAGATGTTCTCCGGGTTGCGGTTGAGCTCCAGCTTGCCGATCTCGATCGGCGGGTAGTCCGCGTGCGGCCACACCTTGGTGAGGTCGAACGGGTTGAAGCGGTACGAGGCCGCGTCGGCCGCCGGCATGATCTGGACCTGCACCGTCCAGGACGGGAAGTCGCCGCGCTCGATGGACTCGCGCAGGTCACGCTGGTGGCTGTCCGGGTCCATGCCCGAGACCTGGACGGCCTCTTCGGTGGTGAGGTTCTTGATCCCCTGGTCCGTCTTGAAGTGGTACTTGACCCAGAAGACCTCGCCGGCCTCGTTGTTCCACTGGAACGTGTGCGAGCCGTACCCGTTCATGTGACGCAGCGTCGCCGGGATGCCGCGGTCGCTGAACAGCCACGTCACCTGGTGGGTGGACTCGGGCGACAGACCCCAGAAGTCCCAGACGTTGTCCGCCTCCTGCGAGCCCGTGTACGGGTCGCGCTTCTGGGTGTGGATGAAGTCGGGGAACTTGATGGCGTCCTTGATGAAGAACACCGGGGTGTTGTTGCCGACGAGGTCGTAGTTGCCCTCTTCGGTGTAGAACTTCAGCGCGAAGCCGCGGGGGTCACGCACCGCGTCGGCCGAGCCGAGGTTGCCCGCGACGGTGGAGAAGCGCAGGAACGTCTCGGTCTGCTTGCCGACCTCGGAGAGGAACTTCGCCCGGGTCCACTGCGAGACGTCACGGGTGAGCGTGAAGGTGCCGTACGCGCCGGCGCCGCGGGCGTGCACGATGCGCTCCGGGATGCGCTCGCGGTTGAAGTGCGCGAGCTTCTCCAGCAGCGCCTGGTCCTGGACCAGGACGGGGCCACCGGCTCCAGCGGTCTCACTGTTCTGGTTGTCCGCCAGCGGAGCCCCGGACTCCGTCGTCAGTGGTCCCTGCGTCACGTGCGCCTCCAGCGTCATTACTGCGTTCTGTCCCTTGGCGTTTGCCGATCTCGATCCTACGATGGACTCTGTCTAAGTCAAGTAAACATCCAAAGTCACACTCGTTCGGGACCTGAGTCCCTTCACTGTTAGGCTGGGCCCATGAGTGACCTGTTGGAACGACTTCGCGAGCGCGGCTGGCGTATGACCGCACAGCGGCGTGTCGTGGCCGAGGTCCTCGACGGCGACCACGTGCACCTGACAGCCGACGAGGTGCACGCGCGTGCCGTCGCCAGGCTCCCGGAGATCTCCCGCGCGACCGTCTACAACACCCTGGGTGAGATGGTCACGCTGGGCGAGGTCATCGAGGTGTCCACGGACCGCCGCGCCAAGCGGTACGACCCCAACGCGCACCACCCGCACCACCACCTGGTCTGCGCGCGGTGCGGCGCGATCAAGGACGTGCACCCGACGGGTGACCCGCTGGCCTCCCTCCCGGACGCCGAGCGCTTCGGGTTCTCGATCTCGGACGTCGAGGTGACGTACCGCGGTACGTGCCCGAACTGCGCGGCGGCGTAGGGAAGTAGCGGACAGGACGATCGAGGAAGGGCCCGGCTCCTGGGGAGCCGGGCCCTTCCTCATATGTCTGGTCCACGTCCGGACAGACGTGAGGCCCGGATCCCTTGCGGGACCCGGGCCTCACGTTTCAGTAGCGGGGACAGGATTTGAACCTGCGACCTCTGGGTTATGAGCCCAGCGAGCTACCGAGCTGCTCCACCCCGCGCTGTTGAACTGAACATTACGTCAAGGCGTCGACCAGCGCAAATGACCTTCGCCGGGCTCACGCCGTCAGCTCCTGGTGGAGCGCCTCGCGCAGCCGCGCGGCCCGCTCCGCCACCTCCGAGGGCCCCAGCTCGACGGCGCGCGCGCACCAGCGCTGGCCCTCGGTCAGCTCGCCCCGGCGGGCCGCGAGCAGCGCGAGGCGCAGCGCGGCCCGGCCGTGCCCGGCCTGCGCGGCGCGGGTCCACCACAGGGCCGCCTCCCGCTCGCCGCCCTCACGCGCCAGCAGGAGACCGAGGTTGAACGCGCCGTTCCGGCTGCCCGCCTCGGCGGCCTCGCGGTACCAGCGGGCGGCGTCGGCCATGTCCCCGCGGCCCGCCGCGAGCATGCCGACGCGCACCTGCGCCCGGCGGTGCCCCTGCTCGGCGGCGCGCTCGTACCAGGACTCGCACTCGCTCTTCTCCGGGTACGTCTCCCCGAGCGCGGGCGGTCCCGGCGGCGGCCTGCGCGCGTCGAGCACCGTGGCCAGCCGGAAGGCCGCCTCGGCGCTGCCGCCGCCCGCCGCGCAGCGCAGGTGGCGCTCGGCGGACTGCTCGTCGCCGTCCCGCAGGTAGGCGATGCCCACCTGGAGGGCCGCCTCCGTGTGTCCGGCCGCGGCCGCGCGCTCGTACCACCGCAGGGCCGTACGGTCCTCGTCGCGCCCGGCGTGCAGGATGCCCAGGTTGAACGCGGCGTCCACGCTGCCCGCCTCGGCGGCCTTGGAGAACCAGGGCTCGGCGCCGGTCGCGTCGTCGGCCTGGAGCAGCAGCACGGCGAGCGCGTTGGCGGCCTCGCGGTGGCCCGCGTAGGCGGCGCGGCGGTACCACTGCTCGGCCTGGACGGTACGGTCCTGGGCGGCGCACAGCAGGCCGAGGTTGTACGCCCCGTTGACGTCGCCCGCGTCCATGGCGGCCCGGTACCACCGCTCGGCGGTCTGCGGCTCGCCCCGGGCGGCGTGCAGCGCGCCGAGGGCGTTGGCGGCGTTGCCGTCACCGTCCTGGGCGGCGCGCAGCCACCAGACGGCCGCACTCTCCTCGTCACCGGCGTCGCGCAGCAGGAACCCCAGCGCGCAGGCGGCCCTGGCCTCGCCGTCCTTGGCGGCGGTCAGGTACCAGCGGCCGGCCTCCTTGAGCTCGCCGCGCTTCTCCAGGATCGCGCCGAGGTGCAGGGCGGCGCGGCGGTGGCCGCGCGCGGCGGCCTGCTGGTACCACTGCGCGGCCTCGCTGATCAGCGTGGGCCCGTCGGCCCCCGCCCGGCGCCCGGCCCGGTCCGCGCGCGGCGGGGGCGCGGCGGCGCCCCGGGGGACCGGCCGGCCCGTACCGGTGTCGTACTGGGCCCTGTTGCCGCTGTAGACGACGTCCGCGCCGGAGCGCGCGCTCTCCTTGGCCCGGCGCTCCAGCGCGCGTGCCAGCCGGTACGAGGCCTCGCGGTGGCCCTGTTCGGCGGCGGCGCGCAGCCAGCGCTCGGCGCCGACGTCGCTGCGGTGCTCCAGCAGGTCGGCGAGCGCGTAGGCGCCGAGGGCGTGGCCCTGCTCGGCGGACTGGCGCAGCCAGTACTCGGCGGCGGGCTCGTCGCCGCGCTCGCGGTAGTGGCGGCCGAGGGCGTGGGCAGCGGCGGCCGATCCAGCGACGGCGGCGATCCGCCACCAGCCTGCGGCCTCCTCGACGTAGCCGCGCTGGTGGAGCAGGACACCCAGGTTGTTGGCGGCGGCGCGCTCGCCCTCGGCGGTCGCGGCGCGCAAGTAGGGCTCGGCGGCGTCGAGGTCGCCGCGGCGCAGCAGCAGGGCGCCGAGCACGCTCATCGACGCGGTGTCGCCCTTCTCGGCGGCGCGGCGGTGACGCGCCTCCGCCTCGGCGTCGGACGCCTCCCTCATGTCGGCGGGGGGCGTACCGCCCGTCGCACTCGGGGAGGTGTCCGCGGCGTTGGCGGCACCGGCTTCGTCCTGCTGCACAAACCGCCCTGTCTCCAACAGAGTTGCCCTATCCCCCATAAATACCATCGTCGCACCACCTGTCCACCCACGTACAGCTGGTATGTCCCCCCGCGTACAGCTGGTATATCGCGGCCGGAGAGGTCGTCGTTGCGTTTTGTCGACTTGCCCACAGAGAGACAAGTCAAACCCGAAGGGGGACCAACGCGGCCGACCTGAGACACAGGGGGCGGCGGCACACGTCAAGGGCCCGGATCCTAGAAGGATCCGGGCCCTTGACTTCGCGTAGCGGGGACAGGATTTGAACCTGCGACCTCTGGGTTATGAGCCCAGCGAGCTACCGAGCTGCTCCACCCCGCGTCGTTGTGTCCCAACCGTACCACGACGCGGGGGTGACGCTTTCTCAGTCACTCAAGCCCTCAGTCACTCAGGGCTCATGGGACTCACGTCCCGGTTGACGGTTTCTCGGTGGCCGATCCGGAGGGCTTGGCGTCCGGCTTCGCCGGGGTCGAGCCCGAGGGCTTGTCCCCCGGCTTCTCCGAGGTGCCGGCCGCGGCGTCCGCCTCGGCCGCCCGCCTGAGCGCCGCCTGGAGCTCGTCCTGGGCCTTGCCGTACGCCGTCCAGTCCTGCTTGGCGAGCGCCTCCTGACCCGCGTCGTACGCCTTCTGGGCGTCGGCGATGGCCTGCTTGAGCGCCGTACTGCCGGTGGCCGGCGGCTTGGTGGTGTCCCCCGGTGGCGGCGGGGTGGTCGACGGCGGCTCGGTGCCCTCCGCGCCGAACACCGCGTTGAGCGCCTTGGTCAGGCTGTCCTCGAAGACCGGCTTCCCTCCTCCGTAGGAGGCGGCCACCTTCTTGAGCAGCGGGTAGTTGGCGCTGCCACCGCGCGCGTACACCGGCTCGATGTAGAGGAACCCTCCGCCGAGCGGCACCGTCAGCAGGTTGCCGTACTCGATGTCCGAGTCGGTGCCTCTCAGGTTCCGCACGAACTCGGCGACCTTGTCGACGCCGTTCAGCTCGCTCTGCACCTGTTGCGGCCCCTGGACGTTGGAGGTCACTCTCAGGACTCTGATCTTGCCGAAGTCCGGACTGGTCGCGTCCGCGTCCACCGCCATGAACGCCCCCAGGTTGGGGCGCCCGTTGGGCGTGAAGGTCGTCGTCAGGGAGAACCGCTGGTCCGTCTGGCCCGGCATCTTGAGGCTCAGGTAGTACGGCGGGACCGCGTTGCTGTCCTTGTTGGTCGGGTCGTCCGGCACCTGCCACGCGTCACTGCCGCTGTAGAACTGCGAGGCGTTGGTGACGTGGTAGCGGGTGAGCAGTTCGCGCTGCACCTTGAACATGTCCTGCGGGTAGCGCAGGTGGGCCAGCAGGTCCGGGCTGATGTCCGCCTTGGGCTTCACCGTGCCGGGGAAGGCCTTCATCCAGGTCTTGAGGACCGGGTCCTCGGTGTCCCACTGGTAGAGCGTGACGGTGCCGTCGTACGCGTCGACGGTGGCCTTGACCGAGTTCCGGATGTAGTTGACCTGGTTCTGCTGGGCGACGACCGCGCGCTGGTTGTCGGTCAGCGAGTCCTCGGTCGTGTCCCCCAGCGTCGTACGGGACGCGTACGGGTAGCCGTTGGTCGTGGTGTACGCGTCGACGATCCACTGGATCCGGCCCTTGACCACGGCCGGGTAGGCGTCGCCGTCGATGGTCAGCCAGGGGGCGACGGCCTCGACGCGCTCCTTGGGGGTGCGGTTGTAGAGGATCCGCGATCCCTCGCCGATGGCGCCGGAGTAGATCATCTGCGGCTCGTTGAACGCCACGGCGTAGGCGGCGCGGTTCACCGGGTTCGAGAGGTCGACGCCGCTCTTGCCGGCGTAGCTCGTCGTCTTCTCGCCGTTCTTCTCGTAGTCGAGTTCCTTCTGAGGACCCCCGACGATCGAGTACTGCTCGGTCTTCTCCCCGTAGTAGATCCGCTGCTCGTACGTGGGGAGCGCGCCGGTCGTCGGCAGGCCCGACTCGGTGAAGTCGGGGGCGCCGATGGTCTTCCCGCCCCCGCTGGAGACCACCGGGGTGGTGCCCTTGGCGGCGATCGCGCCGTACCCGTGGGTGTACGTGAAGTGGTCGTTGATCCAGTTGCTCTTGGGGATGCCGTTGATGTTCAGCTCACGCAGGCCGATGACCGTGTCCTGCGGCTTGCCGTCCGGGCCGGTGTAGCGGTCCACGTCCAGCGTCGCCGGGAACTGGTAGTACTTGCGCTCCTGCTGGATCTGCTGGAAGGCCGGGGAGACCACGTTCGGGTCGACCAGCCGGTAACTGGCGGCGCTGTCGGCCGCCTTGCGCTGGTCGGCGAGCTTCGCCGAGTCGCCCTGCCCCGAGTAGTTCTGCACGTCGGCGTCCGCGATGCCGTACGCGGTGCGCGTGGCGTCGATGTTCTTCTTGATGTACGGCGCTTCCTTGGCCTGCTCGTTCGGCTCGACCTGGAACTTCTGCACGATCGCCGGGTAGAGGCCGCCGATGAGGATCGCGGACAGCACCAGCAGACCGAAGCCGATCACCGGCAGCTGCCAGGTGCGGCGCCAGATGGTCGAGAAGAACAGCAGCGCGCAGATCACGGCGATGCAGAACAGGATCGTCTTCGCGGGCAGGTACGCGTTGGCGTCCACGTACCGCAGGCCCGTCCAGTTGCCCGCCGCCTTGAAGTCACTGGACTTCACGGCCAGTCCGTACCGGTCGAGCCAGTACGCCACGGCCTTCAGCGCGACGAAGATCCCGATGAGCACGGAGAGATGGCCGGTGGCGGCGCCGGTCGCGCGCGCTCCCGGGCTCGTCACCCGCAGCCCGCCGTACAGGTAGTGGGTGACAGCGGCGGCGATCAGGCAGAGCACCGCGGCCGCGAAGCCGAAGGCCAGCAGGAAGCGGTACCACGGCAGGTCGAACGCGTAGAAGGACACGTCCAGGTGGAACTGCGGGTCCTTCTGCCCGAACGGCACGCCGTTCACGTACATCAGCCACGTACGCCACTGGCCCGAGGCGGACGCCCCGGCGATCAGCCCGACGAGGGCCGTGATCGCGAGGAGCACCCACTTCTTGTACGGGGCGATGCCCATCCGGTAGCGGTCGAGGTTCTGCTGCTCCATCGACATGGCGCTCAGCGGCGGCCGCAGCCGGTGCGCCAGCCAGATGTTGAACCCGACGGCGGCGGCCATCAGCAGGCCGAAGACCGCGAACAGTCCGACCTTGGTCCCGAGCGTGGTGGTGAAAACCGATGAGTAATCGACCGAGCGGTACCAGAGCCAGTCCGTCCAGAACCCGGCGAACATGACGAAGAGCATGGCCAGTACGGCCAGCACCCCCAACGTCATGAGCAGGGTCCGGACGCGCCGGGACGGGCGGCCCACTCTCATCCGTGGCCCGGCGGGGCCTACGCCGCGGTCCGGCATCTGGAAAGCCAACGTGCGCACCTCGAAGTTCGCGGTCGTATGGATCAGCGTCGTGATGAATCAGCGTCGAACGGTTCAGCCTGTGGAGCGGTCCAGCGATCCTAGGACCCACTCTTGCAACTTACTGAGGCTTTACCTAGTTCCCGTCCGCGGTCCCCGAGGGGGCAGGATATCGGCCATGTCCAACGTTTCCTCAGGTACCCCCATGGCCGCGAGCCCGCTGACCCGCGCGGTCCTCGAAATCGACGCGTACGCGGCGGGGCTCGGCTGGGACCAGCCGGCCCGCCTCTTCGCCCTCGTCGACACCGCCCGGCTGCGCACCGACGAACCCGAGCTCGCGGCCCAGCTGGGCCTCGACGACGGCGACACGACCGCGCCCCTCACCCCCATCGAGCAGGACGAGATCCCGGCCGGCACCCCGCTGGACGAGTTCCTCGCCACGATCGCCTGGCCCGGGGCGGTGGCCGGCTGCGCGATGACCGTGGAGCGGCTGATGCTGCCGCCGTCCGCGGAGTCGTCCGTCCCGGACGGTCTCGACGAGGCCGGCCTCGCCGACTGGGTCGCCACCCACCCCGACCGTCAGGAGGTACGGATGACGGTGGCGGTGCTGCGGGACGGCGCGCGGGACTCGGCGCTGCGGCTGCGCGAGAAGGACTCGCCCACCGAGGTCCTCACCGGCTCGGGCCTGGTCCCCGGGCTGGCCGAGGCGCTGTCCGCCACCTTCGAGGCGTAACCGCCCGGCCCGCGGGCGGAGTCGCTGTGCGCCGGTGACGCGGCCGGTCAGCTTGCCGAACAGCTCGGCAGGCCGGCCGTGTCCCCGGAGCGGATCTTGTCCAGGGACGCCTTGGCGTCGGCGATGGTCTTGACCTTGATCAGCGTGAGCCCGTCCGGGATGTCCGACGCCGCCGCGGCGCAGTTCTCGGCGGGCGTGAGGAAGTACTGGGCGCCCGCGTTGCGCGCGCCGACCAGCTTCATCTCGATGCCGCCGATCGGGCCGACCGTGCCCTGGTCGTCGATCGTGCCCGTACCCGCGACGAACTTGCCGCCCGTGAGGGAGCCGGGGGTGAGCTTGTCCACGATGCCGAGGGCGAACATCAGGCCGGCGCTCGGGCCGCCGACGTCGGCGAGCTTGATGTCGACCGTGAACGGGAACGTGTGGTCCGTCCCGGCCTGGATGCCGACGATCGCGCGGTCGCCGTCGTCGGCCTTCTTGGTCGTGAGGGTGACGTCCTTGGAGGCCGAGGGCTCCTTGCCGGTCTTCTCCGCCGCCTCGGCGTCCTTGGCGGGGACCACCGTGAAGACGACCTTCTGTCCCGGCCGGTGCTTGGTGACGAGCTTGGCGACGTCCGTCGGGGCCTTCACCGGGGAGCCGTCCACGGCCTTGATGACGTCTCCGGCGTGCAGCGTGCCCTCGGCGGGGCTGTCCTTCACGACGGACGAGACGATGATCCGGGAGGTGACCGGGATGTGCAGCTCCTCCAGGGCGGCGACCTTGGCGCTCTCCTGGGACTGGCTGAACTCCTCCGCGTTCTCCTGCGTGGACTGCTCTTCCGTCTTGCCGTCCGGGTAGAGGGTGTCGTGCGGCACCACCACGTTGTCGTGGGCCAGCCAGCCGTAGACCGCCTCGACGACGTTCATCTTGTAATCGGCGCCCGTGACCCGGACCGTCGTCATGTTCAGATGACCCGTCGTCGGGTACGTCTTGTGCCCCGACACCTGGAGGACCGGTTCGCCTCGCGCTTCACCGAGGGTGTTCACCGTCGGCCCCGGGCTCATCTCGGCGTACGGCACGGGGAGCAGCAGGCCCGCGCAGAGCAACCCGATGAGGGCGAGGGTGGAAGCGAGCATCGTCGCGGTGCGCCGTGGCATGGAACGACAGTACGGGAAGGGTCTGTCAGTGCACCCCTGGGGCCGGTCCGTACGAGGAGCCCCCGGCGCGGCCGTCGGACCGGGCGGGAGCCGTCAGGCCGGGCCCGAACCGGAATGTGCCTTTTCCATCGCGTCACGGAACCGCGCGTATCCGTTGAGGGTTGCTATGTCCCCCGTCGTACGGTTCCTCTGGGCCCAGCTTCCCCATATCGCGGCGCCTACCGCGGCGAACAGTGGAATGAGCAACCAGGTGAGCGCGGCCATTCGGACCTCCCGACCCCCATGAGCGTTCGCAGCGCCTGCGACCGACCGATCAGCAGATTAACCATCTGCTGATCCAACGCTCCGGGCAGGGCGGCGGTTACGCAAATCGGGCCGTACGGGTGCCGGACCGGTTTGGGCCCCGCCGGGCCGAGCACGGGGCCCGTCCGTCAGCTCGCGCGAGGAACCGGAACCGGAGCTAGCCGTTCCGCGCGCCCACCCAGTCGTCGGTGCCGTCCGAGTACGTCTGGTGCTTCCAGATCGGAACCTCGCTCTTGAGGTCGTCGATCAGCCTCCGGCACGCCTCGAACGCCTCCGCCCGGTGCGGGCAGGAGACGGCGACGACGACGGCCAGATCGCCCACCGCCAGATCGCCCACCCGGTGGACGGCGGCCAGCGCGCGCACCGGGAAGTCGGCCACGACCTTCTCCGCGACGCGGCGCAGCTCGTCCTCGGCCGAGGGGTGGCCGGTGTAGCCGAGCGCGTCCACGTCGGCGCCGCCGTCGTGGTTGCGCACCGTGCCGACGAACAGCGCGGTGCCGCCCGCGGCGTCGTCCCCGACCGCGCGGAAGACCTCGTCCACGCTCAGCGGGGTGTCGCGTATCGCGAGCAGCCGGATCGGGTCCTGGGCCGTCTGCTCGCCGGGGTGGGAGGGGGTGGTCGGGGTGGTCGCCATACCGCCCATCGTGCCGTACGGGACCGCATGGTGGAAGCTTCCTTCCACTGGGCGGCGGCGCGAGGCCTTCCGGGCGCGGGTGTACGGCGACCTGACGCGGCGACCTGACGCGGCGGCCGGATACCCGGATACAGCGGCTACCGGATACCCGTATGCAGCGCTAGATGCGGCGGCGGGCCTTGCGGGCGCGGCGTACCAGCGCGGCCGTGCCGAGCAGGGCCACCGTCGCGCCCGCCGCGCCGGCCGCGGTGGCGTCCTTGCGGCCGAGCCGGCGGCCGGCGACGGTGTGGCGTCCCTCGACCTCGGCCAGCAGGGCGGCCAGGACCTCTTCGTTCGTCCAGGTGGCCCGCCAGCCCGCGTCGTGCAGCCGGCTGACGCTGACGACCCAGGGATGCATGGTGTACGCGAGGTCGCCGGCGGGCGAGGGCGTGAGCCCGATGCGGTGCAGGCGGGCCGCGGCGCCGAGAGCGACCGCGGACGGCAGCTCCATGCGGCGGATCCCGCTGAGCTCCTCGACCTCCTCCTGCTCCAGCCAGCCGTCGCAGCCGACCGCCAGCTCGCCGTCGACCTTCTCGAGCGCCGCGTACTCCAGCGCGCTGACCAGGTCCTCGACGTGGCAGAACTGCCAGGTGGGGCGCGAGCCCGCGACGACGAGCAGCCGGGGCGACTCGAAGTAGCGGGTGAGGGCCGTGTCCGTACCGCCGACCAGGACGGCGGGCCGCACGACCGTCACGTGGAGGCCCGGGTGCGCGCGAGGCGCCCTGCGGCCGAGCCGCTCGATCTCCAGGAGGTCGCCGACCCCCGTCGCCTCGGCCGTGGCGCGCAGCTCGGCGTCCTCGGACAGCGGGATGGCGTTGTCGGGCAGCGCCCCGTAGACCATGGCGGAGGTGCAGAGCACGACCCGGTGCACGCCGGCGGCGGCCGCGGCCGTCAGGACGGTCTGGGTGCCGCGCACGTTGTACGCCGTACGGGCGGCGGCGTCGGTCTCCAGGTCCAGGTCGAGCGCGAGGTGCACGACGACGTCCACCCCGCGCAGCTTCTCGGCGATGGCCGGGTCGCGGACGTCGAGGATGTGCCACTGGGCCTCCGGCACGTCCCCGCGGCGCTCGTCGAGGGCGACGACCTGTTTGATCTCCTCCGAGGCCGCGAGGCGGCGGGTGAGCAGGTCACCGACGCCGGAGGCGGCGCCGGTGACCGCGACGACCGGGCCTCGGGACGGGGTCGGAGTCGATCGGTTTCGCGCTGCGCGAACCTGCGGATCTGGGGAACTCACCGGGCGTCTCCAGCGGTTGTCTTCAGTACGGATGTGAACGCTCGCGTCCGTACCAGGTGATGTCCATCCTGCCGCAGACCGTCGGCCGACTCAGCACCGAGCCCGGAAGCCAGCCGGGTGTCGGCGCCGTTCAAAGGAGGCGGCGGCCGGCGGAACAGCCTGCTGACGCCGTGCCGCTTCCGCCGACCACGCTCCGTGTGCCGGTCGGTCTTAGGCTGGGTGTGTAGTCGGGCAGCCGCCGTCGGCGAGAAGCCGCCGGCCCTACGAGCCGAGGAACCCCGTGAGTGACTCTCCATTCGGATTCGGCCTTCCGCCGGAGGAGCCGGAGGACGGCGACGGCAAGAAGAAGGACCCCGCCGGAGGTGGTCAGGGTGCCGGTGGTCCCGGCAATCCCTTCGGGAACTTCGGGTTCGGTCTGCCGGGCGGCGCGGGCGGCGGAGACAATCCGTTCGCCTCGATGTTCGGTTCGCTGAACCCGAACGACCTGGGGGCGGCCTTCCAGCAGCTCGGCCAGATGCTCAGCTACGAGGGCGGTCCCGTGAACTGGGACATGGCCAAGCAGATCGCGCGCCAGACGGTCGCGCAGGGCACCTCGGACGGGACGAAGGACGCGAGCGTGGGCCCCTCGGACCGCTCGGCGGTCAACGAGGCGGTGCGGCTGGCCGACCTGTGGCTGGACGGCGTGACGTCCCTGCCCTCCGGCGCGCACACCGCGGTGGCGTGGAGCCGCGCGGAGTGGGTCGAGGCGACGCTGCCCGCGTGGCAGCAGCTCGTGGACCCGGTCGCGGAGCGGGTGGGCGCGGCCATGGGCGACGTGCTGCCCGAGGAGATGCGGGACGTGGCGGGTCCGCTGATCGGCATGATGCGCTCCATGGGAGGCGCCATGTTCGGCCAGCAGATCGGGCAGGCCGTGGGCGTGCTCGCGGGCGAGGTGGTGGGCTCGACGGACATCGGGCTGCCGCTGGCCCCGGCCGGCAAGGCGGCGCTGCTGCCGCTGAACATCGAGGCGTTCTCCAAGGACCTGGGCGTCCCGAAGGACGAGGTCCGGCTGTACCTGGCCCTGCGCGAGGCCGCCCACCAGCGGCTCTTCACCCACGTGCCGTGGCTGCGGTCGCACCTGTTCGGCGCGGTCGAGGCGTACGCACGCGGGATCAAGGTCGACACGAGCAAGCTGGAGGACGTGGTCGGGCAGTTCGACCCGGCCAATCCGGAGGAGCTCCAGGAGGCGCTCCAGTCCGGCATGTTCCAGCCGGAGGACACGCCCGAGCAGAAGGCCGCGCTCGCCCGTCTGGAGACGGCGCTGGCGCTGGTGGAGGGCTGGGTCGACGCGGTGGTGCACGAGGCCGCGAAGGACCGGCTCTCGGCGTCCGACGCGCTGCGGGAGACGCTGCGCAGACGGCGTGCCTCGGGCGGTCCCGCCGAGCAGACCTTCGCGACACTGATCGGGCTCCAGCTGCGTCCGCGCAGGCTGCGGGACGCGGCGCGGCTGTGGGCGTCGCTCACGGACGCGCGCGGGGCGGACGGCCGGGACGCGCTGTGGGAGCACCCGGACAACCTGCCGACGGCGTCGGACCTGGACGACCCCGACGGGTTCGTGCATCACGAGCAGCTGGACTTCTCGGAGCTGGACAAGATGCTCGGGGAGGCGGCGGACGGCAAGCCCGACCTGACGAAGCACGACGCGGGGTCCGACGGGCCCACGGGTGAGTCCAAGCCCGCGAAGCCCGCCGATCCCGCCGATCCCGCCGATCCCGCCGACAACGACGAGGACGACTCCGACAAGTGAGCCTGCACGACAACGCCGTTCTGGTGCTGAAGGACTACCGCGCGGGCGGGCCGGGCGCCCAGGACGGCCAGGAGGAGTTGCGCGGGCTCTACCTGGACCACCTTGCGGCGCGTCCGGACGGGATGTGGAAGGCGTGCGAGGCCGGGCACGTGACGGCCAGCGCGCTGGTGATCGACCCGGAGCGGGGCAAGGTGCTGCTCACCCTGCACCGGAAGCTCAACATGTGGCTCCAGATGGGCGGTCACTGCGAGCCCGGGGACGCCACCCTGGCGGGGGCGGCGCTCCGGGAGGCCACGGAGGAGTCCGGGATCCCGGACCTGACGCTGCTGCCCGTGGGACCCGTACAACTGGACCGGCACGCGATCCCGGCGCCCTGCAACTGGCACCTGGACGTCCAGTACGCGGCGCTGGCGCCGGCCGGGGCCCTGGAGCGGATCAGTGACGAGTCGCTGGACCTGCGGTGGTTCGGCTTCGAGGAGGCCGCGGAGGTCGCCGACGACTCGGTGGTGGGGCTGATCGGGCGGACGAGGGCGGCCCTCGCGGCCCGGGCGTGACGGAAGGGGGCGTCCTCCGTGGGAGGACGCCCCCTTCCGCGGGTCATGTCGACCTCAGCGGCTCCAGGCGTTGCCCTGGTTCTGGGCGTGGGCGCCCTGGGCGCCGACACCGAACTGCGCGCCGAGGCCCTGGCCGATCCCCGCGTTCTGCGGCGGCATGACCTCACTGGGCTGGACCAGCGCGAACCCCTGCCCGAGGAAGCTCAACTCCCAGCCCTCGCCGGTGTTGCCGCGCCGCCGGGTGACGCCCGAGGAATGGGTCTGCGCCTGCATCTGCACCCGCAGCGACGTCGACCAGGCGACCACCGCGTCGGCGTCCGCGTTGATGTACTTGTCCGGCGTGACCTGGAGCATCAGCGGCTGGCCCGAGGTCATCAGCGCTACCTTGCCCCGGCCCGAGATGTTCAGCTGGTACTTGCCGGACCCCGAGATGCCGTACTGGCTGTCCACCGCGATGACCTCGGTGTGCAGCGCGGAGTCGAGCGCCAGGACGTAGGCGCTGTCGACGGTCATGCCCTCGTGGTCGACGTCCACGACGTGGATGTACTGCGCGAGGTTGGCGAGATAGACCGTGCCCTGCCCGGAGCAGCGCATCAGGTCCAGGCCCTCGCCCGTACGCGCCCTGGCGCGCCGCTGGCTGCTCGACTGGTACTCGCCGTCGAAGTCCATCAGCCCCTGGTACGCCACCATCGCGCCCTTGCGGGCGAGGACGTCGTCCTGGCCGGTCAGGGCGACCCGCAGGAGCTGCGGGTTCTGGACGACGTAGCGGTCCTGGGACTGCTGTTCCGTATAGGCGAAAAGTGGACTCTGCATGGTTCCCCGCTCCCCCTCAGCCCCGGATCCGCAGGCGGTCGGTGCTGTCCTCGCTCGGTTGTACGACCACGATTCCCTGGCCGGAGAACGCCATCTGGTAGGCCTCTCCGCTGCCCCTGCCGACCAGGGCGGAGGCCTTGAAGCTGCGCTTGCCCTTCACCTTGAGCCCCGGTGACCAGGCGACGAGCGCGTCCGGGTCGACGTACGTCTCGTCCTCGCCCCGGCCGCAGTCGACCACGATCGGGGTGCCACGCGAGGTCAGGGCGACCCAGCCGGTCCCGGCGATCTGCACGTTCCACAGGCCCTGGCCGGCGAACTTGGCCATGCCCTTGACCTTTTCGACGCCCCACTGGAGGTGGGCGTCGAAGGCCAGCAGGTTGCTGCCGTTCACCGAGAGCGCGTCGTTGTTGAGGTTGATCACGACGACGTCCGCGCCGTAGTCGGCGAGGTAGAGCAGGCCGTCGCCCGAGCACTTCATGATCGGCGCGCCCTCGCCGGTCACCCACTGGGAGGCGACCTGGCGCAGGGCGGGCGGGTTGGGCTCGTACTGGATGAAGCCCTCGTAGGCGATCATCGATCCGGTACGGGCGAAGAGGTCCTGGCCCGAGGCCATCGCCACCTTGAGCATGGCGCGGCCGTGATTCTCCATCCGGGCCGCGATGGGGGTCGGGGCATAGCCCGCGAGCTGCTGGTTCATGATCCGGGCTCCCTCAGACCTCGTACGGCTGGACAACGACGAAGTTGCCGGGGGCTCCCCGGAACTGGAGGTTCACGGTCTCGCCGCTGTGGCCCGGGTACGCGTTGCGGCGCAGCCTGACCTGGCTGGAGATGATCACCTGGGAGGCGGACGACCAGGCGACGACCGCGTTGCAGTCGGCGAAGGTCGTCGGCGTGACGGGCAGGACCACCGGGGTGCCGTGCGTCTTGACGACGACGGTGCCGGTGCCCTGGAACTGCATGGTGAACAGGGCGCCTCCGGGGATGCCGTGGCCTTCGATGCGGCGGACCTCGTACTGGAGTCCCTCGTCGAAGGCGAGGACGTTCTCCGCCGAGACACAGATGCCGTCGCCCTGGAGTTCGATCGGGTGGAGGTGCGCGGCGTCCTCGGCGAGGAACACCTGCCCCCGGCCCGAGCAGCGCATCAACTGCATCTCCTGCCCGGTCGCGTTGCCGACGATCCGGCCCGCGAAGCCGGCGCCCTTGTGCCCGAACTCGACCTTGCCCTGGTACATGACCATGCTGCCCTGGCGGGCGAGGACCGGCGAGCCGCCCATGGCGAGGTCGACCCGCATCAACTGACCGTTCTGCGGGGTCCAGCGCTGGCCGGTGGGCAGTTCCTTGTACGGCTGGAGGGCCGCCGTCAGCCCGGCGGCGCCCTGGGGGACGCCTTGCGGGACACCCTGGGGAGCCCCGGGCGGCTGCTGGCCGAAGGGGGCGGGGGCGGGCTGTCCGTACGGGGACGGGGCGCCGGGCGGCGGGACCTGACCCGGCATCTGGCCCGGGATCTGACCTGTGCCCTGGCCGGGCACCTGGCCGAACTGGGGCTGCTGCGGCGGCTGTCCGTACGGCGACGGGGCGGGCGGCGGGGGTGCGGTGGCGCCCGGCGGGGACATCGGCGCCATGAGCGTCGGGGCCGCGTGCACGGGCGGCGGGGCCGGTGCGGGGGCGGGCGGTCCCACCGGGGCGCCGAACGAGGGCGCGGGCGGCGGGGCCGGGGGCGCGGGGGCCGCGGGCGGTGCGCCGAAGGCCGGGGCGGGGGCGCCGCCCCGGGGCGGTGCGAATCCCGGCACGGGGCCGCCGGCCTGCGGCTGCGGCGCGGCCGGCTCCTCCTCGGCGACCTCGCCGCCGAAGTTCTTGAGCAGCGCGTCCAGTCCGCCGTCGAAGCCCTGCCCGACGGCGGCGAAGCGCCACACGTCCTTGAGGTAGAAGTCGCCGAGCATCACGGCCCGCTCGGTGGTGAACTCCGAGCCGTCGAACGCGTACCGGACCACTTCCTCGCCGCCCGCGACGATCCGGATGTATCCCGGGCCGACCTGGGACATCTGTCCGGGGCCGTCGATGGTGGCGGTGAACGAGAGCTTGTGGACGGTCGCCGGGATCCGTTCGAGCGTCACGCGGAACGACTCGGTGTCGCCCGCCTGCGCGCCGAGCAACTGGATCGATTCCTCGGGGGACTTCGGCTGGTTGAAGAAGATGAAGTAGCGGTCGTCCGAAAGCTGTTCGTCGGCGTCGAGGCCGAAGCAGCTGATGTCGAAGCTCAATCCGGGAGCGCCGATCTGCACACCTACGTACAGATCCGTCCCCGGCGTGAGATCACTGATCCTGGCCTTGTGCCCGCGTTGGAATTCCCTCGCCATGCGTAACGACCGTCCCCCATCCCGAATGAAATACGTCGCGTCAGGCTAACGGCTGTGTCCGACATTGGACCGAGCCGGTACGCGTTCGGTACAGGATCGGGCAGAGACGCGGATCAAGGATGACCAGGTGAAGGGTGGAGGGAGGGCCGGGCGGGACGGGGGCTTCAGTCCTCGCGGGTCGACGGGGAATGGGGCAGGCGATCGGCCGCGACGACGCCTTCGAGGTAGCCGCGGGCGCGTTCGGTACGGGGGTAGGCCTCCAGCAGCCGCCAGAACCGCGGCCCGTGGCCGGGGACCAGCAGGTGCGCCAGCTCGTGGACGAGGACGTAGTCGACGACGTACTCCGGCATGCCCTGGAGCCGGTGCGAAAGGCGGATGCTGCCCTCGGCGGGGGTGCACGAGCCCCAGCGGGTGTTCTGGTTGGTCACCCACCGGACCGACACCGGCCGCGCGCGGCCTTCGAAGTACTGCGCGGACAGCCGCTCGGCCCGCTCGATCAGCGCCTCGTCGCCGATGACCCGCTTGCTCTCCTGGGCGGCGAGCTTGTCGAGCATCACCGTCACCCAGCGCCGCTCCTCCGCCTCGGACATCCGGGCGGGAATGAGCACGATCGTCCGGTCACCTTCGCGGTACGCCGAGACGGTACGGCTCCGGCGGGCGCTGCGGCGCACCTCGACGGCGCTCGTCGCCGTGAGGCGGGAGAAAGAATCGGCGGACACGCCACGACGTTACCCGCTGTATGTGCGGGACGTCGCGCCCCCCGGTCACCGCTTTCTTGATCCATTGAGTGGCGTCCACCATTTGAACGATTGATATCCCGCGCCTGTGGATAACTTTTCCCGCCGGGAAACGGTTGCCTGCATTCTGGAAACGGGCCGGAGAACGGGGCCCGGGAGCCGGAATGGACGGGGGACGGCGCGATGCATCCGAAGGTGAAGCCCGCGTTGCGGCGGGCGTGGCGGGAGCGGCAGACGGTCCAGTTCGGAGTGACGCGGGCGCACGCGGTGCTGGTGGGGCCGGTGGACACCGCGACGGGCAGCTTCCTGGAGCTGCTGGACGGGACGCGGGGGCTGCCGCTGCTGCGGGAGGAGGCCAGGGCGATGGGGCTGCCGGAGGGGCGGGCCGACGCGCTGGTGGAGCGGCTGGCGGAGGCGGGGGTGCTGGACGACCCGGCGGGAGGCGGCGCGGCGGCGGACGCGCTGCGCGAGCGGGCGGGGGTGGTGGAGCGGCTGCGGCCGGACCTGGCGTCGCTCTCCGTCGTCCACCGGGAGCCGGGGGCGGGGATGGCGCGGCTGGCGGCGCGGCGGGCGCTGCGGGTCCAGGTGCGGGGCGCCGGGCGGGTCGGGGCGGCCGTGGCGGCGCTGCTGGCGGCGGCCGGGGTGGGGCGGGTCGACGTGCTGGACGGGGGCTTCACCGAGGAGGGCGATGTGGCACCGGGCGGGCTGCCGTACGGGTCCGTGGGGGAACGGCGGGACACGGCGGCCCGGCAGCTGGTGCGGAGGTCGGCGGCCGGCGGGGCGCCGCGGGAGGCGGAGCGGGCACGGGCGGGCGGCGGGGAGCCGGCGCTCGCCCTGGTGGTCGTGGCGCCCCGGGACGGGCTGGCGGTCCACGCCCCGGACCCGGTGGTGGCGGAGACCTGGATCGCCTCGGGGACGCCGCATCTGTACGCGGGCGTGATCGAGGCCACGGGGGTGGTGGGCCCGCTGGTGCTGCCGGGCGGCTCGGCGTGCGCGGGGTGCCTGGCGCTGGAGCGCGCCGACCGGGACCCGGGATGGCCCCGGCTGCTGGCCCAGTGGCGGTCCGGGCGGGGGGTCACGGGGGCGCAGGCCTGCGACGTGGGACTGGCCACGGCGGTGGCGGGACTGGCGGCGGCTCACGCTCTGGCGTTCCTGGATGGTGAACTCCCGGGCACGACAGGTGCACGATGGGAGGTGTCACTTCCCCAGCTCGACTGGCGGTCCAGTCGGACGGCGCCCCATCCGGAGTGCCCGTGCGGCGCGGCCGGCGGCCGGCGGGGGGAGCGCCTCGCGGAAGCCTTGCCCCCGCACGACACAATGACCGCAAGCCCGGCATGATCCGCAAGACACCCCCTAGGAGGGCTTGATGTCTGATCTTCCCCGGAAGGCGGTCACCCGTACCGCGAAGCTGGCGGCGTTGCCACTGGGCTTCGCGGGGCGGGCCACCTGGGGCCTGGGCAGACGGATCGGCGGGAAGTCCGCGGAGATCGTCTCCAAGGAGTTGCAGCAACGCACCGCGGACCAGCTCTTCAAGGTCCTCGGAGAGCTCAAGGGCGGTGCGATGAAGTTCGGGCAGGCCCTGTCCGTCTTCGAGTCGGCGCTGCCCGAGGAGGTCGCGGGGCCCTACCGGGCGGCGCTCACCAAGCTCCAGGAGGCGGCGCCGCCGATGCCGAGCGGCACGGTGCACGCCGTGCTGGCCGAGCGGCTGGGCGAGGGCTGGCGCGAGATGTTCCTGGAGTTCGAGGAGAAGCCCGCGGCGGCGGCGTCGATCGGGCAGGTGCACCGGGCGGTGTGGCACGACGGCCGGGTGGTCGCGGTCAAGGTGCAGTATCCGGGCGCCGGGGAGGCCCTGCTGTCGGACCTGACGCAGCTGAGCCGGTTCGTCCGGCTGCTGGGGCCTCTGATCCCGGGCATGGACATGAAGCCGCTGATCACCGAAATGCGGGACCGGGTCTCCGAGGAGCTGGACTACGCACTGGAGGCGGAGTCCCAGCGGGAACACGCGGCGGAGTTCGCGGACGATCCCGACGTGGTGGTGCCGGACGTGGTGCACCAGAGCGAGCAGGTGCTGATCACGGAGTGGATCGACGGGAAGCCGCTGGCCGACGTGATCTCGGGTGGGTCGGCGGAGGAGCGGGACCGCGCGGGGCAGTTGCTGGCCCGCTTCCTGTTCTCGGGTCCCGCGCGGACGGGTCTGCTGCACGCGGACCCGCATCCGGGGAACTTCCGGCTGCTGCCCCCGGACGAGGGCGTGGAGGACGGGGAGTACCGGTTGGGGGTGCTCGACTTCGGCACGGTCGACCGGCTGCCCGGCGGGTTGCCCGACACCATCGGGTACGCGCTGCGGATGACGCTGGAGGGGGACGCGGAGGGGGTGTACGACCTGCTGCGCGAGGACGGGTTCGTCAAGGAGTCCATCGACCTCGACCCGGACGCGGTGCTGGACTATCTGCTGCCCATCATCGAGCCGGCGGCGGCGGACGAGTTCACGTTCACCCGGAGCTGGATGCGCAACCAGGCGGCACGGATCGCCGATCCCCGGTCGCCCGCACACCAGTTGGGCCGGCAGTTGAACCTGCCGCCCGCCTATCTGCTGATCCACCGCGTCACGCTGAGCACCATCGGGGTGCTCTGCCAGCTGAACGCGACGGTGCGGCTGCGGGACGAGTTGGAGGACTGGCTGCCCGGTTTCCTGCCGGACGAGGAAGAGGAAGAAGAAGAGGGAACGACGTGACGTGAACGGGGGCCGGTCCTCAGGACCGGCCCCCGTTCACGTTCGGTTTCTCCTCCGCCGTGTGACTACGGCGTGACTACTGCATGACCGCCATGGCCAGCGCGCGGCGGGCGCGCAGGGAGACGCGCTCGGCTCGGCGCTGCATCCGACGCGCGGCGATCAGGCGCACGGCCCGGCGTTCCGCGTCGGCTTCGCGCAGGCGGTCCGCCATATGGGCACGAGCCATGGCTTCTGGGATGAGTTGCATTTCGCGGGTCCTGTTCTGACGCGAGTCGCTCGCGTCGGTGGTGCTGACGACTGGGATGGCGGAGCCGCTGGGCTCTCGCAGGGAAGAGGTCATCGGAGCCTGCTTCTTGGGATCGTGCGTGTAGGGACGGTCGATGGTTCCGCTGATGTTCATGCCGCTGCGACCGGGTTCTTGCGCGGACGGCCGCGGGGCCGCTTGCGGGCCACGACCACGCCCTGGACGAAGAGCTCGCCACCCCAGACGCCCCAGGGCTCGCGGCGCTCCTTGGCCCCGGCGAGGCAGGCCTCGACCAGCGGGCAGGTGCGGCAGAGCGCCTTGGCGTACTCGACGTCGGCGGGGGACTCCGCGAAGAAGACCTCCGGGTCGTAGGCGCGGCAGGGAACGGGTACGCCGAGGTTCTCGATGGCGTCGTCGAGCGCGGTGAGCGCGGTGAGGGGGATCAAGGTGGAGTCCTCCGTGAGGCCGTGCGGGGGGATCGTTTCGGAAGGCGGTACGGACGGGGCGTGCGCTTCGAGTTGCACGGGGTGTGATTCCTCGTCTGGTCGTTCCGGCCGGTCGGCCGGGTTGCGGCTGGTACCTGTTGTTCAGTCCGAGGCCCCTTCGCTCCGCCCGTCCCGTTCGGGACAAACAGAAGGGCCGCGGATCCCGGGTGGGGTTCCGCGGCCCTGAAGGCGCCGGCCTGATGGTGAATCAGGCTGGATCACTCCAGGGTTCAGGCCCACGGAAGGCCCACATCTTGTGGTGCTCGGTCGTCTTGCTGGTCTGCCGTCCGGTCTCGGCACTGGCCGCCGCGTAGGCGTAGGCCTGGGCCTCCACCGCTGCCGCTCCTGCTTCCAGTGCCTGGATCGGTCGCTCATCGTGTGCCGCCAGCAGGACGGGAAGACCCGCAAAGCCGGCGGAGGGCACGAAGGAGGCGCCAGGCAGACCGGTGCCGTTGAGTTCGATACGCGCGACGTCGAGCGAGCACACGGAGGCGACCAGGCGATCGGTCATTTTGACGGTGCTGACGACGGAGCCGTCGGTCTTGACAACGGTTGTGCCGGTCTTCATCTCAAAATTCGTGGACACTGGAATCGCCTCCTCTCGGCGTCTCTGGGACCGGCCGGAGCCGGTCATGCGTATGGACAAGTAGAGCACGGGGACCGAGCTTCGTGAAGCTCTTGTTCCCGTGGTTAAGAACCTATGGGGATTCGCGGGGCGCGCGCAAACTATTTTCCCGCCGATTTTTCCTCACACGTCCTGCGCGCCGCTCGCAACCTCTTCACCTGCGCAGATGGCCAGTACGTCGGCGCCGAACCGGTCCAGCTTCCGGCGGATGACGCCGGCGATGCCCGTCAACTCCGCCTCGTTGCCCGGGACCGCCTCGGCGATCGCCATGAGTGTCTTGTCGGTGAAGACGCAGTAGTCCGGCTGGCCAAGCCGTTTGGCCTGCACGGCACGCCAGTCGCGCAGCCGCTCGTACAGCCCTTCGTCCATGTCGGACGGGCAGTCCTCGCAGCGCGACAGCTTCATCTCGCCCGCCTCGGTGAGGGTCTTCCCGCACACCCGGCAGAGCACGGGACCTCGCCGCTTGCGCCGCGCGCCGACGCCCGCGGCCCCGCCCCCGATCCCGCCCGCGTCGGAGCGCTCGAAGGACCCGCCGCGGGCCGCGACGGCGCGTCTGCTGCCCGGGACCGCGGACCCCGGCCGCAGCCCGTTGAGGAAGCGCGAGGGGCGCCGGGAGGCCCGGCCGCCCGGCGAGCGGGAGAGCGCCCAGGACAGGGACAGGTGCAAGCGCGCGCGGGTCACGCCGACGTAGAGGAGACGGCGCTCCTCCTCGACCTGTTCGTCGGTCTTCGCGTAGGTGATCGGCATCATTCCCTCGGTGAGCCCGACCAGGAACACGGCGTCCCACTCCAGGCCCTTGGCCGAGTGCAGCGACGCGAGCGTGACGCCCTGCACGGTGGGCGCGTGCTGGGCGGCCGCGCGCTCGTCCAGCTCGGCCACCAGGTCGGACAGGGTCGCGGACGGCTTGGCCCTTACGAAGTCCTCGGCCAGCCGCACCAGGGCGGCGAGCGACTCCCAGCGGTCCCTGACCGCGCCGGAGCCGGTCGGGGGCTCGCTGGTCCACCCCGACGTGGAGAGCACCGCCCGCACCTGCGAGGGCAGCTCGACCACGTCGTCGAGCACCGCGTCGTTGCCCCCGAAGCGGGCCGCGCTGCGCAGGGCGGCGCCCGCTTCCCGTACCTCTTTGCGTTCGAAGAAGCGCTCGGCGCCGCGCAGTTGGTACGCCACCCCCACGTCCGCCAAGGCCTGCTCGTACACCTCCGACTGGGCGTTGATCCGGTACAGCACCGCGATCTCGCCCGCCGGGACGCCCGCCGCGATCAGGTCGCGGATCCGGCGGGCGGTGGTCTCGGCCTCGGCGGGCTCGTCCGCGTACTCCGTGTAGACCGGTTCGGGGCCCGCCTCGCGCTGCGAGATCAGCTCCAGGCGATGTTCGGCGGCCCGGCCGCTCGCCTGGTGCAGCAGCCTGTTCGCCAAGTGGACGACCTGGGGCGTGGAGCGGTAGTCCCTGACCAGCTTGACGACGGTGGCGCCCGGGTGCCGCGTCCGGAAGTTCAGCAGGTGGTCCGGGGTCGCGCCGGTGAACGAGTAGATCGTCTGGCTGGCGTCACCGACGACGCACAGGCTCTCCCTGTCCCCCAGCCACAGCTCCAGGAGGCGCTGCTGGAGCGGGCTCACGTCCTGGTACTCGTCCACCACGAAGTGCTGGTACTGGCGGCGGATCTGGTCGGCGATGTCGTGGCGGTCCTGGAGGATGCCGACCGTCAGCAGCAGGACGTCCTCGAAGTCGATCACCGAGCGGTCGCGCTTGAGCTGTTCGTACATCCCGTAGATCTGGCCGATCTCGGCCGCGTCACGCGGGGCGTCGCGCAGCGACTTGGCGACCGCCGCCGGATAGTCGGCGGGCACGGTCTGGGTGACCTTCGCCCACTCGATCTCGCCCGTGACGTCCCGCAGCTCGTTGCGGTCCAGCCGGACCCGGCAGCGCGCCGCCGCCTCGGCGACCAACTGCACCTTGCGCTCCAGCAGTCGCGGCATCTCGCCGCCGACGACCTTGGGCCAGAAGAACTGGAGCTGGCGCAGCGCCGCCGAGTGGAACGTACGCGCCTGGACCCCGCCCGCGCCGAGCTGGCGCAGCCGCCCGCGCATCTCGCCCGCGGCGCGGTTGGTGAACGTGACGGCCAGTACGCTGCCCGGCTGGAGGATCCCGGCCCGCACGCCGTACGCGATCCGGTGGGTGATCGCGCGCGTCTTGCCCGTCCCTGCCCCGGCCAGCACGCACACCGGGCCGTGCAGGGCCGTCGCGACCTCGCGCTGCTCGGGGTCGAGCCCTTCGAGCACCGCGTCGGCGTCCCGCGGCGGCTCGACGATCTGGCCGTAACCGGCGGTCCGGCCCTCGTGCGGGTCCTGCGGGTCGTGCGGGAACAGTGGGGAATGCGTTGCTGCTGTCACCCCGCCATGCTGTCAGGTCGCCGGAGACGGCTGTTCCCGTTGTCCACAGCCGTGCCGCGTCTGTCATACGAATACGGTCCTGACCGTTACGGGACCGGACCGGGAAGGGGCTGGACCGGTACGGGAATGGTCCCCGCCTGCCGTACGTTCCAGGGATTGCGGCGGACCGCCGGTGCACCCACCGGGGCCCACGGCCTCACGGCCGACGCATCGAGCGAAGCAGAGGAGCGCGAGGGACATGCCGGGCACTGTGACGATGTACAGCACGACGTGGTGCGGATACTGCCGCCGCCTCAAGGGCCAGTTGGACCGCGAGGGCATCGCCTACACGGAGATCAACATCGAGCAGGACGCGGCGTCCGCGGCCTTCGTCGAGAAGGCGAACGGCGGCAACCAGACCGTGCCGACCGTGGTCGTGGTCGCGCCGACGGGCGTCGACGTCACGATGACCAACCCGAGCCTCGCGCAGGTCAAGCAGGCGCTCGGCGCCTGACCCCGGGCGCGCCCGGCCCTGATGCCTGGCGTGACCTCGCTCCTCCCACACCCCCGATCCCCTTCGAAGCCGGCGCTTCGGAGGGGATCGGCGCTGTGCGGAGGAGCGGGGTGGGATTCCGGTCCGCGCCCACTGGGGCAGCGGCTACTGCGCGGCGGCTACTGGGGCAGCGGCTTCGGCAGGGGCTTCCCGTACCAGAGCTCCACCAGCCGCGCGGCGATCGAGATGCCCGCCGGGGGCAGGATCTCGCCCGTCTCGATCGCGGTGCGCAGGTCCTCGCGGGAGAACCAGCGCGCCTCCTCGATCTCCTCGCCGTCCACCGTGATCTCCGAGGACGTGGCCCGGGCCATGAAGCCCAGCATCAGGCTCGACGGGAACGGCCACGGCTGGCTCGCCACGTACTCGACCTCGCCGACCGTGACGCCCGCCTCCTCGAAGACCTCGCGGGCCACGGACTGCTCGATGGACTCCCCGGGCTCCACGAAGCCCGCCAGCGTGGAGAACCGGCCCTCGGGCCAGTGCACCTGCCGGCCGAGCAGCGCCCGGTCCTCCTCGTCCGTGACCAGCATGATCACCGCGGGGTCGGTCCTCGGGTAGTGCTCGGCGCCGCAGGCCGGGCAGCGGCGGATGTGGCCGGCCGCCGCGATCACGGTGCGTTCGCCGCAGCGCGAGCAGAAGCGGTGCAGCCGCTGCCAGTTCTCCAGCGCCACCGCGTGCACCATCAGGCCGGCGTCCCGCTGCGAGAGCAGCAGCCCCGCCTCGCGCAGGCCCGCCGCGCGCGCCGACTGGTCCATGCGGCCGGGCAGCGCGTCCTTCTGGAGCGCGAAGTAGCTGACACCGTCCTCGTCGGTGCCGAGGAAGTAGCGGTGGGTCTCGGTGACGGGCGCCTCGAAGGCGGGGGTCATGACCAGTTCGGTACGGCCGTCCGGGGTGTCGTCGATCAGCACCTGTCCGCCCGACACGACGAAGACCCGGGTCGACGGGTGGCTCCAGGCAGCCGCGAGCCAGGCCTCGTCGAGACGGTGGTGCGCGGCGCGGTCGACGCCGCTGGGCGCGGTGAGACCGATCGGTCGGTGTGCGAGATCGGCACTGCTGATGGTGCTCACAGGTTACTTCCAACTCCCCCGGGTGGATGGGTTCTGTTCAGCGGAGAGCGGCGGCAAGGTCGCCCCAGAGGTAGGCGGTGGTCTCCACGCCCTTGAGCAGCAGGTCCAGTTCGACCTTCTCGTCGGGCGCGTGCCAGCCGTCGGACGGTACGGAGATGCCCAGGAAGAGCACGGGTGCGCCGAGGACGTCCTGGAGGTCGGCGGCCGGTCCGGAGCCGCCTTCGCGGGTGAAGAGGACGGTTTGTTCGAAGGCGCGGCCCATCGCCCGGACGAGCGACCGGAGGGCGGGGTGGTCGAGCGGGGTCAGGCAGGGGCGGGTGGCGGCGCCGAAGGTGATCTTGTGCCGGACGCCGTCCGGGACGCGTGCCTCGATCCAGTCCCGTACGGCCCGCTCGATCCGGTCGGGGTCCTGGCCCGCCACCAGCCGGAACGAGAGCTTCACGTGGGCGGAGGACGGCACGATCGTCTTGCCGCCGGGGCCCTGGTAGCCGCCGCCGATGCCGTTGACCTCGGCGGTCGGGCGGGCCCAGATCCGCTCCAGCGTGGAGTGCCCGGCCTCGCCGAGGGTGCCGTGCGACTTGGCCGTACGCAGCCAGCGCTCCTCGTCGAAGGGCAGCGCGGCGAACAGCGCGCGCTCGGTGTCGGTGAGCGGGGCGACGCCGTCGTAGAAGCCGGGGACCGCGACGCGCTCGTCCTCGTCGTGCAGCGACGCGACGATACGGGCGGCGACGGTGGCCGGGTTGGGGACGGCTCCGCCGAAGGAACCGGAGTGGATGTCCTGGTCGGGGCCGTACAGCTCGATCTCGCAGTCCGCGAGGCCGCGCATGCCGGTGCAGACCGTCGGGGTGTCCTCCGCCCACATGCCGGTGTCGGAGACGATCACGACGTCGGCGGCGAGGCGGTCCGCGCGGGCCTCGGCCAGCGCGCGGAAGTGCGGGGAGCCGGACTCCTCCTCGCCCTCGACGAGCAGCTTGAGGTGGACGGCGGGGGTGGTACGGCCGGTGGCGGCGAGGTGGGCGCGGACGCCGAGTGTGTGGAAGAACACCTGCCCCTTGTCGTCCGCGGCGCCGCGTCCGTACATCCTGCCGTCCCGTACGACCGGCTCGAAGGGCTCGCTCGACCAGCCGTCCTCCCGGGCGGCGGGCTGCACGTCGTGGTGGCCGTAGACCAGGACGGTGGGGGCCGCGGGGTCGTCCGAGGGCCACTCCGCGAAGACGGCGGGCGCGCCGGGGGTCTCCCAGATCTCGGTGACGGGGAAGCCCGTCTCCCGGAGTTTGGCGGCCAACCAGTCGGCGCTGCGGCGCACGTCGGGGGCGTGGTCGGGCTGGGCGGACACGGACGGGATACGGATCCAGTCCGCCAGGTCGTCGAGGAAGGCGGCGCGGTGGGACTCGATGTACGTACGGACGACGCTGTCCGGGGTGTCGCTCATGACATCGAGCCTAACCGGATCCGGCGGTCGACCGGTCTGCCGTCCGTCCTGCGTCCCCGTCCCCCGGCCCGTCCCCGCCCGCATCCGCGCCGATGTTCGCGCCGCCGTCCCCGCCGGTGAGGATCGCCTCCAGCTCGGCGCGGGAGAGGAGCCGGTCGGGGCGGACGACGTCTCCGGTGCGCACGTACAGGAACGCGGCCGTCACGGCGTCCGGCGGGAGGCCGTGCTGCTCGGCCCAGGCGAGGCGGTAGACGGCGAGCTGGAGCGGGTCGGCGGTGCGGGTACGGCTGGTCTTCCAGTCGAGGATCTCGTACGTGTCCGCGCCGGTCTCCGGGTCGGTGGTGCGGTAGACGGCGTCGATCCGGCCGCGGATCACCCGGCCCGCCAGGGTGAGCTGGAACGGCGCCTCCACCCGGTACGGCGTACGGCGCGCGTACGGGGTCAGCTCGAACGCGGCCTTGAGCGCGGCCAGGTCGCGTTCGTCGGCGATCTCCGGCTCGTCCTCGTCGCCGCCAGGCAGCTCGTCGGGGCCGAGCAGGGGCAGCGGGAGCGCCTCGAAGCGCGACTCGACCCAGGCGTGGAACCGGGTGCCCCGCCGGGCGGCGGGCTGCGGGGGCCGGGGCATGGGGCGGGCCAGCTCGTGGGCGAACCCGTCCGGGTCGGCGGCGAGGCGCATCAGCTCGGAGGCGGAGAGCGAGGGGGGTACGGGGACGTCGCGGACGGCGGCCCGTGAGCGGCGCAGCTCGCGGGCGAGCGCGTCGAGGTCCCGGTCCCAGGAGGCGAGGGTCCTGGCCTCCTCGGGCAGGAGCCGCGGGGGGGCCGAGCGGGGGGCGGGGACGGAGGGGGCGTGCGGGGGCCGGGGCTCGCGTCCGTCACGCGCGTGCGCCTGTTCTTCGCGCCGGGGGGATACGGGCCCGGGGGGCGGCGGTACGGGTCCCGGCGGCCCGGCGGCCTCGGGGTCCGTGGGCCAGTCGTCCCAGTCCAGGGGGTCGTCCTGGGGCATGGCGGCCGGAGCGCCGTCGACATCGGCGTCCGGCGGCGCGTACGTGTCCTCCAGGTCGTCCGGCTCGTCCCCGAAGTCCTCGTGGCCGAAAGGCTCGTCCTCGAAGGAGGCCTCCTCCAGCCCATCCATCCCGTCCATGCCGTCCGCGGCCTCCGGCGGCAACTCCTCCTCCGCCACGCCCGAGCGCAGCTCGTCCAGGTGCGCCAGCACCGTGTCCGCGGCCGCGCGGCGGCGCGCCAGGGCGTCGGCGTCCAGCGGAAGGGGCCAGGGCTGGGGCGCCGACGCGGCCCGCAGGGACGGGTTCTCCTCGTCCCCGGCCGGTTCGTCCGCCCACGCCTCGATCTCGCCGTGGCCGGCCACGCAGTGGTCGTACAGCGCGTGCAGGAAGTCCGACGGACCGCGCGTGCGCTTCTGGGTCGGGCCCCACCAGTGGCCCGACCCGAGCAGCAGCGAGCGCGGGCGGGTGAAGGTGACGTACCCGAGGCGCAGTTCCTCCGTGTGCTGGTGCGCCTTCATCTCGTCCTTGAACGCGGCGAGGCCCTTCGCGTCCCAGGAGGTGACCTCCGGCAGCGTGGGCGCGTCGCCGCGCAGCGGGTGCGGGAGGACCTTCGCCTGGGCCGTCCACGCCTCGCGGGCCCGGGTGTTGGGGAACTGGCCGCCGACCAGCCCGGGGACTGCGACCACGTCCCATTCCAGGCCCTTGGCCTTGTGCGCGGTGAGCACCTTCACCGTGTTCTCGCCGCCCGGCAGCGCGTTGTCCAGCCCCTTTTCGTACTGCGCCGCCGTCCGTAGGAAGGCGAGGAACGCCAGCAGGCCGGCCTCCCCGTCGAGCGCGGCGAACGAGGCCGCCATGTCCAGGAAGTTGTTCAGCGTCTCCCGGCGGCGGGCGGCCAGCGCGTGCGGCGAGGCGGCCAGTTCGACCTCCAGGCCCGTCACGGCGAGGACCCGGTGCAGGACGTCCATCAGCGGGTCGGCCAGCGAGCGGCGCAGGTCGCGCAGCTCGGTGGCCAGCCGCGCGAAGCGGACCCGGGCGGCGGCGGAGAACGGCAGGCCGTCGTCGGGGGCGCCGGCCGACTCCAGGAACGTGTCCAGGGCGTCCGCGAGGGAGATCACCTCCGCCGGGTCGGTGCCCTCCACGGCCGCCGCCAGCCGCGCGTCCGTGGAGTCCTCCCCGTCGGGACCGGGACTCCGGTGCACCAACAGCCGCGCCCGCCGCCCCAGCAGCGCCAGGTCACGCGGGCCGATGCGCCAGCGCGGCCCGCTGAGGAGCCGTACCAGCGACGCGTTCGCCCCCGGGTCCTGGAGCACCTCGCAGACCGCGACGAGGTCGGCGACCTCCGGGAGGTGCAGCAGCCCGGAGAGCCCCACCACCTCGACCGGCACCTCTCGGGCCACCAGCGCGCCCTGGATCTCGGCGAAGTCGCCCGCCGTACGGCACAGGACGGCCACCTCGCCCGGTTCCTTGCCCGTACGCACCAGGTGTGCGAGGGAGTCGGCGAGCCAGGCGATCTCGTCGGCGTGGGTGGGCAGGAGGGCGCAGCGCACCATGCCGTCGCGCTCGGCGCCCGGCGCGGGGCGCAGCGCCTCGACGCCCTCGTGCATCGCGCGCAGGGGCGTGGCGAGGCCGTTGGCCAGGTCGAGGAGCCGGCCGCCGCTGCGGCGGTTCTCGCTGAGGGAGAAGCGGGTGGCGGGGGTGCCGTCCTCGTACGGGAAGTGGTCGGGGAAGTCGTCCAGGTTGGCGACGGAGGCGCCGCGCCAGCCGTAGATGGCCTGGCAGGGGTCGCCGACGGCGGTCACCGCGTGGCCCGTGCCACCGCCGAAGAGGCCGGACAGCAGGAGGCGCTGGGCGACGGACGTGTCCTGGTACTCGTCGAGGAGGACCACGCGGAACTCCTCCCGGAGGATCCGGCCGACCTCGGGCCTGGTCATCGCCAGCTCGGCGGACAGGGCGATCTGGTCGCCGAAGTCGAGGAGGTCGCGGGAGCTCTTCGCCTCCCGGTAACGCCGGACCAGGTCGAGCAGTTCACGGCGGGCGGTGGCGGCCTCGGGGATCTTGCGCAGCTCGGCGTTGCTGAGCCGGACGCCGTCGAGGGTGCGCAGCAGCGCGACGTCGTGCGCTTCGAGCGTGCCGGGCCGTACGAGATGCTCGGACAACTCGCCGTCGAGGGCGAGGAGATCGCTGACCAGCGCCGGGAGGGACTTGGTCAGGGCGGGGTACGGCCCCGGCGCGTCCCGCAGCACGCGCGCGGCGAGCTGGAAGCGGGTGGCGTCCGCGAGGAGGCGGGCCGTGGGCTCCAGGCCTATGCGCAGGCCGTGGTCGGTGAGGAGCTGGCCGGCGAAGGCGTGGTACGTGGAGATGCGGGGTTCGCCCGGGGGGTGGTCGGGGTCGATGGCGTCGGGGTCGGTGACGCCGGCCCGCACCAGCGCCTTGCGGACGCGCTCGGCCAGCTCGCCCGCGGCCTTGTTGGTGAACGTGAGCCCAAGGACCTGCTCGGGGGCGACCTGCCCGGTCCCCACCAGCCACACCACCCGGGCCGCCATGACCGTCGTCTTCCCCGACCCGGCCCCGGCCACGATGACCTGCGGGGCGGGCGGCGCGATGATGCAGGCCGTCTGCTCCGGGGTGAACGGAATGCCGAGAAGCTCCTTGAGCTGCTCGGGGTGGTCGAGGTGTGCGGACACCCCAGGAAGGCTATCGGCCACCACTGACACCGCTTGGGGGTGGGCGTCCGCCCGGGGGGGGTGCCCAGTGCCAGGGCGCCGACGCCGGGACCTCGGCATCTCGCGCGTGCCTCGGGTCGGCCGCGGTCCCGGGGGGCGCCCCGGATGCGCTCGGCCCGCACCGGTCCCGCAGTCCCAGGGGGACACCTCGGCGTTCCACGGCTGACCCGGCAGGGCGGGGAGCGTCCGGGTGTTTCGGGGCCCCGGGGCGGGGGCCGGGGTCGGTGGGTGGGGGCCTACTCCACGATGTGGCGGCCCTCTGGGCGGGCGCTGCATGAGGCGCGGAACGTGCAGTGCGCGCAGTGTTGGCCGGTGGCCGGGGTGAAGCGTTCGTCCAGGACGCGGCCGGCCGCGGAGGCCAGGAGGTCGCCGACCCACTCGCCCGCGAGCGGCTCCTGCGCCTGGACCTTGGGGAAGTCCTCGCCGCCTTCCTTCTTGGGCGCGGCCTGGCGCAGTTGGACGAGTTCGGCGCCGCCCGCCTCGGGGCGGTGGCCGTCGAAGACCTCGTCCAGGGCGCCTTCCCGGACGGCGAGCTGGTAGACCGCGAGCTGCGGGTGGTGGGCCACCTCGTCCTTGGTGGGGGCGGCCTTGCCGGTCTTGAAGTCGACGACGTACGCGCGTCCTTCGGCGTCCCGCTCGACGCGGTCCATGGATCCCCTGATGCGTACCTCGTACGGGCCCGCCTCCAGGGTGACGTCGAAGCCGTGCTCGGTGGCGGTGGCGGTACGCCCGCCCCGGTCCGTCACGTGCCAGCGCAGGAAGCGTTCGAGCGCCACGCGCGCGTGCTCTTTCTCCTGCGCGGACTTCCAGGGGGCGTCGAAGGCGAGTCCGTCCCACACGGAATCGAGTCGCTCCATGAGGACGGCGAGATCCGCGGGGGTACGGCCGGAGGCCACCTCGTCGGCCAGGACGTGCACGACGTTGCCGAAGCCCTGGGCGGCGGTGGCGGGCGCGTCCGCCTTCACCTCGCGGCCCAGGAACCACTGGAGGGCGCAGGTGTTCTCCAGCTGGTCGAGCGTGCTGCCGGAGAGCGCCACGGGGTTGTCCCTGTCGCGCAGCGGGACCGCGCTGCGCGTCGGCTCGTACAGGCCCCACCAGCTGTGCGGGTGCGCGGCCGGGACGAGGGCGTGGCCCTCGTCGTCGGTCAGCGCGGCGAGCCGGGCGAGCCGGCGGGCGGCCGCGTCGCGCAGGGCGGGGGTCGCGTCCGGGTCGACGGTGGTGGCGCGCAGCTCGGCGACGAGCGGGGCGACGGCGAGGGGGCGGCGGGGGCGGCCGGTGACGTCCCGGGGTTCGACGCCCAGTTCGGCGAGGAAGCGGGAGGGCTGGTCGCCGTCGTCGGCGGGCGCCTTGACGGCGGTGACGACGAGGCGTTCGCGGGCGCGGGTGGCGGCCACGTAGAACAGGCGGCGCTCCTCGGTAAGAAGCGCGCCGGGACTGAGCGGTTCCGCGAGTCCGTCGCGGCCGATCCTGTCCGCCTCCAGGAGGGAGCCGCGGCGCCGCAGATCGGGCCACAGGCCCTCCTGCACGCCCGCGACGACGACGAGCCGCCACTCCAGGCCCTTGGAACGGTGGGCCGTCATCAGCCGTACGGCGTCGGGGCGGACGGCGCGGCGGCCGAGGGTGTCGGCGGCGATGTCCTGGGCGTCCAGCTCTTCGAGGAAGTTGAGCGCGCCCCGGCCGCCCGTGCGTTCCTCGGCGCGCGCGGCGGCGTCGAAGAGGGCGCAGACGGCGTCGAGGTCGCGGTCGGCGTTGCGGCCGGCCGCGCCGCCGCGCAGGGCGGCCCGCTCCAGCCGTCCGGGCCAGGGGGTGCCGTCCCACAACTCCCAGAGGGCCTCCTCGGCGGTGCCGCCGCCTTCGAGCAGCTCACGCGCCTTGCGCAGGAGCGCACCGAGGCGCTGGGCGCCCCTGGCGTACGCCGGGTCGTGCGCCACGAGCCGTTCGGGCTGCGCGAGCGCGAGGGCGAGGAGCGTGTCGGAGGACGGCGGCAGGCGGTTGCCGGCGGCACGCTCCTCGTCCCGCAACGCCCGCCCGAGCCGGCGCAGATCAGCGGTATCCATGCCCCCGAGGGGCGAAGCGAGCAGCGCGAGCGCGGTCTCAACCCCGAGCCACCCCGCGTCCCCGTCCCCGGGGCGAGGAACTCCACCCCCGGCAGCCTCGCCGCCCCCAGGTCCACCGGGGCCCTCACCGTCGGCGCTTTCCAGGCCGCCCCCGCGTCCGTCGCGGCCATCGCCGCCCGCATGTCCAAGGCCGTCCCCTGGTCCTTCGGGGCCCTCGGCGCCCGCACGCCCGAGGCCGCCCCCATGTCCGTCCGGGCCCTCGCCCTCCGCACGTCCGAGGCCGTCCCGCGCCCCGGACACCTCGGGCCCGCCCGACGCGTCCGTACGGACCGTCCCCGTACCGGCCGGCGCGTCCACCAGCACACCGTCGCCGGACGGCGCGACACCAGGCACACCGGAGGCAGGCACGAAGTCGGTCCCGTCCACGGACGGCACCGGCCCAGGGCCAACGACCCCGTCCCCCGCACCCTCCAGGGCCGCGGGCGCCTCGGTCGCCGCCGCAGGATCCGACCTCAACGCCGCCCGTGTCCGGGTACGTTCGGCCGCCCCGTCCCGCGCATCCTCCAAGGACGCGGACCCCTCGGCCGCCACCGCACCGTCCGCCCCGGCCACGGGCCGTACCCGCCCAAGATCAGCCGCCTCGTCCGCAGCACCCTCCAAGGACGCGGCCGCCGCCGAGTCCGCCCCCGCCGCAGGCCGTACCCCGCCCGGCTCCGCCGGTCCGCCACGCCTGCCCCCGTGCGGCGCGGACGCCTCCGCCTCGGACGGCGCCACCATCCCCGGCGCGGACGCCGCCGTCCCCGGTGCCGGGAGCGTCGTCAGCAGGCTCGGTGCCGGGGGGTGCGTTGCCGCCTGGGCGACTGCTCTCAGGGCCGTCAGGAGGGGGGACACCGCCGGCTCGTGGCGTAGGGGGACATCGTCGCCGTCCACGTCCAGGGGGACGCCCGCCGAGGTCAAGGCGCGGCGGATCGACGGGATCGTGCGGCCTCCCGCGCGGACCAGGACCGCCATGTCCGACCAGGGGACGCCGTCCTCCAGGTGCGCGCGGCGCAGGATGTCGGCGATGTTCTCCAGCTCCGTGGAAGCCGTCGGGTACGTGTACGTCTCCACATGGCCGCCCTCCCGTACCGCCGCCAGCTCGCGGTGCGCCCGCGTCTTCTCGGCCGGGAGCCGGGGCAGCGGCATCCGGCGCGTCAGCAGCCGCGTCGCCTGCAGCAGCTTCGCGCCGGAACGGCGGGACGTCGTCAGGACCTCCACCCGCGCCGGCCGCCCGTCCCGGCCGGGGAACGCGTCCGGGAAGTCGAGGATGCCGTTCACGTCCGCCCCGCGGAACGCGTAGATCGACTGGTCCGGATCGCCGAACGCGACCAGCGACCGCCCCTGCCCGGCCAGCGCCTCCAACAGCCGCACCTGCGCCGGGTCGGTGTCCTGGTACTCGTCCACGAACACCACGTCGTACCGCCCGGCCAGCTGCTCCGCCACCTCGGGACGGGAGGCCAGCAGCACGGCCCGGTGGACCAGTTCCGCGTAGTCGATGACCCCCTGCATGTCCAGGACGTCCAGGTACTCGGCGAGGAAGGACGCCGCCGCCGACCAGTCCGGCCGGCCGGTACGGCGGGCGAACGCCTCCAGCGCGTCTGGACCCAGGCCCAGTTCACGGCTGCGGGCCAGCACCGCCCGTACCTCGTCGGCGAAGCCGCGGGTGGTCAGGCACGCCCGCAGCTCGTCGGGCCACCGGATGTGCGCCCGCCCCTCCCGCTCCAGGTCGAGCTGACCCGCCAGCAGGTCCCGTACCGCCACGTCCTGCTCGGGCCCCGACAGCAGCCGCAGCGGTTCCGTGAACAGCTCCGCCTCCTGGTGGGCGCGGATCAGGGCGTAACAGAAGGAGTGGAACGTGGTCGCCTGCGGCCCGCGCACCCCGCCGAGCCGGACCGCCGTACGGTCGCGCAGCTCCACCGCCGCCTTCCGGCTGAACGTGAGCACCAGCATCCGTTCCGGGTCCGCGCCCCGCTCGACCCGCGCCGCCACCGACTCGACGAGCGTCGTGGTCTTGCCGGTGCCGGGACCCGCCAGGACCAGCAGCGGTCCGCCCGCGTGGTCAACCACCGCGCGCTGCGCCGCGTCCAGCACAGGGAGGTCCACCGGAGCGGGTGCGGTACGGACCAGTCGGTACGCGCCAGGAGTCCGCTGCCGTGCCCGGCGGTGCGGGGTACGCCCGGTGGAGGTGGAGGAGGAACTCACGTGGATCGCCGGTCCTGGAGAGGGTGCTGCTGGAACTGGGGAGCGTACGGGAGCGGGCGGGGTGAACGGGCGTGCGGGGCATGACGGGACATGCGGGCGGCCCCGGGCCCGCCGACGCTACGCCGATCCGTGGCGGCGAGGTCCGTACGCCGTCCGGTGCCCGGTCGCGCCGCCGGATCCCCCGCCGCGCCGCCGAATGTCGGAAGCTGTCATGTATGAGCTCCGTCGCCGGTGTCCGCGTCAGCAGCCCCGCCGTCCCATCGGGCCCGCCTCAGGTCGAGGCGCGGCAGATGGCCGTCGGCGTCGCGCGCGGCCTCGCGCAGCGGGGTGCCTTCCTCGCGGTAGTGGTCGAGGGCGCGCAGTTCGTGACCCGCCAGCAGCACCCCGTCCGCGCGGACGACACGCCACCACGGCACGGCTCCGCCGTACAGCGCCAGCACCCGGCCGACCTGGCGCGGGCCGCCCTCGCCGAGCCACTCCGCGACATCGCCGTACGTCATCACCCGGCCGGGCGGCACCAGCTCGACGACCTCCAGCACCCGCTCCGCGTACGGGGGCAGCTCTCCCGGCTCCTCCCGCCTCCCGGACACCGGCGTGTCCGGCTTGTCCCGCTCCTCGTGCCTCATCCGGTCCATCCTGCCGCACGCCACCGACAACCCGCCCGCCCCCGTCACCCCCTCGCGCCCCAGCGCATTCGTTCGGTCACCGTGTGTGCATACACACGCAAAGGGACGTATCTCGCACACTCCACGCCCCCGCAATGCACCCTGATGCCCCCGTCTGTCGGCCGCTCGTGCCACCATCATGCGGGCGGTGACTGGTGATACGAGATCAAGAAGAGACGGACTCGGCGGAGGGGCAGGACGTGCAGCCACCTGCGGCGGCGGACACTTCAGGGGCTGAGTCGCGCCCCGACGCGTCCACCGGGCCGCGCCCCGGACGGTCCACCGACGACGGCCGGGCGAGGGCACACTCGGGCCCGGGCCCCGGCACGGGTCCTGGGTCCGGCGCGAACCCCGCGTCGGGCTCGGGCGCCGGGTCGAACGCGGGCGCCGGGGCGGGCACAGGGGCCGGCGAGGGGTCCGGTTCCGGCTCACGGTCCGAGCCGTCCCACAGTCCCGCGACGCCGCAAGAACCCCGCACCTCCCCGTCACCGTCAGCACCGCCCGCCCCCTCGGACCCTTCGAACCCCTCGACCCCGTCCGCCCCCTCGGCCCCGTCCGACTCCCCCGCGCCCCGCGCCGAACACACCGGAGCCACCCGCTCCGACGCGCGCGAGGACACCGGCACGGACCCCGGCAAGGACACCGACACCACCGCCGACGACGAGGCCGGCGGCGCCACCCGCGTCGACCGCCTCTCCGGCGACGAACCGCTCCTCGCCGCCCGCGTGCACCGCCCCTCCGACCTGCTCCGCCTGCTGATCGGCCTGCTCGCCATCGGCCTGGTCATCGGCCTCTCCGCCTTCGCCCACGGCACCACCGCCGGCCTCGAACAGGACATCAGCAAGGGCACCGGCCAGGCCCCCGACCTGATGGTCAAGCTGGCGGGCCTGGCGTCGTCCATCGCCGTCCTCCTGGTCCCCGTCGCCTTCGCCATCGAACGGCTGATCAAACGGGACGGCCTGCGCATCGCCGACGGCGTGCTCGCCGCCGTCCTCGCGCACGGCGTCACCCTCGCCACCGACCTCTGGGTCGCCAGGGCCGCGCCGGAATCCATCCAGGAGGCGCTGACCAGACCCCAGCTCGGCGCCGGCCTCACCGACCCCGTACACGGCTATCTCGCGCCCGTCATCGCTTACATGACGGCCGTCGGGATGGCCCGCAGACCCCGCTGGCGGGTCGTCCTGTGGGTGGTGCTGCTGCTCGACGCCTTCGCCATGCTGGTCGCCGGCTACACCACCCCGTTCTCGATCATCCTCACCGTCCTGATCGGCTGGACCGTCGCGTACGGCACGCTCTACACCGTCGGTTCGCCCAACGTCCGCCCCACGGGCCAGACGCTGATGGCGGGTCTGCGGCGGGTGGGGTTCCGCCCGATCAGCGCCATGCGCGCCGAGGACGTGCCCGACTCCGCCGAGCAGGGCGACCGGGGCCGCCGCTACTTCGTCCCCCTGGAGGACGGTTCCCCGCTCGACGTCACCGTCGTGGACCGCGAACAGCAGGCACAGGGCTTCTTCTACCGGGTGTGGCGGCAGCTGACCCTGCGCTCCATCACCACCCGCAGATCCATCCCCTCCCTGCGCCAGGCCCTCGAACAGGAAGCCCTGCTCGCGTACGCCGCCATCGCCGCCGGCGCCAACGCCCCCAAACTCATCGCCACCTCGGAGCTGGGCCCCGACGCCGTCATGCTCGTGTACGAGCACCTGGGCGGCCGGTCCCTGGACGCGCTGGCCGACGACGAGATCACCGACGAGCTGGTACGCAGTGCCTGGCGCCAGGTCAGCGCGCTCCAGTCGCGCCGTATCGCGCACCGCAGGCTCACCGGCGACGCCTTGGTGGTGGATCGTTCCGGCAGGGTGGTCCTCACCGAGCTGCGCGGCGGCGAGATCGCGGCCGGTGACGTCGTCCTGAGGATGGACACCGCCCAGCTGCTCACGACCCTGGGGTTGCGGGTCGGCGCGGAGCGCTCGGTCGCCGCCGGGGTCGAGGTGCTGGGCCCCGACGCGATCGCGGACAGCCTGCCGCTGCTCCAGCCGATCGCGCTGAGCCGCTCCACGCGCGCGACGCTGCGCCGTCTCGCGCGCGAGCGCGCGCAGCGGGAGCGGGACGCCGTGCTCAAGGCGTCGGAGGCGAACAAGCGCGCCCGGCTGGAGGAGGCCCAGGCGCACGCGGCGCACACCGCCGAGGGCACGGCCCGCGCGGCCGCCGACGGCGAGGGTGCCCGGCGGGCCGTACGCAAGTCCCTGCGGGCCGAGAAGCAGGCGGAGAAGCGGGCGATAGACGACGCGCTGGACGAGGCCCGCGAGGAGGACCTGCTCTCCCAGATCCGCCAGCAGGTGCTGCTGATCAGGCCGCAGGCGCCGGTGGAACCGGTGCGCCTCGAACGGATCAAGCCCCGCACGCTGCTCAGCTTCATCGCCGGCGCGGTCGCCGCGTACTTCCTGCTCACGCAGATCACCCAGGTCGACTTCGGCACGGTCGTCGGCGAGGCGCACTGGGGCTGGGTGGCCGCCGCGGCGGCGTTCTCGGCGCTCAGTTACGTCGCCGCCTCGATGAGCCTGCTGGGCTTCGTACCGGAGCGGGTGTCGTTCAAACGGACCGTGGAGGCGCAGGTCGCCGGGTCCTTCGTGAAGATCGTCGCCCCGGCGGCGGTCGGCGGGGTCGCGCTCAACACGCGCTTCCTGCAACGGTCGGGGGTCCGGCCGGGGCTCGCCGTCGCGAGCGTGGGCGCCTCGCAGCTCTTCGGGCTCGGCGCGCACATCGTGCTGCTGCTGTCCTTCGGCTATCTCACCGGTACGGAGAAGACGGCCTCGCTGACCCCGTCCAGGACGGTGATCGCGGGCCTCCTCACGGTCGCGGTGCTGGTGCTGGTCGTGACGGCGATCCCCTTCCTAAGGAAGTTCGTGGTGACCCGCCTGCGGTCGCTGTTCGCCGGGGTCGTCCCGCGCATGCTCGACGTGCTCCAGCAGCCGATGAAGCTGCTCACCGGCATCGGCGGGATGCTGCTGCTGACCGGCACGTTCGTGATGTGCCTGGACGCGTCGATCCGGGCGTTCGACAACGGCAACCAGCAGCTGAGCTACGCGAGCATCGCGGTCGTCTTCCTGGCCGGCAACGCGCTGGGCTCGGCGGCGCCGACACCCGGCGGGGTGGGCGCCGTGGAGGGCGCGCTGACGCTGGGCCTGCTGGCGGTCGGCCTGCCCAAGGAGGTCGCGGCGCCCGCGGTGCTGCTGTTCCGCCTGATGACGCTGTGGCTGCCGGTGCTGCCGGGCTGGGTGTCGTTCAACCACCTCACCCGCAAGGGAGCCCTGTAGGGGCTGTCCGCGGGGCGAGCCCCGGCGGCTCCCTCCCCCGGACCTCGGAGCGCGGCGGCGGCTCTGTACCGGGGCGCCCGGCCCGCCACCCGCATGGCCCGCGGCCCCGGGCGCCCGGGCGGGACCCGGCGCAGGATGGATCCATGCCGACCCCCTCCGCCCGGCGCACCGCGCCGCTCGCCGCTGTCACCGCCGCCGTCACCGCCGCCGCCCTCCTGGCCGTCACCGGATGCTCCGACAGCGCGGGCTCCGCCGGCGCGCGTCCCGTCGGCGGGGACAGCGGCGCCAGGAACGGGCCCACGGACCTCGCCACCCAGCGGCTGCACTGGACGGCCTGCAAGGCGCCCAGCGCCGCGCAGGGCGGCGGTACGGCCCCGTCGCCGCTCCCCGGAGGTGTCCGGTGGCAGTGCGCGTCCATGGACGTGCCCCTCGACTACGCGAAGCCGGACGGCGACACGATCAAGTTGGCGCTGATCCGCGCCGAGGCCCGCGACAGGAGCAAGCGGCTGGGCTCGCTCGTGTTCAACTTCGGCGGCCCGGGCGGTTCCGGGATCACCGCGCTGCCGTCCTTCGCCCCCGACTACGAGACCCTGCGCGGCCGGTACGACCTGGTCAGCTTCGACCCGCGCGGGGTGGGCCGCAGCGACGGCGTGGAGTGCGAGAGCGACCGGCAGCTCGACACGTACTACGCGCAGGACGCCACGCCCGACACGGCGGCGGAGGAGAAGACGTTCACCAAGAACCTCACGGCGTACGCGTCGGCCTGCGAGAAGAACTCGGGCCGGGCGCTGCCCCACGTGGGCACGACGAACGCCGCGCGGGACATGGAGACGATGCGCCAGGTGCTCGGCGACAGGAAGCTGAACTACTTCGGGATCTCGTACGGCACCGAGCTGGGCGGCGTCTACGCCCACCTGTTCCCGAAGTCGGTCGGCAGGACGGTCTTCGACGCGGTGGTAGACCCGAGCCAGGACTCCGAGCAGGGCTCGCTCGGGCAGGCGCGCGGCTTCCAGCTGGCGCTGGACAACTTCGCCAAGGACTGCGTGTCGCGGGGCAACGCGTGCAAGTTGCCGGGTACGACCCCGAAGCAGATCGAGGCGTTCGTCACCGGGCTGCTCGGCCGGCTCGACAAGAAGCCCATCGCGGGGATCGGCACGCGGAAGCTGACGCAGACCGAGGCCACCAACGGCATCGCCCAGACCCTGTACTCGCAGGAGTTCTGGCCGCTGCTGGAGCAGGGGCTCGACGAGGCGGAGGGGGGCAGCGGGGCCCTGCTGCTGGCCCTGTCGGACTCGATGAACGGCCGCGACCAGCTGGGCCGCTACAGCAACCTCCAGGCGGCGAACGCGGCGATCAACTGCGTGGACTCCAAGGAGCGTTACACCCTGGCGCAGACCAAGGCGAGGCTGCCGGAGTTCCGGAAGGCGTCGCCCGTCTTCGGGGACTTCCTGGGCTGGGGCCTGATGTCCTGCTCGAAGTGGCCGGTGCCGGGCCGCTGGACCCACCCGGACGTGGCCGCGCCGGGCGCCGCCCCGATCCTGGTCATCGGCAACACCGGCGACCCCGCCACGCCGTACGCGGGCGCGAGGGCGATGGTGGACGCGCTGGGCAAGGGCGTCGGCGTGGAACTCACGTACAAGGGCCAGGGCCACGGCGCGTACAACAGCGGCAACGCCTGCGTCCAGAAGGCCGTGAACGGCTTCCTGCTCAACGGAAAGCCCCCTGCCGCCAACACGGTCTGTTCCTAGGAGGCCCCATTCCGAGGCCTGATTACCGCGCGTTCGGATGCCCCTGGAGTCGGGCCCTGAGGGAGTGGGCCATGTCGTCTGCCCGGCCGGCCGTTACCCGGTCTTGCTCCGGTCCCCGAAGGAGCTCGAAAATGCCCGGCCCGTGATGCTCCGGTTTCAGATCCGCCATGCGCGGCACGATGTGGAAGTGCACGTGCGCGAAGCCCTCGGCTTCGGCGAATTGGACGATGTAGGTCTTGGCGCAACCCGTCACGTCCCTCAGCGTCCGGGAGAGCTTGACCTGCCACATCCCTAGGGCGGATGCCTCGGCGTCCGTGAGGTCATGAACGGCGACGACGTGGCGCCGAGGCAGCAGCACAAGCCAGCCGGGCAGCGCGGTGTTGAAGGCGTGAGCCACCCGCCAGTGCTGGTCATGCACCACGCACTCGCGTGGGGGAAGGGTGTCGAACTCCGCTTCCTTGCGGCATGCGTAGCAATCGCGAGTCGTCATGAACCGAGATCGTAGGTCGGTCGCTCTGTGAAACGCCCGTCGCACGCCGTCAGCCGTCACGCCAGGAGCACTCTTCTCCTGAGGAGTTGGAAGAGTTGGCCTTGATCATGTGACTACTTCGCCGTGCGGGTGAACTCATGGGCCTCCTGCGATCCCCGGGTCTCCGGGGGCGCTACGAAGATCACGTCTTGCTCGATCTTCGGAAGGACCCTTTGGTGCGTCCCCCTCACACAGGTCGCCGGCTCGCCGTCGCGTTCTGCTCGCTCGCCGTCCTGCTCGCGCCCGTCGCCGCCCACGCGTCCGCCCCGGCTCCGGCCGGGCAGCGGGGCGCGACGGTGTCCGCCGGTACGGGACTCGCCCAGGAGAAGCGGCTGAAGTCCTGGGGCAACAACCGCTCCGGCCAGCTCGGTGACGGGACCTGGACCGACTTCCGGACCACGGCGACCACCGTGCTCGGGCTGACCAGCGCCGAGGTGGTGAAGATCGCCGCGGGAGGGGGCGGGGCGGCCAACGGTCACGGGCTGGCGCTCCTGACCGACCGCACCGTGCAGTCCTGGGGCGCCAACGGGTCGGGACAGCTCGGCGACGGTTCCGTGTTCTCCCACAACGCCCCGGGCCAGGTCGTCAACCTCTCCGACGCCCGGGACATCGCGGCGGGCGGGTGGCACAGCCTGGCCCTGCGGGACGACGGGACCGTGGTCGCCTGGGGCCGTAACAACTACGGTCAGCTCGGCAACGGCACCCACAACGACAGCAGCGTCCCGGTCAGGGTCGAGGGCCTCGACAAGGTGACCGCCGTCGCCGCGGGCCTCCACCACAGCCTCGCCCTGCGCGAGGACGGCACCGTGTGGGCCTGGGGCCACAACGCCAACGGCCAGCTGGGCGACGGTACGTCCGCCGGCCGGAACGTCCCGGCCCCGGTCAACGGCCTGACCGGGGTCACCCGGATCGCCGCCGGCTGCGACCACAACCTCGCGCTGACCGGGCAGCCGGGCGACGGCGCCGATCCCACCGGCGGCAACGCGGTGAAGGCGTGGGGCCACAACGCCACCGGCCAGCTCGGCGACAACAGCACCGTCAACCGCTACACCCCGGTCGACACCCAGGGCATCTGGCTCGGCGGGGTCGCACACATCGCGGCCGGCTGCCGCCACAGCCTCGCCGTGACCGACAGCGACCACAAGCTCAAGGCGTGGGGCCAGAACACGTCCGGGCAGCTCGGGGACGGCACCACCGACCACCGGATCACCCCGGTCCCGGTCCCGGGCCTGAAGGGCGTCCAACTCCTGGCCGGCGGCCGGGAGCACACCGTCGCCCTGCTCGGCGACGGCGCGGTCCGCTCCTGGGGCGCCAACGGCTCGGGCCAGCTGGGCAACGGCACCACCACCGAGAGCAGCACCCCCGTCACCACGCTGACCGCCCTGACCGGAGTCGACAAGATCGCCGCCCCGGTCGGCGGCGACTTCACCTTCGCCAACTGAAGCGCGGCAACCGGCCGGTGCCGCGCGTAGGTTCGTGGGCATGATCATGCGTATACGCGGTGTTGTACTGCCCGAGCGCGAGGAGCGCACGTTCTGGGTCGACGGGGAGCGGCTGCGGTCCGAGCCGCCCGCCGGGGCGGCGGCGAAGCGGGTGGAGACCGTCGTGGACGGCGGATGGTTGTTGCCGGGTCTGGTCGACGTCCATACGCATCCAGGGGCCGAGAGTCCGGACAACAGGTTCGACGAGGCCTTGTTGCGGCGGCACTTGTCGGAGCACAGGGACGCCGGCGTGCTGTTGGTACGGACACCGGGGACCGTGGCGCGGATGCCCGACTGGGTCGACGCGGAAGCAGAGCTGCCCCGCGTTCGATCGGCGGGGCAGTGGTTGGCGACGCCCGGGCGCTTCGTTCCCGGGGCGGGGCGGGATGTCGGTGAGCACGAGTTGGCGGGGGCGGCGGTCGAGGAGGCCACGGCTTCGTCGGGGTGGTGCAAGGTCATCGGTGACTGGCGGTGGGACGAGCCCGCGGTGCCTCTGGACGTGTTGAAGGCAACGGTGGACGCCGTGCATGCCGTGGGTGGGCGGGTGGCCGTGCACTGCCAGACCGCTGAGGGCTCCCGGAACGCCGTCCTCGCCGGAGCCGACAGCCTTGAACACGGGATGCACCTCGATCCGGATCTCGTGGACCTGATGGCCGGGCAGGGCACTGCCTACATACCGACGCTCTCGGCGTTCGCCGGGAGCGCGGAGGTCTGGCGGGGCCGCGATCCGAGCGCGCAGCGCTCGAACTGGCTCCTGGGCTGGCAGCGCATGATCGACAACGTGCGCCTGGCACACGAAGCGGGCGTCACCGTCCTCGCCGGGACGGACACCTTTCCCTGCGGCACCGTCGCCGCCGAGTCCCGATGGCTGCTCCGGGCGGGGATGCCCGCGGAGGACGCGCTCGGGGCGGCCTCGTGGACGGCGCGGGCCTGGCTGGGGCTGCCGGGCCTGACCGACGGAGCGCCCGCCGATCTCGTCGCGTACGACCGGGACCCCATCGCGGAGCCCGAGGTCCTGGGACAGCCGAAGCGAGTGATGCTGCGGGGTCGGCTGATGCGCTGACCTTGCGCCTGTCGCGGTACGCCGCCGTCGAGCGCGTACGCCACTCACCGGAGGCGGCCGGACACGGCTGTGGGGCGGGCCGCGTGCGGCCCGCCCCACTGGTTCTGCGGCCGGGTGTCTAGTAGACCGGCTTCTCCGGCTCGATCGTGTTGACCCAGCCGATGACGCCGCCGCCGACGTGCACCGCGTCCGAGAAGCCCGCCGACTTGAGGACGGCCAGGACCTCGGCGCTGCGGACGCCCGTCTTGCAGTGCAGGACGATCTTCTTGTCCTGCGGCAGACCCGCCAGGGCCGTGCCCATGATGAACTCGTTCTTCGGGATCAGCTTGGCTCCGGGGATCGAGACGATCTCGTACTCGTTCGGCTCCCGTACGTCGATGACCTCGATGTTCTCGCCGTCGTCCATCCACTCCTTGAGCTGCTTCGGAGTGATGGTCGAGCCGGCGGCCGCCTCCTGGGCCTCCTCGGACACGACGCCGCAGAAGGCCTCGTAGTCGATCAGCTCGGTGACGGTCGGGTTCTCGCCGCAGACCGCGCAGTCCGGGTCCTTGCGGACCTTGACCTGGCGGTACTGCATCTCCAGGGCGTCGTAGATCATCAGGCGCCCGACGAGCGACTCGCCGACGCCCGTGAGGACCTTGATCGCCTCGGTCACCTGGATGGACCCGATGGACGCGCAGAGCACGCCCAGCACGCCGCCCTCGGCGCAGGAGGGGACCATGCCGGGGGGCGGGGGCTCCGGGTAGAGGCAGCGGTAGCAGGGACCGTGCTCGGACCAGAAGACGCTGGCCTGGCCGTCGAAGCGGTAGATCGAACCCCACACGTACGGCTTGTTCAGCAGCACGCAGGCGTCGTTGACGAGATAGCGGGTGGCGAAGTTGTCCGTGCCGTCCACGATCAGGTCGTACTGCGCGAAGATGTCCATCACGTTCTCGGCCTCGAGCCGCTCTTCGTGGAGGACAACGTTCACATAGGGGTTGATCCCGAGGACGGAGTCACGGGCGGACTGCGCCTTGGACCGGCCGATGTCGGCCTGGCTGTGGATGATCTGGCGCTGGAGGTTCGACTCGTCGACCTCGTCGAACTCGACGATGCCGAGCGTGCCGACACCGGCCGCCGCCAGATACATCAGGGCCGGCGAGCCGAGGCCACCGGCCCCCACACACAGCACCTTCGCGTTCTTCAGCCGCTTCTGCCCGTCCATCCCGACGTCCGGGATGATCAGATGACGGGAGTACCTGCGGACCTCGTCGACGGTGAGCTCCGCAGCGGGCTCGACCAAGGGGGGCAGCGACACAGGGACCTCAACATGGGGTTGGTCGGTCATTCAATAAGGATTCTTCCCTGTAACACTGCCACGCCCCGGCTCATTCCAAGACACCTGGTCCGACTCGCGAGACGATTTCGTCCCAGTAGCCGGGCAGCGTCTCGAACGGGTTGTGCTCCCCCGTCCTGTCCCCCGCCCCGTCCCCCGTCCGCTCCCTGCGGTCGGTGAAGAAGATCGTGCCCGCGCCCTGCCAGCGGGCGATCCGCATCGCCTCGTCGAGGTGGGTGCGCGGGACGCCGTGGACGAGGTGGACGAAGCGCTCCGGCGGGTGGTCGGCGGTCCACTCGGCCGCCTGCGACCAGCGGTAGCGGTCCCAGGGACCGGAGAACGTCACCAGTTGGTCGGCGACACCGGCGTACCCGGGGTGCGGGTGGGTCCCGTGGCCGAGGACGATGTGGCCGCCGCCGGACACAACCTCCAGGGTGGCCGTCGTCAGCCGCACGTCGGTCAGGTCCGAGCCGGTCGCGGGGCACCGGTCCAGGTAGAAGCCGCCGACCCGGTACCAGTCGACGTAGTCGTGCGCCTCGGCGACGATCTCGCCGAACGACCGCTCCCCGTACGCCAGGTCGAGATGCCCGAGCACCCGCACGCCCGCGTTGCCGAGGCGGCCCGCGGCCTCCAGGCAGTGCGGGTCGGGCCGGGCGCCGGGGCCGTTCGCGACGTTGAGGACGGCCCAGTGCAGGGGCGTACCGGGGCGGGTCAGCCCGGCCCACTCGGCGCGGGCGAGCAGCGGGTGCGCGTAGCCGGGGACGCCGAGGCCGAGACGGTCCGCGCCGGTGGCGGAGAGACGGCCGCCGGCGCTGGTCAGATACGGCACGCCGCCTCCATCCAGATGTCCGCGAGGGACTCCTCCAGGTTGATGCGGGGGCGCCAGCCGAGGCGGTCGCGGGCGGTGCGTACGTCCGCCTGCTGCCAGTTGCCGCAGCCGTCGGGGTACGGGGAGGGCCCGATGCCCAGGTGTTCCACGAGCGGTTCACCGCGCTGCGCGCCGAGGGGCGAGTGGCCGGTACGGACCGGGCCGCCGGGCGCGTCCAGTTCGTGGAGGGCGCCCGCGTAGCCCGCGACCCTGGCCAGGACGGCGGCGGCGTCGCGGAGCTTCACGGCGCGTCCGGTGCCGATGTTGACGACGCCCTGCGCGGCGGAGAGGGAGGCGGCGTGGACCGCGCGCGCCACGTCCCGTACGTCCACGAAGTCGCGCTGCACGCCGAGGCCGGCGAGTTTCAGTTCGCCGTCGCCGGACTGCATGGCGCGGCGCATGGCCTCCGCGAGGCGGCCGAGCGGGGAGCCGGCCGGGGTGCCGGGGCCGACGGGCGAGAACACCCGCAGGACGACGGCGTCGAGGCCGGAGCCGAGGACGAGTTCGGACGCGGCGAGCTTGCTCACGCCGTACGGGCCGCCGGGGCGGGGCATGGCGTCCTCGGCGGTCGACGAGCCCTGCGGGGAGGGCCCGTACTCGGAGGCGCAGCCGAGCTGGACCAGGCGCGCGCCGCAGCCGCTTCGGCGCAGGGCCTCGCAGACGGTGGCGACGGCGACGGTGTTGTGGCGGACCAGTTCGCGGGCGCCGCCGCGGGTGGCGCCGGCGCAGTTGATGACCACCCCGGGGTGGACGGCGTCCAGGAAGCGGGTGAGCGCGCCGGGGCTGCCGCCGGCGAGGTCGAACCGTACGTCGGCGTCGTCGCCCCTGCCGAGTGCGGTGAGGTGTACGGCGGGGTCGGCGAGCAGCCGGTCGGCCACGAAGCGGCCGAGGAATCCGTTGGCGCCGAGCAGCAGGACCCTCATCGTGCGACCGCCCCTCCGTGCCGACGGGGCCGACGGTCCGGCGCGGTCGCGGGCGCGGGCGCCGGGGTTGGGGATTGCGGGGTCATGTGGGTCGTCTCCTTATAGGGGGTGTGCGGTGCGCGTAGGGGGATGCGCGGGGTGATGCGTACAGAAGTGATGCGTCAGAGGCGTCGGGGGTGGTGCGTCGGGGGTGGCTCCTCAGGTGTGGGCGGAGGCCCGGGAGAGTACGAGGGCGGCGTGGGCGAGCAGGCCCAGCGCGGCGCCGCCGCAGGCGAGGGCGGGGACGGCGCCCGCGCCCCAGGCCTGGACGAGGTCGGTGACCGGTACGGCGAGGAGGCCGGCGCCGGGGAGGCGGCCGGCGAGCACGGACGCGCAGGCCAGGGCCTCGACGGCGCAGGCGGTGACCAGGCCGGTGGCGGCGGGGCCGGGGAAGCCGTGGACGGTGAGCAGGCGGGCGAGGAACAGGAGCGTGCCCACGGCGGCGGCGTGCGCGGGCGCGCCCCCCTCGCCGAGGTACCGCCCGGCGAGCGCGACGAGTCCGGTCAGGACCGCGGCGTACAGGCCGACGAGGGTGAGGAGCAGGGGGCGTGCGCGGGCGGTGAAGTCGGCGAGGCCCCGGCTGTGGTGGAGTCTGCGCCGCGCTCGTACGGAGAAGAGGTGGGCGCACCAGGCGGCGGGCGCGACGGCGCACGAGAGCGCGGCGAGCGGCGTGAGGGTGGCGGGCCAGGGGCCGTCGGGGCCGCCGCCGACGAGCTGGTCGAGGAGGCCGTCGCCGCAGAGCAGGTAGGCGAGCAGCCAGTAGGCGGAGAGGCCGGCGGCGGGGACGGTACGGCGGTCGTCGGCGCGCAGGGGGCCGCGCCGCAGGCACGCGGACAGGGCGCCGGAGAGCGCGAGGGCGCCCGCCAGCGCGAGGGCGAGCTGCCGCTGTCCGCCGCTGTGGTCGAGCCCGAGCAGGGTCAGGACGCAGACGGCCCCGGGGAGCATGACGAGGACGGCCCAGCCGCCGCGTCCGGCCCGCCCCGCCCACCGGGCGCGGGCATCGGCGGCGCGCGCCGGGCGGGCGGGCGCGTGCGCCCCGCGCGGGGCGCGTGCGTACAGCTCCTCGGCGAGCGAGAACACGTCACGGTGCCGGAACCGCGCGGCGGTCCGGTCGGTCATGCCGTACGCCTCCAGCCCGGCGGCGATCTCCAGGGGGTCCACGGCCCGTTCGCACAGCTCCCGGTGCCGGTGCATCAGCCCCCGCACGGGATCGGCGGGTCCGCCGCGCGCGGCGGGCTTCCGTACGGGCCGGCCGGTGGCGAGCGGCGTGAAGACGACGGCCGCGGGGTCGGCGGCCCCGGCGGCCGGGGCAAGGGGGCCCGCCGTCACGGCGGGCGAGGCTATGCGCGGCTCGCGGGCCTGGCCGGGGGCGGCCTCCCGGGGGGCCGACGGGAGGGGGGCGGGGGGTGGCGGCGCTGCCGGGCGGGAGTCCGTGGGTAAGGCGCCTGCCGGTACGGGGCCCTTGGGCAAGGAGGCTGTGGGGCGCGAGCCCGTGGGCAAGGAGGCAGCCGGGACAGCGCCGCTGGGCGGGAGCGCCGGCGAAAGGGAACCCGTGGGCAAGGGGGCCGCCGGAAGCGAGGCGGGGGGCGGGGGCGCTGCCGGGAGGGGCGGGGGCGTGTGTGCTGGGGTGGGGTCAGGCACGGGGGGCTCCCGCTGACGCGTGGGCGGCTACCGGTTCGCGGGTGGTGGTCCAGCGGCCGGGGACGCACCCCTCCGCCGGGCGGGCGAAGGGGAGCGGGGAGCCGGCGGCGTCCACCGTGTCGGCCGGGCGGTGCACCGGGGTGCGCGAGATGAGTTCCAGGTAGAGGTCGCGGAACGCGGCGACGTTCTGTTCGACGGTGAAGAGTTCGAGCGCGCGGGCGCGCGCCGCCGCTCCGAGCCGTTCGCGGCGCTCGGGGTCGCGCAGCAGCGCCACGCACGCGTCCGCGAGCGCCCGCGGGTTGCGCGGGGGCACGACGAGCCCGGTGCCGCCGATGATCTCGACCACCGCGCCCACGTCCGTCGAGACGGTCGCGCGGCCGCAGAACATCGCCTCGACCAGGCTCACCGGGAAGCCCTCGACCACGCTGGAGAGCACCACGACCCCGCCGGCCGCGTAGGCGTCGGGGAGTTCGGGTGCGCCGGGGCCGCCGATCTCCTCGAAGGAGACCGGGTTGTCGCCGGCGGTGTACACGTCCGCCGCCTCGTCGGGGAAGAGCTGGGCGGCCAGCGCCCGGCAGTGGTCGAGATACGCCGCCGCCTCGGGCCCCTGCGCCGCCGCGCCTATGATCCGCAGCCGCGCGCCCGGCTCCGCGCGCCGCACCAGCGCGAAGGCGTGCAGGAGGGAGATGAGGTCCTTGGCCGGTTCGATCCTGCCGACCCAGACGAGCGTGCGGGGGTCGCCGCCGGCGCAAGCAGCCCCGCCCGCGGCCCCGCCGGCAGCCTCGCCCACGGTGGAGAAACGCTCCGCCTCCATCCCCGGGTAGACCGTGCGGAGCTTCGAGCGGTCGGCGCCGCACCGCTCCTGCCAGCGGCGCGCGTGCGCGTTGCCGGGGGTGATCAGGTCGGCCCGCCCGTACACCTCGGCGGTCAGCAGCCCCTGGAACGCGGCGAGCAGCGTCCGCAGCGGCGCACCCGGCGCGGGGTCCTCGGCGGCGTCCCCGAAGGGCGCGTCGGGGTCGCCCGTCGCGAGGTAGTGCGCCCGCAGCCGCACGCCGTACTCCGTGACGAGCAGCGGCACGCCGAAGAAGCGTTTGGCCAGCAGTCCCGGCAGCGCCGCCGAGCCGCCGGACGCCGCGTGGCAGAGGTCGACCGCGCCGAGGCCGTCCCGCGCGCCGGGATCCGCGCCCCGCTCCGCGCCGGAGGCGCCGCCCCCGTACCCGGCACCGCCGTGCCCGTACGAGGAGGCGCCGTCCCCGTACCAGGGCAGCGAGAGGGGGCGCAGCGCGCGCTCCAGCCGGTCGGCGAAGGCGAGGTAGTCGGGGACGGTCGCGTGCTGGACGCCCCGGCGTGCGCCGGGCGCGCGGCAGGCGGCCTCCAGGATCCGTACGGCGACCTCGGAGCGCAGCGCCGCGTACAACCCGCCGCGCTCCCGCGCCAGGTCCGCGAGCCCGTACAGCCCATCTCCGAAGGTGTCGCCGGGTCCCGGGCCGGCCGCGTCCCCGCCGGGTCCCCGGGCCGGGCCGAGCCCCGCCCGGATGCTCCCGGCCGCGCAGACCGCCGTGGCGAGCTGTCCGAAGTGCGCGGCGAACCGGCGGCGGTCGCGGCGCCCGTACGTCCGGCCGTCGTCCGCCGGGGCCCAGAGCGGCGCGGTGCGCACCCGCCGGACGTGGGGCGGCAGTTGGATCCAGCCGCTCCGCTCCTGCCGGGAATCGCGGCTCAGCGCGTAGAGGTCGAACTCGTGCCGCGCGAGCCCGCGCACGAGCCGGTCGCACCACAGCCTGGACTCACCCGTCGCGTACGGATAGCCACCGTCCGTGAGCAGTCCGATCCGCACGAGGACACCCCCGATCTCCCTTGTGAGCGGCCGCCGTTGATCGGCGACTCGCAGCGGGACGACCGTAAGCGGACATGACGGTGGTGCGACGGACGGTTGTCCGTCGCACCACCAGAAGGGGTGAATCCACGTAACTTTCTCGCACCGGTGGCGTTCCGTCGCGCTACGGTGCGGTTCCGTCACGCACGGTCAGGCTGCGGCCACGTCCTTGCGGAGCCCGGTGCGCGCGGCCCTGCGCTCGGCGGCGACCGCGGGGTCCAGCGACGGTACGGCGGCGAGCAGTTGCCGGGTGTACGGGTCGGAGGGGGACCCGTACACCTCGTCGACCGTGCCCTGTTCGACGATCCGGCCCGCCCGCATGACCGCGACGCGGTCGCTGACGTGCCGGACGACGGCGAGGTCGTGGGCGATGAAGACCAGCGCGAGGCCCAGCTCCCGCTGGAGTTCGGCGAGCAGGGCGGTGACCTGCGCCTGGGTCGTCACGTCGAGCGCGGAGACCGGCTCGTCGCAGACGATGAGCCGAGGCTCGGCGGCCAGGGCCCGTGCGATGCCGACGCGTTGGCGCTGGCCTCCGCTGAACTCGTGCGGGTAGCGGTCGTACCGGTCGGGTTCGAGACCGACCCGCTCCAGCAGCTCCTTCACCCGCGCGACGATCCCGGCCGGGTCGAGCACGCCGGCGGCCCGCAGCGGGTCGGCGACGGACTCGCCGATCGACCTGCGCGGGTTGAGCGAGGAGACGGGGTCCTGGAAGACCATCTGGAGTTCGCGCCGGTAGGGGCGCAGTCGCTTGTCGGACAGGGTCCCGATGCCGGAGAGGGTCCCGGTGCGGGAGTCCCGGTAGCGGAGCTGTCCGGCGGTGGGGTCGAGGAGGCGGACGAGCATGCGGCCGAGGGTGGTCTTGCCGCTGCCGCTCTCGCCGACGATGCCGAGGGTTTCGCCGGGGCGGACGCTCAGGCTGACGCCGTCGACCGCGGCGACGGTGGTGCGGCCGCGCCTGAACTCCCTGCGGAGGTCGACGGCTTCGAGGAGGGCGCCGTCCGGGGCAGAGGCGTCCTCGATCGCGGGACGGGCCGGATTCTGATCGGTGCGGGCCCTCGTCAGAGGTGAGTCCACCCTCGGGACCGCCGCCAGCAACGCCTTCGTGTACGGCTCCCTCGGGGCGCCCAGGACCTCCGTCACCGTGCCCGTCTCGACCCGGCGGCCGTGGCGCATCACCAGGACCTCGTCGACGCTCTCCGCCGCCACCCCCACGTCGTGCGTCACCAGCAGCAGACCCATGCCGGTCTCCCGGCGCAGGTCGTGCAGCAGGTCCAGGATCTGCGCCTGGACGGTGACGTCCAGCGCCGTCGTCGGCTCGTCCGCGATGAGCAGCCGGGGCTCGCACGCCAACGCCATCGCGATGAGCGCGCGTTGCCGCATCCCGCCGCTGAACTCGTGCGGCCGGGAGCGGGAGCGCCGCGCCGCGTCGGGGATGCCGACCCGGTCGAGCACCTCGACGGCCCGGGCCCGCGCCGCCTTGCGCGAGGCGTCCGTGTGGACGCGGTAGACCTCGGCGATCTGGTCGCCGACCGCGTAGTACGGGTCCAGGGACGACAGCGGGTCCTGGAAGACCATGGCCGCCACCGCCCCGCGCAGCGCGCGCAGTTCGCGGTCGGACGCCGCGTTCACGTCCGTACCGGCGACCAGGACCGTGCCGCCGACCTCCGCGCCGGTCCCCCGGTGCAGGCCGAGCAGGGCGGCGGCCACGGTGCTCTTGCCGCTGCCGGACTCCCCGACCAGGCCGATGGCCCGGCCGGCGTCGAGGGAGAAGGACAGGCCGTCCACGGCCCGTACCGACTCCTCCTCCGTGGCGGCCCCCGTCGAGAAGTCGACGGTGAGCCCCTCCACGACCACCAGCGGCCCGCCCGCCGGCGCTTCCTTCACCAGTCGCCCGCTCACTGGAGCACCACCCTCCGGTCGGCCACGGCGTACAGCAGATCGGCGAGTACGTTCGCCACGACGACAGCGGTCCCGATCACCAGGACCACCCCGACCACCACCGGCAGGTCGATCACCTTCACGGCGTCGATCAGCGTCTTGCCGATGCCGGGGATGCCGAAGAGCGATTCGGTGAGGACCGCGCCGCCCAGGACCGTACCCACATCGAGCGCGTTGAGCGCGATGACGGGCGGTACGGCGCCGCGCAGCGCGTGCTTGCCGACCACCGCCCGCTCCCCCACTCCGTACGCGCGGAAGGTGCGGATGTGGTCCTCGGCCAGCGTCTCCAGCGTCGAACTGCGCGTCAGCCGGGCGTACTTGGCGCTCTCGAAGAGCCCGAGGGTGAACCACGGCAGGAGCATGTTCCACGCCCACTGCTCGGGGTCCTCGGTGAGCGGTACGTACGACGGGAACGGCAGCCACTGGAGGTAGGCGCAGACCACCATCAGGATCAGCAGCCCGAGGATGAACACCGGGGTGCTCGTGCCCGCGAGGGTGAGCAGGGTCAGGGTGCGCTCGGTGATGCCGCCGCGCCGCAGCGCGGAGAGCAGTCCGGTGCCGACGCCGATGATCAGCCACACCACCATCGCACCGAACGCGAGGGAGGCGGTCGCGGGGAGCCGCTGCATGATCAGCTGGGTGACCTGCTGCTGGTTCTGGTACGAGAAGCCGAGGCACGGCGCATCGCAGTGCAGGCTCGCCGTGCCGGTCGAGTAGTCGCGGCCGGCGAAGATGCCCTGGATGAAGTGGGCGTACTGCAACCACACGGGATCGGTCAGCTTGAGCTGTTCCCTGACCTGCGCGACCTGTTGCGGCGAGCAGCGCTCACCGCAGGCGAGCCGGGCGGGGTCGCCCGGCGCCACGTAGAAGAGCGCGTAGATCACGACGGACAGGACGAGCAGGACGAGCAGCGCGCCGCCGAGCCGTTTGAGCAGGTAGCGCGTCATGAGGCCGTTCCCTCGGGCGTCTTGCGTGCGGTACGGGGGGTACGGGCGCGGCCCGCCCGGGAGCGGCCGATCCGCAGCCGGCTGGCCTCGCGCGGGTCGAGCGCGGTACGGACCGCGTCGCCCAGCACGGTGAAGGCGAGGACGGTCACGAACAGCACCCCGGAGGGCAGCAGCACGTACATGGGGTCGGCGCGGAACCACGTCTGCGCGCTCGACAGCATCTGGCCCCAGGACGGTGTGGGCGGTTTCACGCCGACGCCGAGGAAGGACAGCGAGGCCTCGGTCACGATGTTCGAGGGCAGCAGGATCGACGCGTAGGTGATGACGGGCGCGGCGAGCGACGGCAGCAGTTCGCGCCGGGCCACCCGCAGCTTGCCGGAGCCGCCGAGGCGGGCGGCGGAGACGAAGTCGAGTTCCTTGAGGCCGAGGGTCTGGGCCCGCACGATCCTCGACGTGCCGCCCCAGCCCAGCAGGCCGATGATCAGGATCAGCAGCAGCGAGCGGGGGAACTCGGAGGGCACCACGGCCGTCAGGGCGATGCCCATGACCAGGAACGGCAGCGCGACCATCACGTCGGTGACGCGGCTGAGGAGGGTGTCGAGGAAGCGGTTGCCGAGACCGGCCGCGAGGCCGACGGCCACGCCGATCGCCAGTTGCACGACGGTGGCGCCGAGCGCCACCAGGAGGGAGACCCGGGCGCCGTACAGCAGCCGGACGAACAGGTCGCGCCCGGTGCCCGGTTCGACACCGAGCCAGTGGTCGGCGCTCACGCCGCCGAAGGAGCCGGTCGGCACCCCGCCGCGGGCGGAGTCGATCAGGCTGTCGTGGTACGTGTTGGCGTCCTGGCCCTCCAGGGCGGCGAGCAGCGGCGCGGCGAGCGCCAGCACCACCAGCAGGACGAGGACGACGGCCGCGACGACCGCCGAGGGGCGGGAGCGCAGCCGTCGCCAGACCTGGCGCCCGCCCGAGGCGGCGACGGGGGTCGCCGCCTCGGACGTCAGGAGATCAGCGGCAGTCACTTGACGGAGACCTGCGAGATGTCGAGGACACCGGTCCAGTCACTGATGACGACGTTCTTGACGTCCTTGCCGACCAACCGCTTGTACACGGGGTGGAAGAGGGGGACGTCGAGCGCCTGCTCGCCGATCTTCTTGTCGAGCGCGCCCCAGCGCTGCGCGGCGGCGGCCGGGTCGGTCAGCTTGTTGATCTCGTCGATCTCCTTGTTGACCGCCGGGTCGTTCAGCTGCGCGTGGTTGAAGTTGCCCGCGCCGTCCTTGACGATCTGGCGGCCGTCGAAGATCGGGGCGAGGAAGGGGCCGCCGGACGGCCAGTCGGCTCCCCAGCGGGAGAGGAAGAAGCCGGGCTCCTTGGAGACGGTCCAGCGGGCCTCGTTGAACGCGTTGTGCTCCAGGCCCTCCAGCTTGACCGTGATGCCGGCCTTCTTGAGCGCCTCCTGCACGGCGGTGGCGACCTCGGGGCTCGTCTCGCGGTTCTGCTCGGTGGAGTGCGTGAGGGTGATGGTCAGCCCCTTGGGGTAACCGGCCTCCTTGAGCACCTCCTTGGCCTTCACCGGGTCACCCGTCTTGCCCGCCGGGAACGGGTCGTACGGCGTGTAGCCGAAGGCCGGCTGGTTGGGCAGGAAGGTGGTGGCGGGCTCGGCGAGGGCGGAGCCGCCGGCGGCGTTGATGACGCTGGTGCGGTTGATCGCGTAGGCGATGGCCTGGCGCACCTTGGGGTTGTCGAACGGCTTCACCTTCGGGTTGAAGGCGAGGTAGTTGGTGTAGCCGAAGTGACCGGTGCCGACGCGCGAGGCGAGGTTCTTGTCACTGCCGACCTGGGCCAGCTCGGCCGGTCCCAGGTTGGTGTCGGTGGTGATCGCGGCGGCGTCGGGGCCCGTGCTGGTGGACAGGCGCTGGTTGATGACGGCCGCGTCGAGGCCCGCCTTCACGTCGATCTTGTCGGGGTAGGCGTGCCGCTGGGAGTCGGTCGCCTCCGACCAGTTGGGGTTGCGCTCCAGGACCATGTGCTCGCCGTCGCCCTCGTTGCTGACGACCTTGTAGGGACCGGAGGAGACGGGCTTCTCCTCGTACTTCGTCCCGGTGTCCTTGGCCTTGGGCACCGGCGCGAACTGGGTGGCGGTGGCCAGGAAGGGGAAGTCGCCCTCGGGCTTGTCCAGCTTGAAGACGATCGTCTTCGCGTCGGGCGTCTCGATCGAGGCGAGGCCCTTCTTGTCCTTGTACGGGCCCTGGTACGTGGACCCGCCGACGAGCCAGTCGCGCAGGTACGGGGCGCCGCCGGACAGTTCGGCCGCGAAGGAGCGCTCGATGCCGTACTTGATGTCGGCGGTGGTGATCGGGGAGCCGTCCTCGAACTTCAGGCCGTCCTTGAGGGTGTACGTCCACTCGGTGGCGTCCGCGTTGGGGCGGCCGGTGTCGGTGGCGAGGTCGGGGACGACCTTGTTGCCCTCGGCGCCGTTCGCCCGGTTGCGGGTGGTGAGCGTACGGAAGACGAGCGAGGGGATGTTGCCGCCGCCCGAGGTGTAGAGGCGCGCCGGGTCGAAGTCGGTCTGCGGCTCGTTGTTGAGAACCGAGAGCGTCCCGCCCTTCTGCGGCTTGCCGGAGGCCGGGGCCGCGCCGCCGTCGCCCTTGGCATCGTTGTCCTCGGGACCGCAGGCGGCGGCGCCCGCGGCCAGGGCCAGGGTGACGGCGGCCACTGCCACACGGCGGGAAATGACGGACGGTTGACGCATCGGAAGAAGCCTCTCGGTGTGCTGCACAGGCAGGGGGGGTTGGGGTGGTGCCGAGGATCGGACGGCGGGACTCGCCCTCCGACCGGAGGCAGGCAGCAGTGACCGAGGTGAGGAGGGTGAACCGGCTGGCCGCGCCTGCGTACGGACGGAGTACGCCCAGCGCGGGAGCGACGGCGGGAAAGCCGGCGCGCGCGAGGGCAGGCGTCAGCTACAGAGAATGTCCGCCACGCACAGCGCGGTCACGCCGATGAGCGCGAGCTCAATGGCGGCATGACCGAAGGCGGTGGCGCGGCGGGGAGACATGCCGAGAAATATGAACGACCCCGTGTCGGGATGTCAACGTGGTTTGAGACGGTTGTCTCAATCCGTGGGATAGACCCACGGGTTCGGCTTGCACTTGATCCCTTCCACGTTCAGGGATTTGGTCTGTTGCTGCATGACGGGCGCGAGGGTCCCGGGAGTGCGGCAGCTCACATGACTGTGCCCGAGCCGGTGTCCGATCTCGTGGTTGATGAGCATCTGCCGGTACGCGAACATCGCCCGGTCCCCGTACGTCTGCGAGCCCCGCGCCCAGCGGAACGCGTTGATCATCACGCGGTCGGTGGAGGCCGAGTCGCAGGACACGTTGTCGACGGTGGTGTCGAGCCCGGACTTGGCGCACCAGAACGCGGTGGTGCCCGGGCTGGCGAGCGTGATCACGAAGTCGGGGGCGCCGCTGGAGATCCGCTCGAAGGTCATGGCGCCGTTGTGCGCCCAGCTCCGGTTGTCGTTGAGCGTCTTCTGCACGGCCTGCGCGAACAGCGTGCCGTCCAGGCCGAGCCCCTTCTCCACGTCGACCCGGTAGCGGAACTTCTGCCCCTTGCCCGGTGCCTTGTCCAGGCCCGGTACGGCGTCGAAGTCACCGGACGCGGTCAGCTTCGGGTCGAGCGGGAACTGCCGGGTCATCAGCTGGTCGTACGTCAGGGGCGCGGCCACGACCGGTCTCGGCGGCGCGGTCTCCAGCGGCGGGACGGCCCGGCCCTCGGAGCGCGAGGCGATGTCGTCGTCGGTGCCCCGGTCCGTACCGCCGGACGCCTTGGCGCTCACCTCGCGGGCGCCGCCGTCGGCGACCTGGCCCGCCACGACGACGGCGAGGACCGTGGTGACCGCGGCGGCCGCGATGCCGGTCAGGGCGCGGCCCTTGCCGCCCCTGGCGGGGCGGGCGGTGTCCGCCGCCGGGCCCCCGGGACCTGGCGGGCCGTCGAGGTCGCAGGGTGCCGGGCCGAACCCGGGCGCCGTACCCGCTCCGGAGACCGTACGGAGGGAGCCGGTGGTGTCGAACGCGTCGAAGCCGTCGAACGCGTCGACGAACTCCCGCCGGGGACCCGGGACACGGGACGCGGTCCCGGCGCCGGAGCGCGTACGCCCCGAGGGCAGCGCGGCCCCCGGCCGGTCGCCGTGGCGCTGCTTGTCGCCGTACCCCTGCGGGTCGCCGTAGCGCTGCGCGGAGCCCCAACCGCCGCCGGGCTCACGCTGTTCGGGATGCCCGCCGCGCACCCGCGGCCCGCCGGGCCCGGCCGCGGAGTCCGGCGCGCCCCGGTGCTGCTCGGGGCCGAGGCCGCCGTCGGAGCGCCGGCGCCGGCCGCCCCCGGGACCGTCGGGCCCCGCGGCCGGCGGGTCGGCGACCGGCGCGCCGGGCGCCTGGCCGCCTCTGTTCCGCGCGCCCTGCGGAGCGGGGCCCTTGCGACTGTGTCGTCCCACGCCCCGGTCAGCTCCTGTGCTCGTCGTCGATGAGGTCCCGCCAGGCCTGCGCGACCTGTTCCGGGTACTCCATCATGGCAACATGCCCGGCGTCGGGAAGCGTCAGGAGCCGTGAATCACGGAACGCGGCCGACGCCTTGCGGGCCATACGGTACGAAACAAGCTGATCCCGGCCGCCGTACACGAGCAGCGTCGGCGCCAGCACCCGTTCGGCCTGCCGCCACAGACCGTGTTGACCACCGAGTGTGTACTCGTTGACGATACTGCGCGCCGAGCGCGCCATCACGTCCCAGAAATAGGGGAGTTCGAGCCTGCGCTCCATCTCCCGCACGGCGTTCGCCAGTTCCTCGTCGGTGACGAGCGACGGGTCGCCGTAACAGAGGGCGAGCAGTCCGCGGGTGCGCTCCTCCGCCGTCCAGCCCCGGGTCAGCCGCCCGAAGAGCGCGGTCATGCCGGGGAGGGCCACCAGCGCGGTGGGGACGGCGCTGCGCTGGATCCGCAGCTCGGGCAGCGCCGGCGAGACCAGCGTGAGCGTCCGGACGAGATCGGGGCGGGCGGCGGCGACCCGGGTGGCGATCGCGCCGCCCAGCGAGTTGCCGAAGAGGTGCACGGGCCCGCGCCGGCCGGCGTCCAGCAGCCGGATCACCGCGCGGGCCTGCCCGGTGATCGAGTAGTTGCCGTCGTCCGGCGGCGGCGAGTCCCCGAAGCCCGGCAGGTCGACGGCCTCCCCGTCCACCACGTCCTCCAGGAGCGGCATCAGCGCGGACCAGTTCTCCGACGAGCCCCCGAGCCCGTGGACGTACAGCGCGGGCGGCGCTCCGGTGCGCGTCCCCGGCCGGGACCGTACCGTCAGGGTGAGCCCGGGAAGCTCCACCGAGCGCAGCCGCTCCCCCTGCCTGATCCGTACGGCGCTGACCCGTGGAGCCACGGCGGCGGCAAGGGTTTCCGGCAGCTCGGTCGAAGACATGCGGGCAATGTTACGAGACGATCACGCGCGGGTTCGTGTGTTCGCCGTCACAGTCCCCCATGGCGCCGCGGGGCCCCTGCTCCTACTCTCGGAGGAAGGGGTCTTCGCCCCCGCCCCTTTCCTACGCGAAGAGAAAGGGCAGAGATGACGGTCGACCCCACGGACCCGGACGAGATCGGCACCGAGACGCCCGAGGACGACGCCGCGGAGCAGCGCGCGGAGGCCGTCCCCGCCGACCGGGACGAGGACGACGCCTCCGCCGACGGACGGCCCGCCGCCGACCCGGCGGAGGCGGACGAGGGCGACGCCGTCGAACAGGCGAGGGCGGTGACCCTCGACGAGGACGAATACCGCTGATACGGCCGTACGGGAGGATGCGGGTCGTCACCGGCCGTCCGGTCCGTGAAATTGTGCTTCCGCACCACACGCCGCCCCGTTGCCCAAAAGTACGATGGCGGCGCGGCGCACAGCGCGCACAGAACGATCTTTTGGGAGGCGGCGTGACAGCCATAGAGCAGACCGAGGCGGCACGCCCGCGAGGCACCCGTCTGCCGCGCCGCGCGCGACGCAACCAGCTGCTGGGCGCGGCGCAGGAGGTATTCGTCGCGCAGGGCTACCACTCGGCGGCGATGGACGACATCGCGGAGCGGGCGGGCGTCAGCAAGCCCGTCCTCTACCAGCACTTCCCCGGCAAGCTGGAGCTGTACCTGGCCCTGCTGGACCAGCACTGCGAGGCGCTGCTCCAGGCGGTCCGCACGGCGCTGGCCTCGACCACGGACAACAAGCTCCGCGTCGAGGCGACGATGGACGCGTACTTCGCGTACGTCGAGGACGAGGGCGGCGCGTTCCGCCTGGTCTTCGAGTCGGACCTCACCAACGAGCCCGAGGTGCGCAAGCGGGTCGACCTGGTCGCCCTCCAGTGCGCCGAGGCCATCTCGGACGTGATCGCGGAGGACACCGGGCTGTCCAAGGAGGAGTCCATGCTGCTGGCCGTGGGCCTCGGCGGGGTCTCCCAGGTGGTGGCCCGCTACTGGCTGTCCAGCGAGTCCGCCATCCCGCGTGAGCAGGCGGTCCAGCTCCTCACCTCCCTGGCCTGGCGCGGCATCGCCGGCTTCCCGCTGCACGGCAGCGAGCAGCACTGAGCCCGCGCGGGACGCGGCCGGCCGGTACCGCCGGTCGCGGCGCGCGGCCCGTGTTCGCTGCGGGCGTGCCCGTCCGGCGCCTTTCCGATGCTCTCTCCGGGCTAATGTGTGCTGCGTACAGCGCGGCTGGCCGCGCAACGCACTGACCGTTCGGAGGGACATAGCGGTGGAGGTCAAGATCGGCGTGCAGCACACGCCCCGCGAGATCGTTCTGGAGAGCGGGCAGTCCGCCGAGGAGGTCGAGCGCGCCGTGGCCGACGCGCTCGCCGGCAAGGCGCAGCTGCTCAGCCTCACGGACGACAAGGGGCGGAAGGTCCTCGTACCGGCCGAGCGGATCGCGTACGTGGAGATCGGCGAGCCGGCGACACGACGCGTCGGATTCGGTGCGCTCTAGCCTTCGGCACGGCATGGACGTGAAGGCCCGGCGGGACTCCCGCCGGGCCTTCACGCTGTGAGGGTTGTGTTCGGTCCGCCGCGGGTAGTGACGGGCTAGCGGTTTCGCATGATCGTAGGACCCACCCCCGGCGTCGTGAGGTGACAGCAGTGGTCTCGGAAGCTCTTGTCTCGGTCCTGCTCGGACTCGGCCTCTCGTGGGCCGCGGCCCACCTCCTGCCGCACCGGCTTCCGGCCCGCCGCACGGTGTTCCTGGCCGGCACGCTGGGCACGCTGTTCGGCGCGTACCTGACGCACATGGCGCTCGGCCCCGGCCACGCCCTGCCGACCCTGGCGGGCGCGGCGACGGTGGGTGCGGTGGTGGTGTCCCTCCTCCTGCGCCCCACACGACGCCGCCTCGTCCTGAGCCCGTCGGGCGACTGACGGCCCGTCCGGCGCCCGGAACCTAGGCGGCCAGCCCCAGCGCGGCCATCCGCTTCGTGTGCGCCTCCGTGATCCGGGAGAACATCCGCCCGACCTCCGCGAGGTCGAACCCGTCCGCCACCCCGCCCACCAGCATCGTCGAGAGCGCGTCACGGTCGGCCACGACCCGCTGCGCCTGCGACAGCGCCTCACCCATCAACCGCCGCGCCCACAGCGCGAGCCGGCCGCCGACCCGCGGCTCCGCCTCGATCGCGGCGCGCACCTTCTCCACGGCGAAGTTCCCGTGCCCGGTGTCGTCCAGGACGGCCAGCACCAGGGCGCGGGTGTCCGTGTCCAGCCGCGCCGCGACCTCGCGGTAGAAGTCGCTCGCGATCGAGTCGCCGACGTACGCCTTGACCAGGCCCTCCAGCCAGTCCGACGGCGCGGTCTGGCGGTGGAAGTCGTCGAGCGCCTTGGCGAACGGCTCCATCGCCTCGGTGGGCTCGGCGTCGATCGCGCGCAGCCGGTCGTTCAGCCGGTCGAAGTGGCCGAATTCCGCGGCGGCCATCTTCGCCAGCGCCGCCTTGTCGGCCAGCGTCGGCGCGAGCTTGGCGTCCTCGGCGAGCCGTTCGAAGGCCGCCAGTTCGCCGTACGCGAGCGCTCCCAGCAGATCCACGACCGCGGCGCGGTACTGCGGCTCCGCGGAGGCCGTCTCCCAGTCCTGGGCGGCGATTCCGGTGGGTTCCTGGGCTGCGGCCACGGGCACGGTGGCGTTGTCGGGCGTCTCCATGGACCGCACAATAGCCCGCTCGGGGCACCCCGTAAGGGGCCGGTCGGACACGGCCACCACACCGTTCCGACGAATTCGCCCGACACATGTGCGCGATTCCGGGGTACAGTGGTAATGCGCCTGCCGAGTATTCGGCGGGCCATCGCAGTGTCTGACTGTGGGATCCTCCGCGGCCAGGCCTTACGAGGATGCCCGGTCGGTGGCCCGATCGGCTCCGCCCCGACCGCCCTCCGCGCGGAATCGTACGCACAGGTGCGGACGAGTCCCAGATGAGGGGCCCCCTCAGCGGCACGAGCGCTCGAGCGACGGCAGTGGTCCCGCGCCATCCGGCCAATCCACGGTCGGCTGAGTACCCAGGTGCGGTACGACCCCCAGCGTTCGCCTCGCGTCGCGTCTCACAGAAGAGGCAGCACCCTGACTACGACTTTCCGAGACCTCGGAATCCTCCCCGAGACGGCAGAAGCACTCGAAGCCGTCGGCATCATGTCCCCGTTCCCCATCCAGGAGATGACCCTCCCGGTCGCCCTGTCCGGCAAGGACGTCATCGGACAGGCGAAGACCGGCACGGGCAAGACCCTGGGCTTCGGTCTCCCCCTCCTGGAGCGCGTCACCGTCCCCGCGGACGTCGAGGCGGGCCGCGCGGCCCCCGAGAAGCTCACCAACGCACCGCAGGCGCTTGTCGTCGTGCCGACCCGCGAGCTGTGCCAGCAGGTCACCAACGACCTCCTGACCGCCGGCAAGGTGCGGAACGTCCGGGTGCTCGCCATCTACGGCGGCCGGGCGTACGAGCCCCAGGTGGAAGCGCTCAAGAAGGGCGTCGACGTGATCGTCGGCACCCCGGGCCGGCTCCTCGACCTCGCGGGCCAGAAGAAGCTCGACCTCTCGCACATCCGCGCCCTCGTCCTGGACGAGGCCGACGAGATGCTCGACCTGGGCTTCCTGCCCGACGTCGAGCGGATCATCCAGCTGCTGCCGCCCAAGCGCCAGACGATGCTGTTCTCGGCGACCATGCCGGGCGCGGTCATCGGTCTCGCCCGCCGGTACATGTCGCAGCCGACGCACATCAGCGCCACGTCGCCGGACGACGCGGGCGCGACGGTCGCCAACACGACGCAGCGCGTCTACCGCGCCCACTCCATGGACAAGCCGGAGATGGTCGCGCGCATCCTCCAGGCCGAGGGCCGCGGCCTCGCGATGATCTTCTGCCGTACGAAGCGCACGGCGGCGGACATCGCCGACCAGCTCGCCCAGCGCGGCTTCGCCTCCGGCGCGGTCCACGGCGACCTGGGCCAGGGCGCCCGCGAGCAGGCGCTGCGCGCGTTCCGCAACGGCAAGGTGGACGTGCTGGTGTGCACGGACGTCGCCGCGCGCGGTATCGACGTCGAAGGTGTGACGCACGTCATCAACTACCAGTCGCCCGAGGAGGAGAAGACGTACCTCCACCGCATCGGCCGGACCGGCCGCGCGGGAGCGTCCGGTATCGCCGTGACGCTCGTGGACTGGGACGACATCCCCCGCTGGCAGCTGATCAACAAGGCGCTGGACCTGGGCTTCCCGGACCCGCCGGAGACGTACTCGACGTCCCCGCACCTGTTCGAGGAGCTGAACATCCCGGCCGGCACGAAGGGGATCCTGCCGCGTACGGACCGGACGCGCGCCGGACTGGCGGCGGAGCAGGTCGAGGACCTGGGCGAGACGGGCGGCCGCGGCCGCAAGTCGCCCGCGGTGGCCGCCGCCGCGTCCGCCGTCCGCGAGGAGCGCCCGGCGCGTACGCGTACGCCTCGGCAGCGCCGCCGTACGCGCGGGGGTGGGGCCGAGGTCGTGGACGTGGCCGTGGCTGTGGCCGAGCAGCCGACCGAGGCGCCGGTAGCGGTGACCGCTTCCGCACCCGCGCGGAGCAGGGCGAAGCAGTCCTCGGGCCAGCCCCGGGTACGGTTGGAGCCGTTGGCGCAGCCGCCGGTCCAGGCGCCCGAGCCGCAGTTCCAGACGGCCGTCGTGGTCGAGACGCCGGACCCGGTCGAGTCGGCGGAGACGCGCACGCCGCGCCGCCGTCGGCGCACGCGCGCCGCGGTCGTGGAGGCGGGTGCCGCTCCGGAGGCGACGTTCCAGACCGCGGCGGTGATCGTGGCGGAGCCGCCCGTGTCGTCGCCCGACGCGGAGCCCGCCACCAAGCCCCGCCGCCGCACCCGCGCAACGAAGCCCGCGGACGCGGTGGCCGAGGCGGCAGCACCGGAGGCGGTAGTCGCCGAGGCCGTCGCGGAAACAAAGCCCCGCCGCCGCACCCGCGCAACCAAGCCGGCAGAGGCCGAGGTCGTGGCCATCGAGGAGACCGTCCCCGAGACAAAGCCGCGCCGCCGCACCCGCGCAAAGACTCCCGTAGAGACGGCGGCCACCGAGGAAACCGCCCCCGAAACGAAGCCGCGTCGCCGCACCCGCGCGAAGACCCCCGAGGCAACCCCGGAAGCCTGACCCTCACCACCAGTGGCCCGCTCCCCCACCCCGGGGACGCGGGCCACCGGCATACCCACCCCATGTCCTCAATCGCCGGACGGGCTTGAGGGGGTTGCGGTCGGGCCTGCCCGTTGCGGTCACCGATGTCCTCAAGCGCCGGACAGGCTGAATGTGGCTCGGGCCCGATGACCCTGCGGGTCAAAGACGTCCTCAAACGCCGGACGGGCTTGAGAGGGGTTGCGGTCGGGCGTGACCGTTGCGGTCAAAGATGTCCTCAAACGCCGGACGGGCTGGATTTGCCTGTACGCGCGCCTGGAAGGGGGGCGGACAGGGGTCGTGTCCGGAACGTAGAGCGTGTTTTGTGTCGCGTGACGGGCGTTGCTGACACAGCAGGGTGAGCGCGACGTAAAACATGCAGTGCAGGACATGGCCCCTGGCCGACCCCCGGCGACAACCCGAGGATGGCCACCGGCCCGCAGCGGGCACCATCAAGCCCGTCCGGCGATTGAGGACACCAAACAGCAACCCGCACCAAGACCACCCCGGCGTACCCTCATCCCATGAGTAGGCCCCCCACCTGGACCCCACCCCCCTGCGCCCGAGCCACCCCCCTCCGCACCCGCCGCGGGCGCTTCGCGGCGCTCGATGCTCGGCCTGCCGGGCGGGCGCAGGGGACCGCGTTGCTCGTGCCCGGGTTCACCGGGAGCAAGGAGGACTTCATCGCGCTGCTGGAGCCCCTCACGCAGGCCGGGTACCGGGTCGTCGCCGTGGACGGCAGGGGGCAGTACGAGACCGAGGGCCCCGACACCGAAGAGGCCTACACCCAGGGCGAGCTCGCGGCCGACATCCTCGCCCAGGCCGAGGCCCTCGACGCCACCGGCACCGACGGCACCCCCGTCCACCTCCTCGGACACTCCTTCGGCGGCCACCTCGCCCGCGCGGCCGTCCTGCTCGACAGGGCGCCGTTCCGCTCGCTGACGCTGCTGTCCTCCGGCCCCGCCGAGGTCGCCCCCGCCCAGCGCGAGAAGCTGAAGCTGCTCCGCGACGCCCTCTCCACCATGACGATGGAGGAGGTGTGGGCGGCCATGCAGGCGATGGACGCGCCCGCCGAGGAAACCCCCACGGACGGCGCCGAACTGCGCCACCGCTGGCTCCGCACCCACCCCGCCCAGCTCATCGCCGCCGGCCGCCAGCTGGCCTCGGAGCCCGACCGGGTCGCCGAGCTCGCCGCCGTACAGCCGCTGCCCAAGCACGTGATGTCGGGCGAGCGCGACGACACCTGGCCCGTGGCCTGGCTGGACTCGATGGCCACCCGGCTCGGCGCGCGCAGGACCGTCATCACCGGCGCCGAGCACTCCCCCAACACCGACCGCCCCGACGCGACGGCCAAGGCGCTCGCGGACTTCTGGGACGAGGCCTACTAAAGACCTGCCAGAGGCCTACCGGGCGGCGTCAGTAGTTCGACTGGAGGTGCTGCCAGAACCCGTCCCGCAACGCCCGCCGCAGCACGGAGTGCCCCCGCAGCGACCGCTGGAGGAGCTTCTCCGCCTCGATCAGCAGGTCCTGGTCCACCGGTCCGGGCAGGTACGGATGGCCCGGCAGCAGCTCGCCCATCGCCATCCGCCCCCGCTCCGCGAGCCACGTCGCCGCGATCTGCGCGCCGATGAAGCGCACCTGGTCGCGGGAGGGCGGCGGGTCGCCCTCGTGCTCGTACGTCGTGACCGGGCGGCGCGTGACGAAGGGCTTGTAGAAGTCCAGGTCGAAGGTGCGCTGGCTGTCGACCTCCCAGAGCAGCGGCTCCGCCTGGTTGCGCCCCTCGGACGCCTCGATGCCCCACAGGTGGACCCGGGCCCCGTACCCCTGCGCGGCCTCGACGGCGGACACCAGGTCCTCGTCCCCGCCGACCAGCGCGGCGTCGCTGATCGCGCGGTGCCGGGCCAGCGATTCGAGGTCCGTGCGGATCAGCGAGTCGACGCCCTTCTGCTGGTTGTTCGCGTTCAGGTTGCCGAGCCTGACCTTGACGTCCGGCAGCTCGGCGATGAGCTGCTGCTCCGGGGTGTGGATGCGCCGCCTGGCGCCGTCGTACCAGTAGACGCGCAGCAGCCGGCTGTCCGCGAAGATGATCCTGGCCTTGTCGATGAAGGCCTCGATGATGCCCTCGGCGTCCAGGTCGAACGACCGCCGGTCCTCGGTGCCCGCTACAAGCAACCCGGCCGCAGCATAGACGTAACCCGCGTCGACGAAGATGGCGTGTGTGGACGGGGTCTTGCCGACCTCCGCCAGCACGCGCTGGAGCAGTTCGTTGGTGCGCTCCAGACGGGCACCGATGTCGTGGAGCTCTGGGTTGATCTCTGCCTCGTTCATACGCGTTTCATTCTCCGTGGACCGCACCGTACCCGCCAGTAGTTAGCCACCCGAAAAATTTCCTTAGCGTAGGGAATGTTTGCAGAGGGCAAGCCGTTGCAGACTCATGTAGGCAACGGCGGGCAAGCCCGTCATCCATAGTTCTCCAGCAGGAGGATCAGACGAAGGGAGAAGCGCGTGCGCTTCGAAATCATGCGTCTTGACGATGTCGACGGTTCCGCAGTGGACTCGACCGTCGTGGACGCCGCCTCCGTCAATCGGATCGTGCAGCAGGCCGCAGCGATGGGGCAGCGCATCTACATCCGACCGGCCGAATCCTCGGCCTCGTAACACTTACCCCATACCCGGACCACCGCTCGACGACCGACGACGCACGACGGACGCCTGACGACCGACGCCTTGTGAAAGCGCCCCTGTACGGATCACCCGTACGGGGGCGCTGCTGTGTGCTCAGGCGTTCTGGACGACCTGGGTGATGCCGTTGATGATCTGCTGCACGGCGATCGCCGAGAGCATCATCCCCGCCAGCCGGGTCACCAGCACCACCCCGCCGTCCTTGATCAGCCGGATGATGACCAGCGAGTACCGCATCGTCACCCACAGGACGACGTGCATCGCCAGGATCGCCGCCCAGACGGAGACCTGCGCCGCCAGGCCGTGCGCGTGCTGGACGGCGAGGATGACGGAGACGATCGCGCCGGGACCGGCGAGGAGCGGCATGCCGAGGGGTACGAGGGCGACGTTGACGTCCTTGGTCTGCTTGGGCTCGTCGGTCTTGCCCGTCAGCAGGTCGAGCGCGATGAGCAGCAGGAGCAGGCCGCCCGCGATCATCAGCGCGGGCACGGAGACGTGCAGGTAGTCGAGGATCTGCTGGCCGGCGACGCCGAAGACGGCGATCACGCCGAAGGCGACGGCCGCGGCCTGCCAGGCCATATTGCGCTGGATCCTGGTGGGCCGGCCGGAGGTGAGGGCGAGGAAGATCGGCGTGATCCCGGGCGGGTCCATGATCACGAACAGGGTGAGGAAGAGGGAGCCGAACACGGCGAGGTCGAACACGGTGAGGCCTAGCGGGAATGACGGGCCGTCGGGCCCGTCCGGTGGGTGGGCGGAACACAGCGCGGGGCCGCGGAGGGCCGCGCGAGGGAGTGCGGTGGCGGGGTACGGGCGTGGCGTCGTGTCGCGGGCGTGAGCCCGCCGGCCACGACGGGGCGTCGGGCGTCAGCCGGCCGAGGCGGACGTCCTGTGCCGGAAGGCCCGGGCGTCAGGCGTCCTGGGTTACGCGCGTCCGCCCGCGCCCGGCACCGGGAAGGCTCCCGAGGCACGCCGGGTGATCTCGCCGTAGATCTCGGGGTCGGTGGTGCACGCGCCGAGTTCCACGAACTTCCGGGTGCCGTGGTAGTCGCTCGACCCCGTCCCGAGCAGGCCGAGGTCCTTGGCGAGGCCGCGCAGCCGGGCGCGGGTCGGGGCGTCGTGGTCCATGTGGTCGATCTCGATGCCGTCGAGGCCGGCGGCGGCGAGGCGTGCGATGGCGGACTCCGGGACCACGGCGCCGCGGGTGACGGCCTGGGGGTGGGCGAAGACGGTGACGCCGCCGGCCGCCTTGACCAGGCGGATCGCGTCGAAGGGGTCCAGCTCGTGCTTCGAGGCGTAGGCGCGGCCGCCGTTGCCGAGCCAGTCGGAGGTGAAGGCGTCGGAGACGGTCTCGACGACGCCCAGTTCGACGAGGGCGGTGGCGACGTGGGGGCGACCGAGGGAGGCGTCGCCCGCGATCCGGGCGACCTGCTCCCAGGTGATCGGGACGCCCAGTTCCTGGAGCCTGCCGACCATGGCCTTCGCGCGCGGGACGCGGTCGTCGCGTACCAGCTCGCGTTCGCGCAGCAGGTCGGGCTCGTCGGGGTCGAAGAGGTAGGCGAGCAGGTGGAGCCCGACGCCGTCGACGCGGCAGGAGAGTTCGGCGCCGGTGACCAGCGTCAGTTCCCGGTCGAGGCCGGGGAGGGCGGCGATCGCCTCGGCGTGGCCGCGGGTGGAGTCGTGGTCGGTGAGGGCGACGACGTCGAGTCCGGCGGCGGCCGCGTTGCGGACCAGTTCGGCGGGGGTGTCCGTGCCGTCCGAGGCGGTGGAGTGGGTGTGCAGGTCGATGCGCACGACGCGTGACTCCAGGACTCGGGACAGCCGGGGGACGGCTGCGCGGACGGCTGAGGGGACGCTCCAGGATAACGGTCGATTCGAACGCCCGGGTACGGGGCGTTCGTGCGGCACCTCGGTGCGGCGCCCGCGGTGCGTGCCGCCGCGCGTCAGGACAGCAGTCTCGGCGACAGCGCCCCGCACGGCAGCAGCTCCACCTCCGTGCCGGCGTCGCGCAGGTCGGTCAGCACCAGTTCGTCGTACAGCAGCAGCCCCGACTGCTCGGGCCAGACGATGGCCCAGAGCCAGAGCCCGAGCGCCTCCCCCGCGAACACGGCCCGGTCGTCCGGGGTGCCCTCGACCTGCCAGAGCGGGGTGGGCCGCCCGGCGGCGAGCAGCTTGGCGTGCGGCGGCCGGTCGATCCGTATGCGCGGCCCGGGGTCCGGGCCCTCGATCCCCGCGTACCGCGCCCCGAGCCCGACCCCCAGCTCCTCGGCGATCAGCAGCAGTTCCCCGACCCCGCCGAGCGGCGCGGGGCCCGAGCAGGCGACGGCGGTGGCCCGGCCGCCGCCGCGGTCGTCGCCCGCGTGGGCGACGCCGGTGTAGAGCCAGCCGACGGGCAGGGGCCAGGGCATCCAGACCGGGACGCGCGCCCGGTTCACCACCACGCCGAGCGCCTCGACGCTGGGTGGTATCACCGGCTGGAGCGGCTGCACGGCGCCGTGCGCGTCGCACTCCCACGAGTCGGCGAAGAGGCCGGGCGCCCTGATCCGGCCACCGCACTTCGGGCAACTGGGTTCGCCCCTCATAGCGCCCCACGGTCCTCCCCGCTCGACGCCCCGTCAAGGACGATCACCTGAGCTGCCGCGAAGAGGTTCGCGTATCCGGCCGGACGCGTACCACCGACCGGCGGGATCGAGCCAGGCCGGTCAGTGCGGCGCGCCAGGCCGGTCAGTCCAGCGCGACCGACCGGCGCAGCGGATCACGCAGGTCCGTGCGCCGGGACAGCCACCGCTCCTGGAGTTCCCGCGCCCCCCGCACCCGCTTCCACGCCGCCTCGTTCACCGTCATCGGCAGCAGCGGCAGGAAGCGCACCGGCTCCATCGGCTCCTCCAGCTCCAGGTCGGCCACCAGCCCGCCCGGCTCCCCCACCAGGACCGAGTGGAAGGGCGCCCCTGGCCAGAGCGGGCCACCGAGGTCCAGCGAGGCGCCCGGGGCCACGATCACCCCTTCGACCTGCGGTGACGCGGCCAGTACGGCCAGCGGGCGCAGCACCTGGTCGGTGGCGGCGAGCCCGGCCCGTACCGACAGGACCAGCTCCGCCCGTGGCCCCTTCACCGGGTCGGCGAGCATCTGCGCCGGATCCCCCATCGGCTGCGCGGACATGCCGAGCGTCGCGTACCGCACCACCGCGTCCTCGTCCCGGCCGCCGCCCGGGGAGTCGCCGTCGCCCGGGGAGCCGTGGAAGCGGAGCACCTCGAAACGGTCCGTGCCCACGAAGGTCACCGCCGCGCGCGCGTCCGGTTCGCCCAGAGCGGTCCTGAGGTGGGCCTCGACCCGAGCCAGTATTTCTCCCATGCGGGGAGCATAGATCGCGTCAGGAACGGGCAAGAGGATCTATTGGCCAGCTGTCAGCTGATAGTCTTGGCCGCCGGTAGGGACAGCACGCGGAAGCGTGTCTCTCGGTCCCGACACACGTCGTCCCCCAAGGGGGACCGGCCGGAGGAGGTGGGGCTGCGGTGGATCGAAGTCACCCGGCCAGTACCAGCCGCTCTTCCGCACCTTTCCTTTCCTCTGTGATCTGAGGCCCCCGCCCGTTCCCCGGGCCCGCGGCAGTTCGCACGACGGAAGAGCGCTTCAGCTCACCTTTACTCACGCCTGTCTGTAGCGAACGCCGTTACCGCGACCCCGCGGTACCGCCCGCTTTGCGGACGTACGCATCACGTCCCCATTCCGGGCTGTGCCACGCCTCGCCGACGGCCTCTCCGTGAAGGAGCCCGCCATGTCGATGATTCGTGACCTGCGCGCAGCGGTCCGCCCGTCCCTGCGCAAGACCAGTGCCAGTTACGGCAAGTACGACAACTACGACGCCACCCGTGACCCCTCGGCGTCGACCGCGGTCGTGGACTGCGCGGTCTACCGCGACGGCCGGCGGGTGAAGAAGGACCCGTGCGTCACGCCCCACGAGGCGATGCTGCGGGTGCGGGAGAGCGGCGGGTTCGCCTGGATCGGCCTGCACGAGCCGACGGAGGAGGAGTTCGCCGGCATCGCGGCCGAGTTCGGGCTGCACCCGCTGGCGGTGGAGGACGCGGTGCACGCGCACCAGCGGCCGAAGCTGGAGCGGTACGACGACACCTTGTTCACCGTCTTCAAGACGATCCACTACGTCGAGCACACCGAGCTGACCGCGACGAGCGAGGTGGTCGAGACCGGCGAGGTGATGTGCTTCACGGGCCGGGACTTCGTCATCACCGTCCGGCACGGCGGCAAGGGCTCGCTGCGGACCCTGCGCCACCGGCTGGAGGAGGACGAGGAGTTGCTCGCCAAGGGGCCCTCCGCGGTGCTGCACTCCATCGCCGACCACGTGGTGGACGGGTACGTCGCGGTGGCGGCGGCCGTGCAGGACGACATCGACGAGGTCGAGATCGACGTGTTCTCGGCGCCGTCGAAGGCGGCGGGGCCGCGGGGCTCGGACGCGGGGCGGATCTACCAGCTCAAGCGCGAGGTGCTGGAGTTCAAGCGGGCGGTGTCGCCGCTGCTGCGGCCGATGCAGCTGCTGAGCGAGCGGCCCATGCGGTTGGTCGACCCGGACATCCAGAAGTACTTCCGGGACGTGGCCGACCACCTGGCCCGGGTGCACGAGCAGGTCATCGGCTTCGACGAGCTGCTGAACTCGATCCTCCAGGCCAACCTGGCGCAGGCGACGGTCGCGCAGAACGAGGACATGCGCAAGATCACCTCCTGGGCGGCGATCATCGCCGTCCCGACGGCGGTCTGCGGGATCTACGGCATGAACTTCGACCACATGCCGGAGCTGCACTGGCGGTACGGCTATCCGATGGTGCTGGTCGCGATCGGGGTGGCCTGCCTGACGATCCACCGCAGCCTCAAGCGCAACGGCTGGCTCTGAGCCGCGTCGGCCCCCGCGCTCCGACCGGTCCGCTCGAAGTGGTCCGCGCCGCCCGGCCCAAGGCGCCCGGTCTAAGCTGCCCGCATGACTGAACCGCTGCTCGGCCAGGCGCTCGTCGAGGAGGCCACGAAGAAGTCCGGCGTCGTCTGGGTGCGGGGCTCGGGCCCCGAACGGGCGCTCTGGTACGTGTGGCACGAGGGCGCCCTGTACCTGGTCGGCGACGGCCCCGGCGAGCAGCCCCTGCCCGGTCTCGCGGACGGGTCCGCCGCCGAGGTCACCGTACGGAGCAAGGACAAGGGCGGCCGGCTGGTCGCCTGGACGGCGGCCGTCGCCGAACTCGTACCGCGCTCGGAGGAGTGGGAGGCGGCGGTCGCGGAGCTGAAGGGCAAGCGGCTGAACGCGCCGGACGCCGAGGTGATGCCGGAGCGCTGGGCCCGCGAGTGCCGGGTCCTGCGGCTGACGCCGGGTGAGGTGGCGCCGGGCCTGCCCGACGGTTCGCTGGCCGCCGTACCGCTGCCGACCGGGGCGACCACCCGCCAGCCGGCCCCCGCGGCCCTGGGACGGCTCCTGTTCCCGCGGCGCAAGCGCGCCGCGCGCTGAACCGGCCGGGCCCGCGGCCCGGGAGACGGCCCGTGAGCCGGCGCCCCGTCAGCCGTCGGAGGAGGAGCTCGACTCCGGCAGGTCGCTGCCGTAGTCGACCGTCTGCCCCTTGGGCGGGGCCTCCAGGGTGAAGTCCTTGCCCCAGTCCGTCAGCGTCAGCGTCCCCGCGCCGCCCGCCCGCATCAGCTGGAGCGGGTACGGCACCCCCTGCAACGACACGTCGAGCGTGCCGCCCGCGCCCTTGCTCGCGATGACCTTGATCGTGCGGATGCCGCCGACCTTGCTGTGGTCACCCTTCGTCAGTTCGCCGTGGAGCGACAGCAACCCGCCGAGCAGCACCTTGATGTCGGTGAAGCCGCGCAGCTGCTTGTACGACTTGTCGTCCTGCGGCACCTTCACGTACTTGTCCTGGAGCTTGTCCGCGGCCTCGGTGTCGCTCGTGGTGGGGGCGCTCGCCTCGCCGTCGGAGCCGCCCTCGCTCTCGTGCGTCCAGAAACCGGCGTCGGCCTTGAGCCACAGGTCGTCCTCGACGCGCATCAGCTCGAAGGTGTCGTCCGCGGACGTCACCGACCCGGTGCCGCCGTTCTCCTTGAGGCGCATGTTGAGGCGGTACGTCTCGCCCTGGCTGACCAGCGCCCCGGAGAGCCGGACGGCGGCCGCGCCGTCCACGGCGGCCTGCGCCTTCTTCTCGATCTCGACCGCGGTCAGCTTCCCCACCCCGTTGGTCCCCGCGTCCGGGTCCTCGGGGGTGCTGCACGCCGCGAGGAGTGTCACGAGCCCCGCGCACAACGCGACGGAGAACACGGCCCTGCGGGCACGGCCGGAGGACATGGGAGCGGTCACGTACACACTGCCTCTCATACGCGGTGGGAGGTGGCAGACCGCAGCGTACCGGGGCCGGGTGAGGGGTTCGGCACGGAGCCTCGGGGACGCCGTACGGACGGATCCACCAGGGCGTCCCGCACGGGGACGGGCTAGCCTTAACCCGTAATCCCGCAGGATAGAAGGACAATCAAGGGCAAGAGGCTACCCACGTCGGACCACCAAGGAGGCCCTCGGATGGCGGCAGGCGCACCCCGGGTCTTCGTCTCGCACCTCGCGGGGGTGCCGGTCTTCGATCCCAGCGGCGACCAGGTGGGGCGGGTGCGCGACCTGGTCGCGATGCTCCGCGTCGGACGGCGCCCCCCGCGGCTGCTCGGCCTCGTCGTCGAGGTGCTCAGCAGGCGCCGGATCTTCCTGCCGATGACCCGCGTCACCGGCATCGAGTCGGGCCAGGTGATCACCACGGGCGTGGTGAACGTGCGCCGCTTCGAGCAGCGCCCGACGGAGCGCCTGGTCCTCGGCGAGCTGCTGGACCGCCGGGTGCGGCTGGTGGAGAACGACGACGAGGTGACGGTCCTGGACGTGGCGGTCCATCAGCTCCCGGCCCGCCGCGAGTGGGAGATCGACAAGGTCTTCGTACGGCGCGGCAAGGGCGGCGCGCTGCGGCGGCGCGGCGAGGCGCTGACCGTCGAGTGGTCGGCCGTCACCGGCTTCTCGCTGGAGGAGGACGGGCAGGGCGCGGAGAACCTCGTGGCGACCTTCGAGCGGCTGCGCCCGGTCGAACTGGCCAACGTGCTGCACCATCTGACGCCCAAGCGGCGCGCGGAGGTGGCGGCGGCCCTGGACGACGACCGGCTCGCCGACGTGCTGGAGGAGCTGCCCGAGGACGACCAGGTGGAGATCCTCGGCAAGCTGAAGGAGGAGCGCGCGGCGGACGTCCTGGAGGCCATGGACCCGGACGACGCGGCGGACCTGCTCTCCGAGCTGCCCGACGCGGACAAGGAACGGCTGCTGACGCTGATGCAGCCGCACGACGCGGCGGACGTGCGGCGCCTGATGTCGTACGAGGAGCGCACCGCGGGCGGTCTGATGACGACCGAGCCGATCGTGCTGCGCCCCGACGCGACGGTGGCGGACGCGCTGGCGCGGGTACGGCAGCAGGACCTCTCCCCCGCGCTGGCGGCGCAGGTGTACGTCTGCCGGCCGCCCGACGACACCCCGACGGGCAAGTACCTGGGCACGGTCCACTTCCAGCGGCTGCTGCGGGATCCGCCGTTCACCCTGGTCAGCTCGATCGTGGACACCGACCTGCCGCCGCTGTCGCCGGGCACGCCGCTGCCGGCGATCACGAGTCACCTGGCCGCGTACAACATGGTCTCGGCGCCCGTCGTGGACGAGAGCGGCTCGCTGCTCGGCGCGGTGACGGTCGACGACGTGCTGGACCACATGCTGCCGGACGACTGGCGCGAGACGGGCTTCCGCGGCCTGGAGGAGGCCGGCCGTGGCGAGTGACCGCACGGACAAGGACGGCGCGGCCAAGGAGCGGGCGCGCGCCGGGTCGACCGCGCTGACCCGCGGGCCCCGGGTGCGGCTGGACCAGCCGCGGCCGCAGCGGCGCAGGCTGCTGCCCGACTACGACCCGGAGGCGTTCGGGCGGCTGTCGGAGCGGGTGGCCCGGTTCCTGGGGACGGGGCGGTTCATCGTCCTGATGACGCTGGTGATCATCCTGTGGGTGATCTGGAACATCACCGTCCCGAAGGCGCTGCGCTTCGACGAGTACCCGTTCATCTTCCTGACGCTGGCGCTGTCCCTCCAGGCGTCGTACGCGGCGCCGCTGATCCTGCTGGCGCAGAACCGCCAGGACGACCGGGACCGGGTCACGCAGGAGCAGGAGCGGGTGCAGAACGAGCGGTCGATCGCGGACACCGAGTACCTGACGCGGGAGATCGCGGCGCTGCGGATGGGTCTGGGTGAGGTCGCCACCCGCGACTGGCTCCGCTCGGAGCTCCAGGACCTGATGAAGGACCTGGGCGAGCAGCGGGAGCGGCTCGCGGAGGACGGCCGTCCGGAGCGGGACGAGTCCGACCGCTGACGGTCCCGCCGGCCGCCCGCCCGGCCTTGCCGAGGGGGCCGCCCGGCGCCGTACCATCTGGGTATGGCTACCGACACGTACGGAACCGTCCTCCCGGCGGAAGACGCGGTGCGCGACGCACTGGCGACGGTGAACGACCCCGAGATCCACCGGCCGATCACCGACCTGGGCATGGTCAAATCCGTGGACATCGGCGCCGACGGCGCGGTGGCCGTGACCATCTACCTGACCGTGTCGGGCTGCCCGATGCGCGACACCATCACCCGGACCGTCACGGAAGCGGTCGCCGCGGTGGCGGGTGTCACCCGCGTCGACGTCACGCTGGACGTGATGAGCGACGAGCAGCGCAAGGACCTGGCGGCGTCGCTGCGCGGCGGCAAGGCCGAGCGTGAGGTCCCCTTCGCCCAGCCGGGGTCGCTGACCCGGGTGTACGCGGTGGCGTCCGGCAAGGGCGGCGTCGGCAAGTCCTCGGTGACGGTGAACCTGGCGGCGGCGATGGCCGCCGACGGGCTGAAGGTCGGGGTCGTCGACGCGGACATCTACGGGCACAGCGTGCCGCGGATGCTCGGGGTGGACGGCAAGCCCACCCAGGTCGAGAACATGATCATGCCGCCGTCGGCGAACGGGGTGAAGGTCATCTCGATCGGGATGTTCACGCCGGGCAACGCGCCGGTGGTGTGGCGCGGGCCGATGCTGCACCGGGCGCTCCAGCAGTTCCTCGCGGACGTGTACTGGGGCGACCTGGACGTCCTGCTGCTCGACCTCCCGCCGGGGACGGGCGACATCGCGATCTCGGTGGCGCAGCTGGTGCCGAACGCGGAGATCCTGGTGGTGACCACCCCGCAGCAGGCCGCGGCCGAGGTCGCGGAGCGGGCGGGCTCGATCGCCGTGCAGACCCACCAGAAGATCGTCGGCGTGGTCGAGAACATGTCGGGCCTGCCGTGTCCGCACTGCGACGAGATGATCGATGTGTTCGGTACGGGCGGCGGCCGGGCGGTCGCGGAGGGGCTGACGAAAACGACCGGGGCGACGGTGCCGGTGCTGGGCGCGATCCCGATCGACGTACGGCTGCGGGAAGGCGGCGACGAGGGCAAGCCCGTCGTGCTCTCCGACCCGGACTCGCCGGCGGGCGCGGCGCTGCGGGGCATCGCGAACAAGCTGGGTGCCCGTCAGCGGGGCCTGTCGGGCATGTCGCTGGGGATCACGCCGAGGAACAAGTTCTGAGCCGCTGAGCCCGTGGTGACACGGGTTCGCGGGTTCACTGGACGAGGTGCACGGGTGAGGGGCGGCCGCTTCGGCGGCCGCCCCTCACCCGTGCCGGTCATGTCCCGGTGTACGGCGGGTCAGTGCGCGTACGCCGTGATGTCCTCGATCGCCGAGAAGCCCAGCCCGTACGCGCTCATGCCGCGCCCGTACGCGCCGATGTGGACGCCGCTGGGCGCCGACCCGGCCAGGACCCAGCCGAACTCGGTCTCGCGGTAGTGGAAGGGCGTCGGCACGCCGTCGACGGGCAGGGAAAGCGCGGACCAGTCGGCGCCTTCCAGGTCGTCGGCCAGTTCGAACGCGGCCTCGGTCTGCTGGGCCAGCCAGTCGTCGCGCAGCATGTGGTCGAGCTGCGCGGGCCAGGTGGACATCAGCAGCCCCGAGCCGGCCAGCCAGGCTGCCGACGACACGGTCGTGGCGTCCAGATGGCCCGTACCGTCACCGGTTCGGCGTACGGGTCCGGCCGCGACGGTCACGACGACCGCGAACCGCTCCTTGTCCGCGCCGGACGCGTCCGGTCTTATCGTCGGCTCCTCGCCGTGGCCGGTGGATCCGTGCTGCACGGTGCCGTCCGCGGCGGCGCCGACCTGCATCAGCCAGCGGGGTCCCGTGAACGCCTCGTCCAGCCCGTACCAGGGGAAAGCTGCCCGCAGATAGCCTTCGACCGTACGCCGGGCTGCTGGCACCCCCTCGGCAGTGGATGAGCTGGGCGCGGTCTGCGCCCCTACCCGACTCGTCGTCTCCATCTACCCGGACGCCTCCTCGATCTCGGTGTCCGGAGCGGCCCGCCCCCGACGGGCGCCTCACTGCCGGACAGATGGAGGATAGCCACCCGGTCCCGACTCGTTGGGATTGGTCGTACTCAGGTGGCGTCTGCGTCGAAGGGGGGCCGGTCGTCCCGATCGGGGTTTTCGCGCTTCTTCAGCAGGTCCGGCGTGCCCCCGGAACCGTTGACCGCGGTGGTGGCCGCCATGGGCGTGTCCTTGGCCGCGGCCTTGGCGTCGTCGCGGTTGTTCACCGCGTCGGCGACCTCGGTGATCTCCTTGCGGAGGTCGAACGAGCTGCGGATCTCCTTGAGGCCGAAGGTGTCCTCTTCGCCGTCCGTGAGGTGCTTGCGCACGAACGTCTTCGGGTTGAGGTCCTCGAACTCGAAGTCCTTGAACTCGGGGCCCAACTCCGACTTGATGTCTTCCTTGGCGGTGTCGGCGAACTCACGGATCTTCCGGATGAACCGGGTCGCGTCCTGGATGACCTTGGGCAGCTTCTCCGGACCGAAGACGAGCACGGCGAGGACGACGAGCGTGACCAGCTCCAGCGGTCCTATGTCATTGAACACCTAGCTGCTCCTCGTGTTCTCCGTGTGTCTCCGGGCCCGCGGCCGTGACGGTTTTGTCCTGGCCTGGGGTGGCTCGGGTGCCGGGCCGTTCCACGGTACCTGCCCGAACTGTCCGGGCGGTACCTTCCGGTGGCCGTCAGGTGCCGTTCGCCGATCCCAGGGTCAGGGTCACGGTCCGTTCCCTGCCTCCGCGCACCACGGTCAGCTCCAGCCGGTCACCGGGGCGGTGGGCGCGGATCTTGACGATCAGCTCCTGGCCGCCGTGCACCCGCTGGCCGTCGACCTCGGTGATGACGTCCCCGGACCTGATGCCCGCCTTGTCGGCGCCGCCGCCGGGAACCACCGAGGGGCTGCCGTCCGCGGCCTTCTTGCCGACACGGGCGCCGTCGCCCGTGTACTCCATGTCGAGGCTCACCCCGATCACGGGGTGGGCGGCCTTGCCGGTGTTGATGAGTTCCTCGGCGACCCGCTTGCCCTGGTTGATCGGTATGGCGAAGCCGAGCCCTATCGAGCCGGCCTGGCCGCCCTCCGCGGTCCCGCCGGTGTCGGCGGCGCGGATGGCGCTGTTGATGCCGATGACGCGGGCCTTGCTGTCCACGAGCGGGCCGCCCGAGTTGCCGGGGTTGATCGGGGCGTCGGTCTGGAGGGCGTCGACGTAACTGACGTCACTCCCGTCGCCCTTCTCCCCGCCGGCGGTGATGGGGCGTTCCTTGGCGCTGATGATGCCGGACGTCACGGTGTTGGAGAGGTCGAAGGGGGCGCCGATGGCCACCACCGGGTCGCCGACCCGGACGTTGTCGGAGTTGCCCAGGGGCAGCGGCTTGAGGCCGGAGACGCCGGACACCTTCACCACCGCGAGGTCGTAGCCGCTGTCCTTGCCGACGATCTTCGCCCGCGCGGTCTCGCCACCGCTGAACGTGACGGAGATCTCGCCGGAGGCGCCCGCCGGCTGGACGACGTGGTTGTTCGTCAGGATGTGGCCCTGCCGGTCGAGGACGAAGCCGGTGCCGGTGCCCTGTTCGTCGGCTCCGCTGACGTGCAGGGTGACGACGCTGGGCAGGGCGCTGGCGGCGATCCCGGCGACGCTGTCGGGCGCGCGGTCGCCGCGGTCGGGTCCCGCCTGCGGGAGTTCGACGTCGGTGAAGCCGTTGTTGCGTTCCACGTTCGCGCCGACCGCGCCGCCGACGACGCCGGTGAGGAGCGCGAACAGCAGGGCCGACACGATCCCGACGCGCCTGCGCGGGCGGGGCGCCTCGCCGTGCTCGGTGAACGGCTGCTGTCCGGGGGCGCCCCAGGGGTCGTACTGGCGCCACTGCGCGGCCGGCGGGAGGCCGGGGCCGCCCGGGGCGCCGGGAGCGCTTCCGTGGCCGCTTCCCGGGGCGCCGAAGGGGGCGCCCGCTTCGGGGACGCGGTACGGGTCGCCTGCTTCGGGGACGCGGTACGGGTCGCCCGCTTCGGGGACGCGGTACGGGTCGCCCGCTTCGGGGACGCGGTACGGGTCGCCCGCTTCGGGGACGCGGTACGGGTCGTCCTGGGGGTGGTCCGCCGACGGGGGCAGGAACACGCCGTGTGCCGGGGTCGGCGGCTGTACGGGAGGCGCGGGCGCCCAGGGTCCTGGGCCGCCGTAGGGCGGTGTGCCGTACGCGTCGGGCTCGTGCAAGGGCCGCGGGCGCTCCTGCGGCGGTACGGACGGCACGTGCGCGCCGGACGCCTCGGGCCGCGGGGGTACTTCGGCCGTCCCGGCCGCCCCCGCTTCGTCCCACCGCACCGGCTCCTGCTCCGGCGCCCGGCCCGGTGCCGGTCGGCTCCACCACTTCGCCTTGGGTCCGGTGGGCTTCCCGTCGTCCATGCTCTCCCCGCAACTGCCGCTCCGCGCCCCGACGGGGGCACCCCTGCGAGGATTCAACCAGGTTTACGAATCGGTGCGCAGGACGCGGTCAGCGCGCGGGCGACAGCGGGAGAGTCGGAGCCGCGAGCTGGGAGGGCCGGGGCGCGGCCGTCGGGCTCGTCCCGGAGGGCGCGTCGACCTGGAGGGCCGGGCCCGGGGGTTGCAGGAACGGCGCCAGGGACGGCGTGGTCAGGTACGGGCTGCTCAGATACGGGCTGTTGAGCATCCCGGGAGGCGCCGAGGGGGCCTGCCGGACCAGCGACACCGTGGGCGGGGCCGTGCCGAAGCGCCGGCCGGTCTCCGCGCCGAAGGGCGCCGGGGCCGTGTTCCCCGCCGGGGCCCGCAGCGGCGTCACGTTGTTGCCCGCGCCGCGGGGCAGCACGTCGGCTGCCGTGCCGAGGGGGACGGAACCGCCCAGGGCCATCGCCGCGAACGACACCGCGCTCGCCGCGGCGAACGCGAACCGCCGTGCGCGCCACGGGGAACGCTCCGCCGCCTCGCGCCCGACCTCGTGGATCCGGAAGCCGGAGCCGCCCGGGGTCAACCCGGAGTGCGCCGCGGCCGGTTCGTATCCCTCGTAGTCGTCGTAGTCGTCGAACCCGCCCGAGCCCGCCCCGAACACGCCGTTCCCGAACGTGCCCCCGTCGAAGAGACCCCGGCGGGGACCGTCGTCGTCCCGGCCGGAGGGGCCGCCGCCGGGCAGCCCCTGGAGTCTGGCGAGCAGGCCCGCCGACATCGGGGGTCCGGCCGCCTGCGCGAACACGTTCTTCAGCCGGCGCTGCGCGTCGGCCTCCGCCTTGCACTTGGCACAGGTCGCGAGATGGGCCAGCACACGCTCGCGCGCGTCATGGTCCAGCTCCCCGTCCACGAGGGCGGCGAGTCGGTCCCCCAGATGCTGTTCGGCGGGGGTCGGGCTGGTGGCACTCACGCCGTTCCGCCCTCCCCGGCCACGCTCACGAAGGCACGCTGCTCGGCCCGGGCCTCGGGCGAACGGTGCTGGAGGGCCTTGCGCAGGTGCGAACGCCCGCGGTGGATCCGGCTGCGGACGGTGCCGAGCTTGACCCCGAGGGTCGCGGCGATCTCCTCGTACGACAGTCCCTCGATGTCGCAGAGCACGACCGCGGCACGGAACTCGGGCGCGAGGGTGTCCAGCGCCTGCTGGACGTCCGCGTCGAAGTGGGTGTCGTGGAAGACCTGCTGCGGGGACGGCTCACGGCTGGGCAGCCGCTCCGCCGCGTCGTCACCGAGCGCGTCGAACCGGATCCGCTGCTTGCGGCGGACCATGTCGAGGAACAGGTTGGTGGTGATGCGGTGCAGCCAGCCCTCGAACGTGCCGGGGGTGTAGGTGGACAGCGAGCGGAAGACCCGGACGAACACTTCCTGGGTCAGGTCCTCGGCGTCGTGCTGGTTGCCCGTCAGCCGGTAGGCGAGGCGATAGACGCGGCCGCTGTGCGTGCTGACGATCTCCTCCCAGCTGGGGGGCGTCCACGCCTGAGCATCCGCATCCGATGCGAACGTCGCCGTAACTGCGGAGTCGTTGGAGCGAGAACGGTCAGCGAAGTTGGTCACGGATTTCGGCTCACCCGCCGACCTGAGGAAGCGCCGGAGCACTCCTCCCCGATCCACAGGCTCAGCCGCACCTCCCCTATCGGCTCTGGTGGTGTCCAGTGGAGCCCCTACCATAGCCACCTCGCCCGTTAGCTCCGGATAAGAATCTTTACGTGAATATGGGGCCGATCCCAGCCGCTGATCCCCGTGCTCCCCACCCCCTCATAACGCCCGGTCCCATCTGCGGGTTCCCGGGCGTTGCGGATACAGTCACCGTTGCGCCGCCAACGGGGACAAGGAGAGGGTCATTACCGCCAACCGGCAGACGAGCTGGGCGTTCTCCGACGCCTTTGTCGCCGAGGACGAAGCACTGGAGTGGGCCCGTGACCGGGCTCACGAGACGGGGCTTCGCTCGGTGTCACCGGGCACCGGTGCCGCGCTGCGTCTGCTCGCCGCCACGCTGGACGCGAAATCGGTGGCCGAGATCGGTACCGGGACGGGGGTCTCGGGGACGTACCTGCTCCAGGGCATGCGGCCCGACGGCGTGCTGACCACGGTGGACACCGAACCGGAGCGCCAGCAGTTCGCCCGGCAGGCCTTCCGCGCGGCCGGCTTCACCGGCAACCGCGCGCGCTTCATCCCCGGCCGCGCCCTCGACGTCCTGCCCCGGCTCGCCGACGGCGGGTACGACCTCGTCTTCTGCGACGGGGACCGGCTGGAGTCCCTCGACTACCTCGACGAGTCGCTGCGCCTGCTGCGGCCGGGCGGCCTGGTCTGCTTCGAGGGGATGTTCGCGGACGGCCGCACGGTGGACTCCGCCGCGCAGCCGGCCGAGGTGCTGCGGCTGCGGGAGCTGCTGCGGGCGGTACGGGAGAGCCACGAGCTCCAGTCGGCGCTGCTGCCGGTGGGGGACGGGCTGCTGTGCGCGGTCCGTCGGGGCTGACGTCTCCGCCTCGCGCGGAACGTGGCATTCCTCATACCGGGACGCCGCACCGGGGGCGCTATGCCGGTGCGCTCGGGTGCTTCCGTACACAAGCCCGTACACAAAAGGCTGCCCCGGCTCGGACCTGATCCGTGCCGGGACAGCTGTGGTGTCGATCCGGGGGTGACGCACGACCCCGAAGACTGTACGTTCCGCTCAGCCGACGACCTTCTTGAGAGCGTCGCCGAGGGCATCCGCCTCGTCCGGGGTCAGCTCGACGACGAGCCGACCGCCGCCTTCGAGCGGAACGCGCATGACGATGCCCCGCCCCTCCTTGGTCACCTCGAGCGGGCCGTCGCCCGTCCGCGGCTTCATGGCCGCCATGCTCGTTCCCCTTCCTGAAACCAGCTCATCTCCGCCGGCGGCCCCATGACAGGCGCTGTGTCACCGGCATCGAACACATTGCTTCCAGGCCATTATCCCGCATGGCGGGACCCGATGACCAACATCGGTCGGCATCGCTTGCGCAACGCGCTTCCGCAAAACCACTCAATTCGGCGATCGGCCTGCGATACTTCGCCGCCGCGAGACGCCTCACAGGGCCCGGTGGGTGGCTTCCGTGGGCCATGCTGGTCCCGGACAGGAGCGACCGAGCCGCGAAGGGGACCCGATCATGGCCGACACCGTGCTGTACGAGGTGAGTGACGGACTCGCAACGATCACGATCAACCGGCCCGAGGCCAGGAACGCGCTCGACGTGGCGACGAAGGTCGCGCTCCGGGACGCGCTGGAGGCGGCGGGGGCGGATCCGGCGGTACGGGGCGTGCTGCTCACGGCGGCGGGGGACCGGGCGTTCTCGGTGGGGCAGGACCTCAAGGAGCACGTGGCGCTGCGCGCGGCGGACCGGGAGCGGGGCTCGAACGACACGATGCGGACGGTGCGCGAGCACTACAACCCGATCATCCTGGCGATCACGTCGATGCGGAAGCCGGTCGTGGCGGCGGTGAACGGGGTCGCGGCGGGGGCGGGCCTCGGTTTCGCGCTGGCGGCGGACTACCGGGTGGTGTCGGACAAGGCGTCCTTCACGACGGCGTTCGCCGGGGTGGCTCTGACGGCGGACTCGGGGGTGTCCTGGACGCTGCCGCGCCTGATCGGCGCCGGGCGGGCGGCGGACCTGCTGCTGTTCCCCCGGTCGGTACCGGCGGACGAGGCGCTGTCGCTGGGGCTGGTGCACCGGGTGGTCCCGGCGGAGTCGCTGGCCGCGGAGGCGCTGGCGGTGGCACGGACGCTGGCGTCGGGGCCGACGGTGGCGTACGCGGCGCTGAAGGAGTCGTTGGCGTACGGGGCGGGGAGGACGTTGGGGGAGGCGCTGGCCAAGGAGGACGAGTTGCAGTCGGCCGCAGGTTCGTCCGACGACCACGGCATCGCGGTCGAAGCCTTCCTGTCAAAGACCACACCCACCTTCGTAGGCCGCTGACCGACCAGGCGCTTCGTCCTCAATCGCCGGACGGGCTTCGGGGCCGGTGGGCCGCGCGGCTTACTAGCTGTCCTCAATCGCCGGACGGGCTTGATGGTGCCGCTGCGGCCCAAATGCCATCCGCAGCTTGGCGCCGAGGCCGGGCATATCCAGCCCGTCCGGCGATTGAGGACATCGGTGAGCCGCGCCCGCGAGGCGTCAGCGGAAGTCGCAGGCCTCCATGTGGTCGTTGACCAGGCCGCACGCCTGCATCAAGGCGTACGCCGTCGTCGGACCCACAAAGCGGATCCCCCGGCGCTTCAACGCGGCCGCCAGCGCCGCCGACTCCTCCGTCACCGCCGGCACATCCGCCCCCGTGCGCGGCGCCGGGCGCGTGGCGGGGTCGGGGGCGTGGGACCAGACCAGGGCGTCCAGCTCCCCCGGCTCCCAGCCCACCAGCACCCCCGCGTTCGCCAGCGTCGCGTCGATCTTCGCCCGGTTGCGGATGATCCCCGCGTCCGCCAGCAGCCGCGTCCGGTCCGCGTCCGTGAACTTCGCCACAGTCGGGATGTGGAAGGACCCGAACGCCTCCCGGAACCCCTCCCGCCGCCGCAGGATCGTGATCCACGACAGCCCGGACTGGAACGCCTCCAGGGAAATCCGCTCGAAGAGCGCGTCGTCCCCGTGGACGGGCCGCCCCCACTCGGAGTCGTGGTACGCCACGTAGTCCTCGGCGGACGTGCCCCACGGACACCGCAGCCGCCCGTCCGCCCCCTCGACCACGCCGACGGGAGCCGTCATCGGGGGCCCTCCCAGCCGGGCTTCTTGAAGAGGTCGGGCGACGAGACCGCCGTCGCCTGCGCCCCCGCGAGCGCCGCCTCCAGCTCCGCGATCCGCGCGTCGCGCTCCGCCAGCTCCGCGCCGAGGCGGCCGAGGGCGTCGTCCACGTCCGCCATGCGGTAGCCGCGCAGCCCCACGGGCAGCCGCAGCGCCTCGACATCGGCGCGGCCGACCGGGCGTGTCGCGGGCAGCGGGTCCACCAGCTGTTCGGGCGCCACGTCGGGCAGGACCGCGCGATCGCCGCCGCCGACCACCGCGAGGGTGACCCCGGCGACGACCACGACCATGGCGATGAGCAAGAACAAGAACACGTGCTTCTCCCCGGGCAGGAAACGTCCGGTGCCGATCGTGCCACGGGATCGCGCCGGGCACCGACCCGGCGCCGCCCCCGGGGCACCGCCGCCCGGACCCACCCGCGCCGCCCTCCCCCACCCACCCCGCGGTCTAAGGTCGCAGGCGAGTGGACGTGAGGAAGGAAACACGCATGCGCGGGACCCTGCGGCTGGGACGGCGGGAATTCGGGGCGGACGAGCCGGTGATCATGGCGATCGTGAACCGTACCCCCGACTCCTTCTACGACCAGGGCGCGACCTTTCGCGACGAGCCCGCGCTCGACCGCGTCGAGCAGGCCGTCTCGCACGGCGCCGCGATCATCGACATCGGCGGCGTGAAGGCCGGCCCCGGGGACGAGGTGTCCGCCGAGGAGGAGGCGCGCCGGACGGTCGGCTTCGTGGCCGAGGTCCGCCGGCGCCACCCCGACGTGGTGATCAGCGTGGACACCTGGCGCCACGAGGTCGCCGAGGCCGTCTGCGACGCGGGCGCGGACCTGCTGAACGACGCGTGGGGCGGGGTGGACCCGAAGCTCGCCGAGGTCGCGGCGCGGTACGGCGCCGGGCTGGTGTGCACGCACGCGGGCGGCGCCGAGCCCCGTACACGGCCGCACCGGATCGCGTACGACGACGTGATGGCGGACATCCTGCGGGTCACGCTGGGCCTCGCCGAGCGCGCGGTGGCGCTGGGGGTGCGCGAGGACGGGATCATGATCGACCCCGGCCACGACTTCGGGAAGAACACCCGGCACTCGCTGGAGGCGACCCGGCGGCTGGGCGAGATGGCGGAGACCGGCTGGCCGGTGCTGGTGTCGCTGTCGAACAAGGACTTCGTCGGGGAGACCCTCGACCGGCCGGTCAAGGAGCGGCTGATCGGCACGCTCGCGACGACGGCGGTGTCCGCGTGGCTGGGGGCGCGGGTCTACCGCGTCCACGAGGTGGCGGAGACCCGCCAGGTGCTGGACATGGTGGCGTCCCTCGCGGGCCACCGGCCCCCGGCGGTCGCCCGCCGGGGACTGGCGTGACACGAAGGACTACTTGCCGGTCTCCTTGGTGACCAGCGCGACCGCCTCGTCCACGTCGTCCGTGAGGTGGAAGAGCAGGAGGTCCTTCTCGGACGCCTTGCCCTGCGCGACGACCGTGTTCCGCAGCCACTCGACCAGGCCGCCCCAGTACTCCGTACCGAAGAGCACGATGGGGAAGCGGGTGACCTTGCGGGTCTGGACGAGGGTCAGGGCCTCGAACAGTTCGTCCAGGGTCCCGAGGCCGCCGGGCAGGACCACGAATCCCTGCGCGTACTTCACGAACATCGTCTTCCGTACGAAGAAGTAGCGGAAGTTCACGCCGATGTCGACGTGCGGGTTGAGCCCCTGTTCGAAGGGCAGCTCGATCCCGAGGCCGACGGAGACGCCCTTCGCCTCACGCGCCCCCTTGTTCGCCGCTTCCATCGCGCCGGGGCCGCCGCCCGTGATCACCGCGAACCCGGCCTCGACCAGGGCGCGGCCGATCCGGGTGCCCGCCTCGTACTCGGGTGTGCCGACCGGGGTACGGGCGGAGCCGAAGACGCTGATCGCGCTCGGCAGTTCGGCGAGGGCGCCGAAGCCCTCCACGAACTCGGACTGGATGCGCATGACCCGCCAGGGGTCGGTGTGCACCCACTCCGAGTCGCCCTCGGTGTCCAGCAGCCGCTGGTCGGTCGTGCCGGCCTGCACCTGTTCCCGGCGGCGGATCACCGGGCCGAGCCTCTGCTCCTCCGGCTTCCGCGCCCCTTCAGGCATGCCCATGAGCTGCTCCCTCCGCTGCGGTGCTTGGTTCTGGGCAAGGGTAGGTCCATGGACGTGACAAATGGCGAAATTCCGGTGGTCGGCAGGGCGGAGACCTGGCGTTCCTCCGGGCGGCCCGGTTTTTCGGGGGTACGCGTCAGGCGGTGAGCCACTCCCGCAGCCGGTTCTCGCAGTGGGTGATCCGCTCGACCACGACGTGTTCGTCCCGCTTGTGGGCGAAGAGCGGGTTGCCGGGGCCGTAGTTGACCGCGGGGATCCCGAGGCCGCCGAAGCGGGCGACGTCGGTCCAGCCGAACTTGGGCCGGGCCGTGCCGCCGACCGCGGCCATGAAGGCGGCCGCGGCGGGGTGGGAGAGGCCGGGGAGGGCCGCGCCCGAGTGGTCGTCCACGACGAACTCTGCGACGCCGCAGTCGGCGAAGACCTCGTGGACGTGGGCCAGGGCCTCCGCCTCGCCGAGGTCGGGGGCGTACCGGTAGTTGACGGTGACCGTGCAGGCGTCGGGGATGACGTTGGTGGCGACGCCGCCCTCGATGCGTACGGCGTTGAGGCCCTCGTGGTACTCCAGCCCGTCGATCACGGGCTTGCGGGGCTCGTACGCGGCGAGCCGGGCGAGGATCGGCGCGGCGGCGTGGATCGCGTTGGACCCCATCCAGCCGCGCGCGGAGTGGGCGCGTTCGCCCTCCGTACGGAGGAGGACCCGCAGGGTGCCCTGGCAGCCGCCCTCGACCTCGCCGTCGGAGGACTCCAGCAGGATGGCGAAGTCGCCCTCCAGCCAGTCGGGGTGGGCCTTGGCCACGTGCCCGAGGCCGTTGAGGTGGGCGGCGACCTCTTCGTTGTCGTAGAAGAGGAACGTGAGGTCCCGGTTGGGTTCGGGGACGGTCGCGGCGATGCGCAGCTGGACGGCGACGCCCGACTTCATGTCGCTGGTGCCGCAGCCCCACAGGACGCCGTTGTCGTCGAGCCGGGAGGGCACGTTGTCGGCGATGGGGACGGTGTCGATGTGCCCGGCCAGGATGATCCGCTCGCCGAGCCCCCGGTTCGTGCGGGCGACGATGTTGTTGCCGTACCGCTCGACGGTCAGGTGCGGCAGCGGGCGCAGTGCCAGCTCGATCGCGTCGGCGAGAGCTTTCTCGTCGCCGCTGACCGAGGGGAAGTCGACGAGGGCGGCGGTGAGCGCCGGTCCGTCCAGGGTGAGGTCGAGCGCGGTGTCGGGCATGGCAAGGACCCTAGACGAATCGTTCCGGGCGGCGGGAACGGGTCCCTGGTGGCAGGGATCCGCGGGGAGTGCCCCTCCAGTACGGTGGGCGCGTGTCCGACACCGTCTCCACCTCCCGTCGCGGCCGTCCCCTGCGGGTCGCGGCCGCCTTCGCCGTCCTGCTGGGACTGGTGGCCTATGTCGTGGTGCAGTACGTGACGGGTGGCGGCGGCCCGCCCCGGTGCACGGTCCGGGCGGCGGGCGCGGGGAGCGGCGACGGCGGTCCGGTGTACGAGATGACGCCGGAGCAGGCGGGGAACGCGGCGGTGATCTCGGCCGTGGGCACGACCCGCGGGCTGCCGGAGCGCGCGGTCACGATCGCGCTGGCGACGGCCCTCCAGGAGTCGGCCCTGCGGAATCTGGGACACGGCGACCGTGACTCGCTGGGGCTGTTCCAGCAGCGCCCCTCCAAGGGGTGGGGCACGGCGGCGCAGATCCTCGACCCGGTCTACGCGGCGGGGCAGTTCTACGACCACCTGGTGAAGGTGCCCGGCTATTCGCGGCTGCCGCTGACCGAGGCGGCCCAGCGGGTGCAGCGCAGTGGCTTCCCGCAGGCGTACGCGAAGCACGAGCCGGACGCGGCGCTGCTGTCGGCGGCCCTGACCGGCCGGGCGCCCGCCGCGCTGACCTGTTCGTCGCTGGAGAGCGCGGTGCCGGGTGATCCGGCGAAGGTACGGGCGGAGCTGGTCCGGTCGTTCGGGCCCGGTGTGCTGCCCAAGGCGGCGAACGTGTCGGCGGGGACGCCCGGGCACGAGGTGTTCGTGCCGGTCGCGGCGACCGTGGCGGCGGACGGCGCGGCGAAGGACACGCCCGGCGGTACGAAGGACGGCCCGGCGGTACGGCGCGGCTGGGAGCTGGCGCAGTGGGCGGTGGCGCGGGCGTCGGTCCTGCGGATCGACGAGGTCGCGTACGCGGGCCGGGTGTGGAGCGCGAAGGACGCGGGGCAGGGCTGGCGGACGGACGACGGGGCGGGCTCCGGTACGTCGAAGGCCGCCGCGGAGGTCCAGATCCGTACCGCGCGGTAGTTCGGCCCGTCACCCGGACGAGTTGCCCGGCACCTGCCGGCACCCCCTTTCTTCCGAGGAATCGAACACCCTGGGCCGTCCGGGTCACTTCCCTTGCGGCGCTTGGGAAGTGACGGTTCGCCGCGCGCGGGGGGAACACACTCCTTTGCCCGTTTCTGTCCGAGGCGGGCCCCACGCCGCATTGCGAACTCTTTACCTGGGCGCACCGCAACTTCCCCCGCCCTCCGAGGGGTTGTCACAGTGTCCGATCGACGGACAAGCACTGTTTCTCTCCCGTCAAAGGAGCATCATGTCCCTCCCCCTGACCCGTCGGATCGCCCGTGCCGCGCTGCTCATCGCGGCGGGCGCAGCCCCCGTGGTCGGTGCGGCCGGCTCCGCAGGCGCCGCGGCGCTGCCGCAGACCACCGACCTCGGCGCCGTCAGCGCGCTCGACGGCGCCGCCGTGGGTGACACCGTCGACAGCGGTGCCCGGACGACCACCGCGGTGGCGGGCGAAGCCGGCAGCCAGGCCGTCAAGAAGACCGTTCCCGCCGCGGGCAAGACCGTCGGCGCGGCCGGCAAGACCGTGACGCCCGCCGCGCAGAAGCTGGCCGGCGACGCCGCGGGCAGCGCCGGCGAGGCGCTCGGCGAGACCGCCTCCGCCGCCTCCGGCAGCGCCGCCCCCGCCTCGATGCTCGGCGGCCTGCCGACCGGCGGCCTCCCCAAGGGCGGGCTCCCCACGGGCGGCCTGCCGGTCGGGGGCCTGCCGATCGGCTGACCCCCGCGACGCGCGTGCGGCGCGTCCGTGGTGACGCGAAGGGGCCCGGGGAGCGATGCGCTCCCCGGGCCCCTTCGTGTCGCGTACGGGCGGGACGGCTCAGCCGAGCCGCTTCACCGCCGCCTCGATCCGCTCGTCGGTCGCGGTGAGCGCCACCCGCACGTGGCGCTCCCCCGCGGGGCCGTAGAAGTCGCCGGGCGCCACCAGGATGCCCAGTCCGGCGAGGTGCGCCACGGTGTCCCAGCACGGCTCGTCACGGGTCGACCAGAGGTAGAGGCTCGCCTCGCTGTGGTCGATCCGGAAGCCGTGCGCCTCCAGCGCGGCGCGCAGGGCGGCGCGGCGGGCCGCGTACCGCTCCCGCTGCTCCCGTACGTGCGTGTCGTCGGCGAGCGCCGCGACCGTCGCCGCCTGCACGGGCGCGGCGGTCATCATCCCGCCGTGCTTGCGGATCTGGAGCAGCTCGCCGAGGACGGCGGAGTCGCCGACCAGGAAGGCCGCGCGGTACCCGGCCAGGTTGGAGCGCTTGGAGAGCGAGTGGACGGCCACGATCCCGTCGTACGACCCCCCGCAGACGTCCGGGTGCAGGACGGAGACCGGATCGGCCTCCCAGCCCAGCTCCAGGTAGCACTCGTCGCTGAACACCAGCACGTCGTGCTCGCGCGCCCAGGCCACGATCCGGGTCAGCTCGTCCTGGCCGAGCACCGCCCCGGTCGGGTTGGACGGCGAGTTGAGCCACAGCAGCCGCAGGCCGGCCGGGTCCAGCTCGGTCGGGTCGTCGTACGGTACGGGCTCCGCGCCGCACAGCCGCGCCCCGACCTCGTACGTCGGGTAGGCGAGCCGGGGGTACGCGACCCGGTCGCCCGCGCCGAGGCCGAGCTGCGTCGGCAGCCAGGCGACCAGCTCCTTGGAGCCGACCACCGGCAACACGTTCGAGTGGGTCACCCCGCGCGCGCCGAGCCGCCGTTCCGCCCAGCCGGTGAGCGCGTCACGCAGCTCGGGCGTCCCCCACACCGTGGGGTAGCCGGGCGAGTTCGCCGCCTCGGACAGGGCCCGCTGGACCGCGTCGGGGACCGGGTCGACCGGCGTGCCCACGGACAGGTCCACGATCCCGTCCGGGTGGGCCGCGGCCGTCGCCTTGTAGGGCTCCAGCTTGTCCCAGGGGAAGACGGGGAGACGCGAAGAGACTGTGGACACGGTGCTCACTCTTTCTCGTACGGAGGCTTTCCCGTACGGACGGGCGTGCGCCGGCCACGGGAAACACCGCGGTCCCGTACGGCGGGCGCGCCGTACGGGACCGGGGGCGCGCTGTCAGCCGTTCTGCGGCGGCAACGCGGCGATGAAGGGATGGTCCCGCTCGATGAGGCCGAGCTTGGAGGCTCCACCGGGCGACCCGAGCTCGTCGAAGAACTCCACGTTCGCCTTGTAGTAGTCCTTCCACTCCTCGGGGGTGTCGTCCTCGTAGAAGATGGCCTCGACCGGGCAGACCGGCTCACAGGCTCCGCAGTCGACGCATTCGTCCGGGTGGATGTACAAGGACCGGGAGCCCTCGTAGATGCAGTCGACCGGGCACTCCTCGATGCACGCCTTGTCCTTGACGTCGACACAAGGCTGCGCGATGACGTAGGTCACGCTGTCGTTCCTCCTCGATAGGGCGGCGGCGGGCCGATCTGCGGCTCCGTCCACGGGCGCGCGGGAGCGCGGCGTCGTCGATGCCCGCATCTAGTATCTCCGTTCCTGGGCACGATCCGAACAGGAGGGGCGTACCGAGCTGTGGAATTCACCGCCGGCGGACGGTTCGAGGTCCGTATGACACAGGCTGACGTGGGCAAACGGGTATCAGTCAGACAGTTGACGGAGAGCGGCGGCCCGGCGGAGAAATTCACCGACACGGTCGGCGTTCTCACATCCTGGGACGACGGTGTGCTGCTGATCACACGAAGGACCGGCGAGAGCGTCCGGATCCCGGAGTCGGCCCTGGTCGCGGGCAAGGTCGTGCCGCCCGCGCCGGCCCGTCGGCGCGGCCCCGCCGCGACCTACGCGGAGCTGGCGCTCGTCGGCGCGCGGGCCTGGCAGCCGGTGGAGAGCGAACCCCTCGGCGCGTGGCGGCTGCGGGCGGCCGCCGGATTCACCCGCAGGGCCAACTCGGCGCTGCCGCTGGGCGATCCCGGAGTGCCGCTGGACGAGGCGCTGGAGCGGGTGCGGGGCTGGTACGGGGAGCGGGGGCTGCCCGCGTACGTCCAGACCGCGACCGGGGCCGAGGGCACGCAGGAGTCGCTGTGCGCGGAGCTGGAGAAGCGCGACTGGTACGCGGAGGTGAGCGCCGAGATGCGGATCGCGGCCCTGGCGCCGCTCGGCGACCGGGACGCGGACGTGGCACGGGTGCGGCTGGACCGTACCTGCGACGAGGCGTGGCTCGGCCGCTACCAGCGCTCGAAGGCTCCGGGGCCGCACGTCCTGCACGTCCTGGGCAGCGGGCCCTCGGTGTGGTTCGCCACCGTCCCCGGCGAGGCCGGGACACCGGCCGCGATCGGCCGGTGCGTGGTGGACGGGCGCTGGGCGGGGTTCATGGCGGTGGAGGTCGAGCCGGACCAGCGGCGCCGGGGCCTGGCCACGGCCGTGATGACCGCGCTCGCGCGCCGTGCGCTGGAGGAGGGCGCGTCGGCGGCCTGGCTCCAGGTGGAGTCCAGGAACGACGGGGCGCGTGCGCTGTACGAGGGCATGGGCTTCGCCGTCCATCACCACTACCACCACTACCGGCCGGCGTGAGCGGGCACCGGCCGTGACGGGGTACGAGTCGCCCATGGACCCGGAAGCGGCGGAGCGGCGGCAGCGGTTCGCCGAGCAGGCACGCGGGGAGCGCCCCGACCTGGCCACGCTGTGCCTGCTGATCGGGGCGGAGGGCGAACCGGCCCTGGGCGAGGCGGGCCTCGACGCCGCGCAGGCGGAGCTGGACCGGCTGGCGGGGCTGCTGCCGTACGGGATCAGGGGGGCGCGCGCGTGGGCGGCGGCCCTGGCCGGGCTGCTGGGCACGCGCCTGGGCTTCGGCGGCTCCCCCGCCGACTACGACCGCCTGGAGTCCTCGCTGCTGCCCGCGGTCCTGCGGCGCAGGAGGGGGCTGCCGATCCTGCTGTCGGTGGTGTGGATGGAGGTGGCCCGGCGGGCGGGCGCGCGGGTGTACGGGGTCGCGCTGCCGGGGCACTTCGTGATCGGCCTGGGCGATCCCGCGGAACAGGTGCTGGCCGACCCGTTCGCGGGCGGGCGGCCGCTCACCGGCCAGGACGCGAAGAACCTGGTCGCGGAGGCGACGGGCCTCGCGGCCGGCGCCGGGGACGGCCTCTCCCCCGGCCTGATCTCCCCGGCCGACCCGCTGGACATCGTGCTGCGGGTGCTGAACAACATCCGCGCCTGGGCCGCCGCCCGCCCGGAACGCGGCGACGTGGCGCTCTGGGCGGTCGAACTCTCGCTGCTCCTGCCCTCCCACCCGGCGCGGCTGCGCTACGACCACGCGCAGGTGCTGATCCAGCGCGGGGAGTTCCTCTCCGGGGCGGCGGAAATGGAGGAGTACGCGGAGGTGGTGGAGGCGGTGGAGCCGTCCACGGCGGAGGCGATACGCCGCCGCGCGCGGGCGGCCCGGGCGATGCTCAACTAGGGCGCGCTCGACCAGGGGCTCGACCAAGGGGTGCTCGACCCGCGGGGGTGTGCCGGCGGGCGGTCCCCCGCCTCACGCGGTGCCGAGGAGCCTGCCCGTCTCGGCCCAGAGCCGGTCCGCGGTCTCCGGGTCGAGGGCGTAGGAGGCCACTCCGCCCCGGCCGTCGTTCGTCCCGGTGACGACGACGGCCTCGTTCGCGTCCTCGAAGTAGCGGCCGGTCACGCCCTGGACGAGCGGCGAGGCGGCGAGCAGGACCGAGGTGGCGGCGCCCTGCTCCGGGGTCTTCCAGCCCGGGGGGACGTCCAGGCGGCGCCCCTGCTCGTCCGTCGCGCCCACGTAGCGCAGCTGGGCGTCGTCGAGGTGGCGCTGGAGGTTGGTCATGATGCCGCCGGGGTGCAGCGCGTTGGCGGTGATGCCGTCGGCGGCCCACTTCTTGGCGAGAGCCACGGCGAACAAGATGGTCGCGGTCTTCGACTGGCCGTAGGCGGACCAGGCCTCGTAGGGCCGGGAGGTGAAGTGGATGTCGTCCAGGAGCACCGGGGAGAACTGGTGGGCCGAGGAGCTGACGACGACGATCCGGGCGTCCTGGGCCGCCGTGAGGGCGTCGTGCAGGCCGAGGGTCAGGGCCGCGTGGCCCAGGTGGTTGGTGGCGAACTGCGTCTCCCAGCCCTCCGGGGTCGTGGTGCGCTCGGGCAGCGCCATGACCCCGGCGTTGTTGACGAGGATGTGCAGCGGCTCCGTGCGGCCCGCGACGAACGCGTCGACGGTGGCGCGGTCCGCCAGGTCGAGGCGGGCGACGTCGACGCCGTCCCGGCCGGTGGCGGCCCTGATGCCGGCGGCGGCGCGCTCGCCGGCGCCGGTGTCGCGGACGGCGAGGGTGACCCGGGCGCCGGCGGCGGCCAGGGTGCGGGCTGTCTCCAGGCCGATGCCGGAGGAACCGCCGGTCACGACGGCGTTCCTGCCGGTCAGGTCGACACCGGCGATCACGTCGGCCGCGGTCGAGCGGGCGTCGAAGGGGGTGGTGACTCGGGACATGGCTGTGCTCCGTCCGGGAGGGGGTGCGGGGGCGTACGGGGGTGTACGGGTCGGCGGGGCGGGCCCGGTCAGTTCGCGGCGCGGCAGATCATCCGTACCGCCCGCGCCGTCCGGTCGCGGAACTCGGCGCGGGTGGTGGCGGTCTGCTTCCAGGTCAGGGCGGCCGAGAAGAGGAGGTCCATGACGTCATCGGCACTGAGCTCCGGGGTGAGGACCCCGGGCGGGGCCAGTGCGGCGATCCGGGTGCCGATCGTCGTCCTGGCCCGCTCCTGGTAGTCGTGGAACAGGGTGCCCAGTTGCGGGCCGCTGTTCTCCAGCAGCTCGCCGAGGTCCCTGGCCACCTGCGTGTCGACGTACTGGCCCATCAGCGCGTCCAGGGCGCTGACGACCCGCTCCTCGAAGCCGAGCGTCTCGTCGTCGAAGCACGCCTCCATGGCCCGCTGGGCCCGCTCCATCACGCCCCCCATGGTGGCGCGGTAGAGCTCTTCCTTGTTCGGGAAGAGCAGGTAGAGCCCCGGCCGGGAGATGCCGGCCGCCTGCGCGACCTCCGCCATCGACGTCTTCTGGAAGCCGTAGCGGCCGAACACGCCGAGGGCGGCCGCGAGGACGGCGGCGCGTTTGGGGTCGTCGGGATCCGTCTCCGTACTGTTCACCCTTGACACATTAGACAGTGAAGCGCCATCTGTCTAATGTGTCAGCGCGCCCCCAGTGACCGCTGGAGGAAGTCCACCTGGAGCAGGAGCAGGTTCTCGGCGACCTGTTCCTGGGGGGTCATGTGCGTGACGCCCGTCAGGGGGAGGACCTCGTGCGGGCGGCCCGCCGAGAGCAGGGCCGAGGAGAGGCGCAGGGTGTGCGCCGCCACCACGTTGTCGTCGGCCAGGCCGTGGATCAGCATCAGCGGGCGGGCCGGGTTCTCCGGGGCGGACAGGCCGTCGTCGGTGACCAGCGAGTTGGCCGCGTAGACCTCCGGGGCGTCGTCGGGCGTGCCCAGGTACCGCTCGGTGTAGTGGGTGTCGTACAGCCGCCAGTCGGTGACCGGGGCGCCCGCGATCGCGGCGTGGAAGACGTCGGGGCGGCGCAGGACCGCGAGGGCGGCGAGGTAGCCGCCGTACGACCAGCCCCGGATCGCGACCCGGCCGGTGTCGAGCGGGAAGCGGCCCGCCAGGTCCTGGAGCGCGTCGACCTGGTCGTCCAGGGTGAGCAGGAAGGAGTTCCTGACGGCCTTCTCCCAGGCCGGGGAGCGGCCCGGGGTGCCCCGCCCGTCGGCGACCACCACCGCGTACCCCTGGTCGGCGAACCACTGCGAGGTGAGGTGGGCGTTGTGGGCGGCGACCACGCGCTGCCCGTGCGGGCCGCCGTACGGGTCCAGCAGGACCGGGAGCCGCCCGTCCGACTCCTGGTAGCCCGTGGGGAGGAGGACGGCGCACGGGATGCGCCGGGCGCCCGCCTCGGTGAGCGCGGGGGCCGCCGTGAGCGCCGGCTGTTCGGCGTACGAGGCGAGGGAGGCGACCGGCTTGCCGTCCCGGAACACCTGGACGGACAGGCCGGGGGCCGCCGGGCGGGTCGACGCGAGGACCGTCACCCGGCCCGACCGGACGGCGGAGTGCACCCCGGCGCCCGCCGAGAAGCGCTCGACGCCCAGCTCGTTGACCCGGTAGACGTGCACCTCGCCGGTCTCGGGCTCCGCCGCCTCCTCGCCCGCCGACGCCGAGACGAGGACGTCGTGCTCGCCGATGTCCAGCACGGCGCGCAGGTGCAGCTGCGCGCCCGTCAGGGCCCGGTCGCCGACCACCAGGACCCGCGCGCCGCCCTCGTCGGCGATGCGCACGAGGCGTCCGTCGGGCGCCCAGGCCGGGGTTCCCGGGAAGAGCTCCAGCCAGGCCGGGTCCTCGTCCCGGTGGACCGTCCGGGTCGCGCCGGTGGCCGGGTCCACCGCGAGGTAGAGCTCGCTCGACTGGTCGCGGGACTGGACGAGCAGCAGGGGCGCGCCCGCCGCCGACCAGTGGACCCGGGCGAGGTAGGGGTGGCGGGCCCGGTCCCAGGTCACCTCCGTGCGCGCCCCGCCCTCGCCGTCCGCCGCGCCCCCGCCGTCGGTCCCGTCAGCTCCGTCGGCGCCCGCCGCTCCCGGCAGGTCGACCAGGAACAGCCGTACCTCCGCGTTGGGGGTGCCCGCCGCCGGGTACGCGGCCTTCACCGGCTCCCGGTCCGGGTGCGCGGGGTCGGCGGTCCACCAGCGGTGCACCGGGGCCGTGTCGACGCGGGCCACGAGCAGCCGGTCGGACTCCGGCGACCACCAGTAGCCGCGCGAGCGGTCCATCTCCTCGGCCGCGACGAACTCCGCCCGGCCGTAGCTCACGTTCTCCGGGTCCTCGCCGCCCCCGGGCGCCGCCAGCACGCGGTCCCCCTCGCCGTCGGCGCCGATCACCCGCAGCGCGCCGCGCGCCGTGTAGGCGATGTGGCGCCCGTCGGGCGAGGGCCGGGGGTCGATGACCGGTCCCCGTACCGGCAGCGCGCGGGCGGTCCCGGCGCGCAGCTCGGCCGCGAACAACCGGCCCGACAGCGCGAAGGCCGCCAATTCGACCGCGCTGTCGGCCGCGTACCCGACAATTCCGGCCGATCCTTCGCGGCTGCGTTCCCGGCGTGCGCGTTCTTCGGCCGAAAGCCGCTCCGTGGCCCCGGCCAGCAGCGTCGCGGGGTCGGCGGCGACCCGTTCGGCGGGGCCGCCCCCGGCCGTACCGCCGTCGAGGTCCAGCACCCAGAGGCGGTTCACTCGGTCCGTCCCGTCGGCGGACCGCAGGAAGACCACCCGCGCTCCGTCGGGTGACACGGTGAACGCCCGAGGGGCCCCCAGGGTGAACCGCTGGGTCCTGGCGTACTGACGCGGGAACGAGAGCTGCTGCCTCAAGGTCATGTGACCGAATCTAGTGGCCGTGCGCCCCCATGTGCTGCTGTGCACCGATCAATGCGTACCAACGGATAGTTATGATCCGTAGCGCTAGGTGGGTAGGTACCTGTCGGCACATGCGTCCTGCGATGTCCGGGCTGAATATTTATGGAGGTGAACCGTCGTGGCACTCTCGATTTCGGCGGTGGTGCTGCTGGCGGTCATTGTCTTCCTGCTGATCCGGAAATCCGGGCTCAAGGGCGGGCACGCGGTCGTCTGCATGCTGCTCGGGTTCTATCTGGCCAGCTCCTCCATGGCCTCCACGATCAGCGAACTGACCACGAACGTGGCGGGGATGATCGGCGGCATCAAGTTCTGACCGGGGCGTGTAGGGCGCTCCTGGCGGGCCTCGTACGCTGTCCTCATGACCGATCCAGCCGCACGCCGTCTGCTGCTGGTGCACGCGCACCCGGACGACGAGTCGATCAACAACGGCGCCACGATGGCCCGCTACGCGGCCGAGGGCGCCGGGGTCACGCTCGTGACCTGCACGCTCGGCGAGGAGGGCGAGGTCATCCCGGCCGCTCTCGCGCACCTGGCGGCCGACCGGGAGGACCGTCTCGGCGCCCACCGGGCCGGTGAACTCGCGGCGGCCATGCGGGAGCTGGGGGTCACCGACCACCGCTTCCTGGGCGGCCCCGGGCGGTTCCGGGACTCCGGGATGATGGGCCTGCCGCAGAACGACCGCGAGAACGCCTTCTGGCACGCGCAGACCGACACCGCCGCCGCGCACCTGGTGGCGGTGGTCCGGGAGGTCCGCCCGCAGGTGCTGGTGACGTACGACCCGCACGGCGGGTACGGCCACCCCGACCACATCCAGGCCCACCGGGTCGCGACGCGCGCCGCGGAGCTGGCCGGCGACGGCGGTTTCCGGCCGGATCTGGGAGCCCCGCACACCATCGCCAAGATCTACTGGAACCGCGTGCCGCGCTCGGTCGCCGAGGAGGGTTTCGCCCGGCTCCGCGCGGCCGGTGACGTCTTCCCCGGCGTCGCCTCGGTCGGCGACGTGCCGGGGGTGGTGGACGACGCGGAGATCACCGCGGAGGTCGACGGGACGGCGTACGCGGAGCGCAAGGCGGCCGCGATGCGCGCCCACGCCACCCAGATCGCCGTGGACGGACCGTTCTTCGCCCTCTCCAACGACCTCGGGCAGCCGCTCCTCACCACGGAGTACTACCAGTTGGTCCACGGCACGTCCGGGGCGCCCGCCGGTGTCCGGGAGACCGACCTGTTCGCCGGTACGGTCGCATGAGCGGGCAGCGCGAGCCCGGCCCGTACGGCACCACTCCGGCAGGACCGGGACGTATCGCCGCCTATGTCGTCCTGCTGGTGCTCGGCGCCGTCGTGGGAATCGCCGGCGCGCTCGTCCAAGGCGGCTGGTTCCCGGGCGGGTTGCTGCTCGCGCTCCTCGCCACGGCCGGAGTTTTCCTCGGCGGGATGTGGGTAACCGGCACGCAGCTGGGCGTCGGAGCGCCCGCCGCGGGCTGGTTGGTGGCGGTCATCCTGCTGAGCATCGGCAGACCCGAGGGGGACGGAGCCTTCGCCGCGGGCGTCGGACCACTCGTCTACCTGCTCGGTGGGATGGTGGTGGCTGTGATCTGTGCCACCATGTCGCGGTTGCCGCAACCGGGCACGAAGTCCGGCCGACTTGGGAAGTGACGCGCCCGTCTGCTGCTGAATTGACCGTGTCCGTCTCGCCGTCCGGGCCCCCGCTCCGTACGGTCGTCGGTCAAGGGTCGGCGCAGCCCAGTATGGTGGTGCGCGCTCCGGGCCGTCCCCTCCTGCATGGGGGACCGAGAAGTTGATCACCAGTAAGAACGGGCGGCGGAGCCAACCGGGAGAACCTGCTTTGAGTCGTGAAACTGACAGTTCGTCCTCCGGGCCCCAGGGGCGCGGCGGAGCAGCGTACCCCTCGGGGACACCGCCGTACGGATCCCGCCAGTATCCGTCGCCGCATCCCCAGCAGGACGCCTCGGAGGAGACCGGCGTCATGCCCGTCCCCCAGCCGGACGAGCCCAGAACCGAGACCACGCTGACCACCCGCATCCGGATCAACATCCCGGGTTCGCGGCCGATCCCCCCCGTGGTGATGCGTACGCCCGTGGGCGACGGCGAGGGGACCGACGGCCGGGGTACGGCCGCCGCCGAGCAGACGGGTTCGCATCCGCGCCCCGACGCCGGGCAGCCGCGCCAGGACGAGCCGGAGCCGCGCGCCGAAGGCGCCGCGGACGACACGGCGGCCACGCCCACCAGCGACTGGTTCGCGCCGCGCAAGGCGTCGAACGCGCCCCCGCCCGGCGGGATGGGCGCGGGCGCGGCAGCCGTCGCGGGCACCCCGGGGCAGTCCCCGGCGGGCCAGGGCGGTGGCCAGGGAAGTGCCGGGGGCCGTCCCGAGCTGCCGTACGGCAACGAGGGGCAGCGGCAGGCGCCGCACAGCTCCCTGAGCGAACTCGACTCCGGCGGCGCGCCGCGTCCCGGCGCGGGCGGCAACGCCTTCACGCCGGGCGGGCACACCCCGCCGGGCGGCTTCCGGCCGCCCGGGGACGGGCCCAACGGCCCGACCACGGGGCCGGTCACGGGCAGTTCGCCGCTGACCACCCCGCCGTCGGCCTTCGCCCCGCCGGGATCCGGCGGGGCCTCCAGCGCAGGTCAGGGGCCCGGCGCGTTCGGCGGAGGTCCCGGCGGTCCGCCGCGGATGTCCGACGACACCGCCGTCCTGACCCCGCAGGTGCACGCCCCCGAGCCGGCGCCCGGCGGGCACGTCTCGGGCGACACCCTCACCAGCGGCATCCCCGTGGTGCCGCCGGAGCACCGCTCGCCGTTCCCGGGCTCCGCCCCGGGCGTCGGCGGACCGCCCCCGGGCCGGGTCTCGCACCCGGACGACCCGTCGGGCCACGGCCAGGACGCCGACCGCGCGATGCCGTCCTTCCCGGGCGGTCCCGGCACGCCCGCCGCGCCGGGCGGCCCGTCCGCGCCCCGCCCCAAGGCGGCCGCCGCCCCGGCGCCGAAGAAGAAGGGCCGCTCCAAGCTGGTCCTGCTGACCGTCGCGCTGGTCGTGGTGGCCGGCGGGCTCTACGGCGCGGGCCTCCTGATGAACCACTCCGCGGTCCCCAAGGGCACCACGGTCCTCGGCGTGGACATCGGCGGCGGCACCCGTGACCAGGCGGTCAACATCCTCGACAGCCGCCTCGGCAAGCTCGCCGCCACCCCGATGGAGCTGAACGTCGGCGGCAAGACGGAGAAGCTGCCGCCGGACAAGGCGGGCCTCACCCTGGACAGCCAGGCGACCGTCAGGAACGCGGCGGTCAGCGACTACAACCCCGTCTCGGTGGTCAGCACGCTCTTCGGCGGCAAGCGGGTCGTGGAGCCGGTGATCCCGGTGGACGACGAGAAGCTGAGCGTCGCGCTCACCGACCTGGCCGGGGTCGCGGGCTCCGCCCGGGAGGGCACGATCAAGTTCGAGCCGGGCAAAGCCGTCGCCGTACCGGGCAAGGCCGGCGAGACCCTGGACGTCAAGCGGTCGATGCTGTCCGTGCAGGACGCGTACCGGGCGCAGGTTCAGACGGGGCGCGTGACACCCGTCGAACTGCCCGTCGCGGTCCGCCAGCCGGCGATAAGCCAGGCGGAGATCGACCGGGCGATGAAGGAGTTCGCCGAGCCCGCCATGTCCGGTCTGATCACGATCAGCGCGGGGGGCAAGCAGATCCAGTTCGGTCCCGCGAAGTCGCTCCCCCGGATCCTGTCCATGAAGGCGGTCGACGGGAAGCTGGTCGAGTACTACGACCGCAAGGCCATCGACGAGTTGCTCGACGGCGTCTTCGACGGCATCACGATCACCCGCGCCGACGGCCAGGAGCACCCGGTCAACTCGGCCGACGTGGCGCTCGCGATGCAGAAGGCGCTGCGCGGCAAGACGACCGCGGAGCGCACGCAGGAGATCGACCTCGACCCGAGCTGACCTGGGTCCGGACCGCTTTCTCCCGGAGCCCCCGCCCTCACCGGCGGGGGCTCCGGCGCGTACTGGGGATGACGGATGTCATACGGGGTCCACGACCCGGGACACTGATGCCGGTACGGGCGCCTCCCCCACCATGGGCTCATGACGACCACCACCGCACCCCCCACCACGACGTCCGTCGTGCGCTTCGAGGACGTGCACAAGAGCTACGGCGCCGTGCACGCCGTGGCCGGCCTGTCCCTGACCCTGCACCCCGGCGAGACCGTGGCCCTCCTCGGCCCCAACGGCGCCGGCAAGTCCTCCGCCCTCGACCTGCTCCTGGGCCTCAGGAACGCCGACTCGGGCACGGTGACGCTGTTCGGCACGAGCCCCCAGGAGGCGATCGCGGCCGGCCGGGTCGGGGCGATGCTCCAGAGCGGCGGGCTGATGGAGGAGGTGAGGGTACGGGAGTTGGTCAAGCTCGCCCGCGACCTGCACCCCAGGCCGTATCCCGTCTCGGAGGTGCTGGCCAGGGCCGGGATCACCCAGATCGCCGACCGTATGATCAACAAGCTCTCCGGCGGCCAGGAGCAGCGGGTCCGCTTCGCCCTCGCCACGGCGGGCGCCAACGACCTGATCGTCCTCGACGAGCCGACCACCGGCATGGACGTCACCGCCCGCCAGGCGTTCTGGGCGACGATGAAGGAGCAGGCCGACCAGGGCCGTACCGTCCTCTTCGCGACGCACTACCTGGAAGAGGCCGACGCGATCGCCGACCGGGTGCTGGTCCTGTACAAGGGCCGGCTGCTGGCCGACGGGACGGCCGCCGAGATCAAGGCGAAGGCGGGCGCCCGGCGGATCTCCTTCGACCTGGACCCCGGCGAGCACGGCGCGATCGACGAGAACGACCTGCGGGAACTGCCGTTCCTCAGCTCGCTGTCCGTCTCGGGGACCACCGTACGGATCCAGTCGCACGACGCCGACGCGACCGTGCACGCCCTGTACCGGGCGGGGCTCTACCCGAACAATCTCGAAGTCGCCGGGCTCGGCCTGGAGCAGGCCTTCGTCGCCCTCACCGAGGCCGAGGAGGCCAGGACCGCGTGAACACCCTGATCAAGCTGGAGATCACCCGCACCCTGCGGAACAAGAAGTTCATGTTCTTCTCGGTGGTCTATCCGGCCGTGCTGTTCCTGGTGATCGCCGGACCGCAGGGCGACGGCCGGGTGCCGGGCACGCGGCTGGGCCTGGGCGCCTTCTACATGGTGGCCATGGCGTCCTTCGGCGCCCTGACGGCCGTCCTGATGGGCAACAGCGAGAAGATCGCCAAGGAACGCGAGAAGGGCTGGGTCCGGCAGCTGCGGCTGACCGCCCTGCCGGGGCGCGGTTACGTGCTCGCCAAGATCGCGAGTTCGGGTGTGGTCGCGCTGCCGTCCATCCTGATCGTGTTCGTCGTCGCGGGGATCTCCAAGGGCGTGCGCCTGGAGGCCTGGCAGTGGCTCGCGCTGACCGGTGTCATCTGGGCGGGCAGCCTGGTCTTCGCGGCGCTGGGCGTGGCCATCGGTTACCTGGCCTCCGGGGACGCGGTGCGGCCGATCACGATGATCCTGTACTTCGCGCTGTCCATCCTGGGCGGGCTGTGGCTGCCCACGACGACGTACCCCCAGTGGCTCCAGGACATCACCGAGTGGCTGCCCACGCACGCCTACGCGGGGCTGGGGCAGGCCGTCGAGCTGGGCGGCTCGCCGCATCTCAAGGACGTCGCGATCCTGGTCGGGTACTTCGCGGTGTTCGCCGGCGGCGCGGCGTGGCTCTACCGGAAGGACACACTGAAGGCGTGACGACGAAGACCTTCCCGCCCGTGGGGCAGCCACCAGAGCAGCGCCGCCAGACCCTGGTGAAGCTGATGTGGATCGGTATCTGGCTGGCCTTCCTGGGCGCCCCGCTGGCCGACCTCCTCAGCGGCGCGCACACGCCGGAGGCCGATGTGCTGGGCGGGATCGGGCTGGTCGCGTTCGTCGCGGTCTACCTGGGCCTGATCTTCCGGCACATGGCGAAGGCGCTCGACCCGCGGACGGTTCAGGCGGCGCTGGCCTTCATGTTCGCGCTCTCGTTCGCGCTGACGCTGACGCTGGACTCGCCGTGGCTGGTCCTGTTCGTCTACACGTCGGTGGCGGCCGGGGCCGCGCTGCCGCCCGCCCGGTCCAGGCCGGCGATCCTCGTCGTCGTGGCCGCGATGGTGGTGACCGGTCTGGGGACGGACGAGGGGCGGGACTTCGTCACGTCCCTCGTGATCCCCGCGCTGCTGGGCGGGTTCGCGATGTCGGGCGTGCGGCAGCTGGTCCGTACGACGGTGGAGCTGCGCGAGGCGAGGGCGACCGTCGCCGCGCTCGCCGCCAACGAGGAGCGGCTGCGGCTCGCCAGGGACCTGCACGACCTCCTCGGCCACTCCCTGTCGCTGATCACGCTCAAGAGCGAGCTGGCGGGGCGGATGCTCCCCGGCCGGCCCGACCGGGCCGCCGAGCAGGTGGCGGACATCGAGCGGGTCAGCAGGCAGGCGCTGCACGACGTCCGGGAGGCGGTGACGGGCTACCGCAGGCCGACCCTGCCGGGTGAGCTGGCCGGGGCGCGTACGGCGCTGGCGGTGGCCGGCATCGCCGCGGAGGTGCCGGTGGAGGTCCCGGGGGGCCTGTCCGGCGACGGGCTGTGCGAGGACAGCGAGGCGGCGCTCGCCTGGTCGCTGCGGGAGGCGGTCACCAATGTCGTTCGGCACAGCGCGGCCCGGCGCTGCGTGGTCGGGCTGACGCCCCGGCAGACCCTGGAGGGCCCGGTCCTCGAACTGACCGTGGAGGACGACGGGCACGGGGCGAGCGGGGCGGCGTACGGGAACGGCCTGACGGGGCTCACGGAACGCCTGGCGAAGGTCGGCGGGACGCTGGAGACCGGCACGACCCGGGGCGGCTTCGTCCTGACCGTCCGCGCCCCGCTGGCCGCCGCGCGCGGCGTCCTCTGAGGGGTGCCCGGGCCCCCTCCGGGGCGTGCCCGGGCCCGCCGCGCCGCTTACTGTGGGCGCATGGTGAGCCCCGTGAGAGTCCTCCTGGCCGAGGACCAGTCGATGGTGCGCGAGGCGCTGGCCGCGCTGCTCGGTCTGGAGGCGGACATCGAGGTGGTCGCGCAGGTGGCGCGCGGCGACGAGGTGCTGGCGGCGGCGCGGGCCCACGCGGTGGACGTCGCGCTGCTGGACATCGAGATGCCGGGCCTGACCGGCATCGAGGCGGCCGCGGTGCTGCGCGAGGAGCTGCCCGGGCTCAAGGTGGTCGTGCTGACCACCTTCGGCCGGCCCGGGTACCTGCGCCGGGCGATGGAGTCGGGGGCGGACGCCTTCCTGGTCAAGGACGCGCCCGCGGCGCAGCTGGCGGACGCCGTGCGGCGGGTGCTCGCCGGGGAGCGGGTCATCGACCCGACGCTGGCGGCGGCGGCGCTGGCGGACGGGGCGAATCCGCTGACGGACCGGGAGCGCGGGATCCTGCGGGCGGCGGCGGACGGCTCGACCAACGCGGAACTCGCCGTGGCGCTGCACCTGTCCCAGGGGACCGTGCGCAACTACCTGTCGACGGCGATCCAGAAGCTGGCGGCGCGCAACCGCGCGGAGGCGGTGCGGATAGCGCGGGAGAAGGGCTGGCTCTAGGGCCTGCCGGCCCGGCGGAACCGCGTACCGGCGTGGCAACCGGCCGGGACCCTGGAGTCCCGGCCGGTTTACGGCACCCGCACGGCCGTACGCTGTTCAGACTGACGCGTCCGTATATCGGTACCGGGTCCGCGAAGTTGCCTGCGTGTTAACGAAATTGGTGTGCTTTATTCGCTTTCGTCCCCCGAATCCGTACCGTCACCGCTTTCGTCCGGTCCGGCCGGCACGATCCGCCGCTCCTCCGCGAAGTGACAGGCGGACAGGTGCGCGGCCGGCCCCGACGCCTCCCGGAAGACCTCCGGGACCGCCAGCAGCGGCTGTTCCCGCGCGCACACCTCCTGCGCCTTCCAGCAGCGGGTACGGAAGCGGCAGCCGGACGGCGGGCTGGCCGGTGACGGCACGTCACCCACCAGGATGATCCGCTCCCGGTGCTCCCGGGCCGTCGGGTCGGGCAGCGGGACCGCCGACAGCAGCGCCTGGGTGTACGGGTGCGTGGGGTGGTCGTAGATCTCGGCGTCGGTGCCGACCTCCGCCATCCGTCCCAGGTACATCACGCCGACCCGGTCGGAGATGTGCCGGACGATCGACAGGTCGTGCGCGATGAAGATGTACGACAGGTTGAACTCGTCCTGGAGCCGCTCCATCAGGTTGATGACCTGCGCCTGCACGGACACGTCCAGGGCGGAGACGGGCTCGTCGGCGACGATGATCTCGGGCTGGAGCGCCAGCCCGCGGGCGATGCCGATGCGCTGGCGCTGGCCGCCGGAGAACTGGTGCGGATAGCGGTTGATGTACTCGGGGTTGAGGCCGACCACGTCCAGCAGGTCCTGGACCTTGCGCCGCCGGTCGCCCTTCGGCGCGACCTCGGGGTGGATCTCGAAGGGCTCCCCGATGATGTCGCCGACGGTCATGCGCGGGTTGAGCGAGGTGTACGGGTCCTGGAACACCATCTGGATGTTCCGGCGCACGGCCTTCAGCGCCCGCCCGGACAGCTTGCTGATGTCGTCGCCCTTGTAGCGGATCTCCCCGGACGTGGGCCGTTCCAGGTTCACCAGCATCTTGGCCACGGTCGACTTGCCGCAGCCCGACTCCCCCACGATGCCGAGGGTCTCGCCGGCGGCCAGGTCGAAGGAGACCCCCGAGACCGCCTGGACCGCCCCGACCTGCTTCCTGACGAGGATTCCCCGGGTCAGCGGGAAGTTCTTGACCAGGTCACGCACTTCCAGAATGGCCTCGGCCATCGAGCGTCTCCCTCCAGAAGTAGCAGGCGCTCTCGCGGCCGTCGCCGACCTCGAACAGCGGGGGCACGTCCTTGCGGCAGACGTCCTGGGCCAGTGGGCAGCGGGGGTGGAACGCGCAGCCCCGCGGGATGTTCGTCAGGTTCGGCGGCAGCCCCTTGATCGCGTACAGCTGGGAGCCCTTCTGGTCGAGCCGGGGGATCGAGTCGAGCAGGCCGACGGTGTACGGGTGGGCGGGCTTCTTGTAGATCTCGAAGACGGGGGCGGACTCGACGATCCGTCCCGCGTACATCACCGCGATCTTGTCGGCGACGTCCGCGACCACCCCGAGGTCGTGGGTGATGAGGATCAGCCCCATGTTCAGTTCGCGCTGGAGTTCCGCGAGCAGTTCCATGACCTGGGCCTGGACGGTCACGTCCAGCGCGGTGGTCGGTTCGTCCGCGATGATCAGCGCGGGTTCCAGCGCCAGGGCCATCGCGATCATGATGCGCTGGCGCATGCCGCCGGAGAACTGGTGCGGGTAGTCGTTGACGCGCTCGTGGGCGGCGGGGATCCGTACCCGGTCCATCAGCTCGATCGACCTGGCCTTGGCGTCCTTGCGGGACATCCCCCGGTGCACGATGAACATCTCGCCGAGCTGGGCGCCCACCGTGAGCACCGGATTGAGCGAGGACAGCGCGTCCTGGAAGATCATCGCCATCTTGGCGCCCCGGATCTTGCGCCGCTGGTCCTCCTTGAGCTTGAGGATGTCCTGGCCCTGGAAGATCACCTGGCCGCCGGTGATCTTCCCCGGTGGCATGTCCAGGATCCCCATGATGGCCTGGGCGGTGACGGACTTTCCGGAGCCCGATTCGCCGAGCACGGCGAGGGTCTCGCCCGCGTCGACGGAGTACGTGACGCCGTTGACGGCCTTGGCGACCCCCTCGCGGGTGTGGAACTCCACGTGCAGGTCGCGCACTTCGAGCAACATGGGACCGGGCTCCTCAGCGCAGCTTGGGATCGAGGGCGTCGCGTACGGCGTCGCCGAGCATGATGAACGCGAGCACGGTGATCGCCAGCGCCCCGGCCGGCCAGAGCAGCGCGTGCGGGGCGTTGCGGACGTTCGGCGAGGCGTCCGAGATGTCGATCCCCCAGGAGACGGTGGGCGGTTTGAGGCCGACACCGAGGTACGAGAGGGTCGCCTCCAGCGAGATGAACGTGCCGAGCGCGATGGTCGCGACGACGATGACCGGGGCGATGGCGTTGGGCATGATGTGCCGGAGCAGCATCCGGGTGTTGGAGGCGCCGAGCGCCCGCGCCGCCTGGACGTAGTCGTGCTGCTTGACGGTGATGACCGAGCCGCGGGCGATGCGGGAGATCTGCGGCCAGCCGAGCACGATCATGAATCCGACGACGGGCCAGACGGTGGAGTCGGACACCACGGACAGCAGGACCAGGCCGCCGAGGACGACGGGGATGCCGAAGAAGATGTCGGTGATGCGGGAGAGGACCGCGTCCCAGCCGCCGCCGTAGAACCCGGCGAGGCCGCCGAGGATCGAGCCGACGAGCGCGACGCCGGCGCTGGCGCAGACGCCGACGGTGACCGAGGCCCTGGCCCCGTAGACGGTACGGGTGTAGACGTCGCAGCCCTGGGCGTCGAAGCCGAACGGGTGGCCGGAGCGGGCGCCCTGCTCGGAGTCGACCAGGTTGCAGGAGAGCGGGTTCTGCGTGGCGATCGAGTACGGCCAGATCGCGATGACCACCAGGAACAGGATGATCAGCCCCGAGATGATGAAGACGGGGTTGCGGCGCAGGTCGCGCCAGGCGTCGGACCACAGGCTGCGCGCCCGCCCCTCGGAGCCGCCTCCCTCGGGGCCCTCGGGCTCGTTCTCCAGGGTGGCGCCCTCGCTGGTGGCGAGGTCCATCGCGCCGCCGGCACCGGTCGCCGCGATGGCACCGCCGTCGTCGGGGATCCCGTCCTCGGGGGGAAGCTGCGGCTCAGGCATACCGGATCCTCGGGTCGAGAACGGCGTAGAGGAGGTCGACCAGCAGGTTCGCCACCAGGAAGACGATGACGAGGACGGTCACGAAGCCGACGACGGTCTGGGTGTTCTGGCGCAGGATGCCTTGGTAGAGCTGGAATCCCACGCCGTGGATGTTGAAGATGCGCTCGGTGACGATCGCGCCGCCCATCAGGGCCCCGATGTCCGTCCCGATGAAGGTGATCACCGGGATCAGGGAGTTGCGCAGCAGGTGCCGGATGACCACGCGGTGGCGCGGCAGGCCCTTGGCGGTGGCGGTGCGGACGTAGTCGGAGCGGGCGTTCTCGGCGATCGAGGTCCGGGTGAGGCGGGTGACGTACGCCAGGGAGACCGAGGCGAGCACGAGCCCCGGCACGATCAGTTCGTCGAGCGGCGCCGCGGAGGAGACGGACGGCTCGATGATGTTCCACTTCACGCCGAGCAGCAGTTGGGCGAGCAGGCCGGTGACGAAGGTGGGGACGGCGATGACGACCAGGGTGAGCAGGAGGACGCCGGTGTCGACGAAGCTGCCGCGGCGCAGTCCCGTGATGACGCCGAAGATGATCCCGATGACCAGCTCGAAGACGATGGCGACCAGGGTGAGGCGGATGGTGACCGGGAAGGCCGAGCCCATCAGGTCGATGACCTTCTCGCCGTTGAACGCGGTGCCGAAGTTCCCGGAGAACACGTGGCCCATGTAGGTCAGGTATTGCTGCCAGAGGGGCTTGTCGAGGCCGAAGTCCTTGCGCAGCTGGGTGATGGTCGCCGGGTCGCACTGCTTGTCGCCGCACAGGCCGGCGATGGGGTCTCCCTGCACGTTGACCATCAGGAAGATCAGCAGCGTGGTGCCGATGAAGACGGGGATCATCTGCAGCAGACGCCGGATCACATAACGTCCCATGGACGGCTCCGGGTGTCGTGGGATGCGGGGCGCTCGGGAAGGGGCGGGGCCCCCGGCGAACGGTGTCGGCCCGGCACGGGATGCGCGCCGGGCCGTGCACCGCGGTGGGTCAGTTGACCTTGATCTCGTTGTAGACGGGGACGCTGAACGGGTTCAGCGCGACGTTCGAGATGTTGTCCGAGAAGCCCGCGCTGCCGTTCTGGTACCAGAGCGGGACGGCCGCCATCTGGTCCCGTACGACTCCCTCGGCCTGCTGGAAGATCTTGACGGCCTTGGCCTCGTCGGTCTCGGCGTTGGCCTGGTTGACGAGCTTGTCGAACTGGGGGTTGCTGAACTGGCCGTCGTTGGACGAGGCGCCCGTGAAGTACAGGGGCTGGAGGAAGTCCTGGATCAGCGGGTAGTCCATCTGCCAGCCGGCGCGGAACGGGCCGGTCATCTTGTGCTGGCCGATCTGGTTGCGGAAGTCCGCGAAGGTGCCGACGGGCCGGCCGACGCAGGCCTTGTCGTTGCCCACCACGTTGTTGATGTTGTTGCAGACGGCGTCGACCCACACCTTGTGGGAGCCGGTGTCCGCGTTGTACGTGATGGTGAGCTTGCCGCCGGGGAAGCCTCCGGCGTCCGAGATCATCTTCTTGGCGGCGGCCGCGTTGAACGTGCACTTCGAGCCGCACAGGCCGGCCTGGTAGCCGCCGGCCTTGCCGAGGACCGGGGAGGTCCAGTCGGTGGCCGGGGTGCGGGTCTTCTGGAAGATGGTGTCGGTGATCTGCGGGCGGTTGATCGCCATGGAGATGCCGGTGCGGAGCTTGAGGCCGTTCGCGCCGCTCCAGGCCTTGTCGTAGAACGGGAAGGCCAGGGTCTGGATGATGCCGGCCGGGGTGTTGATGTAGCGGCCGTCGAGGTCGGACTGCACGTTGCGCAGCTGGTTGGCCGGGACGTCGTCGACGAGGTCGAGGTTGCCCGCGACGAGGTCGGTGTAGGCGGTGTTGTTGTCGGTGTAGACCTTGAGGTCCACGCCGCCGTTCTGCGCCTTGTCGGGGCCGGGGTACTTCTTCCAGGTGCGCAGGGACATCTGGGAGCCCCGGTTGTACTTCTGCACCTCGTACGGGCCGTTGCCGATCGGCTTGGACAGCCAGGCGGAGTGGTTGGTGAAGAACGCCTGCGGCAGCGGCGAGAAGGCGGCGTACCCGAGGGTGTCCGGGAAGGTGGAGAACTTCTGCGAGAGGCGGATCGTGAAGGTCTGGCCGCCGGTGACCTTGAGGCCGGACATCGTGGTGGCGGTGGCCGAGCCCGTCTCGGGGTGGACCTTGTCGTACCCGTCGATGTACTGGAAGAACGACGCGTTCTTCTGGTTGTTCTTCAGGGCCGCGCCGTAGTTCCAGGCGTTCACGAAGGACTTCGCGGTGACCTTCTCGCCGTTGCTGAAGGTCCAGCCGTTCTTGACGGTCACCTTGAAGTTCTGGGCGTCCGAGGTGGTGATCGACTGGGCGAGCGCGTTCTCCGCCTTGGCGGTCTTCGGGTTGTACCGCTTGAGCCCCCGGAAGATCAGGTCGAGGACCTTGCCGCCCTGCACCTCGTTGGTGTTGGCGGGTTCGAGGGGGTTCTGCGGGTCACCCCAGGAAGCGCTCACGACCCCGCTGGATCCGCTGCTGCCACTACTGCTGCTGCTGCCGCTTCCGCTGCTGCTGCTTCCGCAGGCCGTCGCGGCAAGAGCGACGGCCACCGTGCATGCGGCCCACTTGGCGTGCGTGGCTCCACGCATGGAACTGCCTCCTCGGAGTACGTGTCTCGCGTACGCCCAAATATCAGGGCATAGGGAACAAGACGCACACTTAACCCACCCGTACGAGCGTGACTCCATCCGGATGTACGCATTCCGGCGCTGCGGTGCCCGCATATCGGACCGATCGACCGGACTGTCCGCATATGTAAGCGAACGTCCCTTCGATTCCCCCATGCGTGTACCAAGCATGTATCTCGCCGGGGTCATGCGCCGGTCATGGCCCAAAAGACGGCGTCAAGCTCGTCCCGATTTCATTGACTCCGCATGAATTGCGTTGAAAAGGTCCGCATAGCCCGTGGGTCGACCGCGGATACCTCTGTCCCCTCCGGGCCTGGAGCATCATGACCTTCTCCACTCCTCCGGCCGCCGCCCCCTTCGAGACGGTGGCCGACAGCGGCGCCCCGCTGCCCACGGCGCCCGCGTCCAAGGGCGGCGCCAGCCGTTCCCCCGGCCAGCTCGCCTGGCGGCGCTTCAAGCGGGACAAAACCGGTGTGGTCTCGGCCTGCGTCGTGGCCTTCTTCTTCGTGGTCTCGATCTGCGCGCCGCTGATAGCGAAGGTGTACGGGAAGAACCCGTACACCACCTACGGACAGAACCAGCCGGGGCTGCTCAACGAGTTCACCTTCCCGGTCAAGCCCAACGGCGGCATCGACAGCCACTTCTGGTTCGGCCTGGAGCCGGGCCTCGGCCGGGACGTCTTCACGTTCCTCCTGTACGGCATGCGCAACTCGCTCCTGATCGCCACGGCGACGACGCTGCTGGTGACCGCGCTGGGCATCGTCGTGGGGATCACCGCGGGCTACCTCGGCGGCAAGACCGACTACCTCATCGGCCGGCTCATCGACATCCTGCTGGCCTTCCCCTCGACGCTGTTCTTCATCGCGTTCTGGCCGGTCCTGATCTCGATCCTGGTCTCCCCGGAGAAGAACACCCCGGTCTGGCTGACCGTCGTGAGCCTCATCTCGGTCATGACCGCCTTCGGCTGGGCGCCGATCGCCCGCCTCCTGCGCGGCGAGGTGCTGGCCCTGCGCGAGCGCGAGTTCGTGGAAGCGGCGAAGGTGACCGGTGCCTCACCGGCCCGGATCATCTTCAAGGAGCTGCTGCCCAACCTGTGGACGCCGATCCTCATCCAGGCGACCCTCGCGCTCCCCCTGTACGTCACGACCGAGGCCGGCCTCGCCTTCCTCGGGGTGGGACTGACCTCACCGACCCCCGACTGGGGCGTGATGATCCAGCGCGCGTCGCAGGTGTACTCGAACGACATCACCTTCTTGCTCTTCCCCGGCGTCGCCATGGTGGTCTTCGTGGTCACCTTCAACCTGCTCGGGGACTCCGTACGCGACGCGCTGGACCCCAAGACCCGGCGCTGAGCCCGACACCCCCCAGTCCGGCCCAGGCGAAGGGGCCCGCCGGATCCTCTCGTCCCCCTCAACCCCACAGGGCAGGAAGCAATGTCCCTCTCCCGCAGAAACTTCGTCATCGCCACCTCGGTCGCGGTCGGCGGTTCCATGGCCCTCGCGGCGTGCAGCAGCGGTGGCGGCTCCGACAGCGGCAGCGGCTCCGGCGGCACGGGCGCCACCAGCGGCGCCACGAAGGTCGCACCCACGAGCGTCAAGGTCGGTACGGCCGCGGACTCGAAGGGCCCGGCCCCCGAGATACCCGGCGCGGTCAAGGGCGGCACCATCCGCCCCATCGGGCTGAGCGACTTCTCGCACCTCGACCCCCAGCGCATCTACTTCGCCTGGAACTCGCAGGTCGGCAACCTCTACATCCGCGCGCTGACCGGCTACAAGACCGCCCCGGACGGAGCCCAGACGCTGGTCGGTGACCTCGCCACGGACACGGGCACCACCCCCGACGGCGGCAAGACCTGGACCTTCACGCTGAAGGACGGGCTCAAGTGGGAGGACGGCAGCGAGCTGACCGTCGAGGACGTGCGGCACGGCATCGAGCGCGGCTTCGCCTCCTTCACCACCGACGGCGCGGGATACGTGCAGGCCGCCCTCACGGGCAACCAGGACTTCCGGTCCGTCTACAAGGGCCCCTACAGCGGCAAGCACCTGTCCTCGATCGTCACCGACGCGGGCGCGAAGACGATCACCTTCCACCTGAAGAAGGCGCACCCGGACCTGAACTTCACCCTGGCGATGAGCTCGTACGGCGCCGTGCCGGTCAAGCTCGACACCAAGGAGAAGTACGACAAGGACCCGGTCTCGTCCGGCCCGTACCGGATCAAGTCGCACGCCCCCGACAAGTCGATGGTCCTCGTCCGCAACGAGCACTGGGACCCGGCCACCGACGCGATCCACAACGCCTACCCGGACAGCTTCGCGTTCGAGTTCGGCCCCCAGCCCATCCCGCTCGCGGACCGCCTGATCGCCGACTCCGGCGACGACCAGTTCGCCCTGATGGCGTACAGCGCGGTCCCGGCCGAGCGCATCCAGCAGGTCCTCACCAACGGGGACCTCAAGAAGCGCAGTGTGGTCGGCCTGGTGGGCGCCACGTACTACTACGCGATCAACATGAAGCGGATCAAGGACCTCAAGGTGCGCCAGGCGCTGATCCACGCGTGGCCGCTGGAGCAGATCCGGTCCATCTACGGCGGCCCCTCGGCCGGCGACTACGCCACGACGATCCTTCCCCCCAGCATCCTGGGCCGCAAGGAGTTCGACGTCTACGGCAAGCTGAAGAAGCCGCAGGGCGACCCGGCGAAGGCGAAGCAACTGCTCACGGAGGCGGGCAAGGTCGGCACGACGATTGTCTACGCCTACCAGCAGTCCGACACCTACGACAAGACGCAGGTCGTCATTGTCAACGCCCTCAAGGCCGCCGGGTTCAACCCGGTCGCCAAGCCGCTGAACCCGACGAACTACTACGACCAGATCCAGCAGATCGACAACAAGTTCGACGTCATGTGGTTCGGCTGGAGCCCCGACTGGCCGACCGGCTACACGATGCTCCAGCCGCTGTTCGACGGCCGGGCCATCGGCAACGGGCAGAACAACGTCTCCCAGCTGAACGTCCCCGCGATCAACCGGACGATCGACAAGGACGACGCGATCGCCGACCCGAAGGCGCAGGGCGCGGCCTGGTCCGCGCTCGACGAGCAGCTCATGAAGGAGCAGGCGCCGATCATCCCCGAGACGTACCAGCGCCGCACCTACCTGTACGGATCGAAGGTGGGCGGAGCCCTCTTCGACCCGCAGTTCGACTCCGCCATTCTCTACAAGCTGTACGTGAAGGCGTAGCACCCGAACGCCGGTGGGGCACCCCCGCGGTGCCCCACCGCCCCCCATCCCCTTCGTCGGCGCCTGCCAGGGAAACCCATCGCCATGCTCCGCTTTCTCGTCCGCCGGACCTTCGGCGCTCTGGTGATCCTGCTGATCATCAGCGCGTTCACCTTCGTCCTCTTCTACGTCGCGCCCCGCGACCCCGCGCGCGCGGCCTGCGGCAAGATCTGCACGCCCGAGACGTTGGCCCTGGTCAAGCACAACCTGGGGATCGCCGATCCGGTGCCGGTGCAGTACTGGCACTGGCTGGTGGGGGTCTTCGCGGGACGCGACTACCACTCCTTCGGCCACTGCCCGGCTCCCTGCCTGGGCTACTCGTTCACCAACCAGGAGCCGGTCCTCGGGACGATCCTCTCCGACTTCCCGACGACGATCTCGCTCTCCGTCGGCAGCGCCGCGGTGTTCGTGGTCTTCGGGGTGGGCGCGGGCATGCTGGCCGCCGTCAAGCAGGGCCGGATGCTGGACAAGGTGGCGTCCTCCGCGTCGCTGATCGGGTCCTCGCTCCAGATCTACATCGTCGGTGTGGTCGCGGTGTACTACCTGACCGACCAGTGGCACCTGCTGAGCCGCCCGCAGTACGTGCCCCTCACCCAGGACCCGGCGGCCTGGTTCCGCGGTCTGCTGCTGCCGTGGATCGTGCTGGCGATCATCTTCACGGCCAACTACACGCGCATGGCGCGCTCGCAGCTGGTCGAGACCCTCAGCGAGGACTACGTCCGTACGGCCAGGGCCAAGGGCCTGTCCCGCCGGACGGTCTTCTTCCGCTTCGCCTGGCGCGGGGCGATGGGCCCGATCGTCACGATCTTCGGGCTCGACATCGGCTACCTGCTGGGCGGCGCGATCATCACCGAGCAGGTGTTCAGCCTGCACGGCATCGGGGCGCTCTCCATCAAGGCCGTGCAGAACAACGACCTGCCCCTCCTGCTCGGCGTCGTCCTGGTCGCCGCCACCGCCATCGTCGTCTTCAACATCATCGTCGACGCGGTGTACGCCCTCATCGACCCGCGCGTACGCCTCGCCTAGGAGAGATCCCCATGAGCACCCCCAACCTCTCCGGCCCCGACCTGTCCGGCTCCGAGCGGTCCGGCTCCGACCCGTTCCTCGCCGTGCGGGACCTGCGTGTGCACTTCTCCACCGAGGACGGCACCGTCAAGGCCGTCGACGGGCTCTCCTTCGAGGTGGAGCGGGGCAGGACCCTCGGCATCGTCGGCGAGTCCGGTTCCGGCAAGTCCGTCACCAACCTGTCGATCCTCGGGCTGCACGACCCGCGGCACACGACGATGGACGGCCAGATCCTCCTGGAGGGGAAGGACCTGCTCACCGCGTCGGAACGGGAGCTGGAGCGGCTGCGCGGCAACAAGATGTCCATGATCTTCCAGGACGCGCTGGCCTCGCTGTCGCCGTACCACACGATCGGCAAGCAGATCTCGGAGACGTACCGCAAGCACACCGGCGCCTCCAAGAAGGAGGCCCGCGCGCGGGCGGTCGAGATGCTGCGGCGGGTCGGCATCCCCCAGCCGGACGTACGGGTCGACGACTACCCGCACCAGTTCTCCGGCGGCATGCGGCAGCGCGCGATGATCGCGATGGCGCTGGTCTGCGACCCCGAGCTGCTGATCGCGGACGAGCCGACGACCGCGCTCGACGTGACCGTACAGGCGCAGATCATGGACCTGCTCAAGGACCTCCAGCAGGAGACCGGCACGGCGATCGTCTTCATCACCCACGACCTCGGCGTCATCGCCGACATCGCGGACGAGGTGCTGGTGATGTACGCGGGGCGCTGCGTGGAGCGCGGCACCAAGAAGGACGTCCTGAACGACCCCCAGCACCCCTACACCTGGGGGCTGCTGGGCTCCATGCCCAGCCTCGACGGACCGGTGGACGTCCCGCTGTCACCCATCCCCGGCACCCCGCCGAGCCTGCTCAACCCGCCGTCCGGCTGCCGCTTCCACCCGCGGTGCGCCTTCGCCGAGCAGGTCGGCGGCGGGCGCTGCGCCACCGAGCGGCCCCCGCTCGACCTGGTCGCCGGCCGCGGGGCCGCCTGCCATCTGACCGAAGCGCAACGGGTCGAGTTCTCGGCCGACTTCACCGGTACCCGGAACCACTGACGTACGAGAGAAGGGACTTCACACCATGACCAGCACCGAACCCCTCCTGGACGTCGCCGGGCTCACCAAGCACTTCCCGATCAAGGGCGGCTTCCCGATCCGGCGCACGGTCGGCGCCGTCCAGGCCGTCGACGGGCTCGACTTCACCGTGGCCGGGGGCGAGAGCCTCGGCCTGGTCGGCGAGTCGGGCTGCGGCAAGTCGACCACCGGCCGGCTGATCACCCGGCTGCTGGAGCCGACCGCGGGGAAGATCACCTACCGCGGCCGGGACATCACCCACGCCTCGCGGCGGGAGCTGGCCCCGCTGCGCTCCGAGATCCAGATGATCTTCCAGGACCCGTACGCGTCGCTGAACCCCCGGCAGACCGTCGGCAAGATCATCTCCGGTCCGATGGAGATCAACGACGTCAACCCGCAGGGCGGCCGGGAGCGCCGGGTGCGGGAGCTGCTGGAGACGGTGGGGCTCAACCCCGAGCACTACAACCGCTTCCCGCACGAGTTCTCCGGCGGCCAGCGCCAGCGCATCGGCGTGGCCAGGGCCCTGGCCCTGGAGCCCAAGCTGATCGTGGCCGACGAGCCGGTCTCCGCGCTCGACGTCTCCATCCAGGCGCAGGTCGTCAACCTGCTCCAGCAGCTCCAGCGCGACCTGGGCATCGCGTTCCTCTTCATCGCGCACGACTTGGCGATCGTGCGGCACTTCTCGCAGCGCGTCGCGGTCATGTACCTGGGCCGGATCGTGGAGGTCGCCGACCGCGACGACCTGTACGGCAACCCCCGCCACCCGTACACCCGGGCGCTGCTGTCCGCCGTGCCCGAGGCGACCGCCGACGACGTGCCGCGCCGCGAGCGGATCCTGCTCACCGGGGACGTACCCTCGCCGGTCCACCCGCCGTCGGGCTGCCGCTTCCGCACCCGGTGCTGGAAGGCGACCGAGCGGTGCGCGACCGAGACTCCTCCGTTGGTCCGCGTGGAAGGCAGCCGGTCCGGCCACCTCACCGCGTGCCACTACCCGGAGGACCCACAGACGGTGCCGGCGGCTCGGGGCGTTGCCGCCGGCACCTCCTAGACCCCCCGGCGCGATCCTGAACACCCCTTTCTCGGATCGCGCCGCCAGAACCGGTCCCGGCCCATTGACCCGAGCCCCATGAGACCGGTTCCAGGGGAAAAAGAGAGGCCCGCGCCCCGCCCGTGAGGGCGGCCCGCGGGCCTCTTCCCCGTCCTCGGACGGGGGTGCGGACTACGCCGCGTGGACGACGTCCTTCTCCTCGGCGAAGTGGCACGCCGACTCGTGCGCCGCCTCGCCGCCCGCGGCCACGAAGCGCTCGGGGACCGCCAGCAGCGGCACCTCGGTCGCGCAGCGCTCCTCCGCCTTCCAGCAGCGGGTACGGAAGCGGCAGCCGGAGGGCGGGTTGGCCGGCGACGGCACGTCCCCGGTGAGGATGATCCGCTCCCGGCCCTCACGCGCGGTCGGGTCGGGCACCGGGACCGCCGACAGCAGCGCCTGGGTGTACGGGTGCGTCGGGTGGTCGTAGATCTGGGTGTCCGTACCGATCTCGGCCATCTTGCCCAGGTACATCACCCCGACCCGGTCCGAGATGTGCCGCACGATCGACAGGTCGTGCGCGATGAAGATGTACGACAGGTTGAACTCGTCCTGGAGCCGCTCCATCAGGTTGATGACCTGCGCCTGCACGGACACGTCCAGCGCGGAGACAGGCTCGTCGCAGATGATGATCTCGGGGTTGAGCGCGAGCCCGCGGGCGATGCCGATGCGCTGGCGCTGGCCGCCCGAGAACTGGTGCGGATACCGGTTGATGTACTCCGGGTTCAGCCCCACGACGTCCAGGAGCTCCTGGACCTTGCGCCGCCGGTCGCCCTTCGGCGCGACCTCGGGGTGGATCTCGAAGGGCTCCCCGATGATGTCACCGACGGTCATGCGCGGGTTCAGGGACGTGTACGGGTCCTGGAACACCATCTGGATGTTCCGGCGCACGGCCTTCAGCGCCCGCCCGGACAGCTTGGTGATGTCCTGCCCCTTGAAGAACACCTCGCCGGCCGTGGCCGTCTCCAGCGTCATCAGCAGCTTCGCGACGGTCGACTTGCCGCAGCCGGACTCGCCCACGATGCCGAGGGTCTCGCCCTGGTAGAGGTCGAACGAGATCCCGTCGACGGCCTTCACGGCGCCGACCTTCGTCTTGAAGAGGATGCCCTGGGTCAGCGGGAAGTGCTTGACCAGGTTGCGCACCTGGAGGATCGGCTCCCCGCGCTCCACCGGCGCCTCGATGGCGGCGACGGCCGCGCTGTCCGTGGCCGCGTCGACCCGGTCGACGTCGGTCACGTTGGGCGTGGCGTCCACCGGCCCGCCCTGCTCGTCGAGGTCAGCCATGGATCGTGTCCTTCCAGAAGTGGCACGCGCTACCCCGCCCGGGCAGTTCGGTTCCGTCCTGCTCGGTCACCGCGTGCAGCGGCGGCAGTTCGGTGCGGCAGATGTCCTGCGCACGCGGGCAGCGGGGGTTGAAGGCGCAACCGGACGGGACGTGCAGCAGGTTGGGCGGGAGGCCCTTGATCGCGTAGAGCTCCTGGCCCTTCTGGTCCAGCCGCGGGATCGAGTCCAGGAGTCCCCGGGTGTACGGGTGGGCGGGCCGCTTGTAGATCTCGTGGACCGGCGCGGTCTCGACGATCCGTCCCGCGTACATCACGGCGATCTTGTCCGCGACGTCGGCGACCACGCCGAGGTCGTGGGTGATCAGGATCAGGCCCATGTTGAACTCGCGCTGGAGCTCCGCGAGCAGGTCCATGACCTGGGCCTGGACGGTCACGTCCAGCGCGGTCGTCGGCTCGTCCGCGATGATCAGGTCGGGCTCCAGGGCGAGCGCCATCGCGATCATGATGCGCTGGCGCATACCGCCGGAGAACTGGTGCGGGTAGTCGTTCACCCGCTCCTTCGAGGCGGGGATGTGCACCCGGTCCATCAGCTCGATGGCCCGGGCCTTGGCCTCCTTCTTGGAGAGGCCCAGGTGCACCCGGTACATCTCCCCGAGCTGGTAGCCGACGGTCAGCACCGGGTTGAGGGAGGACAGCGCGTCCTGGAAGATCATCGCGATCTTGCGGCCGCGGATCTGCCGCCGCTCCTCGTTCGACATGGCGAGCATGTCCTGGCCGCGGAAGAGGATCTCCCCCTTGGGTATGCGGCCGGGCGGCATGTCGAGGATGCCCATGATCGCCTGGGCGGTCACGGACTTGCCGGAGCCCGACTCGCCGAGGACGGCGAGCGTCTCGCCCGCGGCGACGCTGTAGTTGACGCCGTTGACGGCCTTGACGACTCCGCCACGGGTGGCGAACTCGACGTGCAGGTCACGGACTTCGAGCAACGGGCCGCCGGCGGCGGCGTCGTCCTGCGGTGCGGAGGCCGCTGAGGTCTTGTCGATGATGGTCATGTACGCCTCCCTCAGCGCAGTTTCGGATCGAGGGCGTTGCGCACCGCATCGCCGAGCATGATGAACGCCAGCACGGTGATGCTGAGCATGATCGACGGGTAGATGAGGATGTGCTGTGCCACCCGGATCTGGTTGGCGCCGTCCGAGATGTCGATGCCCCACGAGATGGTCGGCGCGGAGAGCCCGAGCCCCAGGTAGGACAGCGTGGCCTCGGCCGAGATGTAGCCGCCGAGCGAGATGGTGGCGACGACGATCACCGGGGCGAGCGCGTTCGGCAGGATGTGCTTGAACAGGATCCGGGTCGTGCTCGCGCCCAGCGCCTTGGCGGCCTGCACGTAGTCGGCCTGCTTGATGGTGATGACGGAACCGCGCATCACGCGGGCGATCTGGGTCCAGCCGAGGAAGGCCAGGGCCAGGACGACGACCCACACCTTGCGCTCCGCGAAGGAGTTCATGACGACCATCGCGCCGAGCAGGAACGGGACACCGAAGAAGATGTCGGTGAGCCGGGACAGGACGGAGTCGACGATCCCGCCGAAGTACCCGGCGATCATGCCGACGATGCCGCCCAGCACGGTGACCAGCAGGGTCACGGTGATGCCGACGATCACGGAGGCACGGGCCCCGTAGATGAGACGGGCGTAGACGCTGCGGCCCTGGCCGTCGTACCCGAGCCACTCGGGCGAGAAGGCGTGTCCCAGCTGCGGCTTCTGGAGGAAGTGGTTCTTCAGGTCGCCGACGCCGGGGTTCGCGCTGGTGAACAGGCCCGGGAAGGCCGTGATGACCAGCAGCAGGAGGATCAGGACGGACGAGACGACGAAGTACGGGTTGCGGCGCAGGTCCTGCCAGGCGTCGCCCCACAGGGAACGCGGCTTCTCGAGCGCCGGGCCCGCCACTCCGGCCGCCGCGACGGCGGCCGCGGTCTCGGGTGCGGTGCTGTCCACCGCGGTCTTGGTCAGATCAGGCATAACGGATCCTCGGGTCCAGGACCGCGTAGAGCAGGTCGACGATCAGGCTGGTCGCGAGGTAGACGAGGACGAGCACCGTCACCAGGCCGACCAGGGTGGTGCCCTCGCGGCGCTGGATGGACTCGAAGATCGTGCCACCCACACCGTGGATGTTGAAGAGGCCCTCGGTGATGATCGCGCCGCCCATCAGGGCGCCGATGTCCGTGCCCAGGAAGGTGACGACGGGGATCATCGAGTTGCGCATCAGGTGCACGCCGATCACCCGGCGCCGGGGCAGGCCCTTGGCCACCGCCGTCCGCATGTAGTCGGCCCGGAGGTTCTCGGCTATCGAGGTACGGGTCAGCCGTGCGACGTACGCGAGGGAGAGGCCGGCCAGCACGACCGCCGGCATCACCAGCTCGCCCCACCGGACGTCGTCGGAGACGTTGGGGGCGGTCCAGCCGAGCTGGAAGGCGAAGACGGTCTTGAAGATGAAGCCCAGGACGAAGACCGGCACCGAGATCATCAGGAGCGTGAAGATCAGCACGGCGGAGTCGACCAGGCGTCCCGCGCGCATGCCCGCCATGACGCCCAGTCCGATACCGAAGACCAGCTCGATGAGGAACGCGAGCGCCGCGAGGCGGATGGTGACCGGGAAGGCGTCGGCGAGGACGTCGGTCACCGGTCTCCGGCTGGCTATCTGGGTGCCGAAGTCACCCTGCAGCAGGCCGGTCAGGTAATGCCAGTACTGCACCAGGATCGGCTGGTCCAGGCCCAGGTCGTGCCTGATGTTCGCCACGGTCGCCGGGTCGGCTCCCTTGTCCCCGAAGAGGGCACGCACGGGGTCGCCGGGCAGGGCGTAGACCATGAGAAAGATCAGCAGGGTCGTCCCGATGAAGACCGGGATCATCTGGAGCAGTCGTCGTGCGACATAGCGCCCCATTATTCCTCCATGTCAGTCGCTGGGGCAGCCGACGGGCCCCCCTCCCGGAACTCGGAAGAAGGGCCCCCCGGCCGCCACCCGCGCCGGTGTCACTGAAGCGAGTCAGGACCGGACGCGCGATGCGCGATGTTTGCTACTTCTTGACCTGGACGCTGGTGAGGATCGGGTCCCCGTCCTGCGCGTAGTCGACACCCGAGACCTTCTCGGAGTAACCGGCGTTGACCTTGTAGTACCAGAGCGGGATGGCCGGCATCTCGTTGACCATCTCCTTCTCCGCGTCCTGGTAGAGCTTGACGGACTCGTCCAGCGAGGGAGCCGCGTCCGCGCCCTTGATCAGGCCGTCGATCTTCGCCGAGGAGAAGCCGCTCGTGTTGCCGTCCGACTTGGTGCCGTACAGGTCACGGATGAAGTTGGCGTTCACCGGGTAGTCGAGCACCCAGCCACCGCGGTACATGGACTTGACCTCGTGCGCGTCACGCGAGTCGAGGTCGGCCTGGAAGTCGGCCTTGGAGTCCCCGGTGCAGGCGACGCCCGTGGCCTGGGTGATGCTGCCGCAGACGGCCTCGACCCATTCCTTGTGGCCACCGTCGGCGTTGAACTGGATGGAGATCTTGTTGCCGGGCACGCCGCCGCCGGCCTTGATGAGCGCCTTGGCCGCGGCCGGGTCGTACTTGAAGACGTCGCCGCCCACGTTGTCCTGGTACCCGAGCACGCCCTTGGCGACGAAGCCCGTCGCCGGCTCGCGGGTGCCCTGGAGCACGGTCTTGGTGATCGTGTCGCGGTCGATCGCCCTCGACAGGCCCTGGAGGACGCGGGGGTCGATGTCCTTCCACTGCTTGGTGTAGAAGGCCGGGACGATCGACTGGACGGCGGAGTACGCCTTGTCCACGGCGCGGTCGCCGAGGTCGTCACGGTAGACGGGGAGGTCCTTGGGCGCGATCTGACGCAGGACGTCGACGTTGCCGGACTTGAGGTCCTCGTAGGCCGTTTCCAGGTTGGTGTAGTTCTTGAACGTCACACCACCGTTCTTGGCCTTGTCCGGACCCTTGTAGTCCGCGAAGGCCGTGACCTCGATCTTCTTCTTGTGGTCCCAACTGACGAACTTGTAGGGACCGTTGCCGACCGGCTTCTCACCGGCGGCGGCCGGGTCGGCGTAGAAGGACTCGGGGAGCGGCGAGAAGACCTCGTAGCCCAGCTTGTAGATGAAGTACGGGATCGGCGTGCTGAGCTCGATCGTGAAGGTGGTGGGGTCGACCACCTTCAGGCCGGACATCTCCTGCTTCTTCGGGTCACCCTTGTCCGGGTGCACGTCCGCGAAGCCCGCGATGTCCGAGAACCAGAACGAGTTCGTCTGGTTGTTCTTGATGTTCGCGGCCCAGTTCCATGCCTTGACATAGGACTCGGCGGTGACCGGGGTTCCGTCGTGGAACGTCCAGTCCTTCTTCAGCTTCACCGTGTAGGTCTTGTTGTCCGTGGTGTCCACCGACTCGGCGTTCACCATGACGATCTTGCCCGCGGCGTCGTAGTCGACGAGCTGCTGGAAGAGCGCCCCGACCACGATGCTGCCGTTGGACTCCATGGTGTTGGCGGGCTGAAGCGGGTTCTGCGGCTCCCCCACCTCGACGGAGAACTTGCCGTTCGGATCGAACGAGCCCGCACTCGCCTTGCCACCGTTGTCGTCGCTACCGCTGTCACTACCGCCACAGGCAGTCGCGGCCAGGGCGACGATTATCGCTCCCGCGACCCACTTGGCGCTCTTGGCACCACGCATGGGTTCCTCCTCATGAGTCCACTAGTCACAACAAGAAGGGCATTGTCTACGCGCGCTGACACCCCTGACAGCGAGCTGATCAAATGCCCCGAGTGTGCTCGTGAGTCGGCGCTCCCCACCGCGCGTGACCCATTGACCCGAGCTCAATGAGCCAACTATTAGGTACGGCCCGGCTGTAAACCACAGCTAAAGGGTCTCGTTTTGACAACATCAGCACCCCACGTCCGCCCGAAATCCGGACAAAATGATCATAGACAGACACCCCCGAAACGGACCGTTAACACATGTTCCGGTGAGCGATGGCCGATATCCGGACACCTGGCGAGGAAAAGGCTTTGACGAACGGCTCGGCCCCCCGCGTCCGAGCGGGGGGCCGAGCCGTGATCTGACAGGATGTCACCCCTTTGTCGCGGCCTCGGCCGGACAGGGTGTCAGGGTCAGCCGTTCTTGGCGCGGGACGCCGTGCGGCCGCGCTGCTTCTGGTCCAGGACGACCTTGCGGATACGGACCGTCTCCGGGGTCACCTCGATGCACTCGTCGTCGCGGCAGAACTCCAGGGACTGCTCCAGCGAGAGCCTGCGCGGCGGGACCACGTTCTCCGTGTTGTCGGCGGAGGCCGCGCGCATGTTGGTGAGCTTCTTCTCCTTGGTGATGTTCACGTCCATGTCGTCGGCGCGCGAGTTCTCGCCGATGATCATGCCCTCGTAGACCTCCGTGCCGGCCTCGGTGAAGATGACACCGCGCTCCTGGAGGTTGATCATCGCGAAGGGGGTGACCGAACCCGAGCGGTCCGCGACGAGCGAGCCGTTGTTACGGGTGCGCAGGTCACCGAACCACGGCTCGTGGCCCTCGAAGATCGAGTGGGCGATGCCCGTGCCACGCGTCTGGGTCAGGAACTCCGTACGGAACCCGATGAGACCGCGCGACGGGACGATCCACTCCATGCGGATCCACCCCGAACCGTGGTTCGTCATGGTCTCCATCCGGCCCTTGCGGGTCGCCATCAGCTGCGTGATGGGGCCGAGGTGCTCCTCGGGCGAGTCGATCGTCATGCGCTCGATCGGCTCGTACGTCTTGCCGTCGACCTGCTTCGTGACGACCTCGGGCTTGCCGACGGTCAGCTCGAAGCCTTCCCGGCGCATCGTCTCGACGAGGATGGCCAGCGCCAGCTCACCGCGGCCCTGCACCTCCCACGCGTCGGGACGCTCGGTGTCCAGGACGCGCAGCGAGACGTTACCGATCAGCTCGCGGTCCAGGCGGTCCTTCACCTGGCGGGCGGTGACCTTGTGGCCCTTGCCGCCCTTGCCGACGAGCGGCGAGGTGTTCGTACCGATGGTCATGGAGATCGCCGGCTCGTCGACCGTGATCAGCGGCAGCGCGATCGGGTTCTCCGGGTCGGCCAGGGTCTCGCCGATCATGATGTCCGGGATACCGGCGATCGCGCAGATGTCACCGGGCCGCGCCAGCTCGACGGGCTTGCGGGTGAGCGCCTCCGTCATCAGCAGCTCGGTGATCCGGACGTTGGACATCGTGCCGTCACGCTTGATCCACGCGACGGTCTGGCCCTTCTTCAGCTCGCCCTGCTCGACGCGGCACAGCGCGATACGGCCGAGGAAGTTGTCCGCGTCCAGGTTCGTGACGTGCGCCTGGAGCGGCGCCGCCTCGTCGTACTCCGGGGCGGGGACGTGCGACAGGATCGTGTTGAAGAACGGCTCCAGGTTGTCGCTGTCCGCCGGGACGGTGCCGTTCTCCGGCTTGGTCAGCGACGCGACGCCGTCACGGGCGCACGCGTAGACGATCGGGAACTCGATCTGCTCCTCGGTCGCGTCCAGGTCCAGGAACAGGTCGTACGTCTCGTCGACGACCTCGTCGATCCGGGAGTCGGGGCGGTCCGTCTTGTTGATGCAGAGGATGACGGGCATCTGCGCCTGGAGGGCCTTGCGCAGGACGAAGCGGGTCTGCGGGAGCGGGCCCTCGGAGGCGTCGACGAGCAGGACGACCGCGTCCACCATCGACAGACCGCGCTCGACCTCGCCACCGAAGTCGGCGTGGCCCGGGGTGTCGATGATGTTGATCGTGATGGGGTCCCCGCCGGTCTTGGGGTGGTACTTCACGGCGGTGTTCTTGGCCAGGATCGTGATGCCCTTCTCACGCTCCAGGTCGTTCGAGTCCATCATCCGGTCATCGAGGTGCTCGGCGGCGTGCGCGGCGAAGGCGCCGGCCTGCTTCAGCATGGCGTCGACCAGAGTGGTCTTGCCATGGTCGACGTGGGCGACGATGGCGACGTTACGGATGTCGTGGCGCGTGGGCATGCTGGCTGGCGCTTCTCTCGATCGTGGGATGCGGCGTTGTGTGCTCGTACGCCCGCCGGGCGGACAGGCCACGGCTCGTCCCATGGTACGGGGCCGGGGCGACAAGGGCTGCCCCGGCCGATCGGAGCGGGGTCGCGGGGGCCGGGCGCGCGCGGCCGCGAGGGGGTCGGCGCGGGGATCGCGCGGAGGTGGTGCGGGGGTCACGGGGGTGTGGAGCCGCTCGGGTCGGAGGGCCGGGAACGAGCTTGCCCGCCGGGGGAACCGGCGGGCAAGTGAATAGATCGGAACCTGGGCTTCCCGGCTTCGGGAAGCCCGGGCTGACCTGCTACTTCTCGGCCTTCGGCGACTTCTCGACCGTGGTCGGCAGGGCGGTCGGGACGGCCGTCGGCACGGCGGTCGGGCCCGCGTTGCCGCTCTTCTTGAACCCGATGTCCTGGTAGCGCGGCGAGGTGAATCCGAAGGCTCCCGCGTTGGCCAGGGCGGGCTTGGTGGCGACGAGCTGCGGACGCTGATACAGAGGAATCGATCCGGCGGCGGCCCAGATCCGGGCGTCCGCCTTCTTCATGAGGTCGCGCGCCTCGCCCTCGTCGAGCTCGGAGGCGGCCTGGTCGAAGAGCTGGTCGATGTGGTCCGTACCGACCCGGGTGTAGTTCTGCTCCACCTGGAGGGTGCCGTCACTGGCCGGCACGGGCTTGGCGAAGATCGGCCGGCCGTCGGTCGCCGGGTAGGCCGTGGCGGGCCAGGAGTAGAGGGCCAGGTCGTAGTCGCCGGCCGCGATGTGGTCCTTGAAGTAGCTGTTGTCGGCGACCTTGATCGTCTCGGTGCCGATGCCGATGCGGTCGAGCATCACGGAGATGCGGCGGCCGACGGCCCGCAGGGACTCGGAACCCTCGCCGGACGGCAGGACGAAGCGGAGGGTGAGGGTCTTGCCGTCCTTGCCGAGCGGCCCCGCCTTCGGGGCGGGCACGGCGGTGCCGCGCGGGGCGTACGCGCCGGCCACGCCGCCGGGCTTGGTGTCCTGGGCGGGCTTGTTGTCGCCGACGGTGTAGGAGCCCTCGTCGGAGGGGGTGTCGTTCTTCTTCTCCGACTTCTCCGGCTTCCCGGACTTCTCGGACTTCTCAGCGCTCTTGTCGGTGGCCTTGTCGGTGCTCTTGTCGGCCTTCTTCTCCGCGTCGGTCTTCTTCTCGCCCTCCTCCTTGGAGGTCCCCTTCTTCTCGCCGTCCTTCTTCGCGGTCTCCGCGTCCGGCGACTTCTTCCCGGCGTCCGCCGGCTTCCTGCCCTCGCCCTCGCTGCCCGCCTTGGTGCCCGCGTCCGTCCTGCGGGCCCCTCCCTGCGTCCAGCCCGCGTCGGCCAGCAGCGCCTGCGCCTCGTGCGTGTCCTGGGTGCCGAGGGCGTCACTGCTGTCCGCGTACGCCGGCTGCCCGGCCACCGCGAGATGGCTGCCGAGCGGCTTCGACGGCAGTCCGAGCGGCTTGAGCACGGCGTCGGCGAGCTGCTTGCGGTTGATCGCGCGCGCCACGGCCCGCCGTACCCGCTCGTCGGCCAGCGGTCCCGACTCGCCGTTCAGCGCGAGCTGCGTGTACGCGGGCTCCAGCGACTTCCGTACGACGTACCCGCGCAGGTTCCGCTGTTCGCGGCTGTACGTCTCCGCCGCCTCGGCCGTCCGCTCGCGCGCCGACCGCGCCGCCTCCGCCTTCTCCTTGTCGGAGCCGTTCGCCATCGCCCGGGCCCGCAGCGAGGCGGCCGGGCTGATGTCGGCGGCGCCCGGGCCGTGGGTCAGGGGCTGGCCCGCCGTACCGCCCTTGGCGCGGGCGGCCGAGGAGATACGTTCCGCCGCGGCCCTGTCGATGTCCGCGATGTCGAGCCTGCCGGCCGCCAGCGCCTCGGCGCGCTTGCCGCGGGGCACCGCGCTCAGGACGATCGAGTCGAGCTTGGCGCGCTTCCCCCACCAGCGCGGGTTGCGGACGAGCGTGGCCTTCTTGGCCTTGCGGTCCACCGACTTGAGGTTGAAGGGGCCCGCGCTCGTCTTCAGCCCGGCCCTCGCCCCGTCGTTGAACGAGGTCGGGGAGCCCATGACCTCTTTCGGGTAGAGCGGGGTGAAGAGGGACTTCCAGTCCGCGTACGGCCGGTCGAAGGTGACCCGGACGTCCAGGTCGTCCTTGCCGCGCTCGATCTTCTCGATCCGCTCGTAGCCCGCGTTGCGCGCCGTCCAGTACGCGGTGTCCTTGCCGCGCAGCGCGTGCCACTGGGCCACGAAGTCGGGCGCCCCGATCTCGGTGCCGTCGCTCCAGACCGCCTGCTGGTTGAGCTTGTAGACCACGACCTGCTTGGGCTCCCGGTCGACGATCTTCGCCGACTCCAGGTAGTCGCCGTTGCGCTGCGGGCTGCCGGTGCGGTCGAGCGTGAAGAGCGTGGGCAGGACGGCTCCGGCGATGCGGTTGGTCGTGGCGTCGGAGTCGGCCTGGAAGACGTTGAGCGTCGCGGGCATGGTGTCGACCGCCCACCGCACCGTGCCGCCCTGCGCGATCGCGTCCCGCCCGGTGGACCCGATGTCCACGGGGGCGGCCTGCGCCCGGCCGGCGGGCTTCTCCGCGGTGCACGCGGACAGGACGGTCAGGGCGAGCACGCCCGTGGTCAGGAGCGAGACGGTGCGGAGGGTTCGGGAGCATGTCCTCCCGCGTGGGGCGCCGACGTGGGACATGGCTTCTACCTCTTCGTCCGGGTTTGTGGAATTTAGAGATGATCACACCTATTTGCCCACCCACTGAAAGGGACGGAGGCGCGGCCACGGCGGCGACACGGCGTCCAGCATCCGAAACGCCACCCGCGCGGCCCAACGGCACCCTTGCGAAAACGGCGTGTGACGGGCGACACTCGAAATTGCATACTGTAGACAGTCGGGGCCACGACCCCGCTACCCCGCCTGCCACCCGAGACGTGGAAGTGAGGGCAACTCATGTCCCTGCACGAAGAATTGACCGCGGTGAAACGCTCCCTGGACGACCTGGTGCGCACGGTCGGACTGCTGGAACGGCGCATCGGCGAGACCCCCGCCCCCGAGGCCGGCCCCCTCGCGCCGGCCCTGGTCCACGAACTGATCCCGATCCCCGACACCCCGTACAACCACGCCCTCTGGGCCGACGCGGACGACGAGGGACTCGGCGTCCACAGCCGCCGCACGTAGCGGCGGGGGTACGGGAAGGGCCCGCGTCCTGGTGGACACGGGCCCCTGCGTGCGTGGCGTGCGTGCGGCGCTGCTGCCGCCGCCGCTCAGCCGAGCAGCTTCAGTACGGCCTCGGTGGTGCCGGTCTCGCCGAGCGCCGGGAAGATCTTCTCGACGGCGTGGCGGTGGGCGTCCGCGTCCCCGTCCGTCACCGCGTCGGTGACGACCGTGACGTGGTAGCCGTGCTCGTGCGCGGCGCGGGCCGTGGACTCCACGCCCTTGGTGGTGGCGATGCCCGTCACCACGACCTGGGTGACGCCCCGGCGGCGCAGCTGGAGGTCGAGGTCGGTGCCGTGGAAGGCGCCCCAGGTGTGCTTCGTGACGACGATGTCGTCGTCCCGCCGCCCCAGCTCCGGTACCAGCTCGGCCCAGTCGGCCTGCGGCGGGAGCCGGCGCGCCGGACCCTCGGTGCGGCCGGGGGCGCCGCTGGTGACACGGACGAGCACGACCGGCAGGCCCTTGGCCCGGAAGGCCTCGGCGAGTTCCGCGGAGCGCGCGACGATCTCGGCGGCGGGGTGGGCGGTGGGCAGCCCGGTGACACCCTTCTGGAGGTCGACGACCACCAGGGCGGTGCCCGGGTCGAGCGTGGTGACGGTCATGAGGGTGCTCCTCGCTGTCGCGGTGGGGATGCTCGTCACGGTACGAGGTACGCAGGCAGCCTTGCAAGTTGCCCTGTGCATCTTTATCCGCTCCTCACCCGCCCGCTCCCCATCCGCCCGCCCCGGCTCAGCACTCCCCCGCCGCGCACCCCCAGCCGTCCCGGTACGCCGCCCAGTCGCCCGGGGTCGCCGCGAAGTCGACGTACAGCGCCACCCCGAAGCGCTGCCGGTCACGGTCGGTGCGCCCGAGTCCCAGCCGGATGCCCCGGATCGCCGCGGCGGCGGTCTCCGCGTGGGCGTGGTGGCCCAACTCCTCCGTGTGGTAGAAGGGCAGGCCCATCAGCAGGTCGGTACCGGCCGGCATGACCTCCAGGGCGAGTGAGGTCTGCTGGGCGACGTAACCCCCGTACAGGCTCTCCAGCGGCAGTGCCGTGTCGTACGACATGACGGCGATCTGGTCGACCCGGCGGGCGACCTGCGCGAAGAAGGCCTGGGACCACCACTTGGGGTGGCCGGTGAGGGTCCCCGCCACGGAGTGCAGGGCGGGCAGCGGGTCGATCTGGTGCGCGGCGACGGACAGCGGGACGTGCCGCGCCTTCGTGAGCGCGCGCAGGTCGTCCAGCAGGGACAGGTAGTCCCGGTCGTCCGAGGGCAGCGGCTCCAGGTCGAAGTGGACCCCGTCGAAGCCGACGTCCAGGATCTGCCCGGCCGAGCGCACCACGGCGGCGCGGGACGCCGGGCGTTCCAGGCGCAGGCCGTCCGGGGTCTCGGTGGCCAGCTTGTCGCCCAGCCAGGCCTGGACCCGGACGCCGGGGAGCCGCCGGTGCACGCCCTCGATCAGCCAGTCGGCGCGCGGGTAGAGATCGGCGGGCAGGGTGCCGTCGTGTTCCAGCGGTCCGGCGTGGACGTACAGGTCGCGCAGGCCGGTCCCGCGGATCTGCCGGGCGAAGGCGTCGAGGTCCGCGTCCGTCTTCCGGCCGTCGACCCAGGCGTGGCCCAGCCAGATGGCGTCCTTGCCGCGGGTCCTGGTGCCGTCCGCGAGGTCTCCCGCGTAGTTGGCCCTGAGCGCCACGGCGGCGGTGACGAGGGGGACGACGAGCAGGACCGCGAGGACGAGGGCGACCCGCTTGGGCCACCGGGCGCGGCGGTGCCGCCAGGCCCGTACCAGTGTCCGTCCGAATCCGCGCAGGCGCGTGCGCACAGTCGTCCCCTCCCCTGAGACCCCCGGCCGGGCGGCCGCGTGACGGCCCAGGTTAGGGGGTGTTCTTGTGCGCGGGGGTGGTACGGGAGGGGCTCGTGGGGCGGGCGGGGCGGGCCGGCGCCCGGTCGCGGGGGCCGCGTACCGGACATAGCCTCCTGCTATGTCCTCGCTGGTGCGCCTGACCCGGCTCGCGACGGCGCCGCTGATCACGGCGTGGTGGCTGGTCGTGCCCGGCGCGGGGGCCGCTCGCGCGGCGGGGTCGGGACAGAGTCCGGCGGAGTCGGGGTGGGCGGGCAATCTGGTGCTGCCGCTGGGTGTGCTGGTGCTGGCGGTGGTGATCGCCGGGTACGTCGTCACCAAGCGCCGCCGCCGGGCGGCGCGCGCGGCGGAGCGCCGGGCCGCGTGGGCGGAGCGGGAGGCGCGGGGCGGGGGACGGCCTGCCGGGCGGGGGGACACGCGGGGCGGGCCCTGACGTCCGATGCACCGCACCGGGGCACGCGGGCGGGCCCTGGCGCGCGACTCGGCCGCCTGAGCCCCGTGGGGCGCTCCCCCGGTGTCAGAACATGCTCAGCAGTTGCTCCACCGTCGGCTCCGCCGTCGAGTCCCCGTCGGGCAGCGGCAGTTCGAACCAGACCGTCTTGCCGCGCGGGGTCCTGCGCGAGCCCCACGCCGCGCTCAGCAGGCCCACCAACTGGAGCCCCCGCCCGCCCTCGTCGGTGTCGCGGGCGCGGCGCCGGCGCGGCTGCACGAGGCCCGCGTCCCAGACCTCGCAAACGAGCGTACGGTCGCGCAGCAGCCGGAGCCTGATCTCGCCCTCGCCGTAGCGCAGGGCGTTGGTGACCAGCTCGCTGACCAGCAGTTCCACCGTGTCGACCAGGGCTTCCAGGTCCCAGTCGACCAGCTGCGCCCGGGCCAGCTCCCTGGCCCGCCCCACCGAGCGGGGCTCGCGCGGCAGCCGCCAGTCGCCCACGGCGTCGGCCGGGAGCCCCTGGATCCTGGCCATGAGCAGGGCGATGTCGTCCTCGCCGTGCCGGGTGTCGAGCGTGTTCAGGACGTGGTCGCAGACGTCCTCCAGCGGCCGTACGGGGTGGGACAGCGCCGCCCGGAAGGCGGTCAGGCCCTCGTCCAGCGGCTGGTCCCGCGACTCGACCAGGCCGTCCGTGTAGAGCGACAGCAGCGCGCCCTCCGCGAGCTCCACCTCCACCTGCTCGAAGGGCTCGCCCCCCACGCCGAGGGGCATGCCCGGCGGTACGTCGAGCAGCAGCGGCTCCTCGCCCGGCTCCACGACGACCGGGGGCGGGTGCCCGGCGTTGGCGAACGTGCAGCGCCGGGTGACCGGGTCGTAGACCGCGTACACACATGTCGCGAGGTAGACCTCGGAGAGGTCGGCGTCGCGGGACTTGTGGGCGACCCGGGAAGCCTGCTGTGCGCCGCTCGGCGTGCCGAGGCCCCGCGCGATCTCGTCCAACGCCGAGAGCACCTCGGCCGGTTCCAGGTCGAGCAGGGCCAACGTACGGACGGCGGTGCGCAGTTCGCCCATGGCCACGGCGGCCCGCAGCCCGCGTCCCATCACGTCGCCGACGACCAACGCGGTCCGGTGCCCGGGCAGTTCGATGACGTCGAACCAGTCGCCGCCCACCTCCGTGGCGGTGTTGCCCGGCAGGTAGCGACACGCGATGTCGAGGCCGGCCGCCTCGGGGTCGCCCGGCGGCAGCAGGCTGCGCTGGAGGATCAGCGCGCGCTCGTGCTCCCGGCGGTAGAGGCGCGCGTTGTCGATGCAGACGGCCGCGCGGGCGGCCAGCTCGACGGCGAGCGCGCGGTCGCGGTCACCGAACGGCTCGCTGCCCTTCGTACGGGAGAACTGGGCGAGCCCCACGACGGCGTCGTGCGCCACCAGCGGGACGGCCAGCGTCGACTGGATGAGGCTGCCCGCGCTCCCGGGGACGGCCTGCGTCCGGCCGGTGCGCAGCGCGTTGGCGGCGAGCGAGCTGAACGGGAAGCGGTGGACCGCGCCGACCTCCGGAGGCACGTACCCGCCCTCCAGCAGGTCGCCCGGTCCGGTCAGCGGCGCGTCCGACACGGCGCTGGCGAACGCGACCCGGCGCAGCGAGGCGCTGCCGCCGCCCGACTCGGAGCGGGAGGAGCCGCCGCGTCCCGGCGGGGCCTCCTCGCCGGTGAGCAGGCTCTGGTAGAGGTCCACGGCGGCCAGGTCGCAGAAGCCGGGGACGGCGACGTCGAGGAGCTCGCGGGCGGTGGTCTCCAGGTCCAGCGAGTTGCCGATCCGGGCGCTCGCCTCGTTGAGGAGGGCGAGGTTCCGGCGGGCGCTGGCGGCCTCGCGGGCGGCGATGTGACGGCGTGTGACATCCATGCCGATCCCGGCCACCCCGATGGGCCGGCCAGCCCCGCTGTGCACGCGGTAGAGGTTGATGGACCAGTGCCTGCGGTCCTTGCCGCCGGGCTGCGTCCCCACGATCTGGAAGTCGTTGACCGCCTCGCCGGTCTCCAGGACCCGCTTGAGGGCGCCGGTCAGGCGGTCGGCCTCGGGGCGGGACAGGTAGTCGTGGACGGTACGGCCGCGGTGGTCCTCGATCGCGCCGCCGAAGACCTTCGCGAAGCGCGCGTTGGCGCGCTGCACCCGGAGATCGTTGCCGAACAGCAGGAAGCCGAAGGGAGATTGGCCGAAAATGGCCTGCGACGAGGCGAGGTCGGTTTCGATCCGGCGCAACGCCCTGACGTCGACGACCACGCAGAGCGCGGCCCGTTCGCCGGTCTCCGTCTCACTGGGCATCACATAGATCTCGGCCAGGCCGTGCCCGCCGCCCTCGTGGGGCATGCGGAAGGGGACCAGGCCGGTCCACTCCTTGCCGTCCAGGATCTCGGCGACCCGGCGGTGCCCGCGCGGACGCAGCTCGGCGGGCATGAACACCTCGACCGGGTCCTTGCCCCTGACCTGGTGCGGAGCGATCCCGAACAGCTCAGCGGCCCGCACGCTCCACTGGTCGACCAGCCCGTCGGGGCCGATCGAGAACGAAGCGACTCTTATGTAGTCATAGATCGAGCCGGGCGGACTGCTCTGCCACACGACGTCGCCCGTCGTCCCAGGTATCTCGCTCACGCGACCGTCCCCTCCAGCTCACGCACCGGACCGGCCATTCCCGCAGTATTCAGCACTACGGCCCCGGCAGGCACGGCGTTCACGATCACAGCACGGTCTCGTTCTTTTTGAGCCGAGTCCAGACCGGATTCGACATGATCGTTCCCGTGATCGTTGTCCCTTCACACTTCTAACCAGGCAGAGGTAGCTCGAACCACACGGTCTTGCCCGTCTTCCCGCGGCGCGTGCCCCAGCGCCGGGAGGAACAGGCCACGAGCCGCAGGCCACGGCCGCCCTCGTCGTCGAGGGCCGAGGTGCGCGGGGTGGGCGGGTCAGGGAGGGGATCGGAGACTTCCACGAGCAGGGCGCGGCCCGTGGCGGGGGCGGTGTCCCCCTGGGGACAGGTCGAGGGGTCCGGGGCGGGAGCGAGGTCGACGATCGCGAGCTTCACCCCGATGGGGCCGGGCGTGTACCGCAGCGAATTGGTCACCAGCTCGCTGACCAGCAGAACGGCCGCCTCGCAGACGGCAGGGACCATCTCCCAGGCGCGGAGCGTGTCACGGACGGAATGGCGGGCGGTGCGCACGGCCCCCGGCTCGGCGGGGAAGGTCCACTCGGAGCGTGCGCCCTGCGTGTCGATCAAGCCGACCACTTCTTCCCGACCGCCGAGAGAACCACATCCCTTTTAGGGGGTCAATCTGCCCATACCCGAAATATGGGGTGAGCTATCTCCTCGGCGGGACGGCTCTGCCCCCGGCGGGCGCACAGTGGCACAAACGGCGTACAGGGCGTACGGACGCGGCGCACGGCCCCGCCCCGTCCCCGCGTACGGCGCTCAGCGGGTCGGGCGGTCCAGGGCGTCGCGGAGCAGACGGGCGGCCTCGGCGACGGCCGGGCGGTCCTGGTCGAGCCAGTCGACCGTGTGGACCTCGTCCGGGCCGAGCCAGCGCAGCTCGTCGTGGTCCTCCAGCGGCGTGGGCTCACCGGAGAGCAGCCGGGCCGTCCACACCTGGAGGACACGGCCCCGGCCCAGCGGCCACTGGCCGGGGATCCGCTCCACGGGGAGCGTCTCGACACCCAGCTCCTCGCGCAGCTCCCGTACCAGCGCCTCCTCGGGGCCCTCCCCCGGCTCCACCTTGCCGCCGGGCAGCTCCCAGCGGCCGGCCAGCTCGGGCGGCGCGCTGCGGCGGGCGGCCAGCAGCCGCCCGCGGTCGCAGAGGGCGCCCGCGACCACGACACGATCATCCATGGGCGCGAGCCTAACGGGCCGGGGGGCGCCGCCCGCGACGCGTGCCCGGCGGCGGTCGCGCGGCCGGGTCACGTGTCAGCGGCGGCACGTGTCAGCGGGTCGTTTGTACGACGCGCTCCACCCAGTAGAGGCGGCCGGGGCCGCGGGCGTCGAGGTTGTCGGCGATCTTCTGGGCCTCGTCCTTGGTCGCGTACCTGCCGACCCGGTAGCGATTGCCGTTGCCGTCCTGCCGTATCACCAGCCAGGGGAGCGCGGCTCCACTGTCGTTCATCGCGCCCCTCCCGCCGCCGGCCTGCATCTCTCTGAAGATTCCCGGGAAACCGCAGTACGCATATGCCCGAGCGTACGCCTGACCTTCACTCAGCGGATACGTATTCACACAAAGAGGTACGCGAGGGGCGGGTGAACGGCGGTACGAGGAAGGGGGCGTACGCCCGGCGCACGCCCCCTTCGCCTCCCGCCCCGATGCCCGGGGGCCGGGGTCGCGTCAGGTCCGGCCGACCGTACGTACCGTCGGCAGCGGCATCAGGACCGGCGCCGCGTCCTTCATCTTCCGGCAGGCGTCCCCGCACGTCGAGTCGAGCGAGCAGCACAACGAGCAGATCGGCCCCGACCGGACCGGGCAGTCGGCGATGTCCGGGAGTTCGTACGCCGTCTCGCAGACCGCGCAGTGATGGGTGGCGGTGATGTCGGGGACCTCGACGCCCGGTCCGTTGACCGGATTCGGCCGCGCCAGGTAGTACCTCCCTTTCGTCAGCCAGGCGATCAACGGGCAGAGGATCAGGGCGAGTCCGGCCGCGATGAAGGTCGAGAAGGCCTCCGCGTACGTCCCGAACAGCCCGAAGAAGGCGAGGATCGAGACCACGGACGCGATCACCATCGCCCCGAACCCGGCCGGGTTGACCGCGTACAGGTACGCCCGCTTGAACTCGATGTACGGCGGGCTCAGCCCGATCCGTTTGTTGATCACGAGGTCGGCGGCGACCGCGGTGATCCAGGCGATGCCCACGTTCGAGTAGAAGCCCAGCAGCTTGTTGAGGGCCGCGAACATGTTCATCTCCATCAGCGTCAGCGCGATGGCGAGGTTGAGGAAGATGTACCAGACCCGCCCCGGGTGCTTGTGCGTGATGCGGGAGAAGAAGTTCGACCAGGACAGCGAGCCGCTGTAGGCGTTGGTGACGTTGATCTTGATCTGGGAGACGATCACGAAGATCGCGGCGGCGGGCAGCGCGAAGGAGCCGAGCCACGGCCTGAGCGCCTCGATCTGCGGGGCGATGGGCTCCAGCGCGTGGGTCTTGCCGACCGCCTCCAGCGCCACGAACGCGAGGAACGCGCCGCCGAGCTGCTTCGCCGCGCCGATGACGACCCAGCCGGGCCCGGCGGCGAGGACGGCCACGTTCCAGCGGCGCCTGTTCTCCCGCGTCTTGGCGGGCATGAAGCGCAGGTAGTCGGCCTGTTCGCCGATCTGGGCGATGAGCGAGAGCGCCACACCCGTACCGAGCCCGAAGCCGATCCAGTCGAAGCCCGAGCCGGCCCCTTCCGTGCCGCCGAAGGAGCTGAACGCGCCCCAGGAGCCCGGCGCGTGGAAGGCGAGCACGACGAACGGCAGGACCAGGCCGACGAGCCAGATCGGCTGGGTCCACGCCTGGACCTTGGCCAGCGCGCCCATCCCCCGGAACACGATGGGGATGACGATGAGCGTGGTGACCAAGTAGCCGACCTGGACCGGGAGTCCGATGGCCTGGTGCATGGCCTGCGCCATGATCGAGCCTTCGAGGGCGAAGAAGATGAAGGTGAAGGACGCGTAGATCAGCGAGGTCAGCGTCGAGCCGAAGTAGCCGAAGCCGGCGCCGCGGGTGATGAGGTCCATGTCCAGGCCGTACTTGGCGCAGGCCCGCGCGATCGGGATGCCTGTGACGAAGATGATCGCCGCCGCCGTGAGGATGGAGGCGAACCCGCTGGTGAAGCCGTACGTGAACACGATCGAGGCGCCGATCGCGAAGTCCGCCAGATACGCGATCCCGCCGAGCGCGGTGCCCGCGACCGTCGAGGGCGACCAGCGGCGGAACGAGTGCGGCGCGTAGCGGAGCGAGTAGTCCTCGCGGCTCTCGTCGGCGGCGAGCTTGGCGTAGCTGCGCGCCGGCCCCTCGTCGGGTGGGCTGTCGGAGGTGGGGATCGCGGTGTCCGTCATCGCTGCCTTCCCGTTCGTCTGCGTGCACCGGGTGCGGTACGAACGGGAAGGTAGAAGCCGGACATGACGGGGCGCCCCAGCGTGTCGTTGCCCCGCCGTTACGGCAGGACGGCGGGGGTTAACTCGCCGTCACGGCGCGCGGACGGCGGGCTCCGACTATCGGTCGGACGACAGAAACGAGCGCGGGCACGGGTGTTGGCGCTCGCGCTTGCCCGGCAACGCGTTCATTTCACCGACAAGTGGTACGCCACCCGGTAGCGGTCCGCCGGCACCACCACGTCCGCCGTCTCGACCGCGCGCCCCGACGCGAAGTACGTCCGCTCCAGGACCATCACCACGTGTCCGGGGACCCCGCCGAGCGACATGAGCTCCTCCGCAAGCCCCGGGCGCGCGCCGACCTCCTCCAGCACGTTGTCCACGACGATGTCGATGGCCGCCATCCGCTCCACGACCCCGCACCCGCCGAGCGGCCCCTCCTCGGGCAGCATCACCGGCGTCCGCCCCGTGACCGCCAGGGGCTCCCAGGAGGTGGAGAGCATCATCGGCTCGCCCCCGTCGCGGAACACGTACCGCGTCCGCATCACCCGGTCCTCCGGCTCGATGCCGAGCCGCGCGGCGATCTCCGGGCCCGCCACGTCCTGTTCGCTGCTGGACTGCCACGTCCCCCGCACGCCGTCCGCCGTCTGCTCCTGGCGGAAGGGGCTGGAGCCGCTCGGCGGCCGGTACCCGGAGCGGGCGATGCGGCGCGGGACCGGGCGCTCCCGCACGTACGTGCCCGACCCGGAGCGGCCCTCCACCAGCCCTTCGGCCATCAGCACCTTGCGCGCCTCCAGCGCGACCGTGTCGGACACGCCGTACTCCTCGCGGATGCGGGCCTGCGAGGGCAGTCGGGTGCGGGGCGGCAGCGCGCCGTTGGCGATCTTCTTGCGGAGATCACCGGCGACACGCAGATAGGCAGGCTGCTCACCAAAAGCCATTGACCACTCCCAACGGGTTGACAGACAGCAACAGCCTGACGACCGTGGGTTGTCATCCGCAAGCATGGGCCAGGGTTTCACCCGAAGTGATGATTTGTGCTCACGGAATGCTTATCGCGCGGATGAATGATCCGGACGTACCGACAACTTCCCGACCATCAGCCCGAATCCCCTCTTGACCTCAATGGTCCAGACCAATACCTTTCCTGCCCATGAGCCTCACGCTGAGCAGCGCTCGAAGCGCAGGAACTCCCCGGAACACCCGAAGAACCCTTGGCAGGCTGGCAGTTGCCGCCTGCTCCCTGTCCCTTCTCGCCACGCTCTCGCCCGCGGCCTCGGCGGTCACCACCGCCTCGGCCACGTCGGCGTCCACGGCGAAGCACGACGGCGGCAAGAGCGGCGGTACGAGCGGCCGCGAGTACAAGCGCGTCGGCTACTTCACCCAATGGGGCGTCTACGGACGCAACTTCCAGGTCAAGGACCTGGACACCAGCGGGCAGGCCGCCAAGCTGAGCCACATCAACTACGCCTTCGGCAACGTGAACGCCGAGGGCAAGTGCTTCACGGGCAACGTCGCCGGCGAGGCCGACGCGTGGGCCGACTACGCGCGCCCGCTCGACGCGGCCGGTTCGGTGGACGGCGTGGCCGACACCGCCGAGCAGCCCCTCGCGGGCAACTTCAACCAGCTGCGCGAACTGAAGGCCAAGCACCCCGGCCTCAAGGTGCTGATCTCCCTGGGCGGTTGGAGCTGGTCCACCCACTTCTCGGACGCGGCCCGCACGCCCGCCTCGCGCAAGGCGCTGGTCTCCTCCTGCATCGACCTCTACATCAAGGGCAACCTGCCCGTCGACGGCACGCGCGGTGGCGCGGGCGCGGCGGCCGGTCTCTTCGACGGGGTCGACATCGACTGGGAGTGGCCCGGTTCCGCGGGCGACACGGACACCGTCTACCGGCCCGAGGACAAGCGGAACTTCACCGCGCTGGTGCACGAGTTCCGTACCCAGCTCGACGCGTACGCCAAGAGCCAGGCGCCGCGCGGCAAGAAGGCGAAGCACTACGACCTGTCGGCCTTCGTGCCCGCCGCCCCCGCCAAGATCGACGCGGGCTTCGACATCCCGCGCATCATGCGGGACTTCGACTTCGTGAACCTCCAGGGGTACGACTTCCACGTCTCCGGCGAGGCGACGACGTCCCAGCAGTCCGCGCTGTACGCGGCCCGCGGTGACTTCAGCGTCGACCAGACCGTCCGCGACTGGGAGCGCCGCGGCGCCCCGGCCCGGAAGCTGGTCGTGGGCCTGCCCTTCTACGGACAGGGCTGGACCGGCGTGACGGGCGGCGGCGACGGCCTCGGCCAGCCCGCCGCGGCCCCGGCGCCCGGCGTCTGGGCGCCCGGCTCGGAGGACTACAAGGTCCTCAAGGGCCTGGCCGCCTCGGGGGCGTACAAGGTCCACCGTGACGTCAAGAACGGCAGCGCGTGGCTGTTCGACGGCACCACCCTGTGGACCTACGACGACCCGCAGGTGCTCCGCGCCAAGACCGCGTACATCCGTCACAAGGGCCTGGGCGGCGCCATGGTCTGGTCCATGGACGGCGACACGGCGAACGGCGAACTGACGACGGCGATCGACCGCGGCCTGTCGGGCCGCTGACCTTCGCGGGTCGCGCGGGCTGCGGGCTGCCGACGCCCACGGGTTGCGCGGCCGGCGGGCCGCGCAACTCCGTGGTCGCGGGGGTGTGGTTGGAGCTAGCCTCGTCCCCCATGAGCACGACGGGGAGCGGGACACAGCGGCACCGGGCGCGGCCGGCGACACGGGCCGTGACGGCGGTCAACCGCCTCACCGAACGCTGGGCGGCCGGGCACCGCGGCGACGGGAACACGGTGTTCTCCGCCGCCGGTGTCTGGCCGCTGCTCGCGCTCCTCGCGGACGCCGCCGACGGCCCCGCCCGGCAGGAGCTGACCGAGGCCGTCGGACTGCCGGGCGGCGAAGCGGCCGGTGTGGCGGCGGAGTTGCTCGGCACCCTGTCCCAACTGCCCGGCGTGAGTGCCGCGCTGGGCCTGTGGACGAGGAAGTCCCTCCCGGTCAGGGACGAGTGGACCGCCCGGCTGCCCGCCGGGAGCCACGGGGTGCTCACCGGCGACGCCACCGCGGACGGCCGCGCCCTGGACACCTGGGCGGCCGACCGCACGGGCGGGCTGGTCCCGTCGATGCCGGTCACGCTGGACGACCGCACGCTGCTCGTGCTGGCGAGCGCGCTGGCCCTCCGTACCGCATGGTTCCGCCCCTTCGAGGAGTGGCCGCGCGAGAACGAGACCGGACCGTGGGCCGGACGCACCGTCACCACCCTCCACCGTACGACCGCCCTGCTCGACCGGGTCGCGGTGTCCGAGACCTCCGCGGGCCCGCTGACCGTCGCGAAGGTGCTCGGTACGAACGGGCTCGACGTCCACCTGCTGCTCGGCGAGGAGAGCCGTACCCCGGGTGAGGTGCTCGCCGCGGGCGTCGGCGTCCTGTCGGGCCGGTACGCGGCCGTCACGGCCGACCGCCTCCCGTACGGCGAGGCCGGCCCCGGCCTCACAAAACGAGTCGTCCGCGTGTCCGCCCCGACCCCGCCCGAACTCGCTCTGCGCACCGCGGCGTTCGCGCTCTCCGCCGACCACGACCTGCTGAAGCGTGCCGGGCTCTTCGGCCTCGGGACGGCGTCGGAGATCCGCCCCCATCACTTCCCGGGCATGAGCGCCATGCCCTTGGCCATCGGCTCCGCCCGCCAGTCGTCCATGGCGGAGTTCGGCGCGCTGGGCTTCCGGGCGGCGAGCGTGACCGCGGTGGCCGCCGTGGCCGGGGGGATGCCGGAGCGCCGCCACAGCGCGGTACGGGTCTCCGCCGACTTCGACCGCCCGTTCGGCTTCCTGGCCGTGCACCGCACCTCCCGGCTAGTCCTGACGACGGGCTGGGTGGCGGAGCCGACGCTCGCCGACCCCGACGCGTACGACCTCTGATTCAGCCGTTCACCCCGCGCGTCCTGAGCCGCCACCCCGCCCTGGCGTTCATACGGTCGTACGGTGAGCCTCTCGCGTACGTACCTCGTCGCGCCCCTCGTGGCGGGCGCCCTCCTCGCCGCCGTACCGCCGGTCTCGTACGCGGGGGCTGCGCGACCGGCCACGTCCACGGACGCGGTACCGGCCGACCCCACCGCCCCTGCCGTCCCCGCCGCCCCCTGCGGCCGGGAGGCGGACCCCGGCTGGGCCCCCACCGCCACCCGCCTCCCCGATCCCGCCGACAGCCACCACGCCTACACCGGCAACGGCTACCTGGGGACCCGCGTCCCGCCCCTCGGCGCCGGGTACGACGAGCGCGGCGGCGCCACGGGCTGGCCGCTGTTCACGCCCCGGTACGACGGCGCCTTCGCCGCCGGCCTGTACGCGCACGAGCCCGCCACCACCGCCGACCGCCACGTCCTCGCCGCCCTGCCGACCTGGACGACCCTGGACGTACGGATCGGCGGCGAGACCCTGGGCCCGGAAAGCCGCGTCTCCCGCTACCGCCAGAGCGTCCTGCTGCGCTGCGGAGTGGTCCGTACGGCGCTGCGCTGGACCACGGCCGACGGGCGCGTCACGGACCTGACGTACGAGATCCTCACCGACCGCTCCGACCCGCACGCGGGCGCCGTACGGCTGCGGCTGACCCCGCGGTGGAGCGGCGAGGCGGGCATCGCGGCCGGGCTGGACTGGCGCGGGGCGCGGCGGATCAGCCGGACGGGGGCGGCGGACGCGAACGACGGCGAGCGGACGGAGACGTTCCGCGCGCGCGGCACCGGCACGGCCGGCGCCGTCGCGACGACGCTGCGCCCGGACGTGCGCGGACCGGTGCGCGTCGAGGAGGACCGTACGTACACGGTGGTGAAGTACGTCGGCGTCGACACCGCCCTCACCTCGCCCGACCCCCGCGCCGCCGCCCGCGCCGCGTCCCGGCGGGCGGCCGCGCGGGGCTGGCAGGGCCTCTTCGCCGCCAACGCGGCCGCCTGGGCGCCTCTCTGGGACGCCGACGTCTCCGTACCCGGGCAGCCGGACCTCCAGGCGTGGCTGCGCGCCGCCCAGTACGGCCTGCTGACGAGCACGCGCGCCGGAGGCTCGGACAGCGTCGCGCCGACCGGGCTGAGCAGTGACAACTACGCGGGGCTGGTGTTCTGGGACGCCGAGACCTGGATGTTCCCGGGGCTGCTCGTCACCCGCCCGGAACTGGCCCGTTCCGTCGTCGAGTACCGCTACCGCACGCGCGCGGGCGCCGCCGCGAACGCGGTGAAGCTCGGCTTCAAGGGCCTCTTCCACCCCTGGACCGGCGCCGGGCGCGGGGATGTGTGGACCGAGTGCCAGAGCTGGAACCCGCCGCACTGCGTGACGCAGAACCACCTCCAGGGGGACATCGCGCTGGCGGTGTGGCAGTACTACCTGGCGACCGGCGACCGCGCGTGGCTGCGCGAGCGCGGGTGGCCGCTGCTGAAGGGGAGCGCGGAGTTCTGGGCGTCGCGGGTCACCGCCGACGACGACGGCGGCTACTCGGTGAAGGAGGTGGCGGGCCCGGACGAGTACAGCAACGGCGTCACGGACGGGGTCTTCACCAACGCGGGCGCGGCGACCGCGCTGCGCGCCGCCACCCGCGCCGCCGCGCTGGTCGGGGCGGACGCGCCCGCGCGCTGGACGGAGATCGCCGACCGTATCCGTATCCCGTACGACGCGAAGCGGAAGATCTACCTCCAGTACGCGGGCTACACCGGTACGCGGATCAAGCAGGCGGACGCCGTCCTCCTGACGTACCCCCTGGAGTGGCCGATGCCTGCGGGGGCGGCCGCGGCGACGCTCGACTACTACGCCGCACGGACCGACCCGGACGGTCCGGCGATGACGGACTCGGTCCACGCGATCGACGCGGCGGCGATCGGGGAGCCGGGCTGCGCGGCGTACACGTACCTCCAGCGCGCGATCCGCCCCTTCGTACGCGGCCCCTTCGCGCTCTTCTCCGAGGCCAAGGGCGCGAAGGCGGGCGCGGACGACCCCCTGGCCGGCTCCCCCGCGCAGGACTTCCTCACCGGGAAGGGCGGCTTCCTCCAGGTCTTCACCCACGGCCTGACGGGCCTGCGGCTGCGGGAGGACGGCGTACGACTCGACCCGACGCTGCCGCCCCAACTGGCGCCCGGGGTCACGCTACGGGGCCTGCGCTGGCGGGACCGTACGTACGACGTCCACATCGGCGCCGAGGAGACGAAGGTACGCCTGACCTCAGGCCCCCCGTTCACCCTCCACACCCCCACAGGCCCCACCCTCCTCACCTCCACCGTCACCCTCCCCACCCGCCGCCCGGACCGCACCCCCACCACCAACGCGGCCCGCTGCCAACGAACAACAGCCACCTCGGAGGAACCAGGCCACTACGCACACGCGGCAGTGGACGGCGCCCGAGCCACCTCCTGGCTCCCCACCACGAACACAGCCACCCTGACGGTGGCCCTCCCCCACCCGACGAAGATCGCGACGATCACCCCCCACTGGACCACCCCCACCCCACCCCCCTACCAACTGGAAACGTCCACAGACGCCACCCACTGGCACCCACTTCGTCCCGGTGTGCGGGCGCGACACGTCCGCCTGACACTGAGCCGGAACCCGTCGGCGCAGTCGACCGGAACAGGCGTCCAGGAACTGACCGTTACCCGCACCGCACGTCGATGAGGAAGAGGCAACAGGCAACCCCGCCGATCCCCGATTCCTGAGGCACACCTCGTGCCAGACTCACTCTCGGATACGAAGCGAAACAGCCTCGTCACAAAGGGTGTTCATCGTCGGCCTTCGTATCGGTGGGTGAACGTCGAACGGAAGGTACCCGCGAGAGCGCACGGCCCTCGCGGTCGCTGTCCAAGAGGAGGGCAACGATGAGTGCGACTTTAGGTTTCGGCCCCGAACTTCGCCGTTTGCGACAGGAAGCGGGGCTCAGTCTGACTGAGTTCTCCGTGGCGCTGAACTACGACAAGGGATATCTCAGCAAGGTCGAGCGGGGGGAGCGTTCCGCCTCCCCCGAACTCGCCCAGCGGTGCGACGCCTTCCTTGGCGCGCATGGCGAGTTGCAACGTCTGGTCGTCCGTCCCGAGGCCGACCCGGACACCGGCGAAAGCCTCACCGTCCCGAGCCTCTGGCTCGTCGGGCGCCGGACGGTTCTCGCGGCGGGTACGGGAGCGCTGATCGACCTCGGGCTGAAACTCGGCGGCCAGCCGTCCTCCGACGTCCACCCCCTTCTCCCCTCCCTCCGTGCGCAGTTCGACCAGCTACGCATGCTCGGTCAGTCCACTTCGCCGAAGCTCCTGCTTCCTCTGCTGGAGGCACAGACACACACAGTCGTCGGGCTGGCCGTGGACACCCCGGCCACCACTCGGGCCCCCGCCCTCCTGCTCGCGTCGCGATTCGCGGAGTTCACCGGCTGGATGGCCCAGGAATCCGGGGACAACGGCGCGGCGCTCGGCTGGACCGGTCAGGCCGCCGAACTGGCACGCGCCGGGGGCGATACACACCTCGGTTCCTACGCACTCGTGCGACGCGCCCTGGTCACGCTCTACGGTGGGGACGCCGCGGGCACCGTCGCGCTGGCCCGCCGGGCCCAGAGCGACGAACTCCCGCCACGCGTCAGGGGACTCGCTGCCCAGCGGGAAGCGCAGGGACACGCACTGGTCGGCGACGAACGGGAATGCCTGCGCAGCCTCGACAGGGCGCGGGAACTCCTCGACAGCGACGACGCCGTCCACGGCGCCGAACCTGTGATCGGCACCACCCACGTGAGCGATCCGGCCGCGATGACGACCGGCTGGTGCCTGCACGACCTCGGCCGCCCCAAGGCCGCCGCCGAGGTGCTCGACCGGGAGTGCCACCGCCTCCCGCCGCACGCGCTGCGAACCCGCACCCGGTACGGCTTCCGCAGGTCCTTGGCCCACGCCGCCTCAGGCGAGGTGGAGCACGCGTGCACGATCGCGGGCGAACTCCTCGGGGTGATGCCGGCCGTGCCTTCAGCCACAGTGAACAGCGACGTCCGGCGTCTCGCGCGGGAACTTTCCCGGTTCCGGAGCAGCCGGGCCGTACGCGACCTGCAACCGGCGCTGGCACGGGTGCTCGCCCCGGCGCACGACTGACAGCGGCAACACGACCGACAGACACAGCTCGAGCCATCCTGCTCGCCGGACTGCCCGGCCCCTCCCTGTCGCACGCTCCACGTCGCACCCTCTGACCCCAGCCCGACGCGTCACCGCGCGCCCCCTTCTCGGCGCTGCCCACACCTGGTGACACGACGACCCGCGCACCTCCCTCACCCACTCCCCTGGACGCACGCCGCGCCGCCACAGGGGCGGAGCGTCATGCCCTGGACGGACCGGCTCCGGAGCCCCGTCCCCCTTTCTCCCGCGCCGGTACCCGTTCAACCCGTCTTCCGTTCTTCCCTCTCACGAAGGAGCCTTCATGCCTGACGTCTTTGTCAACTACCGCACAGGAGACGAGGAATCCGCAGCGACCATGATCGCTCGGGAGCTCGCCAGACGGTTCGACGACGAGCGGGACAACGAGCGGATCTTCTTCGCCAGCAATTCGATCAAGCTCGGACGCCGCTTCCCGGAGGAACTGGTCAAGGCGGTGGAGCAGTGCGACGCGCTCCTCGCCGTGATCGGCCCGCGCTGGGCGGAAGTACAGGGCGCCGACGGCCGCCCCGCCCTGCAGAGCGAACAGGACTGGACCCGGCGGGAGATCCGGACCGCGCTCGAACGCGGGATTCTGGTGATCCCCGTACTCGTCGGAAAGGCCACAAGGATCGACCGCACCGTCCTCCCCGACGACCTACGGGAGCTGGCGGACTGCCAGTACAGACGGTTCGACCACCGCAACGCCGAGTCGGACCTGGCGGGGCTCGGCGATGCCCTCGCCCGGCTGCTGCCCGAACTGGGCGCGGCAGACCGAGACGCCCGTACAGCTCGGGAGCGGGCGGAGGCGAAGTCCCGGAAGAAGTCCGGAAAGGACGTCGGGCACACCAGGATGCGGAGCCGCGACGTCGAGCAGCGGGTGCGCGGCGGCATCGGGAATCTGAACGGGGACCTGTCGGGCACCTTCGTCAACGAGCCGCAGGGTCCTGTCAACACCGGTCAAGGACCCCAGTACAACGCCCCTCACTTCCAAGGGGACAACACCGGCGTCCAGTTCACGGCAGGCGACAACAGCGGTACGGTCCACCAGCGCTTCGAGCGCGAGCACCGTCGCTCGGACGACGAACGATGACCGAGCAGGATCGCGTCACCGTCAACGACCCGCGTGGCCCGGTGAACAACGGCATGGGGCCGCAGTACATCTTCTACGGCGCCGGCGCGGACTGGATGATCCGCAAAGGGGTTGAGTCCCTCCGGATCGTCCGCGAGGACCGGGAGCGCCTGGCCGACCGCTTCGTTCCGCCGAGGGGCTACCGCATCGCCGCCGACCGCCTGGAGAAACCCGGATCGGTAGTGCTGCTGGAGGCTCCGCCAGGAAGCGGCCGCCGCGCCGCGGCGATCATGCTGCTGCACGACCTCGGCGAGGACGGAGCAGCCGATGAGGAAGCCCGGTTCGAGGAGCTTCCCGCGGACAAGGAAGAGACACCGCTCGCCGCGAACGAAGGGGATCGCTTCCTCCTCGACCTCTCCGGGATCACGGACGAGGAGACTTACGCCAGGGCCCAGATCCGCCTGGCCGTGAGCCGCTCACAGATCCACGAGGCGGGCGCCCACCTGGTCGTCGTCCTGCCGTCGGGCATGACGCATGCCCACGCGCCCGACCTCCAACCGCATGCGGTGACGCTGGGGCGCCCCCGAGGCATTACCGTCGTCACCCGGTATCTCCGCATGGACCGGATGGCCTTCCGCGCGGCCGAGCTGGGGAGCGCCGACCTCCAGCGCTTGTGCGACCGCTCTCCCATGCGTGAACTGGCCCAGCTCGCGGGGTTGGTGAGGACCGCTCGCGACAGCGGCCGATTCGGCGCCGACTTCAAGGACTGGCTCGACCAGGCGATACGGGCGGTGACCGATCGTGCCGGTGAGGTGGGCCGGCAGGTGGCCACGGTCCGCGCCGCGCCCGAACGCGCCCTGCTGCTCGCGACGGCGATGTTCGAGGAGGCCGGTGCCGACACCGTCTACGAGGCGTGGCAGGGCCTGATGGGAACGGTGCGACACAAGGAGGAGGCGACGACCGAGCTCGCGCGGACGGACTTCGGGGAGCGATTGACGGCGCTCGGCATCGGGCGGGACCCGGACGAACGCCTCCGCTTCGAACGGCTGGCCTACGCCGACGCGGTACGGACCTACTTCTGGGCGAACTTCCCGGGGATGCGCGACGACCTCAGGGACTGGATCGGCCGTGCCGCCGGGCTTCGCGGTCTGACCACCGACGAGCGGGTGAACGTCGTAGTCCGCTTCGGCGAGCGGTCCCTCGCGGTCGGGCGGCCCGACCACCTCTTCGACCTGGTGGTCCGCTGGGCGGACAGTGCGACCGGGACTTCCTGCGACCCGCGAGCCGTGGCGGCCCTCGAACTCGGGCTCAGCCACGAGAGGCTCGGGGGTTGGTTCCGCAGGCGGATGTACGACTGCGTGAAATCCGGGCCTTTGTCGGACGGTCTCGTCCGCGTCCTGACCGCCGCCTGTCTCCAGAGCCTCGGCGCGACGCACCCGGATCAGGCGATGGTGCGGCTCCACCACCTCGCCGTACGCGAGGGGGAGGCCGCGCGCGCGGCCCGGGAGGCACTTCTCGGCCTCGCCGGCCGGGACCGTCGGCTCTACCGGCTGCTGATCGACCGCCTGCGGGAGGGGACGGGCGGGAAGCCGGGCAAGGCGGAGCCTCATCTCCTCCTGCTCACCGAGCTGTTGGGAAGGGACCGGGTACCGGACCCGTTGCGGTGGCCGGACTTGTTCCTCGGCTGGTCGACGGTCTTCTCCCAGCCTCCGACGGAACTCTGGAACCCGCTGGTGAGGAGCTGGCTGCACGCGGTTTCGGATGACAGCACACAGGAAATGGCGCTGGACGTGATGGTCAGGGCGACACACGGCCGCGCGGCCGCTCTCCACCGCCTCTACGCCATCACGTGCGACTGGGCACTGCAGACGCGCCACCCGTCCCATGCAGCGGTCGCCGACCTCTTCTGGCAGCACATCGACCACGCGCAGTACGCCCGCACGAGTACGGAGCATACGGACGCCGGACCACGGACCACGGAAGAGGCCTGATGAAACACCGCTTTCCCATCCTGCTGTTTGTCGCTCTCTGCGGCCTCGCACCGGCTGTGCTCGGAAATCTCCTGCACTGGTCGGCGTGGCTCTGGGGATTCATGGCCATGGTGACGACCTCGGGCTCCCTGCTGCTCGTCGTGACGGTCCTCAGCGGCAGCAGCGCGGCGGCCGACCCGTACGAGCCCGGGGAACCCGAGCCCCCCAGGCCCCCGACGGAGCAGCCGTATCAAGAGACGCGGGTGATCGACGCGGCTTTGCCCAGCGCGGCGGACGGCTACGACTTCCTCTTCTCCGCAACCGTGTGGTGGAAGCCGGTCCCTGAGCACGCCAACCGGTCCGACGACGCCTCCCCCGCCCTCGCCGTGTCTTCGGTCGTGAGCCGGGCCTTGGAGGTCGTCCGCCGCGAAGAGCCCGGGCGGGCGAGCTTCGCCCGGTATCTCCTGGAGGGTGAGTTGGGCGTCCTTCTCCCGGACCGGAGCGGACGGGTGAACGCCCTGGCGGCTGACGTGGCGCTGACCCTCGCCCCCGCCGACCGCGAGCGACTGCGGAAGTTGAACGACCTACGCAAGGACGAGGAGATCTGGGAGTACGAGCGCGAGCACGAGCGCAACAAGCGGCGCTACCTAGGTGACGATGTCCTCAAGAGCGCGGGCAGCGCGGTGGTGTGGTGGCTGGCCCGTCACGAGAACGAGATCGACAAGGCGGTCGGCATGATCGGCCCGCTCGCCCAGATCGCGGCGGCGGCCAACGACGAAGAGGTGCCGGAGCTCTTCCGCCACCTGCTCGTCCCGCCCGTGGGCGTGCCGAGCGAAGAGACCGCCGGAAACCCGCTGTGGGACGACAGGCCCGGCCGGGGAGGGGCGATGTTCGACCGCGAGGAGGAAGTAGGGGTTTCGGATCGGCTGCTTCTGCTACTGGCGGCGGTGGGCCTGAAGCCGGACATGGACGAGTACACGGTATTCGTGCACCGTGTGGTGCGGAGCCTGGATGCGGCCGGACTGCGAGAGGCCGCCGACGAGATCCGGCGGATCGTTCTCCTGGTGTCCGACGGGGGCGGTGACGAAGGACCGGAGGAAAGGCTTTCGGGCGAACAGGACAACACAGGACCCTGGCCACCGCGCTCCCCGAGGCCCGACGGCTCGCCGCCCGCCGACACTGCCGCGGAACCGAATGCGGACCCGGACACGGGCCCGTTCACTCCGGGGGCGACGCGGAGCGACGCGAACGAACAGACCCAGAGCTGGTACAGCACGACCGGGGACAACCTCACACCTCCGCACTTCTGGAACGCCTCGCAAAACCGGCACCGATCCGCCGGGCCCCGTACAGGGGACGAGGACAACGAGGCTGGAAGCTGATCCGAAAGGGGCCGACTCCCGAAGGAGTCGGCCCCCAACTCGACATGAACCAGAGTGCGGTAATCATCCGCTCAGACGTTGAAGCGGAACTCCACCACGTCGCCGTCCTGCATGACGTACTCCTTGCCCTCCATGCGGGCCTTGCCGGCTGCTCGGGCTTCGGCTACTGAGCCTGTTTCGATCAGGTCGTCGAAGGAGATGACCTCCGCCTTGATGAAGCCCTTCTGGAAGTCCGTGTGGATCACGCCGGCCGCTTCGGGGGCCGTGGCGCCCTTCTTGATCGTCCAGGCGCGGGATTCCTTGGGGCCGGCCGTCAGGTAGGTCTGGAGGCCCAGGGTGCGGAAGCCGACGTGGGCGAGGGTGGCCAGGCCCGGTTCTTCCTGGCCCACCGACTGGAGGAGTTCCAGGGCCTCGTCGTCGTCCAGTTCCGCGAGGTCGGACTCCAGCTTCGCGTTGAGGAAGATGGCCTCGGCGGGGGCGACCAGGGCGCGCTGGGTGTCCTTGAAGGTGTCGTCCGTCAGCTCCTCCTCGTCCACGTTGAAGACGTAGAGGAACGGCTTGGCGGTGAGGAGGTGCAGGTCGTGGAGGGGTTCCGCCTTCTCCGTGCCCTGGACCAGGCCCGCCGAGAACAGCGTCTCGCCCTTCTCCAGGATCGCCTGCGCCTCCTCGATGGCCTTGACCTTCGGCAGGACGTCCTTCTTGATGCGCGACTCGCGCTGGAGGCGCGGGAGGACCTTCTCGACCGTCTGGAGGTCGGCGAGGATCAGCTCGGTGTTGATCGTCTCGATGTCGTCCTTGGGCGAGACCTTGCCGTCGACATGGACCACGTTCTCGTCCTTGAAGGCGCGGATGACCTGGCAGATCGCGTCGGACTCGCGGATGTTCGCCAGGAACTTGTTGCCCAGGCCCTCGCCCTCCGAGGCGCCGCGCACGATGCCCGCGATGTCCACGAAGTCGACCGTCGCCGGGAGGACCTTCTGCGAGCTGAAGACCTCGGCGAGCTTGGTCAGGCGCGGGTCGGGTACGCCGACCACCCCGACGTTCGGCTCGATGGTGGCGAACGGGTAGTTGGCCGCCAGCACGTCGTTCTTGGTCAGGGCGTTGAACAGGGTCGACTTGCCGACATTCGGCAGGCCGACGATTCCGATCGTGAGCGACACGTTGGCGACTTCCTGGAGAGAGGGGGAGCGGGTGGGTGGAGAGCGGGTGGTGAGTGGTTGCCCAGTTTACGGGCGGTGTCCGGCGGTCGATGACGGGTTCGGGGCGGCCCACGACACGCCCGTACGCCTCGAACGCAACGCCAAGCTCGCCCCAAGCGCGTGTCCTGTGCCGGATTCGTCCCCCTCTGCCACCTACGTTGGTCGGGTGGACCAGCACAGGACACGTCAGCCCCAGCGCCGGATCAGGCCGGGGACACCGCCTTCGCCCCGGGGCGCCGTCGCGGAGGCCGCGAGCGTCCACCGGGTGCCACCCGCGCCGGTGCGCCGGGTGCCGCCGGTGATCGTCCGGCTGCGCGGTCTGCCCAATCCCCGGTTCACCGGGATCGGCGCGGGGCTGTTCGCCACCGCCGTCATGCTGTTCGTCGGGTTTGTGGACGAGCTGCTGTTCGACGGGGCGCCGTTCCTCTACGGCTTCATGTTCCTGCTGGTCAGCGCCGTGACCGCGCTCTGGGTGCGGGAGGCCGACCTCGTGACCGCCCCGATCGGCGTACCCATCGCCTTCGCCGTCGGCACGACCACGATCGCCGGCGGTACGGGGGGGTTCGGTGGGAACGTCATGGCCGTCGTGACCGCGCTGGCCGTGCACGCGGGCTGGCTGTACGGCGGGACGCTCGTCGCGGGCCTCATCGCGTCCGTGCGCAAGATCCGCCAGATGGGGCGCCGCCAGCTCGCCCGCGACGTGGCCGCCGCCGCCGCGAACCGGGCCGGGCGCCCCCCGCAAGGGGGCGCGCGAGCGGCCGCCGGGCCTCGCGGGGCCGTACCGCGCGGGTAGGAACACCTGCCGCGTACGGTCAGCTGACCCGTACGAGCAGCCGCCCCGTACGAGCAGCTGCCCGTACGGACGGTACGACCCCGCCGGACGGTACGGCCCCGCCGTACCGCCTACCTGCCCGCCGCCGCCATCGCCGCGCCCACGATCCCCGCGTTGTTCTGGAGCTCCGCCGGGACGATCTCGGCCTTGATGCCCTCGATCAGCGGAATGAACTTCTCCGCCTTACGGCTCACCCCGCCACCGATGATGAACAGCTCGGGCGAGAACAGCATCTCCACGTGCGCCAGGTACTTCTGGACCCGGTGCGCCCAGTGGTGCCAGCTCAGGTCCTCGTCCTCCTTGGCCTTCGTCGACGCGTGCTTCTCCGCGTCGTGGCCGTGCAGCTCCAGGTGGCCCAGCTCGGTGTTGGGCACCAACTTGCCGTCCGCGAAGAGCGCGCTGCCGATGCCCGTACCGAACGTCAGCAGGAAGACCGTGCCCTTGCGGCCCCGCCCGGCGCCGAAGGCCATCTCCGCGACCCCGGCCGCGTCGGCGTCGTTGAGGACGGTCACCCGGAGGTTCAGCTTGTCGCCGAGCAGCTGGCCCGCGTCGACGTCGATCCACTTCTTGTCCACGTTGGCGGCCGTACGGATCACGGAACCGGTGACCACCCCGGGGAAGGTGATGCCGACCGGCCCGGACCACCCGAAGTGCCGTACGACCTCGACCACGCCGTCCGCGACGCTCTCGGGCGTCGCGGGGTGCGGGGTGAGTACTTTGTGACGCGGTTCGACCAGGTCGCCGCGCTCCAGGTCCACGGGCGCGCCCTTGATCCCCGAGCCGCCGATGTCCACTCCGAAGACGTTCATGGACACAACGTTACGGGCAGACGACCGCCACGCGCGCCGTTACCCCTCGACCGTACGTACGGACCCGGCGACCGGCCGTACGTACGGACTCCCCGAACGGGCGTACGGAACAGGGAGGGGGGAAGCCGGAAGCGGGAAGCGGGCTCACTTCGCCGCGAGCGCCGCCGCCTCCGCCCGCAGGTCGCGCCGCAGCTCCTTCGGCAGCGAGAACACGATCGACTCCTCGGCCGCCTTCACGATCTCGACGTCCTCGAAACCACGCTGCGACAGGAACTCCAGGACGCCTTCGACGAGCACCTCGGGAACGGACGCCCCCGACGTGAGACCGACCGTGGTGACCCCTTCCAGCCAGGCCTCGTCGATCTCGGCGGCCTCGTCCACCAGGTACGAGGCGCGCGCCCCGGCGCCGAGGGCGACCTCGACCAAACGGACGGAGTTGGACGAGTTCTTGGAGCCGACGACAATGACCAGGTCCGCGTCCGCGCCCATCTGCTTGACGGCGATCTGGCGGTTCTGCGTCGCGTAGCAGATGTCGTCGCTGGGCGGCGAGATCAGCAGCGGGAACTTCTCCTTGAGCCGGTCGACCGTCTCCATCGTCTCGTCCACGGAGAGCGTGGTCTGCGACAGCCAGACGATCTTCGACTCGTCGCGGACCTCGACGTTGTCCACGTCGTCGGGGCCGTCGACCAGCGTGATGTGGTCCGGGGCCTCGCCCGACGTGCCGATGACCTCCTCGTGGCCGTCGTGGCCGATGAGGAGGATGTCGTAGTCCTCGTTCGCGAAGCGGACGGCTTCCTTGTGGACCTTCGTGACGAGGGGGCAGGTCGCGTCGATGGTGGCGAGCTTGCGCTGCGCCGCCTCCTCGTGGACGACCGGCGCGACGCCGTGCGCGGAGAACATGACGATCGATCCCTCGGGGACCTCCGCCGTCTCCTCGACGAAGATGGCGCCCTTCTTCTCCAGGGTCCGTACGACGTACTTGTTGTGGACGATCTCGTGCCGGACGTAGACGGGCGCGCCGTACTGCTCCAGCGCCTTCTCGACGGCGATCACGGCACGGTCCACCCCCGCGCAGTAACCGCGGGGGGCGGCGAGCAGGACGCGTTTGCCGGCGCGGCGCGCGGCGTCTCCACTGGGGGTGGCGGCGGGCGACGGGCGGGACGTGTCAGTCATGCGTCCCATCGTAAGGCCGCCCAGAACAGGCGGGGGGTCGCCTGTGGACACAAGACTGGGCGTACGTGACGGTATGTGATGGACGGAGGACCCGATGGGCGGCACCGGCGGCACCGGCGACACCGGCGGCGGCGAGGACGGGCGGCCGGGGGACGCGGGGCTGGGGGACGGTGGGCCGGTGTGGGGTGGTGGGCCGGAGAGTCTGCGCGAGCCGGTCGCGCCGGCCGAGGGGAAACTGCGGCGGACGCTCGGATTCCGGGACCTCGTCGTGTACGGGCTGCTGTTCATCGCCCCGATGGCCCCCGTCGGGGTGTTCGGGACGCTCGACGCGAAGTCCCACGGGGCGGTGGCACTCGTGTACGTGGTGGCGACCGTCGCCATGGCGTTCACCGCGTTCAGCTACGCCCAGATGATCCGGGTGGCCCCGCAGGCCGGGTCGGTCTTCAACTACGCGCGCAAGGGGCTCGGGGAGGGGCCGGGGTTCATCGCCGGGTGGATGGCGATGCTCGACTACCTGCTGATCCCGGCCGTGGCGTACCTCTTCGCGGGGATCGCGATGGAGGCGCTGGTCCCGTCCGTGGACCGGTGGGTGTGGACGTCGATCGCCGTCGTGGTGACGACGCTGCTCAACCTGTGGGGGGTACGGGCGGCGGCGCGCGTCGGCCTGGCGGTGCTCACGCTGGAGATCGTGGTGCTGCTGGTGTTCGTGGTGGCGGCGATCGTCGTGCTCGTCCAGGACGGGGCGACGCGGGGCTGGTCGACGCCGTTCACGAGTGACCGGGGGTTCTCGCTGGCGGCGGTCGTCGGGGCGGTGTCGGTCGCGGTGCTCTCGTACCTGGGCTTCGACGCGATCGCCTCGTTCGCCGAGGAGGTGACGGGCGGCTCGCGGAAGGTGGCGCGGGCGGTGCTGTTCTGCCTGGTGCTCGCGGGGGTGCTGTTCGTCGCGCAGACGTATCTGGTGGCGCTGCTGGAGCCGGTGGGGTCGGCGCGGCTGGCGGCCGATCCGGCGGCGCAGGGCACGGCGTTCTACGACGCGGTGGATTCGGCGGTCGGTACGTGGCTGCACGACCTGGTGGCGGCGAGCAAGGCGATCGGGGCGGCGTTCGCGGCGCTGGCGGGGCAGGCGGCGGCGGGGCGGCTGCTGTTCGCGATGGGCCGGGAGCGGCGGCTGCCGCGCGGGCTGTCCCGTACGGACTCGGGCGTGCCGCGCGTGGCGCTGCTGCTGGCGGCCGTGGTGACGCTGGGGGCGGCGGTGTGGGCGGCGCAGCGGGGCGACGGCCTGGACAAGCTGGTGTCGGTGGTCAACATCGGGGCGCTGTCGGCGTTCGTGCTGCTGCACGCGTCGGTGGTCGGGTGGTTCGCGGTACGGCGCGCGGAGGGGGCGCCGCGATGGTTCGCGCACGTGGTGCTGCCGGTGGTGGGGGCGGCGATCCTGGTCGCGGTGATCGTGGAGGCCTCGGGAACGGCGCAGGTGGTGGGGGCGATCTGGTTGGCGGTGGGGTTGTTGGTGCTGGTGGTGCAGCGGGGGCGGGGGCGTGGTCAGGGGCGGGGGCGGGTGGCGTCGGGGTGAGGGGGGTGCGCGGCTGCGGGGGTGCGCGGCTGCGGGCTTGGCGGGGGCGTGCGGCTGCGGGCTTGGCCGGGGGGGCGGCTGCGGGCTCAGCGTGGGTGTGGCTGCGGGCCTGGCGCGCGGTTGCGGGCCTGGCGGCCGGGGGCGCGGCCGCAGGTACGGAGGGGGCACTCCGGGCGGGGCAGCGGGGGGCACGGAGGGCGGTGCGGCTGCGGGCCGGGGCACGGGCTGATCGGCGGGGCGGGGCCGGGCGGGCACGGAGGGTACGGAACGGAGGGGACACGGCGGCGGGCTCGGCAGGGCGCGGTCTGGTAGGCAGCAGGGACGGGGGCACGGAGGGGCGCAGCTGCGGGTACGGCGCGGGCGCAAGACACTGCGGGGGCCAGCCGGGCGGGCACGGCGCGGGGCACGGGCACGGCCGTACGCGCGGCGGGGGCACGGCGGGGGGCGGTCTGAACGGCAGCAGGGGTGGCCGGCGGGTGGAGTGGGGGCGCGAAGGGCAGCGGGGACACGCCGGGCGGGCGGGGCAGCGGGCGGGGCGGGCGACGGGGGTCAAAGTCGCACGCACGGCTGCGGGCACTGCGTAGGGGGCGCAGCGGCGCGCGGTCTGATCGGCAGCATGGACGGGCTGCGGTGCGCGGGCTGCGGTGGGCGGGCCGGGGGCGTGGAGGGGCGCGGCTGCGGGGGTGACGGGGCAGGCCGGGTGGGTGCGGCTGCAGGCTTGGGGGGTGCGCGCTTTGCGGGGTCACGCCGGGTGGGCGCGGGCACGGCGGGCGGCGCGGTGACGGGCGCGGGGGCGCGGACTGATCGGCGGGGCGAGGCCGGCGCGACGGGGACACGGCAGCGGGCGCGGCGGGGCGCGGTCTGATCGGCTGCAGGGAGGGGCGGCGGTGGGCAGGCTGGGGCGCAGGGGGGCGCGGCTGCGGGCATGGCGGGGGGCACGCCGGGTGGGCGCGATCGCAAGCGCGGCGGGGCACGTCGGGGGCGCGGCTACGGGCACGCCGGCGCAGGAACGGCGGGGGCCGCGGCTGGCGGGCGTGGTAGGGGCGCGGCGGATGGCGCGGCTGCGGGTGCGGCTCGGCGGGGTGGTGGTGGGCGGGGTGGGATGTCGGTGGGGGCCTATACGCTCCTGTGCATGGCTCTCAACACGTCCGCGGACGCCCCGCTGCCCGTCGGTGAGGTGTCGCGGCTCATCGGTGGGTGGATCGACCGGCTCGGGGCCGTCTGGGTCGAGGGCCAGATCACGCAGCTCTCGCGCAGACCGGGCGCGGGGGTCGTCTTCCTGACGCTGCGGGACCCGTCGTACGACATCTCGGTGGGTGTGACGTGCTACCGCCAGGTGTTCGACGCGATCGCGGACGTGGTGTCCGAGGGCGCGCGGGTCGTGGTGCAGGCGAAGCCGGAGTGGTACGCGCCGCGGGGGCAGCTGTCGCTGCGGGCGACGGAGATACGGCCGGTCGGCATCGGTGAACTGCTGGTGCGGCTGGAGCGGTTGAAGCAGGCGCTGGGCGCGGAGGGGTTGTTCGCGGCCGACCGCAAGAAGCCGCTGCCGTTCCTGCCGCAGCTGATCGGCCTGGTCTGCGGCCGGGCGTCGGCGGCCGAGCGGGACGTGCTGGAGAACGCGCGGCGGCGCTGGCCAGCCGTCCGCTTCGAGGTGCGCAACACCGCGGTGCAGGGGGTGAACGCGGTGGCGCAGGTCGTGCAGGCGGTCGAGGAGCTGGACGCGCTCCCGGAGGTCGACGTGATCGTCGTGGCGCGGGGCGGCGGGAGCGTGGAGGACCTGCTGCCGTTCTCGGACGAGCAGTTGGTACGGGCGGTGGCCGCGTGCCGGACGCCGGTCGTCTCCGCGATCGGGCACGAGCCGGACTCCCCGCTGCTCGACCTGGTGGCGGACGTACGGGCGTCGACGCCGACGGACGCGGCGAAGAAGGTCGTGCCGGACGTCGGCGAGGAGCTGGACCGGGTGCAGGCGCTGCGGGACCGGGCGCTGCGGACGGTACGGGGGCTGCTCGACCGGGAGGAGCGGGGGCTCGCGCACGCGCTCGGGCGGCCCGTGATGGAGCGGCCGCGGCGGATGGTCACGGAGCGCGCCGCAGAGGTGGACGCGCTGGCGGACCGGTCCCGGCGGGTGCTGCGGCATCTGCTGGACCGCGCGGACTCGGAGCTGTCGCACACCCGCGCGCGGGTGGTGGCGCTGTCGCCGGCCGCGACGCTGGAACGGGGGTACGCGGTGCTCCAGCGCTCCGACGGGTCGGTCGTCCGCTCCCCCGAGGACGTCACGGCGGCCGAGGAGTTGCGGGCGCGGGTGGCGAACGGGGACTTCGCGGTGCGGGTCGTGGAGTGACCGTGAAGGCCGCCCTGGGCGAGGGGCGTGGCGGGCTCGGCCCAAGTTGCCCACGCGGCGGGTGCCGCCCGTACCGCGTTCGCCGCCGGTCTCGGCGGCACCGAACGCTCGACTTGTTCCACCGTATGGAGGATGGATCGCATGGCGACGACGGATGAGAAGGCCGGGCTCGGCTACGAGCAGGCGCGGGACGAGTTGATCGAGGTCGTGCGCCGGCTGGAGGCGGGCGGGACGACGCTGGAGGACTCGCTGGCGCTCTGGGAGCGGGGCGAGGAGCTGGCGAAGGTGTGCCGCCACTGGCTGGAGGGCGCCCGCGCCCGCCTGGACGCGTCCCTCGCGGACGACACCAAGGGCTCCGAGCCGTCCGAGGACTGAGCGGATCGGCCGAGAGCCGAGCGGGCTCCGCCCACGACTGAGCGGGCCTTGCGGCGCGCCGGGCCGGGGCGCACCCCGGGGCCACCTTCGCCCGGGCCGTGGGAGCCGGCGGGTGCTGCCGCGCATCCGCCCCAGGGGATCAGCCCGGGTCGGACGTACCTGCCGGGCAGGCGGCGGCGCGCCACAAGAAGGGCGACCAGGCGGGCCGGACTGCGGGCACGAAGGGCCGATCCGAAGGGAAACGTCCGGGCGGCTGAGGCGGTCGGACACGCGAAGAGCGTCCGAGCGGCTGGGGCGGCGACCGCCTGGGGCCGATCCGAGAGGTACGTCCGGGCGGCTGGGGCCGTCGGCCACGCGAAGAGTGTCCGAGCGGCTGGGGCGGCGCCCGCATGGGGCCTATCCGAGAGGTACGTCCGGGTGGCTGGGGCGGTCGGACACGCGAAGAGCGTCCGGGCGGGTGGGGCGGTCGGACACGCGAAAAGCGTCCGGGCGGCTGGGGCGGTCGGACACGCGAAAAGCGTCCGGGCGGCTCGGGCGGCGACCGCCTGGGGCCGATCCGAGAGGTACGTCCGGGCGGGCGGGGCGGTCGGGCGCGAGGGGGCGGCCCGAGGAGGTTGGGCTGTCCGCCGCGAAGGGGCCTTGGCCGAGGGCGGTCAGGTGGGCGGACCGGCCTCAAGGAGGCAGCCCCCGACCGCCGCCGCAGCGGTCACCTCAGCTCGCCGCCGGGGCCGTTCCCAGGGCTGCTGCCATCTGGGCCAGGCGTTCGTACGACGCCGTGCCCGTGACCACCGTCGTCGCACTGCCCTCCGTACGGACCAGCGCGTCGTACTTGGGCCCGTCCCAGCGCTGCCACGTCTCGCCGGCCACCCGCTGGGTCTTCCCGGTGTCCGCGGCCTGCTGCGTGACGCCCGCAACGTACTTCCCCGCCGGCATCGTGGACTGCTCCACGGCGACGTACTCCCCGTCCGGGTCGAGGTAGCCGAGGTGCCACGCGTCCGCGTTCCGCCGCTCGTACGAGACCGACGTGGGCTTCCAGCCGGCTGGCAGGCCCGTCGGCGCCATCACCGGGTACGGGGCCGCGCGCCGCGCCGTGAGCAGCTCGACGCGGTAGTCGACCGCCGGGACGGGGTCGCCCTTCTCGTCGTGCGGGATGAACACGTAGATCACGGCGACCACCGCGCCGATGACGACCATCGACAGGAACATGTCCCGTACGGACTGTCTGCCTCGCTTCTCTGCCACGGCCCCATCGTCGCATCACGCCCCTGCCGCTCATCCGTGGGCCCCACTGCTCAATCTGGCGAGGTACGGATAGAGTCGTATCACCCTCTTTTCCGGTCGTCACCGCACAGAAAGGTGCGCTCCGATGTCCGACAGTCAGCTGCCGCCCCCGCTGGAAGTGTCTCCCGAAGCCCCCGACCGCAACCTGGCGCTGGAGCTGGTCCGGGTCACCGAGGCGGCCGCCATGGCGGCCGGCCGGTGGGTCGGGCGCGGCGACAAGAACGGCGCCGACGGCGCCGCGGTGAACGCGATGCGCACGCTCGTCTCGACGGTGTCCATGAACGGCGTGGTCGTCATCGGCGAGGGCGAGAAGGACGAAGCCCCGATGCTGTTCAACGGGGAGCACGTCGGCGACGGCACCGGCGCCGAGGTCGACATCGCCGTGGACCCCATCGACGGCACCACCCTGAACGCCAAGGGCATGCCGAACGCCATCGCCGTGCTGGCCGCCGCCGACCGGGGCGCGATGTTCGACCCGTCCGCCGTCTTCTACATGGACAAGCTGGTGACCGGCCCCGAGGCCGCCGACTTCGTCGACATCAACGCGCCCGTGTCGGTCAACATCCGCCGCGTCGCGAAGGCCAAGCACGTCTCACCCGAGGACCTCACGGTCGTGGTGCTCGACCGCCCGCGCCACGACACGATCGTGCGGGAGATCCGCGAGACCGGCGCCATGATCAAGTTCATCTCGGACGGCGACGTGGCCGGTTCGATCATGGCCGCGCGCGACGGTACGGGGGTCGACCTGCTGCTGGGCATCGGCGGGACCCCCGAGGGCATCATCTCGGCGTGCGCCATCAAGTGCCTCGGCGGTGTCATCCAGGGCAAGTTGTGGCCCAAGGACGACGAGGAGCGCCGGCGCGCGGTCGACGCGGGCCACGACCTGGACCGGGTCCTGTCCACCGACGACCTGGTGAGCGGCGACAACGTCTTCTTCGTCGCGACAGGCATCACGGACGGCGAGCTGCTGCGCGGGGTGCGCTACCGCTCGGAGACCGCGACGACGCAGTCGCTGGTCATGCGCTCCAAGTCCGGCACGATCCGGCAGATCGACTCGACGCACCGGCTGTCGAAGCTGCGCGCCTACAGCGCCATCGACTTCGACCGCGCGAAGTAGGGAAGCCGGAGTACCGGCCGTACGGAAGGGGCGCCCCGCGTGTGCGGCAGGGCGCCCCTTCCGGCGTACAAGTGCGAGAAGCAGGTACGGGTACGGATACGGGCCGCGGTCAGCCCGCGGCCGCGATGGGGCCGTTCGCCGCCGCGGCCGTCCTCAGCTCCACCTCACGGCGCCTGCGGCGCGCGAGCACCACGCGGCGCTCGGCGGCGGTGAGGCCGCCCCACACGCCGTACGGCTCGGGCTGGAGCAGCGCGTGCTCCCGGCACTCGACCATGACCGGACAGCGGCCACACACGCGCTTGGCGGACTCCTCACGCGACAGCCGTGAGGCGGTCGGCTCCTTGGAAGGGGCGAAGAACAACCCGGCTTCGTCCCGGCGGCATACCGCCTCCGAGTGCCAGGGGCCTGCCTGATCCTCCCGGGCGGGACTCCGCTGGGAGGGTACGGCGGCGACCTGCAGGGGCTGATGCGGCGGATGCGGCACGGGTCTACTCCTGACGACGGCTTCGCGAGCGAGAGACGATGCAGCTGTCCTTACCCGCTGTGCGCGCCGCTATGCACTGCGTGGCACCCTGTTCCGGAGTCCGGAACCGAGTGCGGAATTCCGGACGCGTAACCACAACAGGACACCTTTGGCGGGAAAACACCGCCCCGGCGGGCGCGGCCCGTCAGTACCCGAGGTGCTTGCGTGCCCGCCGGTGCAGGTCGGTGATCCACTTGCCGCGCTTGGGCTTGGCCTCGATGTTGCCGAACACCGAGTAGCCGTTCACGACGACCACCGGCGCCTCGGGATCGGCGGCCTCCAGCGTGACCACCTCGAAGTTGCCGAAGACACCGGTGCCACTGCCGCGCAGGGAGATGTTCTCGGGGACGCGGACCTCGACGTTGCCGAAAATGGACGTCGCGTTGATCACGGTTGTCCGCTGGCCGAAGAGCGCTTCCGTGAGATCGATCTCCACATTCCCGAAGAGCGCGAAGACGCGCGTGCTCCGGCCGATGCGCCAGCGGCCCTTGCGGGTCGAGCTGCTGAACACCGCGACGAGGCTCTCGGTGGGCGCCGTCGGGTCGTCGGGGCCGTATCCGTACGCCGGGCCCCCCGCGGTCGCGGAGCCGGTGGCGCCCCCCGTGCCGGCCGCGGGCAAGTCCCGTACCAGCGGCTGCAGTTCGCCCAGGGTCTTGGCCCGGTAGACGGAATCGATCCGGTCTGCGTGCTCCTCGGCGTCCAGACGCCCCTCCGCCAGCGCCTCCCGGAGGATGTCCGCGATCCGGTCTCGGTCGGCGTCGGAGGCCCGGATGCCCGCGGGCTCCGCCGGCGCGACCGGCTTCTGGGGGTGCTTTTCGAGGTCCACGCCCTCAGGGTAGCGAAACGCGATAGATCGCGACCAGAGGCAGTCCGCGAGGCGATACGGAGGCGCCGCCGGGAGCGCTTCGTGAGGCGGACCTCACCGGCGCCGGGGCCGCCCGGCCGCCTACGCTGGGGTTCGCGCGGCCAATGGAGGCCGCGCCGCTGCCTGTCGAGTGAGGAATGGCCGTAATGCCAGAGTTTGTGTACTCCGATCTGCTCCCCCTGGGAGAGGACACCACGCCGTACCGCCTGGTGACCGCCGAAGGTGTCTCCACCTTCGAGGCCGACGGTCGTACGTTCCTCACCGTCGAGCCCGAGGCGCTGCGCACCCTCGCCGCCGAGGCCATGCACGACATCTCGCACTACCTGCGCCCGGCCCATCTCGCCCAGCTGCGCCGCATCGTGGACGACCCCGAGGCCTCCTCCAACGACAAGTTCGTCGCGCTCGACCTGCTCAAGAACGCGAACATCGCGGCGGCCGGCGTGCTCCCCATGTGCCAGGACACCGGCACGGCGATCGTGATGGGCAAGCGCGGGCAGCACGTCCTGACCCGGGGCGGCGACGAGGAGGCCCTGTCGCACGGCGTCTACGACGCGTACACCAAGCTCAACCTGCGCTACTCGCAGATGGCTCCGCTCACCATGTGGGAGGAGAAGAACACCGGCTCGAACCTGCCCGCGCAGATCGAGCTGTACGCGACCGACGGCGGCGCGTACAAGTTCCTCTTCATGGCGAAGGGCGGCGGCTCCGCCAACAAGTCGTTCCTCTACCAGGAGACGAAGGCGGTCCTCAACGAGGCCTCCATGATGAAGTTCCTGGAGGAGAAGATCCGTTCGCTGGGGACGGCCGCGTGCCCGCCGTACCACCTGGCGATCGTCGTCGGCGGCACGTCCGCCGAGTTCGCCCTCAAGACCGCCAAGTACGCGTCCGCGCACTACCTGGACGAGCTGCCCGCCGAGGGGTCGCCCACGGGCCACGGCTTCCGCGACAAGGACCTGGAGCAGAAGGTCTTCGAGCTGACCCAGCGCATCGGGATCGGCGCGCAGTTCGGCGGGAAGTACTTCTGCCACGACGTCCGGGTGGTACGGCTCCCCCGCCACGGCGCCTCGCTGCCCGTCGCGATCGCCGTCTCCTGCTCGGCGGACCGCCAGGCCCTCGCGAAGATCACCGCCGAGGGCGTGTTCCTGGAGCAGCTGGAGACCGACCCGGCGCGCTTCCTGCCCGACACCACCGACGAGCACCTGGACGAGGCGGGGGACGTCGTACGGATCGACCTCAACCGGCCGATGGACGACATCCTCGCCGAGCTGACCGACTACCCGGTCAAGACCCGGCTCTCGCTCACCGGACCGCTGGTCGTGGCGCGCGACATCGCGCACGCGAAGATCAAGGAGCGGCTGGACGCGGGCGAGGAGATGCCGTCGTACCTGAAGGACCACCCCGTCTACTACGCGGGCCCGGCGAAGACCCCCGAGGGGTACGCGTCCGGTTCGTTCGGCCCGACGACGGCCGGGCGGATGGACAGTTACGTCGAGCAGTTCCAGGCGGCCGGCGGTTCGAAGGTCATGCTCGCCAAGGGCAACCGCTCGAAGCAGGTCACCGACGCGTGCGGCACGCACGGCGGCTTCTACCTCGGCTCGATCGGCGGCCCGGCGGCGCGCCTCGCGCAGGACTGCATCAAGAAGGTCGAGGTCGTCGAGTACGAGGAGCTGGGCATGGAGGCGGTCTGGCGGATCGAGGTGGAGGACTTCCCGGCGTTCATCGTCGTGGACGACAAGGGGAACGACTTCTTCACCGAGCCTGCCCCCGCGCCGACCTTCACCAGCATCCCGGTGCGCGGCCCCGGCCTGGCCTGACCCGTGGGGCCGGTCCCACCCACCGGTCCCACCCCACCGGTCCCACCCCACCGGCGGCGCGCGGAGGCGGCGCCGGTGGGAATACACCTGTCCGGCAGCCGCTTCGCCCTGACAGGAGGTCTTCACCATGAACGCACAGGACGACCAGGACACACCGGACCCGCAGGCACCGGACCCCGCCGACCCCGCCGAGTACCGCGTCGAGCACGACTCGATGGGTGAGGTACGGGTCCCGGCCCACGCCAAATGGCGGGCCCAGACGCAGCGCGCCGTGGAGAACTTCCCCATCTCGGGCCAGCGGCTGGAGCACGCGCACATCGCCGCCCTCGCCCTGGTCAAGGCCGCCGCCGCCCGGGTGAACGCCGAGCTCGGGGTGATCGGCGAGGACGCCGCCGAGGCGATCCGGGGCGCGGCGGCCGAGGTCGTCCAGGGCCGCTGGGACGAGCACTTCCCGGTGGACGTCTTCCAGACCGGCTCCGGCACCTCCTCGAACATGAACATGAACGAGGTGCTCGCGACGCTGGCCACCGAGCGGTTGGGCCGCCCCGTCCACCCGAACGACCACGTCAACGCCTCGCAGTCGTCCAACGACGTCTTCCCCTCCAGCATCCACATCGCCGCGACCGCCGCCGTCACCGGCGAGCTGATCCCGGCCCTGGAGCACCTCGCGGTCTCCCTGGAGCGCAAGGCGGACGAGTTCGCGACGGTCGTGAAGTCGGGCCGTACGCACCTGATGGACGCCACCCCCGTCACCCTCGGCCAGGAGTTCGGCGGCTACGCGGCCCAGATCCGGTACGCCGTGGAGCGCCTCGCCGCCTCGCTGCCGCGCCTGGCCGAGCTGCCCCTGGGCGGTACGGCGGTGGGCACCGGCATCAACACGCCGCCCGGCTTCTCCGCCGCCGTCATCGCCGAGGTAGCCCGCGCGACCGGCCTGCCGCTCACCGAGGCCCGCAACCACTTCGAGGCGCAGGGCGCGCGCGACGGGCTGGTGGAGACCTCGGGCCAGCTCCGTACCCTCGGCGTGTCCCTCACCAAGATCGCCAACGACCTGCGCTGGATGGCCTCGGGCCCCCGTACCGGCCTGGGCGAGATCTCCCTGCCCGACCTCCAGCCCGGCTCCTCGATCATGCCCGGCAAGGTCAACCCGGTGATCCCGGAGGCCGTGCTGATGGTCGCGGCCCAGGTGACCGGGAACGACGCGACGGTCGCCGCGGCCGGGGCCGCCGGCAACTTCGAGCTGAACGTGATGCTCCCGGTGATCGGCAAGAACCTCCTGGAATCGGTACGGCTCCTCACCAACGTGTCCGTGCTGCTCGCGGACCGCACGGTCGACGGCGTCACGGCCCACGTCGAGCGGGCGCGCGCGTACGCCGAGTCGTCCCCGTCCGTCGTCACCCCGCTGAACAAGTACATCGGGTACGAGGAGGCCGCGAAGGTCGTCAAGCGGTCGCTGGCCGAGCGGCGGACGATCCGTGAGGTCGTGCTGGACGCGGGGTACGTGGAGCGCGGTGACCTGACGCTGGAACAGTTGGACGAGGCGCTGGACGTCCTGCGCATGACGCGCCCGTGATCCGAACCGTGACCGGGCGTCCTGGTCGCGCTCCCACCCCGACCGGCCGTCAGGTCTAAGCTCTGCCCATGACAGACACGGCAACGATCGGGCGTTGGGCGCCCGGCACCCAGATCCTGTGGCGGTACCGGCAGAACGCCGCGGACCACGTCCACATCTGCCGCCCTGTCACGGTCGTCCAGGACACCGACGAGCTGCTCGCGGCCTGGCTGGCGCCCGGTACGCCGTGTGTGAAGCCGGTCCTCTCCGACGGCACACCCGTCCACCACGAGCCGCTGTCCACCCGCTACACGAAGCCGCGCACGGTGGTGCGCGACCGGTGGTACGGCATGGGCGTGCTCAAGCTGGCCCGCCCCGGGGACCCCTGGTCGGTGTGGCTGTGGTGGGAGCGGGGCTGGCGGTTCCAGAGCTGGTACGTGAACCTGGAGGAGCCGCGCACCCGCTGGGCCGGGGGCGTCGACTCGGAGGACCACTTCCTGGACATCGACGTCTATCCGGACCGTACGTGGCGGTGGCGCGACGAGGACGAGTTCGCCCAGGCGCAGCAGGACGGCCTGATGGATCCCGGCCAGGCGCGCCGGGTCCGGGAGGCCGGGCGGGCGGCGCTGGAGCTGATCGGCGCCTGGGGCACCCCGTTCAAGGACGGGTGGGAGCACTGGCGCCCCGACCCGGCGTGGCAGGTCCCCGAGCTGCCCGCGGACTGGGACCGTCCGCCGGCCCCGGCGTGGGCCGAGCGGGAGCAGTTGAGGACCGGGGCCGCCGACCGGGACGCGCGGTGAGCGTCCCCGGCGCGGACCGGCGGCAAGGGCGGATTCCGGCCCGATCGCGGGGCCGGGCAGCCGCCCGATCGCGGGGCTGGGCAGCCGCCCGCACAGGTCCCGGGCGCCCGCCGCGCACGGGTCGTCAACTTCCGGCGGGGCACGGCCGATCCCGGCCCCCGACCGCACCCCGCCCCGGCGCCCCGGTGGTGATCGACGCCCCCGACGGAGTGAATCTCCGGCGGAAGCCGGAGGAGCGGATCCGCATCGTCCACGCTGGGTCCGTGGCCCCGGCCGGGCAGCTGGGCGGCTTCCGGGGGCGCGGCCGCACCGAGACCCCGGGTAACTCACCCCCCTACCGCTGGAGTGACCAATTCCGGTCCGTGGATCGCGCTTTTCCGCATCTGGCCCCATGAGACTCTTGTTACGACCACAGGCTTCAAACGTAGGATCGTCCTCCGCGAGGCAGCACCCGCTCAACGGTTCCGCGGAGCGCGACCTGACCGCACGTCATCACGACCGCACATCACTACGAGGGGATGGAGCCATGTGTGTCGGGCATCGCTCCGTCCGGTCGTACGCGCACGAACCACGAGCCGATCCACGAAGATCGACCGGACAGGACCCAGTCGAAGCGATCGCATCGCACCACCGGCCCGGACGGACGGAATCCCACGCGTGACGGAGCATCCCACCTCCCACGAAGGCCGGCAGCCCCTGGTTGCCAGGCCGCAGGAACGCGCGCGGCCGCGGCAGGAGGCGGCGGCGGGAGCCGCCGCCGTGCCGGGACCCGCGCTGCCCCCCACGACGCCGCTCGACCCCACGGGGACCGCGCGGCGCGAGGGCGACCGGCTGCGCTTCGTGGGAGCGGCCACCCGCCGGATCGCCCGCGGCATAGACCTGGACGAGATCGTCCTCGGCCTGTGCCGGGCGACGGTGCCCACCTTCTCCGACGCGATACTCGTCTATCTGCGTGATCCGCTGCCCGTCGGCGACGAGCGCCCGATCTCGCCGTTCGTCCTGCGGCTGCGCCGCACGGACCGGCTGCGCCTCACCGACGGCCGCATCGACTCCGAGGGGACCTTCCTCGGCGGGATCCCGGACCGGATCGCCGAGGGCGACCTGCTGCCGGTCCTGGACCCGCAGTCCGACGCCCTGCCCGCGGCCGAGCTGTGCGAGGTGCTGTCGGGCGGCGCGCTGTCCGAGGTGCTGCGCGGGGTCCGCCCGGTCTTCGGCGACTCCGCGGCGGCCAGGGCGGCGCTGCCGGAGCTGCTGGGCGCCGACCGGACCGTACCGACCGGGCACCGCGCGATCCTCGCGCCGCTGCGCGGGCGGCGGCGGGTCATCGGGGCCGCGGTGTTCCTGCGCAGACCCGACCGGGCGGCGTTCGAACCGAACGACCTGCTGGTCGCCGCGCAGCTCGCCACGCACACGGCGCTGGGCATCGACAAGGCGGTGCTGTACGGGCGCGAGGCCTACATCGCGGACGAGCTCCAGCGCACGATGCTCCCGGAGAACCTGCCGCAGCCGACCGGCGTACGGCTCGCCTCCCGCTACCTGCCCGCCGCCGAGACGGCCCGGGTCGGCGGCGACTGGTACGACGCCATCCCGCTGCCCGGCAGCCGGGTGGCGCTGGTCGTCGGTGACGTCATGGGCCACTCCATGACGTCCGCCGCGATCATGGGGCAGCTCCGGACGACGGCGCAGACCCTCGCGGGGCTCGACCTGCCGCCGCAGGAGGTGCTGCACCACCTGGACGAGCAGGCGCAGCGGCTGGGCACGGACCGGATGGCGACGTGCCTGTACGCGGTGTACGACCCGGTCTCGCACCGGATCACGATCGCCAACGCCGGCCACCCGCCGCCCATACTGCTGCACCTGGGCGGCCGGGCCGAGGTCCTGCGGGTGCCGCCGGGCGCGCCGATCGGGGTCGGCGGTGTCGACTTCGAGGCCGTCGAGCTGGACGCGCCGGCCGGTGCGACGCTGCTCCTCTACACGGACGGGCTGGTCGAGTCCCGGCTGCGGGACGTCTGGACCGGCATCGAGCAGCTGCGGGAGCGGCTGGCGGCGACGGCCCAGCTGACCGGGCCCGACCACGCCCCGCCCCTGGAGGCGCTCTGCGACGACGTGCTCGACGTGCTCGGGCCGGGCGACCGGGACGACGACATCGCGCTGCTCGCGGCCCGCTTCGACGGGATCGCGCCGAGCGACGTCGCGTACTGGTTCCTGGAGCCGGAGGACGCGGCGCCGGGGCGGGCGAGGCGGCTCGCGCGGCGGGCGCTGGCGCGCTGGGACCTGGAGGAGCTGAGCGACTCGGTCGAGCTGCTGATCAGCGAGGTCGTGACCAACGCGGTGCGGTACGCGGAGAGACCGGTGACGCTGCGGTTGCTCCGTACGGACGTACTGCGGTGCGAGGTCGGGGACGACTCTCCGCAGCTGCCCCGGCAGCGGCGGGCCCGGGACACCGACGAGGGCGGCCGGGGACTGTTCCTGGTCAACCGCCTGGCGCGGCGCTGGGGGGCGACCCGGTTGTCGACCGGCAAGGTCGTGTGGTTCGAGATCGCGACGGGTCCCTGAGGCCGCGGCGGGACGGGCGGGAGCGGGACAGCGATATATCGGGCGAAACGGTCGATGGAGCGCTCGGGTGGGCAATAGGGGACAAATGTTGCCGACGGGGTGTCGCGGAGGTTCACTGGGGCAGGCGGCCGATGTGACCGCTGCCATGTCCGAGGTCACCCCGGCCCCCCGGGCCCTCTATCGACGGGAGGACGCTCGTGTCCGAGTCATCTCCTCAGACTCCTTTCACGACCAACAACGTCGGCATCCCGGTGGAGAGCGACGAGCACTCGCTCACCGTCGGCTCCGACGGCCCGATCCTGATGCAGGACCACTACCTCATCGAGAAGATGGCCCAGTTCAACCGTGAACGGGTCCCCGAGCGGGTGGTCCACGCCAAGGGTGCGGGCGCGTACGGCTTCTTCGAAGTGACGAACGACGTCAGCCAGTTCACCAAGGCGGACCTGTTCCAGCCCGGCCGGCGGACGGACATGCTCGCCCGCTTCTCGACGGTCGCCGGCGAGCTCGGCTCGCCCGACACCTGGCGCGACCCCCGCGGCTTCGCACTGAAGTTCTACACGGAGCACGGCAACTACGACATGGTCGGCAACAACACGCCGGTCTTCTTCGTGCGCGACCCCATCAAGTTCCAGGACTTCATCCACTCGCAGAAGCGCCACCCGGCCACCGGGCTGCGCAACAACGACATGCAGTGGGACTTCTGGACCCTGTCCCCCGAGACGGCGCACCAGGTGACCTGGCTGATGGGCGACCGGGGCATCCCCAAGTCGTTCCGCCACATGAACGGGTACAGCTCGCACACGTACATGTGGATCAACGGCGCGGGCGAGCGCTTCTGGGTGAAGTACCACTTCAAGACCGACCAGGGCATCGACTACCTCTCCCAGGCCGACGCGGACCGGATGGCGGGCTCCGACGCCGACCACCACCGCCGCGACCTGTACGAGGCGATCGCCTCGGGCGACGCGCCGACGTGGACCCTCAAGGTCCAGGTCATGCCGTTCGACGACGCGGCGGACTACCGCTTCAACCCGTTCGACCTGACCAAGGTGTGGCCGCACGCGGACTACCCCCTGATCGACGTCGGCCGGATGACGCTCGACCGGAACCCGGACAACTTCTTCGTCCACATCGAGCAGGCCGCCTTCGAGCCGTCGAACCTGGTGCCGGGCATCGGCCCCTCCCCGGACAAGATGCTGCTCGGCCGGCTCTTCTCGTACCCGGACACGCACCGGTACCGGATCGGCCCGAACTACACGCAGCTGCCGCCCAACCGGGCCCGCTCGCAGGTGCACTCGTACTCCAAGGACGGCCCGATGCGGTACGAGGCGTCCGACGCCGCCATGCCGTACGCGCCGAACTCGTACGGCGGCCCCGCGGCCGACCCGGCGCGCTTCGGCGGTCCGGCGGGCTGGGCCTCGGCGGGCGACATGGTGCGCGAGGCGTACAAGCTGCACAGCGAGGACGACGACTGGGGCCAGGCGGGCACCCAGGTCCGCCAGGTGCTGGACGACGCGCAGCGCGACCGGCTGGTGTCGAACGTGGCCGGGCACCTGACGCAGGGCGTGTCCCGGCCGGTGCTGGACCGGGCGCTCCAGTACTGGCGCAACATCGACAAGAACGTGGGCGACCGGATCGCCCACAAGGTCAACGGCGGCTGACGGGTCGCGCGCACGGGAGCGGGGCGGGCCTTCGAAGGCCCGCCCCGCTCCCGTGCGCGCGGTGATCGCGGGACGGTCAGCCGCGCGGCGCGTCCGGCGGCCCGAACGGGTCGAAGGACTCGTCCGGCGGCGTGATGGGCGTCGTGATCGGCGGGGACTGGGTCGGGGTCTCCGACGGGCTCTCGGTAGGCGGCGGGGGCGGGGTGGTCGGGGTCTGCGTCGGGGGCTCCGGCGGCTTCGTGGAGTGGCTGGGCGTCGGGGTCGTGACGGTCGGCGTCGGCGTGGACAGGGTCGGCGTGGGGGTCGGCGTCGGCTTCTCCCGTACCGGCTTCTTGTAGTCCAGGTCGAACGCCGCGTCCGAGCCGCCGTTCAGCGCGGCCAGGGTGTAGTCCGCCCAGATGCGGGCGGGGAAGCCACCACCGTTGGCGCGGCCCGAGTTGGCCGTACCGGTCAGGGTGACCTGGGTGCCGCCCTTGGGTGACTCGCCGAACAGCGCCACCGCCGTGGTGAGTTGCGGGGTGTACGCGACGAACCACGCCGACTTGTTGTTCTCCGAGGTGCCGGTCTTGCCCGCCGCCTGGTACGCGTCGGTCCTGGCCGCGCTGCCCGAGCCGTTGGCGACCACGCCCTGGAGGACATGGGTCACGGTGTCCGCCGTCTGGCGGCTGAGGACCTGCTTGCCGATCGGGTCCGGCAGCTTGACCAGGTTGTTCTTGTGCTCGGCCGACTTGAGGATGGCCGGTGTGACCTTCCTGCCGTGGTTGTCGAGCGTCGCGTAGACACCCGCCATGTCCCACGTGGAGGCGTCCATCGTGCCCAGCGAGATCGCGGGGCGCTCGGGGAAGCTGTTCGCGACGTCCGTCATGCCGAGGTCCAGCGCGGTCTGCTTCACCTTGGCGGGGCCGACGTCCACGACCATCTGCGCGAAGACGGAGTTGATGGAGTCGCTCATCGCCTTCTGGACGTCGACGGGCCCGTAGCTGTGGTTGTCCTCGTTCTCCGGGGCGAACGGCGTGTCACTGCCCTTGACGGGGCGCTTGCTGGTGCCGTCGTAGATCGTCCCGGTGTCGATCGTCTTGCCGTCCTGCGTCTTCGCGCCGTTCTCCAGCGCGGACGCGAGCACGACCGGCTTGAACGTGGAGGCCGGCTGGTAGTCCTGACGGGTGGCGTTGGATATCCAGTGCTCGGTCGCGCCCACGCCGCCGTAGAGCGCGAGCACCTTCCCGGTCTTCGGGTCGACGGACGTCGCGCCCGCCTGGACCGTGGCGTCGGTCTTGTTCTTCTTGCGGTCGATCTTGGCCTCGAGCTGCTCGTCGACCGACTTCACCAGCTCCCGCTGCTTCTTCCGGTCGATGTTGAGCGTGATCGTCCAGCCGCCCGCGTCGATCCGCTCCTTGTCGACGCCCTGGCGGACCAGTTCATCGTTCGCCGCCTGGACCAGGTACCCGGTCTGCCCCTCCATGCCGGGCGCGGCCTTCGGCTCGTGCGGTACGGGGAACTTGAGGCCCGCGCGGACGGACGGGTCCAGCCAGTGCTGCCCGACCATGTTGTCGAGGACGTAGTTCCAGCGGGCCGTCACCAGCTTCTTGCCGAGCGGCGTGGCCTCGGCCCAGTCGTACTGGCTGGGGGCCTGGAGCAGCGCCGCGAGGTACGCGCCCTGCGCGACGTTCAGCTTGGCGGCGTCGATGCCGTAGTACGCCTGCGCGGCGGCCTGGATCCCGTACGCGGTGCGCCCGTAGTAGCTGGTGTTGATGTAGCCGGCGAGGATGTCGTTCTTGCTCAGCTTGCGGTCCACCTTCAAGGAGATGACCAGCTCCTTGAGCTTCCGCGAGACCGTCTGGTCCTGGGTGAGGTAGTAGTTCTTGACGTACTGCTGGGTGATCGTCGAGCCGCCCTGCTTGCCCTTGCCGGACAGCGTGTTGATCAGTCCCCGGGCCGTGCCCCTGAAGTCGACGCCCGCGTCCTGGTAGAAGCTCTTGTTCTCGGCGGCGACGAAGGTCCGCTGGACCGGCTGCGGGATCTCCTCCAGCCCGACGATCTCGCGGTTGACCTCGCCGGTGCGGGCCAGGACCGTACCGTCGCTGTACTTGTACACGTTGCTCTGCATCTGGGCCTGCGCGTTGGCGTCCGGCACGGACACGGTCAGGTACAGCACGACGAACGCGCCCATGGCGAGCAGGCAGAGGCCGAAGAACGTGCCGAGCATCTTCTTCCATGTGAAGAGCCGGCGTATGCCGCTCTTCCTCGGCTTGGGCGCCCGGCGGGTTCCGCGTTGCCGGGCCCGTCTCTCGTCAGCACGGCCCATCGTCGTGTCGCTCCGCTCCCGGATCATGTCGTTGATCTTGTCGTTTCATCGGCTTTCGCCTGAATCAGCTCAGAAAGCTAACATCCGACCCTGTGACAAAGACCGTTGATCCATTCTTTTGGGACGTGAGAATCAGCACCCGTGTCACCGAAACCGACTCATGAGGGTTACGGAAGGTTGTGGAGCGTTTCCGTCTGTGTGCCCGCTGTGCCACCATCGGTGACGAAACGAAGCCCCCGGAAGCCCCGAAGGACTCCAAAAGGGACTTCCACCCCCCACAAGGAGTGCGTGTGCTCACTGTTGGTGACACGTTCCCGTCGTTCGAACTGACCGCTTGCGTCTCCCTGGAGAAGGGCGCGGAGTTCGAGGAGATCAATCACAAGACCTACGAGGGCAAGTGGAAGATCTTCTTCGCCTGGCCGAAGGACTTCACCTTCGTGTGCCCGACCGAGATCGCCGCCTTCGGCCGGCTGACCGGCGAGTTCGCCGACCGTGACGCGCAGGTGCTCGGGTTCTCGGGCGACTCCGAGTACGTGCACCACGCCTGGCGCAAGGACCACCCGGACCTGCGGGACCTGCCGTTCCCGATGCTGGCCGACTCCCGGCACGAGCTGATGCGCGACCTGGGCATCGAGGACGCGGAGGGCTTCGCGCGGCGCGCGGTGTTCGTCGTCGACCCGTCCGACGAGATCCAGTTCAGCATGGTGACGGCCGGCTCCGTGGGCCGTAACCCCAAGGAGGTGCTGCGGGTGCTCGACGCCCTCCAGACCGACGAACTGTGCCCCTGCAACTGGAACAAGGGCGACCGGACCCTCGACGCCGCCGCGCTCCTCTCGGGAGAGTGATCCACCATGTCACTGGACGAACTCAGGTCCGCCATACCGGACTACGCCAAGGACCTGCGGCTGAACCTCGGTTCCGTCATCGGCAACAGCGAACTGCCCGAGCAGCGGCTCTGGGGCACGGTCCTGGCCTGCGCGATCGCCTCCCGCTCCCCGCAGGTGCTGCGCGCGCTGGCGCCCGAGGCGAAGGCCCGGCTGTCCCCGGAGGCGTACACGGCGGCGAAGTCGGCCGCCGCGATCATGTCGATGAACAACGTCTTCTACCGGACCCGGCACCTGATGTCGGACCCCGGGTACGGGATGCTCCGGGCCGGCCTGCGGATGAACGTCATCGGCAACCACGGGGTGGAGAGCGCCGACTACGAGTTCTGGTCGCTCGCCGTCTCCGCCGTCAACGGGTGCGGCCAGTGCCTCGACTCGCACGAGGAGGCACTCCGCAAGGCGGGCGTGGACCGCGAGACCGTCCAGGAGGCGTTCAAGATCGCCTCGGTGGTCCAGGCGGTGGCCACGACGCTGGACGCGGAGGCGGTGCTGGCGGAGGTGGAGTGAGCGGGCGGGGCGGGGGTACGGGCCGGGCGTCCGGCCGGGCACCCGCCCCGGTCACTTCTTGAGCGTGGCCATCAGGTCCTTCATGTCCTCGACCATCAACGGCTCGCTCCCCGAGAGGTCGACGGCCTCCGGCAGCTTCAGCTCGCCGGTGACGGGGTCCTCCTCGCCCGAGACCACACCGTTGACCACGAGGCTCAGCTCGACCTGGCCGTCCAGGACCCGGAGCTCCCTGCCCTCGCCCTCGACGTCGGTCAGGAAGTAGGCGCGCTCCCCCAGACCCGTTACCCGCCGCGCCCTGTGGTCGGTGACGTACCCCGGGGTCGGGGAGGTGATCGAGGCGTCGAACTCCGGTTCCGGGTCGGTCACCTTGTGCCGGGTGTACGCGAGCTGGACGGAGGCGTACGCCGCGGCGTTCTCGCCCTCCGCACGGGGGTGCGTCAGGTCGACCGTGCAGACGGCGTGCTCCACCTCGGGCCGCACGTCCACCTGGTGGCTGCCCGTGCCTTCCGGTTCCCCGTACGCCGCGCGCAGCGCGGACAGTTTCGCGTCCTCGCACAGCTCACGGCTGACCCGGTACCCCCGCAGGTCGGGTACGGCCTGGCTCTCCGCGTACGCCCAGGCGCCCCAGACGGCGGACGCGGCCAGCGCGCCGCCGCACGCCCACAGCCAGGGGCGCAGACGCGCGAGGGCGTCCCGGTCACCGCCGTCAGCGCCGTCGGCGCCGTCACCGCCGTCCCTTCCGTGGCTGCCGTCACCAGCTGCGCCCGCCTTCCCAGCGGCCGTGCCGGAGCCCGGCGTTTCCCGGCCGGGCGGCCGGGGGTCGTCGTCGACGAGTTCGAGGTCGGAGATCATTCCTGTCCCGCCAGGGTGTCCGTCGCGACAGGGGCCGGCGCGGGCACGGGTGTCACCGGCCGCTCCGGTGGTGCGGGCGGCTCCGCCTCGGGGCCGTCCGCCGGTGCCGGCGGTTCGGCCGCCGCGGACGCCTGGCGCAGCGCCTGTTCCTGGCTGTACGAGCGGAGGTAGCCGACCACGGTGTTGGTCACCGCGACCAGCGGAACCGCCACCACGGCTCCCCCGATGCCCGCGACGAGCCCGCCCGCCGCGACCGACAGGACCACGGCGAGCGGGTGCACCCGTACCGCGCGGCCCAGGATGAACGGCTGGAGGATGTGCCCCTCGATCTGCTGCACGGCGAGGACCACGGCCAGCACCATCAGGGCCGTGAAGACGCCGTCGGTGACCAGAGCGACCACCACGGCCAGGGCGCCCGAGATCACCGCGCCGACGAGCGGGATGAACGCGCCGAGGAAGATGAAGACGGCCAGCGGCACGGCCAGCGGGACGTCGAGGAAGTAGAGGCCGAGGCCGATGAAGACGGCGTCGATCAGGGCCACCAGGACCGTGCCGCGCACATAGGCGGTCAGGGTGTGCCAGGCACGCGGCCCGGCCCCCGCGACCCCTTCGCGCGCCTGCGCCGGGACGAGCTTCAGGGTCCAGCGCCAGATGCGCTTGCCGTCGTACAGGAGGAACAGCGTCGAGAACATCGCGAGCAGCGCGCCGGTCAGGAACTCGACCATCACCGTCACGCCCTGGAGGCCGGCGGAGGTGATCTCCTCGGTGTTCGTGCCGACCGCGTCGCTCAGGTTGTTCGCGATGTCGTTGATCTGCTTCTCGGTGACGTGGAACGGGCTGTTGAGCAGCCAGCGCTTCAGCTCGTCGATGCCGTCCGTGACCCGGTTGGAGAGGTCGTCGAGGTTCTCCAGGACCTGCCACACCACGAACCAGCCGATGAGTCCCATCAGGACGAACCCGGCGATCGCGGTGAGGGCGGTGGCGACGCCGCGCGGCACGCCGAAGCGCTTGAGCCAGGCGACCGTCGGCTGGAGCAGCGCGGTGATCAGCAGGGCGGCCGCGAAGGCGAGGACGACCAGTTGGACGGCGCTGATGACCCGCATGAGGACCCAGAGGGTGCCGGCCAGCACGAGCAGCCGCCAGGCCGCCTCACCGGCGACGCGGATGCCCCACGGTATGGCGGCGACGGGGTCGGGGCGGGCGGCGACGGCCGGGGCGTACGCGGGCGGCGGCGGGACGTTCTCCGGGGCGGGGGCCGGCAGGGGCGCGGACGCGGGCAGGTCGGCGGTGACGTCGTCCTCCGCTTCCGCCTCGACCTCGGCCTTGCGCCGGTCCAGGCGCTCCCCCATGTGGGTCAGTCCTGAACCTACGCGTCCCAGCCACCCCGGCACTCTTGACATGATGTGTCCTCTTCCCCCCGACTGTCTCCCCACGCGTCCCTCCGGGGGCCGTTCGAAACGACCGTACACGGGCGAAGCCCCCCACCGTAGGACGGTGAGGGGCCTCACAGGGTTGAGCGCGGGGCGGACGAGGTCCGGCTAGTACCAGTTGTTGGCCTGCCAGAACGACCAAGCGCCGCAGGGGCTCTCGTAGCGGTCGTTCATGTAGCCGAGGCCCCACTTGATCTGGGTGGCCGGGTTGGTCTGCCAGTCGGCACCGGCCGAGGCCATCTTGGAGCCGGGGAGCGCCTGGACGAGGCCGTACGCGCCGGAGGACGCGTTCTGGGCCCGGTAGTTCCAGGTGGACTCGTGGTTCACGATGTTGCTGAAGCACTGGAACTGGTCGGCCGGCACGATCTGCCGGGCGATCGCCTGGACCTGGGCGACGGTGTACGAGCTCTGCACGGTGGCGGAGAACGACGCGATGGAGTTGGCGGACTCCTTCTCCGCCTTCTCCTGCTTGGCCTTCTCCTCGGCGGCTTCCTTGGCCTTCTTGGCCTCGGCCGCCTTGTCCTCGGCCGCCTGCTTCTTGGCCGTGGCGTCCTTGGCCGCCTGGAGACGGGCGCTTTCCTCGGCCGACTTCTGCGCCGCCGTGTCGGCGGCCGATGCCTGGGCCTCGGCCTGCTGGGTCAGCGACGCGGTCTGGACCTGCGCCTGCTGGCCCGCGGGGATGTCTGCGAGGAGCGTCGTGTCGGCTGCGGTGGCCTCGAAGTTGTCGTCCGAAACCTGCGCGGTGGCGCCCGAGGCGACCCCCACGACTGCGCCGACGGTGGTGACCGCGGTGGCAGAAGCCACGGCGAACCCCCGGACCGAGATCCGGCTCACACGGTGTCCTTCCAGCATCGCCCGCATAGGTGACCTCGCGGACGCGATCGTGCCCCTGGCACTGGACTCCGCACTACTGGGTCACGGGAGACTCGGGCCCGACGGGCGATTCCCGCACGGGGATCGTCACTTGATGCTCGGGCGGCATGCGGCGGCAAGTGTGGAGTTGTCTGGTGCTGCACCTCTGGAGGTGCGGGTGTGCCGCATGCGGGGGCCTGACGGAAGCAAGACTCTGCCGGAAGCCGACGCCGCGAGGCAATTAATCGTTGCGTGGGATAGCTCACACCCCGTTTGCCCCAGGAGTTTTCAGGAAAAGCGCGCACGCAGCAGCGCCGCCCGGCTAAGCTCCTGGGCTTCGCCGGGCGGCGCCAACTGGGGTGATACGTACCTAGATCTGGCCGTCCTCCAGCATTTCGGTCACGAGCGCGGCGATCTCCGAGCGCTCGGAGCGGGTGAGGGTGACATGCGCGAAGAGCGGATGGCCCTTGAGCTTCTCGACGACCGCCACGATGCCGTCGTACCGGCCCACCCGCAGGTTGTCGCGCTGCGCGACGTCGTGCGTGAGCACCACCCGGGAGTTGGCCCCGATCCGGGAGAGGACCGTCAGCAGGACGTTCCGCTCCAGGGACTGGGCCTCGTCGACGATGACGAACGCGTCGTGCAGGGAACGGCCGCGGATGTGCGTGAGCGGCAGCACCTCCAGCATGCCGCGCCCGAGCACCTCCTCGATCACGTCACGGCCGGCGACCGCGGAGAGCGTGTCGAAGACCGCCTGCGCCCAGGGGCTCATCTTCTCGGCCTCGGAGCCCGGCAGATAGCCCAGCTCCTGGCCGCCGACCGCGTACAGCGGCCGGAAGACCATCACCTTCTGGTGCTGCCTGCGCTCCAGGACCGCTTCCAGGCCCGCGCAGAGGGCCAGCGCCGACTTGCCGGTGCCGGCCCGGCCGCCCATCGACACGATGCCGATGTCCGGGTCGAGGAGGAGGTCCAGGGCGATGCGCTGCTCGGCGCTGCGGCCGTGGATCCCGAAGGCCTCCCGGTCGCCGCGGACGAGCCGTACGTTGCCCTCCGGGGTGACCCGGCCGAGCGCCTTGCCGCGCTCGGACTGGAGCACCAGCCCGGTGTGCACCGGCAGGTCGCCCACCTCGGGCACGAAGACCGACTCCTCCGAGTAGAGGAGGTCGATCTGGTCGGCGGCGAGTGTCAGCTCGCTCATCCCGGTCCAGCCCGAATCGGTGATGGCGAGCTCGGCGCGGTACTCCTCGGCGAGGAGTCCGACCGACGACGCCTTGATGCGCAGAGGCAGGTCCTTGGAGACGACCGTGACGTCGTACCCCTCGGCCTGGAGATTCCGCGCGACCGCGAGAATCCGTGAGTCGTTGTCCCCCAGTCGGAAGCCGGCGGGCAGGATGCCGGGATCGGAGTGGTTGAGCTCGACACGGAGGCTGCCGCCCAGGTCGCCCAGCGGGATGGGGGCGTCGAGGCGGCCGAACCGGATGCGGAAGTCGTCCAGCAGGCGCAGGGCCTGCCGGGCGAAATACCCCAGCTCCGGATGGTGCCTCTTGGCCTCCAACTCCGTGATCACCACGATCGGCAGCACAACCTCGTGCTCGTCGAAGCGGGACATGGCGTTCGGATCGGCCAGCAGGACGCTGGTGTCGAGAACGTAGGTGCGCCGGTCAGGCATGCGGCGCTTCGAGCTTGTCACCACGGAAGGACGTACCCCCTCGGATGAGGTCGGGGTGCGACGGCGTCGCGGGCGGGTGGACCGGGCTGCGGACCCCATGCGCGGGCCGAGCTCCGGCCCTCCACGTCGCCCGTACGTCTGACCGTACGGTCGTCCTGGTGCAAAGGGCCTCCCGGGCGGACGGCCCCATGCCGTCCGCTGAGATGCGACATCCGCCCGGCAGCTGCTCCCGGAAGGCTTTCGGACGTCGACCTGGAAGCTGTATTCCCTGTTCCGCGCTCAGCCATGCCATGGCATATGACGGACGACGGGTGAACCTCGGGTGAAAAGGACGCGGGCCACGGGGGTACGGACCGGGCCTGACGGCGCTACCGGGGCGCGGAGGCCTTGGGCGGCAAGGGGCTCGCTCAGGTTCCGTAGCGGCGGTGACGGGCCGCGTAGTCGCGCAGGGCGCGGAGAAAGTCGACTTTACGGAAGGCCGGCCAGAAGACTTCGCAGAAGTAGTACTCCGAATGGGCGCTCTGCCAGAGCATGAAGCCGGAGAGACGCTGTTCCCCGCTGGTGCGGATGACGAGGTCGGGGTCGGGCTGGCCCCGGGTGTAGAGGTGCGAGGAGATCATGTCGGTGTCGACGATCTCGGCCAGCTCCTCGAAGGAGGTGCCCTTGCCCGCGTGGTCGATGAGCAGGGAGCGGACGGCGTCCGCGATCTCCTGGCGGCCGCCGTAGCCCACGGCGACGTTGACGAGTATTCCCTTGTTGCCGAGGGTGGCCTGCTCGGCCTCCTTGAGGATGATCTGGGTGCGGGCGGGGAGCAGGTCGAGCGTGCCCACGTGGTGCACCTGCCAGCGGCCGTCGGCGGCCAGCTGGCGGACCGTGTTCTCGATGATGCCGAGAAGGGGGACGAGCTCTTCCTCGGGGCGGTCGAAGTTGTCCGTGGAGAGCATCCAGAGGGTGACGACCTGGACGTCGGTCTCGGAGCACCAGCCGAGCAGTTCGAGGATCTTGCTGGCGCCCGCCTTGTGTCCTTGCTCGGCCGTACCGCCGGACGCCTTCGCCCAGCGACGGTTGCCGTCCAGGATGACGCCGATGTGCTTGGGCACCTGGTCGTGGTCGAGACGGCCTTCCACCCGGCGTGCGTAGAGCCTGTACACCAGGTCGCGCAGGTTCACTGAGTCCACCTCTCGATTCCGTGGGGACCGGCGCGTCCACTAAGTCCACTGACGGGATCCTGGGGCCGGCCCAGGGACCCCGAAGCCGTCACAGTACTGCGCGGGCACCACGGGCACCCAACCCGCTCTGTCACAACTCCGTGATAAGCAAGTATGTGTGACTGATTTCCCGTCTTACCCCGCAGCCGACGACCGGTACGACTCCATGGAGTACCGGCGCAGCGGTCGCAGCGGCCTCAAACTGCCCGCGATCTCGCTCGGCCTCTGGCACAACTTCGGTGACGACTACGCATTGGAGACACAGCGCTCGATCCTGCGCCGTGCCTTCGATCTGGGCGTCACGCACTTCGACCTGGCGAACAACTACGGTCCGCCGCCCGGCTCCGCCGAGCTGAACTTCGGCAAGATCTTCGGCCAGGACTTCAAGGGCTACCGGGACGAGCTCGTCCTGTCGACCAAGGCCGGCTACCGGATGCACGCCGGTCCTTACGGCGAGTGGGGGTCCCGTAAGTACCTGCTGTCCTCGCTGGACGCGTCCCTGTCGCGGATGGGCGTCGACTACGTCGACATCTTCTACTCGCACCGCCCGGACAAGGACACTCCTCTCGAGGAGACGATGGGCGCGCTGGCGTCCGCCGTGCAGCAGGGCAAGGCGCTGTACGTGGGGATCTCGTCCTACAAGGCGGCGGAGAGCGCCGAGGCGGCGCGCATCCTCAAGGAGATGGGTGTTCCGGCGCTCATCCACCAGCCGTCCTACTCGATGATAAATCGGTGGATCGAGGACGAGTCGCTCCTCGACACCCTGGAGCAGGCGGGGATGGGCTGCATCTCGTTCGTGCCGCTGGCCCAGGGCCTGCTGACGAACAAGTACCTCAAGGGGATCCCGGAGGGGTCGCGGGCCACGCAGGGCAAGACCCTGGACCCGCACCTGCTCTCCGACGAGGTCGTGCGGCGCCTGAACGGGCTGAACGACATCGCGGGGCGGCGTGGTCAGTCGCTGGCGCAGCTGGCGCTGAACTGGGTGCTCCGCGACCCGCGCATGACGTCGGCCCTGATCGGCGCGTCCAGCGTGAAGCAGCTGGAGGAGAACGTGGCCGCCCTGTCGGCGGCGCCGCTGTCCGAGGACGAGTTGGTCGAGATCGACACGTTCGCGGTGGACACCGAGGGCACGAACATCTGGGCCGGACGGAACTGACGGTCCGGACGCCCGGGCGGGGGCCGGGCGGGGTCCTGGGTGGGAGCGCGGGGCGGGGGCCTGAGCGAGGGCGCGGGGCCGGCATGAAAAAACGGGCCGGTCCGTGGGGGGGATACGGACCGGCCCGAGGGGGGGAGTTCCACCATAACCCTTCGTAAGGGTTGATGCGCCCCTCGGTACGGGCCGATCGGCCGCGGTTGGCGGGCGGGCAGCGGTTCGAGCCCTTGCGGGGCCCGGGATTCCGGGGTTTTCCGCCGGTCGGCCCCCGGGGAATGGCGAGAAGTCGCCACGGCCCGTCGTCACTCTCAGGAGCGAAGGGGTGACGGCGTGAGCTTGACGCCCGGCGGTCAGAGCCGGGCCGCGCGCATGAGACCGAGACGCGGCGGGGTGCGGTGGAGGAGTGTGATGCCGTCGCGGCGGGCCACGACCTCGTACCCGTACTTCCGCTGTGCGGCGACCAATTGGGCGTCCTGCTCCGGCGCCGGGTAGGGCCACGCGCCGCTCGGGTAGGGCCAGGCCTCCGGGGGCTCCCTGTCGTACACGATCCATTCGGCGGTGGGCCGGGGCAGCTCGCGGTCGTACTCGTACAGCCTGCCCCCGACCGGGAACGTCGGGAAGACCACCACTTCGCAGCGGGCGGTCAGCTGGGGCGCGAGGCGGTTGGAGGCGGCGACGGTGACGCCGTCGGGGATCCGGGCGAGCAGGGCGCGGGCGGCCTCGATGTGGGGGGTGGTGCGCCAGGTGGCCCGTTGCGCCAGTTGGGCGAGCGGGAACGACGGCAGCATGACCACGGTCACGGCGAGCACGGTGACGAGCGAGGCGCGGACATGGCGTGCGCCGAGCGGGTGACGGCTGTGGCGCCACCGGGCGAGGGAGTCGATGAGCCCGGCGAACACGACGGGCATCAGGATCGCGCTGTAGTGGAACGCGGTGCCCCAGTGGAAGCCGTTCTGCGACAGCATCCGCCAGGCGAGCGTGGGGACGGCGATCAGGGAGAGCGGCGAGCGCAGGGCGAGCAGGGCCGAGGGGGCGAAGACCAGCACGAGCGTCATGGCCTTGACGTCGGGGCGCAGGGCGTCGAGCGGGGCGAAGGCGAGGGTGGCGAGGAGGGAGCTGTGGGCTCCTTCGCCGAGGTTCCCGCCGTGCGCGTACCCGCCGGCGGGGTTGAAGGCGGGGAGCAGCACCTTGATCTCGACGAGGCTGCCGAGGACGCCGGCGGCGAGGGTGAGGAGGCCGAGGCGGCGGGGGTGCGTGCCGCCTTCCGGCGTGTCCCGCCCGCCGCGCCAGGCGATGTACGCGCCGACGGCGGCCAGGGTCAGGCCGAGGTCCTCCTTGACGAGCAGCAGGGGCGCGGCCCAGGCGACGGCCCGGCCCCAGCGCCGGCGGCCGAGCGCTTCGAGGGCGAAGGCCAGCAGCGGTACGGCGAGGGCGACCTCGTGGAAGTCGAAGGCGGCGGCCGACGCGATCCCCCAACTGGCCCCGTACCCGAAGGCGACGACGTGCGCCGAGCGCGGGCCGAGCACCCGGGCGGCCCAGCGGGCGAGCGGGACGACGGCGAGGGCGAGCAGCGCGGACTGGGCGAGGAGCAGGCAGAGGGGGGACGGCCAGAGGCGGTAGAGGGGGGCGAGGACGGCGAGCAGGGGGTGGAAGTGGTCGCCGAGGAGGTTGAAGCCGTCGCCGCGCAGGGGGACGACGGGGGCGCGGAGGTGCGCGTAGGCGCGTACCGCCTGCTCGAAGATGCCGAGGTCGTAGCCGGTGGTACGGAGCAGGAGATGGCGGCGTACGGCGACGGTCGCGTACAGCAGGCAGAGGGCGGCGGCCCAGCCCCACGGGAGGAGGGCGCCGGGGAGGCGGGGGGCGGCGAGCGGGGTGAGTTCACCGGTGGGGGCGGGGACGGGGGCCGGGCGCGCTCGCGTCGCGGGGCCGCCGTGTCCGGCCGGCTTCCCCGCCTCGCCCTGTTCGTCCCGTACATCTGATTGACCCGAAGATGTCCCCATGTATGCGGATGCTAGGCATGGTGGGGGGTGACTAGGCGGGCTTGACGGCCTCGATCAGGAAGCGTGTCGTCGTCGCGACGAAGGGGCCGTCGGACGCGATACGGCGGTGCAGCTCCAGGAGCTGGTCCCGGTACCGCTCGACCGTGAAGCCGGGGACCATCCAGATCACCTTGCGCAGGAAGTAGACGACGGCGCCGATGTCGCGGAACTCGGTGCGCAGGGCGGCGGTCCGCAGGTCGACCACGTCGAGGCCGGCGGCCTCGGCCTCCTTCATCGCGCGGTCGGGGTCGCGGCCGGAGCGGATCTCGGGCGGCATCGGGCCGAGGAAGTACTCGACGAGCTCGAAGACGCTGGCCGGTCCGACCTCCTGGGAGAGGTAGGTGCCGCCGGGGCGCAGCACCCGGGCGATCTCGTCCCACCAGGCCCGTACGGGGTGGCGGCTGACGACCAGGTCGAAGGCGGCGTCGCCGAACGGCAGCGGGGGTTCGTCCTGGTCGGCGACGAGCGCGACGCCGAGGGGGTGGAGCAGGGCGGTGGCGCGGGCGATGTTGGGGGGCCAGGACTCGGTGGCGACGGTGAGCGCGGGGCCGGGCCGGGCGCCTTCCCCGGCAACTCCCCCGGCGGCTTCCCGGGCGCCTGCCAGTGCTTCGGCCAGGACTTCGCCGCCGCCGGTCTGGAGGTCGAGGGCGGCGGTGGCGCGGGACAGCCGGTCGGCGAGCAGGCGGGCGTAACGCCACTCGGGGCGCTCCTCGGTGGCCCGGCCGTCGAGCCAGGAGAAGTCCCAGCCGTCCACGGACGCGGCCTCGGCCTCCGCGATCAGTTCTTCGAAGGTGCGGGCACCGGTGTCGGACATGGGCCGATCGTGGCATCGGGCGCGCGAGTTGGCGACTGTTTTCACACGCCTCACGGCTTCCGGAGGCGTTCCGGAGGCGTTCCGCGTCTGTCGGCGGTCCGCTACCCGGTCGCGAGGCCGGCGGCGAGCAGGCCGAGGAAGGCTCCGGCGATCATGAACGGGCCGAAGGGGAGGGTGAGGCCGCGGGTTGTCCGGTGGCGCAGCATCAGGGCGGAGCCGTACACCGAGCCCAGCAGGAAGCCGGCGAACGCGCCGGCGAACAACACGCCCCAGCCGTACCAGCCGAGGGCCACCCCGAGGACGAGGGCGAGCTTGACGTCGCCGAAGCCGAGGCCCTTCGGGTTGACCAGGAAGAGGACGAAGTAGCAGGCCCCGAGGGCGAGTCCGCCGAGGAGCGAGGTCGGCCAGGAGCCTCCGCCGGGGCCCCCGTCGCCGGGGAGCAGCGCGACGAAGCCGAGCAGGGCGGCGGTGGCGGCGGCCAGCGGGAGGGTCAGTACGTCGGGGAGGCGGCGGACGGCGAGGTCCACGCGGGCGAGGAGGACGGCGAAGGGCACGAGCAGGAGCCACACGGCGAGTTCGGGCCGGGGACCGGTGGCGGCGGCGAGGGCGGCGCACGCGAGAGCGGTGACGGCGGGGAGGAGGCGGGAGGGGGCGTAGGGGGCCCCGTCGGGCTCGCCGCCGTTGTGCGCGCCGCTGTCGCAGGGGGCGCAGCGGGGGGTGCCGAGCCAGCCTGCCGCCGGGCCGGTGATCGGGTGGCCGGCCGGGCAGCGGGCGCGCCAGGCCTCCTCGGGCGCGACCGCGAGCCGGTACGCGGCGCGCGGCACGAGCAGCCCGGCGGCGGCGCCCCAGAGGGCGGCTGCGGCGATCAGCGTGGCGTACACGTCTCCGACCATAGAGCGCCGCTCCGGTCTACGGTCGGGGCATGGGGAACTGGCGCGATGGCAGGGGCACGTTGACGATTCCGGCCGGGGTGGGTGACGGGGGCGTGGATCCGGAGGCGGGCCGGGAGGTGGCGCTGGAGATCGCCGCGTCGTACGGGGCTCGGCGACGGGGTCTGCTGGGGCGGGACGGGATCGACGGCGCGTTGCTGATCACTCCGTGCGGGAGCGTGCACACGTTCCGGATGCGCTTCGCGATCGATGTGGCGTACCTGGACCGGGAGTTGCGGGTCCTCGACGTCCACACGCTGAGGCCGGGCCGCCTGCCCCTGCCCCGCCTGCGGGCCCGCCATGTGCTGGAGGCGGAGGCGGGCGCGATGGCCGGGTGGGGGGTACGGGTGGGAACGCGGGTGGCGGTGCGGGCGGCCGGGTGACGGAACCCCGCCGGTGGGGGCGGGGTTCCGTGTGCGGTCAGTCGGTGCGGCGGTCAGTCGTTGCGCGGGAAGGAGACCTCCACGCGGCGGTTCTTCTTGCGGCCTTCCTCGGTGGCGTTGTCCGCGATGGGGTAGTCCTCGCCGTAGCCACGGATCTCGTACGTGATGCCGGCGGACGCCAACTCCTCGTCCAGGACACCGTGCACGGCCTCGGCGCGCTGCTTGGAGAGCACGTCGCCGTGCGCCGACGAACCGAGGTTGTCCGTGAAGCCGAACACGCGGACCTTGGTGGAGCCCTGCTGCTTGATCTCGTCGGCGATGGCGGCGATGCGGGAGGTGGCCGCGGGGGACAGCTTGGCGCTGTCCTTGCCGAAGAGGACTTCGGCCTGGAGGGCGAACTTGACGTTCTCGTTGGTGTCCTCGCGGCGTTCCTCGCCGCCCTCGGTCTCGACGATGGAGATGATGTCGAGGACCTTGGCGGGCGCGAGGGTGGCGCCGTCGCGCAGCTTGAGGCCGGGGGCGGCGGAGTCGACGCGTGGCGGCGGGGAGGTCGACCCGGTCCCGGGCGGCACACTCGGCCCGTCGTCGGCGCGGGCGGCGGGGGCGAGGGTGAAGTGCAGGCCGGCGAGGAGGAGGGCGGCGGCGAGGGTGGTGGTCAGGGGGTGGGGGGTGGGGCGTGCGGGGGGTGTCGGGGCACGCATCAGGAGATCGCAATCGTCGCGGTGGGCATCAGGGGTACCTGGAGGTCGACCTCGGACGTGCCCTCCGGAGGCGCGGGGAACTGAGCGTAGAACGAAACGCTCTCACCGGCCTTCACACCAGTGATGCCGGTGGTCGTCAAAGGGAAGCCGTCCGTGTCCCGCAGCACGTAGTAGCGCTTCTTCTGCCCCTTGTCCACCAGAGTTGTCCCGCCGAGCGACGGCCCGGTGCGCTTGACCTGGGTCTCCTGACCGCTCCACTGGGTCGGCGCGTAGATCTGCTTGCTGGTGGTGTTCTTGATGCTTCCGGTGACCGTGAGGAATCCCCCCTCGTCACGGGCCGCGGTGTTGACCACGAACTGGAATCCGTTGCTGCCGTTGATCGTCGCCAGGGTCGTGGTGGTGTCCGGGACGGTGGGACCGTCCGTTCCCTCCTCCTTCGGCGTCTCCTCCTTGGGAGCCGTCGAAGGGGCCCCGCTCGCGGGTTCCTTGCCGTCTTCGCCACTACTGCCGCAAGCGGTCAAGGAGAAGCCCAAGGCCACCACGGCCAGGGCGGTACCGACCGACCTGCGCGCCTTCACTCCACGCCACATGCTCATGAGTGCTTTTCCTCTTCATTCACTCGCGGTCAGTCCTGGGCCAGTCGGACGGAGAATAGGTCGGCCATGTCCATGCCCACAGGCAGGGCAAGGTCTTGCGGGTCAATGTGCCACTCCATGTCGCCGCACGCGAGGTCTCCTGGCGAGGGCGGCTCGGCGGGATCACCGGGCTCGTCCCCGTCGCCGGGCTCTTCGGCGTCACCGGGCTCTTCCGCGTCACCGGGGGGCGGCTCCTCCGCCTCCTCGGATGGCGTGAAGGAGCAGCGCGGCTCGACGACGGCGGTGGCGTGTGCCGTGGCGTGCTTGCTCTCGGTCCCGGGCAGGATGCTGTCGCCCATGGACTGCTGTGTGATGACCTGGACCGTGAATCCCCAGCGGTCGGTCAGCCTGTCGCAGGTCTGGACGTTCGCGCCGTTCTGCCCCGCGAAGTCACCCGCGGCCGCGCAGCCGTCGGCGTAGTCGGTGGGCAGTTCTCCACCGAAAAGGTCCTCGAGATATCCGGGCGTGAGCAAGTCCTCGAGAAAGAGGAACTGGAACTCGTCCCGTGACTCCTGCGCCGCCGCCAACGCCGCCGCGTCCGCGGCCGATTGGGCGCCGTTGCGCGTCGCGCCCGCCTGGCCGACCGCGAACAGCGCGAGCGCGAGAAAGAGCAGGCCCGCCACCGTCACGACATAGAGCGGTGCCGCCTGCCCAGACTCACGCGACGCGCGCACCGTCAACCGCCGAGGATTTCGCCGACCTTGGTGGTGAGGCCATTCGCGATATTGTCCGCCACGCCCGACCCCACCAACGCCGCGATGATCAACGCCACCAGCACGATCACGCCGACATACTCGACCGCGCCCTGGCCTTTGTCGGGGTGGCGTTTCATTGTGGTGATCGCCGTGTTCGTCCAGGTGGCGACGTAGTGTTTGGTCGCGGTGGCGGCTTTTCGCGGGATGTTCGGCATGGCGGTCCCCTCCGGTGTCGGCCGGCCGGGTGCCGGTCGGCTCGTGCGTTTCCTGTGGGCCGCGCGCGCTACCGGCTTCCTCCTGGCCGGTCGCACGCGTGACATGAGAAACGTACGCCGGGGCAGCCCCTCTCGCCATGGGTCCTCGGGCCCAACGCCGGGCCCAGCAAGGGGTGGCGGGATCAGTCATGGCGGTGCGCACCTCCCGGGGCGGCGCCGTACCACCGGGCGATCGCCTCACCGCGGTTGCGCGCGTTCAGCTTGGCGAAGATCCGGTTGATGTGATTCTTCACCGTCTTCTGACTGATGAAGCACGCCGCGGCGATTTGCTGATTGGTCATTCCCGACGCGATCAAGTCCATGATCTCCCCCTCCCGCCGGCTCAACTCCGTTGACAGGACAGCGGGTGACAACGCCTGCCCCCCGGAAGAATGTCCCACATTCGATTGCGCGTGCAAAGGGCGTTGCGTGAATTGACGTACATTCGCCAGCAGCGCCCCCGCCGCCGAGTGGCTGAAATGCGCGCGTCCCGCCCTGATGTCCCCCACCGCCCGCACCAGTTGGTCCGCCGAGAACTCGCCGTGGACGAGATACCCGCCCGCGCCGCGCCGGAGCGCCTCGTACACGGTCTCGTTCTCGTGGCTGTAGGTCAGCATCAGGACGGGGGCCAGCGGGACCAGGCGGGGCAGCGCGGTCAGACCGTCCACGCCCGGCATCCGCACGTCCAGCAGGATGACGTCAGGGCGGTGGCGTACGGCCTGCTCGTAGGCCTCCCGGCCGTCGGCGGCCTCCGCGACCACCTCTATGTCGTCGCGCCCCGACAACAGGGCCGCCAGACCCGCCCGTACCACCGGGTTGTCGTCCGCGACCACGATCCGCAAGGGAGGCGGCATCTCACGGGCTCCTCTCCGGCAGCGCGGTGTCCGCCGGGCCCAGTGCGGCGGAGGGGAGTTCGAGGCGTACCTCCGTGCCGTTCGCCGCCGCTCCCCTGCCGATGCGGATACGGGCCCCGATCGACGCGGCCCGCTCCACCATGCCGACCATGCCGAAGTGGCCCGTCCTGGCGAGGGAGTCGAGGGAGATGTCCGGGGGGAGGCCGGGGCCGTCGTCGTACACGCTGATCCGCAGGACGTCCCCCGTCAGCCCCGCCGAGACCGAGATCGCGCCCGGGTTCGCGTGCCGGTGGGCGTTGTCCATCGCCTCGGACGCGATCGTCAGCGCGTGCCGGGCGGCCGTCGGCGGGAGCAGCGGCGCGGCGGTGTCGCCCAGCCGGTGGAAGGTCGCCCGGACGCCGTGCCGGTTCGCGAAACGGTCGGTACGGGAGCGGAGTTCGGCCAGGATGTCCACGCCGTCCGCCGGGTGGGGCGAGGTGCCGCCGGGAACCGTCCTGAGGTCCGCCAGCAGCTCCCGTGACTCCGCCGCCGCGCGCCGGGCCGCGCGGGCCACCAGGCGGGCCTGGTGGTTGACCGTGGCCGGGTCCGCGCGGTCCACCGTGCTCGCCAGGCCCTCCGCCGCCATCGCCAGGCCGTGCAGGGTCTTGGCCACCGAGTCGTGCATCTCCCGGGCCAGGCGGGCGCGTTCCTCCTCGACCGCCTCGTGCGCCGCGAGCCGCGCGCGGGCCTCGGTGAGGGCCTGGCTCGCCATGCCGAAGCCCAGCACCAGGTTGCGCAGCGTGCTGCCCACCGCGCCCGCGATGACGCAGAGCCCGGGAAGGAAGAGGGCGTTGAAGCCCGCGTCCACCTCGCTGTTGACGGCGTACGCGGCGGCGATGACCAGCGATTGGAGGACGGCGAAGAGGGCCGCGCCGCGCCAGCCGTACACCAGCCCGGCCAGCAGCGGGGTGCAGATCGTGACGTACGCGAGCGTCGAGTCGGGCGAGGCCGTCGCGAGCAGGAGCGCGCCGAAGCAGGTGTCGGCGGCGAGCAGCGCCGGGTGGCGCAGGAGGACGGGGCCGAAGCGTTCCCAGTCGCGGAGCAGGACGTACGACACCATGAAGGTGACCAGCACCGCCGAACCGACCAGCCAGGTCGCCGGTGTGGTCGTCGCGCGGTCGAGGGCGAAGGGCGCGGCGAGCGCGGTCATCGCGAGGCGGAAGCCGAAGGTCTGGCGGCAGAGCGCCTGGAGGGCGTTGACCTGGATGGGGAGCGGCGGGACGTGCGGTGCCGCGGTCGCCGTCATGAGGGCGCCTCCCTTCGGGTCCGGTGGTCGCTCGTGCTGCCTGTCAACGCCTCGTCAGCCCGAGAGGACACTTCCGAAGTCGACCCCGGAGCCGTAGTAGAAGCTCAGGACGATCAGGATCATGGTGGCCGGGAGCATCACCATCGTGACGACGAGCGTGGTCTTCGGCACCGCCTGCGCGGCGGTGCGCCGGGCGTTCTGGGCGTCGGTACGGCGCATGTCGTTGGCGATCTGGATGAGCGTGTCGACGATGGGGGCGCCCAGCTCCTCGCCCTGCTGGAGGGCGGTGACGAACATCGACACCTGCTCGGAGGCGTTGCGCCTGCGGAGCTGGTCGAAGGCCTCGCGGCGGCTGACGCCCATGTCCATCTGCCGCAGGGTGATGCGCAGTTCGTCGGACCAGGGGCCGGTGTACTTGTCGGCGACGCGTTCCAGGGCCTGCCGGAATCCGAGTCCCGCCGAGACGACGACCGCGAGGACGTCGAGGAAGTCGGGCAGGGTCCGCTCGATGTCGGCCTTCCGCCGGCGCACGTGCGCCCGGATGATGACGTCGGGCCAGACCAGGCCGAAGGTGAGCGCGACCACCGCGATGACGGGCTGGCCGCGCGCGATCATCCCGAGCGCGGCGAAGGCGCCGAGGATGCCGTAGACGGCCCGGCGGGCGGCGAAGCGGTCGACGGTGATGCCGCCCGGGTTGCCCGCCATGTCGAGGCGGCGGCGCAGGGCGTCGACCCGCTTGGGGCCCATCATGCCGAGCACGGCGGGGGCCCAGCGCATGCCGAGGCGGTCGATGCCGGAGCCCACGGCCGTCGTACGGGTGGCGCCGACCTCCAGGGCCACCGCCAGGTCGCCGGGGAGGCGGGCGTCCGCGCGGTAGAGGCGGATGCCGTGGAAGACGCCGTACACCGCCACGCCCATCGCGACGGCGAGCAGGAGACCCAGTCCCATTCCCGATCCCATCAGTTGTCCCTTCCGTCCCTTCGGTCCGGTCTTCCCGCCCTCACGTCGGACCTGTCAGACCTGGATCCGGGACATGCGGCGGATCAGGAGATACCCGGCGGCGTACATCGCGAACGCGACGATCGTGCCGATCTGGCCGATCACCGAGCCCGTCATCTTGTCCAGGGCGCCCGGGGCCATGGCGTTGATCATCAGGAGGAAGCCGAGGCCGAGCAGGGGCACCGCGAGGGCCGTGACCTTGACCTGGGCCAGCATGGTCGTGACCTCCCTGCGGGTCTCCTTGCGTTCCTCCAGCGTCTCGGTGAGGTTGCGCAGGGAGCTGACGATCTGGCCGCCCGCCCGGCTGGAGAGCACCACCGTGGTGACCAGGACGACCAGTTCGCGGGACGGCAGCCGGTCGGCCAGTTCGCCCAGCGCGTCGTCGAGGGAGTGGCCGATGTTGAGCTGGTCGGCGACCCTGCGCAGTTCCTCGCCGGCCGGGTTGTCGAGCTCCTCGGCGGCCATCGCCAGCGCCGTGCGCATCGCCAGGCCCGCGTGGGTGGCGTTGGCCAGGACGCGGGTCAGCTCGGGTAGTTGGCCGATGAACGCCTCCGTACGCCTCACCCGCTGCCAGTTGAGGAAGGCGTTGCCGCCCCACAGGCCGACCAGCGCGGCCAGGAACCCGAAGAACGGGGCGAAGACGGCGCCGACGACGAAGTAGAGGGCGAGGAGGCCGGCCGCCACGTAGACCACGTACTCGCCGGGGGTGAGGTCGAGGCCCGTCGCGGCGATCTTCCGTTCGACGCGCTTGCCCGTGGTGGTCCCGCGCAGCCGCCGGTCGATGCCGGTGAACCGGCGGCGGCGGCCGGTGTCGGCCGCGATCTGGCCCGTGTGGGTCATGCGCTCGATGAGCGCCTGGCGTTGTGCCCTGCCCGACGCGTAGACGTGCACGCCGGCGACGGCGAGCACACCCGTGGACAGGGTGAGGCCGACCGTCAGGAGCGGGAGGTTGACCATGGCGTACGGACCTTCTCGGTGGGCGGGACAAGGGGCGGGGTGCGGGGTGCGAGGGCCGGGTGCGGGGTGCGGGTCGCGGGCGCGTCAGGCCGGTGAGCTGCGGATCGCCAACTGCGCTTCCGTATGGGCGACTCCGAACGCCTGCGGCACCGGTTCGCTCTTGAGGTAGAGGCGCTCGGCGACCCGGCGCGGCAGCGGGTAGTACACGAACTTCCCGTAGATCCGCCCGTCGGGTGCCATGGGCTGGGCGAGGAACTTGCAGACGGAGACGATCCGGTACTCCTCCCTGCCCTGCGAGTCGACGATGGCGATCTCGGTGACCCGGCGGGAGCCGTCGGCGTGCCGGGTCAGCTGGACGATGACGTCGACGGCGCTGTTGATCTGATCCTTGATCGCCACGAAGGGGATCCCGGTCTCCGACATGGAGGCCAGGGTCTGGAGGCGCATCAGCGCGTCCTCGGCGTTGTTGGCGTGGACGGTGGCGAGCGAGCCGTCGTGACCGGTGGACATGGCCTGGAGCATGTCGAGCGTCTCGCCGCCTCGTACCTCACCGACGATGATCCGGTCGGGGCGCATGCGCAGGGAGTTGCGGACGAGGTCGCGGATGGTGACCTGGCCCTTGCCCTCCACGTTGGCGGGGCGGCTCTCCAGGGTGATGACGTGGGACTGCTGGAGCTGGAGCTCGGCGGAGTCCTCGATGGTGACGATGCGCTCGCCCTCGGGGATCAGCCCGGAGAGGGAGTTGAGCAGGGTCGTCTTGCCGGTGCCGGTGGCCCCGGAGACGATGACGTTGAACTTCGCGCGGACGAGTCCGCCCAGGAGCAGCATCATCTGCTGGTCCAGCGAGCCGAGTCCGATCATCTCCTGGAGGGTGAAGGCCCGGGGGAAGCGGCGGATGGTGAGGATCGGGCCGGTCAGGGACAGCGGCGGGATGATGACGTTGACACGCTCGCCCGAGGGGAGACGGGCGTCGACCATCGGATTGGCCTCGTCCACGCGGCGGTTGACGGTCGACACGATGCGCTCGATGGTCTGCATGAGCTGATCGTTCGACGCGAACCGCAGGGGCAGCATCTCCAGCCGGCCGCCGCGCTCGACGAAGACCTGGTCGGCGCCGTTGACCATGATCTCGCTGATGGAGGCGTCCTCCAGCAGCGGTTCGAGGATGCCGAGGCCCAGGGCCTCGTCCACGACGCGGCGGATGAGCTGGGAGCGCTCGACGGTGGAGAGGACCGGGCCCTCGCGGCTGATGATGTGGCCGAGGACGCGTTCCAGCCGGGCCCGGCGTTCGGCGGCGGCCAGCGCGGACATCTCCGCGAGGTCGATCTCTTCGAGGAGTTTGGCCCGGTAGGCCCCGACGAGGAGGCTCTCCTCGCCGTGCCCGTTCGACGGCTCGGGGCTGTTGATGCGTGCCCGCAGGCTCATGTCCTCACCTCCCACGTTTCGTTCGTGTGTTGCCGGTGTGCCGGATGCGCGCGCCGTGCGCGTCGCCGGTGTGGCGCCGATGCCCGTGCCCCGGGGTCAGTCCTTGGGCATGGTGGCTCTCCTGACCGCGGGGCCGAACTGGAAGAGCGGCAGTACGGACGGGACTTGGACGGTGGCGGTGGCCGTCACCGCTTCCCCGGTGTCGCCCACGTCGACCTCGGCGTCGAGCCAGCCGCTGACGGCCGCGTTCCCCGCGGTGACGGGGTCGACGTCGGCCTCCCGGTAGGACGCGGTACGGGCCGCGGCCCGCGCCGCCGTCCCCGCCTGCTGTACGGCGTAGGCCGCCAGGCCCAGTTGTACGGCGGACAGCCCGACGATGAGCAGCAGCGTGACCACGCCGACGAACTCCAGGGCCGCCTGGCCCCTCTCCCGGTCCCGGCGCGCGCTCATGGCGTGGTCTCCCTCAGGGCGGACCCGTGGGCCGTGATGTTGACCGGGATGTTGAAGCCGGGGAAGAGCACGGGGGTGTTGAGGCCGATGTCCACGGTGACCAGGTCACCGTCGCCTCCGCCGCAGTCGACCGTGCCGAGGCTCCAGGAGCCGGGCAGGTCCTCCGCCGCGGCGGCGCCGCACGGCTCGCCCACCGCCGCGGCCCGCGCGGCCTTGTCGGCCGCGTTGCCCGCGAGCGAGAAGGTGTAGCCGATCAGGGCCGCCTGCCAGAGCAGGACGATCGTGCCGAGGATGATCGGGACCATGCCTGTGAACTCGAAGGCGGCCTGTCCCCGGTCCTCGCGCAGCCGCGCGCGGACCCTCTCCGGGTACGACGCGTCACCGGACCATGCGTGTCCGAAGCGCGCCTCTCCGTACCGTGTGCGTGTCCCCGTGGGTGTCCCAGGACGGTTCATGGCTCGATCTGCCCTCTCGCCCGCCTCGCTCCGATCGCGCTCGGGCCGGGGTTCCTGACCCGGTCCCGGTCCGCCCTGTTCCTCCCCGGCCTGCCGCCCGGCCGGCCGTGCTTCCGCTCGCCGCCCTCCTGGGCCTTCACCAGGCCCAGTTCGCCGGCCAGGCCCCAGATCGCCTGCTTCACGGTGGACTTGGGGTCCAGGTCCTGCAACCGGCCCGCGTCCACGACCGCCTGGAGTTCCTTGAAGTGCGCGGGGATCGCCGACCGTGCGACCCTGGTGCCGGTGATCCGCTCGATCAACTGGGGTTGGATCTCGGTGTTCTTCGTGTGGCGGTTGACGACCGTCACGGTCTCCTCGGCCTTGCGGATCTGGAGCCGGTCCCACAGCCGCACCATGCGCTTGGTCGCCCGCACCGCCACCACGTCCGGTGTGGTCAGCAGCAGGGTGGTGTCGGCCATCTCGATCGCCGCCGCGTTCGCGGCGTTCATCTGCGTGCCGCAGTCGATGACCACGACGTCGTAGCGGTTGCGCAGGGCGCTGACGATCTGCCGTACGGACCGCTCGCTGACCTCCTCGCCCCGCTCCCCCTCCCCCGGCGCCAGCAGCAGGCCGATGCCCGTGTGGTGGATGAAGACGGCGTCCTGGAGGACCCGGGGCGATATGTCCTGGATGGTGGCGAGGTCCACGATCGACCGCCGGAACTGCACGTCGAGGTACGAGGCGACGTCCCCGGCCTGGAGGTCCAGGTCGGCCAGCGCGGTGGTCATGCCCGACGCCCGCGCCGCCAGGGCGAGTTGTACGGCGGTCAGGGTCGTCCCGACACCACCCTTCGCGCCGCTGACCGTGACCACGATCCCGCCGGGGCCGCTGAACACCTCGGCGCCCTGGCCGAGGTGGCGCCGTACGCCCACCGACCATCCGGCGGCGGCCTGGACGCGCTGCGCCAACTCCTCGTACGAGAGGGGCAGTCCGACCAGGCCCCGGGCGCCGGAGTCCATGGCGGCCGAGAACAGCATGGGGCTGGCGTCGGAGGTGACCAGGACGACGCCGACGGCCGGGAAGCGCAGCGCCACCTCCCGGATGAGTTCGAGCGCGGGCACCGGCCCGATCCGCTCGTGGACCAGGACCACTTCCGGCAGTTCGTCGATCGACTCGGCGGCCAGCCTGGCCAGCGTGTCGATCAGCGAGGTCGAGTCCCCGACCGGCGCGGCCGGCTCCGCGTCGGGGAGCTGGCTGAGGAGGGTGGTGATGGCGCGGGCGGCGTCGGCGTCACCGACGACCGGAAGGATTCGGGTGGTCATGCGTCCCTCACTTGTCCCCTTCGAGCGTGTAGGTGCTCTCCCCGGGGCGCAGCGTGGTCGGGTTGCCGTCGGGGAGGAGGGCGAGTCGTACGTGGTCCGCGAAGGACTCGGCGTACGCGACCCGTTGGGCGTCCTTGGTCTTCAGCGCGAAGGTGATGGGGACGGCCTGCTGGAGTCCGCTCCGGTTCCGGTCGTTCTCCTTGGGTTCGAGGGCGGTGAGTTTGCCGACGTCGAGGACCCTGGCGTTGGGGACGATGATCCGGGACTGCGCCTTGGCGCCGTCGTTGTCGCCGGGGAAGGTCGCGAAGATGTTGACCAGGTCGCCGGGCCTGATCTTGCCCGCGACGCCGGTCTCCGCGTCGATCATGATGGCGATCTCCTGCTCGTCGGCGGCCAGTTCGGGCCGTTTGACGATCATGTCGTCCTGGAGCAGGGACCCCTTCTTCAACGTGGTGACCGCGATTTTCCCGTTCAGTACGGAAAGGTCGGTCACCGCGTTCTCGGACAGCCAGCGTTCCGGCATCTCGATCTTCTCGAACTGCGCGCTCCGCAGCGGTGTGTACGGGGCGACATCCGCCTTCAGCCGGTACGCGTCGACTTCCGGTCCGACCTTCGAATTCACGTCCCGTATCACCGAGAGCACCCCCGCGAAGGCCGCGACGGCGCAGAGGATCGAGAGGAGAAGGAGTATGACGCCGCGGCGTTGCCGTGCATTCATGGGAGGGGCAACCTCGTTCGAAGACGTGGGTCAGGGAAGCGTGACATGTCGGGGCACCTGTCGGGGCGGATACGGGGAGGTCGCCGGGGTGTCCGGCCGGCGGTCTACGCCCCTTGCCGCGTGGGGCTTCCCCTGGTCAGCGTGCCGGTGACGCGGCCGCGGCTCTCGGGCGGGCCGAGGGGCGCGGAGCAGAATCCGCAGCGGTCTCCTATGAGTTCTATTCCGCACCAGCCGCACGTCTCGCGGCGGACCGACGCGACCAGTTGGTAGAGCACGGAGATGTCCGGCAGGAACGCGGCGAACTCGATCATCTTCGGCGTGCCCCACCAGCGCGGGGATTCCGCCGGGAGCGCGCACTCCTGGACGCCCTGGACGCGCCAGGAGGGTGCGAGGGTCTCCGTCACCCAGTCGGATTGCAGGGTTCCCTGGCCGATGACGAGATGGGTGGCGAAATCGGGTCCGGTGAGTTCTCCGGACCCGATCTTGATCAATTGGGGATCGGGATTCGCGAGCACGCCGAACTGCGCGCCGGGAACCCAGGACTTGGCGTGCGCCTTCAGGCTCACCGGGACCCGGTCGAGCCGGGAGACCGAGTTCAGCAGGGCGCCCGCGTGAATGTAGTGCGACAGGAGCCGGGCGGCCGAGGCGATGATCCCGGGGTGGAAGTCGCAGAGGGACAACTGCCGCAGCTGGCGCACCAGTACGGCGACGCCGAGCGGGGGCAGGTCCACCTTGAGCAGCGCGATCCGGTCGCTCTCCAGGAGGGCGCGGACGGTGTGCAGCCGCTGTTCGTGCGCGGCGGGAATGGTCGCGGGATAGACGGCGACGACGTAGCCGTACTGCTCCACCAGCACCTGCGTGTCGGCCAGCGCGTCGCCCAACGGCTGGGCCTCGGGCGGCTGGAGCAGGGTCGCGGTGGGTGTCTGCTGGTCGGTCGGCGGCAGCACCAGGTCGGGGCTGGTGACAGCGATCGCGGTCGGCACGTTGGTTTCCCCGTTCAGCCCGGGACGCCGGAGCCCCGGCGACCGCAGATCTGTCCTGCTCCGTTCTCCTGCCCCAGCACTTTATCCACGCCTTACGGTGCAGAGAACATCTTTCGGATACCCGTGATGTGGCCGTCACATGACGGACAGCTACAAATTCGGGCGAAGCAGCGCGCCGGGGACGCCGGGGGCCGCGCGGGAGCGCTCCCGTATACGACCTTGTGCCAGAGGTCTTGACAACTTGATTGGTCTGGACCAGTTTCTAGGTCCAACGGTGGCCACCGTTCCCCCTCTCTTTACGTACCTCCATCCCCGAACCCCAGCGGAGGCAGCAAGTGGAACGTGCACCAGGCTCCAGAGGACGCGTCAGAACGTTGATCGGCGGGGCGGTGGCCGTCGCGGCCGCCGGAGCGCTGAGTGTGACCGGGCTCGCCGGGACCGCACAGGCCGCCGACATCAACGTGGCCAAGAACGCGGGGTTCGAGTCCGGGCTCGGGAGTTGGACGTGTACCGCCGGCAGCGGCTCCACGGTCGGCTCCCCCGTGCACGGCGGCGCCGCGGCCCTCAAGGGCACGCCCGCCGGCCAGGACAACGCCAAGTGCTCGCAGGTCGTCGCCGTACAGCCCAACTCGACCTACACGCTGAGCGCCTGGGTGCAGGGCGGGCTCACCTACCTCGGGGCCGAGGGGACCGGGACGACCGACGTGTCGACCTGGACGCCCGACGGCTCCTCGTGGAAGCAGCTCACCACCAGCTTCAGGACCGGCGCGTCGACCCGCTCCGTGACCGTGTACACCCACGGCTGGTACGGCACGGCCGCCTACTTCGCCGACGACATCTCCGTCTTCGGCCCCGACGGCGGCGGTGGCAGCGACCCCGGCCCGTCGATCCCCGGTTCGCCCTCGGGCCTCTCGGCCGGCTCGGTGACCTCGTCGTCCGTGACGCTCAACTGGGCGGGGGTGTCCGGCGCGACCGGGTACAACATCTACCGCAACGGTACGAGGATCCAGTCCTCGACCTCCCCCTCCGCGACCGTGACCGGCCTCTCGGCCAGCACGTCGTACTCGTTCCAGGTGACCGCGACCAACTCGGCCGGCGAGGGCCCCCGGTCCGCGACGGTCAACGCCACCACCTCGGCGACCGGCGGCGGCAACGGGGGCGGCAACAACCCCGCCGTGCCGAAGCACGCGGTGACCGGCTACTGGCAGAACTTCAACAACGGCGCGACCGTCCAGAAGCTCCGTGACGTGCCGTCGCAGTACGACATCATCGCCGTGTCGTTCGCCGACGCGACCGCCACACCCGGCCAGATCGCCTTCAACCTGGACCCGGCCGTCGGCTACTCCTCCGTCGCCGAGTTCAAGTCGGACATTGCCGCGAAGAAGGCCGCCGGCAAGTCGGTCATCCTCTCGATCGGTGGCGAGACGGGCACCATCAGCATCAACAACGCCGCCTCCGCGACGGCGTTCGCCAACAGCGCGTACGCGCTGATGCAGGAGTACGGCTTCAACGGCGTCGACATCGACCTGGAGAACGGCCTCAACTCCACGTACATGAGCAGCGCCCTGCACCAGCTGTCCGCGAAGGCCGGTTCGAGCATGGTCCTCACGATGGCCCCGCAGACCATCGACATGCAGAACACGAGCGGCGAGTACTTCAAGACCGCGCTGGCCGTGCGGGACATCCTCACCGTCGTCAACATGCAGTACTACAACAGCGGTTCGATGCTCGGCTGCGACGGCAAGGTCTACTCGCAGGGTTCGGTGGACTTCCTCACCGCGCTCGCCTGCATCCAGCTGGAGGGCGGCCTCGCCCCCTCGCAGGTCGGCATCGGCGTCCCCGCCTCCACCCGGGGCGCGGGCAGCGGTTACGTCTCCCCGACGATCGTGAACAACGCGCTGGACTGCCTCACCGTGGGCACCAACTGCGGTTCGTTCAAGCCGTCGAAGACCTACCCGGGCCTGCGTGGCGCCATGACCTGGTCCACCAACTGGGACGCGACGGCCGGCAACGCCTGGTCGAACGCGGTCGGCCCGAAGGTCCACTCGCTCCCGTAGCGGACCGCACGACCGAAGACCGCATTACCGAAGACCGCACCACCGCACGACCGCACGATCGAAGACCCCCCACAGGGCCGGCAGCGCCGTCGAACCCCACCCGACGGCGCTGTCGCGCGTCCGGCCCCGGACCACCCCGGAGGCCGCCGCCGCTGTCAGGGCGGGCTCACCAGATCAGGTCCTTCACCTGCTTCGCGCACAGCACCACGAACAGCAGCCCCGCGGCCGTGAGCATCACGTTGCTCAGCAGGCCGTTGCGCCACTGGGCGGGCGTACGGCCCGAGTTGAGCAGCCAGATCAGGGTCAGCGCCAGGAACGGCATGAAGAACGCGCCCAGGACGCCGTACACCACGACCAGCCCGAACGGCTCGTCCAGGAAGAGCAGGCCGATCGGCGGGAAGGTCAGCCACAGCAGGTACGCGCGGAACATGAAGGAGCGCTCCCGCTGCCCCGAGGCGACCATCTCCACCATGTCCTCGGTGTCGACCCCGAAGCGCTCCCGGATGAAGCGGTCCACGAAGTCGGCGAACATCAGGCTCACCCCGTGCCACACGCCGATCAGGGCGCCGAAGGACGTGGCGAAGAAGCCGACCAGGAAGAGCTTCGCGGTGACCACGCCGAAGCGGTCCTCCAGGATGGTGCCGAGGTCGATCAGGCCCCGGTCCCCCGAGGTCAGCGCGATCTGCGAGGAGTGCAGCAGCTCGGCGCCGATGATGAGCATGGCGACGACGAAGAACCCCGTGGTGATGTACGCGACGCGGTTGTCCAGCCGCATCACCTTCATCCAGCGGGAGTCGGTCCACCCCTTGGCGTTGACCCAGTAGCCGTACGCGGCCATCGTGATGGTGCCGCCGACCCCGCCGATCAGCCCCAGCGTGTAGAGCAGCGAGCCGTCCGGCAGCACCGGTACGAGCCCCGCGACCGCGTCGCCGAGGCGGGGCGCGACCCGAATCGCTACGTACATGACAATCAGGAACTTCATGCCGATCAGCACCGTCATGACCTTCTCGAAGACGGCGTACCGGTTGAACCAGACGAAGACCAGCCCCACCAGGCCCGTGATCACCGCCCAGGTCTTGAGGCCGGGGCCCTCGGGGAAGAGCGCGACGAGCGGCAGCGCGCTGGAGGACATGGCGGTCGCGCCGTACACGAAGCCCCAGACGACGACGTAGACGGCGAAGTAGACCGTCGTCCAGTGGCCGAGGCTGCGCCAGCCCTCGAAAAGGGTGGTGCCGGTGGCGAGATGCCAGCGCCCGGCGGCCTCGGCGAGCGAGATCTTGACGACGCAGCCGATGATCGCGGCCCACAGCAGGGTGTAGCCGAACGTGCTGCCCGCGATGAGCGTCGCGACGAGGTCACCCGCGCCGACCCCGGTCGCCGCGACGACGATCCCGGGGCCGATGTACCGCCAACTGGACCTGCGGGGGCCGGGGTTGGCGGCGGTCCCCGCCGGGGGAGCCGCCGCCGGGCCTGCCCGGTCAGGGGCGACGCCGCCCGTACCGCCGTACTCGCCCGTGCCGCTGTCCGTGGTGCCTGCCATGCGTATCGCGCCTCCACTCGTCCCCGTACGTGACCCAGGTCACGAAAGCGGGGCGGGCGGTGATCGCGCAAGAGGGCGTGCGGCGCCACGGACAGCGGTGCGAGGGGTACGAAGAGGAAGGGACCGGGCCCTACGACAGGCCCTAGATGACCAGGCTCAGCAGCGCCGCCACCACGAATCCCGCCACCGACAGGACCGTCTCCAGGACCGTCCACGACTTCAGGGTGTCGCGCTCCGAGATGCCGAAGTACTTCGCGACCATCCAGAACCCGCCGTCGTTGACGTGCGAGGCGAAGATCGAGCCCGCCGAGATCGCCATGATGATCAGGGCGAGGTGCGCCTGCGAGAAGCCCTGGCCCTCGACCAGCGGGACGACGATGCCCGCGGTGGTGACGATCGCGACGGTCGCCGATCCCTGCGCGACGCGCAGCACGACCGAGATCAGCCAGGCCAGCAGGATGACCGGCAGCCCCACGTCGTGGAAGGTGTCGGCGAGCGCGTCCGCGATGCCGCTGCCCTTGAGGACCGCGCCGAAGACCCCGCCGGCGCCGACGACGAGCAGGATGTTGCCGACCGGCTTGAGGGACGCGGTGGAGACCCGCTCCAGCGACTGGCGCGACCAGCCGCGCCGCAGCCCCAGCAGGTAGTACGCGAGCAGCAGTGCGATCGTCAGCGCCACGAACGGGTGGCCGAAGAACTCGATCACCGAGCGGCCGGTCGACGGGTCCAGCGCGATGGACGAGAACGTCGCCAGCAGGATCAGGACCAGCGGGGTGCCGATGATCGCGAGGACCGTGCCCAGGCCGACCGGCGCCTCCTGCGGGGCGACCCCGGCGGCGCGCTGCTCCTCGGCGACGGCGGCCTTGGCCTCCTCGGCCGCCTCCAGCATGTCCTGCGGGACCTCGACGTACAGGCGCTTGCCGATCCAGGCGGCGTACACCCAGGCGGCGAGGACGGCGGGGATCCCGACGAGCGCGCCCATCAGGATCATCCAGCCCAGGTCCACGTGGAAGAGGCCGGCGGCGGCGACGGGGCCGGGGTGCGGGGGCAGGAACGCGTGGGTCATGGAGAGGCCGGCGAGCAGCGGCATCGCGTACAGGACGATCGACTTGCCGGAGCGCTTGGTGGCCGCGTAGACGATCGGCGCGAGGACGAAGATGCCGACGTCGAAGAAGACGGGGATGCCGAAGATGACTCCGGTGACGCCCATGGCGAGCGGGGCGCGCTTCTCGCCGAAGAGGTTCAGCAGCCGGGCGCTCAACACCTCGGCGCCGCCGGACACTTCGAGGATCGCGCCGAGCATCGTACCGAGGCCGATGATGATCGCGACGTGGCCGAGGATGCCGCCCATGCCCGACTCGATCATCGAGACGGAGGTGGACCGCTGGACCGTCCCGAAGAGTTCGGTGACGGAGAGCCCGGCGGCGAGGCCGACGGCTATGGAGACGCCGAGCAGGGCGACGAAGGGCTGGATCCTGACCTTGATGATCAGGAAGAGGAGGAGTGCGATACCGAGGGCGGCGACGGTGAGCAGCCCGCCGGTACCGCCGAGTATGAGCAGGAACCCGCCGGTGTGGGGCGGGGTTTGAGGGGGTGCGTCGGCAGCGAGCAGCATGGGGGGACCTCGTGTCGTGGGCGTTCCGGGCAGGGGGGATCGCGGTACGGCGCCCCCTCGGACGGGCCGGAGGGGAGCGCCGTACCGGGCGGCGGCTGGAGGTAAGGCGGAAGGGCTCACCGGGGGTAAGGCGGAAGGGCTCAACCGAGGACGGCCAGCGCGTCGATCTCGATCAACAGCCCCTTGGGCAGGCCGACATAGACGGTCGTACGGGCGGCGGCGGCCTCCTTGAGGCCCTGCTCCTCGAAGTACGTGTTGTAGATCGCGTTCATCTCCGCGAAGTGGTCCACGTCCGTGAGGTAGACGCGGACCATCATGACGTCGTCCCAGCTCGCGCCGCCCTCCTCCAGGATCGCCTTGACGTTGGCGAAGGTCTGGAGCGTCTGCTCGCGCAGGGTGGGTCCGGCCGGGACCGGGGGCTGCCCGTCGACGGCGGGCAGGAAGCCGACCTGGCCGGCGACCTGGAGGAGGTTGCCCTTGCGGACGCCGTGCGAGAACTTCGCCGGCGGCGCGGTGTGCGTGGCGGGGGTCAGCGCGGTCTTCGGGAGCTGGGGCGTGTTCTCGCTCATGTGCGTGCTTCCTTGGAGTGGGTGGTGCCGGAGTACTCCCGGCTGATCGCGTCGGCGGTGCGGCGGAGCAGCGGGAGGAGGGTGAGGAGTTCCTCGGCGGTGACGACGACGTTCGGCGCGGAGACCGACATGGCGGCGACAACTCTGCCGTCCGTACCCCGGATCGGGGCGCCGATGCAGTTGATGGACTCCTCGTGGCCGCCGAGGTCGGTGGCCCAGCCCTGTTCGCGTACGGTCGCCAACTCCCTCAGGAAGGCGGCCGCGTTGGGGATCGAACGGGGTGTGTACATGGGGAAGTCGAGCCGCTCGGCGAGGGCGCGGCGCTCGGCCTCGGGGAGGTCGGCGAGGAGCAGCTTGGCGACGGCGGCGACGGTGATGGCGACCGGTTTGCCGATCCTGGAGTACATCCGGACCGGGTAGCGGCTCTCCACCTTGTCGATGTAGAGGACCTCGTTCTCCTCGTGGACCGCCAGGTGGACGGTGTGGCCGCACTGTTCGTTGAGGCCGACGAGGTGGGGGTGGGCGATCTCCCGTACGTCCAGGTTCTCCACGGCCTCCTGGGCGAGCGCGAAGAGGCGGGCGCCGAGGCGGTAGCGGTTGTCCTGCTGGCGGTAGACGAGCCCGTGTTCGTGGAGGGTACGGAGCAGCCGCAGCGCGGTGGACTTGTGGACGTCGAGGCGCTCGGCGACCTGTCCGAGGTCGGCGGGACCCTGCGCGAGCAGGGGGAGGATGCTCAGCGCGCGGTCGACGGTCTGGCTCATCGGGTACGTACCTCCTGCTCGATGGCCGCCGTCCAGCCGGGGCCGAGACGAAGTCTCCCCCAGGCGCGCGCGTCGAGGCCCGCGAGGCGGTCGGCGTCGGCCCTGGTGGGCGGGGTGCCGAGGTCGCCGGGGACGGTGAGGGTGGCGGCGGCCATGAGGTGGCCGTGGCGCAGGCGGGCGGCGGCGGGGAGGCCGCGCAGGGTCGCGGAGAGGAAGCCGGCGGCGAAGGCGTCACCGGCGCCGACGGGGGCGACGACGTCGACGTGGAGGGCGGGCATGTCGGTGACGGTGTCGGGGGCGGGGGCGTCCTGCGTGCTCTGAGCGGGGGCGCTTCCGGTGTCGTCACCGCTGTCACGCGCGCCGTCCGACCCCTCCCGCGTCAGCACCGTCGCCCCCGCGCTCCCGCGCTTCACCACCAGCGTGCGCGGCTCGGGGAGCGCCGCGCGGATCGCGTCCGCGCCCCGCAGCCCCCACGCCTGCGCCGCCTCGTCGTCGCCGACGAAGACCAGGTCGGCGCCGCGTGCCAGCTCCAGCAGGACGTCCGCGCCCGAGCCGTCGCGCCACAGGCCGGGGCGGTGGTTGACGTCGAAGGAGACGAGGGGGCGGCCGGGCCTCCGGCGGGTCAGCTCGCGCATGAGGGCCAGGCAGTCGGCGGAGAGCGCGGCGGTGATGCCGGACAGGTGCAGGACGCGTCCCGCCCACAGGTCGCGGTACGGCACGGTCGCCGGGGACATCGCGGAGGCGGCGGACCCGGCCCGGTAGTAGGCGACTTCGTGCGCGTCGGTGGCGCGGTCCGTGGCCGTACGGAAGTAGACGCCGGTGGGCCGGTCCGGGTCGCGCCGGACCCCCGAGGTGTCGACGCCGTACGCGCCGACGGCGGCCACCAGGTGGTCGCCGAAGCCGTCCGCGCCGACCCGGCTGACCCACTTCACCGCGTGCCCGGCGGCCGCTAGCGCGCACGCGACGTTCGACTCGGCGCCGCCGATGGCGCGGTCGAAGGACGGGACGTCGGCGAGGCGGCCGGGGCGGGAGGGCAGGAACGTGACCATGGACTCGCCGAGACAGACGACGTCCACGCGCGGGGGCACGGGTCCGGTCACTCCGGTCACTCTGGGGCTCCTCGCCGCTCGGCCGATGCGTGGAGGGGCCACCATTGACCCGACATCGGCTCGGATGTTAGACAGCGACAAGCGATATGCGCAATGGGTGTTGCAAATGTTGCAACGATGGTGATCAAACCGACCTCACTTCGACTCCGGAGGCCCGCATGGCGACCGACCGACCCGCCCCGCTCGGCGACGAGCACGGGGACCGCCCCGGCGACGTACGGGTGGACCGCCTCGCCGAAGAGCGGGTGGACCACCGGTTCAAGGGGCTCCCGCCGGACGCCGAGGGCCTCACGGTCGGCGCGCTCTCCGCGCAGCGCCGCGACCTGTTCACGGGCGGCTTCACCACCCCCGTGCTGGCCCTGTCGGCGGAGTCGCTCACGCACAACCTGGCCCTGCTGGAGACGTACGCCGAGCGCCACGGCCTCGCCTTCGCCCCGCACGGCAAGACCTCCATGTCCCCGCAGCTCTTCGCCCGCCAACTCGCCCACGGCGCCTGGGGCATCACCGCCGCCCTGCCCCACCAGGCCCGCGTCTACCGGGCGTTCGGCATCCAACGGATCTTCCTCGCCAACGAGGTGGTCGACGCGGCGGCGCTGCGCTGGGTGGCCGGCGAGCTGGACCGCGACCCCGACTTCCGCTTCCTCTGTTACGTGGACTCCGTGCGCGGCGTCGCGTTGATGGACGAGGCCCTGCGGGCGGCCGGCGCCACCCGCCCGGTGGAGGTCGTCGTCGAGCTGGGCGCGGGCGAGGGGGCCCGTACCGGAGCGCGTACGGAGGCGGACTGCGCGGCGGTCGCCGACGCGGTGGCCGCCGTGACCACCCTGCGGCTGGCGGGAGTCGCCGGGTACGAGGGCGAGGTGCCCGACGCCGACGCGGACCGGGTGCGGGCCTGGCTGCGCCGACTGGTCGCGCTGGCGGTGGAGTTCGACAAGGCCGGGCGCTTCGCGGGCGCGGAAGGAGAGGCAGGCCCGGACGAGATCGTCGTCAGCGCGGGCGGCAGCGCGTGGTTCGACGCGGTCGCCGACGTCTTCGCCGAGATCCCGGCGCTCTCCCTGCCCGTACGGAAGCTGCTGCGCTCGGGCGCGTACGTCTCGCACGACGACGGCCACTACAGCCGCCTCACCCCCTTCAACCGCGTACCCGAGGAAGGCGCCCTGGAGCCCGCGTTCCGGCTGTGGGCGCAGGTCGTCTCGCGCCCGTCAGCCGAGCAGGCGTTCCTCAACGCGGGCAAGCGGGACGCGGCGTACGACCTGGACCTCCCGCAGGCGCAGGTGATCCGCGACGGCCGGACGGGCGAGGTCAGGCCCGCGACCGGGCTGACCGTGACGGGCCTGTCCGACCAGCACACGTGGGTGTCGACGGACGAGGGCGCGGAGCTGGAGGTCGGCGACTGGGTCGGCCTGGGGCTGTCGCACCCGTGCACGTCGTTCGACAAGTGGCAGCTGATCCCGCTGGTGGAGGCGGACGGCACGGTCACGGACCTGATCCGCACGTTCTTCTGACGGCCCGTCAGGCACGCGGAGCAAGGAAACACGGCAGCGGAACCCGTAACCCGGACCCAGGACCCAGGACCCAGGACCCCAGGAGCGCAGACCATGGACCTCGTCATCCAGGACGTACAGGTCGTCGACGGCACCGGCGGCGCCTCCTACCGCGCGGACGTCGGCCTCACCGGGGGCCGTATCGACGCCATCCGCAGGGAGGACGGCGGCCCCCGCCTGAGCGGCGCGCGCACCCTCGACGCCGCCGGGCTCGCCCTCTCCCCCGGCTTCATCGACATGCACGCGCACAGCGACCTCGCCCTGCTGCGCGACCCCGACCACTCGGCGAAGGCCGCGCAGGGGGTCACGCTGGAGGTGATCGGGCAGGACGGCCTGTCGTACGCGCCCGTCGACGATGCGACGCTCGCGCAGGTCAGGCAGTCCATCACCGGCTGGAACGGCGACGGTTCGGACATCGACTTCGACTGGCGGACGGTCGGCGCGTACCTGGACCGGCTCGACCACGGCTTCGACGGCGCGGGCATCGCGGTCAACGCCGCGTACCTGGTCCCGCAGGGCACCGTCCGTATGTACGCGGTCGGTTGGGACGACCGCCCGGCCACCGCCACCGAACTGGCCCGCATGGAACAGCTGGTGGCCGAGGGCCTGGAACAGGGCGCGGTCGGCATGTCGTCCGGGCTGACGTACACACCGGGCATGTACGCGAACGACTCCGAACTGACCGCGCTGTGCCGGGTGGTGGCGCGGTACGGCGGCTACTACTGCCCGCACCACCGGTCGTACGGCGCCGGCGCGCTCCAGGCGTACGAGGAGATGGTCACGCTCACCCGGCGGGCGGGCTGCGCGCTCCATCTGGCCCACGCCACCATGAACTTCGGCGTCAACGAGGGCAAGGCCCCCGACCTGCTGGCCCTGTTGGACGGCGCGCTGGACGCGGGCGCCGACATCACGCTCGACACCTACCCGTACACCCCCGGCTCGACCACCCTCGCGGCGATGCTGCCCAGTTGGGCGAGCGAGGGCGGCCCCGACAGCGTCCTGGCGCGGCTGCGCGACGACGCCACCGCCGAGAAGATCCGCCACCACATGGAGGTCATCGGGGCCGACGGCTGCCACGGGGTGCCCATCGAGTGGGACACCATCGAGATCTCCGGGGTCTCGGCGCCCGGCCTGGCCTCGTACGTGGGGAGAACCGTCGCGGAGTCGGCGGCCGGGCTCGGGGAGGAGCCCTGGGTCACGGCGCGCAGGCTGCTGGTGGAGGACGGTCTCGGCTCGACGATCCTCCAGCACGTGGGCCACGAGGACAACGTCCGGGAGATCATGCGCCACCCCGTGCACACGGGCGGCAGCGACGGCATCCTCCAGGGCGCCAAGCCGCATCCGCGCGCGTACGGCACGTTCCCGCGGTATCTCGGGCGGTACGTGCGGGAGTTGGGCGTCCTGAGCCTGGAGGAGTGCGTGGCGCACCTGACCTCGCGCCCGGCCGCGCGCCTGCGCCTCCCCGACCGCGGGCTCGTCCGGGAGGGCTACCGCGCGGACCTGGTCCTCTTCGACCCGGCCACGGTCGCGGCCGGCTCGACGTTCGAGGCGCCGCGCACGCCGCCGGTGGGCATCCCGCACGTGCTGATCGACGGCCGCTTCGTGATCGAGGACGGCCGCCGCACGGACACGCTGGCAGGGCGGTCGGTGCGGCGCACGGGGTGAGCCCGCCCGGGGGGGGCGCGTCCGGGCGCGTGTCCGGCGGCGCGTCCGGGGGCACTTCCGGGGAGCACGCCGTACGAATCCTCAGGCCGACGCGAGCCGCAGCACCAACGCGGCGACGGCCAGCACCACGAACACCCCCGCCGGGGCGATCTCGTGGTTCTTGACGCGCAGGTGCGAGACGACAGCCCCGATGAAGTAGAGGAGCACCCCTACCGCGGCCGCCGCGCCGATCAGCGGCACCCACAGGCCCGCGACCAGTCCCAGCGCACCGAGCAACTTCAGGGTGGCCAGCCGCGGAAGCCAGGAGTCCGGGACGCCGACCTCCCGCATACCCGCGACGACCTTCTCGTCGCGTCGGAACGTACCGAAGGCGGAGAGAGTCAGTCCGAGGACGAGCAGCAGGCCGACGACGGCGTAGGCGATGAACACAGGGGCCCCTCTGGAGAAGCTGGAGAAGGTGGACGCGGAGGTGGAGGCGCGGAAGACCCGGCCGCCCCCGCACAACCTGGCGTCGCCAGGAGCGCCGAGGAAGTCCCGGCCGAGGCGGGTACTGGCAGGGCTACGATCGGAAGCCGGACCCGGCGTAGGTTGGCGGGGTGAGTCACAACGAGCTGGGCCTCTTCCTGCGCGCCCGCCGCGAGGCCCTGACACCGGCGCAGGTGGGCCTCCCCGGGGGTAGCCGCCGACGCACGCCCGGACTGCGCCGGTCCGAGCTGGCGATGCTGGCCGGCATCAGCGTCGAGTACCTGGCCCGCCTCGAACAGGGCCGCGACCGCCACCCCTCGCCCCAGGTCCTCGGCGCCCTCGCCGAGGCGCTGCGGCTGACGGACGACGAGCGTTTCGCGCTGATGCGCGCCGAGAAGGCCGCCACCGGCACGTTGGGGCTCTGCCCGGGGGCGGGCAGCGCGCCGGCCCGTACCGTACGGCCCAGCGTGCGCGCCCTGCTCGACCGGCTGGAGCCCACGCCCGCCGTCCTGGTCAACCGGCTGACCGAGGTGCTGGCGTACACGGAGGGGTACGAACGGCTCGTCGCCCCGCTGGGGGTGCTGGACTCCGCCGCACCGAATCTCGCCCGCTACGTGTTCACGGACCGGCGGGCCCGTACGGTCCTGGTGGACTGGGAGCGGGAGGCGGACGCGCTGGTCGCGCGGCTCAGGACGGGCTCCGTACCGGAGGACCACCACCTGGCGTCGTTCGTGGAGGAGCTGTCCGGAGCGGCGGGCGCGCTCTTCACGGACCGCTGGGCGCTCGCGGCCCGGACGCCCGAGAACCCGTTGGCGCAGCGGGTGGCTCATCCCGTGGCGGGCGCGCTCCACCTGACGACCGAGACGCTGGAGCTACCGGGTCTGGACAGCCCGCACCTGGTGGTGCACCTGCCGGCGGACGAGGCCACGTCCGCGGCGCTGGACCGGCTGACGGGGCGGAGGCCGGGGGCGCTGCACGTGGTGGCGGGCTGAGGCACGGCGACGCGACGCGGCGACGCGGGAGCCGTACGACCGAAATGGGCACTGGTGTCCGGGCCGGGTCCCACGAACTTATGACCATCCGGTGAGGACCGGATCCTCCCGCCCCCTCCGCTCGTCTCTCTCCCCGGACGACGCGACGCGACAGCGGGAGTGGTGGGGACGATGGCAGGCACGGGCATTCGACCGGCTCGAACAGCGGGGGTACGGGCAGGGACAGGGGTAGGGGCAGGGGCAGGGGTACGAGCGGAGGGCGGCGTACGGGCCCGGGCCGCCGTGCTCGTCCTGATCGCCGCCGTCCTGGTCACCGGCTGCGGTGGCCAGCGCGCGGACGGCTCCAAGGGGGCGGACGGCTCCGACGGCAAGGGCGGCGGCGTCCGGGTCGACGCACCCCGTACCCCCTCGGCCACACCCAGCACCCCCGCCACCCCGGCCGCTCCCACCCCACCCCCCACACCCCCCACCCCTCCCGGCCAGACCTCCTCCCCCGACCCGAAGCTCCCCCCTCCCCTCGTGAGCATGGACATCGCCCACGCGGTCGAGGGCGGCGGCCGGTCCGTCAACATCACCATCGACGACGGCCCCGACCCCACCTGGACCCCGAAGATCCTGAAGATCCTCCGGGACAACGGCGCCCGCGCGACCTTCTGCATGATCGGCCCGCAGGCCGAGGCCCACCCCGACCTGGTCAAGCGGGTGGTGGCCGACGGGCACCGGCTGTGCGACCACACCGTCACGCACAACACGTCGATGGACCACCGCTCGAAGGCGTACCAGAAGGACCAGATCCTGGTGGCGGCCGGGCAGATCACCCGGGCGTCGGGGGGCGTAAAGCCGCTGTACTACCGGGCGCCGGGCGGCGCGTTCACCCCGTACAGCCGGCAGATCGCCGCGTCGGCGGGCATGCGCCCGCTGGGCTGGAACGTCGACTCGAAGGACTACGAGGAGCCGGGCGTCCACGCCATCACGCACCTCGTGAAGCACGAGCTGGGCAACGGCCCGACCATCCTCTTCCACGACGGCGGCGGCGACCGCGGCCAGACGGCGGCGGCGCTGCGGAAGCTGCTGCCGTGGCTGCGGCACCACGGGTACGGCTTCGGCTTCCCGGTCCGCTGACGGGAGCGCCCTGATGTGTCCGCCCCGTAACCGGTACGGAGCAACGTGGGCAAAAACACGACGCGGCCTTCGTCACCCGGCCGTAAAGTGGCGGACATGCAGGTCATCCAGTCGACGAAGCTCGCCAATGTCTGTTACGAGATCCGGGGCCCGGTCCTGGAGGAGGCGACGCGGCTGGAGGCGGCGGGCCACCGCATCCTCAAGCTGAACACCGGCAACCCGGCGGCGTTCGGCTTCGAGTGCCCCCCGGAGATCCTGGAGGACGTGCTCCGCAACCTCGGGGACGCGCACGGCTACGGCGACGCGAAGGGCCTGCTGTCCGCGCGGCGCGCGGTGATGCAGCACTACCAGACCAAGGGCATCGAGCTGGACGTCGAGGACATCTACCTCGGCAACGGCGTGTCCGAGCTGATCCAGATGTCGATGCAGGCCCTGCTCGACGACGGCGACGAGGTGCTCGTACCGGCCCCTGACTACCCGCTCTGGACGGCGAGCGTGTCGCTGGCCGGGGGCACGGCCGTGCACTACCGGTGCGACGAGCAGGCCGAGTGGATGCCGGACCTCGCCGACATCGAGCGCAAGATCACCGACCGCACGAAGGCGATCGTGATCATCAACCCGAACAACCCGACCGGCGCGGTGTACGGGGACGAGATGCTCGCCTCGCTGACCGAGATCGCTCGCCGCCACAACCTGATCGTCTGCTCGGACGAGATCTACGACCGGATCCTGTACGACGGCGCCACGCACACCCCGACGGCCGCGATCGCGCCCGACCTGCTGACCCTCACCTTCAACGGGCTGTCCAAGAACTACCGCGTCGCCGGTTTCCGCTCCGGCTGGATGGCGGTGTGCGGCCCGAAGGCCCATGCCACGTCGTACATCGAGGGCCTGACGATCCTGGCCAACATGCGGCTGTGCGCCAACATGCCCTCGCAGCACGCGGTGGCCACGGCGCTGGGCGGCCGGCAGTCGATCCAGGACCTGGTGCTGCCGGGCGGCCGGATCCTGGAGCAGCGGGACACGGCGTACGACCTGCTCACCCAGATCCCCGGGGTGACGTGCGTGAAGCCGAAGGGCGCGCTCTACCTCTTCCCGCGGCTCGACCCGAAGGTCTACAAGATCAAGGACGACCGGGAAATGGTCCTCGACCTCCTCCGGGCCGAAAAGATCATGGTGGTCCACGGCACGGGCTTCAACTGGCCGGAACCGGATCACTTCCGCATCGTGACCCTCCCCACCACCCAGGACCTGACGGACGCTGTCACGCGGATCGGCAACTTCCTGGACGGCTACGCGCAGGTGTAGCCGTGGGCGACGGCATCCAGTGGCTCGCGGACCAGGACCACTGGGAGCACGGAGTGGTCTTCGCGCGCGGCATCGGGCCGACGGAACTGGCCGTGCGGATGGGCGGGATCCCGGGATCCCTCGCGTCCCCGCTCACGGAGACGGAGGCGTGGCACCTGGTCCTGGACCTGAGCACGGACGTCGAGGACGTGGTGCGGGTCGGGTCCTCCGGCGACTGGTCCTTCGCCGTCGAGTACGGGATGGGCGACGGCCGCGACAACCCGGCCGAGATCTCCCGGGACGGGGTGGAGGTCATCGTCCTGGAGCCGTCCCCCGACCATCCGCCCCGCACATTCTCCTACTCCAGGGACGGCGTGGTCGTCTGCGGCTTCGGACTGGGCGATGAACTTCGCCGCTGGGGCGAACACCCGTACCTCCTGCTCCCGGACCTGACAGCGGGAGCCACCCTGTATCCGGACGGCCGGTACGCCCGCCCGGATACGGAGCACTACCGCGCCCGCGACCGCCACACCCTGTCCCTCATCGAATCCCACTTCACCCTGTCCCTCCCCCGCGAAGAGGCGAACAACGAACGCCTCCCCGCTTTCGTGGTCGCCCTGTCGACCGAGTGGTGACGGCAGACCGCACGACCGCTGACCCGTACGGCCGACCCCGACGGGGCTCAACTTTAGACCGGATCCAATGTAGGATGGTTTCCTGACGTTGCCAGGAGGCCATCCCATGTACGAACCGATCCGTGCCAAGTCGGTCCACACGATGGCCGACGCCGACTTCCCCCACCGCAGCCGGGAGGAAGAGCTGGACATCCAGCTGGCGGGCCATCTCTCCGCGCTCCTCGCCGTGACCGATGAGCTGGGGCTTGTCGAGGCGGGTGGGGACATCGCGCGGCAGATCGCGCGGCTGCGGGGTGGGGAGCCTGTGCGGCTGTCCCCCGAGGCCGTCCGACCGGCGGAGGAGGGCCACGCCGACGCGGTCGCGGGTACGGGTGCCGATGTCGCGGGTACGGGTGCCGAGGGCGCCGGTCTCGCCGGGGTCGGGCGGGCCGAGCTGCACGCCCGGGCTCTCGCACTGGCCGGGCGGGCCCTCGTCGTCGCCGCCTCGCGGGCCGACACCGCCGCCGCGATCCTGTCCGCCGAGCGCATGGACGCGCACACCGCCGCCCTCGCCGAGCCGCCGGCCACCCCCGGCCGCCGGCTCGTGGGCGCCCACTGACGGCCCCGGTCCGCGGGCCGCGGAGGCGCGCGGGCCGGGTGCCACACACCCGGCCGGACCGGAGTCGGACGGGAGCCAGACCGGAGCTGATCCTGAGCCGATCCGGCTGACGTCCTGAAGGGCGCGCTCCGGTTCCTTACCGGGATGGGCACTTCACCCCCCGTACACCCAACTCCGCCCGGAATGTGGGTTTCCGCGAGCACGCTCGTCGTGTGAAACGCATCCTGGGAATCGTCCTGGCGGTGCTGCTGATCGGCGGCGTGGCAGCAGCCGTCGTGGCAGGCCGAGAGAGCCAAGACACCAGCACGGCAACGAAGACCGTGCGTGGAGTGATCGGGTCGGAGAAGGCGGAGTTCTTCGCCGATCCCGAGGTGGTGAAAGCGCTGGCTGCCCGGGGCTTCACCGTGAAGTCGGAGACCTCCGGCTCCTGGGCCATGGAGGAACTGCCCCTGAAGGGGTACGACTTCGCCTTCCCGTCCTCGAAGGCCCCGGCCGACGAGCTGGTGAGGAAGTACAAGGTGCAGGGCGGCCCCCTGCGCCCCTTCTACTCGCCGCTGGTCGTCGTCGCCCACCGCGGCGCCGCCCGGGTCCTCGCCGACAACGGCCTCGCCACCCTCGACGGCCCGTCCCGCGGCACCCTCCGCATGAAGCCGTACCTCGCGGCGGCCGGTGACGGGCGGACCTGGCAGCAGCTCAAGGGGGCCGCCGCGCATGCCGAGTTGAGCGGCACGGTCTTCATCACCAGCACCGACCCGGAGAGTTCCAGCTCGGGCGCGCTCTACCTCGCCGCCGCCTCCTACGTCGCGGACGGCGGACGCGTCGCCACCGACAAGGCCGCCGTCACCAGGACCGCCCCGCTGCTGAAGAAGCTCATCTCGGTGCAGGGCGCCCAACAGACCAGCTCGGACGCGCCGTTCAGGGACTTCATCAGCGGCGTCGGCAACCCGTTGGTGCTGGTGTACGAGTCCCAGGTCGCCTCGCTGCTGCTCCAGAAGCAGGACGTCGGGGACCTCGTGGTGCTCTACCCGGACACCACCGTCAACAGCGACCACACCCTCGTCCCGCTCACCGCGAACGGCCGGGCCCTGGGCGAACTGCTCTCCACCGACGCCACTTTGCGCGCGCTCGCGGTACGGCACGGCTTCCGCCCGCAGGGCGACGCGGCCGGGTTCACCGCCGCGACCGCCGGCGGCGCCGCCTATCTGAACCAGACACTTTCCGGGGTCCGCCAGGCACCCGTGCCCACCACCGAGGTGCTGCACGACATGGCCCTGCGCGCCCGGTCCTAGCACCACTCCCAGGGGGAAGAAGCACGATGAGCAACGAACTGATCCTCACCCCGCCCGAGCCGGTCGCCCCGGTACGCACCGAGCAGGCCGCGGGGCTCGTACCGCTGGACGACTCCGTGCACGACGAGATGACGCGGCGCGCCGCGGAGTACGTGGGGTCGCTGTCCGGGCTCGACGCGCGCTCGCCCGAGTTCAGCACGCGCGTCGGCGAGATCGCGAACCTCGGCTCCGGCGAGATCCGGGGCGCCGCCCAGCAGTCCAACCGCATGCTGGACCGTACGGTCCGTTCCCTCGCGTCGGGCGGCGAGGACGCGCAGTCGCGCGTGTCGTCGTCCCTGGTCGAACTCCGCCGTACCGTGGAGGACTTGGACCCCCGGGACACCCCGGGCAAGGGCGCCCGGCGGCTGCTCTCGAAGCTGCCCGGCGGCAACAAGCTGCGCGACCACGCGGCCAAGTACGCCTCCTCCCAGTCCACGTTGAACCGGATCGTCGGCTCGCTGCGGGGCGGCCAGGACGAACTGCGGCGCGACAACGCCGCGTTGCACACCGAGCGCAGCCGCCTGTGGGAGACGATGGGCAAGCTCCAGGAGTACGCGGTTCTCACCGCCGCCCTGGACGCGGCCGTCGGCGAGCGCATCGCCGAGGCCGACCTCACGGACCCCGCCCAGGCGGACGCCCTGCGCGCGGACGTGCTCTTCCCGGTCCGCCAGAAGCACCAGGACCTGCTGACGCAACTCGCCGTCTGCGCACAGGGTTACCTGGCGATGGACCTCGTACGGCGCAACAACGAGGAGCTGATCAAGGGCGTCGACCGGGCCGCCACCACCACCGTCTCCGCCCTGCGCATCGCGGTGATGCTGGCCTCGGCGCTGGAGAACCAGCGCAAGGTGACCGAGCAGGTGACCGTCCTGCGGGCGACCACGGAGGACCTGATCCGGGGCAACGCGGAGATGCTCGCCACCCAGAGCGGCGAGATCCAGCGGCTCGCGGCGGAGCCGGCCGTCGGGGCGGAAACGTTGCGCGCGGCCTTCCAGCAGATCTACACCACGCTCGACGCGATCGACACGTACAAGGTCCAGGCGACGGAGTCGATGGCGGCGACGGTCGAGTCGCTGACGACGGAATTGCAGAACGCGAGCGCGCACCTGGAGCGCACACGTTCGGCGGGCGCGCTCGAAGGCGGCGCCCGATGAGACGCCCGCCGTACAGGGGGCCGCTCCTGCGCGCGGCCGTCCATCTCGCCGCGCTCCTGACCGCCGTCACCACCGTCACCGCCTGCTCCTCGGGGGCCACCGGCGGCCCCGACACCACGAGCCGGCCGACCGGCGCACACGGGGACGCCCCGGACACCACGTACCGCAAGGGCACGCTCCGCGTGCTCGCCTCCAGTGAACTGTCCGACATGCAGGGCGTGTTGGACCTGGCGGAGAAGGCGACGGGGGTGAAGGTACGCCCCACCTGGAGCGGCACCCTGGACGCGGCGGACCTGATCGCCTCGGGCGGCGCCGACGGGAAGTACGACGCGGTGTGGCTGTCGTCCAACGACTACCTGCGGCTGAGCCCCGGCGTCTCGCGGCGCCTCACCAACGAGACCCCGATCATGTCCTCGCCCGTCGCCCTCGGCGTCAAGGCGGCGACGGTGAAGCGGCTCGGCTGGCGGCCGGACCAGGTCACCTGGTCCCAGGTGTACGAGGCGGTCGCGGCCGGCAAGCTCACGTACGGCATGACCGACCCCGTTCGGTCCAACTCCGGCTTCTCCGCCCTGATCTCGGTCACCTCCGGTCTCTCCGGCGCGCAGGCGGCGCTCACGGACGCCGATGTGCGGGGCACCACGGGGAAGTTGACGGAGTTCTTCGCCGGCCAGAAACTCACGTCCGGCTCGTCGGGGTGGCTCGCCACCGCGTACACCCGCCACGACACCGTCGACGCCCTCATCAACTACGAGTCGGTGCTGCTGTCCATGAACCGCGACAGCCACACCGGCCTCACCGTGATCCGCCCGAGGGACGGGGTGGTGACCGCCGACTACCCCTTCACGCTCCTCACGTCGGCGCCGCGGGAGGCGCGGGAAGCGGGCCAGGCCCTCACCACGTACCTGCGCGGCCCGGAGGCCCAACGGGCCCTGACGGAGGAGACGTTCCGCCGCCCGGTCGTCCCCTCGGTGAAGCCGGCCGCGGGCCTGGCCACCGACAAGCGCCGCGAACTCCCCTTCCCCGGAAGCCGATCGGTCGCGGACGGGCTGCTGGACGCGTACGAGAACCAACTGCGCCGCCCTTCGCGCACGGTGTACGTACTGGACACGTCCGGCTCGATGGAGGGCGGGCGCCTCGCCCGGCTGAAGGCCGCGCTGACCACCCTGACCGGCACGGGCGACTCGCCGACCGGCGACCGCTTCCGCGACCGGGAGGAGGTGACCTTCATGCCGTTCGGGGCGGAGGTGAAGGAGGTCACGAGCCACACCGTCGCCCCCGGCGACCCGTCGGCGGCACTGGACGCGATCCGCGCGGACGCCGCGTCCCTCACGGCGTCCGGCGAGACAGCGATCTACAGCAGCCTGGAGGAGGCGTACGCGCGCCTCGGGCAGGGCAGCACGGACACGTTCACCTCGATCGTGCTGATGACGGACGGCGAGAACACCACGGGCACGAGCGCCAAGGACTTCGACGCCTTCTACGCGCGGCTCCCGGCCGCGCGGCGCACCACACCGGTCTTCCCGATCGTCTTCGGCGACTCGGACCGGGGCGAACTGAACCACATCGCGGAACTCACCGGCGGGCGGCTCTTCGACGCCACGCGAGGTTCCCTGGACGGGGCATTCGAGGAGATCCGTGGCTACCAGTAGAGCGCTCGCGTTCCTCGAATCCCGCAAGAACCTCACCGGCAGCGCGTGCGGACTGGTGGGCCTGGCGGGCACGTTCACCGGAGTGGCCGGCACCTACTGGCCGTTGATCGTCGCGGGCCTGTACGGCGCTGGCGCGCTGATCGCCCCGCCGGAACGCCCCCGGACCCCGGCCTTCGACGACACGGCGGAACAACTCACCACCCTCCGGACGGACTTCACCACGCTCACCGCCTACCTGACCGAGGTGGACCTCCCTCCCGCGGCGGCCGGCCGCCTGACCGAACTGACAGAGGTCCTGGCCGCCCTCCTGGAACCAGGCTGGGTGGCGGACGCTCTCACGCAGGACCCGGAGGCGGTGCACGCCCTGTCGCGGGCGATCCGCCAGGACATCCCGGAGTCGGTGGACACGTACGTACGCACCCGCTGGTGGACCCGCCTCCAACCCACCACGGACCCCCCGGAACGCCACTTGGAACGCCAACTGACCGTCCTGTACGACGAATCCCGCACCCTGGCGACAGCCCTGCGCGAGGCGGAATCCCGCCGCCAGGAAACCCACACCCGCTACCTGGAGGACCGCCACAAGTCCCCGTGAGGGCCGCGCGGTCCGTGGTCTTGCCGCCGCCCGGCGCGATCGGCTCGACCACGAGCGGCGGCGTCGAGCGCAACGTGCAACCGGTACGAGGCGCGCCCGTGACGTACCCCCTTCACTCCTCCTCCAGCGGAACGCTCCCGCCCAGCCCCAACAACACCCGCTCCAGGAGCCGCCGGTAGGCCGACTCGGGCGGATCGGCCGTGACCGCGAAGACCAGCCCCTTCCCGGTGTGCGTCGGAACGACCCCCCACCCCGGCGCGAGCAGGTCGAGTAACTCCAGCCCCCGCCCATGGCTGTCCCACGCGGTGTGCGGGCGCCGCCGGGGCTCGGCCTTGCTGCGGTCGTGCACCTCGATCTGGACCGAACCCCGCACGGGCGAGTGGCAGATGAGGTCGAACCCACCACCGCCGGCGTGCAGCACGGCGTTGGTGGCGGTCTCGCTCACCAGCAGCTTGACGGTGTCGTGGTCCACCCACGGGTACGGCGCGTACACACGCCCCGCAAGCGCCCGCGCCTCCCCCACCGCGACAGCGGAACTGGGGTAGCGCTCGACCGCCAGTACGTATCCACGCTGATCCACCACTCGTACCTCCGGTAGGGGTCATGCCGGCCGTCGGGCGCGCATGACGGATGGGTGCGCATCCCGGGCGTCTCGCACTGGGGCGCGCCTTCAGCATGAGTCGCGCGACTAGTCGCGCGCAAGCAGAACCTGAGAAGTAGCTCGGACGAGTCATTCGCGTGGGTCTGCGCGCTACGCTGCTGCCCTCGGACGTCATGCCACCCGGAGGGACACCGGTGCCCGTCAGCGTGAACACCAACGCGATCTTCGCCATGCGAAAGGTCGGCGGGGAGCTCGCACGACTGCGCGAGCACGCGCGCCTCCGGCAGGACGACATCGCGGTACGCCTGGCGTGCTCGCGGCACAACATCAGCAAGATCGAACGCGGCAAGGCGTTCCCGAGCCCCGACCAGCTCGAACAGATGCTGGATGCGTACAAGGCGAGCATCGATGAACGCGCCGCCCTGAGGGCCGCGATCGACCAGGGCCGGTCGTTCGGCCGAGCCTGGTACGAACGCCCGGAGATCCAGGCCGTGTTCACGGCGGACTCGTACCGCTACCTCTACCTTGAGGACGCGGCGGAGAAGATCTTCTGCCACAGCGGCACGTACGTACCAGGGCTCCTCCAGACCAGGGACTACGTAGCCGCACTCGTCGAGTTCGGGCAACAGCACGAGGGCACCGAGCACCGCGAGATCTTCATCGACGTGCGCCAGAAGCGACAGGGTGTACTCACCCGAGAACATCCCGCTGCCCTGGACGCGTTGTGCCTTGAGTCGGCCTTGAGGGCCGTCGTCGGCGGACGGGACGTCATGCGGGCCCAGTTGGACCACATGCTGATGTCCGTCAAACGACAGAACGTCAACCTGCGCGTGATTCCGTTCGAGGCGGGCGCGGCCAGCGTCTCCAGCACACCTTTCTCCGTCCTTGACTTTCCCGGCGTCGAACACCGCAGTGTGGTCTCGTCCGAGATGCAACGGGGCGACTCCGTGACCGATGAAGCGGCGGCGATCCGGCATGCACGACGGAGGTACGCCGACCTGGCGGCCTTCGCCCTGAGCCCCGTACTCACCGTTCAGCTCATCGAAGAGATCAAGAAAGAACTGTCGTGACAGTCGAATCGAAGTCGGACCTGTACGAGCAGCCTCTCCACGGCGACTGGCAGAAGTCCGCGTTCAGCAGCGGTTCAAGCGAGAATTGCGTCCTCATCATGCCGATCGACGGCGGCGTCGCCTTCGGCGACTCCAAGCACCGCGCCCGCGACGGCGCACTCCGCTTCACCGACAAGGAAATGCTGGCCCACATACTCGCCGTCAAAGCCGGCCAGTACGACCACCTCATCCCCGACGGCACCGAACTCTGAGCAAACGGACCACCACGACCAAGACCGTGCCGGTCGAAAGGGAAGTTCGATGAGCGGCCCCAAGGACACCCTCTACTCCGCACCGCTCGACGGCGAGTGGGAGAAGTCCGCGTTCAGCAACGGCTCGGGAGACGCCTGCGTCCTCGTCATGCCGATCGAGGGCGGCGTCGCCTTCGGCGACTCCAAACACCGCAACCTCGACGGCGCACTCCGCTTCACCGACAAGGAAATGCTGGCCCACATACTCGCCGTCAAGGCAGGCCAGTACGACCACCTCATCCCCGACGACACCGAACTCTAGGCCCTGTCTTACGGATCTCGAGCCCCGCGGCCCGCAGGTATCCGGTGGCCGCCTTCTCTTCGGAGTCCGTACCGTAGGTGGAATGGCACAGAGCACTGCGGACCCGGCGGCAATCACGCCCGAGATGGCCACCCAAATCCGCACCTGGCGAGTAGATGAAGGCCGGACATGGCGTTCCGTAGCCCGCGCGGCGACCGACCTGTGGGGCTCGGAGTGGGGTAGCGCTCAGATCTACGGCCGTGACCTCTGCGTGGCCGCGGCGAGGATGAGGGGCGAAGACCCCGACCTGGAGCCGTGGAACTAACGTCCGCCGGACGGCTGGTGCGCGGGAAGAGCCCGGGATGAGTGGGCCCGGTCCGCCAGGGCCAAGAGCGGTGGGTGCGCGGTCGATCAACCCACCACACGAGCGCCCGGTGGCGTCGACCGGATCCCGTGGTCGGAAAGGACGGCCTAGCTGAGCAAGGCCGCCACCGTCATCGCGGTGGTGATCGAGTTGACGGCGATGTGCAGGTAGACCGAGACGCGTACCGACCCTGTCCTCCGTACGACAAGACCCATCACGCTCTGCACGACGAAGACGAACACCACCAACTCCGGCTCCCAGAAGTGGGTGGCGGCGAAGAGCGCCGCGCCGGTGACCGCGGCGGTCACCGGCCCGGTGGGCAGGCGTGCCATCAGGTGGCCCCGGTAGTAGAGCTCCTCGGCGACCGGGCTCAGCACACAGTCCCCGACGATGTTCAGCAGCAGGGCGACAACGGCCACCGTGGTGCTGAAGTGCGCCAGATCGTCGTTGCCGGACCGCATCCAGTCCGGCAGGTCCTCGAACACATGGTGTTCCAGGAAACCCGAGACCGGACTCAGTACCGCCAGCGTCACAGCGGTGAAGGCGATCAGCGCCACAACGAGCGGAACCAACCGCTGTACGGGCAGCTTCCGCCGGAAGCCGACCGAGGCGGCGACCGCCTCCCTCAGCGACCGGCCTCGCCCCCGCCCCCGCCGTACCAGATAGGCGAACTCGAAGGGCGTCACCAGCACCAGCCCGGCAAGGGTGAATCCGAGCGAGTCCGGCAGTCCCAGGCCCTCGGTCAAGGGCCGGAAGATCACGCACCCGGCGAAGAACAGCACCCCGGGCAGTAGATGCAGACCCACGGCGACGGGCCGGCGGTACGGCTCGGGCGCCTCGGCGGGCAGGACGGCCGAGGCGTCCACGGGTATCGACGAACCAACGGACATGACGCGCTTCGCTCTCGCTCGGACCGCGCGACACGCACACCAACACAGGTCGCGACAGCCAGGAATCGCCGCTCCCCTCCTCCCCCAGGAGGGCGGGACGCTGAGGCTGCCAGCATTCCCGACGGCACCCCCGCGACTCCATGACGCTTCCCGGCTTCCCCAGGTGGGGATAGCCCTACCGAGGGGAGCGCGGCGGAGTCGGGCTGCCCGTTGTTGTCAGTCGGTTGTCAGCGTTCTCAGGAAGTCCTGGAAAGTGTCGACGCCGCTGCCGGTCAAGGGCGCGCCGTGGGCGAAGCCGACCGCGTGGAGGTTGTCCGGGATACGGGCGAGGCTGCCCGGGCGCAGGGCCGGGTCGGCGGCCAGGGCGGCGGGGCCGAGGGCCAACTCGCCGCGGTTGAAGGCGGCGTCCCCCATGAGCACGGTGCGGGTGGGTTCGTGGAACAGGACGACGTGGCCGGGCGTGTGCCCAGGTGTGTGGATGACGCGGAGGCCTCCGCTGCCTTCGACCAGTTCTCCGTCGGCCAGGGTGCCGTCGGCAGGGACGGGGGTCCAGTGGAGTTTCGGCACCCGGTCGATGAGGCGGCCGAGGGCACCGGAGCGGCCTTCGGCCGGGACGCGGCCGGCTTCCAGCCAGGCACGGTCCGCCTCGTGGATGAGTATCCGCGCGCCGGTGCGGCGGCGCAGTTCGGCGGCGCCCTGGACGTGGTCGGGGTGGGCGTGGGTGATCACGATGCGGCGGATGTCGGAGGGGTGGTGCCCGAGTGCGGCGGCGGTGTCCAGCAGGGCGCCGGGGGCTTTGGCCCAGCCGACGTCGACGAGGGTGAGGCCGTCGTCGCCTTCGACGAGGAAGGCGTGGTCGCGTTTGGTGGTGGCGATCTGGGTGATGCCGGGGGCGAGTTGGGTGTGCATGGGGGTCCTTGAGAGGTGGGAGGGGGAACGGTGCTCGGCGACGAGGGAGGGTGGGGTGGTGGTCGTGCCTCGCCGGGACGGGGACATGGGGGGTGCCTCGCAGTTCGTGGTGGTCAGTCGAGGGCGCCGCGCACCGGTGCGGCGAGCAGGTGCACCAGGCGGTCGAGATCCGGCTGCGCTTCGAGGTCCAGGACGAGTCGTTCGATCTCCGCGGCCCGGTCGGCGTCGACGACGCGGGCGGTCAGCGCCCGGTACTTCTCGCGGATCTCGGTGTTCGTGAGCGGGTCGTCGGGTCCGCCGTGCGGCTGGTTGAGGGTCCGGGTGAGGGACGCGCCGCCGCGCAGGGTCACGGTGACGCGCGTGTTGTAGCCGGGCCGGTCCCACGACGGGTCCTGCCGCTCGTCGACCCGCTTCACCTCGGTACGGCGGATCACGTCCCACACGTCGTCGGCGTCGATCCGGCGGGGCAGGAACTGTTCGGGCCGCACATGACCGTCCAGGAGCGCGACGGCGGTGGCGTAGGCGATGTTCATCTGGGCGCCGACGGTGGTCAGCGGCCGTTCCGGCGGCCACCAGCCGTGGTGGTGGATGGCCTCCGGAACCTCGATCCGGACGGCCTCGATGTCGTCGGCGCCCAGCCCTCGATCGGCGCCCAGCCCGCGGCCGGCGGTCAGCCTGCGGTCGGCGGTCAGCCTGCGGTCGGCGGTCAGGGCGATGGCGGCGTCGATCGCGGGGTGCAGACCGCCCATCGCCGCGTGGATCTTCACCGTGATCTTCTCGGTGTTCCACGTCCGGCCCAGCTCCTTGGTGATCTGGGCGGGATCGGGGTGGTGGCCCTCGCCGAACGTGGAGAGGAAGCCGCCGTACGGCCGCTCGAAGACCCGCTTGATGCCCGTGTACCCGCCGTGGGCGAGCCCCGCGGCGTAGTAGCCGTTACGGGAGGCGAGGCCGTGGTGCATGCGCTTGGACATCGCCTCGTACTGCGCGGCCATCAGTCCGGCCGACTGGGTGCCGGCCAGGCCGAGCGCGTCCTCGAACTGCGCGGCGCTCAGACCGCGCAGCGCGCCGCAGGCGGCCGCCGCGGCGTGGGTGCCGAAGACGGACCCGGAGTGCCAGCCGCGCGCGAGCATCTCGGGGCCGTTCAGTGCCCTGCCCACCCGGGTGCCGGTCTCGAAGCCCAGCACCGTCGCGCGCAGGAACTCCGCGCCGCTCACGGGGCCCGCCTGCGCGGCGGTGGACAGGAGCGCGGGCAGCACGAGGGAGGCGCTGTGCAGGGGCGCGGCCGGGTAGTAGTCGTCGAGCTCGAAGCCCTGGATGAAGGTGCCGTTCAACACGGCGGCGGCCGGGGCGCCGGTGGTACGTCCCCAGCCGATGACCGGCACGTCCCCGGTGCCCTCCAGCGCCAGGACGGCCCGGACCGCGGTGCGCGACCAGGGGAGTTGGGCGCCGATCAGCGCGCAGGCCAGGCCGTCGAGCACCAGGTGTGCGGCCCGCTCGCGTACCGGGGCGGGGATGTCGGCCGACGTGGTGGTGGCCAGCCAGCCGGCCAGCTGCCCGGTGGGGCCTTCGGGGGCGCTGGGGGCGCGGGGGTCGCTGGGCTGTCGGGTGGTCGTCCGAGCCGGTACGGACACCGCGCTCACCTCCTCGTCGTAGGCCCCGGTGGGGCGGACGTACGGCCCTGCGGCCCCCCGAATCACCGTACATTCTAATTTATAACATCTAGTTTCGCGCGATCCCTGGGTACGATGACGACGTGGCCCTCCATCGAACCTCCCTCCCCCGTACCGCCGAGGCCGTGGCTCTCTTGGAGCTTCGGGAGGCGATCGTCCGGGGCGACCTGGCCCCCGGGGCGCCGATCCGCCAGAGCGCGGCAGCCGAGGAGCTGGGGCTGAGCGTCATCCCGGTCCGGGAGGCCCTCAAGACCCTGGCCGGGGAGGGGATCGTCACGTACGTCCCGCAGCGCGGCTACACCGTCACCGAACTCGACCCGCGCGGCGTGGAGGGCATCTTCCGGGTCAGGGAACTCCTGGAGGGCGAGGCCGAGGCGAACGCCGCCGCCCGGATGCGGCCCGAGGACATCGCCGCGCTGCGCGGCGCCCTGGACGCCCAGCGCGCCGCGGTCGCCGCGACGGACGTGCAGGGCGTGATCACCGGCAACCGGCGGTTCCACTTCGCGCTGCTCAACCGCTGCGACAACGAGTGGCTGCTGCGCTTCGTGACCCAGTTGTGGGAGGCGCTCGAACCGCACCGCGCCCTGTCCTACCGACGCGGAGCCGCCGCCGGAGACTATGCACGCGCCGAGGCGATCCTCGCCGAACACGACGCCATCGCCACCGCCTTCGAGAACGCCAGAATCCCCGACGCCTTGCGCCTGCTGGCCGAACACCGCTCGGGGGGCCTAGCCGACTTCCAACGCCTGCTCACCCCGGCCGAACAGAACAAGTAGGAGAGCAGCCCGCCGACGGCGGAAGCGGGGACGACTCAAAGCGGGCCGGCGCTTCACGAGGCACGAAGACCGCGACCGTCGACGCGCGGGCAGCCGCGGCCTGTCAGCTCATCCAGCACGGACTGGCACACCCCGAACCCCGAGCCAGCAACCCCAGAGCCCCCACACAACACACCCGCGCGCAACAGCCACACCTACGCAGTTCTGGCCTCAGCCACAGAAAGCGAGCCACAACGACGGTTGCGCCGAACGATCACCCGCCACGTATGCCCCCCTCAGCCCCGCACCCACACCAGCCCAGCTATTCAGTGTCTTCCGCCCCGCCATCGACTCCCCCGCAGGATGCTCAGTCAGCGACGAAGGGCGTATAGCCCGCCGGGACCTCGCTCACCCGAAGGTCGGAGAAGACCAAGGCCAGGTTGTGCGCGTCAGTTTCGATGCGAACCTCGTGGAAGTCGATCCCCACAGCAGCCGACCAACGGCGGGCTGCCTCCGACTCGGGGACTGATCTCGCCCCCGGGTACAGGCAGTGCCACTTCACGCCCCAGACGTATCCGTCCAGGTCGACCCCGGATTCGTGCTCGATGAGCCGGTCGTCCAACGAGTCCCGCCAGGTCTCCGCCGCCAGCGATGTCTCGCAACGGGCCTCGACGCAGAACCGGAAGAGATACCGCAGGTAGGACGGTACGGCGCCGGTACGAGGATCGGCAGTCGCGTGAACGATGACCTCGTAGTCACGCATGTAGTTGGTGTATCCGTGATGCACGACAGCCTGGTCGAAGACGTCGTCCAGCAACTGTTCCAGTACGCCGGTGTCCATAGCGCTCTTCTACCGCACCCGACGCGGTGTCCGACATCGCCATACGCGGCGCTCGGGCATCGGGTTCCGTGGCCGCAACGAACGACCGCCCGCCTCCGAGGGGTGGAGACGAGCGGTGCAAGCCGAAGAGCTACGCCGTGGCGCTAGTTCTTCGCCAACTCCCGGTCCGTAGTCGTCCGCTCAGGCGTCCCCGCCGGGGCCGACTCGCTCAGGCCGAAGCGGGTGTGGACCCTGCGGAGGAAGGGTGGGGCGTACCAGGCCGCGGGGCCCAGGAGGCGCATGGCTGCCGGGACCAGGATGCCTCGTACCGCCACCGCGTCGATCAGGATCGCCAGGCCGCTGCCCAGGCCGAACATCTGCATGAAGCTGAGCTTCGCCGTGCCGAAGGCGAAGAAGCTCACCGCCAGCAGGCACGCCGCCGCCGTCACGATGCGGCCCGTGTGGCCGAGGCCGTGCGTCACCGCGGACCTGTTGTCCTCGCCCTGGTCGTGGAGTTCCTTGATCCGGCTGGTCACGAACACCTCGTAGTCCATCGACAGGCCGAACGCGATGCAGAACATCAGCACGGTCATGGACACCTCCATCGGCTGGGCGGTGAAGCCGAGCACGGAGGAGAGGTGGCCGTCCTGGAAGATCCACGTCATGACGCCGAGGGTGGCGCCCAGGCTGAGCATGTTGAGGACCAGCGCCCGCAACGGCTGCACCACACTGCCGGTGAAGAGGAAGAGGAGGACGAAGGTGGTGACGGCCACCAACGCCACGGCGAGCGGGAGTTGGCCGCCGATCGACGTCTTGGAGTCGACCAGTTCGGCGTCGACTCCGCCCACCAGCGGGTGCGTTCCGGCGGGCGGGGCGACCGCCCGTACCGTCCCCACCAGGCTCTGGGCCTCGGCCGACTTCGGGGCCAGGGAGCTGACCACGCTGAGCTGTTGGGCGTCCGGGCGGCCCAGGTGGGACGCCGCGGGGCCCGCCGTCCCCGAACGCCCCTCGGTGTACGCCCCCCCGCTCGTCTCGACGCGGATGACGCCCTGGAGCGAGGACAGTTCGGTCGCGTACGACGCCAACGGGGCCTGGCCCAGCGGCTCGTCGATGACGATCCGCAGCGCCGCGTCGTCGTTGCCGTTGAACTTCTCCCGCAGCACCGACGACACCTGGCGGCTCTCCGCCGAGTCCGGCAGCACCCGTTCGTCCGGCGTGCCGAAGGTGATGCCGAGCAGCGGGCTCGCGGCCAGCAGCAGGACGGCGAGTACGGGGAGCGCGGTGAGCGCGGGCCGCCGCATGACCGTGCCGGCCAGCCGGCCCCACAGCGGCGCCCGCCCGCCGTCCGGGCGCGGCTTGTTCCCCCACGGCATGCGCCCGCTGTTGACCCGGTGGCCCAGGACGGCGAACAGCGCCGGCATGACGAACAGCGTGCTCAGCGCGGCGATGACCACCACGCCGATCCCCGCGTAGCCGAACGACCGCAGGAAGTACTGCGGGAACACCAGCAGCGCCGCCAGCGCCGCCGCCACGGTCGCGGCGGAGAAGGCGACCGTACGGCCCGCCGTGCTCACCGTCCGCCGCACGGCGTCGTCCACGCTCGCCCCCGTCGCGAGCTGCTCACGGAAGCGGCTGATCATCAACAGGGCGTAGTCGATGCCCAGTCCGAGTCCCAGCGCCGTCGTCAGGTTGACCGCGAAGACGGAGACGTCGGTGACGCTGCCGAGCACGAACAGCTCCGCGAACGTGCCCGCGATGGCGATGAGTCCGATCGCCAGCGGCAGCAGGGCGGCGACCGCGCTGCCGAAGACGAGGAGGAGCAGGACGAGCGTGAGCGGTACGGCGATGGCCTCGGCCAGCAGGAGATCCTCGGCCGACTGCGTACCCATCTCGCTGGTCACGGCCGCGGCGCCGCCCGCCCGGACCGTGAGCGCGTCCTTGTACGGCCCCCGGTACGCGTCGATGACGGCCTTCGCGTTCTCGTCCCGCTCGATGCCGTCGCCCTTCACGTGGGCGAGGACCACGGCTTCGCGGCCGTCCTCGGACAGGAGGTCGGGACTGGACGTGTCCCAGTACGAGATGACGTTGTCGAGGTTCCGCTCCTTCTTGAGGTCCGCCGCCAGGGCCCGGCCGCTCGCCTCCGCGGCGGGGGCGTCGACGCGGCCTTCGGGGGTACGGACCAGCAGGACCAGGTTCGTCTCCCCGCCGAACTTCTTGTCGAGGACCTCCTTGGCGCGGGAGGACCCGGAGGCCGGGTCGTCGTAGCCGCCTCCCAGCAACGTGCCGAACGCGCCCGCGCCCAGGACGCCCATGAGGGCCACAGCCACGACGGCGACGATGAGTACCAGCCGGGAACGGCGAATCGCCAGCTCGGCTATGCGTTCGAACACGCCCGATCTCCTTCGAATTCGATGTATGTACGGTGAAAACGGCGCGCGACAGCCCGAGTTGGCGTGCAGGGGGGCCGGCGTGGAAGAGGGGCGCGGTGTCGCGTTCCTCGTTGTCGCCGTGAACGACGTTAGCCACGGCTCAGCAGATTTGGCAGTGTTAGATTTTCCTCACACCCTGACGCTGCCGGGCGCCGGCGTCGTACGGTCGTCCCATGCCCGCAGAGGAACACCCCCCGGCCTCCCCGCCCGCCGCCCCGCCCTCCCTCCGCGAACGCCGCCGGGCCGCGGCCACGCAGGAGATCCTGGACGCGGCGGAAGGCCACATCACCGAACACGGGCCCGCGGCGCTGTCGTTGAGGGCCGTGGCCCGCGGCCTCGGCATGACCGTCCAGGCGCTCTACCACTACTTCCCGAGCCGGGACGCACTCGTCACCGCGCTCGTCACCAAGGGGTACGACGACCTCGCCGCCGCCGTACAGGCCGCGGTCGACACGGCGCCGCCCCACTCCCCAGTACCGCGCCTGGTGACGGCCGCCGAGGGCTACCGCCGCTGGGCCATCGCCCACCCCGAACGCTTCCAGCTCCTGTACGGCACCCCGCTACGGGACTACGCGGCCCCCGCCGAAGGCCCCACCACCCAGGCCACGCGGCGCATGAGCGCCATCTTCGAACGCGAGATGTTCGACGGCTTCACCGAGGCGCAACTCGCGGCGATCGACACCGCCACGCTCTCGCCGTCCCTGCACACCTACCTCGCCCAGCTCCCGCACTTCGGCGAGGGACCTCTCCCCCCACCCGCGACCGCACTCCTGATGAGCGCCTGGGGCCACCTGCACGGCCTGGTCGTCCTGGAGGTGTTCGGCCACACGTCGTTCCTCGGCGACCACCAGGCCGAGATCTTCCGCATGGCGATGGAGAACCTCCTCACGGACCTCCACCACCGCATCCCGCCGCCCTGAACATCACCACGCCACAAGGGCGTTCACCGAACCCACGGATCCGACCACCGGGCAACCAGTTCACCATCCGCCCCCGGCACCACACCCTGAAGGAACGCGACACCGGCATCGCCTTCCTCGGGCCAGCCGAAGACCCCGAATTCGTCGCCCGGAGGCAACTCGTCCTCGCCCGGCAAGGGAATCCCCTCCCCACACACCACCGTGCGGAGCGCCACGCCGCCCGACCGCACGAAGACCACAACACGCTGATCGTCGTCAGCACTCGTCGATTCCACGGCCCGCGGTAGCGCACTCCGCGCCGCCCAGCGCGTCTCCACGCCGAGGAAGGCGGTGACCAAGGACTGCCGCCTCACCGAGCCGGCCACGGGCAAGAGGCCGCCGTCCTCCACGAGATACCACCGGTGCCCATAGGCCCCGTGCGCCCACCGTTCCAGGACAAGCGTCGGCGCGCCGCCCACCGCGGCCCGTCCCCGCTCTCCAGCAGGGCCGGGCTCGTGCCGTGCCGCAGGTCCTCCCCGGAGCAGCCGCAAGCCCGCCGCCAGGTCGACCACCCGCCCGTCGTGCATCTCCCCGAGCCACGACGGCTCGGGCGCGTTCAGGAAGACGTGCCGCAGGGCGAAGCGATCCACGCCGACAGCCCTGGCCAGCAGCTCGATCGCCGAGATGTACAGATCGAAGCGGTCACCGGTGGATCATCCCCCGGACATGGGAAAGCCCCCGCCGGCCGTCGGATCACGCGGGCCGGGCGGGGGTTTCGGCGGCGTCAGGTGAGGCGGTTGATCAGGGCGTCGTACTCGTCCCACAGGGCCTTCGGGGTGTGGTCGCCGAAGGTGTTGAGGTGGGCGGGGATCAGGGACGCCTCGTCGCGCCAGACCTCCTTGTCGACCGAGAGGAGGAAGTCAAGCTGGGAGGAGGAGAGTTCGAGGCCCTCCGTGTCCAGGGACGCGCGCGTCGGGAGGATGCCGATGGGGGTTTCCACGCCCTCCGCCGTGCCCTCCAGGCGCTCCACGATCCACTTCAGGACCCGGCTGTTCTCCCCGAAGCCCGGCCACACGAAGTGACCGTCGTCGTCCTTGCGGAACCAGTTCACGTAGTAGATCTTCGGCAGCAGCTCCGGGTCCTTGTCCTCGGCCACCTCCAGCCAATGGGCCATGTAGTCACCCATGTTGTAGCCGCAGAACGGCAGCATCGCGAACGGGTCGCGGCGCAGTTCGCCGACCTTGCCCTCGGCCGCCGCCGTCTTCTCGGAGGCCACGTTCGCGCCCAGGAAGACGCCGTGCCGCCAGTCGAAGGACTCCGTCACCAGGGGTACGGCGGAGGCGCGGCGCCCGCCGAACAGGATCGCCGAGATCGGTACGCCCCGGGGGTCCTCCCACTCGGGCGCGATGATCGGGCACTGGCCCGCCGGGACGGTGAAGCGGGCGTTGGGGTGGGCGGCCGGGGTGCCCGACTCCGGCGTCCAGTCGTTGCCCTTCCAGTCCGTGAGGTGCGCGGGCGCCTCCTCGGTCATGCCCTCCCACCAGACGTCACCGTCGTCCGTGAGCGCCACGTTCGTGAAGACCGAGTTGCCCCACAGCGTCTTCATCGCGTTGGCGTTGGTGTGCTCGCCCGTCCCCGGCGCGACGCCGAAGAAGCCGGCCTCCGGGTTGATCGCGTACAGCCTGCCGTCCTCGCCGAACCGCATCCACGCGATGTCGTCGCCGATGGTCTCCACCGTCCAGCCGGGGACGGTCGGCTCCAGCATGGCGAGGTTCGTCTTGCCGCACGCGGACGGGAACGCCGCCGCCACGTACTTCGACTCCCCCCGGGGCGGGGTGAGTTTGAGGATGAGCATGTGCTCCGCGAGCCAACCCTCGTCGCGTGCCATGACGGAGGCGATGCGCAGCGCGTAACACTTCTTGCCCAGCAGGGCGTTGCCGCCGTAGCCGGAGCCGTACGACCAGATCTCGCGGTCCTCGGGGAAGTGCGAGATGTACTTGGTGGTGTTGCACGGCCACGGCACGTCCGCCTCGCCGGGGGCGAGCGGCGCGCCCAGCGTGTGGACGGCCTTGACGAAGTCGCCGTCCTCGCCCAGCTCCTGGAGGACGGCACCGCCCATGCGGGTCATCGTGCGCATGGAGACGGCGACGTACGCGGAGTCCGTGATCTCGACGCCCATGGCGGAGAGCGGCGACCCGATCGGGCCCATGCAGAAGGGGACGACGTACATCGTCCTGCCGCGCATCGCGCCGCGGAAGATGCCCTCCTCGCCGGCGAAGAGGTCGCGCATCTCGGCGGGGGCCTTCCAGTGGTTGGTCGGGCCCGCGTCCTCCTCCTTCTCGGAGCAGATGAACGTACGGTCCTCGACGCGCGCCACGTCGGACGGGTCCGAGGCGGCGTAGTACGAGTTCGGCCGCTTGACGGCGTCGAGTTCGGTGAAGGTGCCCGCCGCGACGAGCTCGCCGCACAGGCGCTCGTACTCGGCCTCGGAACCGTCGCACCAGACCACCCGGTCGGGCTCGGTGAGGGCGGCGATCTCCCGCACCCAGCGGTTCAGCTCGCGGTGGGGGGAGGGGGAGGCGGGGGTGCCGGGGGCTGACGTGCTCGGTGCCGTTGTCGGGAAGGTGGAGGGAGCCGCGATGTCGCGCGCCACGATTGCTCCTAAAGGAGGGATTTGAGTTGTCTGCCCCGTGGGGGCCTCGACCCGGACGCCTTCGTAGCCCGCTCATCCGGTGCCGACCGCACTCATTTGATCATCCGACGATAGCGCCCATCTGTCCATAGGGCCTCACATGTGAGCATGACCACTGCGCCAGGGCCCGCCACCGCCCGCACGACCGTTTTGTACCGAAACGTAACCTACGGTGGCGTAGGTAGCATGACCGTATGACTCCCGCCGCGCCCGACTCCTTCGCGAACCCGCCGCAACCCGAAGGGGGACCGGTCGAGATCCAGCTGCCGAGCCCGGTCAAGCCCAAGCTGCGCGGCTGGCTGCACGCGGGCATGTTCCCGGCCGTCCTGGTCGCGGGAGTGACCCTGATCGTCCTGACCGACTCGGTGCGGGCCCGGGTCGCCTGCGGGGTGTACGTCCTGACGGCCTGTCTCCTCTTCGGCGTCAGCGCCATATACCACCGGGGTACGTGGGGGCCGCGCGGCGAGGCCGTCCTGCGCCGGCTCGACCACGCCAACATCTTCCTGATCATCGCGGGCACCTACACCCCGCTGACCATGCTGCTCCTGCCCGACGCGTCGGGCCGCGTGCTGCTCTGGGCGGTCTGGATCGCCGCGCTGGCCGGCATAGCCTTCCGGGTGTTCTGGGTCGGCGCCCCGCGCTGGCTGTACACCCCCTGCTACATCGCGCTCGGCTGGGCGGCCGTCTTCTTCCTGCCCGACTTCATGCGCGCCGGCGGCATCGCCGTCCTCGTCCTGGTGATCGTCGGCGGAGTCCTCTACAGCGCGGGCGGGGTCATCTACGGCCTCAAGCGCCCCAACCCGTCACCGCGCTGGTTCGGCTTCCACGAGGTGTTCCACTCCCTCACCCTGGCGGCCTTCATCGTGCACTTCATCGGGATCGCGCTGGTGGCGTACGAGTACTCCTGACCGGCACCGCGTACTCCACCATCGCGGTGCCGGACAATGGGGATCATGGCCGCCTCCGCACCTGACCCGCTCCACGACCACCCGCCGCGCCCCGGCCTCCGCGAGCGCAAGAAGCTCAGGACCAGGAGCGCGATCCGCCGGGCCACGTACCGGCTCATCGCCGAGCAGGGGTACGAGGCGACCACCGTCGAGCAGATCGCGGAGGCGGCGGAGGTCTCCCCCTCCACGGTCTCCCGCTACTTCCCGGCCAAGGAGGACATCGTCCTCTCCCACGGGTACGGGACGGTCCTGGCGGCCGCGCTGCGGGCGCGGCCCGCGGGGGAGGCGCCCCTGGACTCGCTGCGGTACGTCACGACCGACGCCCTCCGCACCCTCCTCGCCGAACGGCCCGACGCGCTGGTCCGGCGCGCCCGGCTGATGGTGGAGGTCCCCGCGATCCGCGCCCGGACGGCCGAGAGCCGGGCGGTGACGGGCGGGCTGCTCGCGGACGTCCTCGCCGAGCGGACCGGGCGGGAGCCCGGGGACCTGGAGCTGCGCGTCCTCACGGTGGCGGTGCTGGGCGCGCTGGCCGAGGTGAACCTGTACTGGGGCGAGCGTGACTGCCGGGACGACCTGCTCGGTCTGGTCGACCGGGCGTTCGACACGCTGGAGAGTCGGCTGCGGGTGTGAGGCGTACGTGTCCGGTCCGGGCCAGGTTGGTCCCGGACCGGATCAGGCGTGCGCCCCCACCCACCCCGTCCTCACTCCCCCAGCGCCGCCTTCACCCGCTCCGGGCTCAGCGGCAGGGAGCGGATACGTTTCCCCGTGGCGGCGAACACCGCGTTCGCGAGCGCGCCCGGGATCGTCCCGATGGTGGGCTCGCCGCCGCCGAGCGGCGGCTTGTCCGGGCGGTTGATCAGAATCGTCTCGACCACGGGAATCTCGTCGAAGCGCAACACCTCGTACTGCGGCGTCGGGTTGAAGGAGTTGGACTCCCACACCACCGACGTGACGCGGTCGGCGGTGTAGCGGACCTCCTCCTTCAGCGTCCGGCTCACCCCCTGCATCACGTTGCCCTCGATCTGGTTCCGCAGCCCGTCCGGGTTGACGATCAGCCCGCAGTCATGGGCCACGACCACCCGCCGCACCCGCACCCGCCCCGTCCCGAGGTCCACCTCCACCTCCGCGTAGGCGGCGGCGTACGCGTCATGGACCTCGTACTGCTGGAAGGCCACGCCCGCCCCCACGCCCGCCGTGCCGCGCGGCCGGTCGCGCCACAGGCTCCGCAGCGCGCGGCACACGGCGACGGCCCGCGGGTCGGGCAGGGACGCGATCCTCAGCTCCAGCGGGTCGTGGCCGCCCGCGTGCGCCATCTCGTCGAAGAACGACTCGTTGGCGAAGTTGTTGGAGAAGCCGCCCAGCGAGCGGAGCGACGAGGTGCGCGGCAGGCGGTAGACGAGCGGGCCGGCCGGCACGCCCGCCGGGGTGCCGGTGGTCTCGAACGGCTTCACCAACCGGGCCTCCACCCGCTGGGGGAAGCCGTACGTCACGGGCGCGTTGCGGCCCGAGTTGTTGACCGAGGACTGCGGCAGCGCGGCGGGCAGCCGGCCGGTGAGCGCCCCGGCCAGCAAGGTCCCGGAGTTGCCCTGCTGGGGGCGGCTGCTCGCCGGGACGGCGTAGAAGCGGTGGGACCAGGCCGTGATGCCGTCGGGCCCCAGGGCCCCTCGCATGTCGTGGGCCTGGGCGCCGCCGAGGGGCTCCCAGGCGTGTTCGTTCTGGCGTGTCCACTGGACCTGTACGGGGCGGCGCGCCGCCCGGGACAGCAGGACGGCGTCCGCGGCGGCGTCGTCGGCCCCGTTGTGGCCGTAGCAGCCGGAGGCCTCCTCGAAGAGGATCCGCACCCGCTCCGGCCCGATGCCCAGCAGGTGGGCGAGCGAGCCGCGGAGATTGGTCACGTTCTGCGAACTCGCCCACACCGTCACCTGGATCCCGGTCTCCGGGTCAGGACTCTCCCGTACGTCGGCGACCGCGCTCGACGCGCCCATCGCCCCGTGCATGTGGAACGGCGTGAAGTACTCGGCGGTCAGGACGGTGTCCGCCGCGTCGAAGACCGGGTCCACCCCGCCGTCCTGTTCGAGCACGGTCCGGTAGTGGTTGGCCGGGTCGCGCAGGGCGGTGGCCAGCTCGGCCTGCGGGATGAGCGGGGGTCCCGGCGTCCACGCGACGGTGATCCCGGTCGCGGGGGCCGCCGCGCGGGCCGCCGCCCACTCCGACTCGGCGACGACGCCGACGAAGCGGCCTTCGCGCACCACGGCGACGAACCCGGGGACGGCCTGCGCGCGGGCGAGCTGCCCCACGACGGGGTCGGTCGCGTTACGGCCCGGCGGCCTGACGACGCGTCCGTACAGCATCCCGGGAAGGCGCAGGTCCGAGAGGTAGCGGAAGCGTCCGTCCAGCTTGCCCGGGAGTTCGACCCGGCGGACCGACCTGCCGACCACGCGGTAGTCGCCGGTCGGGACGAGGGGCGCGGTGGCGTCGAGCGGAACGACGTCGACACCGGATTCCAGGAGCCGGCGGTACGACACGCTCCTGACGTCCTGGCCCGTGCTTCCCGCCTCCCGGTCGGCGCTCCCCGCCTCGCGGCCCGAGCGCACCCGGAACGACCCGTTCTCCGCGGTCAACCGGTCGGCGGGCACGTCGAGATGCGCCGCGGCCCGCCGCAGCAACTCCCGGTAGGCGGTGGCCGCCGCCTGCCGCAGTTCGATGCCGCCTTCCTGGAGGCTCTTCGAGCCGGTCGTGCCCTCCTGGCTCACGCTCAGCAGTGTGTCGCCCTGCACGTACGCCACGTCGGCCACGTCGAGCCGCAGTTCCTCGACCACCATCTGGGTCAGGGCCGTACGGATGCCGGTGCCCAGTTCGACCTTTCCGCTGTACACCGTGATCCGGTCGGCCGTCAGCACGAGCCACGATTCGCGCGCCGCCGGTGCGCTTCCCTCGGCGCGGACCCGGACGAGCCCCTTTTCCCCGGGGGCGGCCGCCGCGGCGGATTCCCGCGCGGAGGGCTGGAAGGAGAAGGCGACCACCAGCGCGCCCGTACCCGAGAGAAAGCCGCGCCGGCTCAATGTGCGCACGGTGTCGGTCACCGGACCATCTCCTTCGCGGCGTCGCGGATCGCGGCGACGATCCGCTGATGTGCCCCGCACCGGCAGATGTAGTTCTCGGCGCCCTCTCTCCCGTCCGTCCCGGACAGGAACGCCTTGATCTCGTCGTCGGACGGCACCTTGCGGTCCCCGGCGGCGATACGTTCCTCCAGCCAGGCGAGCACCCCCATGACGATCCCGGCGAGGCAGAATCCGCACTGCCCGGCCTGGAGGGACACCACCGCCCGCTGGAGCGGGTGCGGCCGGTCGCCGGCCAGGCCGTCCAGCGTGCGGACCTCGGCGCCCTCGGGCACCGTGTGCATCTGCCGCGTGCAGGAACGGACCGCGGCCCCGTCGACCAGGACCGTGCACGCCCCGCACTGCGACACACCGCAGGCGTACTTGGGGCCGTACTGGTCGTGCTGCTCGCGCAGCCAGTAGAGGAGTTGTTCCGACGCCTCGGAATCGCCCGATCCCACCGATGCGTAATCGGCCGAGGATTCCGTGCCGTTGAGCCGGACATTGCGTAAGGGCACGTCAATTCCTCCGCTTTCCCTGCTCTTTGCTGCTTCTTTACCCGACTGTCCTCATCCTCATCCGGGCATGACGGGGCTGTCCAGCGGGGTTCCGGCCAATCGATTCAATGGAGTTCGCCGGAATCCGCCGGAAGAAGGAAAGTTCCCCTCGCCGCGCTTTCTTCACACATTCCGTCAGATCTTCAATTGCTGGGGCTTTCCGTGCCGAATGCGCGCACCCGCGCGGTAATCGTCTTGGGCCGCTGGTACTCGTGCAGCGCCAGGGTGCTCAGATCCGTGCCGTGGCCCGAGGCGCCCCGGCCGCCGTGCGGAAGCTCCGCCGTCTGGACGAGGTGGCAGTTGATCCAGGCCTCCCCCGCGTTCAGCCGGGCGGCCAGGCCGAGGCCCGCCGAGAGGTCCCGCGTCCACACGCTCGCGGCCAGCGCCTGCGGCACCCCGTTCGCCAGGTCGACGGCCTCGTCCAGGCTCTCCGCCGCCTGTACGGTCAGCAGCGGGCCGAACACCTCCTCCACCACGGCCGGATCGTCGTCCGGCAGCTCGGAGAGCACCCGCGCCGCCCGCCAGTGGCCGCCTTCCTCCCCCTCCCCCGGGGAGAGTGCGCCGGCCGCCGACACCTTCGCCCCCGAGCGGGCCACGATCCGGTCGTAACGCGCCGCCTGGTCCGCGTTGTTGAGCGGGCCGAAGTCCCGCCCCGCCTCCCGCTCGCGCATCGCCGCGGCCAGCAGGGCGACCACCGACGCGTGGTTCTCGCGCAGGGTGATCACCCTGGCCGGTACGGCGCAGCTCTGCCCCGCGTTGTACGTCGTCGCCTCGGCCAGCGCCCGCCAGGTGTCCTCCGGGGCGTCGGGGAGGACCACCACCGGGCTGTTGCCGCCCAGTTCGAGGCTGACGCGCCGGGTCCCGGCCCGCGCCGCGACCTCCGCCCCGGCGACCGCGCTGCCCGTGAAGGCGATCAGGTCGACGTCCGCCGCCACCAGCAGCCGCCCGGTGTCCCGGTCGCCCGGCAGCGTCTGCACGACGCCGTCGCCGAGCGCCTCGCGCGCGTGCTCGGCGAGGAGCAGCACCGAGTCGGGTGTCGTCTCGGCGGGCTTGACGACCACCGCGTTCCCTGCGGCGACGGCGGGGGCGCAGCGCCAGGCGGCCATCATCAGCGGGTAGTTCCAGGGCACGACCACCGCCGCGACCCCCAGGGGCTCCCAGCGGACCCAGCTCTCATGGCCCGCGACGAGGCCGCCCGCCGCCGGGGACGACTGGGTGCGCGCCGCCCAAGCGTAGAAGCGGAAGAGGTCGGCGGCGTTCCCGACCTCGGCGGCGGCCTCGTGGAACGGCTTGCCCGTACCGGCCCGTTCGGCGGCGGCGTACCGCTCCGCGTGCTCCTCGATGAGGCCCGCGAGCCGGTCGAGGCGCCGCGAACGCTCCCGCGGGGTCAGGGCGCGCCAGCCCGCGTGGGCGAGGCGGCCCGCCGCGACGACGGCGGTGACGCGCGGCTGGCGCGCGGCGGCGGAGCTGCCCCGTACCCGCCCGGTGCGGGGATCGAGCAGCGGGACCGGGTCGGCGAAGTCGGTGTCGGCGAGGCCGGTGTGCGCGTCGCCCGCGCCGTGAGTGGCATCCATCGTGTCCTCCGTCAGCTGATGTCGTACGCCCGCAGCCACAGTTCGAGGGTGAGGACGAGCCAGAGCTTGCCGCCCTGCCGGGGCAGCAGCGCCCCCTCGCCCCGCATCCACGCGCGGACGGTGTCCTGCCGGAACAGCCCCCGCGCCCGCGCCTCCCGGCCGAGCAGCAGGTCGCCGGCCAGCTCCCGCAGCGGCCCGCCCAGCCACTGCTGGACCGGGACCCGCATGCCGCTCTTCGGCCGGTCCACGACCGTGTCCGGCAGCAGGTCCCGTACGGCCTCCTTGAGCACCCACTTCTCCACCGCCCCGTTCAGCTTCCACCGGGGCGGTGTGGCGAAGGCGTGGTCCACCACGCGGCGGTCGAAGAGCGGGGAGCGGCCCTGGACGGACTGCGACGAGGTGAGCCGCTCGACCTTGGTGAGGATGTGGTGGGCGCCCTTGGTCCGCAGGTTGCAGTGGAGGAGCTGGTTGAGCAGGTGGTCCATCCGGCCGTCCCTGGGCGCGGGCCGCAGGTAGGGCGTGACGAAGCGCTGCGGCGCGGGGGCGGTGGCGAGGGCGTCCAGGACACCGGGGGTCAGCAGGTCGGGGAGGTCGGTGAAGCACTTGCGGTACGAACGCAGGTACGCGGTCTCACGCGCGTCCTCGGCCTCGCCGCCCGGCAGTTGGCGACGGTGCATCTCGTTCACCAGCATCGGCAGGTTCTTCGGGCCGCCGAACACCGGGTCCCCGCCCTCCCCGTTGAGGACGACCCCGAGCCCGTCCCCCGCGACGGCCTCGGCGAGCATCAGGTTCGGCACGGTCAGCGGATCGCCCACCGGGCTGTCGAGCAGCGCGGCCACCTCCGCGAGACGCGCGGCGACCGCGTCCCCCGAGACCGAGAGCACGCGGTGCCGGGTCCCGCAGTGCGCGGCGACGAGGCCCGAGTACCCCAGCTCGTTGGGGAGTTCGGCGCCGAAGCTGATGGAGTACGTGTGCACGGGGTGGGAGTGCAGCTTGGCCGCGAGCGCGGTCACCAGCGAGCTGTCCACACCGCCGGAGAGCAGGACCCCCACCGCCTCGGCCCCGGGCAGCCGCATCGCGGTCGCCTCCTCCAGCAGCTCGCGCAGCCGCAGGGCGTAGGACTCCCCCGAACGCCCCTCGCCGTCACGGGCGTCGGCGGCGAGCCGCTCCGCCGGCTCCCAGTAGTGCTCCTCCTTCACCGAGCCGTCGGCCGCGAGGCGCAGACAGCGGCCGGGCAGCACCTCCCGCACCCCGCGCAGCAGGGTCTCCTCGCCGGGGAGGTAGGCGAAGGTCAGGAAGGAGCGGACGGCGGCCAGGTCGAGCCCGGTGCCGAGCGCGGGCCAGCGGCGCAGCGCCCGCAGCGAGGTGGAGGCGGCCCAGCAGTCCCCGGCGCGGGCGTAGAACAGCGTCCGGGCGCCCATCTGGTCGCGGATCAGGACGAGGTGGTCGTCCTCCCGCACGGCCAGCGCGAACATGCCCTCCGCCGCGAGGATCCCGGCCGTGCCGAGCCGTACCCAACAGCGCAGCAGCAGCTCCCCGTCCGGGCAGTCGGGCGGGGCGGGCGAACCGGCCGCGGCCAGGGCGGCGAACAGCACGGGCCGGTTGTGGAGCGGGACCTCGCCGACGGCGGTACGCCCGTACGCGCCGAACGGCCCGGTGGCGTAGCCGGGTTCGTCCTCGATCAGCGCCAGCGCGGGCGCCCCGTCGCGCACCGGGAGCCCCATCGAGGCCAGTTGGTCCCGGGCCCGTCCGGGCTCCGCCGCCAGGCAGGCGCAGAACCGCGCCATGGTCACCTCTCCCGCTCGTCGTTCCGTACGTCCGCGCACCCCGCCGACTCCGCGAACCCGCCCTGCCACCAAGCGCGTTCGGGGCCGGGCGGCTCACCCGAAGTCGTCGTCGTTCCAGCCGCCGTCGTCGTCGGAGTCCCAGTCGCCCGTGTCGGCGTACCCGCCGCCCGAGTCCCCGCCGGACGAACTCCCCGCCGCCTCCTGCCGCTGTCGCAGTTCCTCCTCCTCTTCGGGGGTGAGGCTCTCCGGCGGGTAGTGGGCGGCCGTGATCGCGAGGGCGGCGAGGCCGAGTCCGCCGAGGACGACACCCGCGCGGCCCCCGAACGACGTCCGGTTGACCATGACCGTCTCGCCCTGGCCCCAGACCGTACGGCCGTAGCCGATGTCCCGGCCGTACGTCACGCGCCCGTCCTCGTGGACGCGTTTGATGACGCGGTCGCCGAGGAGTTCGTCGGTGCCCGAGGCGCCCCGGTTGTCACGCCAGCGCACCTTCCCGCCCTCGCGCCGCCGCCACTCCTCGCGGCCGCCCCGGGGGTCGCCGTCGGCGTCCTCGTAGACGCGGTGGACGGTGCCGTCGGCGAGCAGGTCGTCGCTGTAAGGGATTTCGCGTGGCCGGTTCATCGTCTCTGGTCCTCGGTTCGCCGGATCGGTTTCCTGCCGAAGGGGTCGGTCGCTGCCGTGGACGGTCGCCCCCGGCCGGTCAGTGGTCCGGCCGGTCAGTGGTCCGGCCGGTCAGTTGTCCGGCCAGGTCATGAACCCCGCCGCCCGCAGCTCCCGCAGGCCCGTCCACACCGAGTGGACGGGCGTCCGCGGCCCCCGCACCAGGCGCTGGACCGTACGCAGCAGCCGCGCCGGGTGCACGGCCTCGACCTCGGCCGAACGCCCCCGCGCCAGCCACTCCCGCTCGCGCCGGTCCAGGCCGGCCGGGAGCCTGGCCTCGCAGGGCACCCACGCCGGGCCGCGCGCCGCGGTCAGCCGCATCGCGATCGCGTGCCGCGGGACGAGGCCGAGCGAGGCGACCCGTACCCCCGGATGGCCGTCCCGCAGGCGCGCGGTCAGCGCGAGCCCGGCGACGCTCGCGTCGTGCAGGACGTGCACCGTGGCCCCCTCCACCCGCGCGAGTCCGGCCAGCAGCCGGGGGTCCAGCGGCAGGTCGTCGGCGGCGAGCACGGGGCAGGCGGCCTCCAGATGCAGATCGTTGGCGAGCAGCATGCGGGCCACGGAACGGCTCTGGCAGACGAGCAGCCGGGGCAGCCCGTAGTCGTACAGATCGGGCTCGCCGGACGCGCCGGGCGCGAAGGAGTCGCCCACCGGGAGGCCGTCCGCCGTCCCGCCGCCGTCCCCCGTCCCCGTATCCCACGCCCCCGCGCCCCACGCGCCCGTCCCCGAGGCCGGATCCGGCCCCAGCAGCCCCCGTATCTCGCCGCGCCGCCGGGACAGGGCTTCCTCGAAGCGTCCGTACGGTACGGGCGGGGCCGGCGTGAAGCGGAGCACGCGCGGCAACCGGCCCACGGGGCGCATCACCCGGCACAGCTCGTAGTAGAGCTGGCGCTCGGTGAACAGGATCCGCCCGGGCGCGCCCGCGCGCGCGACGGCCGCGTCGAGCGCCCGGTCGAGGAGTCGCCCGCGTACGCCGCGCACACCCCCGGCGCCCTTCGCGCCCCGTACGCGCCGCCCTGCCCGTACCCCTTCGGCGCCGGTCGTCCCCCGCGTCACCGGGTCCCCCGCCCGAGGGGCCCCTCCAGCGCGGACGCCGCCCGCCGCAGGCCGGCCGCCAGGCGCTCGCGCACGGTGGTGGTGCCCACGCCCTCCACCCGCTGGACCCGCTCGATGTCCCGCAGGGCGGCGGCGAGCAGCCCGAAGTCCGTCGCGACGCGGCTGACCGTGCCCACCGCCCGGCGCGGCTCGCGCACCACGTCCTCGGTGGCGCGGCGCTCCGCCTCGGCGGCGGTGATCGCGTAGTCCTCGTGGTCGATGCCGAAGCCGGTGTTGGCGGCGAGGATGTTCAGCGGCCGCCCGCCCCGGTTGGCGAACGAGTGGGGCATCATCTCGGGGATCCGGATCATCGCTCCGGGGACGAGCCGGATCTCGGTGACCTGGCCGCGCGCGGCGTCGTAGAGACCGCACGACGCGTGGCCGAGGCTGAGCACGACGTGCTCGCCGCCGTGCGCGTGCGGGGTGAACGCGCTGCGCGGGCCGACCACGCCCAGCTTGAACGTGGCGTTCGACGGGCGCTCGGGCGAGGTCTCCGCGTCGCCCACCAGGTAGTGGGCGAACTGCCCGTCGTCGATGAACGGGAGGAACTCCTCGCGCGGGCCCAGCTCGCGCGCCCCCTCCCGGTCGGCGAACAGCACGCGGCCGTCGGCGCCGAGGCGGAACACCTCCACGCCGAAGGGGAGGCTCCGGGAGAGCTGCTCCATGTCGCGCAGCGCACCCCGCACCCCGCCGCGCGGTGCCCGTGCGTCACCCTGCCCCTGCCCGCCGGGGCCGACGTCCATGCGGGACATCAGCGTCCCCTCTCGTCTGGATCGGTACGAGGCTCACGTCGCGCCCCGGTCATGCCGTACCCGCGTCCGGCCAGGTCAGGAAGCCGAGCGTCTCGGCCCTGCGCCGGTCCGGGTCGTTCGCGTCGGCCGACCCGGTGACCCGCTCCAGGACGGTCGAGACGGCGTTCAGGAGCTTGACCGGAGGCGCCCCCACCAGCGGGCTCCACCAGCCGTCGGCCAGCCACGTCAGCTCCTCGGCCGTCAGCGTGCCGGCCGCCCGCAGCCGCCGCACGTCCGCCGCCGAGGGAGCGGTCCCGTGGGGCACCACCGCGCCCTTGGCCTTCATGACCACCCGCGGACGCAGCCCCGCGTCGACCACCCGCCGTCCCGGCAGCGCGTCCCGGGCAGCGAGCACCTGCACGCTGCCGATGGCTCCCGCGTCGTGCAGCACGACGACGGGCACGCCGTCCGGCAACGCCTGGACGGTGGTGGAGATCTCGACTCCGTACCGCGCGGGAAGGTCGTTCGCGGCCAGGAAGGACGCGACGGCCAGGTCCGCGCAGAGCAGCGCCGCGCGCGGCCGTTCGGGGCGGGGCGTGCGGCGCAGGGTCGCGTCGTCCACGATCCCGGGCGGCAGACTTCCGTACGCGAACTTCCAGCGGGCCATGGCCTGTTCACGGAAGGGGCTGAGCGGAAGGGTGTCGTACCGCTTCCTGCCGTCCTGTACGTTCCCCACCGCGCCGCCGACGGCGGCCAGGACGAGGAGTGCGCCCAGCACGACGAGGAAGTACGCGCCGCCGCCGACGGCCACGCCCGTGAAGCACAGTCCCGCTCCCACCGGCAGCCCGAACGCCAGGCACCCGATCGCCGTGGGGACCCCGCTCCGGGGGCCGCGCACGGAGTTCAGGGTCTTGCGGGACAGCACGAACCAGAACTGGCTCTCGGTGATCTTCATGCGGCCGTTGTCGGTGAGCTTCGCGGCCACGCGCAGGAAGCGGGCGTCGTGGAGGCGCAGGGAGTTGGCCCTCGGCTCCAGGGCGAACGTCCTACGGCACTTGGAACAGGTGTAGGAGGGGCGTTCCTTGTAGAGGACGTTCTCCTGGCAGTTCGGACATATCACCGAGGTCCCCCCGTCGGTCCGTCGCTCGCGGTCGGGTACCCGATCACGACCGCGATCGCCGCCCCATCGTAGATCCGGGACGGTGACGCGGCCAGAGTCGGACGTACGACCTTCCGTGAAAGCCGTCATGAACAGTTCCCCGGCACGCAGGGGGACGGGTGCCCGCCACAGCCGCGGGGCGGCGGCTGTGACGGACACCCGGAACGTCGGAGCGCGCGGGTCGGTCCCCGGCCCGGGGACCCCAGGACCTCGGGCCCTCAGGACCTCAGACCCTCAGGACCTGGCGCTCCTCACATCTCCCTTGCCGCAGGCCACCCCGTCCCGGTCCGGGTCGAGCCGCAGCGGGTCGTCCTTGCCGTTGACCTTCAGCCGGCCGTACTCGTTCGCCGCCAGCCAGTCGCAGCGCGCCTTCGTCGTCGCCCTCACCGTGTCGGGGAAGACCGTCGGGACGCAGACGTTGGCCGAGCCGTAGTGCCGGTCGCAGCCCGCGATCTGCTTGCTCACCGGCGCCGACGTCCGCTTCTTCTGCGGCTTCTTCGCCGGCTTCGCCAGGTCACCCGCGAAGTCGTGGACGTGCGCGGAGGCGTGCGCCGGGTCCGCCGCCTTCGCGGCGAGCGCCGGCGGGCCGCCCAGGTGCACCCACTTGGCGACGGACGGGATGCCGTTGGCGTCGACGGCGAAGAGCATGTACCAGCCGGGCGGCGCCAGGTTCGGGTTGCTCGTGACGTTCAGGTCGACGTTGTTCCCGTCGACCGACAACGGCAGGTCCACGAACCGCTGGTTGGGGTCCGAGGAGTGCGTCACCGCGGCCGGGCGGATCAACTCCGCCTTGGCGATGGGCCGGTCGACCGTGATGCGCTGCGTGTCGCCGTACAGCCACTCGGTGTCGATCAGCGAAGTGATCTCCGGGCGCGGGCCCTTGAGCAGGTACGGCGGGGTGTAGAGCGAAACGGCGTGGTTCCAGGTGCCGTTGCCCGGGTTGTCGCCCGTCGTCATGACCCGCCCGTCGGGGAGCAGGAACGCGGACGAGTGGTAGCCGCGCGCCTCCGGGTCGGGTGCGACCGGGTCGTAGGTGTTGGTGACCGGGTCGAACAGGGACGACTCGTAGACCGGGTTGGCGCGGTTGTGCAGCGCGCCGCCCGTCTCCAGCACCTTGCCGTCGGGCAGCAGCACGGCGGAGCCGTACATCTTGCCCTGGCCGCCGGTCTGCGGCTGCGGCCCCGCGCCGAGGTCGACCGTGCCCTGGGGCAGCGGCGGGCCCGCGACGTACTGCGGGCTGGGCGCCTTGAGGTCGATCAGGTCGGTGAGGCGGTTGGCCTCCGGGTTGGAGTCGATGTTGCCGCCGCCGATGGTCAGCACCCGCTGGTCCTGCGCGGGCGGCAGCAACACGCTGGCCGACTGGTCGCGTTCGTCCTTGTTCCGCAGGCCGGGGATGTCGGTGACGGTGTTGGTGTCGTAGTCGTAGATGGCCGAGCCGGTGCCGGGGGTGCCGTTGCCGAAGACGTGGCTGCCGGAGTAGAAGAGGCGGCCGTCCTGCATGAGGATCATCGACGGGTACAGGCCCCAGTACGACCAGGTCTGGTTGACCTGCCAGAGCGGGAGCCACTGGTTCTGCGCGGCCGACCAGCGTTCGGCGGTGACCGATCCGCTGGAGTCCTCGCGCAGCCCGCCGAACGACAGGACGTCACCGTTGCCCATGACCGTGGCGGACGGGTACCAGTGGCCGTCGTTCAGGTCGTTGGTCCTGGTGTACGTCTCGGTGTCGGGGTCGAAGAGGTACGAGTCCTTCAGCCCCTGGTAGCCGATCGTGCCGTCCGCGGACGGGTAGCCCTTGTTGCCACTCATCACCAGCACGCGGCCGTCGGCGAGTTGGACGTGGCCGGAGCAGAACATGTCGTCGGGGGTGGGGATGACGCGGTACGTGCCGGCCGCGGGGTCGTAGACCGCCGAGGTGAACGTACCGGCCTCGAAGTTGTCGGTGTTGTTGCCCGAGCCCGCGATCAGCAGCACCTTGCCGTTCTTGAGCACCACCGAGTGCATCGAGCGCACCGGGTTGTCGGTGGGCAGGATCTCCCACCGGCCGTCGGCGCACTCCGCGGTGGTGCCGGTGCAGGTCGGCCCGACGGGCGGCAGGGCGACCTCTTCCATGACGTAGTCGTCGGTGGTCACACTGCCCGTGCCGTACACGGAGGCACCCCAGGTGATCCGGTCGGTGCCGGGCGGGATCTCCGGGGTACGGACCTCGGCGCGCTGGTAAGTGGCGCTGAGATCCAGGGTCTTGAGGTCCGTCCAGTACTGCCAGCCGGCCGTGGTGTCGTGCCGGAAGAGCGTGACCGACACGTCGGGAGTGGTGGACTTGTACCAGAGCGAGAGGTCGTACTGCTTGCCCGCCGACACGGCCGGGGCGCAGGCCGCCGACTCCGTGATGAGCGCCTTGCGGTCGCCGTCGACCCGGCGGGTCAGCTCGACCTTGAGTGCCTTGGTGCCGGTGTGGGCGTCCGCGACGGTGTCGAAGGTGAAGTCGTTGTCGCCCCAGCCGGACCGCTCCCAGCAGTACGGCATCCCGTCGCCGCCGGTCCCCGCGGTCTCGAAGCCGGGGTTCTTGATGAGGTTGGGCCCGGCCGCCGCGGGCTGCTGGGCGCTGAGGAACAGCCCGCCGGTCAGGGCGGCGACGGCGAGCAGCGCGGTACGGCGCCGGGGGCGCGGGGGCGTACGGAAACCGTGCCGGAACCCGTGCCGGACGCGGCTCGTGCGGAGTCGGAGGAGCGATGTCACCGGCTGATCCTTTCGGTACGGGTCAGCGCCACCCGGCTCTCCGGGACTGCGTGCCCGGCGCCGCCGCGGCGGCGCTCCCGCTTGGGCAGGTAGACCAGCGCCTCCGTACCCGCGAACCGCAGGACGAACGTCGCGAGCAGCGCGCACGCGGTGGCCGTCAGCACGCCCATGGAGAACTGCGAGACGAACAGCGCGATCAGCGGGATGCGCAGCAACAGGTCGGCGTTGGCGAGCAGCGCGAATCTCCCGACCCGGTCGGCCCAGTGCCGGTGGACCCGCCGGCTGCGGAAGAGCAGCACCTCGATGAGGACGAAGTTCCACAGCACGCCGAACTGGTTGGCCAGCACCTCGGCCGGCAGGTAGTGCAGCCCGGCCGCGGTCAGTCCGGACAGGGCGAGCAGGTTCGGTACGAAGCCGGTGAGCCCGATCAGTCCGAAGGCCAGCATCCGGGCGACCGGCGAGGCGGTCCGCAGCTCCACCAGGTGCCGCAGGAAGCGCAGGCCCTCCTTGGCGGACGACTTGGACTCGCCCGCGAACCGGTCGCGGAAGACGAACGGCACCTCGGTGGGCTGCTCGGGCCGGCACCGTACGGCCAGCTCCAGCAGGATCTTGTAGCCCAGCGGCCGCAGCGCCTCGGAGGTGACGGCGCTGCGCCGGATCGCGAAGAAGCCGCTCATCGGGTCGCTGATGCCGCGCAGGCGCCCCGGGAAGACGCCCTTGGTGAGCCAGGTCGCGGCGCGGGAGACGGCGATGCGGTAGCCGCCCGCCAGTCCGGCGCGGCTGCCGCCGTCGATGTAGCGGCTGGCGACGACGAGGTCGGCGGACTCCCGTTCGCCCGCCGCGACCAGGTCGGGCACGAGGGCGGGCGGGTGCTGGAGGTCGGCGTCCATGACGACGATCCACTCGGACCCGGCGGCCTTGAGGCCGACGACGACGGCCCCGCCGAGGCCGCCTTCCGGGGTCTCGCGGTGGATGACGTTGACCGGGAAGGGGCAGTCCTGCGCGGCGGCGGTGATCACCTCGGGGGTGTCGTCCGTCGAGTCGTCGACGAAGAGCACCTCGCAGGGCAGTCGGGCGGGGACTGCGTCGGTGAGCTGGCGGAGCAACTCCCGTACGTTCCCTGACTCGTTGAAGGTCGGGATGATGACGGTGACGGCTCCGGGCTCGGCCACGGCCGTCGCTTCGAGCTCCGGATCGCCGAGCTCGCCGGCTCCGACGGGGGGAAGAATGCTCATCGCTTGCCTCCCACGATCTGCCGGATCTCGATCCGGTCCTCGCCCGCGCCGAACACGGCGACGGCGGTCGAATGGTTGAGGGCGTCCCGCACGTTCGGCAGGTCGCGCGCGTCGCGCCGTACGGTCGGGGAGGCCACCACGTAGTCGAGGTCGCGCCACCCTCCGGGCATCGTCTTGGTGACGGCGGGGTCGAGGTCCGCCTTGTAGAACCAGATGGCGCCCAGGCCTGGTTCATACCCGGCGTGGACGAGGTCGAGCCACAGCGCGTCGTCGACGAGGACCCGGGCCGAGGACGGGTCGGGCACTTCCTTCGCCATCCATGAGGCGGCGGCCCGGTAGGGGGCGTTGGCGTCGGCGGTGATGGCGGTGTGGTTCCCGTCGTACCACCGCGGTACGACGTACACGAGCGCGGTCGCGGCGAGCACCCCGAGAGCCGTCCAGCGGGCGACGGTGAGCGTCCGCCCCTCCTGGGGGCCGCGCCGCTTGCGCAGGATCGCGTGGGTGACGCTCGCGGCCCCGCCGGCCAGCACCAGGGCGAGGAACGGCAGCCCCTGGATGACGTACATCGCGGGGAGGTAGCCGGACGGGCGCAGCGCGACGAGGGTGAGGATCACCACGGCGAGGGCCGGTCCGGCGAGCGCGCGGGCGGTGACGGACCAGCGCAGGGTGAGCATGAGCAGGACGGCGCCCGCGATGCCGCCGAGCGGCAGGATCCGGTCGTAGTAGAGCCAGGAGCGCAGCACCCCGTTGGAGCCGGTGCCGCTGTCGAGCACGAAGCCGGAACCGGGCCGGCTCATCTGGTAGACGATGCCGTCCCACAGCGACACGTGCCCGGCGCCCGCCAGCAACTCCCCCTTGAGCAGGGCGAAGAGGGGGTACGAGAGGCCGATCAGCGCGCAGGCGGTGATGGCCCCGGTGAGCGCGAACTTCCGGGTGTCGCGATGGCTGTGCCGCCACATCGTCAGCAGCAGCGCCGGCAGGATGACGAGCATCGTCTCCTTGGTGAGCACCGCGACGGCGGCGGCGAGGCCGGCCGCGAAGTGGTGCCAGAGATGCCGGTTGGGCGAGGCCGCGAGGCAGAACGCCAGCAGCATCCACATCACGGCGATGTTGTCGAGGAAGATCTCCCGCTGGAGCACCACGGACAGCGGCGAGAGCCCGAAGAGGACCATCGCCAGGCCGGCCGCCCAGCGCGGCAGCCACAGCCGCCGGGCGAGCACGTACAGCAGGACGGCGCTGGCGGCGCTGACGAGCAGCATCGAGAAACGCATCGGCGCGACGGTCATCGACTCGGGCGAGATGAGCGACGGCAGCCAGGTCAGGAACGCGATCTGCATCCAGCCGAGGGGCGGATGGTCGTACCAGTACGTGTAGTGGGCGAGCCCGCGGCCTTCCTGGACGGCCCAGGCCTGGGCGAGGTAGGTGCCCTCGTCGTCGCTGAGGCTCGGATAGTGCTGGATGTTCCAGCCCTGGACGATCAGGATCGCGACGAGCAGCAGCCCGCACAGCAGCAGGTCGGACCGCGAACTCCGGAAGCGCACCACGGGGCGGACGGTGAGGTGCCGCTTGTCCTTGTTGCCGCCGCCCTGGTCATGGGCAGGCCTTCGCTGCGCGGGGACGGCCGTCTTGGTCGTCACCGCGGGGAGGGTGGAGGTCACGCGTGGACGTCCTCTCGGATGAGGTGCGCGCCGACATGACTGGTCAGCTCCCAGTCACTGCGTCCCCGCTGTTCGCGGTAGACGGCCCGGATGGCGGCGCCGGCGAGGAGCACCTGGTAGAAGGGGCCGCCGACGACGAGCTTCAGGTAGTGCCAGAAGCGGACGCGCAGCCCGTACTGCTTGCCGAAGTCGTGGAGTCCCACGACCTCGAAGACGAAGGTGACCATGGCGGTGACCAGCGGCAGGAAGGTGACGAAGGCGACGGCGACGGAGACGTCGAGGAACAGCGCGATCGCCACGTTGAGCGGGATGATGATGCCGGTGAACGCCTGGAGGAACGGTGTCATGAGGGTGTAGCGGGCGAGCATCCGCTGCCCGCGCGTGGGCAGTTGCTTCCAGTCCTTCTTGCGGTAGACCTGAAGGAAGCCCTGGTTCCACCGGGTGCGCTGCTTGAGCAGGGACATCAGGGAGCCCGGGGTCTCCTCGCGGGTCACCATGTCCGAGTCGTACGCGACGACGACCTTCTTGCCGACGCTGGAGAGCCGGACGCCCAAGTCACAGTCCTCGGCGAGGCAGTTGGGGTCCCAGCCGCCGGCCTCGCGCAGGACGTCGGTCCGTACGAAGACGGTGTTGCCGCCGAGCGGGATGAAGCCCTTCTGGGCGTGCAGGTGGAGCCTGCTGCGGAACCAGAAGAAGTACTCCAGGCAGTTGCGCAGGCTGTACCAGCTGGAGTGGAAGTTGATCAGCTGCACGCCGCCCTGGACGACGTCGGCGCCGGTGGTGCGGAAGGCGTGGTCGACGTGGGTCAGCAGTTCGGGATGGACCTGGTCCTCGGCGTCGAAGACCCCGACGACCTCGCCGGTGCAGTACGGCAGCGCGGTGTTGAGCGCCTTGGGCTTGTTCTTCGCCTCGTGGGTGTCGACGACGACCCGGACGCGCCCGGGGTCGCGGGCCGCGGCCCGCTCGGCGACCTCGGCGGTCTCGGGGTCGTCGTGCCCGACGATGACGATGATCTCGAAGTCGGCGTGGCTGGACTCCAGCAACCGCTTGATGGTCTGCTCCAGCACGGCCTGTTCGTGACGGGCGGGCAGGAGCAGCGAGAACGAGCCCGCCCGGCCGCCGTCGGGCCGGTCGAAGCTGGTCGAGGCCAGCGTCTCCGGCGTTCTCCAGGCATGCATCTGCCACCACAGCGTGAACGCGGCCATCCAGAAAAGTGCAAGTGAAACGGCGGCAATGAACACGGACGTGACCACACGGCCCCCCTCGGCCTGGGCACACCGCGGCAAAGGCCCCCCTTGGCCACCGGCTGCCCGTCAATCCCCCTGGGACGCAGGTCCCCCCTGCGTACCCCTTGTGTCTCTCGTGAAGAGACTAGGGGGGACCTGTGACGGTCGGAGGGCCGATTTGGTGAATACTGCGTTTCAGGCCGATTCGCGTCGCGTCACAATCCGGCCACGGCCGGGGTCTTACCGGTCAAATCCGCCCAACTCGCTTCTGAGGGTGGCCACTTCGGTGGTCGGGGCGGCGCAGACGAAGTGCCGGCAGACGTACGCGGCGGCCTGTCCCGCGACCAGTGGCCGGTCGGCGAGGAGCGGGAACTCGTCGCTGCCGGGTGTCCCGGCGGCCACGACCGCGCCGGGCGCGGTCGCCAGCAGGGCCGTACGGTGCAGCTCGGCCGTGCGCACGTCGCCGACGGGGCCGAGGGAGGGGCCGACGACGGCGATCTCCCGCGGGCCGTCGAGGACGGCCTCGGCGACGGCGAGTCCCCAGCCGATGAAGCGCGGGACGCGCGGGCCGAGCGCCTTCACCACACCCAACGCCCCTTCGGCGGCGGCCCGGTGGCGGGCGGAGCCGGTGTGGGCCGCGTACGAGAGCAGGGCGCCGGCGGCGGCCGTCCAGCCGGAGGGGGTGGCGTTGTCCGTCGGGTCCTGGGGGCGGCGGATGAGCCGTTCCGCGTCGTGCGCGGTGTCGTAGAGCGTGCCGCGGCCGCCCTCACCGTCCCGGGCGACGAACTGGTCGAGCACAATGTCCAGCAAGAATCCGGCGAATTCCAGCCACGCTCCTTCCCCGGTCACCCCAGCCAGCGCGAGGAACCCTTCCGCCACATCGGCGTAGTCCTCCAGCACCCCGGCGTTGGTGCCGGCCACGCCGTCCTTGGACGTACGGGCCAGGCGCGCGGCGTCGTCCATGTGCAGCCGTACGAGCAGATCGGCGGCCTCGGTGGCCCGGTCGACCAGGTCGGGCCGGTCGAAGTAGGCGCCGGTCTCGGCCAGCGCGGCGATCGCCAGCCCGTTCCAGGCGGCCACGACCTTGTCGTCCCGGCCGGGGCGCGGCCGTTCCTCGCGCGCCTCCCGCAGCCGCCGCCGTACACCCTCGACCCGCTCGGCGTCCTCCACCCCTTCCCCCAGGGGCAGTTGCAGCACGGAGGCACCCTCCTCGAAGGTGCCTTCCTCGGTCACCCCGAAGTACCGCGCGGCGAACTCCCCGTCGGCGTCCCCGAGGACGCGGCGCAACTGCGCGGGCGTCCAGACGTAGAAGGCCCCTTCGATATGCCTCCCGCTTGTCTCGTCCTCACTGTCGGCGTCGAGCGCGGAGGCGAACCCACCCTCACCGGTGCGCAGTTCACGGACGATGAAGTCGGCGGTCTCCAGGGCGACGCGGCGCGCCAGGTCGGAGCCGGTGGCGCGCCACAGGTGGGCGTACACGCGGCACAGCAGCGCGTTGTCGTACAGCATCTTCTCGAAGTGGGGCACCACCCACTCCCGGTCCACGGAGTAGCGCGCGAAGCCGCCCCCGAGCTGGTCGTAGATCCCGCCCCTGGCCATCGCCTCACAGGTGTCGGCGGCCATCTGGAGGGCGCCCTCCGCCCCCGTACGACCGTGGTGGCGCAGCAGGAACTCCAGCACCATCGACGGCGGGAACTTGGGCGCCCCGCCGAACCCGCCGCTCCGCTCGTCGTACTCCCGGGTCAGCCCGAGCAGCGCCTGCGCGAGCTCCTCGTCGCCGGGCACCCCGTCCCCACCCTGCGCGAGCGACCGCCCGGCCAGCTCCCCCACGATCCGCGCGGCGACCTCGGACACCTCGTCCCGCCGCTCGGTCCACGCGGAGGTGACCCCTTCGAGCACCTGAGCGAAGGAGGGCATGCCCTGGCGGGGCGCGGGCGGGAAGTACGTCCCGAAGTAGAAGGGCTCCCCGTCGGCGTTCAGGAACACGGTCATGGGCCACCCCCCGTGCCCGGTGGCGGCCTGCACGGCCTCCATGTACACGGCGTCCACATCGGGCCGCTCCTCGCGGTCCACCTTGATGTTGACGAAGTGCCGGTTCATGTACGCGGCGGTGGTCGCGTCCTCAAAACTCTCGTGCGCCATGACGTGACACCAGTGACAGGCGGAGTAACCGACCGACAGCAGAACGGGCACGTCGCGGCGACGCGCTTCCTTGAAAGCCTCTGGCGACCAGGGCCACCAATCGACCGGATTGTCCGCATGCTGAAGGAGATAAGGCGAGGTCACACCAGCTAGCCGGTTCATACGAGCCAGCCTCTCACAGCGCCCCGGCTCGCTTCAGGAAGCACAGGACGAACCCCGCATTGAGTTAGGTCAACCGGCCCTAGACGCCCAAGTCGAAGTGAGGGGCGTCCGTGCCCGTGCAATCTCCGCTCCCCCTGCAGGGCGTTGCGGATGGTAGAACCATCATGAAGACACGGAATCGGTTCGTGCTGCAGGTCGGCGAGTCCAGGGGGGAAAGCCACGCTACGCCTTCGCAGCTGTATCGGCCTGGACTCGCCCACCGTCATTCGGTATCGATGTCCGCCTCCCCGGCCTCCTTGTCAGCCGACTTGATGCCCAGGCTCTCGATGAACTGCCTCTCTCGCGCGGCCACCTCATGCTGACGCGCGAGAATGAAGCCGGGGAATTCGTCGGTCTTGAGGTGCTCGATGGACGCGAGACTGACTCCGTGCGAGTCCAAAATGTCAGCCCTCCCCTCCTCTGCGAGCTTGATGAGCGCCTGCCGGATCGACACTCCTGGCGGTGTCCTCATGACGATCCGGTTGGCAGGGCTAGAAGCCCCCGGAACCCCACTTTGGGTAATGATGTGTCGATAGGTCTCGCTGTGTGCCGTCGCCAGCTGCTCCAGTACGTTGGCGGTGCTTCCGTCGAGGTTCTTCCGCTCCGGGAACGTCTGCAAATCCCAGAGAAGATAGGCGCGCACCCGAGCGCTGCGCAGGTCGAATCGTTCGGGAAAGGCACGGGCCCGTTCACCCGAATAGTTGAGCCCGCCCGTCCCCAGGGCGAAGGCCTTCATCTGCTGGATGAAGTTCCGAACCTGAGTAGTGGTGGCACCTGCGAAAGTACCTGCCAGCGACGTGGTCCAGAACCAGTTGCGGAGTTTAGCCCGTTGCTCCATTTCCACCTTTTCGGAAAAATGGAAGAAGACCGCAAGCAACAAAATCTGGATGTTATAGGGAACCAACCGGGCCAGCGGAACCCGGACTTCATCCCGCAAGAACTCAACCACCTCCTGCAGGATCCGATCAGTGTTCTCCACTGCAGTCATGAGATGGCTTTGGACCTTACGGGCCATCGTCTCCCAGGAGGTATCCCGCTGAACGTCCTCCTCACCGGACAACGCAAGGACAGTCTGGAAGATCGTCATAATCGGGATCTCACCAAATCCCGATCCAGCAACTCGCCCCTTGATTTCCTCCATCTTGTCACTGAGCGTCTCCGACCCGATATTTCCGTAGGTCAGGGCGGAAACCATCTGGTCGGGACGCATCTTCTGGCCGCTGCTGTTGATTCTCGAGAAAACCTCGATTGCCTGCTGGAGAGTACCTCCTTCCATGCGCACCACGGAGACCTTGTAGTTCTTCACCCGCTTCGCAATTCGCTCACTCTCCGTGGTGAGGCGGTCGGCTTCCTCTCTGGAGTCAGAGATTTCGGATAGTTTCCGTGCGTATTCAAGGAAGTCAAGGGTCCCCAGCACCGACCTCATGGGCAGGAAATTCCCAGGAACCGTCTCGCCGCGCTTCCAGTGGCGGTAGCGCACGCCGTCGTGAGCGGACCTGACAAGCGGCCGGTAAACCCACCACATCCAGTCCTCCTGCTGCGTCGACTGAGGGGCGTCAGCCGAGCGATGCAGGACCCCGAAGAGTGTCGAAAGCCGCTGATGACCGTCCAGCACGTAGGCGACCTTCGCCCCTTCCGGCGCCGGCGGGATGCTGCGCCCACCGATGGCATCCAGACTCTCGAGCTGCATAGTGGTCTCCCAGATGAGCAAGCTCCCCATCGGATAGCCTCGCTCCATGCTGTCGAAGAGCTGCAGCATCTGTTCGGGTCGCCAGAGGAACGGGCGCTGGAATTTCGGCACCCGCAACTCACCCTGCGAAATCCGCTCCAGTACCTGTTCCAGGAAGTGCACCTCTGGCACCACCGAAATGTCCTTGACCACCCCGAAGTCTCCCATTCTCAAATCACGCTCCGAATTATTTCGAACATTGATCTCAATTCTTGTGCCGCCCTGGTTCCTAGACCATCCAGATCGCGCTCAGATATGCCACCGCGCAGCACCTCTTCCAAGAACAGACTTGGCAAGTCCGTACCAAATCCCTCCTGGAGGACGATGAGATCCCGCTCTGCCACGTCGCCATATAGATCGCCGTGACGCTCCGGGACGAAGTAGGTGGTCCCTACCTTCTTGGAGCGCCGCTCCTTCCGGTTAGCACCCTTCTGGGGCTTTCCTTTGAATCCGTGCTTCATGTCGAAGTGAGCGCGCTGCTCCGGAGATAAATTCTTGAGCGCCTCCAAGCGCTTAGCCATGAAGGAAAACCCGGCAACTTTCCTTGGCTGCCGAGCCAGTACCCGGTTGGGAATATAGTTCTCCATCTCTCGAAAGCCGAGGACGTGTGAACTCACTCCTTCGTGGGCTGCAGCGTCGGCTTTCTCGTGATTATCAGTCCGATCCGCAGGATGGAAACTGTCGCTGTCGATGACAAGGACGACACGCCTAGTTCTGAAAAACTTCGCAGCCTGGTCGACCGCGTGCCGGATCGCACCATCCTTGCCACCTCCGTTGTACACACTGAGACGGTTGCCTTCCTTGGCATCGATGACGTCCTCACACCCCAGCAGACGCGCCAGCGCCTCGATCATCTGCCAGTCGTAGATGGCGTTCTCCACGACCAACACGGCCTGCCTCTCCAGGTCACGGATATCTCCCAACAACGTCTCGCCGGTCACCTTGACCACACCCGTGGTGTAACTGTTCGGTGCCCAGGCCTGCGCCATACTCGCCTTCTGCGCAAGCAGGAGGTAGGTCTGCGCAAGTACGGGGACATGCCGCTGCAAGAAGGTCTGAACGGCCTCCACGTCATGCGGGGAGACGACCCACTCGTGTCGTGCTTCCCTAAAGAACGCGATCAGCTTCAGTACCAATTCTGCGTTCTCGTCACCCTGACTGCCCCTCAGTAGGTCGACCGGTATCTCAACGCGCATCATTGATCCGATTCGCCTGCGCGTCCGCGAGGGCGCGAACCTCCTCGAAGTCCTCCGCGAAGACTCCTCGCGGCCAATAGTCGAGATTACCGAGAGCATCCACTTCGATCTTCCGCAGGGTAGCGGAGCCCTCGACCTGCTCAACGAAGTAGATTTTTACATCCTCCGCCCCCAGCCTCTGCTCCGCCACTCGCCGACGCAGCCTGAGGAGGAAGTTTTCGCTATGCGTCTCCACCAGGAAGCGCACTTGCGAATCCTGCACAGCATCGACATAGAGATCGGCAATTGCGGCGTGTGCCGAGGGATGAAGATGAAGCTCAGGCTCCTCCACGATTTCAATCACAGGCCTGATGGGCGGCTCCACCCGGTCAGCAGCCCGCTGAATCACGATCGGCAAGAACTGGATCACGCCGGTGCCTACATCATCGATGTGAACGACGAGATCTGTGTCGTGCAGGGAACGCAGCTTGGGAATGTACATGCCTGAGCCGACGTCGGCGACTTCGAGGCGCCACCCAGGAAGGATGCCTTCCAATAGGTTATTTACTTCTCGACCGATCAGACCTCGTCCAAACATCTCATCCGCGGCCAGCATTCCCAGGGCCCTGTCCCCCTGGGGGCCAACACTTCCCAGAGCCCTGGCCGGTGATCGAAAGGAGCGCTCCGGACTCTTCCTGAAAGGACCCAAATATCGAACCTCGTCGAGCCCTTCCCGAATTACTCTACTAACTCCACGGACACCACCGACAGAGTCCGACCAGTCATCCGATTCAGGCAACAGGCCACGAAAGCCAACTTTTCTCTCCTGCTGATCAACACGGTACGTCCGCTTGTCGGAAGAGTAAGCATCGAGACCGGGAACCCAGGAAAGGTTCACAACTTCCGCTCCGCTGGAAATTTCCAGCGCGGAGACCAGCTGCATCCCTTGATTGGCAATGTTTTGCACTTCGGCAGCAGCACTGACGACCTCACCACCTCCAATGCCGATCGACACCCCCAGATGAATGCGCCCGTGAGGCGAAGAACCGTGAACCAGATCGGAAAATGAAGGAATGGCTCCCTGAACCAAGTCCAAATCCAGAGGGTACGGGGAATCGCCGCGAATACCGATGGACACGAGCGGGAGCGCTCGCACGACCGCACTCTTTCCAGAATTGTTCCGCCCCATCACCACAGTGATCTTTCCCAGTTCCACCTCCTGCCGATCTCTGAAGCAGCGGTAGTTCTCCAGCGAGAACCGTTCCAAAGGCACCTGAGCCCCCGTTCGGTCAAACCATGTCCAGTGAGGCCACGCCCACCTCGATCAACATCACTCCGGGGGCGGGCGTAGGTACGGCAATACTGTCAGACGGCGGGATCCCAGTACCCGATTTCCGATCCTCTCGCTTGCTAGATACCCAAGGCCCGCCGCGAAGTCGGCCTTTCTGCGAGACCGGAAGACCCCGTGCGACCGGAGCCGGCAAATCACCGCTGCTAGAGTCCCGACGGCTGGACATCGGGCCCGTGTGGCGGGTCGGCTCCTGGGGGATGTGTGATCAAGGTCAGTGTCGTCGTGGCGGTGTACAACACGGGACGTTACGTGGAGGAGTGCGCCCCGTCGTTGCTGCGGCAGAGCCTGGGCGCCGACGAGTACGAGGTGATCTACGTCGACGACGGGTCGACGGACGACACCCTGGAGCGGCTGGAGAAGCTCGCCGCCGAGCACGCGCACGTGCGGGTGTTCACCCAGCCCAACTCGGGGTGGCCGGGGAAGCCGCGCAACACCGGCATGAGCCACGCCCGCGGGGAGTACATCCAGTTCGTCGACCACGACGACCTGCTGGGCCACGAGAGCCTGGAGCGGTTGTACGAGCACGCGAGCCGCAACAGGTCGGACGTCGTCATCGGCAAGATGTCGAGCACCATGGTCCGGCCCCGGCGGATCTTCCGGCACACGATCGACGCCACCACCGTCGAGCACGACGAGCTGATGCAGACGATGTCCCCGCACAAGATGTTCCGGCGGGCGTTCGTCGAGGAGCACGGGCTCCGGTTCCCCGAGGGGCCGTGGATCCTGGAGGACCTCCTCTTCGTCTCGGCCGCGTATCTCGCCGCCGAGCGCATATCGATACTCGGCGACTACCCCTGCTACTACTGGATGAAGCGGGACGACGGCGGCAACAACACCCGCCACCGCTTCGACCTGCGGCACGGCTTCTTCGACAACGTCCGGACGATCGTGCGGCAGATCAAGGACGGTACGGAGCCGGGCGACCTCCAGGACCGGCTGCTCTACCGGCTCTACCACGTCGAGATCCTCTCCCGGACGCGCGAGCCCGAGATCCTCGGCGTTCCCGAGGAGGAGCAGCGCCCCCGGTTCGACGAGGCGCGGCGCGTCGCGATCGAGGAGTTCCCGCCCGGCGTGCGCGACCGGCTGCCCGCCGTGTCCGGGCTGCGGGCCGCGCTGCTGGAGCGCGGGGACTTCGCGGCGGCGCGCGAACTGGCCGCGCGCGTCAAGGAGATCACCGTACGTCCCGAGGTCGGCGGTCTGCGCTGGGACGGGGGTGTGCTCACCGCGGACGTACGGCTGGCCGCGTACCGGGGCGACGGCGAACCCCTCGTCCTGGTCGAGCGGGAGGGCAAGCAGCTGCTCGACCCGGCGCTGCTCGACGGCGTACCGGGGGTGGCGGAGTGGGAGGTACGCGATCCCTTCGCCTACGCGTACGCGGATCTGGTCGTCAAGGACCGCGACCGCGAGGACTGGTGGTACCCGGAGGGCGACCTCGACGTCCGGCTGGAACCGCTGGGCGGCGGCCGCTCCCAGCTCGTCGCCACCGGCCGGCTGCGCCTCGACCCGGCCACGCTCGCGGGCGGCAGGCCGCTGGAGCGCGGGGTGCACGACGTGTGGGCGTACGTCCAGATGCTGGGGGTCGACCGGCACGTGCGGATGACGGTCGACGGCGAGGCGGGTACGACCGCGGTGGCCGGCCCCGCGCTCGTGGGGACACCGGGGCGGATCGCGATCCCGTACGTCACCGGGAGCGGGCAGCTCGCCCTCGACCTGGAGGAACGCCAGCGCCGGCTCCCCGACGACCTGGGCGCGGCGGTCAACACGCACCGCAGCGCGCGGCGCGGGCGGCCCGCCGAACCCGCCGAGCTGCCGCTGACCGGCCTCGTGGCCGCGGACGGGGCGCGGCTGCCGGTCAAGGTACGGATCGGCGAGGGCAAGCAGGCCGTCACGGTCGCGGCGGAGATCGTCGGCGGGGAGATCCCGGTGCTGCGCGTCCCGAGCCGGGTCAAGGCGCCGGCCGGACGCCACCCGGTGACCCTGCGCACGCCCGCCGGGGAGCGCCCGAAGGCAGGCCCGGTCGCGGTCGCCGTCATACACGACGGCCACCTGACCCGCCTGGAAGGCCCCGCCCACGAACCCTCCCCCACAGAACGCCTCACGGACGCGGTCACGGCAAACGGCCAGATCAGACGGGTACGGCGGGTACTGGGCCGAGCGACGCGACGCTCGGGCTGACGGACGCGGAGCGCCCAGAACGGCGTGGGACCGGCCACCGGCCCACGCCCCGCTCGCGCCTCACATCCCGTTGTAATAGTCCCTATGGCACACTGGATGCCATGAAGCAGACCCGCGCCGGAGGCACCGAGAACATCTCCGTGTCCATGCCCACCGACCTCGTCACGGAGCTCCGCTCGCGAGCCGGCCGGCGCGGTGTGTCCAGCTACATCACCGAGGCGGTCCGACACCAGCTCGCCATGGACGGCCTCGCGGAGATCGTTGCCTCGCACGAGGCCGATCACGGTCCGCTGACGGAGCAAGAGGTCGAAGAAGCCCGTCGCGAGTTGTTCGGAGAGGACATCCCTCAGGACACCGGACGGGACGCCGCGTGAAGGAGCAGCCCCCTCGTTCCCTGGTGCTCGACTGCCAGGCGCTCTCCCTGCTTCTCCGTGACGACCGCAAGATGGCGGCTCGCATCGAAGCCTCCCGGCAGGCCGGGGTTCCCGTGCTCGTGTCCGTGCTGACCATTGTCGAAGCGGTGCAGGGGAAGACGGACCTGGCGCGGTTGCACTGGGTCCTGTCCCGGCTGCGGGTGGAGCCGGTGAGCCAGGAGGACGCCCTGACCGCTGTAGCGCTGCTCCGGGACGCAGGCGGGTTGCACGGACACAAGTACGCCGTCGACGCTCTCGTAGCCGCACTGGCGCTTCGCGCGCCCGCCCCTGCTGTTGTACTGACCTCCGACCGCGACGACTGGTCGAAGCTCTGCGGGAACCGCGTGCTCATCAGAGAGGCGTGACCTCCGCGGAACGTGACCGGGCCTGGTCACAGCAGGGGGTCGATCTCGCTCGCGTTCATACCCCCCTCACCCCCCGACGCCGTCCCATCGCCCTCGCGCTCGCGGCGTCCCGGCAGGACAATGGCGTTCCATCGCCATGTTGAGGGGGACGCACATGCGGGAGAGTCACCGGGCCGAGGCCGAGCGGCTGTTGGTGCGGGCCGTGGAGGAGGAGGTGCGGCGGTCCGGGGGGCGGGTGGACGCCGGTGCGTTGCTGGGGCGGGGGCGGGACGCGCTCGACTCGTTGGCCGCCGGGGCGGAGGAGGAGTACGCCGCGTACGTACGGGCCCTCGACGCGGAGCGGCAGGGGCGGCCCGAGTTGTCGGCGCGGTTCAGCCGGCAGGCGCTCGGAACTCCCGCGCTGATCACGGCCGTTGCCGCGGCCGCCGCCATCGGCGCGGACGTCGCGCTCGGCACCGCCGCCGCCACCGCGCTCAGCGCCGGCGCGGTCGTCGCCGTCGCGGGGGCCGCCACCACCGTCGCCCGCGTCACCGCCTCCCACTGGCCGGCCGCGCACCGGCAGGCCGCCGCGGCCGGGCAGCCCGGCGGCGCCGAGCAACTGCGGCTCCAGTGGCTCACGGCGCTGGAGGTACGGGCCATCCGGCCGTTCCTCGACCAGCAGCGCGTCCTGACCTCCGCCACCCGGAGCACCACGAAGAAGCCCGCCGTCGCGCCCTCGCTGCGCGGCGGGGACCGCAGCGCGGCCGCCCGGCGCCGCAGCGTGCTGGAGCAGTCCTTCGGCCATCTCCCCCAGCCGGAGGGGCCGTTCGCCGGGCGTCGCGCCCACATGGCGCAGATCGCGCAGTGGGTGCACGCGGCCCGCGTGTCCACGGAGACGAAGCCGACCGTCGTCGTGCTCCACGGCGAACCGGGCTCCGGGCGCACCGCCCTCGCCGTACGGGCCGCGCACCAGCTCAAGGACCAGTTCCGCGGCGCGTGTGTCGTCGACCTGCGCGACGGCAGCGGCACCGGCGGCGCGAGCGAGGCGCCCCTGCCCACCCGCGACGCCCTGCTCCACCTGCTCAACCGCCTCGGCGCGCCCCGCGAGCAACTGCTGTTCCGCGAGCGGTCCTCCGCCGAGCAACAGGTCAGGAGGCTGGCCGAGTTGTACCACCAGCACCTCACCGGCCTCCCCGTCACCGTCGTGCTCGACGACGCCTCCGACCCCGAGCAGATACGCACCCTCGTACCCGAACGGTCCGACAGCCTGGTGCTGGTGACGGCACGTCAGCCGATCGAGCTGCCCGCCGACGTGCCCGCCTGGGTGCACCAGTTGCCCGTCGAGGCGCTGGACACCGTCGGCGCCGAGGAGCTGCTGCGCGAAGCCGCCGCGCACTCCGCCGAGTCGGCGGCCGCGCCCTACGACAGCCAGTCCACCGACCTGGTACGGGAGTTGTGCGGCGGCCTGCCCCTCGCCCTGCGCATCGCGGGGTCCTCGCTCGGCGCCCGCAGCACCCAGCAGCTCGCCGCCGAACTCTCCGTCGCCGGACGCGGGGTCGGGGCCGTCGAACGCGCCCTGTGGCTGCGCTACAACGACCAGAACGAGCAGACCCGCACCCTCCTGCGCCGCCTCGCCCTCGCGGGCCGCGCCTCCCTCGGCGCCGCCGCCGCGGCGGCCCTGCTGGGGACGGACGAGCAGGAGGCGGGTCAGCGGCTCGTCGCGCTGTCCCGGGCCGGGCTGATCGACCACGTCCGGTCCGGCCGCTACCGGCTGCACGACGCCGTGCGGATCTTCGCGTACGCCCGCCTCCTCGACGAGGAGGAGGCCTCGGACCGTACCGCCGCGCAGGAACGGCTCATCAGGAACTACGGCCAACTCGCCGCCTCCGTGATCCGGCTGGTCGACGGCAAGACGTCCACCCGGGCCGACCTGTTCAGGACCGCCGCCGGCGCCCACGGGTTCACCTCCCTAGACGCCGCGTTGCGCTGGCTGGACGACGAGTCGAGCTTCATCACCGCGACGCTCCGCCACGCCGAGGGCGTCGACCAGGGGGCCGTACTGAACCTGCTCGGCGCGCTCTGCGACTACTGCCTGCTGCGCGGCGACCTCTACCGCCTCGGCGAGATCAGCGAGTTGACCCAGGCCGTCGACCAAGGGCTGCTGGTCCGCTCGGTCCAGTGGCGTACGGGCATCGCCGCCCGCCAGCTCGGCGAGCTGGACAAGGCCCGTACGACGCTGACCTCGGTGGTCGACCTCTACCGGGAGGCGCAGCACGAGTCGGGGGCCGCCCTCGCGCTCTGCTCCCTCGGCATCACCCTCCACCACCAAGGCAACCTCACCGAGGCGTCGGCGAAGCTGCGCGAGGCGCTGGACCTCCAGTCGGCGAAGGAGCTGGCGGGCGACCGCGCCTGGACGCTCCACGCGCTGGCCGCCGTCGAACGCGACCGCGCCAACCTCGCCGAGGCCCTCACCCTCCTCTCCACCGCGCTGGTGCTCCACCGCGAGAACGAGTCCGTGCACGGCGAGGCCTGGTCGCACTTCCAGCTCGGGCAGGTGTGCCTGCGCATGGGTGACGTGCCGCGCGCCGAGTCCGAACTGCGCACCGCCTCCGACCTGTACGGCCGCACCCAGGACCGCCGCGGCGAGGCCTGGGCGCTCACGCAGCTGGCGAGGGCCAAGCTGGTGGACGGCGAACCCGCCCCGGCGGCCGGGCAGTTGCGCGAGGCGCTCGCCCGCCACCGCGAGAACGAGGACGCGCGCGGCGAGGCCTGGACGCTGTACTACCTCGGCCAGGCGCTGGAGGAGAGCGGCGAACCGGGGCAGGCCGTGCGGGAGTTGGAGCGGGCGCGCACGATGTTCTCCCGCATGCGGGACGTGTACGGGCTGGCCTGCGCCCGTCACCACTCGGGCCGGGTCACTCGCGACCAGCAGGCGGATCGGACGGGGAATCTGCGCAACTCGGGGTTCGCCCGCCAGTTGCTGGTCGACGCCCGCGCCGACTTCCGCCGCATCGGCGTCGCGCACGGCGAGGCGTGGACCTGCCTGGAGCTGGCCGTCATCGACGCGGGCAACAACCGCGCCGCCCAGGCCCTCCAGTTGTGCGACGAGGCGACGGCGCTCTTCACGTCGTACGACGACCGGCGCGGCGCGGACTGGTCACGCTTCCTGCGCTGCACACTGCTGCCCTACGCGTCGGCGGGGGGCGTCGAGGTGGGGTCCGTGGTCGCCGAACAGGAACTCGCCGAACTGGCGGCGGCGCGCCACCCGACCCGCGACGGCAAGCTGGAGGACTGCGCGGAGGCCTTCGCGGTGGTGCTGGACCGCGGCATCACCCTGGAGGCCGGCTGGCAGGCGTGGCGCCTGGGCATGATCCCCAACCGCCACGCGCGCGAGGTAATGGGCGTCCCGGTGGAGACAGCCCACCCCTGACGGGGTCCGGCACGGGCGGCGCGACGGTACGGGGCGTACGGGGCCTGCCTGTACGAGCCGGGCGCCGGCTGCGGGGCGACGGTACGGGTCACGCGTTGGCGGCGGCGCGGCAGCCCGGGGGCCGTACCCCTCATGGCGCGGCGGAGCCGGGGCCGTGCCCCTTACGACGCGGCGGGGCCGCGGGCCGGGGCGGCGGCCCGCCAGCCTCGGGGCGGACCCCCCGGCGACGAAGCGCGGCCGCAGGCCTGGGGCGTGCCCCTGATCGCGGGCCTAGGCCGCCTCGTCGTGGCGGCCGCTCGGGCGCCTGGGCGCCTCGGGTGGGCCGGGGGGCGGAGGCGGGCGGCGGGCCGCCCCCGGCTAGTTCTTGCCGGGCGTGGACGCCCGTCCCGGCACCCGGTCCGTCGGGGTGCCCGCTGTTGCCGTTGCTCGCGCCGGGGGCTCCGGGGCCTCCTTGAAGTCGACCTTTCCCATGTGGCGGTTCATCGACTTCATCAGCCACCACAGCCCCGCCGCCATCACCGCGAAGACGACGAAGCCGAGAACACCGGGAGTCACCTTGTTCTCGTCCAGCTCGGCCGCGAGAACAACGTGTGTCACTGCCTGGGTCGCATACATATCAGGCATTGTCGCGGATGCCCGCGAAGAGGTCGCTCTCGGGGAGGGATGTATCGACGTGCGACTTCGCGAGCTCGTACTCCTCGGTCGGCCAGACCTCCTTCTGGAGATCCATCGGTACCCGGAACCAGCCCCCCTCCGGGTCGATCTGCGTGGCGTGCGCGATCAGCGCCTTGTCACGGGTCTCGAAGAACTCCGAGCACGGGACGTGCGTGGTCAGGGTCCGCGGCTCGCGCTCGAAGTCGTCCCAGCGCTTCAGCCAGTCCTCGTACGGCGACTCCATGCCGCGGGCGAGCAGCGCCTCGTGCAGCGCGACCGTCCGGGGGAGGTTGAAGCCCTGGTTGTAGTAGAGCTTCTGCGGCTGCCAGGCGGGGCCGAACTCCGCCTCGGGGTACTTCTCGGTGTTCGCCGCGTCGTCGAACGCGATCATCGAGATCTTGTGGGTCATGATGTGGTCCGGGTGCGGGTACCCGCCGTTCTCGTCGTAGGTCGTGATGACCTGCGGCCGGAACGAGCGGACCAGCCGGACGAGCCGTCCCGCCGCCTCGTCCTCGTCCTCCAGCGCGAAGCAGCCCTCGGGCAGCGGCGGCAGCGGTTCGCCCTCGGGCAGCCCGGAGTCGACGAAGCCGAGCCACTCCTGCTCGACGCCGAGGATGTCGCGCGCCTCGTCCATCTCCTTCTTGCGGACCTCGTGGATGTGCTCCTCGATGTAGGAGTCACCCTGGAGCTTGGGGTTGAGGATGGAGCCGCGCTCGCCGCCGGTGCAGGTCACGACCAGCACGTCCACCCCCTCGGACACGTACTTGGCCATGGTGGCCGCACCCTTGCTCGACTCGTCGTCGGGGTGGGCGTGGACGGCCATCAGTCGCAGCTGGTCAGTCAAGACTCGATCCTCAGTGATTCGTCGCATCAGGCGGCTTCTATAGTGACGGATATCGGGGGGAGGAAATTCCGGCCGCCCGACTCCGAGAGGAACGACCATGGCTGTGGTACGCGAGCGGCTCCCCCAGGGACGCTACGGCCGCTCGGCCGACGAGCGCGCCGACCGCCGCCTCATGATCACCGGCGCTGTCCTCGGGGCGCTCGCGGTGGCCCTGCTCGGCTGGTACGGATACCACTCCATCGCCGGGCAGAGTGTGTCCGGGGAACTCATCAAGTTCAAGCGCGTTTCCGCCTCCTCCGTCGAGGCGCACCTGGAGGTCCGCAAGAGGAGCGGTGCCACCGGCACCTGCACCCTGCGCTCCCTCGCGGAGGACGGCACCGAGGTCGGCCGCAAGGACGTCCGCTTCACCAAGGGCGAGACGCGGGTCGACGAGATCGTCACGATCAGGACGACGGAGAGCGCCACCGCCACGGAACTCGTGGGCTGCACGACCGACTGAGGCGCGGGGGGCGCCGGCCCCCCGCCGACCGGGTCGGCCCGGGTCGGCCCGGGCCGCCAGAGCCGCCGACAGGGCCGCAGGCCCCGCGACAGCCCGTTTCGACCCACCGCACCTTGCCCCTCTGACCTGCGGTGATGTATTTCTGATGGCATTCGTCCTCCCCCTCCCGCCGCGAAATTGTTAGGCTCGTGGTTTCGCCCCACCGAGAAGGCACAATCTTCTGGGTAGGGCGTTGCTTTGTATTCCCAGTACCTACGAGGAGCACCTGTGACCCAGACCAGCGAGAACGTGACCTGGCTCACCCAGGACGCGTACAACCAGCTGAAGGCCGAGCTGGACTACCTGTCTGGTCCCGCCCGCACCGAGATCGCCAAGAAGATCGAGGCTGCTCGCGAGGAGGGCGACCTGCGGGAGAACGGCGGGTACCACGCGGCCAAGGAAGAGCAGGGCAAGCAGGAGCTCCGGGTCCGCCAGCTGACCCAGCTCCTCCAGAAGGCGAAGGTCGGCGAGGCCCCCGCGGACGACGGGGTGGTCGAGCCGGGCATGGTCGTGACCATCGCGTTCGACGGCGACGCCGACGACACGGTGACCTTCCTCATGGCGTCGCGTGAATACGCGAGCGCCGACATCGAGACGTACTCCCCGCAGTCCCCCCTGGGCTCGGGCGTGAACGGCAAGAAGGTCGGCGACGACGCGGAGTACGAGCTGCCCAACGGCAAGAAGGCCGCGGTGAAGATCCTCGCGGCCAAGCCGTACCAGGGCTGAGCGCGACACGAACGCGAGCAGGGCCTTACCGCGTCACACGAGGTGACGGGGCAAGGCCCTGCTGTGCGTACGGGGTCGGGCTCGCGGCCGGCGCGGACCCGCCTCAGACCGACGCGGAGCGGTACTTCCGTACGGCCAGCGTCCGGAACACCACGATGATCAGGATCGACCAGACCACCGAGGCCCAGACCGGGTGCTCCATCGGCCACGCCTGCGACGTCGAGACGCCCGGGTTCCCGAACAGCACGCGGCAGGCCTGCACGGTCGCGCTGAACGGATTCCAGTCGGCGATGTGCCGCAGCCAGGGCGTCATCTGGCTGGAGTCCACGAAGGCGTTCGAGATGAACGTGACGGGGAACAGCCAGATGATGCCGCCCGAGGTGGCCGCCTCGGGCGTCCGTACGGACAGACCGATGAGCGCGCCGATCCAGGTGAAGGCGTACCCCAGCAGGAGCAGCAGACCGAAGGCGCCCAGGACCCGTCCGAAGTTGGTCGGTTCCGCGGAGCCGGTGCGCCAGCCCACGATCAGGGCGACGATCGCCAGCACGAGCAGCGTGATGCAGGTCTGTACGAGGTCGGCGACGGTACGGCCCGTCATCACCGCGCCCCGGGCCATCGGCAGGGAGCGGAACCGGTCGACGAGCCCCTTCTGCATGTCGTCCGCGATGCCGGCCGCCGATCCGGCGGTGGCGAAGGTGACGGTCTGCGCGAAGATCCCGGCCATCAGGAAGTCCTTGTAGACCTGGGGGCTGGTGCTGTTGCCGACCTTGATGGACCCGCCGAAGACGTACGTGAAGAGGACCACGAACATCACCGGCTGGATGATCCCGAACAGGACCACCTCGGGGATGCGGGTCATCCGGATCAGGTTCCGGCGGGCGATGACCAGGGAGTCCCCGGCCGACTGGATGATCCCGCCGCGCGGCCGGGGGGCCGTGGTCCGCGGCGCGTCGCTGGTGATGCTCACTTCCCGGCCTCCTTGGCGGTGATGTCACTCTTTCCGGGGACGTCCCGGCCGGGCCCGCCGTCGTCGGCGCCGCCCTTTCCGGCGTCCTCGCGGCCGCCCTTCCCCGCGCCCTTGCCGCCGCCTCCACCGTTCTCGGGCTCCGCCTTCGCGCCCTCGGCCGCGTGGCCGGTGAGCGAGATGAAGACGTCGTCCAGGGTCGGGCGGCGCAGCCCGATGTCGTCGATCTCGACGCCCCGGCTGTCCAGCTCCCTGATGACCTCGGCGAGCAGCTTGGCCCCGCCGGTGACGGGGACGGTCAGCTTGCGGGTGTGCTCGGCGACCGCCACCAGTTCCTCGCCGCCCTTGCCGAAGCCGGCCAGGACCGTGCGGGTGGGCGCGATCTGGGCCTGTTCGTGGACGACGACCTCCACGCGCTCGCCGCCGGTCTGGGCCTTGAGCTGGTCGGCGGTGCCGCGCGCGATGACCTGGCCGTGGTCGATGACGCAGATGTCGTGGGCGAGGTGGTCGGCCTCTTCCAGGTACTGGGTGGTGAGCAGCAGGGTCGTACCGCCCGCCACCAACTCCTGGATGATGCCCCACAGTTGCTGGCGGTTGCGCGGGTCGAGTCCGGTGGTCGGCTCGTCCATGAACATCACGGGCGGCGAGACCACGAGCGCGGCGGCGAGGTCGAGCCGGCGGCGCATGCCGCCCGAGTAGGTCTTGGTCGTACGGTCGGCGGCGTCGGTGAGGTTGAAGCGCTCCAGCAGCTCGTCCGCGCGGGCCTTCGCGGCCTTGGAACGCATCTGGTAGAGCTGCCCGACCATCCGCAGGTTCTCGCGGCCCGTCAGGTACTCGTCGACGGCGGCGAACTGTCCGGACAGGCCGATGGACCTGCGGACCTCGTTCGGGTACTTCACGACGTCGATGCCCGCGACCTCGGCGCGGCCGCTGTCGGGCTGGAGGAGGGTGGTGAGGACCCGTACGGCGGTGGTCTTGCCCGCGCCGTTGGGGCCGAGGAGCCCGAGGACCGTGCCTTCAGGGACGTCGAGATCGACGCCGTCCAGAGCTCGTACGTCGCCGAAAGTCTTTACCAGGCCTTCGGCGTAGATGGCGCCTGGCATGTGGGTTCTCCCGAGTGGCGGTGAGGGTGTCGGTGCGCTGCGCTGCGTACGCAGAGCCTATGGCGACCCGCCCGTCGGCGCCCGGAATATCCCGGGTCCTGACGGAACGGGGTCAGGGCCGGAACACTAACGCGATATATCGCGAGTCACAAGCGGTTCCGGCACATCGGCGGGAGCCGGCCACACCGGACGCCGGCCACACCCGACGCCGACCGTGCCGGACGCCGGGAAGCCCCGCGATCCCCGCCCGCCCCCGCGTCAGCCGAGAATGGTGTACCCCGCCGCCCGCAACGCCTGGGCAACCGCCGCGCAGTGCGCGGCCCCCTTCGTCTCCAGGTGCAGTTCGACGTCCGCCTCCGTCAGCCCCAGCTTCGGATCGGTCCGTACGTGACCCACGTCCAGCACGTTCGCGTCGGCGACCGACAGCACCCCCAGCATCGTCGCGAGCGCGCCCGGCCGGTCCGTCACCCGCAGCCGCAGGCTCAGGTAGCGCCCGGCCGCCGCCATGCCGTGCCGCAGGATCCGCTGCATCAGCAACGGGTCCACGTTGCCGCCCGACAGCACCGCGACCACCGGCCCCCGGAACGCCTCCGGCGCGCTCAGCAGCGCCGCCACCGGGCTCGCCCCGGCCGGCTCCACCACCATCTTGGCCCGCTCCAGGCACAGCAGCAGCGCACTCGACAGCTCGTCCTCGGAGACCGTACGGATCTCGTCCACCAGCTCCCGCACCAACGGGAACGTCAGGTCGCCGGGGCGGCCCACCTTGATGCCGTCCGCCATCGTCTGCTGCGACCCGATCGTCATCGGCCGGCCCGCCCTGAGCGACGGCGGGAACGCGGCCGCGCCCTCCGCCTGGACACCGATCACCTTCACGTCGGGGCGCAGCGCCTTCACCGCGAGCGCGATGCCCGAGACGAGCCCGCCGCCGCCGAGGCCGACGACGATCGTCCGTACCTCGGGGACCTGCTCCAGGATCTCCAGGCCGACCGTGCCCTGGCCGGCGATGATGTCCGGGTGGTCGAAGGGGTGGATGAAGACCGCGCCCGTCTCGTACGCGTACTCCTCCGCGGCGGCCAGCGTCTCGTCCACGACCTGGCCGTGCAGCCGCACGTCGGCGCCGTACTCCCGGGTCGCCGCGACCTTCGGCAGCGGCGCGGCCAGCGGCATGAACACCGTCGACCGGACCCCCAGCAGCGTGGAGGCGAGGGCGACACCCTGCGCGTGATTGCCCGCGCTGGCCGCGACCACCCCGGCCGCGCGCTCCTCCGGGGAGAGCCCGGCGATCCGCACGTACGCGCCCCGCAGCTTGAAGGAACCCGTCCGCTGGAGGTTCTCGCACTTGAACAGGACCGGGGCGCCGACCAGTTCGGTCAGGTGCCGGCTGCCTTCGACGGGGGTGGTCCTGGCCACGCCCGAGAGCATCTTCTGCGCCCCCCGGATGTCGTCGAGGATCACGGTGCGCGCGGGGCCGGGGGTGAAACGGGACGGACCGAAGCTCATGCCTGCCAGTCTCGCAGCTCACCGCCGCGCCGGTGCCGGATCGCGTCCCGGAACCTGCCCCTGACGACGGGTTTCCGCAGGACAGGTACGGTCCGGGGTGTTGCCGCGTACTCTGTCCCCCACCAACCGACCACCGCACGAGAGAGCCCTAGCCATGCCCCCCATTCAGGACATGACTTCCGCTGCGTCGGCCTCCCGGGAGACGGTCACCGAACTTTCGGGCGACGCCGGCCTTCTGGATGCCCTCCAGCACCAGGTGGCCGTCTTCGCCCGCCGCGCCGAACAGACCCGGCTCGGCGGTATCGGGCAGGTCCGCAACTCGATGGACCGCGCCGCCTACCTGCTGCTCAACCGGCTCCACCAGGAAGGCCCGATGGGCGTCAAGGCCCTGGCCGCCGGGATGGGCATCGACTCCTCGACCGTCACCCGCCAGGTCGCGCCGCTCGTCGACACCGGCCTGGTCAAACGCACCTCGCACCCGGAGGACGGCCGCGCGGTCGTGCTCCAGTTGTCGGCGCGCGGCCAGGCGCGGCTCGAAGAGGTCCGCTCGTCACGGCGTGAGCTGATGGCGCAGGTCACCGACGGTTGGGCGGCGGAGGAGCGGGAGGCCTTCACCACACTGCTGACCCGGTTCAACGGCGCTCTGTCGGCCCGTCAGGCCGGACTCCCGCCCGGGGAGGGCGGCCCGTCCGTCGACCCGGAGGAGACGGGTCAGCCGACCCGCTGACGCCCGGCCGGGTCGCACCCGACCCGGCCCCGGGCCCGGCGCCGACGGGAACCGCCCTCTTGACCGTGGCCCCCCGCCGGGCCTCATATGAGGGCGTGCGACAGCGGCAGGCGGCCACGGACCGCCGGCGGGCCCGCGAGTTCGAGGCGTTCGTCGCGGGCGCGGCCGGCCGGCTTCTGCATGCGGCCACCCTGCTCACCGCGGAACCCGCCGACCCCGCATCGCCGCGCCCCGCGCCACGCGCCCAGCGGCTCCTGACCGCCGCGTTGGCCCGTACGTACGCGCGCTGGGACGAGCTGCGCGGCGAGGACCCGTACGACGTCACCCGCCAGGACCTCGCGCTGCGGTACGCCCACGGCGCCTGGCGCACCCGCCACCACACCGCGGGAATCCTGGGACCTCTGCGCCCGCGGGAACGGGTGGTGCTGGTGCTGCGGCTGTACGAAGGGGTGGCGGAGGAGCAGACGGCCGCGCTGATCGGGCTGCCGCCGGACCGGGTGCGGATGATCTGCGCACGGGCGGTGACGCGGGTACGGGAAGCGGCGTCGGTACGGGAAGCGGCCCGGACCCCGGCGGCACCGGCATCAGCACCGGCGCCGGCGCCGTCACAGGCACCGGCACCGGCACGGAAGGCGGCGGAATGACGCGTTCCGAGCGCGAGGAGGCCGAGGTCAGACAGCTGCTGGACGGCCCGCACCCCACCGTCCCCGCCGACCTCGCGCCCAGGGCCCTCGCCCGCGGCACCCGCCAACGCAACCGCCGCCGCACCGTGCGCCGGATCCTCTGGCTGACCCTGATCGCCGCCGTCGTCGCCTTCGCGGTCTGGGCGGCGGTCGCCGACCCGTGGAATCCCCCACCGATGCGGACGACCCCGCCCCTGGAGGGCGGTTGACCCACGCGAACCGCCTCCCGGGCGGAAGGGCCCGGGAGGCGGTGGAAGGCCGGGGAGCGCTCTAGCCCAGCGCCTGCTGGAGGTCCGCCAGCAGGTCGTCCGCGGACTCCAGGCCCACCGACAGCCGTACCAGGTCCGACGGGACCTCCAGCGCCGAGCCCGCCACCGAGGCGTGCGTCATGCGGCCGGGGTGTTCGATCAGGGACTCGACGCCGCCCAGGGACTCGCCCAGCGTGAAGAGCTTCGCGCGGTCGCAGACCGCGACCGCCGCCTCCTCGCCGCCCTCGACCTGGAACGACACCATCCCGCCGAACGCCTTCATCTGCTTCGCGGCGACCTCGTGGCCCGGGTGGTCGGGCAGGCCCGGGTAGAGGACCTTGGTGACCCGGGGGTGGCGGACGAGCATGTCCGCGATCCGGGTCGCGTTCTCGCTGTGCCGGTCCATCCGGACCGCGAGCGTCTTGACGCCCCGCAGCACCAGCCACGCGTCGAAGGGGCCGGCGATCGCGCCCATCGCGTTCTGGTGGTACGCCAGTTCCTCCGCCAGGTCCGCGTCGTCGACGACCAGCGCGCCGCCGACCACGTCCGAGTGGCCGCCCATGTACTTCGTCGTGGAGTGCACGACGACGTCCGCGCCCAGCGCGAGCGGCTGCTGGAGGTAGGGGCTGGCGAAGGTGTTGTCGACGACCAGCTTCGCGCCGGCCGCGCGCGCGACACCCGCGAGCCCGGCGATGTCGCTGATGTTGAGGAGCGGGTTCGAGGGGGTCTCGACCCAGATCGCCTTCGTACGGGGGGTCAGCGCGGCCCGCACCGCCGCCGGGTCGGAGGTGTCCGCGACGGACCACTCGACGCCCCAGCGCGAGACGACCTTCGCGAAGAGGCGGAACGTGCCGCCGTACGCGTCGTTCGGGATGACGACGTGGTCACCGGGCGACAGCAGCGTGCGCAGCAGGCAGTCCTCCGCGGCCAGGCCCGACGCGAAGGCGAGCCCGCGCCGGCCGCCCTCCAGGGCCGCCAGGTTCTCCTCCAGCGCGGTACGGGTCGGGTTGGCGCTGCGGCTGTACTCGTAACCGCCCCGCAGCCCGCCCACCCCGTCCTGCTTGTACGTGGAGACCTGGTAGATCGGGGGGACGACCGCGCCGGTGAGGGGATCGGCGGTGTTCCCCGCGTGGATGGCGACGGTCTCGAAGTTGCGGTGCTCGCCGCTGTGCTGGTGGCTCATGGGGACCGAGCGTAGCGCCGGAGAGCCGCCTCCCGCGTACGCCGCCCGGCACACCCCGTCCCCGTGACACCCCCGGCGTCCGGGACAATGGGGCCATGGAGATGCTCTGGTTCCTGTTCGCGATCGGCCTGTTGGTGCTGGCCTTCAGCCCTTATCTCAGGCGGCGGCGCGGCGGTCCCCGCCTGGTCGCGCCCGGTTCACCGGACGCCGCGGACCCGGCCGACTACGGATTCGTGCGGCAGGAGGAGCTGGACATCCGGCTCCCGGGGCCCGACGAGGACCTCCTCGACGTGCTCGACGTCGTCCAGGCCACCCAGGACTGGCGCCCCGCCGCCCGGCTGCTCGCCGCGACGCCGAAGGAGGGCGAGCTGCGCTGGCAGCGGGTGCAGGCCTTCGCGGGCGCCGCGTCGCTGGAGCTCCAGCAGCGGCCCGGGGTGGGCGGGACCTGGCTGCGGACGTGGCGGTCGGAGGCGCCGAAGGACGCGGGGGCGGCCGCGGTGTACGCGGAGTTCCTGGTCCAGCAGGCGTGGCGGACCTCGGCCGTCGGCGCGGACGACTTCCGGATCATCCTGGAGGAGGCCCGCACGCTGTGCGGCGAGGCGGCCCTGCTGGCGCCCGGCGACCCCGTCCCGTACATCGTCGAGCTGTCGGTGGCGCGGGGCCTCGGCTATCCGCACGACGGGTTCGACCAGGTGTGGGCGAAGGTCATCGACCGGGCGCCCGCGCACATGGGTGCGCACCTGGCGGCGCTGCGGTACTGGTCGGAGGCGTGGCACGGGTCGCGCGAGGAGGCGGACCACTTCGCGACGACGGCCGCCGCGCGGGCCGCGCAGGGCTCGCTGCTGGCCGCGCTGCCACTGTTCGCGGTGTACGAGCACCTTCCCGAGGTCAATCTGGTGCAGGGCTTCTACCGGAGCGCGGTGGTACGGAAGGCGGTGGAGGGCGCGCTGTTCGCGGTGCACGCGGCGCGGCACGACGACCCGATGCTGTCGCACGTACGGCACCTGCTGGTCCTCTTCCTCGTCCGGTCGGAGCGCTGGTCCGAGGCGATGAACCAGCTGGTGGGGGTGGACGGGCACGTCGGCGCCCTGCCCTGGACCCACACGCCCGACCCGGCGGCGGAGTACGCGGTGTACCGGGCGCTGGCGGTGGCGGGGTTCGAGGCGAACGGCGGCAGCACGGCGTCGCTCCCGGGGTGACCCGGGCCACCCGGCCCGCCTCGCCCGCCCGCACCCCGGCCACCGCGCCCCACCTGCCGGAACGGAATGTCCCGGGCCCCCCGCACGTTGTGAAGCACAGGACCCCACAGCCGAGGAGACCTGAGAGATGTTCGTGTCACGCCGTACCCCCGTACTCCCCACCCCCGAGCAGGCCCTGCGCGGCCGCCCCGAGCCCGAGTACTCGGTGCCGGCCCGCCACACGGTCCTCGGCAACCCCTTGACCGGCCCCTATCCGGAAGGCCTGGAGGTCGCCGACTTCGGCCTGGGCTGCTTCTGGGGGGCCGAGCGCAATTTCTGGCAGACCGAGGGCGTCTGGACGACGCTCGTCGGCTACCAGGGCGGCTTCACGCCGAATCCGTCGTACGAGGAGGTCTGCTCGGGCCTCACCGGTCACACGGAGGCCGTGCGGGTCGTCTTCGACCCCAAGGTCGTGTCGTACGCGGAGCTGCTGAAGCTCTTCTGGGAGTCGCACAACCCCACCCAGGGCTTCCGCCAGGGCAATGACGTCGGCAGCCAGTACCGCTCGGCGATCTACACCCACTCCCCCGCCCAGGAGAAGGCCGCGGCCGACTCCCGGACGTCGTACCAGCGCGTCCTGAACGACTCCGGGTACGGCGAGATCACCACGGAGATCGAGCCGTCGGAGGGCCGCCACTTCTACCCGGCGGAGGCGTACCACCAGCAGTACCTGGACAAGAACCCCTCCGGTTACTGCGGCATCGGCGGCACGGGCGTCTCCTGCCCGATCGGTGTCGCCCCGGCCGCGAGCTGACCTCACCACATGGGCTTCCGCGGGTTCGCGCGGGTGGTGCGTGACGAGAGGGAGCCCCTTGTTCGACGGCATGCCGCGCTGCGGTGTGCCGTCGGGCGTTTTTGCCCGCTCGGCTTCCACGCGACGTGGGCGTACGTGACGACCGTCGCGTTGCCCTCCCCGGACCCGCGCCGGGATCCGGTGGCGCTGGTGCGGGCGCTGGAGGTGCTGGAGGCGGGCCGGGCGGTTCATCTCAGCAACGTGGCGGAGTTCGCGGTCCGTCGTCGTACGGAGAAGGCGCACGGCCGCCGCACCCCGAGGGCCGGCGACACCGGACGCCCGCCCGGGCCGCACTGGCCCGGGGAAACGCCCCCTTCCCGGCTGGGACTTGTCGCCGCCGTGGCGGACCGGCACACCGCGTTCCGGCGCGGCCCGTACCCCGACGCGACGCTCGCCGATCCGGCGCGGGCGGGCCAACTGGCCGGTCTGCACGGCCGCCTGGACGCCTGCGCGGGCGCGTACCTCACCGGCCTCGGCCGCCCGGACGGCCCGGCCCGGCTCGAACTGGCCGACACCACGCGTGCCCTCGACGCCCTCGTCCGCTCCGGTCCCGCGCCCCTGAACGGGTACCTGCTGCCGTGGCTGCGCTTCGCCCGCCTGCTGGAGTACGCCTCGGACGCGGCGGGCTGACAACCCACCGGGCGACGCGCCCCCTCGTACCCCTCACTTCGTCAGTACGTTCGCCGCCACGATGACCAGCCCGATCAGCACGTCGACGGCGCCCACGCGGCACGCGGCCCACCAGTCGCGGCCCGCCGTCCTGGCCGCCCAGAGACCCCAGCCGAACAGCGCGGCGGTGTTGACGGTCAGGGCCGCGTCGATCGCCGCGTTCTCGCTCCACCAGCCCCAGAACGAGCCGAGCAGCAGCGCCCCTGTCGGGACGGCCGCCGCGACCAGCGGCCACTCCGTCAGCACCGAGCGGACGGTGCTCGCGGTCACGGGCTTCTCGTCGGCCGTACGGTGGGCGATCGCGTGGGCGTACCCGTGCCCCGTCGCCGAGACCAGGGCCGCGACCATGATCCATACGGCGTCGTAGCCGGGGTCGTCGGGGCCCGTGTCGTGGTCGAGCGCGGCGGCCAGGGCACTGGCCAGGACCGTTCCGTACACACCGCCGAACAGCAGCCGCTGGAGCGGTTCTTCGCGCCGGCCCGGAGGCTCGGGGGCACGGACGGGTTCGGACAAGGCGCCACCTCCCGGGACGAGGACGTCGTTCCACTCCGGAGATGTAACCGCACACCGGACATATCCCCCGCGAACCCGCACCCGGCCGTCGTGGCGCCCGGCCGGCGGCCCACCGGTGGTTTCCGGCCCCTCAAGCCCCAACCGCGTTATTTTGAAAGGCGTTTACCCCTCCCGAACCGCACCAAATGCTAGCGTTCACGCGCTCGTCGCCGGCCCGACGGTTCCGCTTCACTCCGTGGGGCCACGAGGGATGAGTGGATGTGCGCGCCCCCCGCAGCGCCGCTCCCCGTGCGGGTGCGCGCGCCCACGCCGAGACATGTGGAGACCGTATGAGCGGCTCGTCCCGTACGCCGTCCCAGCCCCGCGGAGCGAGAGCCCTCGCCGGCGGTCTGGCGGCCGGCGCCCTGGTGCTGGGCACCCTCCTCACCGGGAGCGGCCCCGCCCTCGCGGCCGACGCTCCCGCGACCGTGCCGGCGGCCCCTGTCAGCTGTACGGGCCCGAACGCGGCGGCGCTCTGCGCCCGGCCCGGCGACCTCCTGGACGTGACGCTCGACCAGCTGCACCCCACCCAGCCCGCCATCGGCTTCGACCAGATCTACTACAAGCTCGGCCGCTACAGCAGCCCCAAGGACGAGCAGGCCGGCGACCTCAACAAGCGCTTCGACGACTGGTGCGAGACCAACGGGCAGGAAGAGGCGGCGTCCGCGCTGCCCGGCGCCCGGATCTCCGACCCGTCGAGCTTCACCTGCACGGTCGCGGTCGGCGACGAGACGCCCGACACCCTCGCCCAGATGAAGACGGTCGTGGTCGGCCCCGGCGGCGCGCTGTACCTGACCGACGGGCACCACACCCTGACGTCCTTCCTGGAGACGCCCGACGGCGGCCCGAGGACGCACATCCGGCTGCGGGTCACGGGCAACCTGAGCACGCTGTCCACGGCCGCGTTCTGGAAGACCATGCAGGACAACAAGTGGGTCTGGCTGCGGGACGAGAAGAACGACCCGATCACCGTCGACCAACTCCCCACCCGCCTCGGCCTCGCGTCCTTCCACGACGACCCGTACCGCGGCCTCGTCTACCTCACCCGTGACATCGGCTACCAGGCACCGGCCGAGGCGGCCGAGTTCCTGGAGTTCTCCTGGGGCACCTGGCTGCGCGGGCGCCTGGACCTCGCGTCGTACGACCTCCGCGACCCCGCGTCGTACCTCTCCGCCGTCCGTACGGCCTCCGAGGCCATGTCCGCCACCCCCGGCGACACCGAGATCACGCCCGGGCTGACCGCCGACCAGGCGGGCCGCATGGCCGCGTGGAACGACGGCAAGAAGCCGACCGGCGGTGAGTTCGGAAAGCTGGGCCTCCCGCTCTCCGACAAGAAGCCCGGCAAGCTCGCCTTCGCCCTGGACTACCGCGCCAAGGTCGCCGTCCCGCCCGCCTGCACGAAGACACTGACCGGCGCGTACACCGGCCCGCTGGTGGTCACGTCCGGCGTCACCTGCCTGGACCGCACCCGCCTGACCGGCCCGGTCGTGGTCCGCGCGGGCGCGTCGCTGGTGTCGCGGGGCGCGGACATCACCGGTCCCGTCCAGGCGGTGGGTGCCCGTACGGTCAGCCTGTGCGGCACCCGGCTGACCGGCCCGCTCTCCGTTGTGAACACGACGGACCGGCTGACGCTGTCGGGCCCCGGCTGCACCGCGAACACCCTGAACGGCCCGGTCCAGCTCGTCGGCAACCCGGCCGAGGCACCGGTCCCGGCTCCGGCCGGCTGACCGCCTGACCGCCTGACCGCCCGCCGCCCGGCTTATTCGCTGGGCGCCGGGGGGCGGGGCCGCTACCGTTGACGGCATGTTCGCGCACTACTTCTTCCTCTGATTCCGGACCCGCACCCCAGGTCCGAAGAATCCACCCGCCATCAGGGGAAGAAGCATGCGCGAACGCGCCCAACTCGCGATGAAGCACGTCTCGAAGACGTACGGCGACCGGCCCGTCCTCGACCAGGTGTCGCTGACCGTACGGCCCGGCGAGAAGGCTGGGATCATCGGGGAGAACGGCTCCGGCAAGTCCACCCTGCTCCGCCTCCTCGCCGGGGCCGAGCGGCCGGACGACGGCGAGATCACCGTCCGGTTCCCGGGCGGCACCGGCCACCTCGCCCAGACCCTCGACCTGGCCCCGCCCTCCGGAGCGGGCCACCGGGACCGCATCGTCCGGGACACGGACCTGGAGGCGGACCGGGCCCGTACCGTCCAGGACGCCGTCGACGCCGCCCTCGCCGACCTGCGCGACCTCGAACGGCGGCTGCGCGCCGCCGAAGCGGCCCTCGGGTCGGCCGGACCCGCCGAACTGGCCGCGTACGGCGACCTGTTGACGGCGTACGAGGAACGCGACGGCTACCGGGCCGAGACCCGCGTCGACACCGCCCTGCACGCGCTCGGGCTCGCCCACCTCACCCGCGACCGCCCGCTGGACTCCCTGTCCGGCGGCGAGCGGTCGCGGCTGGCGCTCGCCTGCGTGCTGGCGCCCGCGCCGGAGCTGCTGCTCCTCGACGAGCCCACCAACCACCTGGACCTCCGGGCCACGACCTGGCTGGAGGACCAGCTCAGGACGCACCGGGGCACGGTCCTGGCCGTCACCCACGACCGGGTGTTCCTGGAGCGCATCGCGACCACGATCCTGGAGGTCGACCGGGACACCGGGGCGGTGACGCGGTACGGCGACGGCTGGGCCGGCTACCGCGCGGCGAAGGCCGCCGACCGCCGCCGCCGGGCCCAGGACCACGCCGAGTGGCTCGCCGAGGTGTCCCGTACGGAGGAACAGGTCGCCGCCGCCGGACAGCGCCTCGCGGTCACGGGCAAGGACCCGGGCCAGGGCTTCGGCAAGCACCGCCGCTCGCACGAGACGAAGCTGTCCGGGCAGGTGCGGGCGGCCCGGGAGCGGCTGGCGCGGCTGCGCCGGGAGCCGGTTCCCGCGCCGCCGGAACCGCTGCGGTTCACCCCGGGCCTGCGCACGGACTCCGCGCCGGGCGCGGCCGGTACGGAGCTCCTCCTCTCGCTCGAAGGGGTGACGGTCGGCGACCGGCTGCGGGTGGACGCGCTGTCCGTCGGGACGGGCGCGCGGCTGCTGGTGACCGGTCCGAACGGCGCGGGCAAGACCACGCTGCTGCGGGTGCTGGCGGGTGAACTGCGGCCGGACTCCGGGACGGTGCGCGGGCCGGACCGGATCCGCCGGGGCGCGGCCGGCGCGGGCGGCGTCGGTTACCTGCCGCAGGAGCTGCCCGCCGTCGCGTCGCCGCTGCCGCTGCTGGCCGCGTTCGCGGCGGGCCGCCCGGGGCCGCCGGACGAGCACGCGGACGAACTGCTCGGCCTCGGGCTGTTCCGCGAGGCCGATCTACGGGTCCCGGTCGCCGCGCTCTCGATCGGCCAGCGGCGGCGGCTGGAGCTGGCCCGCCTGGTGACCCGCCCCGCCGACCTGCTCATCCTGGACGAGCCGACGAACCACCTGGCGCTCGGCCTGGTGGAGGAGCTGGAGGCCGCCCTCGTGACGTACGCGGGCGCGGTGGTGGTCGTCTCGCACGACCGCCGCTTCCGCGACGGCTTCGCGGGCCGGCGCCTGGAACTGCGCGCGGGCCGCGTGGCGGAGCCCGCCCCGGCGGGGCGCGGAGCTCCCTGACCGGGGGTGTCCGTAAAGGGGCGTCTGTCCGGACGGGCGAACGATGCCGCTTTCGGCACACACCCTAGGGTGAGGAGCGTGCGCATGAGCGAGAAGACGGCGGAACAGGAACCGACGACGGCGGGGGGCGGCGGCCGCGCCGGGGCAACCAGGGGAGCGGCCCCGGCCGGCACTCTCCCCGGCAACCTCCCGGGCCACCGCCCCGCCGGCCTCCGCCGCCCCCCGTCCCCGGCCGCGCGCACCGGCCACCGCTCCGGTACGGCGTGGCGCGTGCCGCTCCTCGTGACCGCCGCCACCGTTCCCTTCTACGTGCTGTGGGCCGTCGTCCTCGCCACCGGCGGGGGCGACCTCGCCGCCCAGCTCGCCTGGGCCGGCTTCATGGCCCGGCATCCCGGCTCCGCGTACAACCTCTCCTGGTACGGCGGCACGCACACCGCCAACTACAGCGTCCTCGCTCCCCCGTTGATGGCGCTCCTCGGCGTCAGGACGACGTCCGTGCTGGCGGGGCTCGCCGGGACCTGGGCCATGGCGGCCCTGTTCGTACGGGCGAAGGTGCCGCACGCCCTGTGGCCCGCGCTGCTGGGCGCGCTGGCGCTCTGGTGCAACGTGGCGTCCGGGCGGACGACGTTCGCGGTGGGGGTGGCCGTCGGGCTGGCGGCGCTGCTGGTCCTCCTCCGGTCCGGGAGGCCGCGCCCGGTCCTCGTCGCGGCCTCCCTGTCCGCGCTCACCGCGCTCGCCAGCCCGGTCGCCGCGCTGTTCCTGGTGGTGGCGGGCGCCGCGTACCTGCTGGACCGGCGGTGGAGCAGGGCGGCCGCGCTGATCGGGCCGCCCTTCCTGGTGGTGGGGGCCGTCACGCTGCTCTTCCCGTTCCACGGCGAACAGCCCATGGCGACCGAGAAGTTGTCCATGCCGCTGTTCGCCTGCGCGGCCGTGTGGCTCGCGGCGCCGCGCGCCCCGCGCGGCTGGCTCACGGTACGGTACGGGGCGGTCGTCTACGCGGTCGGCGTGGTCCTGACGTACTCGATCGCGTCGCCGATCGGCACGAACGTCGAGCGCCTGATAGGGCTCGGGGGCCCGCCGGTGCTGCTCGCCGCGCTGCTGACCCGCGGCCTCGAACCGTCCCGGCTGACGAGCCTCGTACGCGGAGGTCCCCTGCGCGTCCTCCCGCACCTCGTGCTGGCGGCCGCCGTGGTGGTGAACACCGGATGGGTGATCGACAAGACCGACGACGACCTCGGGGTCTCCAACTCCGTGCCGTCCTGGGCCGCGCACCCCGAGGGCGTGATCGCGGAGCTGGACCGGCTGGGCGCGGACCGCACGCGCGTCGAGGTCGTCCCGGCCCGCAACCACCGGGAGGCCGAGGTCCTCGCCCCGTACGTCACGATGGCGCGCGGCTGGAACCGCCAGCTCGACGTGGAGCGCGGCCGGCTCTTCTACGACGGCACCTTCTCCCCCGCCACGTACCGGGCCTGGCTGGACCGCTGGGCGGTGGGGTTCGTCGTCCTGCCGGACGCGCGGCCGGACAGCCCCGCCGCGGCCGAGGCCGCGCTCGTACGGGACCCGCCGGACTGGCTGGAGCCGGTGTGGCACGACAGAGGGTGGGCAGTCTACCGGGTGCGGGACGCGGTGCCGCTGGTGTCCGCCCCGGCGGCGGTGGTGCGCGGCGGTGACGCGGAGCTGGTGGTACGGATGCCCGCGGCCGGCTCGGTGACGGTACGGATCGCCTACTCGCCCTGGCTCAGGGCGCCGGGCGCGTGTGTGGCGCGGGCGGGTGAGTGGACCCGGCTGACGGTCACGCGCGGCGGTGAGTACCGGCTGGGCTCGGCGTACCGGCTGTTCCGGTCGGACGGCTGCGGCTGACGGCCGCGCCCGGGCCCGCGACCCGTCCCGCGGACGGGCCTACAGCTTGGCGAGGAAGAGGCCGACCGGCCGCTCGCGCCGGTAGCCCAGGGCTTCGTTCACGGCGATCATCGACGTGTTGCTGTCGGCGACGGTCGTGCTGATCTCCCGTATGCCGGGGTGCAGTTCGTGCAGCGTCCCGAGGAGGTGGCGTTTCACCGCGCGGCCGAGGCCCCGGCCCCGGTGGGAGGGGACGACCACCGTGTCGTACTGGACGGCGCGGGTGCCCGCGGGGTCGCGCAGGACCAGTTCGGTGTAGCCGACGACGGCGTCACCGGCCGTGGTGTCGATGACGGCGGAGGTGAGGATCGCCCCGCCGCGGTCCTCGATGAGCCGGGCCGCGGCCCGCACTCTGCGGGTGTCCCAGCGCGGCACCCGCTCCTCCAGGGCCCCGCCCGGGGTGTCCTCCATCGCGTCGTGGGCGCGGGAGAAACCTTCCGCCAGCGCGTCGGGCACCACCCCCGACCAGTCGGCGAAGCGCAGCCCCGGCGGGAGCGCCGGCTCCGGGACGTCGTCGAGGGTCTGCCGGACCCGCATCACGTACCAGCCGAGCGGCAGGACGTTCGTGAAGCCGAGGCTGTCGACGAACGCCTCGCCCGCGCCGCCCAGTTCGAGGACGGTGGAGACCGAGGTCCGCCCGGCGGCGGCGAGTTCGTCCCGTATCGCCGTCCAGAGCGCGGCGCCGACACCGCCCCGCCGGGCGTCGGGCCGCACCACCAGGACGTCGAGGAACGCGGTGTGGAGGTGGGGCTCCTCGGTGAAGAGGACGAGCGAGGCGACCCCGTCGTACGAACCGTCGGCCGCCGTCGACACGAGGTGCTTGTTCCGTCCGCTCACCGGGGGCAGCCGCAGCTTCCCCGCGGTCTCGGACCGGCTGGGCTCGGGGACGGACGCCGGGAGATCGAGGACATGGGCGGCGGTGACCACCGCGTGCCAGGCGTCCGTCTCGGCGTCCGTGGGCGGGCTTCCCAGAGTGATCAGCATGAACCGAACCTACGCGTACGGGGGTGAAGACGCCCGCGAGTTGACGGGAGTCCGGGCAGGGGCGCCGCCCCACGGACCTCAGGCGGCGGTCGCGTTCTCGGTGACCGTGACCTTTCCCTTGCGGATGGTGGCGAGCCGGGGAGCACGACGGGCGATGGAACTGTCGTGCGTGACCATGATGAAGGTCAGCCCGTGCTCTTTCCAGAGGCCCTCCAGCAGTTCCATGATCTCGTCACGCATCGACTCGTCCAGATTTCCCGTGGGTTCATCGGCGAGCAGCACCTTCGGCCGCTTCACCAGGGCGCGCGCGATGGCGACCCGCTGCTGCTGGCCGCCGGACAACTCGCCCGGTACGTGACCGAGTCGCTCGCCGAGCCCGACGGACTCCAGGGCCTCGGCAGCCTGTTGGCGCCGGGCGGCGCCCTTGAGGCCGAGCGGGACGAGGGCCGTCTCGACGTTCTCCTGGGCGGTGAGGGTGGGGATCAGGTTGAAGCTCTGGAAGACGAAGCCGATGGACTCGGCGCGCACCTTGGTGAGCCGGGACTCGGGCAGGCTGCCCAGGTCGACGCCGTCGAGTTCGACGGTGCCCGCGGTGGGCCGGTCGAGCGCGCCGAGCATCTGAAGGAGGGTGGACTTGCCGCCTCCGGTGGGGCCCTGGATGACGAGCCTGCCGCCGTCCTCGATGGTCAGGTCGACGCCGGCGAGCGCGTGGACGGGCTTCTTTCCCCGGTGGTAGACCTTGGTGACGCCTTTGAGCTGGTACATCGTGCAACTCCTGCGGTGCGAGGGGAACGAAGGACGAGGTTCGGGTGAAGGGGGGCCGGGACGGGCGGGACGGGCTACTCGACCCGGCGCAGCGCGTCCGCCGGGCGCAGCCGGGAGGCGCGCCAGCCGCCGAAGCCGCCGGCGATCAGGCCGCCGCCGACCGCGAGGGCCACGGCGATCCCGATGGTGGCGAGGGACACGGGCGCGGTGAGCGCGACGTCGAGGGCCTTGGACGCGGTCTGCCGCGCCTGACCGCCGCCGAAGCCGCCGCCACCGCCGCCTCCACCGCCGCCTCCACCGAAGCCGCCGCGTCCGGTCGACGCGGACGCGATCTGTGCCTTGAGGGTCGGGCTGATGGCGGTCACGAGGTAGGCACCGCCGACGCCGAGGGCGATGCCGAGCACTCCGCCGAGGAGGCCGTTGACGAGGGCCTCGCCGATCACCTGGCGGGTGACGCGGCCGGACTTCCAGCCGAGTGCCTTGAGGGTGCCGAACTCCCGTACCCGGCGGCTGACCGCCGAGGAGGTGAGCAGGCCGGCGACGAGGAAGGCGGCGATCAGCACCGCGATGGACAGCCACTTGCCGACGCTGGTCGCGAGGTCGGAGGCGGTGGAGAGCGAGCCGGAGACGGTGTCGGCGAGGTCGGCGGAGGTGGTGACGGTCGTGCCGGGGATGTTCTTCTGGATGGTGGACTTGACCGCGCTGATCTGCTGCGAGTCCGACGCCTTCACGTAGACCGTGGTGATCTTGTCCTTGGAGTCGGACAGGGTCTGGGCCTGCTTCAGCGGCAGGTAGGCGTTGGCGGCGGCGTCGCCGCTGTCCGCCGTGGCCACCCCGATGATGCTGTACTTCGTCCCGGAGACGGTGAGGGTCTTGCCGACCGAGAGGTTGTTCTTCTTGGCGTAGGCGCTGTCGACGACCGCGACCTTCGCGTCCGTCTCCGTCGTCTTGAACGTACGGCCCGAGGTGATCTTCGACGAGGTCAGCGGGCCGAGCGCGGGCTCGGTGACGTCGGCGCCGTACAGGGTGAACGAGTCGACGTCGAAGTTGGCGCCGCCCCCGGAGACCCGGCCGCCGGTGCCGCCGCCCCCGCCGCCCTCGCGGCGGGTGCCCCCGTTCTCGTCGGGCTTGAACTCGCCCCGGGTGAACTGGCCGTTGATCTTGAGGACGTTCAGGCTCAGGCCGCCGACCGCGCCCGAGACGCCGCTCTGGTCGGCGACCTTGGTCACCGTGGAGGACGCCAGGGTCTCGAAGCCCTGGACGACCACGCGGTCGCTGCTCTGCGCCTTGCCGTCCCCGTCCTGCGCGTCGAACCTGAACCGGGGCCGGTCCGTGCCGCCCCCGGTCGCGGCGGGCGCGGCCTTGGTGACGGTCATGTCCGTGCCGAGGCCGTACAGCGATTGGAGGACCTTGTCCTGGGCGTTGCCCATACCGGCGGACACGGAGTTGACGACGATCACCAGCGCGATGCCGAGCGCGAGCCCGGAGGCGACGACCAGCGCCGCCTTCCTGCGGCGGCGCAGTTCGCGCCGGAGGTATGTGAAGAACATGGGCGTGAAGCTAGGCGCGCGGTGTGATGGTCGGTTGAGGCCCCGCTGAGAACGCGATGAGAACGCCGACGGCGGCGGACCCTCACGGGGCCCGCCGCCGACGGCGCGGGTGGATCGGACGGTGGATCAGGCCTGGGAGCCGGCCTGCCACTCGGACCACGACATGTTCCAGCCGTTCAGGCCGTTGTCGGGCTTGATCGTCTTGTCCGGGGAGTTCTTCACGATGACGACGTCACCGACGAGGGAGTGGTCGTAGAACCACGCGGCGGGCATGTTGGCGTCGCCCGCGCCCTTGACGTCCTGGAGGCCGACACAGCCGTGGCTGGTGTTGACGCTGCCGAAGACGGAGGGGGCGCCCCAGTAGTTGCCGTGGATGAAGGTGCCGGAGGTCGACAGCCGCATGGCGTGCGGGACGTCGGGGATGTCGTACTCACCCTTGCCGTCGTCGTCGGTGAAGCCGACCGTCGCGCCGTTCATCCGGGTCTCCTTGAACTTCTCGGAGATCACCATCTGACCGTTGTACGTGGGGTTGTCCGGCGAACCCGAGGAGATCGGGATCGTCTTGATCGTCTTGCCGTCCTGCGTGACGGTCATCGTCTTCGCCTTGGCGTCGACCGTGCTGACCTGGTTACGGCCGATCTTGAAGGTGACGGTCTTCTGCTGGACGCCGAAGAGGCCCTTCGCGCCCTCGACACCGTCCAGGTTCAGCTTGAGGGTGACCGTCGAGCCGCCCTTCCAGTACTGGTCGGGGCGGAAGTCCAGGCGCTGCTGGCTGAACCAGTGGCCGACGACCTGCTGGCCGCTGCTCGACGTGACGGTGATCCCGTCCTGCACGGCCTTCTGGTCGGTGATCGCCTTGTCGAAGTTGATCGAGACCGGCATGCCGACGCCGACGGTGGAGCCGTCCTCGGGGGTGAAGTTCCCGATGAAGCTGTTGGCGGGCGAGACGGTGGTGAAGGAGGCGTTCTCGAAGGCCTTGCGGCCCTTGCCGTCCTTCGCCGTCGCGGCGATCTTGTACGTCGTGGAGCGCTCCAGCTGCCCGTCGGGCTTCCAGCTGAGGCCGTCGGCGGCGACCGTGCCCTTGACGGCGGTGCCGTCGGCGGTCGTCATGGTCACGTCGGTGAGCGTGCCCTTGGTGACCGTGACCTTGGCGTCGTCGTTGATGCCGGCGTTCGACGCCCCGTCCCCGGGTGCGATGACTATCTTGGCCTCGGACGTCGCCTTGGCGGCCGCCTCGTCCACCTGGGCCTGCGAGGACTTCGTGCTGTCGGCGGCTCCCGCGTCCTTGTCGCCACCGTCGCTACAGGCCGAAAGGACCAGTACGCCACCGAGCAGTGCGGACGCGGCCATGAGGCCCCTGCGCCGCTTGCTGTCCGTCATCACACGTATCTCCATCGTCGCCGCTTACCCTGCCGATAACCCTTAAGAACACCTGTACCGGTTCGTCCGGTTCCACTTCGGCCGACGATGTGGTGCATGCCACTTGCCCTGCGCGCACGGCCGAGCCCCGGCCCGCCAGGAACAAGGACCGGGGCTTACCAGGGTGACACGACTCAGCGGGGGCCCTGACCGTCCCGGTGGTCGAAGCGCGATCCCCGGCCATCCGCCGTACCGCCGTCCCCCAGGAAGCCGCCGGGACCGTCGCCGCCTTCCTCGTCGTCTTCGTCTCCGCCCTCGTCCTCCCCGTCGTCCCCGCGGTCGTCCTCCCCGTCGTCCTCCGCCTCGTCGTCCTCGTCGAGCGCCCACTCCACCGCGTCGGGGTCGTAGTCGATCTCCTCGCTCGTCCACGACGCCTGCGCGAGCTCCACCCCCGGCACGTCCCTGACCAGGTCGTACGGCTCCACGAGGTACGCGAGGGCCTCCGCCGGCTCCTCCCGTACCGTCGCCCGCGCGTGGGCCCGCTCGTCCTCGCGCATGGTCTCGTCGGCGACGATCCGGCCCAGCGCGGCGGCGCTCAGCGCGTCGGGCCCGTCGATCTCCAGTACCAATTCGACCCGTAGCCGCACAAACCGTGATGTCTCAGAAGTGGTCATACGACGGAGCGTAGGGCTCCTGGCCTCCACGACTTTCCCGCGACCCGCTGCTTTCACTAGCATCAGCGCACCCAGCCAATTCGGCGTTGTCACAAGGGGGATCGATCACGTGTCCGTCGCACGCCGCCCGCTGCTGACCGCTACCGCAGCCGGAACCCTGCTCTGCGCCCTGTGGTTCGTCCCGTCCGCGAAAGCCGCGGAAGAGCACTCCGGCCCGGAACAACAGCCGGTCGCAGCCGGTCAGAGCTTCACCTCAGCCGGCCTCAGCACCACCTCCGAGGACTCCGGGACCTCGCAACCCCTGGCCCTCGCCGACACGGGCAGCGTGAGCACCACGCCGTACCTGATCGGCGGGACCGCGTTCCTCGGCATCGGCGCGGGCTTCGTCGCGTACTCGGCCCGAAGAAGCGCGAGCCTGATCTGACGTACGTGAGGGGCCGCCCGATGCACCGGGCGGCCCCTCACGCCTTTCCGCTCACTTTCGCCAGGCTCGGGCTCAAGCTCAAGCTCAAGGCTCAGGCGAGTGGGCCCGTGACGGCCTCCACGGCGGCGATCAGGCGGCCGTCCCGTACGAACGCGTCGGCGCCCGCGAGGTCGGGGGCCAGGAAGCGGTCGGGGCCCGGTCCCTCGACACCGGCGGCGCGCAGGGCGTCGATCGCGGCCCGCGAGGCGGGCGCGGGCGTCAGGCCGGCGCGCAGTTCGACGGCGCGGGTCGCCGCGTACAGCTCGACGGCGATGATCCGCGTCAGGTTGTCCACGGCGGTACGGAGCTTGCGCGCCGCCGACCAGCCCATCGAGACGTGGTCCTCCTGCATCGCGGAGGACGGGATCGAGTCGACGGACGCCGGGACGGCCAGCCGCTTCATGTCGCTGACCAGCGCGGCCTGGGTGTACTGGGCGATCATCAGGCCCGAGTCGACCCCGGCGTCGTCGGCGAGGAAGGGCGGCAGGCCGTGCGAGCGGTTCTTGTCGAGGAGCCGGTCGGTACGGCGCTCGGCGATGGAACCGAGGTCGGCGGCGGCGATGGCGAGGAAGTCGAGTACGTACGCGACGGGCGCGCCGTGGAAGTTGCCGTTGGACTCCACGCGGCCGTCGCGCAGGACGACGGGGTTGTCGACGGCGGCGGCCAGCTCGCGGTCGGCCACGATCCTCGCGTACGCCAGGGTGTCCCGGCCGGCGCCGGCGACCTGGGGGGCGCAGCGCACCGAGTAGGCGTCCTGGACGCGCGGGGCGGCGTCCTCCTGGAAGTGGCCGGTGAGGCCGGACCCGGCGAGGACCCGCAGCATGTTGTCGGCGCTGGCGCCCTGGCCCGGGTGCGGGCGGATGGCGTGCAGCTCGGGCGCGAGGACCTTGGCGGTGCCGAGGAGGGCCTCCAGGGTGAGCGCGGCGGTGATGTCGGCGGAGGTGTAGAGGCGGTGCAGGTCGGCGAGGGCCATGACCAGCATGCCGAGCATGCCGTCGGTGCCGTTGAGCAGGGCGAGGCCCTCCTTCTCGCGCAGCTCGACGGGGGTGATGCCGTGGGCGGCGAGCAGCTCGCCCGCGGGGCGCACGATCCCGTCGGGGCCTTCCGCGTCGCCCTCGCCCATGAGGGTCAGCGCGCAGTGCGAGAGCGGCGCGAGGTCGCCGGAGCAGCCGAGGGAGCCGAACTCGTGGACGACGGGGGTGATCCCGGCGTTCAGGACGTCCGCCATGGTCTGCGCGACCTCGGGGCGGACGCCGGTGTGGCCGGAGGCCAGCGTCTTGAGCCGCAGGAACATCAGGGCGCGCACGACGTCCCGCTCGACGGCCGGGCCCATGCCGGCGGCGTGGCTGCGCACGATGTTGCGCTGGAGCTGGGCGCGGAGGTCGGGGCCGATGTGCCGGCTGGCGAGGGCGCCGAACCCGGTCGAGACGCCGTAGACGGGCTCGGGCTTGGCGGCGAGCGCGTCGACGACCTTCCGCGCCTCGGCGATCGCGCTTCGCGCCTCCGCGCCGATCTCGACCTTGGCGTGGCCCCGGGCCACGGCGATGACGTCTTCGGCGGTGGTGCCCGTGGGGCGCAGGACGACGGTGTGCATATCCATATTCAGGAGCGTACGGATTGAATCGCAACGTGTCACTAGCGAAGCTTGGGGCCGGTTGGCCGCGCGGGTCACCGATTTGTCCTCAATCGCCGGACGGGCTTGATCGTGCCGCTGCGGCCCGGTGGCCATCCTCGGGTTGTCGCCGGGGGTCGGCCAGGGGCCATGTCCTGCACTGCATGTTTTACGTCGCGCTCACCAAGCTGTCCTGGTCACCCCCCGTCACGCGACACAAAACACGCTCTACGTTCCGGACACGACCCCTACCCGCCCCCCTCCCAGGCGCACGTCAAGACCAATCAAGCCCGTCCGGCGCTTGAGGACATCCTTGACCCGCACGGGACAACGGGCGCAACAATCCAGCCCGTCCGGCGATTGAGGACGTCTTTGACCGCAACGGTCACGGCCCGACCGCAACCCCTCTCAAGCCCGTCCGGCGATTGAGGACGTCTTTGACCCGCACGGGCAACGGGCACGAGCCGACCCCAGCCCGTCCGGCGCTTGAGGACAGCCTGAGCCGCGCCCGCGCACCCAGCCGACGCGCAAACCAAGCCCGTCCGGCGATTGAGGGCTCAGGGGGCGTCGCGGAAGCGGCGGCGGGACGGGGTGGGGGGTGGGGCGTCCGCGAGGCGCAGGACCGCGTCGTCACGCCCCGCCACCACCGGCCCCCCGGCCCGCGCCGCCTTGGCCCGATACTGGGCGGCGTCCGCCAGGCGGAACAGGCGCCGCGCGGACCGCACCTCCCCGATCGCGTCCCCCGTGGACGCCACCCCGCACGCCACCCCCTCCCCCAGTTCCAGCTCCGCCGCCCGCACGCACAACTCGCCCGCGACCGCGACCACCTCGTCCGCCGACGGCCCCACCGCCAGCAGGCAGAACTCGTCCCCGCCCAGCCGCGCCGCCACCGCACCCGGCAGTTTCGCCGCGCACAGGGACAGGACCGAGGCGAACCGTTCCAGCAACCGGTCACCGACCGCGTGCCCGTGCGTGTCGTTCACCTTCTTCAGGCCGTTCAGGTCGCAGACGACCAGGCTCGTGACGGAGCCGTCCGCCCGGTAGCGCCCGACCGCCTCGTCGAGCCGCATGTCGACCGCCCGCCTGTTCGCGAGCCCCGTCAGGGGGTCCGTGAAGGCGAGGCGGCGGACCTCTTCGAGCCGCTCGGTCTGGGCGATCCCCGACGCCACCACGGACGCGATCACGGTCGCGAAGTCCGCGTCGTCCCGCCCGAACAACGGCTCCCCCGTGCGCCGCGCCACGTACAGCTCACCCCACGCCCGCCCGTGCAGGATGATCGGCGCGACCACACAGCACCCCCGCCCCCGCCGCCGCAGCGCGGCCACCCGCTGGTGGCTGTAGCCGGGCGACCCGGCCGCCGCCCCCTCCGCGATCTCGACCCAGGCGTTCGGCCCCCCGCCCCCCGCCCACCGCTCGTGCAGGAACTCCGCGATCTCCGGGAACCGGTGGACGGGATACGCCTCGTCCTCGGGGAACTCCTCCTCCCCCGCCACCCGCTCCCCCGCATTGACCAGCACCCTGAGCCGCCCGAGGTCCCGTTCCCACACGGACAGCGCGCCGAAGCTCCCGCCGAGCGCCTCGCACGCCCCCTGCGCGGCGGCCCGCCAGGAATCGCGCGGTGCCTGGGCCGACGCCATGGCCTGCGCCAGCGACACCACCGCTCGCAGTCGCCCATCCACTCCCATCACCCCACCTTAGGGCGCTTTGGGATGATTTGATCACTCGGAGCGAGGGGCGCTCACTCTGCGTTCACCCGCCCACGCGCCCCCTCACCCGGTCACTCACCGGGCCACTGGGGCGTCCGCTTCTCGTTGAAGGCCGCGACCCCCTCCGCCCGGTCCCCGGAGAACGCGACCGACCGCCACGCCGCGTCCTCGACCTCCAGGCCGGCCCGCAGGTCAAGGCCCTGCCCGAGCCGCAGCGCGCGCTTCGCGGCGCGCAGGCCGACGGGCGAGTTCGCGGCGATACGGTCCGCGAGGGCCAGCGCCTCCTCGCGATCGTCGCCCTCGTCGACGAGCCGGTCGACGAGACCGAGATCACGCGCCTCCGCCGCCTCCAGACGCCGGGCCGTGAAGATCAGCTCCGCCGCGCGGGCCGCGCCGACCCGGCGCGGCAGCAGCTGCGTACCGCCCCCGCCGGGGATGACGCCGACCGACACCTCGGGCAGCCCGACCACGGCCGTACGGTCCGCGACGATCATGTCGCAGGCGAGCGCCAGCTCGAAGCCGCCGCCCAGGGCGAAGCCGTGCACGGCGGCGATCGCGGGCATGGGCAGCTCCAGGACCCCGGTGTACGCGGCCCGCGTGGTCGGCCGCTGCCGTACCAGGTCGGCGTCGGTGAAGGAGGCGCGCTCCTTGAGGTCCGCGCCGACGCAGAACGCGCGCGCGTGGGTGGACGTCAGGACCGTGACCCGTACGTCCCGGTCCGCGCCGAGCGCCGTGCACGCGGCGGCCAGGGAGCGGGCCATCTCGGTGGACACGGCGTTCATGGCCTTCGGCCGGTCGAGGACCAGCTCGGCGACGTACCCGGACTTCCGTACGACGACGAAGTCCCCGTACCTCTGCTCGGACCCACCCATGGCACACCCTCCCGGTTAACGACGGTTCACCGAGATCATAAAGGCCCCGCTTTTCTTCCCGGAAAGTTCCGTACAACTCTTTTCTTGATCGGCTGGTCTGACCTGACGAACACACAGAAAGCACTCGTGGAGTTACAGGGGGAACAAACATGCGTAAATCTCGTCGTGCTGCCATGGCCGCGGTCCTGACCGCACTCGCGGTCGGGGGAGCCACCACCGCCCTCGCGCAGCCCGCCACCGCGGCACCGGCCGCGGCGGCGGCCCAGGCCGCGTACAACGGCGTCTGTGGCTCCGGCTACAACGTCGTGAACTCGGCGGACATCGGCAAGCAGGGCACGGTGTACCTCACGTACAACGCCAAGACCGGGAAGAACTGCGCGGTCACGATCCGCAAGACCAGCGGAGCGCCCGTGTCCGTCTTCACCTACCTGGGAGTCTCCGAAACGGGTGCTTCCGACTTCGACAGCGGCAACTACACGTCGTACGCCGGGCCCGTCTACGTCTACGGGAAGGGCTACTGCGTCGACTGGGCCGGCGGCATCACCAACCAGGAAGTGTGGACCTACGGCTCGAACTGCGGCGCGCGGGTGGCCACCCGTGTGACGAAGACCGACGGCGCGACCCTGCGCTCGAAGGTCGCCGAGCCGAGCGCGACGGTGGCGGGCGGCACCCGCTGATCCACCGCGGCGGCACTCCCGCCTGACGGGCCGGCCCTCGTGTGCACCGGGGGCCGGCCCGGTCGTTCGAGCTGTGCCGCGGACCCGGATCAGGTGGTGCGTGCGGGGACCCGGCTCAGGTGGTGCGGCGGGCCAGGAGCCAGGGTTCGACCACGCCGAGGCCGCGGACCGGGCGCTGCCACATCGGCTGGAGTCCGAAGCGGTACGAGGGGGTCTCGCGCCCCTCCTTCTCCGCCTCGGCCGCGGCCTCGGCCGCCCCGGCCTCGGAGGCGGGGGCCTCGCCGGTACGGATCAGGTCCTCCGCGAAGGCGCCGTCGACCAGGACCGTGTCCTTGGGAGCTATCGAGGTGAGCCGGCTCGCGAGGTTCACGGTCGTCCCGAAGACGTCACCCATGCGGGTGGTGACCGTGCCGAACGCGATCCCCACGCGCAGCGCCGGCATCGTCTCGTCGTGCGTCATGGTCTCGATGAGGCGCAGCGCGATCTCGGCGGCGGTGCCGGCGTCGTCCGCCGCGAACAGGACCTCGTCGCCGAGGGTCTTGATCAGCCGGCCGCCGTGCGCGGCGACGAGGTCGGCGGAGGTCGTCTCGAACGCCTCGACCAGCTCGCCGAGCTCCTCCTCCTCCAGCCGGCGGGTCAGCCGCGTGAACCCGACGAGGTCGGCGAACCCGACGGCGAGGCGCCGGTCGACCATCTCGTCGTCGTCGGCGGCCTGGACGACGCGCCCCGTGGCGGCGGCGAGCTGGCGGCGCCACACGTAGACGAGGAACTCCTCCAGCTCCGGCAGGAGCAGCTCGACCAGCGGGTACGTGACCTCGGTCCGCGTCATGCCCGGCTCGGGGGGCTCGGTGAGGCCCTCCAGGAACGAGTCGATCTGCCACTCCGCGAGGCGGGCGGTGGTCTGCCCGGTGGACCGGGCGACCTGGATCGCCATGGGTTCGCTGAGCAGCCCGGCCTCCACGAGCCCGGCGAGGCGGCGCAGGGCGAGGACGTCGGCCTCGGTGAGGGCCTTGGCCTGGCCGATGTCGGCGAAGCCCATGGCACGCCAGAAGCGGGAGGCGAGGTCCATGGAGACGCCGGCGGTCCTGGCGGCCTGGAACGGGGTGTAGCGGCGGTCCGCGCCGAGGATGAGCTGCTCCAGCCGGATGGCGAGCGGGTCGTCGGTCGGTTCGGCCGTGTGGTCCACGATGTGGTGGGGGGTGGAGTGGGGGGAGGGGTCGGGGGTGGGCTTGGGCGGTTGCGCGTCGGCTCCGCTCGAATCGTCGACGGTCACCAGCCGCCTCCTGCCCGTTCCCTGCCCACAGTCCTGCCGATCTGTCGTGGATCGGGCTCAACGATACGACAGGTGTGCGCTGGCTCACGTCCAAGGGGTACCCGGGCGTGGTCCCCCCTCGACGAACGCCCCCCTTTCCCTGTCCTCAATCGCCGGACGGGCTTGATTGTGGCGCAGGCCCGTCGCGAGCGCGGCTCAAGGATGTCCTCAAACGCCGGACGGGCTGGAGGTGGCCCGGGCCCGATGCCCCTGCGGGTCAAAGACGTCCTCAATCGCCGGACAGGCTTGATTTGCCCGCAGCGGCACGATCAAGCCCGTCCGGCGATTGAGGACGACCGTGACCGCAACGCGGGCACCCACCCGCGCGGCCCCGGCCCCCGAGCCCGTCCGGCGATTGAGGACACGAAGCGCGTCAGCGCAGGTGGATCACGTCTCCCGCGCCCACCGGCACCCGCCCCGCCTCCTCCGTGGCCACCACCAGGCGCCCGTCCCCGTCAACGGCCACCGCCTCCCCCACCAGCTCCCGCTCCCCCGGCAGCAGGGCCCGGACCGTGCGGCCCAGCGTCGCGCAACCCGCCGCGTACGCCTCCTGGAGGCCTGACGCCGCCGGGTCGCCGCCCGCCTCGCGCCAGTCCCCGTACCACCGCTCCAGGGAACGCAGGACGGACCGCAGCAGCGTGTCCCGGTCCAGGGACACCGCGTTCGCCAGCGCCAGCGACCCCGCGGCCGGGACCGGCAGCTCCTCCTCCCGCAGCGAGACGTTCAGGCCGATGCCCACGACCACCGCCGCGTCCCCCGCCCGCTCCGCGAGAATCCCGCCCGCCTTGCGCTCCTCCCCGCCCACGGTGACCAGCAGGTCGTTCGGCCACTTGAGGGCCGTGTCCACGCCCGCCGACCGCGCCACCGCCGTCGCCACGGCCACACCGGTGAGCAGCGGCAGCCACCCCCACCGCTCGACGGGCACGGCGTCACCCGGCGTGAGGAGCACGGAGAAGAAGAGCCCGGAGCGCGCCGGCGCCGACCACCGCCGGTCCATCCGCCCCCGCCCCGCCGTCTGCTCCTCGGCCACCAGCACCGCGCCCTCGGCGCGCGGGTCCCGGGCGACGGCCGCCGCCGCGAGGTCCGAGTTGGTCGAGCCGGTGGTCGTGACGACGTCCAGGGACGTCCACAGGCCACCCGGCCGGATCAGCCCGCGCCGCAGCGCCTGGGCGTTCAGAGGCGGCCGCTCCAGGTCGGACCAGCGGCTGTGTGGGGTATCGGGATCGCTCATGCAAGCCACCCTAGATGTGGCAAACACCGCACTGCCGAACCGTATCCGCGCCGATACGCTACGGATCAGTAGCCAGGTACGCAGGAGAAGGAACAGCACCACCCCGGCACAGCAAGCGCGACCGAGCAAGCCCGACCCACCGCACCCGCAACCCCGCAGGGAGCCGCACCCCGATGTCCGAGCCCGAAACCGCCCACACCACCGCGGGCAAGATCGCGGACCTCCAGCACCGTATCGAGGAAGCCACGCACGCGGGCTCCGCGCGCGCCGTCGAGAAGCAGCACGCCAAGGGCAAGCTGACGGCACGCGAACGCGTCGGCCTGCTGCTCGACGAGGGCTCGTTCGTCGAGCTGGACGAGTTCGCGCGGCACCGCTCGACCGCCTTCGGCATCGAGAAGAACCGCCCGTACGGCGACGGCGTGGTGACCGGTTACGGCACGGTCGAGGGCCGCCCGGTCTGCGTCTACTCGCAGGACTTCACGATCTTCGGCGGCTCGCTCGGAGAGGTGTACGGCGAGAAGATCGTGAAGGTCATGGACTTCGCGCTGAAGACCGGCTGCCCGATCATCGGCATCAACGACGGCGGCGGCGCCCGCATCCAGGAGGGCGTGGTCGCCCTCGGCCTGTTCGCCGAGATCTTCCGGCGCAACGTGCACGCCTCCGGGGTCGTCCCGCAGATCAGCCTGATCGTCGGCCCCTGCGCGGGCGGCGCCGTCTACTCCCCCGCCATCACGGACTTCACGGTGATGGTGGACCAGACCTCGCACATGTTCATCACGGGCCCCGACGTCATCAAGACGGTGACCGGCGAGGACGTCGGCTTCGAGGAGCTGGGCGGAGCCCGTACGCACAACACCACGTCCGGCGTGGCGCATCACATGGCGGGGGACGAGAAGGACGCCATCGAATACGTCAAGTCCCTGCTCTCGTACCTCCCTTCGAACAACCTCTCCGAGCCGCCCGCCTTCCCCGAGCAGGCCGCGCTGGAGACGACCGACGAGGACCGCGAGCTCGACACGCTGATCCCGGACTCGGCGAACCAGCCGTACGACATGCACCTCGTCGTCGAACACGTGCTGGACGACGGCGAGTTCCTGGAGACGCAGGCGCTGTTCGCGCCGAACATCATCACGGGCTTCGGCCGGGTCGAGGGCTATCCGGTGGGGATCGTCGCCAACCAGCCGATGCAGTTCGCCGGCTGTCTGGACATCAACGCCTCGGAGAAGGCGGCCCGCTTCGTCCGTACGTGTGACGCCTTCAACGTGCCGGTGCTGACGTTCGTGGACGTGCCGGGCTTCCTGCCCGGCCTGGACCAGGAGTACGGCGGCATCATCCGGCGCGGCGCGAAGCTGATCTACGCGTACGCGGAGGCCACCGTCCCGCTGATCACGGTGATCACCCGCAAGGCGTTCGGCGGCGCGTACGACGTGATGGGCTCCAAGCACCTCGGCGCCGACCTCAACCTCGCCTGGCCGACGGCGCAGATCGCGGTGATGGGCGCGCAGGGCGCGGTGAACATCCTGCACCGCCGTACGATCGCGGCGGCCGGCGACGAGGACGCGCAGGACGCGGCCAGGGCGGGGCTGATCCAGGAGTACGAGGACGCGCTGCTCAACCCGTACGTGGCGGCCGAGCGCGGTTACGTCGACGCGGTGATCATGCCGTCGGACACCCGGGCCCACCTGGTGAAGGGCCTGCGCCAGCTCCGTACCAAGCGGGAGAGCCTGCCGCCGAAGAAGCACGGGAACATTCCGCTGTAGGCGACCCGGACGGCAGGAACGAACGGCAGGAACGGACGGCAGGAAAGGGGACGTGACGATGATCAAAGTGATACGCGGCAACCCGACTCCGGAGGAGCTGGCCGCGGCCCTGACGGTCGTACAGGCGCGGGTACGGGCCTCCGGCGCGGAGGCCGGCCCGCCCGAGCCGCCGGCCGCGTGGTCGGCCCCGGGCCGGGTGCTGAGGGACCGGCTTCCCGAGCCGGGGCCGCGCTCCTGGGCCCGTACGTACTGGCCCGGCTGACGGACGTGGTCCCCGGGACCGGAGCGCCCTGAGTACGTGTACTCAGGCGCCCCGGCCGGGTTCGCCGGAGGATCGGGGCATGCTGTGGTCCGACCCGAAGAACGAACCGCCGGAAGAACTGCGCGAGGGGCAGACCATGCTCCACCGCGCCGGAGTGGTCCTCGCGCTGGCGATGATCCTGGCGATGCTCGTCCTGGGGGTGCTGTGAGACCCGCCTGGGGTGCCGCGAGACCCGGCCTCCGCCGACAGCGGGCGGCCGCCCCGGCCCTACGATGGCCCGCATGACCGCTCCCCGTCGCAGGCTCGTGCTCGCCTCCGCCTCCCCCGCCCGCCTCTCCCTGCTCCGTCAGGCCGGGCTCGCGCCCGAGGTGATCGTCAGCGGGGTCGACGAGGACGCCCTGTCCGCCCCGACCCCCGCCGCGCTCGCGCTGCTGCTCGCGGAGGCCAAGGCCACCGCCGTGGCGGGCCTCCCCGGGACGGCGGGCGCGCTGGTCGTCGGCTGCGACTCCGTGCTCGACCTGGACGGCGAGGCCCTCGGCAAGCCCGCAGACGCCGAAGAGGCCACCACCCGCTGGAAGTCGATGCGCGGTCGCGAGGGGATCCTCAGGACCGGCCACTGCGTGATCGACACGGTGACCGGCCGCCGCGCGTCCGAGACCGCCTCCACGACCGTCCGCTTCGGCACGCCGTCGGACGCCGAGATCGCCGCGTACGTCGCGACGGGCGAGCCGCTGCACGTGGCGGGGTCGTTCACGCTGGACGGCCGCTCGGCGCCGTTCGTCGACTCGATCGAGGGCAGCCACGGGAACGTGATCGGCCTGTCACTGCCCCTGCTGCGTCGGCTGCTGGCCGAGCACGGGGTGCCGATCACCGATCTGTGGGTCTGAGGTTCCCGGATCCGAGGTCACCGGGTCCGAGAACTCCGGGCCGGACGGGGCCCGCGGGGCCGGCAGTTCCGACGCGCCCGGCGCGTCCGCGGGACCCACCAGCACCAGGACGACCAGCGCCAGCACCCCCGTCATCCACGCGAACGCCGTCCACCCCACCAGCCCGACCGTCAACGCGCCGAGCACGCCGTGCACCACCGCGCAGGTGATCAGCACGACCCGGCCGAAGCGGCCGGGGGCGCGGTGTGTCAGGGCCGTACGCATCATGATCACCGCGCACAGGACGAGGAAAAGGGCGGTCACGCCGCCCAGCGCCCACGTACCGGCGGACATGGCGTCGGGGTCGACGCCGGCCAGGGACATCCTCTGGTTGTGGACGACGGTGGCGAGCACCCCGTTGACGAACAGGAAGCCGACGGCCTCCACCAGCAGCACGCTCGCGGCCACCCAGGCCACGGGTCCGCGTATCACGGCACCACCCTCTTCAGCTGTTACCGGCAGTACGGACGACATCGCGCACGCTACTCACCGGTAAACGGCGGGACAAGGGCTTGGGCGGAAGCAAAGAATCCTGGGCCCGTTCGTAGAGAGTCAACAAAGAAACACGATCGAGCGCGGGGCACACTGACAGAGAAACGGACCGCACTCGACCGTTACTGTGCGGGGGAGGATCCGGGCGTACCGTGGTGCCACAAGGGAATTCGCGACTTGGGCAAGCCTCGACTCACGCTCCGTGTGGGCAAGCTCACCACTGGGGACGGGTCGAGGGGGCGTGTCGGCAGTCCCTAAACTCAGCTTGTTCCAAGGAGGGAGCCATCGTGCGCAAGGTGCTCATCGCCAACCGAGGCGAAATCGCTGTCCGCGTCGCCCGTGCCTGCCGGGACGCCGGAATCGCGAGCGTAGCCGTCTACGCCGATCCGGACCGGGATGCCCTGCATGTCCGCGCGGCCGACGAGGCGTTCGCCCTGGGCGGTGACACCCCGGCCACCAGCTATCTGGACATGGCCAAGGTGCTCGGGGCCGCGAAGGACTCCGGGGCGGACGCGGTCCACCCCGGCTACGGATTCCTTTCCGAGAACGCCGAATTCGCCCAGGCCGTCCTCGACGCCGGGCTGACGTGGATCGGCCCGCCGCCGCAGGCGATCCGCGACCTCGGCGACAAGGTCGCCGCGCGGCACATCGCGCAGCGCGCCGGCGCCCCGCTCGTCGCGGGCACGCCCGACCCGGTGTCCGGCTCGGACGAGGTCGTGGCGTTCGCCAAGGAGAACGGGCTGCCGATCGCGATCAAGGCGGCCTTCGGCGGGGGCGGGCGCGGGCTGAAGGTGGCCCGCACGCTGGAGGAGATCCCGGAGCTGTACGACTCCGCCGTGCGCGAGGCCGTCGCGGCCTTCGGGCGGGGCGAGTGCTTCGTGGAGCGGTACCTGGACAAGCCCCGGCACGTCGAGACGCAGTGCCTGGCCGACACGCACGGCAACGTGGTCGTCGTCTCCACCCGTGACTGCTCGCTCCAGCGCCGCCACCAGAAGCTGGTCGAGGAGGCGCCCGCGCCGTTCCTGAGCGAGGCACAGAACGCGGAGCTGTACGCCGCGTCGAAGGCCATCCTCAAGGAGGCCGGCTATGTGGGCGCGGGCACCGTCGAGTTCCTCGTCGGCGCCGACGGCACGATCTCCTTCCTGGAGGTCAACACCCGCCTCCAGGTGGAGCACCCGGTCACCGAGGAGGTCACCGGGATCGACCTCGTCCGCGAGATGTTCCGGATCGCCGACGGCGAGGAGCTGGGGTACGGGGACCCGGCGGTGCGGGGTCACTCCTTCGAGTTCCGTATCAACGGCGAGGACCCGGGCCGGGGCTTCCTGCCCGCGCCGGGCACCGTCACCACGTTCGCCCCGCCCACCGGCCCCGGTGTCCGCCTGGACGCGGGCGTCGAGTCGGGCAGCGTGATCGGCCCGGCGTGGGACTCCCTGCTGGCCAAGCTGGTCATCACCGGCGCCACCCGCGAGCAGGCGCTCCAGCGCGCGGCGCGCGCGCTCGCCGAGTTCGACGTGCAGGGCATGGCCACGGCGATCCCCTTCCACCGCGCGGTGGTCGCGGACCCGGCGTTCACCGCCGACCCGTTCACGATCCACACGCGGTGGATCGAGACGGAGTTCGTCAACACGATCCCGCCGTTCGCCGTGCCGTCCGACGGCGACGAGGACGAGTCGGGCCGCGAGACGATCGTGGTCGAGGTGGGCGGCAAGCGCCTGGAGGTCTCGCTGCCGACCAGCCTGGGCATGACCCTGGCCCGTACGGGTCTGGCCGCCGGCGCCCGCCCCAAGCGCCGCGCCACCAAGAAGTCGGGCCCCGCCGCCTCCGGCGACTCCCTCGCGTCCCCGATGCAGGGCACGATCGTCAAGGTCGCGGTGGAGGAGGGCCAGGAGGTCAAGGAGGGCGAGCTGATCGTCGTCCTGGAGGCCATGAAGATGGAACAGCCCCTGAACGCCCACCGCTCGGGCACGGTCAAGAGCCTGAACGCCACGGTCGGCTCGTCGGTCACCTCGGGCGCCCTGATCTGCGAGATCAAGGACTGACGAGGACCGCACCACACCCGACGAGAAGCCCCGGCCACCACCAGGCCGGGGCTTCCGGCGTTGTCGCCGCCCGGCCCCCGGCTCAGTCGTTCAGCGGCGGCGCAGGTCCGCCACGCGGGGGCGGTCCGTCGGTTGGGGGTCTGTCAGGGAGGTCGGGGCGCTGCGCAGTTGGGGGCCCGCCGGTGGTGCGGGGCGGGTGCGGCGCTGGCCGGGCAGGGGTACGTCCCGGCGGGGCCGGCCGCCCGACGGGACGCCGTCACCCGCCGGGGCGCCGGCTCCCGCGGGCCCGGTGCCCGCGACCGTGATCTGCACGCCCTGGTCGGCGAGCGCCTGGAGCTCCGTCCCCGCGCGGTCGTCGTGCGCGGGCGGTTCGTCGGTGACCAGCCGGCTGATCAGGTCGGTGGGCACCGTCTGGAACATGGTGTCCGTACCGAGCTTGGTGTGGTCGGCCAGCACGACCACCTCCGCCGCCGCCTGCACCAGCGCCCGGTCGACGCTCGCCGAGAGCATGTTGGACGTGGACAGGCCGCGCTCGGCCGTCAGCCCGCTCCCGGACAGGAACGCGCGGCTGACCCGCAGCCCCTGGAGGGACTGCTCGGCGCCGCTGCCGACCAGCGCGTAGTTCGAGCCGCGCAGCGTGCCGCCCGTCATGACGACCTCGACGCGGTTGGCGTGCGCGAGGGCCTGGGCGACCAGCAGGGAGTTGGTGACGACGGTCAGCCCGGGGATGCGCGCGAGCCGGCGGGCCAGCTCCTGCGTCGTCGTACCGGCGCCGACGACCACGGCCTCGCCCTCTTCGACGAGACTCGCGGCGAGGTCGGCGATGGCCGTCTTCTCCGCCGTTGCGAGATGGGACTTTTGCGGAAAGCCGGATTCTCGCGTGAATCCGCCCGGCAGTACCGCACCGCCGTGCCGGCGGTCGAGGAGTCCTTCTGCCTCGAGCGCCCGCACGTCCCGCCGGACGGTCACTTCGGAGGTCTGGACGACACGGGCGAGCTCACGGAGCGACACGGCCCCGTTGGCGCGCACCATTTCGAGGATCAATTGGCGACGTTCTGCAGCGAACACGAAACTGACAGTAACCCCAACGACCGTCTGCTTTCAGCAGTTTGCGGCGAATAACAGAAGTTGTACACAGACGAGCGTCCGAAGTGGTATTGGACGATCGGTACGGTGGCGAGGGCGCCCGCGCGCGGGACCGCGGGGCGCCCCCGGCCGCGCGTCAGGCCTCCTCGGCCGCCCTCTTCGTGTGCAACTGCCGCGCCACCTCGGCGATCGAGCCCGACAGCGACGGATACACCGTGAAGGTGTTCGCGATCTGCTCGACCGTGAGGCTGTTGTCCACGGCGACCGCGATGGGGTGGATCAGCTCGCTCGCGCGCGGGGCGACGACCACGCCGCCGACCACGATTCCCGTACCGGGACGAGCGAATATCTTGACGAAGCCGTCCCGGATGCCCTGCATCTTGGCGCGCGGGTTGCGCAGCAGCGGCAGCTTGACGACCCGGGCCTCGATCTTGCCGCTGTCGACGTCCGACTGGCTGTAGCCGACGGTCGCGATCTCCGGGTCGGTGAAGACGTTCGACGAGACCGTCTTGAGGTTCAGCGGGGCCACCGCGTCCCCCAGGAAGTGGTACATCGCGATACGGCCCTGCATCGCGGCGACGGACGCGAGCGCGAAGATGCCGGTCACGTCACCGGCCGCGTACACGCCGGGCGCGGAGGTACGGGACACCCGGTCGGTCTTGATGTGGCCCGAGTCCTTGACCACGACACCGGCCTCCTGGAGGCCCATCCCCCGGGTGTTGGGGATCGCGCCGACCGCCATCAGGCAGTGCGTACCGGAGATGACCCGGCCGTCCGCGAGGGACACCTCGACGCGGTCGCCGACCCGCTTGACGGCCTCGGCGCGCGAGCGGGACATCACGTTCATGCCGCGGCGGCGGAAGACGTCCTCCAGGACGGCGGCGGCGTCCGGGTCCTCGCCCGGCAGCACCCGGTCACGGGACGAGACGAGCGTCACACGGGAGCCCAGCGCCTGGTACGCGCCGGCGAACTCCGCGCCCGTGACACCCGACCCGACCACGATCAGCTCCTCGGGGAGCTCTTCGAGGTCGTACACCTGCGTCCAGTTGAGGATCCGCTCGCCGTCCGGCTGCGCGTCCGGGATCTCCCGGGGGTGCGCGCCGGTCGCGATCAGCACGGCGTCGGCGGTGAGCGACTCCTCGCTGCCGTCCGCCGCCGTCACGACCACCTGGCGCGACCCGTCCACGGCCTGCCGCCCGTCCAGCCGGCCGCGGCCGCGCATGACCCGCGCGCCGGCCCGGGTGACGGAGGCGGTGATGTCGTGGGACTGGGCGAGGGCGAGCCGCTTCACGCGCCGGTTGACCTTGCCGAGGTCGACGCCGACGACCCGCGCCTTCTGTTCGAGCGGAGGCGTGTCGTCCGCGACGATGATCCCCAGTTCCTCGTACGAGGAGTCGAAGGACGTCATCACCTCGGCCGTCGCGATGAGGGTCTTCGACGGGACGCAGTCGGTCAGCACCGACGCGCCACCGAGCCCGTCGCAGTCGACGACGGTCACCTCCGCGCCGAGCTGGGCGCCCACCAGGGCCGCCTCGTAGCCGCCGGGTCCGCCGCCGATGATCACGATCCGGGTCACGAAAAAGTCCGCCTCGCATGGTCGACCCGGCCCATCGACACCCCGGCCGGGGTTCCGGGGGTGTCCCCGGGGGATGCAGTCGTACCCCATTGTCCCGCACCCGCCAAGTGGATTCGTCCCCGCCCGTCAGGTTCCTCCACCGGAAGATCACCCGCCATCCGTCCGGACGTCCTGCCGGTGCACCGGCGGCCACGCCCCCACCTCCCGTACCCTCGGACCCATGTCGCTCTACGCCGCCTACGCCGGCAACCTCGACGCGCGGCTGATGTCCCGCCGCGCCCCGCACTCACCGTTGCGCGGGACCGGCTGGCTCAACGGCTGGCGGCTCACCTTCGGTGGGGAGCAGATGGGCTGGGAGGGAGCGCTGGCCACGATCGTGGAAGCGCCGCGTTCCCAGGTGTTCGTCGCGCTGTACGACATCGCGCCGATGGACGAGGACTCGATGGACCGCTGGGAGGGTGTCGGGCTCGACATCTACCGGCGGATGCGGGTGCGGGTCGACACGCTGGACGGCGAGGAGCCGACCTGGGTGTACGTGCTGAACGGGTACGAGGGCGGCCTGCCCTCCGCCCGTTACCTGGGCGAGCTGGCCGACGCGGCGGATTCGGCGGGGGCGCCGCACGACTACGTGATGGAGCTGCGCAAGCGCCCCTGTTGACGCTTCTCATCCTTTTGTCGGAAACGACAACTTAACGATCGCGGCACCGTCACCCCCGTCATCTACGCGCGTAGGACATGACCGGCTACGCTCATCCGCGTGAACGCATCTGTTATCCCGGCCTTCGCCGACGGACCTGCCGACCCCCATGCCGCCGCAGCCGAGGCCGCGGGCCTCCTGCGCGAGCTCACCGGCGCCGAAACCCACGACGTGGCCCTGGTGATGGGCTCGGGGTGGGGACCGGCCGTCGACGCGCTCGGGGAACCCGAAGCGGACTTCCCGGTGACCGAGCTGCCCGGGTTCCCGGCCCCCGCCGTCGCCGGCCACGGCGGCAGGATCCGCTCGTACAAGATCGCCGAGAAGCGCGCGCTGGTCTTCCTCGGCCGTACGCACTACTACGAGGGCCGCGGCGTCGCCGCCGTCGCCCACGGGGTCCGTACCGCCGTCGCCGCGGGCTGCAAGACCGTCGTCCTGACCAACGGCTGCGGCGGGCTCCGCGAGGGCATGCGCCCCGGCCAGCCGGTCCTGATCAGCGACCACATCAACCTGACGGCGGTCTCCCCGATCGTCGGCGCGCACTTCGTGGACCTGACGGACCTGTACTCCCCCCGGCTGCGCACGCTCTGCAAGGAGATCGACCCGGCGCTGGAGGAGGGGGTGTACGTGCAGTTCCCCGGGCCGCACTACGAGACGCCCGCCGAGATCAACATGGTCCGCGTGATGGGCGGTGACCTCGTCGGCATGTCCACCGTGCTGGAGGCGATCGCGGCCCGCGAGGCCGGCGCCGAGGTGCTCGGCATCTCGCTGGTCACGAACCTGGCCGCGGGGATCTCCGGCGCGCCGCTGAACCACGAGGAGGTCCTCCAGGCGGGCCGCGACTCGGCCACGCAGATGGGGGCGTTGCTGGCACGGGTGCTGGAACGCGTGTGACGCGCGGGGGTGTCGGGCCGGGGGCCGCGGGGGTGCCGGGCCGGGGGCCGCGGGGGTGTCGGGCCGGGGGCCGCGGGGGCGGGGTGCGCCCGGGCGGGCGTGGCACCGGGGGCTTCCCGGGGCGGGGCGTGCGGCGCCGGGGCGTTTCCGGTACGGCTCGTACGGCACCGGGGCACTTCCGGTACGGGGTGCGCGGCACCCAGGCACTTCCGGTGCGGGATGCGCGGCACCGGGGCGCTTCCGGTGCGGAGGCACTTCCGGGCCCGGCTCGGTGGGGCGGGGCTTGTGGTACGGGGGTGCTCCCCCGGGCCGGGCGGGCCGCGTTCCGTGGGCGGTGGCTCGTGCGCACCTGCCGCCGCGACGGTGACGGAACGCCGTTGAATGACAGGGCCTGTGGCCACCTCGGCGTCCAAGGGGCCCGTCACCGGGCACCAGTCCCCCGAGCCCCGGCCACAAGTCCCCCAGCTCCCTAGCCCCCCATCTCCCCCCATCCCCAGGTACAAGTACAGCTACAGGTACAGGCGCCGGTTCCGGCGCGAGGAGGTAGAGCCCCGTGCAGCAGGACCCCACCGTGCAGCAGGACGTCGTCACGCGCGCCAAGACCTGGCTGGCCGAGGACCCGGACGCGGACACCCGTGCCGAACTCGCCGCGCTCATCGACGCCGCCGACCTGGACGCCCTGACCGAACGCTTCTCCGGCACGCTCCAGTTCGGCACCGCCGGTCTGCGCGGCGAGCTCGGCGCCGGCCCCATGCGGATGAACCGCGCCGTGGTCATCCGGGCCGCGGCCGGCCTCGCCGCGTACCTCAAGGCGCGCGGGGAGGGCGGCGGGCTGGTGGTCGTCGGCTACGACGCCCGGTACAAGTCCGCCGACTTCGCCCGCGACACCGCCGCCGTGATGACCGGCGCGGGCCTGCGCGCCGCCGTACTGCCGCGCCCGCTGCCGACCCCCGTGCTGGCCTTCGCCGTCCGGCACCTCGGCGCGGTCGCCGGGGTCGAGGTCACCGCCAGCCACAACCCGCCCCAGGACAACGGCTACAAGGTCTACCTCGGTGACGGCTCCCAGATCGTGCCGCCCGCCGACGGCGAGATCGCGGCCGAGATCGCCGCCGTCGGTCCGCTGGCCGGCGTGGCTCGGCCCGAGGACGGCTGGGAGATCCTCGGGGACGACGTCCTGGACGCGTATCTCGCCCGTACGGACACCGTCCTGACCCCCGGCTCACCGCGGACGGTGCGGGTCGTGCACACCGCGCTCCACGGCGTCGGTACGGAGACGCTCCTCGCGGCCTTCGCGCGCGCCGGCTTCCCCGCGCCGACCCTGGTCGCCGAACAGGCCGACCCCGACCCGGCGTTCCCGACGGTGGCCTTCCCCAACCCGGAGGAGCCCGGTGCGATGGACCTGGCGTTCGCGACGGCGCGGCGCGCACGGCCCGACCTGATCATCGCCAACGACCCGGACGCGGACCGGTGCGCGGTGGCCGTGCCCGACGAGCACGCGGAGGACGGCGCGGGCTGGCGGACGCTGCGGGGCGACGAACTGGGCGTGCTGCTCGCGGCGCACCTCGTCGACAAGGGCGCGACCGGCACGCTGGCCGCCTCGATCGTCTCCTCGTCCCTGCTCGGCCGCATTGCGGAGGCGGCGGGGCTGGGGTACGAGGAGACGCTGACCGGCTTCAAGTGGATCGCGCGCGTCGAGGGTTTGCGGTACGGGTACGAGGAGGCGCTCGGCTACTGCGTGGACCCCGGCGGCGTACGCGACAAGGACGGCATCACGGCCGCGCTGCTGGTGGCGGAGCTGGCGTCCGAGCTGAAGGCCCAAGGCCGTACGCTCACCGACCTGCTGGACGACCTCGCGCTCGCGCACGGCCTGCACGCGACGGACCAGTTGTCCGTACGGGTCACGGACCTGTCCCTGATCACCGACGCGATGCACCGCCTGCGGGCCGACCCGCCGGTGGCGCTGGCCGGGCTGGACGTGGTCACGGCGGAGGACCTGAACGAGGGCGCGCGGGGGCTGCCGCCGACGGACGGGCTGCGTTACGTCCTGGACGGCCCGGGGAGCCGGGCGCGGGTGGTGGTGCGGCCCAGCGGCACGGAGCCGAAGATCAAGTGCTACCTGGAGGTCGTGGTGGGGGTGCCCTCGCGGGACGACCTGGGGGTGGCGCGGGCGGCCGCGGCACAGGTGCTGGCGTCCCTGAAGCACGACGTCGCGCTGGCGGCGGGCCTGGCGTAGGGGTCCCCGTCCGCCCGTCCCCGTCCGTCCGCCCGTCCGCGCCCGCCCGTCCCCGTCCGCCAGGTGCCGCGCTCGGGGTGAACCTCTCCCGCTCGCGAAACGTTTCCAAGGTGAGGCTTATCCCGTTTTGGCAGAGAGGCGAACTCATGGCACGCATCCTGGTCGCGTCCGTCCCGATCCCCGGTCATGTGGGGCCGCTGCGCAGGATCGCGGCGGATCTGGCGGGCCGAGGTCATGACGTGACGTTCGTCACCGGCTCCCAGTTCGCCGACTCGGCGGAAGCCGCCGGGCTGCGGTTCGTCGCCCTGTCGGGGATCGCGGACTTCGGGCCGGAGCGACAGGCCGAGGTCTACGCGGGCCGGGGCGCGCTCCGGCCGGGTCCGGAACAGTTGGACTACGACTTCGTCAAGGTGTTCTACGAGCCCGTGTCCGAACAGCACGCGACGCTCCAGCGCGTGCTGGCCGAGGCGCCCGGTGAGCCGACCGTGGTCCTCACCGACCAGTCCTTCATGGGGCACTGGCCGGTCCGGCTCGGCGCCCCCGGTATCAGGCCGGCGGCCTTCATCGGCATCGGCGTGGTCCCGCTCTCGCTGAACAGCGTGGACACCGCCCCGTTCGGCTTCGGGCTGCCGCCGGACAGCTCCCCCGAGGGCCGCGCGCGCAACGCGGAACAGAACAGCATGGTCGAGGGCATGTTCGCCCACTCCACGGGAGTACTGACCGGCATCCTGCGTGACCTGGGCGCCGACGCCGACACGATGCCGTTCCCGATGAACGCCATCGCGGCGCTCCCCGACCGTTTCCTCGAACTGGCCGTCGAAGGAGTCGAGTACCCGCGCAGCGACCTGCCGCCGGGCGTGCGCTTCGTCGGCTCGCTGCCGGCGGAACTCCCCGGGGACCTGTCGCTCCCGGAGTGGTGGGACGACGTCCTGGCGGCGGAGCGGGTGGTCGTGGTCACGCAGGGCACCACCGCCAACCGGGACCTCACCCAGCTGATCGAGCCGGCCACCCGGGCCCTGGCGGACCTGGACGCGCTGGTCGTGGTCACCACCGGCCGTCCCGACGCCACCCTCGCCGGGCTGCCCGCCAACGTCCGCGTGGCGGACCACATCCCGTACGCGGCCCTGTTCCCGCACACCGCCCTCCTGGTCACCAACGGCGGTTACGGTGCCTGCCTCCAGGCCCTCGCCCACGGTGTCCCCCTCGTGATCGCGGGGCAGAGCGAGGACAAGATCGAGGTCTCGGCGCGCCTGGCCTGGAGCGGCGCGGCGGTCAACCTGGCCACCGAGACGCCCGGTGAAGGTGATGTGCGCACGGCCGTGGACACCGTCCTCAAGGACCCCCGTTACCGCGAGCGCGCCAGGGAACTCCAGGCCGAGAGCGCGCGGCACGACGCCTTCGAGGAGATCGCGCACGCCGTCGAGGAGGTCCTGCACACCACGGGGTGAGGAGCCCGCGTCACGGGGGGCCACGCCAGACGAGGAGCATGTACGCCCCGAACCAGGCCGAGGCCACCACCGCCGAGGACACCACCACCCACGCCACCGGCCGCCGCGTACGGGCCACCGCGACCGCCACCGGCAGCAGCAACGGGAAGCCCGGCAGCAGGAAGCGGGCCCGGGGGAAGTACACCCCTCCGCTCCCCAGCACCACCACCAGCAGCACCCCCGTGAACACCAGCAGCACCCGCGGCTGGCGATCCGCCGCGCACACCAGGTACAGCGCGGCGGACGCCAGCAGCACCCCCGACACCACGACCAGGAACAGCTGCGGCCTGGTCTGGTACGCCAGCAGGTGGCGCAGTTCCCGTACGGTGTCGGCGCCCCCGTCCCACTGGTTGCGCCACAGCCGCTGCACCGCGAAGTACCCGTCCCAGCGGCCGACCCGCCACCCCACCCACGCGACGAAGGCCAGCCACCCCGCCGGCGCCAGCAGCGCCCCGATCCACGCGTCCCGCTCCCGGGTACGCCACCACGCCACGCCCGCGACGACGGCCACCGCCACCCCGACCGCGATCCCCGTCGGCCTGGTCAGCCCCGCGAGCGCGGCGCACGCCCCGGCCGCCACCCAGCGTTCCCGCAGCGCCCAGTACAGCGCCCAGGCGGTGAGCGCGGTGAACAACGACTCGGTGTACGCCATCCACTGCACCACCGCCACGGGCAGCGCGGCCCACAGCACGACCAGCACCACACCGGTCCGGGGCCCGTGCAGCAGGTCCCCGACGGCGAAGATCCCCCAGGCGGCGACCAGCGAGAACCCGGCGGCCAGCACGAGCGCGACCGAGGCGCGGGAGCCGGGGGTGACGGCGGCGACGGCCTTGACGAGGCCGGGATAGAGGGGGAAGAACGCGAGGCTGTTGGAGTCCATCGCCGTGCCGAGCGCCGTCGCGTAGCCGTGGTCGGCGATCCTGAGGTACCAGCGCGAGTCCCACGACCCGGCGAGCGTCGGCCACACGCCGTGCCCGCGCAGACGGGCCCACCGCGCGAGCACGAGCAGACCGAGCAGGCGGACGCCGAGGTAGGCGAGGAGCGCGGGGGCGGCGCGTACGCGGATCCTGACCCGAGCGGTGGGGGCGGGCGCGGCGGTGGTGGGGGTCGCGGTAGGGGGCACGGCGACCCTTTCTCCCGTACGGGGCGGGGAGAAGGCCGGGTCCGGCGCGCCTGTCGTCCGGGGTTCACCCGTACGGGGCCGGGTGCGGGTCCCCCGCCGACCGGGCCGCTGTCGCCCGTCAGCCCGTGGCGAGCAGCACGATCAGGACCACCAGACCCGCCAGCGCGGGGGCGATCACCTCGTACGCCCACCGCGCGACCGCCTCGCCCTGGGCCGACGCCCGCGTCCCGCCCCGCTCGGCGAGCTCGCGGAGTTCGACGACCGTCTGGTCGGCCTGGGCCATCCGCGCCTTCGTGTCGTTCACGTCGGCGGAGACGGACGTCACACCGTGGGGATCGTCGTGCGCCGACCGCGCCTGCCGCCGCGCCACCCTCTTCCGCTGCCGCAGCGACACCGGCACCGCCCACAGCTGGAACTTGCCGCCGCCCTCGGTGAAGACCTCGGCCGAGTACCCGGCCCGGATGTCCCGCACCGCCGCCCACGGCACCGTGATCAGCCGGAACGGGTTCCTGACGCGGAGCCGGTCCTCACCGGCGAAGACGGCCGGGCGCAGGGTGAACGCGATGACGAGCGGGACGACCAGCAGCAGCCCCGCGAGCGCGAGCCACGGGGTGCGGCCGGTGCCGTTGATGAGCGCGTCCCCGCCGAGCCAGACGGACAGCAGGAGCAGCATCACCCCGCCCGCGACCCCGCCCCCGGACCGGTAGACACGGTCGGCGTAGGTCGGCTCGGAGGGCTGGTCGGTACTCGTCATACCTTCGATTCTGCCGTACGCCGAAAAACCCCGCCCCGACCCCCGCCGCCGAACGGGCTTGGTTTGCGCGTCGGCCGGTCGCGCGGGCGCGGCTCACCGATGTCCTCAATCGCCGGACGGGCTTGAGAGGGTTGCGGTCAGGCCGTGACGGTTGCGGTCAAAGACGTCCTCAATCGCCGGACGGGCTGGATGTGGTCAGGGCCCGTTGCCCGTGCGGGTCAAGGATGTCCTCAAACGCCGGACGGGCTGGATGGGGCTCGGGCCCGTTGCCCGTGCGGGTCAAAGATGTCCTCAAACGCCGGACGGGCTTGATTTGTTTGGGCGTGCGCCTGGAAGGGGGGCGGGCAGGGGTCGTGTCCGGAACGTAGAGCGTGTTTTGTGTCGCGTGACGGGGGTTAACGGGACAGCAGGGTGAGCGCGACGTAAAACATGCAGTGCAGGACACGACCCCTGACCGACCCCCGGCGACAACCCGAGGATGGCCACCGGGCCGCAGCGGCACAATCAAGCCCGTCCGGCGATTGAGGACACAAAACAGCAACCCGCAGCCCCCGCCAAGGGCCACCCCTCTGTACACACCGCTACGCGCGTAGATATGCTCCCCTGGTGACCATGCCCAAAATCACCCCCGACCCGGCCACCCACGCGTTCGCCGACATCACCGCCTCCGACCGCTCGTTGCGCAGCTTCCTGCACGGGCTGCCCGGTGTCGACGCCGTCGGGCTGGAGGCGCGTGCCGCGTCGCTCGGTACGCGTTCGATCAAGACCACGGCCAAGGCGTACGCCATCGACCTGGCCATCTCCATGATCGACCTGACCACCCTGGAAGGCGCGGACACCCCGGGCAAGGTCCGGTCGCTCGCCGCCAAGGCGCTCCGGCCCGACCCGACCGACCGCACCGCGCCCACCACGGCCGCGCTCTGCGTCTATCCGGACATGGCCGCGACGGCCGTCGCCGCGCTCGCCGGTTCGGGGGTGAAGGTGGCGTCCGTCGCCACCGCGTTCCCGGCTGGCCGGGCCTCGCTGAGCGTGAAGCTCGCGGACACCCGGGACGCCGTGGCGGCGGGGGCCGACGAGATCGACATGGTCATCGATCGCGGCGCGTTCCTCGCGGGCCACTACCTCAAGGTGTACGAGGAGATCCGCGCCGTGAAGGAGGCCGCCGGCGCAGCCCGCCTCAAGGTCATCTTCGAGACCGGCGAGCTGTCCACGTACGACAACATCCGCCGCGCCTCCTGGCTCGGGATGATCGCGGGCGCGGACTTCATCAAGACGTCGACCGGCAAGGTCGGGGTGAACGCCACTCCCGCGAACACGCTGCTGATGCTGGAGGCCGTCCGCGACTTCCGGGAGCGGACCGGGGTGCAGATCGGCGTGAAGCCGGCGGGCGGGATCCGTACCAGCAAGGACGCGATCAAGTTCCTGGTGCTGGTGAACGAGACCGCCGGCGAGGACTGGCTGGACAACCACTGGTTCCGCTTCGGCGCGTCCAGTCTGCTGAACGACCTGCTGATGCAGCGTCAGAAGCTCAGCACCGGCCGGTACTCCGGCCCCGATTACGTCACGGTGGACTGAGGCAGAGATGGCATCCGAGAACGTGGCACACACGAACGCACCCACGGGCGCGCCCAAGAAGGCGGACGCCTTCGCGTACGCCCCCGCACCCGAGTCCCGCTCCCTCGTCGACATCGCGCCGAGCTACGGCCTGTTCATCGACGGCGAGTTCGGCGACGCGGCCGGCGGCAAGGTCTTCAAGACGGTCAGCCCCTCCACCGAGGAAGTGCTCTCCGAGGTCGCCCAGGCGGGGGCCGAGGACGTGGACCGGGCGGTCGGGGCGGCCCGCAAGGCCTTCGAGAAGTGGTCGGCGCTGCCGGGCTCCGAGCGCGCCAAGTACCTGTTCCGTATCGCCAGGATCATCCAGGAGCGCTCGCGCGAACTGGCCGTCCTGGAGACGCTCGACAACGGCAAGCCCATCAAGGAGACGCGCGACTTCGACCTCCCGACGGTCGCCGCGCACTTCTTCTACTACGCCGGCTGGGCCGACAAGCTCGGGCACGCGGGGTACGGGGCCGATCCGCGCCCGCTCGGGGTCGCCGGGCAGATCATCCCGTGGAACTTCCCGCTGATGATGCTCGCGTGGAAGATCGCCCCGGCGCTCGCCACCGGCAACACGGTGGTGCTCAAGCCCGCCGAGACCACGCCCCTGTCGGCCCTCTTCTTCGCGGACATCTGCCGCCAGGCGGGGCTGCCCAAGGGGGTCGTGAACATCATCACGGGGGACGGCGCGACCGGCGCGGAGCTGGTGGCGCACCCGGACGTGAACAAGATCGCCTTCACCGGTTCCACGGGCGTCGGCAAGGCCATCGCCCGGCAGCTGGCCGGCACGGACAAGCGGACCACGCTCGAACTGGGCGGCAAGGGCGCGAACATCGTCTTCGACGACGCGCCGATCGACCAGGCCGTCGAGGGCATCGTCACCGGCATCTTCTTCAACCAGGGGCAGGTCTGCTGCGCCGGTTCGCGCCTCCTCGTCCAGGAGTCCGTCCACGACGAGGTGCTGGACGCGCTCAAGCGCCGGCTGTCGTCGCTGCGCATCGGTGACCCGCTGGACAAGAACACGGACCTCGGCGCGATCAACTCCGCCGAACAGCTGGCCCGTATCCGGGCGTTGGCGGAGACGGGTGAGGCGGAGGGCGCGGAGCGCTGGTCGCCCGCGTGCGAACTGCCCTCCGCGGGCTACTGGTTCGCGCCCACGCTCTTCACGAACGTCACGCAGGCGCACACCGTCGCCCGCGACGAGATCTTCGGCCCGGTGCTGTCCGTCCTGACGTTCCGTACGCCCGAGGAGGCCGTCGCCAAGGCCAACAACAGCCAGTACGGGCTGTCCGCGGGCATCTGGACGGAGAAGGGTTCGCGCATCCTCGCCGTCGCGAGCAAGCTCCGGGCGGGCGTCGTCTGGGCCAACACGTTCAACAAGTTCGACCCGACCTCGCCCTTCGGCGGCTACAAGGAGTCGGGTCACGGCCGCGAGGGCGGCCGTCACGGCCTGGAGGCTTACCTCGATGTCTGACGAGCGACTGTCCGTCCTCAAGACCTACAAGCTGTACGTCGGGGGCGCGTTCCCCCGCAGCGAGAGCGGCCGGGTGTACGAAGTGACGGATTCCAAGGGCGCGTGGCTGGCGAACGCCCCGCGGTCGTCCCGCAAGGACGCGCGGGACGCGGTGGTCGCGGCCCGCAAGGCGTTCGGCGGCTGGTCGGGCGCGACCGCGTACAACCGCGGCCAGGTCCTCTACCGCGTCGCCGAGATGCTGGAGGGCCGCCGGGGCCAGTTCGCGCAGGAGGTCGCCGCGGCGGAGGGGATCTCCCGGTCCAAGGCGGCGGCGCTGGTCGACGCGGCGATCGACCGCTGGGTCTGGTACGCGGGCTGGACCGACAAGATCGCCCAGGTCGTGGGCGGCGCGAACCCGGTCGCGGGGCCGTACTTCAACCTCTCGACCCCGGAACCGACGGGCGTGGTGACCGTCCTGGCCCCCCAGGCGTCGTCGTTCCTGGGCCTGGTCTCCGTCCTCGCGCCGGTCATCGCGACCGGCAACACGGCGGTGGTCGTGGCGAGCGAGGCGTCCCCGCTGCCCGCGCTGTCGCTGGGCGAGGTGCTGGCGACCTCCGACGTACCGGGCGGTGTGGTGAACATCCTGTCCGGCGGGACGGCGGAGATCGCGACGCCCCTGGCCGCGCACCAGGACGTCAACGGCATCGACCTGACGGGCGCGGACGCGGACCTGGCGAAGGAGCTGGAGATCGCGGCTGCGGACAACGTCAAGCGCGTCCTGCGCCCCCGCGCCGACGACTGGTCCACCGACCCGGGCACCCGCCGCCTGACGGCGTTCCTGGAGACGAAGACGGTCTGGCACCCCACAGGCAAACTCGGGACCTCGGGCGCCTCGTACTGACCCCGACAGCCGCGCGAAGGCCCTGCCGTCCCTCCTTCGAGGGATGGCAGGGCCTTCGCGTGCACCGTACTGCCGGGCTTGCGATTCTGTGTGGATGACAGCCCCTGTCGGCCGCACCGACACCTACGCCCTGACGGAAGCCCGCACGAACTTCGGCGCCTTGGTAAGGCGGGTGGCACTCGCCCACGATCGAATCGTGGTCACCGACCGCGGTCACGTGTCCGCGGTACTGGTCAACCCCCAAGACCTGGCTGACCTTGAGGACTCGCTCGCCATCGCCGAGTACCGACAGAGCGTGGCCGATGGAACGGCACGATTCGTCACGCACCAGGACCTCAAACGCCAGCTCGGGCTGACTGACTAGCACGCCGCCCGTTCACCCGCTCACCCCGTCAGCACCCCCGCCACCGCCCCCGCCACCGGGAGGTCCTTGATCGCGCCGCCGCTGGTGACCGGGGCCGTCAGGCGGGCCGTCGAGACCGGCTTGAAGTCGGCGATCTGGGTGCCGACCGCGTTGTCCAGCGGGTCCACGCCCGTCCCGGCCAGCGGGTCCAGTTTGAGGCTCGTGATCGGGCCCACCGTATGCGTCAGGGACCCCGTGAGGCCCTTCACCGCCGCCGAACCGGCCCCTGCCAGCGGCGTGTCGTCCGAGGCGGCCACGGGCGCCGCGGCCGGTGCCGCGTCGGCCGCCGCGCCCGCCAGGCCGAGGGCCGCACCGGCCGCCGTGACGGTCAGACCGGCGCGCAGCAGCGCGCGGCGCGGAGAGGTGTGAGCTGCGTGACGTGCCATGGGAGTTCCTGCCTGGCCGAGCGGGGTGCGTCGGCCCAGTGAGTTGCGTGACCGGAAGAGCACTCAGCGTAGTTGACCGGCCCTCCCCGACACCAACAATTCACCCCGAACCCTCCCCGGGGATCCTCTTCGTCGGCCCGTACGCCAGACTGATGTCCCGTGAGCCCTCAACCGCACCCGACCAGGGTCGTGCTGCTCGCCGGCCCCTCCGGCTCCGGCAAGTCGTCCCTCGCCGCCCGCGCGGGACTGCCCGTGCTGCGCCTCGACGACTTCTACAAGGAGGGCGTCGACCCGACGCTCCCGCTGGTCCCCGGCAGTACGGACATCGACTGGGACTCGCCGCTGTCCTGGGACGCGGAGGCCGCCGTCGCGTCGATCGTGGAGCTGTGCCGTACCGGCCGGACGACCGTGCCCGTCTACTCGCTCGCGACCAGCTCGCGCGAGGACACGGAGGCCTTCGGCCTCGGCGGGGCGCCGGTGTTCGTCGCGGAGGGCATCTTCGCCGCCGAGATCGTCACCCGCTGCCGCGAGCTGGGCGTCCTCGCGGACGCGCTCTGCCTGCGGGGCCGCCCCTCCACCACGTTCCGCCGCCGCCTGCTGCGCGACCTGCGCGAGGGCCGCAAGTCGGTCCCGTTCCTGCTGCGCCGGGGCTGGCGCCTGATGCGCGCGGAACGCGGCATCGTGGCCCGCCAGACGGCCCTGGGCGCGTACCCCTGCGCGAGGGCCGAGGCGCTGGAACGTATCGAGGCCGCGGTGGCGGGAACGACCGTGGCGGAGACAGCCGTGGAAGCGGTGGCGGGGACGACGGCGGGAGCCGCTCCCGTTCCGGCCCAGTCCGCGACCGGCTCCGTGGCCTCGTCCGCCCCCGCCGCCGGCGGCCGTTGAGCGGCGCCACCCCCGCGCGCGCATGACGAAGCGGCCCGTACAGGACCCCCCGGACCTGTTCGAGCCGCTTCGCCTTTCCCCCCGTGCTTCCCCCCATTCCCCGCCGTCTCCCCCCGGGACGACGGGCCCAGCTTCCCCCTGCTGCCCTCAGGCGACCAGCTCGCCGAAGGACTCTTCCTCGTCACGGCCGAAGCTGAGGACCTGGTCCTCGCGCAGCCGGCGGAGCGACCGCCAGATGCTCGACTTCACCGTGCCGACACTGATGTCGAGGATGTCCGCGATCTCGGGATCGGTACGGCCCTCGTAGTAGCGCAGCACGAGCATGGTGCGCTGGGTCTCGGGGAGGCGGGAGAGCGCCTGCCAGAGGACCGCGCGCAGTTCCGTGCCGCGCATCGCGTCGGTGTCGCCCGCCGTCTCCGGCAGCTCCTCCGTCGGGTACTCGTTGAGCTTGCGCCTGCGCCAGGCGCTGATGTGCAGGTTGGTCATCGTGCGGCGGAGGTAGCCCCCGACCGCCGCCTTGTCGCTGATCCGGTCCCAGGCGCGGTACGTGGAGAACAGCGCGCTCTGGAGCAGGTCCTCCGCCTCGAACCGGTCGCCGGTCAGGTGGTAGGCGGTGGCGTACAGGGAGGCGCGGCGCTCCTGGACGTAGGCGGTGAACGCGGCTTCCGCGTTCTCCTTCTCCGCCGGGCCCCGCCGTTCCCCCGTGCCCTCCCCGTACGCCGTTCCCCCGTCGCCCGAACCCCCGTTGGCGCCCTCGACCACGTCGATCAGCGTCATGTAGGGCGAGGTCCTGCCCTGACGCCCGGCGCCGCGCACGCACCCCCGCCCGTTCACGGCGCCGGACTTCTCGGTGCTCCGCGTGACGTCGTGGAGACGCGTGACAACTGCGCTTGAGGTGGTGCCGTGCAGTGCGTTCATCTCGCGCCCCCCGTCGGTTGGAGTCTGTTCTTTTCCCTGTGCCAATGAGATTGCCGGGGCAGTTTCATGGACCTGTCCGCCGACTGTCACAGGCCTGTCACAGGGGTCGTGGCGGACCGCGAAACGAGGGTCGGGACAGTGGGAGCGCTCCAACTGTCGAACTCCGGTCCCCCCATGGGACAGAATGGCCTCCGTGCCTTTCCTGTTGCTGATCGAGGACGACGACGCCATCCGCACGGCCCTCGAACTCTCGTTGTCACGCCAGGGCCACCGTGTGGCCACCGCGGCGACGGGAGAGGACGGCCTGAAGCTGCTGCGCGAGCAGCGCCCCGACCTGATCGTGCTGGATGTGATGCTGCCCGGGATCGACGGTTTCGAGGTGTGCCGTCGCATCCGGCGTACCGACCAGCTGCCGATCATCCTGCTGACCGCCCGCAACGACGACATCGACGTGGTCGTCGGCCTGGAGTCCGGCGCGGACGACTATGTCGTGAAGCCGGTGCAGGGCCGGGTGCTGGACGCCCGGATCCGCGCCGTGCTGCGGCGCGGGGAGCGTGAGTCGACGGATTCCGCGTCGTTCGGCTCCCTGGTGATCGACCGGTCCGCGATGACGGTCACGAAGAACGGCGAGGATCTCCAGCTCACGCCGACGGAGCTGCGGCTGCTGCTGGAGCTGAGCCGCCGGCCGGGGCAGGCGTTGTCGCGGCAGCAGTTGCTGCGGCTGGTGTGGGAACACGACTACCTGGGTGACTCGCGTCTCGTGGACGCGTGTGTGCAGCGGCTGCGGGCGAAGGTCGAGGACGTGCCGTCCTCGCCGACGCTGATCCGTACGGTGCGTGGCGTGGGCTACCGGCTGGACGCCCCTTCGTGAGTGGCGTGGCGGTGGGGCACGGCCCGGACGGCGCTCCGGTGGACGACGGCGCGGGTGGCGCGCCGGGCGGCGGCCCGCGCGCCGCCGTGGACGGCGTGGCCGGCGGACCGGGTGACGCGCCGGATGGCGGCCCGGGTGACGGCGGTACGGCGGACGGCGGCGCGGCCAAGGGCCGGCCGGCCGGGAGCCGGGTCGCGCGCGGCAGCGCCGCGAAGAAGGCGTTCATGGCCGGGCTGCGCTGGACCAGCCTGCGGCTGCGGCTCGTCGTGGTCTTCGGCGCGGTCGCGCTGACGGCGGCGGTGTCGGCGTCGGGCATCGCGTACTGGCTCAACCGCGAGGCGGTGCTGACCAGGACGCAGGACGCGGCCCTGAAGGACTTCCGCCAGGGGATGCAGAGCCGCGCGGCGGACCTGCCGCTGCGGCCGCAGCAGAGCGAACTCCAGAGCACCGCGGAGCTGATGGCGGGCGACAGCCCCGGTTACAGCGTCCTGCTGATCGGCGAGCGGGCCCAGGGGAAGCCGATCGTGGGCGCCTCGGACCCGGACACCTTCACCCTGGACGACGTACCGGCCTCGTTGCGGAACGCGGTGAACCGGCAGCAGAAGGTGACGTCGGGCAACCAGTACCCGTTCCACCTCTTCTGGCAGCGCACGGAACGCAACGGGACTCCGTACCTGGTGGGCGGTACGCGCGTGATCGGCGGCGGCCCTACCGGCTACCTGTACAAGTCCCTGGACCAGGAGCGGGCGGACCTCAACTCGCTCGCCTGGTCCCTGGGCATCGCCACCGCGCTGGCCCTGGTCGGCTCGGCGCTGCTCGCGCAGGCCGCCGCCACGACCGTGCTCAAGCCGGTGCAGCGGCTCGGCGAGGCGGCGCGGCAGCTCGGCGAGGGGAAGTTCGCGACGCGGCTGCGGGTGTCGGGGACGGACGAGCTGGCGGAGTTGTCGCGTACGTTCAACAGCGCCGCGGAGTCGTTGCAGAAGAAGGTCGCGGACATGAGCGCGCGGGAGGAGTCCAGCCGCCGTTTCGTCGCGGACATGTCCCACGAGCTGCGCACTCCGCTGACGGCGCTGACCGCCGTGGCGGAGGTCCTGGAGGAGGAGGCGGACAGCCTCGACCCGATGATCGCGCCGGCCGTGACGCTGGTGGTGAGCGAGACGCGCAGGCTGAACGTGCTGGTGGAGAACCTGATGGAGGTCACCCGCTTCGACGCGGGCACGGCCCGGCTGGTCCTGGACGACGTGGATGTCGCCGACCAGGTGACGGCGTGCATCGACGCGCGGGCGTGGCTGGACGCGGTGGACCTGGACGCGGAGCGCGGCATCGTGGCGCGGCTGGACCCGCGCCGGCTGGACGTGATCCTGGCCAACCTGATCGGCAACGCGCTCAAGCACGGAGGTTCGCCGGTGGGGGTGGCGGTGCGGACGGAGGGTGAGGAGCTGGTGATCGAGGTACGGGACCACGGGCCCGGCATCCCCGAGGACGTCCTGCCGCACGTCTTCGACCGGTTCTACAAGGCGAGCGCGTCCCGGCCGCGCTCCGACGGCAGTGGCCTGGGGTTGTCGATCGCGATGGAGAACGCGCACATCCACGGCGGTGACATCACCGCGGCGAACGTGCCGGACGGCGGCGCGATGTTCGTCCTGCGGCTGCCGCGGGACGGCTCCAGCACCGCGGACGCGGACCTGGACCGCAATCGCGAGCTGGAGCGGGAACGCGGAGAGGAAGGGGACGTACGGTGACGCGCGTGAGCCGTACGGCCAGGGCCAGGGTGGCGGTGGGGGTGCTCGTCCTCGCGTTCTGCGCCACGGCGTGCGGGATCAGGACCACGTCGGTGCCGGTGGACGCCGGGCCCGCGCCGTCGCGGATGCCGTGCGAGGTGCCGCAGAAGGCCGTGATCACGCAGTCCTCGCCGGGCGTGCCGGTACGTGTCTACCTGGAGTGCTCGTCGGAGCTGGTGTCCGTGGAGCGGGCCGCGCGGATCCCGGCGGAGAGGACCCCCGACAGCCGCGCGCTCATCGCGCAGGCGCTGCTGGACGAGTTGCAGGCGCAGCCGTCGGCGGCCGAGCGCGAGGCCGGTTTCACCACGGAGGTGCGGGGGCCGCTGGTCGTGTCCCCGGGGCGCGCCGCCGATCCGGCGGGCACGCTGCGGCTGAGCCGCCAGCCGGAGGACCTGCCGACGGCCGCGCTCGCGCAGATCGTCTGCACGCTCGCGGAGAGCGAGGCGACGGACGGGAAGGTCGTGCTGGGCGGTCCCGGCGACTATCCGCCGCGCGGCTACGTGTGCGCGGCGGAGACGAAGACGCGGCCGGACGCGGCCGTACCGACGCTGGGGCCGGGCACGGCTTCCCCGTCCGTACCGGCGGCGGGTTCGGGGACGGCCTCCCCGTCGGCTTAGGACGGCGGGCGGGCGGTACGGGGCGTTCGGGTGATCCGGGTCTCAACCGGCTGTTCACAGGTGGGGGGCGGAACCGTTCGTCGCGGGCGCGGCGTCTTGGGATGCGTGCGCCAAGGCCCGGACGGCAGTGCCGTCATCCGTATCCGTACGGCGGGGCTCGTTCTCCTCGTCACGCATCTGTTGGTCGTGGCATGGCTGACGCTCCGCCCGCTCGACGTCATGTGGGTCACCGCGGCGAATCTTCGCCCCTTCGCGGGCATCAGAGCGGATCTCGCGCTCGGCCCCGTGGAGGCGTTCCGCCGTATCGCCGAGGGGCTGCTCCTGCTGGCCCCGCTCGGGGTGCTGCTGCCGGTGGCGGGCGGCCGGCTGGCCGTCTCCCCGTGGGCCTCCCTGGCCCGTACGGTCGCGGCCGGCGCGCTGATCTCGCTGGCCATCGAACTGCTCCAGACCGGCGTCCCTGGTCAGGTGGTCGACGTGGACTCGCTGATGCTGAACACGGCCGGGGTGGCCCTCGCGCATCTGGCGATCGTGCCCGCGACCCGGTCCCGGATGCGCCGCAGGAGGCGCTCGCACCCCACGGGTGGCCCCGCGTCCCAGGGGGACGACCAGGTGCCCCTCCCGTGGGAGGAGGCTCCTCAGGGGCCGACCCCGACGATTCCCAGGGTCGGCATGGCCCCCTAGAGCGAGGCGCGGACCCCGCCTCCGGGCGCACCATGGAGAGAAGGGGAGCTGCACGGACAGACTCCCGAACGGTCTCGCGAAGGAGCTCATCATGGCCGCATTGGTCCGCCCCCGAGAGGGACGCATGATCGGTGGAGTGTGCGCGGCGCTGGCTCAGCGCTTCGGCACCTCCGCGACCACGATGCGTGTGATCTTCGTGGTCTCGTGCCTGCTGCCGGGCCCCCAGTTCCTGCTGTACCTGGCGCTCTGGGTGTTCCTGCCCGGCGAGAAGCGCGGCGGTACGACGACTGCCTGGTGACGGTCCGCCGTCACATACGCGAAAGGGGCGCACACCCCGAACCACGGGTGTGCGCCCCTTTCGCGCGCGGTGCGCGGGCGGCGTCCGCCTCAGATCGCGGCGCCCTTGACCGGGAGGCCGCCGAGGAGACCCGCGGCCGGGCCCGCCTGGATCGCGCCGAGGGCGACGGGAGCGGTCTGCTGGATGGTGGTGAGGGCGCTGCGACCCGCGACGAGCGCGCCGTCGACGCCCATGGGGAGCTGCTCGGCGATGTCCTCCGACGGAAGCGTCTGGGAGACGAGGTCCAGCGCGCCTGCGGCGTCGGGCACCGACGGGGCGGCGGAGGCGCTGCCCGCGGCGGCGGTGGCGGCGAGGGCGGCACCGAGGGCGGCGACACCGAGAGTCTTGACAGCGGACTGCTTCATCTGGGTTTTCGTCCTTGGGGAAGGGGGAATGTGAGCGGCTCTGCAAGGTAGCCATCGCGCACGTCGCCCGCAAACACCGGGGCGCCACCGGAATTCTGTGTTCCCGGTGGCGCCCCGATGCCCGTACTTCCGCGATTCGGACGGCGGACTAGCTGGTCACAGCGGTCTGCTTGAACAGCCATTCGGATTTCAACTCGGCGTATCCGGGCTTGATCACGTCGTTGATCATGGCCAGTCGTTCATCGAAAGGAATGAATGCTGATTTCATCGCATTGACTGTGAACCACTGCATGTCGTCGAGCGCGTAGTCGAACGCGTCGACCAGCAGCTCGAATTCACGGCTCATGCTCGTCCCGCTCATCAAGCGGTTGTCCGTGTTGACGGTCGCGCGGAAATGCAGCTTCCGCAGCAGCCCGATGGGGTGCTCGGCGATCGAGGGGGCCGCGCCCGTCTGGAGGTTGGAGCTGGGGCACAGCTCCAGCGGGACACGCTTGTCCCGTACGTACGCGGCCAGGCGCCCGAGGGTCACCGCGCCGTCCTCGGCGACGTCGATGTCGTCGATGATCCGCACCCCGTGGCCGAGGCGGTCGGCGCCGCACCACTGGAGGGCCTGCCAGATGGACGGGAGCCCGAAGGCCTCGCCCGCGTGGATCGTGAAGTGGTTGTTCTCCCGCTTCAGGTACTCGAAGGCGTCGAGGTGGCGGGTGGGCGGGAAGCCCGCCTCCGCGCCCGCGATGTCGAAGCCGACGACGCCCGAGTCCCGGTAGCTGTTGGCCAGTTCGGCGATCTCCAGGGCGCGGGCCGCGTGCCGCATGGCGGTGAGCAGGGCGCCGACGCGGATGCGGTGGCCGTTCTCGCGGGCCCGCCGCTCGCCTTCGCGGAAGCCCGCGTTGACGGCCTCGACGACCTCTTCGAGGGTGAGGCCGCCTTCCAGGTGCTGCTCGGGGGCGTAGCGGACCTCTGCGTACACCACGCCGTCCTCGGCCAGGTCCTCCGCGCACTCGGCGGCGACCCGCACGAGCGCGTCACGGGTCTGCATGACGGCGCAGGTGTGGGCGAAGGTCTCCAGGTAGCGCTCCAGCGAACCCGAGTCGGCGGCCTCGCGGAACCAGAGCCCGAGCTTGTCGGACTCCTGCTCGGGCAGCGACGTGTAGCCCACCTCGCGGGCGAGGTCGATGATCGTGCCGGGGCGCAGCCCGCCGTCCAGGTGGTCGTGGAGAAGGACCTTGGGGGCGCGGCGGATCTGGTCGGCTGTGGGCGGACGGAAGGTCTGGCTCGTCATCCCCGCACTCTAACGCCTACGCGCGTAGAGTGTCCGGGGTCGATACGTAACAGTGACCGTGCGGACGGGTGGAGTACACCTGCCCTTCTGAGACTGTTCTGTTATGGGACAGCAGGCAGTTCCCGGTCCGGGGGAGCGCATGGCAGGCGGGGACGGGCAGGGGCGGTCGCGGCGCGGGGAGCCGCGGGCGCGGCTGGGGCGGGCCGTGCTGCCGCCGCCGGCGGGGTCGGCGACCGGCGGGGTGGTGCTGGTCCTCCCCGAGGGGGACCCGGTCTCGCTCCGTCGGCCCTCCCTCGTCTCGCACGCGGGCGTGCTGTCGCTCGCGAAGTCGTTGGCCAGGTCGGGGTCGGCCGAGGGGCTGGTGGTGCACGTCGTGCGCTACGGCCTGCGCGGCTGGAACGGCGTGGACGCGCGGCTCGCGGCGGACGCCCACTGGGCGGCGGACGAGGTGCTGCGGCGGTACGGCGACGTGCCGGTGTGCCTCGTCGGGCACGGCATGGGCGGCCGGGCGGCGCTGCGGGCGGCCGGGCATCCGGCGGTCAACTCGGCGCTGGCGATGGCGCCCTGGCTGCCGGAGGACGACATGGCGGGCGAACTGGAGCCGGTACGGCAGCTGGTGGGCCGCCAGGTCCTGATCATGCACGGCACGAACGACGCGCGGACCGATCCCGAGCTGTCCTACCGGCTGGCCGAGCGCGCCAAGAAGACGAACCGTGACATCTGCCGGTTCGAGGTCCACTCCGACGGCCACGCGCTGCGCCAGCACCACGGCGAAGTCCTCGCGCTGGCCACGGACTTCGTCCTGGGCGCGCTCCTGTCGCGCACGTACTCCCGCCCGGTCGCGGACGCGCTGGCGGCCCCACCGCCCCTGGGCCTGCGGATGCCCTTGGCGGCGGGGTTCGGTCGGTCGTTACGGCGGTAGGGCGGCCGTCACGGCGACGGGCGGGGCGGCCGTCGGGTCCCGTCAGTCCGGCAGGATCTGGCCGCGGCGGGAGAGCAGGAAGCGTTTGAAGGCCGCCACCGGTGGGGTGTCGGGGTGGCCGTCCAGCCAGGCCAGGCCGATCTCGCGGACGGCCCGGGGCGCCGTCACCGTCAACTCCACCACCCCGGGGCGGGCCACCGCGGGCGGCGGCAGCAGGGCGACCCCGAGGCCCGCCGCCACCAGGCCGCGCAGGGTCTCCGCCTCCTCCCCCTCGAACGCCACGCGCGGCTTGAAGCCCGCCTCGGCGCACAGGTCGTCGGTGATCCGGCGCAGCCCGTACCCCGGTTCGAGCGTGACGAAGGACTCCTCCGCCGCCTCCGCGAGGCGTACGCGCCTGCGCCCCGCCAGCCGGTGGTCGTCGGGGACGACCAGCCGCAGCCGCTGGACGTCGACCCGGCGGGCGACGAGGTCGGGGGCGTCCGGGACCGGTGAGGTCAGGCAGAGGTCCAGTTCGCCGGCGCGGAGGCGTTCGATCATCGCCTCGCCGTAGTTCTGGACGAGTTGGAACCGTACCCGCGGATGGTCCGCGCGGAAGGCCCGGATCAGACCCGGTACGGTCTCCGAGCCCATGGTGTGCAGGAATCCGAACGCGACCTTGCCGGACGCCGGGTCCGCGTCGGCCCGTACCGACTCGGCGGCCCGCTCCACCTCGGCGAGCGCCCCTTCGACCGAGGTGAGGAACGCCCGGCCGGCCGGGGTGAGCGAGACGGTACGGCCCTTGCGGGCGAACAGGGCGATCCCCAGGTCCTGTTCGAGCCTCACCATCGCCCGGGACAGCGTGGACTGCGGGACGCCCATGTCCTGCGCGGCCCGCGTGACGTGCTCGTGGCGGGCGACCCCGGCGAAGTACGCGAGGCGCGGGGCGAGCAGCGCGGGCCAGGACGCGGGGGCCAGGTCGGCCGGGACGGCCTGCGGGGACTCGCGCGTACCGTCACGTCCGGAGTCCCGCGGGCCCTCTCCCGCACCCTCTGATCTCGGTTGATGCACCATGGGATCGATTATCGCCATTCCGTGCATTGGACGCATGAGCGCACGGTGCCTACGTTCGTCGTATGCCTTCTGTCAGTACCGAGGCACCCGTCACCGCGGGTGCCTCCGCAGCACCGTCCGCCGTCTCCTCCCCCGCTCCGGGTGAACAGCTCACCCCCGGTGGCCCCGGCTACCGCCGCATGAGCCTCGCGCTGTTCGCCGCCGGGATCGCGACCTTCGCCCTCCTCTACTCCACGCAGGCCCTGCTGCCCGCGATCTCCGCGGACTTCGGGGTCACGGCCGGGCAGGCCAGTTGGACGGTGTCGGCGGCGACGGGCGCGCTCGCCCTGTTCGTCCTGCCGCTGAGCGCGCTCAGCGAGCGCTTCGGCCGGCGCACGCTGATGACCGCGTCGCTGGCGGTCGCCGTGGTGGTGGGGCTGCTGGTGCCGTTCGCGCCGAACCTGGAGTGGCTGGTGGCGCTGCGCGCCGTGCAGGGCGCGGCGCTGGCCGGGCTGCCGGCCTCGGCGATGGCGTTCCTCGCCGAGGAGGTGCGGCCGAAGGCGCTGGTCGCGGCGATCGGGCTGTTCGTCGCGGGCAACAGCATCGGCGGCATGAGCGGCCGTATCCTCACCGGCTGGGTCGCCCAGGCGTGGGGCTGGCGGGCGGCGCTGGCGGCGGTCGGGCTGCTGGCGCTCGCCTGCGCGGTGACCTTCCGCGTGATGCTGCCCCGGGCCAGGAACTTCACGTCGCGCACGCTGAGCCCCCGGGCGCTGGCGCGGACGGTCAGGGGTCACCTGTCCGATCCGCTGCTGCTGCGGCTGTACGCGATCGGCGGGCTGTTCATGACGGTGTTCGGCGCCGTCTACACCGTGATCGGCTACCGGCTGGTGGCGGCGCCGTTCCACCTGCCGCAGGGTGTCGTCGGCTCGGTGTTCGTCGTCTACCTGGTCGGTACGGTGTCCTCGGCGGCCGCCGGACGGCTCGTGGCGCGGCTGGGGCGGCGCGGCGCGCTGTACCTGGCCGTCGGCACGACCACGGCGGGCCTGCTGCTGACCCTGTCGGACGCGCTCGCCGCCGTCCTGCTCGGCCTGGTGCTGATCACGGCGGGCTTCTTCGCGGGCCACGCGGTCGCGTCGTCGTCCGTGAGCCGTACGGCGAGGACGGGGCGCGCGCAGGCGTCGGCGCTCTACCAGTCCTCGTACTACCTGGGCAGCAGCGCGGGCGGCACCCTGGGCGCGATCGCCTTCCACGCCGGCGGCTGGTCCGCCACGGTCTCGCTCGGCCTGCTGGCGGTGCTGGGCGTCGTGTCCCTCACCCTGTACGGCTCACGCCGCGCCCGCGTCGAGCGGCGCGCGACGGCGGCGGCGCGCTGAGCGGCCGAGTCCGCCGGCCGCCGCGGGGCGCGGGATCCCGTTACCGAATCGGGGTCCGGGGGCGTGCAACTACGTACACCGTTCGTCCGTCTATCTCCCTGAACACGCGCCGCGGAAGCAAGCGCCGCGCGTGGCCATTCCGGAGCGGGTAAGAGGACGGACGGGGCGGGACATGGGAAGCATCGGACGCAGAGGGGCCGTCGCGGCGGGGATCGCGGCGCTGGTGGTGCCGTTGACCGTGGCACTGGGCGGTACGCCCGCGCAGGCGGCGAGTTGCTCGACGAGCACGGGACCGAACCAGAAGCAGGTCGAGAAGTTCCTCGGCCGGCCGGTGGACGGCAAGCAGTCGGCCGCCGACTGCAAGGCCATCCGCGCCTTCCAGACGAAGCACGGCATCACGCCGACGATCGGCTACGCCGGGCCCGTCACCTGGGGCGTGATGGACCTCATGAACAAGCAGAAGGCCGCGGGCAAGACGCCCAACAAGGCCGGCAAGTGCCCGACCAACAAGGGCCGGATCGCCTGCGTCGACCTGACGCGTCAGCTCAGCTGGATCCAGGACGGCAAGAAGCTGGTGTACGGACCGGTCCCGGTGCGCACCGGCCGCGACAAGTACGAGACCAGGACCGGCCTGAAGAAGATCGGGTGGCGTCACAAGGACCACGTGTCGTCGATCTACGACGTGCCGATGCCGTACAGCCAGTTCTTCGACGGCGGCCAGGCGTTCCACTCGGTGGGCGTGAGCATGTGGAACCCGCCGGGTTCGCACGGCTGCGTCAACATGACGAAGACGGCCGCGGCGAAGTACTGGTCGCTGCTGAAGACCGGTGACGACGTCTTCGTCTACGGCCGGAAGCCCGGAACCTGAGCCGATTGTCAGTGGGGTGCGGTAGCTTCCGAGGACTGGTTCCAAGGGGGCGACTGGGGTGACCCGATGAGTGATCTCGCGACAACAGAGGATCTGGATTCCCGGCTGGAGAAACACCGGACGGAGCTGACGGGGTACTGCTACCGGATGCTCGGTTCGGCGTTCGAGGCCGAGGACGCCGTGCAGGACACGATGGTGCGGGCGTGGCGCAGCTTCGACAAGTTCGAGGGAAGGTCCTCGCTCAGGTCGTGGCTGTACCGCATCGCGACGAACGTCTGCCTGGACATGCTGAACGCGGGCAATCGCAGGGCCCGGCCGATGGACCTGTCCGCCGCGACGCCGGTGGCCCAGGCCCAGCTGAACGCGCGCCCCGAGGTGACGTGGCTGGAGCCGGTGCCGGACGGCCGGGTGCTGCCCTCGGTGGCGGACCCGGCCGAGCAGGCGGTGGAGCGGGAGACGATCCGGTTGGCGTTCATGGCCGCGCTCCAGCACCTGCCGCCGAAGCAGCGGGCGGTGCTGATCCTGCGTGAGGTGCTCGCCTGGAAGGCGAGCGAGGTCGCGGAGCTGCTGGGCACGACGGTGGCTTCGGTGAACAGCGCGCTCCAGCGGGCGCGGGCGACGATCGCCGAGTCGGAGCCGGCGTCGACGGACGCGGCGGATCCGCTGGACGAGGAGCAGAAGGAGCTGCTGGAGCGCTATGTCACGGCCTTCGAGGGCTACGACATGAAGGCGCTGACCGCGCTCCTGCACGAGGACGCGACGCTCTCCATGCCGCCGTACGACCTGTGGCTGCGGGGTCACGACGACATCGTGGGCTGGATGCTCGGGGTGGGTTCCGTCTGCCGGGGCTCGCGCCTCATCCCGACGGTGGCCAACGGCACCCCGGCGTTCGCGCACTACCACCCGGCCGAGGACGGCAACGGGCATACGCCGTGGGCGCTGATGGTGATCGAGATCGTGGACGGCCGGATCTCGGGGATCAACTCGTTCCTGGACACGGAGCGGTGGTTCCCGCTGTTCGATCTGCCGCCGAGGCTGGAGAAGGAGTAGGGGTGGCGTGCGGGCCGGTCCGTCCAGGACCGGCCCGCACGGTACGTATCCCTCCCCCGCGCCGTTACGGGTCGTCGTCCCGGTCCGGGTACGGCCCCACCAGGTCGGCGAGCCCCACGAGGTCCAGCAACAGCAGCAGCTCCCGCCCGGCCCCCGCCACCCGCAACCGCACCGCGCGCCGCCGGGCGGTGAGCCGCAACCGGGCGAGCGCGTCGACGGCCGCGAGATTGGGCCGCTCCAGCCCGCGCACGTCACACACCACCTCGGTGACCCCACCGCCCCGCAGCCGCGCGACCAACTCGTCGCACAACCGCGACACGTCACCGGCCCCGAGCCGGCCCGAGACGACAAGAACGATCGGTTTCGTGGCATCCACAACCACACAGACCGTCGCGGGGGCCGTAACTCATCGGGTGCCGGGCGGGGCCGGTGGACCGTTGGGGAAACCGCAGGTCAGGCGATGCGTTCCAGGACGACCGGGGTCGGTTCGTACGGGGTGCCCGGGGGGGCGATGTCGTACGTGGACTCCAGGGCCTCCTGGGCGTACGGGAGCTTTTCCGGGGTGTCCGTGTGGAGGGTCAGGAGGGGCTGGCCCGCGGTGACCCGGTCGCCGGGCTTCGCGTGGAGTTCGATGCCCGCGCCCGCCTGGACCGGGTCCTCCTTGCGGGCGCGGCCGGCGCCCAGGCGCCAGGCGGCGACGCCGACGCCGTACGCGTCGAGGCGGGTGAGGACGCCCGAGGAGGGGGCCGTGATCACGTGCTGCTCGCGGGCGACCGGGAGCGCCGCGTCCGGGTCGCCGCCCTGCGCCGCGACCATCCGGCGCCAGACGTCCATCGCCGAGCCGTCGGCCAGCGCCTTCGCCGGGTCGGCGTCGCGCAGGCCGGCCGCGTCGAGCATCTCGCGCGCGAGGGCGAGGGTCAGCTCCACGACGTCGGCGGGGCCGCCGCCCGCGAGGACCTCGACGGACTCGCGGACCTCCAGCGCGTTGCCCGCGGTGAGGCCCATCGGGGTCGCCATGTCGGTGAGCAGCGCGACCGTCAGGACGCCGTGGTCGTTGCCGAGGCCGACCATCGTGGAGGCCAGTTCGCGGGCGTCCTCGACGGTCTTCATGAAGGCGCCGGAGCCGACCTTGACGTCCAGGACGAGCGAGCCCGTGCCCTCGGCGATCTTCTTGGACATGATCGAGGAGGCGATCAGCGGGATGGCCTCGACGGTGCCGGTGACGTCGCGCAGCGCGTACAGCTTCTTGTCGGCGGGGGCCAGCCCGTCGCCCGCCGCGCAGATCACCGCGCCGGTGCTCTCCAGGACGTGCAGCATCTCGGCGTTGGAGAGCAGCGCCCGCCAGCCGGGGATGGACTCCAGCTTGTCGAGGGTGCCGCCGGTGTGGCCGAGGCCGCGCCCGCTGAGCTGCGGGACGGCCGCGCCGCACGCGGCGACGAGCGGGGCGAGCGGCAGGGTGATCTTGTCGCCGACGCCGCCGGTGGAGTGCTTGTCCGCGGTGGGCCGGGACAGCGCGGAGAAGTCCATGCGCTCGCCGGAGGCGATCATGGCGGCGGTCCAGCGGGCGATCTCGGTGCGGTTCATGCCGTTGAGGAGGATCGCCATGGCCAGCGCCGACATCTGTTCGTCGGCGACCTCGCCCCGGGTGTAGGCGTCGATCACCCAGTCGATCTGCTCGGGGCTGAGTTCGCCCCGGTCCCGCTTGGTGCGGATGACGGAGATGACGTCCATGGCGTGCGTTCCTTTCGGCACAACGGTGTGTGCGGTGGTGGAGGAAGGGGGTGGGGAAGGTGCTGGGGAAGGTGTACGGCCCCGGCGCCGCCGGGTCGCGGCGGCGGCGGGGCCGGGTCAGGGGGTGGGGCAGGGGCCGAGGGGCGGTGGGTGGAGAGTGCCGGTCAGCCCAGGTGTCCGGGGCCGAACGCCTGCGGGAGCATGTCGTCCAGCGTGCGGATCCCCGCCGGGGTCTCCATGACGAGCCCGGGGCCGCCGAACTCGTACAGCAGCTGTCTGCACCGCCCGCACGGCACCAGCACCTTCCCCGCGCCGTCGACGCAGGTGAAGTGGGTGAGGCGGCCGCCGCCCGTCAGGTGCAGGGCGGAGACCAGGCCGCATTCGGCGCACAGCGACAGCCCGTACGACGCGTTCTCGACGTTGCAGCCGCTGATCGTACGGCCGTCGTCGACCAGGGCCGCCGCGCCGACGGGATAGCCGGAGTACGGGGCGTACGCCCGGGACATGGCGTCCTGGGCGACCGCCCGCAGCTCCGTCCAGTCGACGTCGGCGCCGGCCTCCACCGTGCCCGCGGATCCCGCGGAGCCGTCGGCCGTCACTTTCCTTGTCCTCTTCGATAGCGCATGCCGTCAGCCTTGGGCATGCGCAGCCGCTGGGCCGACAACGACAGCACCAGGAGTGTCACGACGTACGGCGTGGCGCCGACGAAGTCCGAGGGGACGGTGTCGGTGACCAGGTACCAGACGAGGATGAGCAGCGCGGCGACCCCGCTCAGGATCGCCTGGAGGCGCGCCTTCCGGTACGCCTTCCACGCGGCGAGCAGCACCAGCAGCACCACGAGCAGGAGCAGCAGCGCGTGCACGGTCTCGCCGCCGTTGCGCAGCTGGAGCGCGTCGGAGAAGCCGAACAGGCCGGCGCCCATGGCGAGCCCGCCGGGCCGCCAGTTGCCGAAGATCATCGCGGCGAGGCCGATGTAACCGCGCCCGCCGGTCTGGCCCTCCAGGTAGATGTGCGAGGGCACGGTGGCGAGGAACGCCCCGCCGAGGCCCGCGAGGCCGCCGGAGATGGCGACCGCCATGTACTTGTACGAGTAGACGTTGACGCCGAGGGACTCGGCCGCGACCGGGTTCTCGCCGCAGGAGCGCAGGCGCAGCCCGAACGGGGTCCGCCAGAGCACCCACCAGCTGCCCACGAAGAGGACGGCCGCGAAGATCGTCAGGACGGAGAGGTTGGTGATCGCGCCGCCGAGGATGCCGGCGATGTCGGAGATCAGGAACCAGTGGTGTCCGGCCAGGGACGTGAGCCCGTCGGAGAGTCCCGGGATCGTGATGTCGGGGACGGAGTCGACGGGTGGGGACTGCTTGGGGTTGCCGCCCAGGGTCTGCGCCTCGCCGGCGTTGAAGAAGATCTTGGCGAGGTACTGGGTGACGCCGAGCGCGAGGAGGTTGATGGCCACACCGGAGACGATGTGGTCGACCCCGAACGTCACGGTCACGACGGCGTGGAGCAGGCCGCCGAGGACACCGAAGGCGATACCGGCGGCGATGCCCAGCCAGGGGTTGGTCTGCCAGCCGATCCAGCCGGCCCCGAAGGTGCCGAGGATCATCATGCCCTCAAGGCCGATGTTGACCACTCCGGCGCGTTCCGACCAGAGGCCGGCCAGGCCCGCGAGGCCGATCGGGACGGCGAGGCCGAGCGAGGCGCTGATCTGGCCGGCCGAGGTGAGCTGGTCGGCGCCGGTGAGGATCCGTACGAGGGAGAGCAGGATCAGCGCGCCCGCGACGATCAGGAGGATCCGCGCGAGGGTCAGCTTGCGCCGGGCCGGCTTGGCGGCCGGGGCCTTGGGCGCCGCGGGGGTGGGAGGCGGGGTGTCGGTCGTCGTGGCGGTCATCGGGCCACCTCCAGCTTCTGGGTCGTGGCCGCCTGGGCGGCGAGTTCGGCGCCGACCCGCTGCTGCTGGCGTTTGAGGCCGTACCGGCGGACGAGTTCGTAGGCGATGACGACGCACAGGACGATGACGCCCTGGATCACGCCGAGGATCTCCTTGTCGTAGCCGATCACTTCGAGGTGGTTGGTGGTGCGCTCCAGGTAGCCCCAGAGGAGGGCCGCGAGGGCGATGCCGATCGGGTGGTTGCGCCCGAGCAGCGCGATCGCGATGCCGGTGAAGCCGATGCCCAGCGGGAAGTCGTTGCTGTACATGTGGCTCTCGTTGAGCAGCGTCGGCATGCCGATGAGGCCGGCCATGGCGCCCGAGAGGATCATGCTGGTGAAGACCATCTTCTTGACGCTGACGCCGCTCGCGGCGGCGGCCGACTCGGACTGGCCGACGGCCCGCAGGTCGAACCCGAAGCGGGTGCGGCCGAGGACGAACCAGTAGGCGAGGCCGGCGAGCGCGGCGACGACGATGAATCCCCACAGCTGCCCGGCCGGGCCCATGTCCAGGGTGAAGAAGAAGGACGACTCGGGCAGCGGCTTGGTGGAGACCAGGGTGCCGGCGTCGTCCAGCTGGCCGAGCCGCTCGGGCTGGATCAGGTAGCCGATGATCGCGGTGGCGATGGAGTTCAGCATGATCGTCGAGATGACCTCGCTGACCCCGCGCGAGGTCTTGAGGATGCCCGCGATGCCGGCCCACATGGCGCCGACGAGCATGGCGACCAGGATGATGACCGGGATCTGGACGAGGGCCGGCAGGTGCAGCGCCCCGCCGACGACGGCCGCGGCGAAGGCCGCCATGCGGTACTGGCCGTCGACCCCGATGTTGAACAGGTTCATGCGGAAGCCGATGGCGACCGCGACACCCGCGAGGTAGTACGTCGTCCCCTTGTTGAGGATGTAGATCTGGCTGTCGCTCGCGGAGCCGTACGACAGCATGTCGTTGAACGCGTCGAACGGGTTCTTGCCGGTGGCGAGGATGACCAGCGCGGTGACGACGAGCGCCGCGACGAGCGCCAGGAGGGGCGCGCCGACGGCGAGGATCACCCGCTCCTTGTCCAGCCGGGAGGTGAGCTTCTTCATCGGGTCTCTCCCGCGGTGTCGCCAGTTTCGCCGTCGTGCGCTGTTTCCGGTGCTTCGCCGTCGCGCTGCGGGGGCACGGTGGCCGCGAGGTGGCCGGTGGCGGCGCCGGTCATGGCGGAGCCCAGTTCCTCGGGGGTGATGGTGGCGGGGTCGGCGTCGGCGACCAGGCGGCCCCGGTACATCACCCGCAGGGTGTCGGACAGGCCGATCAGTTCGTCCAGGTCGGCGGAGATGAGCAGGACGGCGAGGCCTTCGCGGCGGGCGTCCTTGATCTGGTCCCAGATCTGCGCCTGGGCGCCGACGTCCACGCCCCGGGTGGGGTGCGCGGCGATCAGCAGCTTGGGGTGGTGGCTCATCTCGCGGCCGACGATCAGCTTCTGCTGGTTGCCGCCGGACAGGGAGCCCGCGGTGACCTCGATGCCGGGGGTCCGTACGTCGTACTCGCGCACGATCCGTTCGGTGTCGAGGCGGGCGGCCTTGGCGTCGATGAGGCCGCGCCGGGAGTTGGGCGTCTCGGTGACGTGGCCGAGGATGCGGTTCTCCCAGAGCGGGGCCTCCAGGAGCAGGCCGTGGCGCTGGCGGTCCTCGGGGATGTAGCCGATGCCGCTCTCGCGCCGGGTGCGGGTGGGCGCGTGCGAGATGTCCGTGCCGTCCAGGGTGATGACCCCGCCGTCGGGGTCGCGCAGGCCCATGATCGCCTCGACGAGTTCGGCCTGGCCGTTGCCCTCGACGCCGGCGATGCCGAGGATCTCCCCGCGGTGGATGGTGAACCGGATGCCGGCGAGGACGTCGCGTACGACACCGTCGGTGTCGGTGGCGCTGAGCCGCAGGTCCTCGACCTTCAGCGCGGGGACGTCGGTGACGGTCGACTCGCGGGTCTCCGGGGACGGCAGCTCGCTGCCCACCATCAGCTCGGCGAGCTGCCGGGAGGTGGTGGTACGGGGATCGGCGCTGCCCACCGTCGTACCGCGGCGCACGACCGTGATCTCGTCGGCGACCGACAGCACCTCGCCCAGCTTGTGGGAGATGAAGAGGACGGTGAGGCCCTCGGACTTCAGCTCGCGCAGGTTGTCGAAGAGGGCTTCGACCTCCTGCGGGACGAGGACCGCGGTGGGCTCGTCCAGGATGAGCGTGCGGGCGCCGCGGTAGAGGACCTTGAGGATCTCCACGCGCTGGCGGTCGGCGACGCCCAGTTCCTCGACGAGGACGTCGGGGCGGATCCCGAGGCCGTACGCGTCCGAGATCTCCTGGATCTTCTTGCGGGCCCGGGAGCCGATGCCGTGGAGCTTCTCGCCGCCCAGGACGACGTTCTCCAGGACGGTGAGGTTGTCGGCGAGCATGAAGTGCTGGTGCACCATGCCGATGCCGCGGGCGATGGCGTCCGCGGGGCTGCCGAAGCTGACCTGCGCGCCGTCGACGGTGATGGTCCCCTCGTCGGGCTTCTGCATGCCGTAGAGGATCTTCATCAGGGTCGACTTGCCGGCACCGTTCTCGCCGCAGAGGGCATGCACGGTCCCTCGGCGAACGGTGATGTCGATATCGCGGTTGGCGACGACACCGGGGAAGCGTTTGGTGATGCCGCGCAGTTCGACGGCGGGAGGGCTGGACGCGTTGATGGCGCACTCTCCTCGGGAGAAGGAGCGTTGGGGCGGGGGGGCGTTCGGTGACGCTAGCGTGTCAACTCACGCCTACGCGCGTAGAGTTGGTACATCGTTATGGGCCCGGCAAAAGGGGCGGAACACCTTCACCGGGCCCGTACGCAGGGCCGGCGCCCGGTGGTGGACCGGGCGCCGGAACGGGTCACGGGGTGGTCTTGACCTTGATCGAGCCGTCGACGATCTTCGCCTTGGCGGCGTCGATCTTCGGCTGGATGTCGGCGATGAAGCCACCGCTCGTGGACAGCGACACACCGTTCTTGGCCAGCGAGTAGGCGTTGGTGCCCACCAGCGGCTTCTTGTCGTGGATCGACTTGACCAGGTCGTAGACGCCGACGTCGACGTTCTTGACGACCGAGGTCAGGATCGAGCTCTTGTACTTGGCCAGGGAGACCTGGTTGTACTGGTCGGAGTCGACGCCGATGGCCCAGGCGCCCTTGCTGCCGTTGACGGCCTCGATCGCGCCGGAGCCGGAGGAACCCGCGGCGCTGTAGATCACGTCGGCGCCGTTGTCGAGCATGCCCTGGGCGGCGGCCTTGCCCTTGTCGGGGCTGGCGAAGCCGGAGGTGTCCGAGCCGTGCGACAGGTACTGGACGTCGACCTTGATCTTCGGGTTGGTGTCGTGGACACCCTGGACGTAACCCGCCTCGAACTTCTTGATGAGGGGGACGTCCACGCCGCCGATGAAGCCGACGTGGTCCTTCTTCGTCTTGAGCGCCGCGGCGACGCCACCGAGGTAGGAGCCCTGCTCCTCGGTGAAGACGATGTTGTCGACGTTCTTCGCGTCGACGACCGAGTCGACGATGCCGAAGGTCACGGCGGGGAACTTCGCGGCCACCGACTTCATCGAGTTGGCGTACGCGTAGCCGATGCCGACGACCGGGTTGTAGCCCGCCTCGGCGAGCTGCGTCAGGCGGTCGACGCGGTCGGCCTCGGTGTCGGTGGTCTTGGCGGTCAGCTCCTTGACGTCACCGCCGAACTCGGCCTTGGCCTTGTCGACGCCGCGCGCGGCGGAGTCGTTGAAGGAGTGGTCACCGCGGCCGCCCACGTCGTAGGCGATGCCGACCTTGACGCCGGACTGCGCGGAGGACGAGCCGGAGGGGGCCGCGTCCTCCTTCGCCTTGTCCGCGGACGTACTGCCACACGCGGTGGCGGTGAGGGCGAGTGCAGCTGAGGCTATGCCCGCTACAGCGATCTTGGATACCCGGCGCACGAGGGGGCCCTTTCACTGGAAGCGCCTCCGTTGGCGCTGGTTTCGCGCCGATCGTAACGCGCGTAGATGTCAGTTAAAGACACGTTCACCAGTCGTTATCGGATCGTCCTCGAACCCGCGCGAGCACGGTGCGCGACCGTCCGGACACCCCGGGGAGTCGTGCGCTCCCCGGGGCTGGACACCCGCTGCTCAGGGGCCGGAGACCCGCTGTTCACCGGCGCGTACCCACCGCTCAGGCCAGCATCGCGGCGGCCGTGAACAGCTCCACGGCCACCTTGATCGCCTGCTCGTCGACGTCGAAGTCGCCCCGGTGGAGATCGTACCGGGCGCCGTCACCGGGCGGCCGGACGCCCAGACGGGCCATCGCGCCGGGCACCTGCTCCAGGTACCAGGAGAAGTCCTCGCCGCCGAGGCTCTGCTCGGTGTCCTCGATCGCGTACAACCCGCGGCGCGCGACCTGCGCGTCCCGCAGCAGTTCGGTGACGACGGCGTCGTTGACGACGGGCGGCACGCCCCGTACGTACGTGACCTCCGTCTTGGCGTGGTGCAGTGCGGCCACCTCGTCGACGGCGGCGTGGATGAGGTCGGGCGCGTCGTGCCACGCCGACAGCTCCAGGCAGCGGACCGTACCGGACAGCTCCGCGTGCTGCGGGATGACGTTGGCCGCGTGGCCCGACTCGATACGGCCCCAGGTGAGGACGAGCCCGGAACGGGCGTCGACCCGGCGGGCGAGGAGCGCGGGCACGTCGCCGGCCACCTTCGCGATGGCGGTGATCAGGTCCGTGGTGAGGTGCGGGCGCGCGGTGTGGCCGCCGGGGCCGTCGAGGGCGATCTCCAGCCGGTCGCAGGCGGAGGTGATGGCCCCGGCGCGCAGCCCGACGATCCCGGCGTCGACCTTGGGGTCGCAGTGCACGGCGATGATCCGGCCGACGCCCACCAGCGCCCCGGAGTCGATGGCCGCGAGCGCGCCGCCGGGCATGACCTCCTCGGCGGGCTGGAAGATCAGCCGCACCGGGTTCGGCAGGAGACCGCGGCGGTGGAGGTCGGCGAGGACCAGTCCGGCGCCGAGGACGGCGGTGGTGTGCACGTCGTGGCCGCAGGCGTGGGCGCGGTCGGGGACGGTGGAGCGGTACTCCACGCCGACCTTGGTGTCCGGGATGGGAAGCGCGTCGATGTCGCCACGGATGGCCAGCACGGGCCGTACGCCCTGCGCCGAGACCCCGCCCGCCTCGCCGATCTCCCCGATGTCGCAGATGAGCCCGGTCCCGCTGCGCAGGACCCGTGGTTCCAGCCCGGCCTGCTCCAGCCGCCGCTTGATCGCCGCGGTGGCGCGGAACTCCTGATTGCCCAGCTCAGGGTGCATGTGCATGTCCCGCCGGAAGGCGATCAGCTCGGCGCGCAGGCTCTCTGGGAGCGCACCGGGCAACGCTGCTTCGTCGGCCGGAGGGGCATCTGACTCGGGGGACGTCAAGTGGTTCACCTTCTGAAGATTAGGCCTCTTCCTAGGTCAACTACCCAGCGATCAACAAAAATTTCAGCCACACAGCCGAAAATCGGGCGGGGGCCGCTTGCGTCCAGTATCCGGAGGGTGGGCGGCCCGCCGCCACCGCGCGGCCCCGCCCGGGCCGGGGCGGGGTGCGGGTGGGTCAGGCGGTGAACGGGACGTGGGAGAGGCGGTGGACGTCTCTGGCCGTGGTGGTGACGCCCGAGAGGAAGCCCTGGGCGCGCGGGGAGGCCGATTCCTTCAGCCATTCCGGGGCGATGTCGCAGACCGCGACCCGTACGCCCGTGCCCGCCAGGGCCAGGGGCAGGGTGTGGACGACCGTCGACGGGAAGCTGAGGACCGTGCTGCCGATGGGGCCGCGGCGGGCGATCAGTTCCAGGGGCAGGTCGGGGCGGACGATCTCCAGGCCCGTTTCCGCGTGCAGCCGGTGGAGCTTGTCCACGCTCTCGCGGCGGTGCGCGAAGTAGCGGGCCACGTTGTGCGCGCGGGCCAGCGAGGTGACCGCCGCGATGTACTGGTCCACGTCCACCACGCCGGTCTCGACCAGCGAGGTGCCCACCATGTCCGCCGTCTCCGTGATCGACGGCGGGCCGAAGGTGGCCTTCGTCCACTCGAAGGTGTTCGGGGTGACCTCGATGCCCGGGGGCACCTGCTCCACCGGCATCGAGGTGAAGACCTCCACCGGGCGGTCGGCGGCCGGCGCGAGCCGCCGCCGGGCCGCCGCGGTGACCGGTGCCAGGACCAGTTCCCGCGGCCCCCGGCCGCTGCCGCGCCGGTGCCAGCGCACCAGGCGCTCCCCGCGGGCGACCTGGCCGATGAACTCCATGGTCGCCGTGCCGTCGTCCACGACCGTCAGCCGCTTGCCGCCGACGAGCGTGAGCAGGAGCTGTACGTACCGGGAGAACGGATCGCCGATGACGATCCGGTCCGCCTTGCGCAGCAGCGGTGTGAGCTGCCTTACGGTCCGCAGCGGCGCTCCCGCCCCGCCCCGGGCCTCTTCCCAGCGCACGGTGTGCCCCGCGTTGTGCGCCAGGTCGGCCATCCGCCTGAGCTGGCCCCGCGACATGGGGTCGGTCGGGGCCAGGACGACGACGGTGAGCGCGTCGGCCCGGGGGCCGGCGGTGGCGCCGGCGGTACGGGTCCCGGCGTCGGCCTCGTGACCGACGGCCGTCCTGGCCCACTCCAGCACGTTCAGCAGCTGGACCGGGCTCTCGACGAACGCGATCACTTGCGAGTGCGGGGCGCTGCCCGCGCTGGGGGTCGGCATGGTCGTCAGACCGTGGCCGGCTCGGCGGCCTCGGCGACGACGCCCGCGACGCGGCGGAGCTTCTTCATCGGGCCGAGCTCCGACTCGTACACCTTCTTGACACCGTCACCGAGGGACGCCTCGATCGTGCGGATGTCACGGACGAGGCGCTGGAGGCCCTGCGGCTCGACGGAGGCGGCCTGGTCGGAGCCCCACATGGCGCGGTCGAGGGTGATGTGGCGCTCGACGAAGACGGCGCCGAGGGCGACGGCGGCGAGGGTGGTCTGGAGACCGGTCTCGTGGCCGCTGTAGCCGATCGGGACGTTCGGGAACTCGGCCTGGAGGGTGTTGATCACCCGGAGGTTGAGCTCCTCGGCCTTGGCCGGGTACGTCGACGTGGCGTGGCAGAGCAGGATGTTCTCGCTGCCCAGCACCTCGACGGCGTGGCGGATCTGCTTCGGCGTGGACATGCCGCTGGAGAGGATGACGGTGCGGCCGGTGGCGCGCAGGGCGCGCAGCAGCTCGTCGTCGGTGAGGGACGCGGAGGCGACCTTGTGGGCGGGGACGTCGAACTTCTCCAGGAAGGCGACGGCCTCGGTGTCCCACGGGGAGGCGAACCAGTCGATGCCGCGCTTCTTGCAGTGCTCGTCGATCGTGCGGTACTCGTCCTCGCCGAACTCGACGCGGTGGCGGTAGTCGATGTACGTCATCCGGCCCCAGGGGGTGTCGCGCTCGATGTCCCACTGGTCGCGCGGGGTGCAGATCTCCGGGGTGCGCTTCTGGAACTTGACCGCGTCGCAGCCGGCGTCGGCGGCGACGTCGATCAGGGCGAGGGCGTTGTCCAGCTCGCCGTTGTGGTTGATGCCGATCTCACCCGTGACGTAGACGGGGCGACCGGGGCCGGCGGTCCGCGTGCCGAGGGTGCGCAGGCGGGAGGTGGCGTCGGTGCTCATGAGGGGTCCTTACTTGTCGTGGGTGTTGATCGTGTGGGGGGCGTGGTGCGGGCGGGGAGCAGGTGATGTGGGGGGCTGCTCCTGCCGTGCCGGTACGTGGAGTCCCGGCCCGAGCAACCAGGCGGCGATCTCGCGGATCGCCCCTTCGCCGCCCGGAGTCGTGGTGACGGCACGCGCGGCGGCGCGTACGGCGTCGTGGGCGCTCGCGACGGCCACCGGCCAGCCGACGAGCCCGAAGCAGCCGAGGTCGTTGACGTCGTTGCCGACGTACAGCACGCGCTCGGGCGCGATGCCGTGTTCGTCGCACCACTGCTTGAGCGCCAGGTCCTTGCGGTCGATGCCGTGCAGGACGGGGACCTGGAGTTTGCGGGCGCGGGCCGCGACGACCGGGTTCTGCTCGGTGGAGAGGATGAGCAGTTCCAGGCCGGAGCGGCGCAGCGCGGCGATGCCGAGGCCGTCGCCGCGGTGCACGGCGACCGTCTCGCGGCCGTCGGAGTCGATCAGGACCTTGTCGTCGGTCTGGGTCCCGTCGAAGTCGAGGACGACGGCGTCGATGTCGTCGTGGACGGGCAGGGCCGTCGGGTCGAGCAGCGGCGCCAGGGCGCGGGCGCGGGCCAGGTCGTGCGGGTCGTCGATCTCCAGGACCCGGGCGGGGTCGGTGGTGACGAGCGCGGTGCGGCCGAAGAAGCGGTGCTGGGCGGCGCGGAATCCGGCGGCGCGCATCGCGTAGGCGGCGCCGGTCTCCAGGTACTCCTGGGGCCGGTCCTGGCGGCGGGGGCGGTTGGCCTTGTCGTGGTTGACGCCGTAGCCGTCGCGCTCGGTGCTGCCCGTGCGGTCGTCGCGCCAGATGAAGCCGTGGGTGGGCGCGACGGTGAGGGCGGAGTCGGCGCCGTCCTCGGTGACGGCCGTCGCGACGCCGTCCAGGTCCTCGGCGGTGATGAACGGGCTGGTGCACTGGACCAGCAGCACGACGTCGGCGGTGATCCCGCGCATCGCGTGGTACGCGTCCATCGCGTGCAGGACGGCGGCCTCGCTGGTCGCGGTGTCCCCCGCGATGGCGGCGGGGCGCAGGACGACCTCGGCGCCGGCGGTCCTGGCGACGTCGGCGATGGCCGCGTCGTCGGTGGAGACGACGACGTCGGTCACGTGCCGGGCGGCGAGGCACGCGCGGACGGCGCGGACGACGAGCGGCACTCCGCCGACGGGGGCGAGGTTCTTGGCGGGCACGCCCTTGGATCCGCCGCGGGCGGGGATCACGGCGAGGACGGCGTTCATCTGTGCTCCTTGGTCCAGGGGCCGGTCCGTGGACGGGTCCACCCGGTGGTCCACGGGTCGGGGTGCGTCGCGGTGGGCCGCGGCCGGGCCGCTCACAGCTCGCCCATGCGGCGGATGACGGGGGCCACGCGCTGCACGCCGTGCCGGTAGGCGCCGCGCGCCGCTCCCCGTACGGCTTCGCGCACCGCGCGCCGCATCCGGGAGTTGTCGGCCGGCTCGGTCCTGGCGCCGGGCAGCGGGGTGCCGTCGGCGGCGAGGTGGTAGCGGGCGAGCAGGGGCGGCAGGTATCCGGGGGCGGTGGTGGCCGTGTAGTACGGGCGCAGCCGCGGCAGTCCGGGGGCGTCGAGCAGCTCCTCGACGTGCGCGCGGGCCTCGTCGAAGGCCGTCTCGTACGCGCCGTCGGCGGCGGCGACACCCTGCCGGCCGGCCCAGACGGCGTCGGCCTCCGGGCGGTACCCGCCGTCGAGCTGGTCCCAGGACGCGAGGCATCCGGAGCCGATGAAGTGGTGGTTGCCCAGCGGCTCACGGATGCCGAGGTCGGTGAGGATCGCGGTGGGGATGCGCCGGTGCAGCGATTCGAGCGCGGCGGTCGAGGAGACGGTGACCAGCAGGTCGGTGCGGTCCAGGACCTCGCCCATGTGCCCGTACACGAGCTTGAAGTTGGGCGGGAGGCCGCCGGGCAGCCGCTCGGCGAGCTTCTGGTACGGGAACTCCTCGATGTGCGTGGTCTGTTCGCCGGGCTTGCTGCGCAGCTTGAGGAGCACCTCGCGGCCCGGGTGGAGGCGGGCGTGCTCGGCGAGGCGCTTGAGGACGTACGTACGGTCGGCGCGGCTCACCGGTACGGACGGCTGGGCGGCGAAGACGACGGTGTCGCGGCCCTCCTCGGGCACGTAGCGGGCGCCGGCGAGGAAGGGCAGGGCGGCCTCGGTGACCGAGGAGGCGTCGGCGCCGACCCCTTCGTACACGTCGCGGAACCGCTCGGCGTCGTAACGGGAGTTGGCGAGGACGATGTCGGCGCCGTGGCGCAGGAGGAGTCCGTCGGACAGCTTCTCGTAGACCACGCCGACGTATCCGGTGACAACTAGGGGGCGGCGGGGCAGTTCGAGGGCCGCTATTCCGTGCAGCATCGCCTGGACGGCTCCGCCGACGAGGGCGAGGACGACGACGTCGTACGACTCGTTCCGCAGGTGCGTCAGGAATTCGACACCGGTCATTTCACGCGGGGCGTCCAATTCGGCGCCCACTTCGGCGAGCTGTCGGGCGGTGGGCGTGGCTCGGCCGCGCAGCAAGAACCCGCTGAGCTCGGTGTCGCGCTTTTCGGGGGCGATGCGGCGCGCGGTGAGCGAGCCCCATTTCCACCGGGTGTCCGAGTCGGCGAGCACTGCGACCCGGACGGCGTGACTGGTACGTGATGGCACGTCGTGGACGTTAGGAAGCCAACTCGTTGGTCTGCCCAACTCAACGGAAACGAAGGGTTAACAGAACACCTAAGGATGGGGGCGCCGAATTGCGGTCGTACTAATTCACCGTTCCGGTGCGCGCCGTTCATCTCACGTCCCCCCGGAAGTCAGGGGGAGTGGTCAGCCGACCTCTAGCGTCGGGCGGGTGGTCAAGCTCTCCGTCGTCGTGCCGTTCTACAACGTGCAGACATATGCTCCCGAAACACTCAGAAGCCTCCGCGCGAACGCAAGGGAGGACTTCGAGTTCATCCTCGTCGACGACTGTTCGTCCGACGAGACACCCGGGATACTCGCCCGGGCGGAGCGTGATCTCCCGGGGGCGGTCGTCCTCAGGCACGAGCGCAACAGTGGACTGGCCACCGCGCGGAACACCGGCATCGACGCGGCACGCGGCGAGTACGTCACCTTCCTCGACGGTGACGACTGGGTCGCTCCCGGCCACTACTCCCGCCTGGTCGCCGCCGCCGAGGGCCTCGGGACCGACTTCGTCCGTACCGACCACGTGCAGTTCACCGGCACGACGCGCACGATCCACCGCGTCCCGGTGGCCCGGCGCGACGAGGCGCTGGACCCGCGGGAGGCGATCCTGCCCGCCGACCGCTCCACGTCCGTCGACTATCCGTACGCCTGGGCCGGCATCTGCCACCGGCGCCTCGTCGACCGCGGTCTCGTGCGTTTCACCGACGGGCTGCGGACGGCGGAGGACCGGCCGTGGATCTGGCGGCTGCACCGCGAGGCCGAGTCCTTCGCGGTGGTCGGCCTGCTCGGGATCTTCTACCGGCGCGGCGTCGCCTCGTCGCTGACACAGATCGGTGACGTACGGCAACTCGACTACATCCGCGCCTTCGACCAGGTCATCGAGGAGATCTCGAAGGACCGCGAGGCCGACCGGTTCATGCTCAAGGCCGTCCGCACCTACTGCGCGATCATCTCCCACCACCTGGGATCCACCGACCGGTACGAGCCGTCCGTGGCGCGCAAGCTGCGTTCCCTGAGCGCGGGCGCGCTGAGACGGCTGCCGCAGGACGTCCTCAACGAGGCGCTGAACTCGATGGACCTGGAGCGTTCGACCCGGCTGCGACGGCTGCGCCGGCGGACGATGCCCGCGGGAAAGGCGGCCGCGTGATGACGTACTCCCCCTCGACCTCCGCCTTCACGTCCACGTCCACCGCGCTGCCCGGCGACCGGCCGACCACGCAGATCTTCTGCGTGTCCACGCTGTACGGGGCCGCCACCCTGGCCGCCGCGATCGACGCCGGTCTGTTCCGCCCGGCCGCCCGTCGCCTGCTGGTCGTCTGCAACAACGCGGCCTCGCCCGAACTGCACCCCGGCGTCGACCGGATGCCGGGCTTCGGGACGCTGCGCGACCGCTTCGACGACATCGTGTCGTGGAACGAGACCATCGCGCCCTTCCACCCGAAGAGCTGGGCCCCCCGGTCCGGCGACGTCCCGCTGTGGGAACGCCACCTGCGGCTCGCCTGGGCGCTCGGCGACGACCGGGTGGAGGTGACCGTCGAGTCGATCCAGGTCAACCCCGCCCTCGCGATCGCGGAGATCTTCACGGGCGCGCCGCTCACGGTGTACGCGGACGGCCTGATGAGTTACGGCCCCACCCGCTCGAAGATCGACCCGCTGATCGGCGGCCGGGTGCGCCGGCTCCTGCACCTGGATCTCGTACCCGGCCTCGCACCGCTGCTCCTCACGGAGTTCGGCGTCGAGGCGGAGCTGGTGCCCTCCGAGGAGTTCCGGCGGGTGCTGGAAGGTCTGGCGGACGCGGCGGAGGACATCGGGACGCCCTCGGTGGCTCCCGCCCTGATCCTCGGCCAGTACCTCTCCGCGCTGTCCGTCCTCACCCCCCAGGAGGAGGAGGAACTGCACGTCGAGATGGTGCGCGGCGCCGCCGCCCTCGGCCATACGCGGGTGGTGTTCAAGCCGCATCCGGCCGCTCCCGCCGCGTGGTCGGGCCTGCTCGCCGACGAGGCGGAGAAGGCCGGGATCGAGCTGACGGTGTTCGACAGCCCGGTCCTCGCGGAGGTGCTGTACCAGCGGCTCAAGCCGGCGCTGGTGATCGGCTGCTTCTCGACGGCGCTGTTCACCGCGTCCGCGTTCTTCGGCCTCCCGGTGGCCAGGACCGGAACGGCCGGCCTGCTGGAGCGGCTCTCGCCGTACCAGAACAGCAACCGCGTGCCGGTGACGATCGTGGACGCGCTGGTGACACCGCTGGACGACGACGGTTCGTTCGAACCGGAGGCCCGGATCGGCGAGCTGGTCACCGCCGTCGGGTACACCATGCAGCCGCAGATCCACCCGGGGCTGCGTCCCGCGGCGGAGGCGTACCTCTCCCGGCACCTGGACGAGCGGACGTGGCGCTTCTTCAAGCGCCGCCGCCTCACCGGGCTCGGGCTGCCGGGCGGGATCCCCGCGCAGTTCGCCGGGATCCCGCGCAACGCGACGGCACGGCGCATGGTGCGGCGGGCGCGGAAGCTGCGGCAGACGGTGCTGCGGGCGGGACCGAGGTAGGCCGGACCCGCCCGGCGGGCCCCTGCGGAGCTACGCGCTGCTCACCGTGAGCTTCACCGCGAAGCCCAGGAACAGGGCGCCCGCCGCCGTCGTCGCACCCGCCGAGAGGCGCTTGCGGCGGCGGAAGGCGGCGGCGAGCCGCGTACCGCCGAAGATCAGGGCCGAGAGGTAGAGCGCGCTGGCGACGTTCGCCAGGACGCCCAGCAGGACGAACGACAGGGCCGGGTGCGCGTACTCCGGGTCGACGAACTGCACGAAGAACGAGATGAAGAACAGGATCGCCTTGGGGTTGAAGAGGCTGATCAGCAGGGCCCTGCGGTACGGCCGCTCCACCGCCTCCGGCGCCGCCCCGGTGGCGTCCGCCGCCGCCTCGTCGGACCGCTCGTGGCGGCTGCGCCACAGCGCCCGGGCCGCGCGCAGCATCCCGACCGCGAGCCACGTCAGATAGCCGGCGCCCGCGTACTTCACGATCCCGAAGAGCAGCGGATTGCCCTGGAGGAGCGAGGCGACGCCCGCGGCGGACAGCACCATGAGCACGGTGTCGCCGCACCAGACGCCCATGGCCGCCCGGTAGCCGACGCGGACCCCGCGCCGGGCCGCGACGGACAGGACGTACAGCGAGTTCGGTCCTGGGAGCAGGACGATCAGCACAAGGCCGACCAGGTACGTCGGCAGATCCGTGACACCCAACATGAGCGCGAGTCTCGCAGACCCGTTCGTGTGCGCGCATCCGGGTTCCCGGGCGCCGCCGGGAAGCCTCCGGGTGTGAAGCGGTTTCTTTTCGGGGAGTTGCCCCAGGACTTCATGACTCAGAGGGAGAAACAGGGGAGCGACGATGCTCAGGACCTCCGCACTGCGCAGAGGGCTCGCGGCGGCGGCCGTGCTGGCCGTGGGTGCCGGCTGTACGGTCGGGCCGGGCGGCGACCGGCCGGCCGGGGCGGACGGCAAGCCGGGCGGCGGCGCGGGGGCGCTCGTCACCCCCGGGCCCGGGTCGTCGTCGGTCTCCGCGCCGCCCAGGCCGTCGAAGAATCCGGCCGCCCGGCCGGGCGGGGCCCGGACGAGCCCGGCGGCCTCCCCCGCCGCTTCCGCTTCTGCCTCCGCTTCCGCTTCCGCGCGCGAGCCGTCCACCCGTACGCCGTCGGCCCGTACCCCGTCCGCCCGTACCGCCTCGCCCGGCGCGGCGCGGCCGAGGACGGTGCTGGCGAGCGGCGCCACGAGCGACCAGGTGCGGGAACTCCAGGCGAGGCTGCGGCAGGCCGGCCACTTCGACCGCACACCGACGGGGTACTACGGCACGCTCACGGCGGCGGCCGTCTCGTCCTTCCAGGGCGGGCGCGGGCTGTCCCGTACCGGTACGACGGACGTCGTCACGTGGCGGAAGCTGCTGGGGACGACGCGGAAGCCGACCCGCGACGAGCTGTGGCCGCCGACGGAACGGCCGGTCGCGGCGCCCGATCCGCGGTGCCTGAAGGGGCGGGTGCTGTGCGTCAGCAAGAACAGCCGCACGCTGTCGTGGATGGTCGACGGGAGGCGTGTGTCGACGATGGACGTGCGCTTCGGTTCGCAGTACACACCGACGCGCGAGGGCACGTTCACGGTGTACTGGAAGTCCCGGCACCACGTCTCGACGCTGTACGACACCGCGATGCCGTACGCGATGTTCTTCAGCGGCGGCCAGGCGGTGCACTTCTCGGCGGACTTCGCGGCCCGCGGCTACTCCGGCGCCTCGCACGGCTGCGTCAACGTCCGCGACGAGGCGAAGATCGCGTCCCTGTTCGCCCAGGTCCAGACCGGCGACAAGGTAGTCATCTACTGGTAGTAGATCGCTTCCGTCGGTCTTCGACCGCGACCATCAATTGAGCAACCCCCACCGGCGGCAACCACATCCGCGAAAGCGGGCGCCGTCTTAGGCGCAAAGAAAGGGGCGCGGGCGGGACCGGGGGAACGTGTCCCGCCCGCGCCGATGCGCTGAGCCGAAGGTACGGGGGGAACCCCGGCTCGTTGCGCGGCCGATGACCAGTCGGCTCACCTACTACTGCGTCATGGTGCGCGAAAACGTCACACCTGATCGTTGATCAGGGGAACGCGCAGGTCAGAGCTGTTCGGAAGCGGTCGGCGCCGGTGTGGGGGGCGGCTCGGGCGGTGTCTCGCGTGGTGTCGCGGACGACTCGGGGGGCACCGGGGAATCGGCGGGTGAGCCCGGGCCCAACGTCGGGGGGTGCGTGGGGATGTGGGGCTCGTGCGGGTGGTCGGTGGGGTCGGTGGGGTCCGTCGGGCCGGTGGGGTCGGTGGGTGTTCCGTCGGTGGGGCCGTCGCCGGGGCCCGCCCCGCTCCCCTCCCCCGTACCGTTGCCGTTCTTGACGCCGCCACCGTGTCCGTGACCGTGACCGCGGCCCGGGCCCTTGCCGCCGCCCTCCCCCGTCGCCTTGACCTCCAGCAGCCAGTCGCAGAAGCGCCGGGCCCGTGCGGGGTCCTTGGCGGCCCGGTCCAGCTCTTCCTTGCGCGCCTCGTCGAGCTTGCCGTCGCGGTAGGCGAGACAGGCGGCGGCCGTCCTGCTGTACCAGGTGGAGCCCTTGACGCGGGGTGCTCCCGCGGACCAGTCGTGGTGCTTGCCCACCGGGCCGATCGGCTCCTCCGCGCCGTCACCGCCGTAGGCGCCCCCGCCCCGCGCCGGGGAGGTGGCGACCCCGCGGGACACCGAGGCGTCGGGGGTGGCCGGTCCCGTACCGCCGCCCATGGTGCCGGCGCCGTCCGCCCGGTCGGAGGGGAGCGGGTGCGGCGACCGCTCTCCCGTGTCCGCGCCCGCCTCCGTTTCGGCCTCCGCCCGGCCGGAGTGGTGACCGGTGCCGAGTTCGGCGTGCAGCACACCCCCGCCGCCCGCCACGGCCAGCCCGCCGAGGGCGCAGGCGGCGAGGGTCGCGGCGAGGCTCATCCGCAGGGCGCCGTGCCGCGCCGCGCGCGCGGGGACGGACCCGGGAGCCAGCCGTACCGTCGGCCCCGGCAGGTCCTGGACCGCGTCACCCACGCCGTTGGCCGACGCGCCGTCCACCGACCCGCCGCCGCGCTCCGCGCGTGTGGTCCGCGCCGCCGCGGCCCGGCGGTACGCGGCCAGCGCGGCCGCCTCTCCGGGGAGTTCACCACCGTTTGCGTACGTGACGTCCGCCATGTCCCGCAGGGTGTCGGAAAGCTGTTTCGCTCTGCCGCCGTCGCGGCCGTCGACTGCCTCTGCCCACTCACCGCGCAGGAGTCTTTCCGCCACGTCCCTGTCGAGCCACTGGTCACGCCCGTCGGCCATCACATGTCTTTCAGCGTCCGCAGGCGCGAATGCGTCACACCTCCGGACGCCGCGGCTCCCGCCCGTTTGCCGCGCTGCGGCGGAACGATGCCGAGCCCGGCGCTCCGACCTGCGGCGCCGCGCGGCGCCGTACGGGTCGCCGGGGCGGCCGTTCCCTCGTCCGTGCCCTCGCTCCGGGGGTAAGCGGTTTCCGCGACGGGGTCGAAACGGCGGCCTCCGCCCGTACCCCGCCCGAAGCCGCCCTCCCCGCGGTCGCCCCCCGCCGGGTCCTCGATGCCGTCGGCGTCCTCGGCGCCCAGCAGTTCGGCCAGCCGCTTGAGCCCGCGGTGCGCGGCGGTCCTGACCGCGCCGGGGCGTTTGCCCAGGGTCAGGGCCGCGCTCTTCGCGTCGAGCCCGACGACGACCCGCAGGACGACGGCCTCGGCCTGGTCCTGGGGCAGTTGGGCGATGAGGGCCATCGTGCGGCCGGTGGAGAGGGCCTCCATCGCCTCGTCCGCGGTGTCGGACTCGGCGGGCTGCCCGGTCAGTTCCGTCTCGTCGCCGCCGACGGCGGGCCGCCGGCCGCGCATCCGGATGTGGTCGAGGGCGCGGTTACGGGCGATCCTGGCGGCCCAGCCGCGGAAGCGGTCGGCGTCGCCGTCGAAGCGGTCGAGGTCGCGGGCGATCTGGAGCCAGGCCTCGGACGTCACGTCCTCGGCGTCGAGATCGCCGACGAGCGTGCGTACGTAGCCCAGCAACCGCGGGTGCACGGCGCGGTACACAGTCCGGAACGCGTTCTCGTCCCCGTCCTGTGCCGCGCGCACCGCGGCGGTCAGCTCCGCGTCGTCCCCCAGCACTCCCACAACCTGTCCTGAAATCGCGGCCGGTCATCACCGCGTCGACCCACGCTGTGCGGCACGCTACGGCCTGCGCGGGGCCTGCGTCCACAACTTGTACAACCTGCAACAACTTCCTGGCGATATGCGGTGTGACAGAAAACGCACGCATGGCGCTGGTAGGAGTACGGGGCCGTGATGCGGCTCCGCGGACGACGGCCGGGGCCTCTCCTGTGGGGGGTGGCGGCTCCGGTCGTCGTTCCGGCGAGGGGCCGGCGTGGGGCCGTCGTGGGTCAGCCGATGATGGCGACGGGGGCGTCCCAGGCGTTGCGGTCGACGGTGATGGTGTACCCGCCGCGTGTTTCCTTGCTGTTGACCATGTACTGGTGGGCGCGGCTGTGGTCGGTGAACAGCTTGGGGTCCCAGGGCCAGTCGGTGGTGGTCGTGTACTTGTTGTCCCACAGGGCGTACCAGAGGTTGCCGGGCAGGTCGGTCTTGTTGGTGGCGGTGGCGATGGCCTTGGCGCTGGAGCTGCTGAAGCCGTAGTAGCCGGCGCGGTAGTTCTTGGCGCGCAGGGTCTTGCTGAAGGACCGTACGTAGGTGAGTACGGCGTCGTTGCAGGCCTTGTCGGTGAGGGTGTACGGCTCCATGTCGAGGTAGACGGGGCTGCCGGCCTTCATGCCGAGCGCCGAGGCCTTGGTGACGGCGTCGGTGGCGTTGCTCGCGCCGAGGGAGGCCGCGTTGGCGGCGGTGAACTTCTCGGGGCTCTTGCCGCTCTGGCAGGGCGGCTGGGCGCCCACGTACAGGGGGATCAGCTTCCAGCCGGTGGCGTTGACCGACTTGACCCAGGACGCGGTCAGGTTCGGCTGCGCGCAGCCCCGGTTCTTCCCCCCGATGTACACCGCGGCGGCCCCGTACAGACCCCCGTGCCAGGCCTTCATCGCCGCCAGCGACGGCGCCGTGCACGCGTCGAAGGCCCGCCCGGTGTACGTCTTCTGCGCGGGCAGCGCACTCGCCGCCATCGACGTCTGCGCCGCGACCCCGGCACCTCCGGCGGCGACCACACCCGCCACACCCCAGGCGATGTAGCGGCCTCTCTTGGACAACCGGTGCTTGGACATTCCCCACCCCATTCTGATCTGCGAGAGCGCCGCCCGCGGAGACACACACGCGGGGGCGCGGGTACGGGACGCCGCGGCGCGAACCACGACACTCGTCCCTTACAGGGCGGCACGCTAGCACCGGCAGGTTTCGGGCGATCCACCGCACTTCGCGAGCCGCGTGGCGTCAGCGGGCCGCCCCGCCCAGCTCCCGGTAGGCCTCGCCGAGGGCGGCCAGGCTGCGGGACAGCTCGGCGCGGTTCACCGACGCGTAGCTGACCACCAGGGCCGGGGGGCGCGTGGTGTCGGCCAGGGTGTAGAAGCGGCCGCCGCGGACGAGGACCGAGCGGTTGCGGGCCGCGCGGACCAGGGCCTGTTCGTCGAGGTGGCGGGGGAGTTCGACGTACGCCTGGAGGCCGCTGTCGCGGCCCAGGAGGCGGGTGCCCGGGAGGTGGGCCGCGCACTGGCGGTGGACGACGGCGCGGCGCTTGTGGAACTCCGTGCGCATCTTGCGCTGGTGGCGGTCGAGGGCGCCGGTGTCGATGAAGCGGGCCAGCGTGAGCTGTTCGATGCCGGAGCAGCCGATGTCCCAGCCGGACCGTACGTGCTCGACGGACGCCATCAGTTCCGAGGGCGCGGCCAGCCAGCCCAGGCGCAGGGCGGGGGCGAGGATCTTGCTGGCGCTGCCGGCGTAGACGACCCGGTCGGGGGCCAGGCTCTGGAGGGCGGGCAGCCGGTCGGAGCGGTGCAGGAAGGCGCTGTCGAAGTCGTCCTCCAGCACATAGCCGTCCACCGCCCGCGCCCACGCGATGAGGCGCTCGCGGCGGTCCGTGCCGAGCCGGGCGCCGGTCGGGAAGTGGTTGCCCGGGGTCATGAGGACCGCGCGCACGCCGCTGCGCTCCAGGAGGTCCACCCGTAACCCGTCCTGGTCGACGGGTATGCCCACCGGCCGCAGGCCCGAGCTGGTGATGAACTCCCGTTCGCCGGGGTGGCCCGGGTCCTCGACGCCGAGCGCGGTGTGGCCCCGGTCGATGAGCACCTGGCAGATCAGCGCCAGCCCCTGGGCGAAGCCCGCGGTGAGCATCAGGTCCTCGGGGCGGGTGCGGACGCCCCGTACGCGGCCGAGGTATCCGGTCAGGACGTGCCGGGTGAGTGGTACGCCGGCGGGGGGCGCGTAGCTCAGTTCCTGGCGGCCCGCGTCGTTGATGACGGCGGTGAGGCAGCGGATCCACTCCTGGCGGGGGAAGGCCGCGATGTCCGAGGTGCCGGTGCGCAGGTCCCACAGCGCGCCCGCGGACTCACGGTCGCGGTCGGGCGCCACGAGGGTGGGGACGGCCTGGGACGCGGGGGGCTCCGAGACCGTGGTGCCCGACCCGCGTTTGGTCAGCAGGTATCCCTCGGCGGCGAGTTGCTCGTACGCCTCGACCGTGACGCTGCGGGACACCCCGAGATCGTGGGCGAGCTGGCGGGTCGAGGGGATGCGGGTGCCCGGCCGCAGGGAGCCGTTCTCGACCAGCCGGCGCAGGGAGTTGCGGACTTGGACCGCCAGCGGGAGGGGTGAGTCGCGGTCCACGGTGAGGGCGAGCTGCCACGGCAAAGTGGTCTTCTCCCTGACGCTCGAAGTGGTATGGCCAGGCATTCTCACATCTGGTGAAGTCGTTCCGCACACACATTCGCCGCCCCGGGGGGAACTGGGGCGGCCGGGGGGTGGCATGGGGGAAGGGGCCGGCGGAAGCCGGTCCCGCGGGACACGCGGTGCCGGGCGACGGGGCTCGACGTCGGCGTGCGTCCCTGTCCTCCTGGCCCCAATGGTCCGTCGGGCCAGAAAGGCTGTCGCTGTGTCTTTGATATCGGAATTAGCCAGGTCCGAGTCCGGTGCGACGGGTACGGAGGGGCGGGTCGGGGAACCCGCCGCCGCCGAGGGGGTACGGGTCCGGGTGGTCTCCGCGGAGCTGCCGCCCACGGATCCGCTGGGGCTCTACGAGACGCTGCTCCGGACGCGGGAGCCGGACGACGTCTATCTCTTCGAGAGCCTGGACGGCCCGATCCACGACCGGCACTACACCGCCGTGGGGTACGGGCGGCTGGCCGAACTGCGGGTCTTCGCCGACCGGGTGGAGCTGGTGGCGGCCGGGGAGCTGGAAGGGGCGCTGGCCGCGTCGCTGGCGGCGGTGGCCGGCGCCGGGCGCGGTGAGCCGGGCGGGGTGCTGCGGTGGCCGGCCGGGGACGCCGACGCCGTGTGGCGCATGCTGCGGGCGGTGCAGGGCGCGTTCGTGGTGGACACCGAGGTCCCGGCGAACACCTTCGCCTTCGGGTTCCTGACCACGCTGTCCTACGAGGCGGCCTGGCTCATGGAGGAACTCCCCGACCGGGAGGCGGGGTCGGAGCTGCCGCGCTGCACGCTGACCCTGTTCCGGGACACCGTCTGGTACGACGTGCGGGACGGCGGCGTACGTCATCTCTCCGCGCACGGCGACCGGTTGCCGCCCGATGCCGGGCCGCCCCTGCGGGAGGTGCTGGACGAGGTGCGGGCGCGCGGCGCGGAGGCGGTCGCGGTGGTGCCCGAGGCACCCGTACCGCTGTCGGTGCGGGACAACGTGGACGAGGCGACGTTCGTCGCGCGCGCCGAACGCTGCCTGGCCCACATCGGGGTGGGCGACAGCTACCAGATCCAGATCGGCCACCGGATCGACGTCGAGTCCGAGCTGACCCCGCTCCAGGTGTACCAGCGGCTGCGGCACCGCAATCCGTCGCCGTACATGTACCTGGTCCCGTGGGCCGGGCGGACGGTGATCGGCGCGAGTCCCGAGCTGTTCGTACGGATCCAGGACGGCACGCTCTCGATGCGGCCGATCGCCGGGACCGCGCCGCGCTCCGCCGACCCGGCGGAGGACGCGCGGCTGGTGGCGGGGCTGCGGGAGAGCGCCAAGGAGCAGGCCGAGCACGTCATGCTCGTCGACCTGTGCCGCAACGACATCGGCCGGGTGTGCGTGCCGGGCACCCTGAGCGTCGACACCATGATGGAGGTCGAACCCTTCGCGTACGTGCACCACCTGGTCTCCACGGTGTCCGGGCAGGTCAGGGACGGTACGGACGTGTGGGCGGCGGTCTGCGCGACCTTCCCGGCCGGCACCATGACCGGCGCGCCGAAGGTGCGCGCCATGGAGATCATCAGCGAGATCGAGGACAGCCCCCGGGGCATCTACGCCGGGGCGCTCGGGCTGGTGGACGTACGCGGCTTCGCGGTGCTCGCGCTGTGCATCCGCACCGCCGTCCACGACGGGCTGCGCTACAGCACGCAGGCGTCGGCGGGCGTGGTGGCCGACTCCGTACCCGCCGACGAATGGCGCGAGACGCTGGCCAAGATGAGCGCCACGTACTGGGCGCTGACGGGTGAGGAGCTGTTGAAGTGAGGATCCTGCTCGTCGACGCGTACGACAGCTTCAGCCACATCATCGACCAGTACCTGCTGACGCTGGGGGCCGAGACCGAGGTGGTGCGCTCGCGCACCCGCACGGTGGAGCAGCTGGTGGACTCGGCGCCCGACGCGGTGGTCCTGGGCCCGGGCCCCGGGCACCCGGCCGACTCGGGGCACGTGGAGCTGGTGCACGCCTTCGCCGGGCGCGTGCCGCTGCTCGGCGTGTGTCTCGGCCACCAGGCGATCGGGCTCGCGTACGGGGCGGAGATCGCCGTCGCGAAGCACCTGATGCACGGCAAGACGAGCCCGGTCGAGCACGACGGGCGGGGCGTGTTCGCGGGCGCCGTCACGCCGCTGACCGTCACCCGCTACCACTCGCTGATCGTCACCGGGCCGGTGCCGGAGCTGGCGGTGACGGCGACCTCGCTGGACGACGGCTACGTGATGGGGGTGCGCCACCGGACCCTCGCCGTCGAGGGGGTGCAGTTCCACCCGGAGAGCGTGACGACCCACGACGGGCTGCGGCTCTTCGAGAACTTCCTCGCGGGTGCGAGCGGTTCGCCGCGCGCCGCGGCGGGCGCGGCCGCGGGCTGACGGCCCCCAAGTGGCCTCCCGGAATCGCCGGGAATTGGCCACATCCGGACACCTGAGGTCTCCCTACTGTCTGACGTGTCATCAGCGGTTCCAGGACCACGCACACCACAGACCCGAAGGACCCCCCATGGACAGCACCTCCCCCGGCGCGAGCACGCTCGCGGTCACGATCGACGCGCGCCTGTCGGAGCGCGTGCCCGCCTACGTGCTCGGCCTGATCGCCGTACCGGACATCGACGTCGTCAAGGACGCGCCGGCCGTCGACGCCCTCCTCACGGCCGCCGAGGACGCGCTGCACGCCGAGAAGCTCAGCAAGGCGGACGTCTCCGCGCTGCCCGCGATCGCCGCGTGGCGCGACGCCTACCGGGCGGTCGACGTCAACCCCAACCGCTTCCCCTGCGCGGCCGAGTCGGTGCTGCGCCGGGTCGCCAAGGGGGACCGGCTGCCGCGCATCAACGCCCTGGTGGACCTGTGCAACGCGGTGTCGCTGGCCGGGCGGTTGCCGGTCGCCTCGTGCGATGTGGGCGACATCCGGGGCGAGTTGTCGGTCCGGCTCGCGGACGGGGGCGAGACGTACCTGCCGCTCGGCGCGCCGGACGCGCCGGAACACCCCGACGCGGGCGAGGTCGTCTACGCGGACGGCCGGGGCCGCGCCCACTCGCGGCGGTGGAACTGGCGGCAGGGCGACGTGGTCAAGACCGGTCTCGGGCGGCGCCGGATCCTGCTCACCGTCGAGGCCGCGCACGACGGCGGACGGGACGCCGTCGAGGAGTCGCTCGGCCGGCTCGCGGAGTCGCTGGCCGGTCTCACCGCGACGTACGGGAGGCCGCTGGTCCTGGACCGGGCCACGCCGACCGGGGTGCTGTTCGGCGCCCCGGCGGCCGTGCCGGTCCGCTGAGCCCGCGCCCCCACCCGACCCGTACGAGGAGACCCGCATGAACCGTTCCATCCTGGTGGTGTACCGGCCGGCCGCAGGCCGCTACACCTCGCAGTTCCGCAGCGTCGTCGAGGCCGCCGACTCCCTGGGCGTGCGGACCGTGGTGCTGCTGCCCACCGGCTGGGAGGACGTCCCCGAGACCGCGGGGCTGCCCTGCTACCACGCCGACCTGGACGACACCGCCGCCGTGCGCGCCGCGGTCGACACCGTCTGCGCCGAGCACCGCGTCGAGCGGATCTTCCCGCTCTTCGAGGGTGACGTGCTCGCGGCCGGCCGGTGCCGCAAGGACCACGGCATCCCCGGCCTCACCCCGGACCAGGCGCTCAACTTCCGCGACAAGAACGTGATGCACCGCAGGGCCGAGGAGCTGGGGGTACGGGTGGCCCGCTCCTGCCGCCCCGACACGATCACCGCGGTCGCCGAGTTCGCCGCCGAGGTGGGCTACCCGGTCGTCATCAAGCCGTACGCGGGCTGGGCCTGCGGCGACACCTACCGGGTGGACGGCCGCGAGGACCTGGACCGGGTCTGGGACGCGATGGGCGACGACCGGCACGAGTACCGGGTCGAGGAGTTCATCCGCGGCACCGAGTTCCACGTGGACTCGCTGCTCCAGAACGGCGAGGTCGTCTTCGAGCAGCTCTCCCGCTACACGTACTCCGTGCTGGAGTACCTCGACGAGCCCGGCGGCACCATCTCCCGCAAGCACGACCTGACCACCCGCGAACAGCGCATCCTGGACCTGAACGCCCTGGTCCTGCGGGGGTTCGGGATGAGCACCGGCGTGGTCCACGCGGAGTTCTTCCTGCCGGACGACGACGGCGACATCGTCTTCGGCGAGGCGGGGGCGCGGGCGGGCGGCGGTTCGATCGTCCCGGCCATCGAGGCGGGGCGGGGCATCAACCTCGCCGGTGAGTGGTGCCGCCTCGAACTCGACCCGGACCACCGGCCGGCCGCCCGGCTCGGGCCGGAGATCGGCACCGAGTACCTCAGCTCCGCGCGGTACGGGCGCATCACCGCCATCACCACGCCCGAGCAGCTGACCGCGCTCGACACGGTGCTGGACGCCGACGTGTGGAAGAGCGTCGGCGACGTCCTGGCCCCGCCGACCGCGTCCAACGACGTGCTGGGCTGGTACGTGTGCGAGGGCACCGACTTTGAGGACGTCCGGGCCCGGTTCAAGACCGTACGGGACGCGTTCCGCGTCGAGACCGAACAGCCCGGCGCGTGACGGGACACCCGGGGAGAGGAGGCCGTGCTGTGTGGCTGACCCGTTTCGCGGAGCTGCCGCTCGCGCTGCGCGTGCTCTTCCTCGCGTCCTTCGTCAACCGCGCGGGCATGTTCGTCTTCCCGCTCCTCGCCGTCTACCTCGTACGGGGCGAAGGCCTGAGTCCCGGCGAGGCGGGGCTGCTGATCTCGGTCGGCAGTACGGGCCTCCTGGTGGGCAGCCTGCTCAGCGGCCCGCTCTGCGACCTGCGCGGCCGGCGCACCGCGCTGCTGACCGCGCTGCTCCTGAACGCGGCGGGCTACCTGGGCCTCGCCGTCTTCGACGGACCGCCGTGGACGTACGCCGCGCTGCTGTTCGTCGCCCTCGTCGGGATGGGCATGTTCAGCCCGGCGTCCAACACGCTGGTCGCCGACCTCACCACCCCGGAGCAGCGGCCCTTCGCGTACACGATCAGTTACGTCGGCAACAACCTCGGCATGGGCATCGGCCCGCTGCTCGGCGGGGTCGCGGCGGCCTACTCGTACCAGCTGATGTTCGCCGGGAACATCCTCGCCGGGCTGGCGTGCGCCGCGATGATCCTGGTCTGGGTGCCGCGCGACCGGCGCGGCCGGGCCGGCGGCGCCAAGGAGAAGGCGCCCCGGGGCTCCCTGGGCCACCGCCACGTCCTGCTGATCGTCCTGGTCTCCTTCTTCTACGTCGCCCCGCTGATCGGCCTGGAGTACGCGCTGCCGCTCGCCGTCACGACGGCGCTGAACGAGTCGGCGGGGCTGGTCGGCGCCGTCTACACGATCAACAGCGTGGTCGTGGTCAGCCTCGGCCTGTTCCTGGAGAAACACATCCGGGCGTACGGCACCAAGCCGCTGCTGCTGGCCGCCGGGGCGCTGTGGGCCCTGGGGCTGGCCGTGATCGCCTTCGCCTTCTCCCTGCCCGCCATCCTGCTGTCCACGGTGGTGTGGACCCTCGGCGAGATCATCGCGTCCGTCGTGGTGCCCACCTACATCGCCGACCACGTCGACGAACGCCGGGTCGGCGGCTTCATGGCACTGAACGGCTTCGTGCTCGGCGTGGCCCGGCTCGTCGTGCCGGTCGGCCTCGGCGTCATCTGGACGTCGCACGGCCACGAGCCGGTCTTCCTCACCCTGTTCGCCGCCCCGCTGCTCGGCATGGCCGCCTTCGCGCTGCTGCGCGTCAGGCCGTCCCCGGGCGCGTCCGCGGCCGGACCCCCTGACCCTGTCGCCGCGCCCGACGCGGCACGACAGGCCAACTGACCGCATCCGTCGCGGCGTTCAGTTCCGTTCCACCGCGTCCTGTTCCGCTCCGTTCCGTTACGTTCCGCTCTGTTCCGTTCCGTTCCGTACGGAGATCCGTCGCACCGCACCCACTACAGAGAGCAGCCATGTCCCAAACCAAGTTCCTGCTGTCCGAAGACCGTCTCCCGACCACCTGGTACAACGTCGTCGCGGACCTCCCGAAGCCGTTGGAACCGATGCTGCACCCCGCGACCCGTGAACCGGTGACGCCCGCGGACCTGGAGCCCCTGTTCCCGCCGGAGCTCATAGAGCAGGAGTTCACCACCGCCCCGACCGTGGACATCCCCGGCGCCGTGCTGGACGTCTACAAGCAGTGGCGGCCCAGCCCGCTGGTCCGGGCCCGCCGCCTGGAGAAGGCGCTGGACACCCCGGCGCGCATCTACTTCAAGAACGAGGGCGTCAGCCCGGCCGGCAGCCACAAGCCCAACACGGCCATCCCGCAGGCGTACTACAACAAGCAGGCGGGGGTGGAGCGGCTCACGACCGAGACCGGCGCGGGGCAGTGGGGCAGCTCCCTCGCCCTGGCCTGCTCGTACTTCGGCCTCGTCTGCGAGGTCTACATGGTCAAGGTGAGCTACCAGCAGAAGCCCTACCGCCGGGGCCTGATGGAGACCTTCGGGGCGAGCGTCACCGCCAGCCCCAGCACCCTCACCGCCGCGGGCCGGGCCGCGCTCGCCGCCGACCCCGACTCCCCCGGCAGCCTGGGCCTGGCCATCTCCGAGGCGGCGGAGGCGGCGGTCATGAGCAACGGCACCGCGAAGTACGCGCTCGGCTCGGTGCTCAACCACGTGCTGATGCACCAGACGATCATCGGCCAGGAGGCCCAGCTCCAGATGGAGCTGGCCGAGGACTACCCGGACATCCTGATCGGCGCGGCCGGCGGCGGCTCCAACTTCGGCGGCCTGGTCCTGCCCTTCCTCGGCGAGCAGCTGCGCGGCGGGCGCGGCGTCCGGGCCATCGCCGTGGAGCCGGCCTCCTGCCCGACCCTGACCACGGGCGCGTACGAGTACGACTTCGGCGACACCGCGGGCCTGACGCCGATGGCCAAGATGCACACCCTCGGCCACGACTTCGTGCCGCCGAGCATCCACGCGGGCGGGCTGCGCTACCACGGCATGTCGCCCATCATCAGCGCCCTGAAGGACCTCGACCAGCTGGAGGCCCGCGCCGTCCCGCAGACCGCGTGCTTCGAGGCGGGGGTCACCTTCGCCCGCCACGAGGGCATCGTGCCGGCGCCGGAGTCGACGCACGCGGTGCGCGTCGCCATCGACGAGGCGCTGGCCTGCAAGGAGACCGGCGAGGCGAAGAGCATCCTGTTCTCGCTCTCCGGGCACGGCCACTTCGACATGCAGGCCTACATCGACTACTTCGCAGGGAAGCTCACGGACTGATCAGCACGGGAGAGGGGGGCGGACCGTGGGGGCCCGCCCCCGAACGACCGACTTGGGGGCTGTTCATGCAGGACACGCAAGGAGCACGTCCGGTCGTACTCGGCATATCGGGCTCCGAAAGGCCCGGCGGCAACACCGATCTCGCACTCGATTACGCGGGCCGCCTGGTCCGCCGGCGCGGGGCCGTCTTCCGCACGATCCACCTGCGGGACCACCGCATCTCACCGTGCAGTCCGTGCGGCGACTGCAACGTGCGGACCACTCCGTGCGAGGTGAAGGACGACATGCCCGCCATCGTCGAGGAGATGAAGCGGGCCGACGCCATCATCTACGCCGTGCCCGTGCACGGCTTCGGCCTGGCGCACCTGATGCAGATCTTCATCGAACGCGCGGGCGTCGGGTTCCTGCGCTTCGAGCGTCCCCTCGCCAACAAGGTGGGCGGGATCATCGTCACCAGCCGGCGCTACAGCGACGCCTCGGTGCACAGCCAGCTCGTCGACAACCTCCTGCTCAACCGGATGATCCTGGTGGGCAGCGGCTTCCCCGCGCTGCTGCGCAACACGGCGCGGGAGCCGGGCCTCAACGACACCGAGGGCCTGGACGCCCTGGAGCGCATGACCCACCGCATGATCGACATGACGCTGCTGCTCCACCGGCACCAGGCCGCCACCGGTGAGCCGGTGCTGCTGCCGGACGACCGCAACGAACGGGTGGCACGCGCCCCCTCGATGTCCTGAGGCCGCGTCCCCCTTCCGCTCGACCCCTCCCCCCGCACGCGCGTGCCCCGCACCCTCCTGTCCCGCGCACCCCTCCCCCCGCACGCCCCTGTCCTCAGCACGGCCCTGTCAAAGGAGAGACCACGCCATGACCACCACCACGCCCGCCCTCGTCGGGATCGACTTCGACTCCATCCCCTGGGAGAAGTGGCACAAGCCCGGCGCCGACGGCCGGGTGAAGATCGCGTACACCGGCGGCCTGCGCGTACGGCTGATGGAGCTGCCCGCCGGCTTCGACGAGAAGGAATGGTGCGAGCGGGGCCACCAGGGCTACGTGCTCCAGGGCGAGTTCACCATCCACTTCGACAACCGCTCGGTGCCCTGCCGCCCCGGGATGGGCTTCGTCATCCCCGGCGACGAGCGGCACCGCTCGCAGGGCTCCGACAGCGAGCCGACCGTCGTGTACGTGATCGACCAGGTGACCGAGGCGTGAGCGGGACGACCGGCGCCCCCGCCGCCGAGGGGGCCGCGGCCGGCCACGCCCGCATCGACGAGCTGCGCGGCTCCATCGACGTACTGGACCGGCAGATCGTCCGGCTCCTGGCCGAACGCACCGGCGTGGTGATGGAGTTGACCGAGCACAAGCGCGACGAGCAGACGGTCCGCTCCCCCGGCCGGGTGGAGCAGGTGATCGAGAAGGTACGGCGCCTCGCCGACGAGCAGGGCATGCCGCCGGGGATCGCGGAGGCCACGTACCGCACGCTCATCAAGGAGCTGACGGACCTTCAGATGGTGCGGCTCGCCGAGCGGCGGGCCGCCGCCGCGGAGGGTGCGCGGTGACGCGCCCCCGCCTCGCCGACCTGCGCACCGCGCTGGCCGGGCTCGACCTGATGCCCGGCGAGCTGGTGCGCGTACGGGAGGAGGTGCCGGCCCGCTTCGGGGTCTCCTCGCGTTACGCGAAGTGGGCCGGCACCCCGGCCCCGCCGCCGACGGGCCCCGGCCCCGCGGTCCTCTTCGAGCGGGTCACGCCCGGTGCCCCGGGCGCGGAGGCCCGGGCCGTGCTGATGGGCCTGTACGGCACCCGCCGCCGGGCCGCCGCCCTGCTGGGGACCACCCCGGCGCGCCTGCCGCGCCAGTTGCTCGACGCGGTCGCGTCGCCCGTCCCGCCGGTACGCGTCCGGCGGGACCGGGCCCCGGGGCGCGGCGAACTCGCGCCGGACCTGACAGCGCTGCCGGTGCCGGTGCTCACGGACGAGGACGCCGGGCCGTACCTGACACTCGGGGCGGTCCTGGCGACCGACCCGGAGACCGGCGTACGGAACCTGTCGGTCCACCGGATGTGCGTGCAGGGCCCCGACCTGCTGTCCATCTGGATGGTGCCGGGCCGGGACCTGGAGACCGCGTACAGGGCGGCGCTGCGCGCCGGGCGTCCGCTGCCCGTCGCGATCCACCTGGGCCTGGGCCCGGCGGTGCTGCTCGCGTCCTGCTGCCCGGCCTCCCTGGTGCCGCCCGGGACGGACGAGCTGGCGGTGGCGGGGGCGCTGGGCGGGGCGCCGGTGGAGCTGGCGCCATGCCGCACGGTCGGCGCGGAGTACATCGCGGACGCCGAGTACGTGCTGGAGGGCGAACTGCTCGCGGACCACGCGCCGGAGAACCCGCGGGGCCCGGCGGCCACGCCCGAGTTCCTCGGCTACCAGGGCCGGGCGCACCCCTCGCTGCCCACCGTCCGGGTCACCGGGATCACCGCGCGGGACGGCGCGATCCTCCAGGCGGTGTCGGGGCCCGGGCACGAGCAGTCGGTGCTGCTGGGCTTCGGGATGGAGGCCGCGGTGCTCGGCCGGCTGCGGGAGCTGGACGCCCCGGTCAGGTCGGTGCTCTGCCACACGGCGGGGGGCGGCCAGCTGATGCTGGTGATCCAGTGGGAGCGCAAGCGCTCCTCCGCCGACGACGAAGTGGTGCGCAAGGCCTCGGAATCCGTCCTGGAGGAGTTCAGGATGGCGAAGACGGTCGTCTCGGTGGACGAGGACGTGGACGTGGAGTCCGACGCCGACCTGTGGTGGGCGATGACCACCCGGATGCAGGCGGACCGGGACGTGGTGGTGCTGCCGGACCGGGAGGGGTTCCCGCTCGACCCGACGCAGTCCCCCGCGTACTCCCCGGCCCTGTCGGCGGAGGGCCGGACGGCGAAGGTGGTCTTCGACTGCACGGTGCCCTTCGCCCAGCGGGACCGCTTCCACCGGCCCCGCTTCACACCGGACGGTTCCTGACCTCCCGTACGACGGCCGCCAGCAGCGCCACCCCTTCGGTGATGCGGGCGGTGGTCAGGGCCGCGTACCCCATGAGGAAGGCCGGTTCGGACGGCGGGTCCTGCACGAAGTAGCCGGACGCGGGGTAGATCCGTACCCCGCGGCCGGCCGCCAGGCGGGCGATCTCGTCCTCCCCGGCGCCGCGGGTCCCGGTCAGGGTCACCAGGACGTGCAGGCCCGCCGCCGCGCCGGAGATCCGCACCTCGGAGCCGAAGTGCTCCAACAGGGCCTCGATGAGGCGGCTGCGGCGCTGCCGGTAGAGGCGGGTCATCCGGCTGATGTGGCGGGCGTAGGCGCCGGAGGAGATGAACAGGGCCAGGGCGTCCTGGTCGACGGTGGGCGTGAGCCGGTCGGTGATCCACTTGATGCCGAGGAACGGCTGCACGAGGTGCGGCGGGAGGATCGCGTACCCGATCCGCAGCGCCGGGAAGAGCGTCTTGCTGAAGCTCCCGACGTAGACGACGGTGTCGCGGTGCCGGGCGGCGGCCAGCGCGGGCAGGCGCTCGGCGGTGAAGGTGAACTCGTTGTGGTAGTCGTCCTCCAGGACCGTCGCGCCCCGCGCGTACGCCCACTCCAGCAGGGCGAGCCGGCGCGCCTCGGACATGATGAGGCCGGTGGGGAACTGGTGGGACGGCGTCACGTACACCAGCTTGACCAGCGCCGGGTCGTGCCCCCGGGCCCGCACGCAGGCGTCGATGTCCTGGACGCGCAGCCCTTCCTCGTCCACCGGTACGGGGACGACGGCGGCCTCGGAGCAGCCGAAGACCTGGCGGAGCACGGTGTGGCTGGGGTCCTCGATGACCACGACGTCGCCCGGTCCCACCAGCAGCCGGACCAGGATGTCCATGGCCTGGGTGGCGCCGCCGGTGACCATGATCCGCTCGGCGGACGCGTCCAGCGCGCGGCTCTGCCGGACGAGCGTCGCGATCTCGGTGCGCAGGGCGGGCGAGCCCTCGGCGGGGCCGTAGCCGAGGGCGGCGGCGTCGGCCCGGCCGTAGGCGTCCTGGAGGGCCTGTAACCAGCGGGCCACGGGGAAGTCGGCGAGCGCGGGGGTGCCGTGCCGGAAGTCGAGCCCGCCGCCGGGGTGGTGGGTGGGCGGCGGTTCCCAGGGCTGCCAGAGGGCGTTGCCGCCGTCGGTGGAGCGGGGCGGCTGGGGGGCGAGCGCGGCGGGGGCGGTACGGCGGGGGCGCGGGACGTCGCCGTCGGCGATCGCGGCGACGCGGGTGCCGGAGCCGCGCCGGGCGGTGAGGATGCCGTGGGCGCGCAGGAGTTCGTAGGCGCGGGTGATGACGGTGCGGGACACGTCGAGTTGGAGGGCGAGTTCCCGGGAGGCGGGTACGGCGTCCCCGGGCCGCAGCCGCCCGGAGCGCACGAGCACGGTGATCCGGTCGCACACCTGCTGCTGCAAGGGTGTGGCACTGTCCCGGTCCAGGGCGATGAGCAGCTCCGACGACCCCACGCGTGTCCCCCTCAGTCCCCCGCGGCCACCGTCGAGTCTCGCACGCGGGCGGGGGCCGCCCGGCCGTCAGCCGCGGGAGCGGGCGCGGCGGGAGACGACGGCGCGCAGGACGCGCTGGCCCTCCGTCGAGAGGTCCATGACGTGGCGCAGGGCCGCGGCGTCGGCCGGGTCGGCGAGGATCTCCAGGATGCGGATCTGGCGCCGCAGTTCGCCCGCGACGAGCGGTCCGACGCCGTCGGCCGCCGGGTCCGTACCGTCGCCGTCGGCGCCCGTGCCGTCCTCGCGGCAGCGGGCGAGCCGCTCCTCGGCGGTGGCGCTCACGCTCTCGCCCACCACGTCGAAGCGCTGGTGGATCTCCAGCGCGACCACCGAGCAGGTGTCGGCCCAGGCGCGCAGCGATTCGACGCCCCAGTCCGAGGGCGCCGAGCCGAGCATGGTCCGTACGAGCACGGTGGCGACGTTCGGCGTGGCCCCGGCGTCGAGCGCCTGGTCGAGGACGTCCCTGGTCTCGGCCAGCCGGGCCGACCAGTCGCCCTCGCCGGTCACGATGCCCGCCCACAGCGGTCTCAGGGCGTCGGGTTCCTCGGCGAGCAGGGGCAGGCACCGGTCGAGGCAGGCGAGCCCGCTCGCGGCGAGGGCGCGCTCGTCGGCTGCGGCGATCAGTTTCACCAGGCTCATGTACGTCTCCCGTCGTGGACGCGGTACCGACCACTGCTGCACACTACTGCGCCGAACGGCTGAAATGCGTCACCGGGGAGGAGGTGAAGTGCGCGCGATGGGACGGAAAGCGACGAATCGTTCCGCTGCTCTGACGGGGTGTCAGGGCAGCGGAACGATTCGCCGCCGTACAGATCCGGCCGGGTCCGTACGGTCCGTCAGCCGGTGCCGACCTGTCCCGCGAGCGTTTTGAAGCCGTTCCAGCTCAGCGCGGGCCGCACCGGGTTCCAGACCTTCTGCGCCACCGCGTTGAGCGGCAGCCGGATGCCGGCCGCCACCTGGTCCTGGGTCTGCGCGTTGGGGAAGTCGCCCCAGACCGCGAGCAGTCCGCCCAGGATCTGCTTCGAGAAGCGCGCGGGCACGGCCGTGGTGCCGCGCAGGACGAACGGGGTCCACTCCTCGTAGATCCGCTGCCCGGTCGGGTAGACGAAGTTGTTGGGCTGGCCGAGCACGTAGTACAGGTACTCGTCGTTGAAGTTGACGACCTTGCGCCCGGCGTTCAGGTAGTCCAGCGGCGGGCGCGCGCCGATCTCGCGGCCGGTCCAGTACTGGACCTCCAGGTCCGGGTCCGCCTGGACGACCCCGCCGCTGAAGATGCCGTCGTTCCAGACCCGCAGGGTGCGCTTGAAGGGGGCCATCACAGCGGCCCGGTCGTTCGTCCAGCCGGTCGTGAGGTCCTGGACGCGGGCGTTCGCGCCGAACCGCTGCCGGGCGGCGGTGGCCAGGTTCGGGAACGACGCCTGGGGGTTCGAGACCATCAGCGCCGGGTATTCGTCGGCGCCGAGGTTCCAGATCTTCCCCTTGAACAGCCCGGCGTACTCCCGCAGCAGGTCGTCGATGATCCGCGCGGACGCCGCCTGCGCGATGTCGATGGCCCCGCCCGCGCGGACACCGTTGACGTTGCGCAGTTGCAGCGAGGGGTGCGGGGCGATGACCGCGCCGAGGTGGCCCGGGTTGTCGATCTCCGGCACGACGGTGACGTGCAGCCGGGCCGCGAGGTCGAGGATCCGCTGCACCTGGGCCTTGGTCAGATGCTGCGCGGAGACGATCTCGGGGTGGGTGGTGGAGGCGATCCGGAAGCCCTGGTCGTCCGAGAAGTGCAGGCCCAGCTGGTTGAGCTTGAGGTCGGCCATCTCGCGGACCCGGTCCTCGATCCAGTCCGGGGTGTAGAACTTGCGCGCGATGTCGACGTTCAGCCCGCGCTGGGCGCGGTCGGGCCGGTCCCGTACGACCCCTTCCGGCATGGTGCCGCTCGCGCGGACCGACTGCTTGAGGGTGCGGGTGCCGTAGAAGACGCCCGCCTGGTCGGGGCCGGTGATCCGGACCTGGTTGTTCCGTACGGTCGCGGTGTACGACTCCGCCGCGCCCTTGCCGGACACGGCGAGGACGACGTCACCGGAGCGGGCGGCGACCGCCCCCCGGTAGCCGATCCTCAGTTCCTGGGCGATCAGCCGGCCCTCGTCGGCCAGTCCGGCGCTCGCGCGGCCGGAGGCGATGACCACCCCGCTCTTCGCGCCGGGCCGCCAGCCGGGACCGCGCGCCGCCTCGTGCGAGCGGACGGAGGGGATGACGCGGGGCGCCGAGGACAGGGCGGACGTCCGCGAGGGGGACGGCGGGGGTGTCGAGCTGGCGGAGGTGCGCTCCACGGACGAGGACGAGGTGGCGGCGGACGGCGAGGGGGCCGACGCCGAGGGCGTACGGGTCCCGGAGGACGAGCCGGAACCGGAGCCTCCGGAGCCGCAGCCCGCCACGGTGACCGCGGCGACCGAGACCGCCACGCCGGCCGCCAGGGCGCCGCGCCGCTTCCGCGCCATGCGCGCTATCCGTATCATCCGACAACCTCCCGCTTTGGCCAGATCTAAGCCGAAGGTCCCACGGTGCCGTCCATCACGCGCGCCGAAACTCTTCCTTCCGAGTGAAAATCGCGCATCCGTCGGACTCTTCGCACCGGCCGTCGATAACGTGGGGGCACATCCCCACTTCCACTTCGCGCCCCTCCCGCACAACCACCGCGCCCTTTCGCACGTCTGTCTTTACGACCACCCCCACGACGCGCTCCACCCAGGACCGTTTCCGCCCGTTGCCACCCCTTACCACCCCGCCCTTCCCGTCTTCTTGCTCATACGTATGCCGTCAGGCCGTCCGCCTCCAGGCCGCGTTCGAGGAGCCCACGCTGTCCAGCGCATCCCACGCCGGCCCCCGCGACGACCTCCACCGGTTCAACACCGCCCCGGCCCGCGACGCCGAAGCCGCCCTGCTCACCTGCTGCGGGAACCGCCGGTGGGCCCAGCGGCTCGCCGCCCACCGCCCCTACCCGGACCTCGACGCCCTGTTCGCGGCGGCCGACGAGGCCAGCTACGACCTGTCGCACGCCGACCTGACGGAGGCGCTCGCCGCCGAGTCGTCCCCCGGGCCCCTGCACAGCGCGCCCCCGGCCGCGCGGACCGCCCTGCGCGCCGCGCACGCCGCGTACGAGAGCAGCTTCGGGCACGCCTTCGTCATCAGCCTCGACGGATACGCCCCCGAGGAGCGCCTCGACCAGGTGCTGAGCGGGATCCGTACCCGCCTGTCCCACGACCCCGACCACGAACGGGCCGTATCGGCCGACGAATTGCGCCGCGTCGTACGGTCCCGAATTGCCGCGCTGATCGCCGGGCCGCGGGAATCCAGCGAGAAAGTGCATACAGTATCCAATAATTCGGCCTGCCCCGATAGCCCGTCCGTGGCCGTTTGATTGGGTGTTTGATCACACCTGTCGACCCCGGGCGAGTGGACGGAAAATACGTCGCTACGATGGCCGGGGCCGGTGGACCGTACCCGGCCGGGTACGACCGACACCACTGTGCTTGATTGAGTAGAAGATGGCGGCCGGCCCCGATCCTTGCTCCCGGAGGGTTTTTCCGTGCCGGCTGGAACGCTGTACCGCGGCCGGGAAGGTATGTGGTCCTGGGTGGCTCATCGAGTCACCGGCGTCCTCATTTTCTTCTTCCTGTTCGTACACGTACTGGACACCTCGCTCGTCCGCGTCTCTCCCGAGGCCTACGACGATGTCGTGGCGACCTACAAGAACCCGGTCGTCGCGTTGCTCGAGTACGGCCTCGTGGCCGCCATTCTCTTCCACGCGCTCAACGGCCTGCGCGTCATCGCCGTGGACTTCTGGTCCAAGGGCCCCCGCTACCAGAAGCAGATGCTCTGGACCGCGGTCGGCATCTGGGTGGTCCTGATGCTGGGTGCCCTCTATCCCGTGCTCGGCCACGCCGTACGCGAAGTCTTCGGGAGTGCCACCCATGTCAGCTGACACCACCGCCAAGATCGGCCCCGTCGAGGGCGCGAGCCTGTACGACGCCGACAACCCGGCGCCGCTCATCGAGGCCCCGCGCAAGCGCACCGGGAAGACGCCCAAGTCGACCCGCGGCAACTTCGAGATGGCCGCGTGGCTCTTCATGCGGCTGTCCGGTGTCGTGCTGGTCGTCCTGGTCATCGGCCACCTGATCATCCAGCTCGTCCTGGACGGCGGGGTGACCAAGATCGGCTTCGCGTTCGTCGCCGGCCGCTGGGCGTCGCCGTTCTGGCAGATCTGGGACCTGCTGATGCTGTGGCTGGCGATGCTGCACGGCGGGAACGGCCTGCGCACCGTCATCAACGACTACGCGGAGCGCACCACCACGCGCCTCTGGCTCAAGGGCCTCCTGTACACCGCGACGGTGTTCACCATCTTCCTCGGCTCGCTGGTGATCTTCACCTTCGACCCGAACATCCGTTAAACCGGGGCTGACGAGACTCTCATGAAGATCCATAAGTACGACACCGTCATCGTCGGCGCCGGTGGCGCCGGTATGCGCGCGGCCATCGAGTCGACCAAGCGCAGCCGTACCGCCGTGCTGACGAAGCTCTACCCCACGCGCTCCCACACGGGCGCGGCGCAGGGCGGCATGGCCGCCGCGCTCGCCAACGTGGAGGAGGACAACTGGGAGTGGCACACCTTCGACACGATCAAGGGCGGCGACTACCTGGTCGACCAGGACGCCGCCGAGATCCTGGCGAAGGAGGCCATCGACGCGGTCCTCGACCTGGAGAAGATGGGCCTGCCGTTCAACCGGACGCCCGACGGCACCATCGACCAGCGCCGGTTCGGCGGGCACTCCCGCAACCACGGCGAGGCGCCGGTGCGCCGGTCCTGCTACGCCGCGGACCGCACGGGCCACATGATCCTCCAGACCCTCTACCAGAACTGCGTCAAGGAGGGTGTGGAGTTCTTCAACGAGTTCTACGTCCTCGACCAGTTGATGGCCGAGGTCGACGGCGTGAAGGTGTCCGCCGGGGTGGTCGCCTTCGAGCTGGCCACCGGCGAGATCCACATCTTCCAGGCCAAGTCGGTCATCTACGCGTCCGGCGGCACCGGCAAGTTCTTCAAGGTGACGTCCAACGCGCACACCCTGACCGGTGACGGCCAGGCCGCCTGCTACCGGCGCGGACTGCCCCTGGAGGACATGGAGTTCTTCCAGTTCCACCCGACGGGCATCTGGCGCATGGGCATCCTGCTCACGGAGGGCGCCCGCGGCGAGGGCGGCATCCTGCGCAACAAGGACGGCGAGCGCTTCATGGAGAAGTACGCGCCCGTCATGAAGGACCTCGCCTCGCGTGACGTCGTCTCGCGCTCCATCTACACGGAGATCCGCGAGGGCCGCGGCTGCGGGCCCGAGGGCGACCACGTCTACCTCGACCTCACGCACCTGCCGCCGGAGCAGCTGGACGCCAAGCTGCCCGACATCACCGAGTTCGCGCGCACGTACCTGGGCATCGAGCCGTACACGGACCCGATCCCGATCCAGCCGACCGCGCACTACGCCATGGGCGGCATCCCGACCAACGTCCAGGGCGAGGTGCTCGCCGACAACACCACGGTCGTCCCCGGCCTGTACGCGGCCGGCGAGGTCGCGTGCGTGTCGGTGCACGGCGCGAACCGCCTCGGCACCAACTCCCTGCTGGACATCAACGTGTTCGGCAAGCGGTCCGGCATCGCCGCCGCGGAGTACGCCGCGAAGCACGACTTCGTCGAACTGCCCGACAACCCGGCGGAGTTCGTCGCGAACCGGGTCGAGCACCTGCGTAACTCCACGGGCAAGGAGCGGGTCGCCGCGCTGCGCCTGGAGCTCCAGGAGACCATGGACGCGAACGTCATGGTGTTCCGTACCGAGCAGACCATCAAGACGGCGGTCGAGAAGATCGGCGAGCTGCGCGAGCGCTACCTGAACGTGTCCATCCAGGACAAGGGCAAGCGCTTCAACACGGACCTGCTGGAGGCCATCGAGCTGGGCAACCTGCTCGACCTGGCCGAGGTGATGGCGGTCTCCGCGCTCGCCCGCAAGGAGTCCCGCGGCGGTCACTACCGCGAGGACTACCCCAACCGCGACGACGTGAACTTCATGCGCCACACCATGGCGTACCGCGAGGTCGGCGACGACGGCAACGAGTCGATCCGTCTCGACTACAAGCCGGTCGTCCAGACCCGCTACCAGCCGATGGAGCGTAAGTACTGATGTCCACAGCCACCATGGACCGGGTCGAGGCGGCCTCCGCCGCCTCGCACCTCATCACGGTCACCTTCCGGATCCGCCGCTTCAACCCGGAGGTCTCGGCCGAGGCGACCTGGCAGGACTTCCAGATCGACATCGACCCCAAGGAGCGGGTCCTCGACGGTCTCCACAAGATCAAGTGGGAACTGGACGGGTCGCTCACCTTCCGCCGCTCGTGCGCGCACGGCATCTGCGGCTCGGACGCGATGCGGATCAACGGCAAGAACCGGCTGGCGTGCAAGACGCTGATCAAGGACATCATCTCGCCCGACAAGAACGGGGTGTCCAAGCCGATCACGGTCGAGGCCATAAAGGGCCTGACGGTCCTCAAGGACCTGATCGTCGACATGGACCCGTTCTTCCAGGCGTACCGCGACGTGATGCCGTTCCTCGTCACGACCGGCAACGAGCCGACGCGTGAGCGCCACCAGACCGCCGAGGACCGCGAGCGGTTCGACGACACCACCAAGTGCATCCTGTGCGCGGCGTGCACCTCGTCCTGCCCGGTGTTCTGGAACGACGGCCAGTACTTCGGCCCGGCGGCCATCGTGAACGCCCACCGCTTCATCTTCGACTCGCGTGACGAGGCCGGCGAGCAGCGGCTGGAGATCCTCAACGACAAGGACGGCGTGTGGCGCTGCCGCACGACGTTCAACTGCACGGACGCCTGCCCGCGCGGCATCGAGGTCACGAAGGCGATCCAGGAGGTCAAGCGCGCGCTGATCACGCGTCGCTTCTGACACCCGGCGCCGGGCGTTGCAATACGGCTTCAAGAGGCCCGCTTCCGTACGTACTCCGTACAGAATCGGGCCTCTTCTGTGCCAGGATCGGAGGACGACCAGAGACCGGTACGGCCGACGTCGAATCCGGGCCAGGGGAAACGGGGAGCGAGATGACCGAGCCGAATCCGTACGCGGACGGGGAGTACAAGTGGGGCCCGGGGCAGCCGCAGGGGGCGCCGGAGTACGACTTCCCCCAGCCGACCCTCGCCGACGGCCAGATCCCGCCCCCGCCCGCACCGGGCTACGGCTACCCCCAGGGCACTCCCCCGTACGGCTACCCGCACCCGGGCGCGGCGATGACCCCGGCCCCCGCCCACGGCGGCACCCCCCTGGTGACGATCGGCGACATCACGGTGATCGGCGACTCGATCGTGACCCCGTCGGGCACGCTGCCGCTGCGGGGCGCGGTGTGGAACGCGACGGACCTGTCGCGTACGGAGGAGAAGATCCCGGCCCACGCGATCGTCCTGGCGATCGTCTTCTTCCTCTTCTGCCTGATCGGCCTGCTCTTCCTGCTGATGAAGGAGCGCACGACCACGGGCTTCATCCAGGTCACGGTGACGAGCGGCGGCATCCACCACTCGACGATGATCCCGGCGAACAACCCGCACGCGTTCCAGGCGGTCATGGGCCAGATCGCGTACGCCCGCTCGATCAGCGCGATGTGAGGCACCGTGACGAACGAGCCGGCCAAGCCCGGTGTCGAGGTTCCGGCGGGTGACCCGCCCGCGGAGCTGACGATCCGGGACCTCGTGATCGGGGACGGGCCCGAGGCGCTGCCGGGCCGGGTGGTCCAGGTGCACTACGTCGGGGTGACGTTCGCGTCCGGGACGGAGTTCGACTCCTCCTGGGAGCAGGACCGGCCGTTCAAGTTCGCCGTGGGCGGGGGCCGGGTCATCAAGGGCTGGGACCGCGGGGTGCGGGGCATGCGGGTCGGCGGCCGGCGCGAGATCATCGTCCCCCCGCGTCTGGGGTACGGCGGTCAGTCCCCCTCCGCGTTCATCCCGCCGGGCTCGACGCTGATCTTCGTCGTGGACCTGCTCACGGTCGCGGGCGGGCCGCCGGAGCGGGCCTGACCGGCCGGTCGAGGATGCCCGCGCGGTTGGCCGCCGTGAGCCAGGGCGGGAACGCGCAGAGCAGGCGGTCGTAGAGTTCCGCGTCCGAGGTGCGGGCTATGTCGTCGACCGTGAAGAAGGACGCGTTGTCGACGGGCCGTCCGGGGAGGGTGTCGAGGCGGGACAGGACGCCGTAGTCGGCGCGGCCGAGGCCCACGAACTGCCAGAAGAGCGGCTCCTCCACGGAGGCGCGCAGTTCGGCCTCGATCTCGCGGTCGCGGTGCACGCCGCCGTCGGAGAAGAAGAGGACCAGGGTCGGGGCCGGCGCCGGGTTCTCCCGTACGTACGCGCGGACCGCCGCCATGGCCTTGTGCTCCTCGTTCCGGATGCCGACGGCCCGCATGTCCGTCTGGCCGGGCAGCAGCCCGCGACGGGGCCTCCGGGGGCGGCCGAAGAGGCGGAACTGCCCCACGCGTACGTGCAGGCGCAGCCATGCGGGCAGCCCCGCGAGGTCGACGTCCGGCAGCCGGGCCGGGTTCGACGCGAACGTCCAGGCCCGCATCCCGCCGCGCTCGTCCAGGCGCGCGGCGACGGCGGCGACGCGCTCCACCAGGTCGGCGACCACACCCCGGCTGTAGAGCCCCGCCATGGACCCGGACGCGCCGAGGACCAGGACCACCCGCGCGCTCGCGGCGGCCACGCCGTAGTGGTGGAGGGCGAGGTCGACCTGCGCGGTGCGCAGGGACAGGCGCTTGCGCAGATCCCCGGGAAGCTGTTCCTCGTCCGCCACGTGCGCCTCCCGGTCGCGGGATACGGATGCCATCACTCCAGTCTGCTCCTGTTCGCGCGCCTCCGTGACACCGATGTCAACACTCGTCGCGAACGGCCGGATCGAGCCGTATTGAACATGTTCAAAGTTAGGGTTACAGTCCATGACAAGAGCTTTTGAACACGTTCAAGAGGAGGGTGGGGCATGGACCTCACTGTGGTCGCGTATGTGATCTATCTGGCGGTCAGCCTGGCGCTGACCGTATGGGTCGCCTGGACACTGAGCCGGGCGGGCCGGGTGTTCCTCGCCGATGTGCTGCACGGCAACGAGAAGCTCGCCGAAGCCGTCAACCACCTGCTGGTGGTGGGCTTCTACCTGGTCAACCTCGGCTTCGTCGCGCTCTACCTCAAGGGCGGTGACAGCGTCGGCAGCGCGCGCGAGCTGTTCGAGGCGCTGTCCGTGAAGGTCGGCGTGGTCCTGCTCGTGCTCGGCGGGATGCACCTCGCCAACGTGTACGTGCTCAACCGGATCCGGCGGCGCGGCATCATGGAACGTGACCAGATCCCGCCGGTGCCCCCGGCGGGCTGGACCGGCACGCCGTCCCCGTGGTCGGCGCCGACGCCGCCGCCCGCCGGGGCCTGAGCGTCATGGGCACCCCTCACGCACACACGGCCGTACGGGGGTTGACCGTGCTGTACGACGCGAACTGCCCGCTCTGTCTCCACCTGCGCCAGTGGCTGCTGCGCCAACGGGCGCTCGTACCGCTGGACCTGGTGCCCGCCGCCTCGCCCGAGGCGCGGCGGCGGTTCCCCGGCCTGGACCACGCCGGCACCCTGGACGAGATCACCGTGATCGGTGACGGCGGCCAGGTCTACCGGTCCACCGCCGCCTGGATCGTGTGCCTCTGGGCGCTGGCCGAACACCGCGCCAAGGCCCACTGGCTCGCCACCCCCTCCGGCGCCCCGTTCGCCCGGGTCACGGTCCTGGCGGCGGCGAAGTACCGGCGGCTGACCGCCGCCCCGTGCGACGCGGCGTCGGGGTGCGGTGCGGCCCCGGGGTCGCACTAGGCTCGGTGCTTGTGAAGGACGAGAAGGACGCCAAGGCCCCCAAGAGCGAGCAGACCCGGACGCTCATCCTCGAGACCGCGCTGCGGCTGTTCCAGGAGCGCGGGTACGACAAGACGACGATGCGGGCCATCGCGCAGGAGGCCGGGGTCTCCGTCGGCAACGCGTACTACTACTTCTCGTCCAAGGAACACCTCGTCCAGGGCTTCTACGACCGGATCGCCGCCGAACACCGGGCGGCGGTCCGGCCCGTGCTCGACACCGAGACCGACCTGGAGACGCGGCTGACCGGGGTGCTGCTGGCGTGGCTCGACATCGCCGCCCCGTACCACGAGTTCGCGGCGCAGTTCTTCAAGAACGCCGCCGACCCCGAGAGTCCGCTCAGCCCCTTCTCCCCCGAGTCGGAGCCCGCCCGCGAGGCGGCCATCTCCGTCCACCGGGAGGTCCTCTCCGGGTCGAAGGCGAAGGTCGCCGACGAACTGGTCGGCATCCTCCCGGAGTTGATGTGGCTCTCGCAGATGGGCCTGGTCCTGTACTGGGTGTTCGACCGCTCGGAGAACAGCGCGCGCAGCCGCCGCCTGGCCGAGCGCGGCGCCCGCCTCACCACCCGGGGCGTCTCGCTCTCCCGCTTCCGGGTGCTCCGGCCCCTGGTCCGTGACGTGCACGAGCTGTTCACGGACTTCCTGCCGGGCATGGCGGAGGCCGCGTCGGCCAGAAAGCGGCGCTGAGCGCGTCGTACGGCGGGGGGAGCGGGCGCCGACCCCGGGGCCCGGGCGCCGGGCTCGGGCCCCTCAACGCATCAGCGTCTCGAAGCCGTTCTTGTCGCAGTACCCCGCGATGAGCCCTCCCGCCCCGTCCTCCCCGCGCACCGCCGCCGCCGTGGCCTCCCCCAGGGTCCGGCCCCCGCCGACGGGTTCGTCCCGGAGCGGTCGCATCGCGTCGAGGACGTTCTCGGCCTGGCCCGCGACCTCGTCGTACCCCGTCGGGTCCGGCTCCTCCGCGGCCTCCTCGTTCATCTCCCTCTGCCACTGCCCCAGTTGCGTGCAGTAGTTCTGCCGCCGGTCGGCGAGGGTCCGGTCGTCCGGGCCGGAGGAGCATCCGGCCGCGAACACCCCCAGGGCGAGCACCGGCAGTACCGCTCCGAGCAGGACCCGCGCCCGGGTGCCTCCGCGGCGCGGACCTCGTCCGTTCATCGGTGTCATCACGGTCAGGCCTGGCGCGAGGCCAGCTCCACGACCGTGATGTCCGACGGGGCGCCGACCCGGACCGGCGGGCCCCAGGCGCCCGCGCCCCGCGTCACGTACAACTGCGTGTCGCCGTACCGCTCCAGACCGGCCACGGTCGGGTTGGCCAGCTCCGCGAAGTAGTTGCCCGGCCAGAGCTGGCCGCCGTGGGTGTGCCCGGAGAGCTGGAGGTCGACCCCGTGGCGTACGGCGTCGTGGATCACGATCGGCTGATGCGCGAGGAGGACGGACGCCCTGCCCCGGTCGCGGTCGCCGAGGGCCTTCGCGAAGTCGGGCCCGTCGCCCTCGCTCTCGCCCGCGATGTCGTTGACCCCGGCGAGGTCGAAGCCCGCGATCTCCACGCGCTCGTTCACCAGCGGCCGCAGCCCCAGCTCCCTGACGTGGTCCACCCACTCCTGCGCGCCCGAGAAGTACTCGTGGTTGCCGGTCACGAAGAACGCCCCGTGCCGCGCCTCCAGACCCGCGAGCGGTACGGCGGCCGGGCCGAGGTCCTCGACGCTGCCGTCCACGAGGTCGCCCACGACGGCGATGAGGTCGGGCCGGGTGGAGTTGATGGTGTCGACGATGCGCTGGGTGTGGGCGCGGCCCAGGATCGGCCCGAGGTGGATGTCGCTGACGACGGCGATCCGGTACCCGTGGGCGGCGCGCGGCAGCTTGGCGAGCGGGACGGTGACCCGCTTGACGCGGGGGCCGCGCAGGACGCCGTAGGTGCCGTACCCGACGGTCGCGGCGGCGGCGGTCGCGACGGCCCCGCCGACGACGCGCGAGACGAACAGGCGGCGGGAGGGGACGGCGAGGGCGGGCTCGGCCCGGTCGGGGCCGGCTATGACCGTCCCGGCCGCCGGAGCACCCGGGCCGGCCTGCTCGGCGGAACCGGCTGACCGCGCCCCGGCGGGCTGCGCGTCGCCTTCGGACCGTACGACCGGCTGTACGTCACCCCCGGAGGCCGCGGAGGCCGCGCCCCGCACCCCGTCCCCGCGCTGTGCGCGCCGCTCCAGGTACCGCAGCAGGAGCGGCCGTACCGCCTCCCCCACCAGCAGCGCCAGCAGCAGGTACATCAGCACCGCGAGCCAGAGGTACCCCGGCCACGCGAGAAGCTGCTTGAGCAGGAACGGCGCCTCGCTCCGCCCCGCGATCTGCGCGCCCACGGCCAGGACCGGCAGGACGAACGCCGCGACGGTCCCGGCGCGGCGGGCCGCCCCGCCCGCCCGCGTGGTGTCCCGCACGAGCCGCCGCCACACATACCAGTGCGCCGCCACCACCAGGGCGACGGCCACCAGCACCACCAGAACGACCACGACGACCACGAACGGCCCCCAGCTTCTGTAGTCCGCACCTCTTGCGTCCGCCCGTCCCGGGCGGCGGGACCGCACCGGCCCCGGGCGACAGTCTGCCGGGCAGCCGAACGGGCGCGCGGGCCGGGGGCACGGCCGGCGGCGCGGGCCAGTCTCGCTGACGTACCGTCAGGAAGCGGGCGGGGCAGGCCGGCTGGGGATACGGGTGTCCTCGGCGGGGGCGGTGGCCGTATCCCGCCGCAGGGCGCGCACGCCCCGGAACCCGATCGTGCCCACGGCCGTCCCCAGGAGGAAGGACGTGACGGCGAGCAGCAGGTGGACCCAGAAGTAGGCGGTCGGGTCCCCCGCGCCGTCGAACGCCAGGCCGCTGGCGTCCTGCCACAGATTCTTGACGAAAGTGATCCAGATGAACCAGCTCCACACCCCGAACGCGAGCAGGAACCAGGACACGCGGCGGCTGAGCTTCATGGATTCAGTATCGACGCCGCTGTTCCGGGCCCGGCGGCGGGGTGCGGCGGCCCGGCCGGGCACGGCCGGGATCCCGCTGGGCGGTACGGGGGTACGGCTGCCCGGTACGGAGGTACGGACGCGGCGGTTCACCCCGTCGATGTCGGATTCGGGTGACGCGCCCTGTACGTTTTCGGTCGTGCCCGCTCTGAAAAAGACCGCGTTGACGATCTTCGCCGCCGCCTTGCTGCCTGTTCTGACCGTCGTGCCCGCGTCGGCGGACAGCGCGTCCAAGAAACCGAGCCCCGGCAAGACGCCCACGCCCCCGGCCGCGATGTCGACGGTCGGCGGGGCCCGCCTCGGCCGGCCCGGTACGCAGGTGGATCTCGGTCCCGGCGCCCCCGTCCTGCCCAAGAAGCTCAGCGGCCGGTCGTGGATCGTCGCCGACGCGGAGTCGGGCGACGTCCTGGCCGCGCACAACGCGCACTGGCGGCTGCCGCCCGCCTCCACGCTCAAGATGCTCTTCGCCGACACGCTGCTGCCCCGGCTGCCGAAGGAGCAGGAGCACAAGGTGGTGGCCTCCGACCTGGCCGGGATGGGTGACGGCAGCAGCCTGGTGGGCGTGAAGGAGAACCTGACCTACAGCGTCCACGACCTGTGGCTGGGCGTCTTCCTGCGCTCGGGCAACGACGCCGTGCACGTCCTGTCCGCCATGAACCACGGCGTGAAGAAGACCGTCCAGGACATGCAGCGGCACGCGGAGGAGCTCCAGGCGCTCGACACGACCGTCGTGACCCCGGACGGGTACGACGAGAAGGGCCAGGTCTCCAGCGCGTACGACCTGACCCTGTTCGCCCGCTCGGGGCTCCAGAAGAAGGACTTCCGGGAGTACTGCTCCACCCAGTCGGCGAAGTTCCCGGGCGACGTCGCGAAGGTGAAGAAGGGCAAGAAGCCGGAGAAGGACGCCAAGGGCCAGCCCAAGCGGGACACCTTCGAGATCCAGAACACCAACCGGCTGCTCACGGGCGCCAACGGGGTCACCCCGTACCAGGGGATCGCCGGGGTGAAGAACGGCTACACCTCGCACGCCGGCTCGACCTTCACCGGGGTCGCCGAACGCAACGGCAGGGTGCTGCTGGTCACGGTCATGAACCCGTCCTCGGACGAGAGCCAGGCCGTCTACCAGGAGTCCGCGCGGCTGCTGGACTGGGGGTTCGCCGCCAGTGGCAAGGTCAAGCCGGTCGGGGAGCTGGTGCCGCCGAGGTCGGCCCGTACGGACGCCTCGAAGGCGAGCGGCGGCCCCACACCGGCCCCGGGGGCCACCGAGACGCCCGCCCCGGCGGTGGCGGTGGGCGCCTCGAAGGACGGGACGAGCGGGATGGGCATCGCGCTGGCCGTGGTGGGCGGGGTCGTGGCGCTGCTGGCGGGCGCCGGGTACCTGGTCAACCGCCGCTGGCCGTCGAACCGCCGCCTTCCCCGTCCCTGAGGGGGCGGCCGTCCGCGTCCCTGCGCGGGCCGGGGGCCACTTCCTCGCCCTCCTCCCCCTCCTCCCTCTTCAGTTCGCGCCTCAGGTCCCGCTTGCTGCCCGTCGCCGTCCAGGCGGCGCAGAACAGCAGGAGCTTCGCGGTGAAGTTGATCCACAGCAGCAGCGCGATGGGGACGCCGAACGCGCCGTACATCGTCTTGCCGGCCACGTTCGTCAGGTAGCCGCCGAGCAGCAGCTTGAGGAGTTCGAAGCCGACGGCGCCGATCGCGGCGGCGACGAAGAGCCGGCGGCGCGGCGGGTTCACGCGCGGGAGCAGCGTCAGCACGTACAGCAGGATGAGGAAGTCGGCGACGGCGGCCGTCAGGACGGCGCTGGCCTGGAGCAGTATGCCGCCCGCCCCGTCCTGGGAGATGCCCAGGTGCCTGGCCGTCCAGCCGATCGCGGTGGAGCCGAATCCCGAGGCGCCGAGCGAGACGAGGCCGACCCCGCTGAGGCCGACGAGGACGACGGCGTCCTTGGCGCGGACCACGAACGGGTTGCCCTGGTCGAGGTGGTCCTTCTCCCACACGGCCCGCAGGCAGTCGCGCATGGCGGTGATCCAGCTGACGCCGGTGAACAGGAGCAGCAGCCCGGCGACCACCCCGACCGTGCCCGCGTTGGCCACCAGGTTGTTGATGTCGAGCTGCTTGGAGATGCCGGGCACCTGGTCGGTGAGGCTGTGCTCGACGCGGTGGAGCTGGCTGTCGCTGAGCAGTGCCGCGCCGATCGCGGCGGCGACGGTGAGCAGCGGGAAGAGCGCCACGAAGCTGATGAACGTGATCGCCGCCGCCAGCCGGGTCCAGTGCACCCGTTCGAGCGTCTCGTACGAGCGCCAGGCGTGCGTGCGCAGGAAGCGGGCGACGAACGGGCCGATGACGGGGAGCTTGCTCAGCCAGTCCATGGAGGAGATGTACCCCCGCATCGGGAAACCAGTGCCGGGGTCCCCCGGAAGCGCGGGCGGGTCCTGGGGGCGGTCACAGGTCGGCGACCGCCAGTCCGTACATCGCCAGCCACACCAGGCCGATGACGGCGAGCGGGCGGTCGCGCAGGACGACGTCCTCGGGGGCGCCCGCCGTGCCGCGGTCGGCGAAGACCGCGTACCGCAGGACGGCCAGGATGAACGCGATCATCGAGAGCTGGCGCCAGGGCAGCAGGCCGCCGTCGGCGGTGCCGCCGCTCTCCAGGGCCCACAGGCAGTAGGCGAGGACCGCGACGCCGGCCGCGAGCTGCCAGACGAACCGCAGGTAGCCGGTGGTGTACGAGGTGAGCAGGGCCCGGGTCGCGCCGGCCGCGCCCTCCATGCGGACGGCTTCCGAGTAGCGCTTGGCGGCGACCATGAAGAGCGCGCCGAAGCCGGCGGTGATCAGGAACCAGCGGGAGAGCGGGATGCCGAGGGCGACCCCGCCGATCATCGCGCGCATCAGGAAGCCGGTGGTGACCACGGCGAGGTCGACGACGAGGACGTGCTTGAGCCAGACGCAGTAGGCGAGTTGCATGACGACGTAGGCGCTCAGCAGGGCGGCGGTCATCGGCGTGCAGAGGGCGGCCGCGCTCCCGGTGGCGGCCGCGGCGAGCAGCGCGCCCGCGCCGTACGCGACGGGTACCGGGACCTGCCCGGCGGCGACGGGCCTGCGGCGTTTCTCGGGGTGGGCGCGGTCGGCCTCGGCGTCCCGCGCGTCGTTGACCAGGTAGACGGCGGAGGCGGCGGCCGTGAACAGGACGAAGACGAGGGCCAGTTGTACGGCGGTGTGGCGGGAGTCCAGCTCGCCCGCGGCGGCCGGGGCGGCGGCCACCAGCACGTTCTTGACCCACTGGCGGGGGCGCGCGGTCCTGATCAGGCCGGCGGGGAGGCGGAGGGGGCCCCGGGCGGGGAGGGGCGGGCGGCGGGGGCCGGGGGCGCGGCCGGACTGTTTGACGAGGGTCGCGGCGCGCTCGGTCACGGGCTCAGCCATGGCGGCCTCCCCCGGCCGCCGCGGGGAGCCGGGCGGCGGCCGGCCGTCCGCGGTGCCGGGCGGTGCCCGCCCGGGCGGTGAGGGCGCCGAGCAGGGCGCCCGCGACGACGTCGGACGGGTAGTGGACGCCGGCCACCAGCCGGGAGACGCACATGGCCGCCGCGAGGGGCGTCACCCACCGCCCGCCGGGGGGCCGCAGGGCGCCGAAGGCCACGGCGGCGGCCGCGGCCGAGGCGGCGTGGGAGCTGGGGAAGGAGTGCCGTCCTGCGGTGCGGACGAGGGGCGCGAAGGTCGCGGGGGCGGGGCGCGGGCGGCGTACGACCCGCTTGACGCCCATGCTCGCGAGGTGCGCGGCGCCGACCAGGGCGGTGGCGCGGAGCCAGGTGCCGCGCCGTTCCCGGTCGGTGGCGGCGCCGAGGAGGCCGGCCGCGAGCCACAGGGCGCCGTGCTCGCCGCCGGCCGAGAGGGCGCGGGCGGCGGTGGCGACGCGGGGCCGGGTCCCGTACCCCCGCAGCGCGGCCAGGACGCGGTGGTCGGTGTCTCCGTACGTTCCGCAGGACATGGGCCTCCCCTTTCACCAAGGGGCCACCCTTGCCCGTATTCGCATGATTTTCGGCTTGTCGTCCCACGACACTCCCCCAACCACCCGTTCATACGAGTTCCTCAGGCATTGGGTCAGGCAGTGCACCAAAGGCGACAAAGAATGAGGTATGGGGCGATACGGTCACCTCCATGTCTGTCGATACCTTGTCTGCCGCCACCGGGCCTGTCGATACCACCGTCTCCATGACCGGCTGGGGCCGTACCGCCCCCACCACCGCCCTGCTGGTACGTCCCCGCTCGTACGCGGAGGCCGCCGCCGCCGTACGCGACTGCGGACGCCGCGGCTCGATCGCCCGGGGGCTCGGCCGGGCCTACGGCGACGCGGCGCAGAACGCGGGCGGCTCGGTCCTCGACATGACGGCCCTGGACCGCGTGCGCTCGATCGACGCGGAGGCGGGGGTGGTCGTCTGCGACGCGGGGACCAGCCTGCACACGCTGATGAAGGTGCTGCTGCCGCTCGGATGGTTCGTCCCGGTCACCCCCGGGACCCGTTACGTGACGGTCGGCGGGGCCATCAGCGCCGACATCCACGGCAAGAACCACCACGTCTCCGGCTCGTTCTCGCGCCACGTCCGGTCCCTGGACCTGCTGACGGCGGACGGCGAGATCCGTACGGTCCTGCCCGGCACTCCGCTCTTCGACGCGACGGCGGGCGGGATGGGGCTCACCGGGGTGATCCTGTCGGCGGCCTTCCAGCTCCACCCGGTCGCGACGACGCTGATGTCCGTCGACACGGAACGCGCCACCGACATCGACGACCTGCTGGCCCGGCTCACCAGCACCGACCACCGCTACCGGTACTCGGTCGCCTGGATCGACCTGCTCGCCCGGGGCCGGGGCGCGGCACTGGGGCGCGCCGTCCTGACCCGCGGGGACCACGCGCCCCTGGACGCGCTGCCGGCCCGCGCGCGCCGGCGCCCGCTCGCCTTCCGGCCCGTGCGGCTGCCCGCCGCGCCCTCCCACCTGCCGTCGGGCCTCCTGGGACGGACCACGGTCGGCGCCTTCAACGAGCTCTGGTACCGCCGGGCGCCCCGGCGGCGGACCGGCGAACTCCAGCAGCTGACCTCGTTCTTCCACCCGCTCGACGGCGTGCCGCACTGGAACCGCGTCTACGGACGGGACGGCTTCGTCCAGTACCAGTTCGTCGTCGGGTACGGGCAGGAGGAGACGCTGCGGCGGATCGTGCGCAGCATCGCGCGGCGCGGCTGTCCCTCGTTCCTCGCGGTGCTCAAGCGGTTCGGCGAGGGCGATCCGGGGTGGCTGTCGTTCCCGATGGCCGGCTGGACCCTGGCGCTGGACATCCCCGTCGGGCTGACCGGCCTCGGCTCGTTCCTGGACGAGCTGGACGAGGAGGTCGCGACGGCGGGCGGCCGGGTCTACCTCGCGAAGGACGCGCGGCTGCGGCCCGACCTGGTCACCGCGATGTATCCGCGCCTCGACGACTTCCGGGCGCTGCGGGGCGAGCTGGACCCGCGGTCGGTCTTCACGTCCGACCTCGCGCGCCGCCTCGGCCTCTGACGCCCACTGCCCTGTTTCCCCCCACCTCTCAAGGAGATCCCCGATGAAGGACGCCTTCGGTATCCCGCAGTCCTTGCTCATCCTCGGAGGCACGTCCGAGATCGGCCTGGCCACCGCCCGCCGCATGATCGCCCGGCGCACCCGTACGGTCTGGCTGGCCGGCCGCCCCTCCCCCGACCTGGAGAACGCCGCCGACGGGCTGCGCGCGCTGGGCGCGGACGTCCGTACGGTCGACTTCGACGCCCTGGACCCGGCCTCGCACGAGGAGACCCTCGGGAAGGTCTTCGCGGAGGGCGACATCGACATGGTGCTGCTGGCGTTCGGGGTCCTCGGCGACCAGGCGCGCGACGAGGCGGCGCCGCTCGCGGCGGTGCGGGTGGCGCAGACCAACTACACCGGGGCGATCTCGGCCGGGCTGGTGTGCGCGGGCGCCCTCCAGACGCAGGGGCACGGCTCGCTGGTGGTGCTGTCGTCGGTGGCCGGGGAGCGCGCGCGGCGCGCCAACTTCATCTACGGGTCGAGCAAGGCCGGCCTCGACTCGTTCGCCCAGGGGCTGGGCGACGCGATGCACGGCACGGGGGTGCAGGTCATGATCGTGCGGCCCGGGTTCGTCCGGTCGAAGATGACGGCGGGCCTGGAGGAGACGCCGCTGGCCACCACGCCGGAGGCGGTGGCGCTGGCGATCGAGCTGGGACTGCGGCGCCGCTCGGAGGCGGTGTGGGTGCCGGGGGCGATGCGCGTGGTGATGTCGGCCCTGAGGCACCTCCCGCGCCCCCTGTTCCGACGGCTGCCGGTCTGAGACCGGCAGCCTGCGCTGAACCTCAGCCCTTGGCGGACTTCCCCTTGGCCTCGTCCTGCTGCCGGGCCGTGTACTGCCCCGCGTCCAGGAAGGTCTGGATCTCGGTGGGGGTGCCGTTCAGTGCCTTGCGGCCGGCCGCCTGCACGGCGGGACCGCCCGTGCTGATGATCTGGGCGATGCGCACGCGGTTGTCCTGGAGGCGGGCCTGGTACTGACCGAGGTCGATGAACACCTGGATGTCCTGGGCGGTGCCGTCCAACGCCTTGGTGGCCGCCTCCCGCACGGTGGGGCCTCCGCTGCTGAGGAGCTGGGCGGTGCGTACCCGGTTGTCCTCCAACCGGGCCCGGTACTGCCCCACCTCCAGGAAGAAACGGATGTCCTGGGCCGTACCGTCCAACGCCTTGGAGGCATCCCTCTGCACCCCTTTGCCCCCGACGCCGAGGATCTGGGTGACACGGACCCGGTCGTCCTCCAGACGAGCCGCGTACTGGCCCGTCTCCAGGAAGGTCCGCATGTCCTCCGGTGTACCGTCGAGCGCCTTCTGCGCCGCCGCGCGCAGTCCCTTGCCGCTGAACTCGTCAGCGAGGATCTTCAGGATGGCGACCCTGTCCTCCTCCGCCGGATCCGCGGCATCCGCGACCGCGTCCGCGGCCCGGACGGAGGCGGAGGACGCCGGCGACGAACTGTCCTGGGCGGCGATCACGGGAGAGGCGATCAGGACAGCCGAGGCGACGGCTGCCACGGAGGCGACCGTCGAGACGCGGGTCAACTTCATATGCATGACCAACCTTTTCCCAGGAGATGGCGTGGCTTTGCATACGGTAAGGGATCTCTCCGCTCCGATCACCCTATTTATAAAGGCGGTTACGGCCTGAGCGAGGGGGTGGCCCGGTCCGCGGGGGTGCTCTGCGAGGGCACCCCCGGGATCTCGCCGCCGCCGCCGAACGCGTACTCGTGCAGCTTGCGCCAGACCAGGTCCTCGCCCTGCTCGTACAGCGCGAAGGAGGTGCAGCTCCAGTGCGCCGCGTAGTCGGCCAGCTCCGCGTAGGCGCGGTCCATCGCCTCCTCGGCGATGCCGTGGGCCACGGTGACGTGGGGGTGGTACGGGAACTGGAGTTCCCGTACGAGCGGGCCCGACGCGTCCCGTACCCGCTTCTGGAGCCAGGCGCAGGCCGAGGCGCCCTCCACGACCTGGACGAAGACGACCGGGGAGAGGGGGCGGAACGTACCCGTGCCGGACAGCCGCATCGGGAACGGCCTGCTGGCCGCCGCGACGGCCGCGAGGTGTGCCTCGATCGCGGGCAGGGCCGCCGCGTCGACCTCGGTCGGGGGCAGGAGGGTGACGTGGGTGGGGATGCCGGGCGCGGCCGTGTCGCCGAAGGCCGCACGCCGCTCCTGGAGCAGGCTGCCGTACGGCTCCGGGACCGCGATCGAAACGCCGAGCGTTACGGTCCCCACGTCGTTCTCCTCAGTCCGTGTGTGTCGGGTGGTGGTGCGGGTTCGCGCGGGTCGCGCGAGACGGTGCCGCCCGTCAGTGTGACGGTCGTACCGCCCGGCTGACCAGCACCCCCCGAGGTCGGGATTCCGCGACTTCGGGGGGCGCCGGGCCAGGGTCCGGTGCTCGGTCGGTGCTTGTCGGTGCCCGTCCGTGCTCGTCAGTGCTCGTCAGTGCTTGGCGGGCAGGAAGCCGACTCTGTCGTACGTCTGGGCGAGGGTCTCCCCCGCCACCGTACGGGCCTTCTCGGCGCCACCGGCCAGGATCGAGTCCAGCGTCTCCGGGTCGTCCAGGTATTCCTGGGTGCGCGCGCGGAACGGTGTGACGAAGTCGACCACGACGTCGGCCAGGTCCGTCTTCAGGGCGCCGTAGCCCTTGCCCTCGTACTTCTGCTCCAGCTCGGCGATCGTGGCGCCCGTCAGCGTGGAGTAGACGGTGAGCAGATTGCTCACGCCCGGCTTGGCCGCCGTGTCGAAGACGATCTCGCTGCCGGTGTCGGTGACCGCGCTCCTGATCTTCTTGGCGGTCGCCTTGGGCTCGTCGAGCAGGTTGATCAGGCCCTTGGGCGTGGACGCCGACTTGCTCATCTTGATCGTGGGGTCCTGGAGGTCGTAGATCTTCGCGACCTCCTTGACGATGTGCGGCGCCGGGACCGTGAAGGTCGGGCCGAAGCGCGTGTTGAACCGCTCGGCCAGGTCACGGGTCAGTTCCACGTGCTGCCGCTGGTCCTCGCCGACCGGGACGGAGTCCGCCTGGTAGAGCAGGATGTCGGCGACCTGGAGCACCGGGTACGTGAACAGCCCGACGGTCGCGCGGTCCGTGCCCTGCTTGGCGGACTTGTCCTTGAACTGCGTCATCCGGGAGGCCTCGCCGAAGCCGGTGATGCAGTTCATGACCCAGGCGAGCTGGGCGTGCTCGGGCACGTGACTCTGGACGAAGAGCGTGCACCGCTGCGGGTCGAGACCGGCCGCGAGCAGCTGCGCGGCCGCGAGGCGGGTGTTGGCCCGCAGCTCGGCCGGATCCTGCGGAACCGTGATCGCGTGCAGGTCCACGACCATGTAGAACGCGTCGTGGGTCTCCTGGAGCGCGACGTACTGACGGACGGCGCCGAGGTAATTCCCGAGGTGGAACGAACCGGCGGTGGGCTGGATACCGGAGAGAGCGCGGGGACGGTCAGAAGCCATGCTCATCATTGTCTCAGGTGGCACGGACAGCTCCGCGACGGATCTCCGGGGACGGGGGAACGGATCCGGCGGACGGGGAGCGGCGCCACGCCCGGGGACCCCGGAGCCCCCAGAAAACCTGTTGGCGGGCGGTGGCGGCCGCTGCTACTTTTCCGGCGGCCGTGCGACAGAACGAGGAGGTGGTACCCGTGAACGCTGTTTCGACATGGGTGCTCCCCTCCGGGGTCACGGTCGGGCGATAGGTCGTCCGGGAGCGCCGTTCCACGAGCACTCCCGAAAGGCACGACCATGCGATTCATCTCCGAGCACCGTTCCGGCGACGGTGTCCTCGCGCGCGAGTTCATCCTCGGCGAGATCCCCGGCACCCTGTGGACGCCCGACCAGGCACCTGACCAGGCACCCGGCTCCGCCGCACCCGCCCCGCTGATCCTCATGGCCCACAACAACGGCCTGCCCAAGGCGGAGCCCCGGCTGGTGGCCCGGGCCCGGCGGTCGGCGGCGCGCGGCTACGCGGTGGCCTCCATCGACGCGGCCGGCTGCGGTGACCGGCCCCGTTCCGCCGCCGCCGAGCGGGCCCGCGCGGATCTGCGCCGCGCGATGCGGGCCGGCGAGCCGGTGGACGGCATCTTCGAGTCCCTCGTCGGCCCGCTGGTCGACCACGCAGTCCCGGAGTGGCGGACCACCCTGGACGCCCTCCTCGACCTGCCCGGGATCGGCGGCCCGGTCGGCTACTCCGGGTGGGCCGCCCTCGGCATCCGGCTGGTGGTGGCCGACCCGCGGGTCGCGGCCGTCGGCCTCTTCGCCGGGGGGTACGTGCCCCTTGCCGTGCGCGAGGAGGCGCGGCGGGTCACCGTTCCGCTGCTGCTCCTGTTCCAGTGGGACGACGAGGGCAACCCCCGGCAGCGGAACCTGGACCTGTTCGACGCCTTCGGCACCCGGGAGAAGACGCTGCACGCCAACATGGGCGGCCACACCGGCACCCCGTGGTTCGAGGCGGAGGACGCGGCCCGGTTCTTCGACCGGCACCTGAGGCCGGACGGAAACCGGCCCCTCTGAGGCGGGCCGGGCGCCGGGGCGTGTCCCCGGCGCCCGGAGCGCCGTCAGCGGGCGGGAAGGGCGCCCCTAGGCGGGCAGGCCCGGGGCCGGGTAGGTGGACATCAGGGTGGCGACCTCGGTGCGGATCGTCGTCAGGGTGGGCTCGTCGCCCTCGGCCGCCGCCCTCACGGCGCGGTCGATCCAGTCGGCGACCGTCGCCATGTGGGCGGTGGTCAGGCCCCGGGAGGTCAGGGACGGGGTGCCGACGCGGATCCCGGACGGGTCGAAGGGCTTCCTCGTGTCGTACGGGACGGTGTTGTAGTTCACGACGATCCCCGCGCGGTCGAGGGCCTTCGCGGCGATCTTGCCGGGGACCTCCTTGGGCGTGAGGTCGATCAGGACCAGATGGTTGTCCGTGCCGCCCGACACGAGGTCGAAGCCGCGGGCGAGCAGTTCGTCCGCGAGGGCCCTGGCGTTGGCGACGACGGCGTGCGCGTACTCGCGGAAGGAGGGGCGCGCCGCCTCGTGGAGGGCGACCGCGATGCCGGCCGTGGTCTGGTTGTGGGGGCCGCCCTGGAGGCCGGGGAAGACCGCCTTGTCGAGGGCCTTGGCGTGCTCCTCCCGGGACAGGAGCATCGCCCCGCGCGGGCCGCGCAGGGTCTTGTGGGTGGTGGTGGAGATGACGTCGGCGTACGGCACCGGCGAGGGGTGGGCGCCGCCCGCGATCAGGCCGGCGATGTGGGAGACGTCGGCGACGAGCAGCGCGCCGGACTCCTGGGCGATCTCGCCGAAGGCGGCGAAGTCGATGGTGCGGGGCAGGGCCGTACCGCCGCAGAAGATCAGCTTGGGGCGCTCCTTGAGGGCCAGCTCACGGACCGCGTCGAAGTCGATCAGGCCGGTGTCCTGGCGCACGCCGTACTGGACCCCCCGGAACCACCGGCCGGTGGCCGACACGCTCCAGCCGTGGGTCAGGTGGCCGCCCATCGGGAGGGCCATGCCCATGATCGTGTCGCCCGGCTCGGCGAAGGCGAGGTAGACCGCGAGGTTGGCGGGCGAGCCCGAGTAGGGCTGGACGTTGGCGTGCTCGACGCCGAAGAGCGCCTTGGCGCGGTCGACGGCGAGCCGCTCGACCTGGTCGATGACCTGCTGGCCCTCGTAGTAGCGGCGGCCGGGGTAGCCCTCGCTGTACTTGTTCTGGAGGACCGTGCCCGAGGCCTCCAGGACGGCGGACGAGACGTAGTTCTCGCTGGGGATCATGCGCAGGGTCTCGGCCTGCAACCGCTCCTCGGCGCCGACGAGGGCGGCCAGGTCGGGGTCGGTGGCCGACAGTGCGGGATGGCGGGGTGCGGGTGTCATGGCGTCCTCCGGGGCGATCCGCTGCTGGGTCGTTGTCCCGGGGCGCCCAGGCGGACGGCACCTCGTACGTGTCGCACCGCACGGCTCCCCCGCGGTCGTTTCCGCGTTCGCCAGTCGCCGTACGGTACGGCCAGCCTAGAGGCTTTCCGGCGAGGGCACGCCGAGACGGACGTTTCGAGGCCCTGGTGTCGAGTGACGGGAGAAACTGGGGGTTGTCCCTGCCTGCGCCGGACAGCTTGTCCCGGACGACCTTCCCGGACGACCGGACCCGCTGTCCCGGACGAACGGAGTACCCGTGTCGACAACGGAGAACGCCATCGCCTCGGCCGAGGCCCACAGCGCGCACAACTACCACCCGCTCCCCGTCGTCGTCGCGTCGGCGGACGGCGCGTGGATGACCGACGTCGAGGGGCGGCGCTTCCTCGACATGCTCGCCGGGTACTCGGCGCTCAACTTCGGTCACGGCAACAGACGGCTCATCGACGCGGCGAAGGCGCAGCTGGAGCGGGTGACGCTCACGTCGCGGGCGTTCCACCACGACCGGTTCGCCGCGTTCTGCGCCCGGCTCGCGGAGCTGTGCGGCATGGAGATGGTGCTGCCCATGAACACGGGCGCGGAGGCGGTGGAGACAGCCGTCAAGACGGCCAGGAAGTGGGGGTACCAGGTCAAGGGGGTACCGGACGGCCGCGCGAAGATCATCGTCGCGGGCAACAACTTCCACGGCCGGACGACGACGATCATCAGCTTCTCCACGGACACCGAGGCGCGCGCGGACTTCGGTCCGTACACGCCGGGCTTCGAGATCGTCCCGTACGGCGATCTCACCACGCTGGAGGCCGCGATCACGCACAACACCGTGGCGGTGATGCTGGAGCCCATCCAGGGCGAGGCGGGGGTGCTGGTGCCGCCGCCGGGCTATCTCGCGGGGGTACGGGAGCTGACGCGCGAGCGGAACGTGCTGTTCGTCGCGGACGAGATCCAGTCGGGCCTGGGCAGGACCGGGAAGACCTTCGCGTGCGAGCACGAGGGGGTGGTCCCGGACATGTACGTGCTGGGCAAGGCGCTGGGCGGCGGGGTGGTGCCGGTGTCGGCGGTGGTGTCCTCGGCGGAGGTCCTGGGGGTGTTCCGGCCCGGTGAGCACGGTTCGACGTTCGGCGGCAATCCGCTGGCGTGCGCGGTGGCGCTGGAGGTCGTGGCGATGCTGGAGAGCGGGGAGTTCCAGCGGCGGGCGGCGGAGCTGGGCGACCATCTGCACCGGGAGCTGGGGCTGTTGGTGGGCGCCGGGGGTGTGGAGGCCGTGCGCGGGCGGGGGTTGTGGGCCGGGGTGGACATCGCGCCGTCGAAGGGCACGGGGCGGGAGATCTCGGAGCGGCTGATGGAGCGGGGGGTGCTGGTGAAGGACACGCACGGCTCGACGATCCGGCTGGCGCCGCCGCTGGTGATCAGCAAGGAGGACCTGGACTGGGGGCTCGACCAGCTCAGGGCCGTACTCGCCGAATAGGCGCCGCGTCGTCCCGGTGGGGGCGGTGCGGCGGGCTCTCAGAGGATGACGTGGGGCAGGAAGCGGGCGTACTCGTCGGTGACCGGGCCCGACGACTCGCGGATGCCGAGTCCCGCCGCCTCGTTCTCCACGACCCACGCGCCCAGCACCACCCGGTTGCCGTCGAAGTCGGGCAGGGGCGCCAACTCCTGGTAGCAGGACGGCTCGTCGGGCGTGGCGGGCGGGCCGCCCGGTTCGTGGAGAGTGACGCCCGCGCCCTCGCGGCCGAGCAGCGGCTTGGCCACGTAGCCGCCCCGGTCGGCGAGTTCGCGGGGGCCGTCGAGATAGGCGGCCAGCAGGTTGGGGTGGCCCGGGTACAGCTCCCAGAGGACGGCGAGCAGCGCCTTGTTGGACAACAGCATCTTCCAGGCCGGCTCGATCCAGCAGGTCGTCCCGGTGCCGCCCCCGTTGTCGAGGGTGTCCAGGACGTGCGGGCCGAACCGGTCGGTGGTCAGCCACTCCCACGGGTAGAGCTTGAAGCAGCTGCGGACGAACCGCAGCCGCTCGTCCACGAAGCGGCCCGACAGGTGGTCCCAGCCGAGCCGTTCGACGGACAGCGCGTCGGTGGCGAGGCCGGCCTGCGCGGCGGTCTCGCGCAGGTACGCGACCGTCATCAGGTCCTCGCCCAGCTCGTCCCCGTCGGAGTGGACGAAGTGCACGGGGCCGGGCGGCAGAAGGGGGGCCTGGTGGCGCCAGGCGTCCACGAGCCGTTCGTGGAGGGAGTTCCACTGGTCGGCGCCGGGGAAGCGCTCCTCCATCCAGAACCACTGGGCACTGGCGGCCTCGACCAGCGAGGTGGGCGTGTCGGCGTTGTACTCCAGCATCTTGGCCGGGCCCGTACCGTCGTAGCGCAGGTCGAACCGGCCGTAGACGGTGGGCAGTTCGGCGCGGCGGCGCCACGACTCGGCGATCAGCGACGCGAGTCGCGGATCGGTGATGCCGAGGTCGGCGAACCGTTTGTGCTCCACGATGTACGCGGCGGCGGCCAGGCACATCGTGTGCAGCTCCTCGACGACCTCCTCCAGCGCCTCGACCTCGGGCAGCGTGAAGCTGTAGTAGGCGCTCTCGTCCCAGTACGGGCGCAGGGAGCCGTCGGGGTGGCGGGTCAGCGGATAGATGACGCCCTGTTCCTCGACGGTCTGCTGCCAGCCGGGGCGGGGCGTGATGGTGTGACGTTTCATCGGCGGGTCTCCGGCCGGTCCGCCGCGTCAGCCACCGCTGGAGCCGGAGTGCCCGAAGCCGCCCCGGTCGACCGCCGACTTGTCGAAGCTGCCGCCCTTGGCCTTGCCGTTCTTCAGGGAGCCGCCGTAGTAGTACGCGCCGCGGCCGTTGTCGTCGTCGCACTCGTACTTCGGCAGCTTCTCGTGGGTCACCCGGTCCACGCACCGCTTGTCGGGGTCGGATCCGCACGCGGTGAGCGTCAGCGCCAGCATTCCCATGCCGCCGAGCACCACTCCGCTCGACCTCAGTCTCCGTTGCCGCGCGGTCATGCGCCGTCCTCCCCCTCGGATACGGAAACGGCCCCGCGCGCGGCCCCGGATCCGGGGCCGCACACAGGTCCGTCCGTACGAACAATCGACCGAACCGGCGCCCAGCCTAGCCCTGTCCTAGGAAGAGGCCCCGGAGGCCTCGTCCGCGAACCCGCCGTACGGGCGGGTGATGCACTCCAGGGCGTGGCCGGCCGGGTCGAGGAAGTAGACGCCGCGACCGCCGTCGTTGTGGTTGATCTCGCCGGGGCGCGCGCGGTGCGGATCGGCGTAGTAGGTGAGCCCTTCGGCCTGGATACGGGCGAAGACGGCGTCGAACTCCTCTTCGCTCACCAGGAACGCGTAGTGCTGCATGACGATCGACTCCGCGGGGATCGTCGCGAAGTCGAGGGTGACGCCGTTGCTCAGGTCGACGGGGATGAACGGGCCCCATTCGGTGCCCATTTCGAGTCCCATGACGCGACAGAAGAAGGTCGCGGATTCCCGGTTGTCACGGGAGTGGACGATGGTGTGATTCAACTGGACCGACACAGTGGATTGCCTCCGTAAGGCAACTCACGGGCTACCTCCATGCCTCACCCGGACGGTGACCGACACGCGATGCCGTACGGAAGATCCTAGACGCGCCCGCGCCTGCTGTCAGCGCGCTTTCGCGACACCGGTGGTCAGGGCAGCGGTGGTTGGCGGCAGCGGTGGTCAGGGCAGCGCGCCGTGCGTTAGCGACCGCGCCGGTCAGGGCAGCGCGCGGCACAGCGCTTCCAGCGCGCCCGCCCACGCGCTGACCGACGGGGTCCCGTACCCGACGACCAGCGCGTCCGGTCCCGGGGGCGCCGACTCGTGGCGGAAGCGCGCCAGGCCGCTGACCGCGAGCCCCTGCCGGGCCGCCGACTCGACCACGGACCGTTCGGTGCCCGGGGGGAGTTCGACCAGGGCGTGCAGCCCCGCCGCGATGCCGGTCACGCGGATGTCGGGTCGCCCGGCGAGCGCCTCGACGAGCTGGTCGCGGCGGCGCCGGTAGCGCAGCCGCATGGAGCGGACATGACGGTCGTACGCGCCCGAGGCGACGAACTCCGCGAGCGTCAGCTGCTCCAGCGCGCTCGACGCCCAGTCGCTCTCCCCCTTCGCCGCCGTCACCTCCGCGACCAGCCCCTCGGGCAGCACCATCCAGCCCAGCCGCAGCCCGGGCGCGAGGGACTTGCTCGCGGTCCCGAGGTACACCACGCGCTCCGGGTCGAGCCCTTGAACGGCACCGACCGGCTGGCGGTCGTACCGGAACTCCCCGTCGTAGTCGTCCTCCAGGACCAGCCCGTCGCTCACGCGCGCCCAGTCGACGGCGGCGGCGCGCCGGTCGGGGTGGAGCGCGACACCCAGGGGGAACTGGTGCGCCGGCGTCAGCAGCACCGCCCCGGCGCCCGGTACGTCCGGCAGCTCCTGGGTGCGGGTGCCGTACCCGTCCACGGACAGCGCGGGCGTGCGGATGCCCGCGTCCGCCAGCAGCTTCCGGTGCTCGCCGAGCCCGTACGCCTCGACGGCCACCGCGCGTGTCCCGCGCGCCCTGAGGACCGTGCCCAGCAGGGCCAGGCCGTGGACGAAGCCCGAGCAGATCACGATGCGCTCGGGGGCCGCGTACACCCCGCGCGCCCGGGCCAGGTAGTCGGCGAGGACGGCGCGCAGCTCGGGGCGGCCGCCCGGATCGCCGTACCCGAACGCCTCCTGGGGCGCGTCGGTCAGCGCGCGGCGGGCGGCCGCGAGCCACTGGGCGCGGGGGAATCCGGCGAGGTCGGAGGCGCCGGGCAGGAGGCTGTACGTGGCCCTGCGGCGGGTGGGCCTGGTCCGGGGCGGGGCGGGCGCGGGGGTGCGGGGTGTCGCGCGCCGGGCGACGCGGGTGCCCGAGCCCTGCTGGGCGGTGAGCCAGCCCTCGGCGACCAGTTCGCCGTAGGCGTCGGCGACCGTGTTGCGGGCGATGCCGAGGTCGGCGGCGAGGGAGCGGGACGAGGGCAGCCGGGCGCCGGGGGCGAGCCTGCCGGTGCGGACGGCCTCGCGCAGGGCGTCCATGAGGCCGGTGCGCAGGTGGGGGCCGCGCAGCTCCAGGTGCAGGTCGGTGCCGAGGACGGTGTGGTGGTCGGACGCGCGGCGCGCCTCGCGGGAGCCCTCGCCGGAGCCCTCGCCGGGCTGCTCGCCGGGCGCCGTATTGGCCCAGGAATCCGTCATGGAAGTGGACCATACGCCTGTGCCACCGCCTCCTTATCGTCGACAGCATGACAAGCACGGACACCACCGGAACAGAAGCGGTCGCGACGACCGACCACGCCCACACGTACGCCCCCGAGCACACCCCCCGCCTGGCCATGGCGACGTTCGCGCCCGAGGTCTACAAGGCGATGGTCCGCCTGGACGCGGCGGCCAGGAAGGGCGTCGAGCCGACGCTGCTCGAACTGGTCAAGATCAGGGCGTCGCAGATCAACCACTGCGCGTTCTGCCTGGACATGCACTCCAAGGACGCGCTGGCGGCCGGCGAGTCGGTCGAGCGGATCATCCAGCTGAGCGCGTGGGAGGAGTCGCGGCACTTCTACACGCCGAAGGAGATCGCGGCGATCGAACTGACCGAGGCCATCACCGTCCTGACGGACGGCTTCGTGCCGGACGCGGTGTACGAGCGGGCCGCCGCGCAGTTCGACGAGACCGAACTGGCCCACCTGATCGCGGCGATCACCGTGATCAACGGCTGGAACCGCTTCTCCGTGGCGACCCGGGCCGTCCCGGGCCACTACACGCCGGGCTCGCTCAAGCACTGAGCCGGGCGGGGCGGGTCGTCCCCCTCCCGCGAGCTCTACGTCCACCTCCCCCTCGCCCTCCACCTCCCCCTCCGACTCAACGGGATACGAGAACCGATGACAGCCTCGGCCTTCCGCGCCCTCCACCACGACCGCCCCGCCGGTGACCCGCTCGTCCTGCCGGGCCCCTGGGACGCCGCCAGCGCCCGGGCGTTCGTGGACGCGGGCTTCCCGGCGCTCGCCGTGCCGAGCGCGGGGGTCGCCGCCTCGCTCGGGTACGAGGACGGCGCGACCCCGGCGGACGAGATGTTCGCGGCGATCGCCCGGATCACGCGCGCCGTCGCCGTCCCCGTCTCGGCGGACATCGAGGACGGGTACGGCCTCGCGCCCGGGGAGTTGGTGGCCCGGCTCCTGGACGCCGGGGCGGTGGGCTGCAACCTGGAGGACTCGTCGGGCGGTGTCCTCCAGGACGCGCGGCGGCACGCGGACCGGCTGGCGGAGGTACGGGCGGCGGCCGGCGGCCGGTTGTTCGTCAACGCGCGCGTCGACACGTTCCTCCACGGCGCCGGCGACCCGGCGGAGGCGGTGGCGCGGGCCCGGCTGTACGTGGCGGCGGGCGCGGACTGCATCTACCCGATCGCCGCGCCGGCCACGGCACTCGCCGCCGTCCGCGCCGGGGTCGAGGGACCGGTCAACGCCCTCGCGACGCCGGACGGCCCCGCCGTCGCCGAGTGCGGCCGGCTCGGCGCGACCCGCGTGACGTTCGGCCCGGCGCTCCAGCGCCGGGCGACGGCGGCGGCGCGGGAGATCGCCGGGCGGCTGCGCGGCTGACGACGGCGGGCGTACCGGCGCCGGAGGACGGGGGTCCCCGGCGCCGGAAGCGCTCCGGACCGCGTCAACTCCCGCCGCGTTGTGACCGGAAGGCTGCGGCGCGTTTTGTCGTGCGTGCGCAAGGTCGTGTTCATCGGGCGGTCGCGGAGGCGGACGAGGGTTCGCGTGCTTGACGAAAGACCCCCGAAAGGAACAACGATGGCCACATCGAACGAATCGGCCGACCTGCCCGACGGGCTCAGCCGCCGCCACGCGCTGGGCCTGCTGGGAACGGCCGGCGCCGGCGCCGCCGCGCTCCCGCTCCTGGGCGCCACCCCGGCCGCGGCGGACACGTCCTTCGGCTCCCCCGCCTTCCACCCCACCGCCGACGCGGGCGGCGCGCCGCCGGTGCAGGGTCTGCACCTGACCTTCGGGGCCGACCCCAGCAGCCAGATGGTCGTCTCCTGGCTCACCGACGGACCCGTCAAGCGGCCCCGCGTGATGTACGGGACGCCGGAGCACGGCTTCGGTTCCAGCACGGCCGCCAGGACCCGTACGTACACCGACGGCAAGTCCGGCCGGGTCGTGTACGTCCACCACGCCGAGCTGTCCCGCCTCAAGCCCGCCACGGACTACGTGTACATGGCCTCGCACGACGGGGCGACCCCCGACAGCGCCGTGTTCCGGACCGCGCCGCGCGGGCGGGCCCCCCTCACCTTCACCAGCTTCGGCGACCAGTCGGCGCCGCAGGTGACCTGGTCGGCCGACGGCACCAGCATCATGGACGCCAACTCGACGCCCGCCACCAAGGACATCGTCACGGGCATCGAGCAGGTGGCGCCCCTCTTCCACCTGCTCAACGGCGACCTCTGCTACGCGAATCTCGACGTCGACCGGGTCCGCACCTGGAACAACTTCTTCACCAACAACACCCGTTCGGCGCGCTTCCGGGCGTGGATGCCGGCGGCCGGCAACCACGAGATCGAGAAGGCCAACGGCCCGATCGGACTGGGCGCCTACCAGACGTACTTCGACCTGCCGTCCACCGAGACCGACGCCGAACTCGACAACCTCTGGTACGCGTTCACCGCCGGATCGGTGCGGGTGATCGTGCTCCAGAACGACGACAACGCCCTCCAGGACGGCGGCGACGTGTACATCAGCGGCTACTCCGGTGGCCGCCAGCTCGCCTTCCTGGAGAAGGAGTTGCGGGCCGCCCGCTCCTCCCGGGACATCGACTGGATCGTCGTCGCCATGCACCAGGTGATGATCAGCTCCACCGACGCCAACGGCGCGGACCTCGGGCTGCGGCAGAAGTACGGGCCCCTCTTCGACAAGTACGGCGTCGACCTCGTCCTGTGCGGACACGAGCACAACTACGAGCGCTCCCTCGCCGTGCGCGGGGTGGTCTCGGGCAGCGAGACGCTCACCCCGAACCCGGTGTCGTCGGCGACGGACGCCATCGACACCACCCACGGCACCGTGCACATGATCCTCGGCGGCGGGGGCGTCTCCGGGACGACCAACCAGTCCTTCTTCAAGGACGGGACCGCGAAGGTGATCACGGCGGTGTCGGCGTCCGCGCCGGCCGGGTCCAAGCGCACCTCGACCTACGTCAAGGAACAGGCCGTCTGGACGGGCGTCCGCGACGTCGACCACCCGTACGGCTTCGCGTCGTTCACCGTCGACCCCGGGCGGCACGCCGGTGACACGACCACCCTGCACGTCACCTACTACAACGTGAACAAGCCCGACGGCGACCTGTCGGTCTTCGAGAAGTTCACCCTGCACCGCAAGCGCTCCGACGGAAAGCGCTGATCCTTCCCGCTCCCCGATCGACGAGGCCCTCCTCAGGCCCCGGCCGCACCCACCTTGCGCACGTGGGTGTCGCCGGGGCCGAGCCGTCGGCCGTCCGCCGCGTGGATCTCCAGGGGCCGCAGCGGCTGCCGCCGCTCCCGGTCCAGCAGCTCGGAGTGCTCCTCCCCGGGCGCGAAGAAGTGCGCCTCGCCCCACTGGCGCAGGGCCACGACCACGGGGAACAGGTCCTCGCCCTTGGGCGTCAATACGTACTCGTGGTACGCGCTCCCGTCCGACGCCGGTACGACGTCGAGGATCCCGCCCGCGACCAGGGCCCGCAGCCGGGTGGTGAGGATGTTCTTCGCCACGCCCAGGCTCCGCTGGAACTCCCCGAAGCGGCGGCTGCCGTCGAACGCGTCGCGCACGATCAGCAGCGACCACCAGTCCCCGATCGCGTCGACCGACCGGGCGACCGGGCACTCGTCCTCGTCGAACCGCGTCCGCTTGACCATACTGTCCGCCCTCCACGTCGCCCACCTCCCGCCTCTCTCCTGCGGCGGCCTGGTTGCAACATGCTACCAGTTGCCGCTACCGTCCCTCTGGTGGCTACTTGCAACCAGATCACGCCGCCGACCCGGCCCGCCCTCTCCCGGCGTACGACCCTGCTCTTCGCCGTCGCCAGTGGCGCCGCCGTCTCGAACGTCTACCTCGCCCAACCCCTCCTCGCCACGCTGAGCCACGACCTCGGCATCGGCGCCGCGACCGTCGGCGCCGTCGTCACCCTCACCCAGGTCGGGTACGGGCTCGGGCTGTTCTTCCTCGTCCCCCTCGGCGACCTGGTCGACCGCAGGCGCCTGGTGGTGGCGCAGCTGCTCCTGCTGGCCGCCACGCTGGCCGCCGTGGGCACCGCGGCGACCGCGCCGATCCTGCTGACCGCGCTGGCCGCCACCGGCTTCCTCGCCGTGGTGACGCAGAGCCTGATGGCGTTCGCGGCGTCCCTCGCGGAACCGGTGCGACGCGGCCGGGTCGTGGGGGCGGTGACCAGCGGGATCGTGACGGGCATCCTGCTCGCCCGCACCGCGTCCGGCGCGCTGGCCGACCTCGCGGGCTGGCGGGCGGTCTACCTCTGCTCGGCGGCGCTCACCCTCGTCCTGACCGTGGCCCTGCACCACGCGCTGCCCCGGAGCACGCAACCGGACCCGCCCGCACCCGCCGCTCCACGCCTGGCCTACCGCGCCCTTCTGCGCTCCACGCTCGCGCTCTTCGCCGAGGAGCGGGTCTTCCGGATCCGCGCGCTCTTCGCCCTCCTGGTCTTCGCCGCGTTCGGCACCCTCTGGAGCTGCGTCGCGCTCCCGCTCAGCGAGCCCCCGCTCTCCCTCTCGCACACGGCCATCGGCGCGTTCGGCCTCGCGGGCGCGGCCGGCGCCCTCGCGGCGGCGCCCGCCGGGCGCCTGCACGACCGGGGACTCGGAGCCCGCACGACCGGAGTCGCCCTGGCCCTGCTCGTCGTGTCCTGGCTGCCGCTCGCCCTGACCCGGCAGTCCCTGTGGGCGCTGGCGATCGGCGCCGTGCTCCTCGACCTCGCCGTCCAGGCCGTCCACGTCACCAACCAGAGCATGATCTTCGCCCTGCGCCCCGACGCTGGCGGCCGGCTGATGGGCGGATACATGGTCTTCTACTCGATCGGCAGCGCGGTCGGCGCTCTCGCCTCGACGGCCGTGTACGCCCGGGCCGGCTGGGGTGCGGTCTGCGTCCTGGGCGCGGTGTTCAGCGTGCTGGGCCTGCTGCTCTGGGCCGTCACCACGCCCCGCCCCCGCCGGGTCACGGCGTGAGCCCCCGGCCGCGCGCCGCCGCCAGCCAGCCCGGATAGCGCGCCAGCAGCAGTTCGTACAACTGGTCGTCCGTCAGCCCGGCCGGGTCGCGGACGGAGAAGAACCCGATGTTGTCCAGGTAGGGCCCCGGCCGGGCACTCAGGTCCGCGAGGAACTCGAACTCGTCCGGCTCCCCGATCGCCATGAACTGCCAGAACACCGGCTCGTAACTGGAGGACCGCAGGTGCTCCAGGGCCACCTCCTTCTCACTGGTCGCGCCGTCGGTGACGAACAGGACGAACACCGGCGGCTCGCCCGCCCCGGGACCCGCGAGCAGCGGGACCGACCGCGAGTCCGCCGAGCCGACGTAGCGCCCCCGCACCAGGCCCATCGCCTCGCCGTAGTCGGTCGACGCGCCGACATCCGCCTCCTGGTAAAGCGTCCCGATCCTCCCCCGGTAGTCGTCCGGTCCCATGGCGCCCGCCTCCTCCGCGAAGGTGGCGAACGGGAAGACGTCGACCTCGCCGTTGTCGTCGAGGCGCAGGGCCAGCGCCAGGACCCGTTCGGCGAGGGCCTGGACGTGGCCCGCCTCGTAGAGGTCGGACATCGACGCCGACATGTCGAGGCAGAGCGCGACCCGCGCGGTGTGCTCGGCCAGGCCGTGCCTCTCCAGAGGGACCGCGGCCTTCTTGGTGTACGAGAGCAACTCGGCGTGCCCTTCGTCGGCCAACCTCTTCTCCATCGAGATCAGCCGCGCCTTCTTGAGCCGGGACGACGGTAAGGAGACGGGTGAGGGCTGCGGTGACAAGGCCTCCGGGCCCGGCTCCTCGTCCGCGACCGCGACGCCGAAGTCCGTCGCCAGACCGGCCAGCCCTGACGCGTACCCCTGCCCCACCGCACGGAACCGCCAGCCGTCCGCGCGCCGGTACACCTCACCGAAGACGAAGGCCGTCTCCGTCGTCGCGTCGCCGATGTCGAACGCGACCACCATCGCGCCCGTACCGGCGTCGGTCACCTGGAGCCGCAGCCCGGGGACGCGCCCGAACGGCCCCCCGTCGGCCGACGCCGCCAGCACCACCGACACCACCTCGTCCGGGACCCGCCCCAGGTCGAGCCCGAGGCACTCCTCGCCGGGCCGCCCCGGCTCGCGGACCACCGCGCCCGACGGATGGACCGGCTGGTTGTAGAAGACGAGGTCGTCGTCACCCCGCACCCGCCGCCGCCCGTCGAGCACCAGCGCGGACGCGTCCACGTCGGGCACACCGGGACCGGGTCGCCAGGTGAGGGTGGCGCGCAACTCCGTAGCAGAGAGAGGGATGTTGGCGCCCTTGGCAAGGTGGGTCATGCTTCCACCGTGCCACGGGCGAAGCCGCCGACCGGGCGCCAGGACCCGCCTGCGGCAGGGCTGTTACCGGCCCGCTACTCCGTCACGCCGCCGACTGCCAGGGCGGCCACGCCCGCTCGTTCGCCGCCGTCTTCATCTTCGTCTTCGCCGAGTCGGCGTCGCACCCATCCATGTACACGAGCACCTTCACCTCCGTGATCGGGACCGTCCGGAACAACCTCTGCGGTGCGCGAGGGGAACGCCCCGCATGAGGTAGACGCCCGGGACCACCGGAATGGGAGATGCCACTTTCCCGCCCCCTCCCGCCCACCTCTCGCCGGCGCGGCCGTCAGCCGGCGAATCGGCGCGTGGGGTGTGGGGTGAGGTTCTGGTAGACGTGCTTGGCCTCGCGGTACGTGGCGAGGGCGGTGGGGCCCGACGTGCGTCCGGTGCCGGACCTGCCGAAGCCGCCCCACTCCGCCTGCGGGAGGCAGGGGTGGAAGTCGTTGATCCACACGGTGCCGTGCCGCAGCCGCCCGGCGACCCGGCGCGCGCGGCCCGGGTCGCTGCTCCAGACGCCGGCGGCCAGGCCGTACGCGGTGTCGTTGGCGAGCGCGACGGCCTCGTCCTCCGTGCGGAAGGTCTCGACGGTCAGGACGGGCCCGAGGATCTCGTCCCGTACGACCCGCATCCCGCGGTGGCACTGGTCCAGGACGGTCGGCGCGTAGAAGTACCCGTCGGCGGACCGCTCGTCGGACGGCTCAGGGCGCCCGCCGCCGGACCGCAGGACCGCGCCCTCCGCGAGCGCCGACGCGACGTACTCCTCGGTCCTCGCCAACTGCCCGGCGGAGACGAGCGGTCCGCACTCCACTCCCTCCGCCGTGCCGCGCCCGAGCCGTATGCGCTCGGCGCGCCGGGCCAGTTCGCCGACGAAGCGCTCGCGTACGGACTCCTCGACGATCAGCCGGGACCCGGCCGAGCGAGCCTGGCCGCTGTGGACGAAGGCCGCGTTCAGTGCCTGGTCGACGGCGGTGTCGAAGCCTTCCGTGGTGGCGCAGGCGTCGGCGAAGACGACGTTCGGGTTCTTGCCGCCCAGCTCCAGGGCGACCTTCTTCACGCCGGGGGCCGCCGCCCGCGACACCTCCGTGCCGCCATTCGGGCCGCCGGTGAAGGACACCAGGTCCACGTCGGGGTGTGCGGCGAGCCGGACGCCGACCGCGGCGCCCGCGCCGGTGACCAGGTTGGCGACCCCGGCGGGCAGGCCGGCCTCGGCGAGCAGGTCAATGAGGTCGACCGTCGTGAGCGGGGTGAGCGCGCTGGGCTTGACGACAAGGGTGTTGCCCGCGGCGAGGGCCGGCGCGATCTTCCGGCCGGCCTGGAGGAGCGGGGAGTTCCAGGAGGTGATCAGCGCGCAGACCCCGACGGGTTCGTGGACGACCACGCTGAGGACGGTGTCGGAGCCCGCGTCGACGACCCGGCCGCCGCTCTCGCTCGTCACCAGGTCGGCGAAGTACCGGAAGGTGTCGGCGGCGCGGTCGACGTCGTCGCGGCCCTCCTCCAGCGTCTTCCCGGAGTCCTGGCTCTCCAGCAGCGCGATCTTCTCGCGGTTGCGGATGAGCAGGTCGGCGGTACGGCGCAGCAGCGCGGCCCGTTCGGCGACCGGGGTCCGCGGCCAGGCGCCCGCGTCGAACGCCGTACGCGCCGCGACGACCGCCGCGTCCGCGTCCTCCGTACCGCCTTCGGACACCACGGCGAGAACCGTCGCGTCGGCGGGGTCGAGGATGTCGCGTGTGGCGCCGGAGGCGGCTTCGCGCCACTCTCCGCCCACGTGGATCGTCTGCTGTGCCGACACGTCGCGTCTTGCCTTCCCTTACCGGTACGTCCTCCACCAGGGAGAACTTGCGGTCGGGGCGCCTGCCCCAGGGGGTGGGAAGCATGCGCGTCCGGTGGCCGGAAGTGCGCGGAGTCACGTCGGGGAAGGCGGGCCGGGAACGTACGAGGCCCCGATCCGCCCGGGTACGCCGGCGGATCGGGGCCTCGCGGAGAATCAGATCAGGCCCAGCTCGCGCACCGCGTCGCGCTCCTCCTGGAGCTCCTTCACGGAGGCGTCGATCCGCGCCCGCGAGAAGTCGTTGATGTCCAGGCCCTGGACGATCTCGTACACGCCGTCCTTGGTGGTGACCGGGAAGGACGAGATGATGCCCTCCGGCACGCCGTAGGAGCCGTCCGACGGGATGCCCATGGAGGTCCAGTCACCCTCGGCGGTGCCGTTGACCCAGGTGTACACGTGGTCGAGGGCGGCGTTGGCGGCGGACGCGGCCGAGGACGCGCCACGCGCCTCGATGATCGCGGCGCCGCGCTTGGCGACGGTCGGGATGAACGTGTCGGCCAGCCACGCCTCGTCGTTGACGGTCTCCGCGGCGTTCTTGCCGGCGATCTCCGCGTGGAAGATGTCCGGGTACTGCGTGGCGGAGTGGTTGCCCCAGATGGTCAGGCGGCGGATGTCGGACACGGCCGCGCCCGTCTTCCGGGCGAGCTGCGAGATCGCGCGGTTGTGGTCCAGGCGGGTCATCGCGGTGAAGCGCTCGGCCGGTACGTCCGGGGCGGCGGCCTGGGCGATCAGCGCGTTCGTGTTGGCCGGGTTGCCGACGACGAGGACCTTGATGTCGTCCGCGGCGTTGTCGTTGATGGCCTTGCCCTGCGGCTTGAAGATGCCACCGTTGGCGGAGAGCAGGTCGCCGCGCTCCATGCCCTTGGTACGGGGGCGGGCGCCGACCAGCAGCGCGACGTTGGCGCCGTCGAAGGCGACGTTCGGGTCGTCCGTGATCTCGATGCCGCGCAGCAGCGGGAACGCGGAGTCGTCGAGCTCCATCGCCGTGCCCTCGGCGGCCTTGAGACCCTGCGGGATCTCCAGGAGACGCAGTTTGACCGGCACATCCGCGCCGAGCAGATGGCCGGAGGCGATGCGGAAGAGCAGCGCGTAGCCGATCTGGCCGGCCGCGCCGGTGACGGTGACATTCACGGGAGTGCGGGTCATGGCGATCTCCGTAAGACAGCTGGATGGCGGGGGGTCCCTGCCCCTGATGCGGGACATCTCCCCGGCGCCGGTCGGGGTTCCGGACTCAACCCCGATGCGAATCTTGACGTGAAGAGATATCCAGCGGTCAGGCTATCGGACCCCAAGGCCCCTGGATCCCCGCCCCCTTTGTGGCACGGCTCACCACCTTGACGCCGTGCGGCCGGCGGCCCCGTGGCGGCGGGCAACCGTCGATCCCCTCCGCCGCGTCCCTGACGTCGTGTCCGGGGACGCGTCCCCGGACACGGAAGACGGCGACCGTCCTCCCTCGGGGGAGGGGACGGTCGCCGTCTTCCTTAGGAGGCGCGTCGCAACGCGCCCCGGAGGCCGCGTTCCTACGGCACGGTCGAGTGGACGATGTCCTCCAGGAACGGGATCTCCAGCCACGGCCTGGGCTGCGTCATGAGGGCGAGCATGATGATCACCACGCCGAGCAGCCCGTACGTGACCATGTCCGTGAAGCGCGAGCGCACGGCGAGCATGCCGACGGACGGCAGGACCCGGCGCAGGACGGCGCCGCCGATCAGCGCGACGCCGATGAGGATCGTGCCGATCCGGAACGCCTCGTCGAAGGGGTGCGTGCCGACGATCAGGAGCCCGACGCCGGTGGTCCCGAGGACGCTGAGCAGCGGCCACTGCCGGGCGGGAGCGGGCGCGTCCGAGGGCGCGGCCCGGCCGCCGCCCTCGGGGCGCGCGGTGTCCGTCGTGACGGCGGAGAAGCGCCGCGACTCGGGGGTGCTGTCGGTCGCGGGGCGGTTGTCGGTCGCGGGGGCGCTGCCGCCGGTCTCGACGCTCCTGCCGGTCTCCGAGCCGTTGCCGGAGTCGGGATCGGGGTCGGGGTCGGGGTCAGTGGCGGTCCCGGTGCCGGGGCTGCTGTCGGTCCCGGACGACCCGCCTGGCACAGCCGCGGCCGGATCCGGTGCGGAGTCGGCCCGTACGCCCGCGTCGGCGCCCGAGTCGGCCCCGGCGCCGGCATCGGGGCCCGCTTCCGCGCCGGCAGCCACGCCCGGGCCGGCACCCGCGTCCGCCACCACCCCGGCCGCGTCAGCGTCAGCGTCAGCGTCAACGCCCGCGTCCACCTTCGCCGGCGCCTCCACCACGCCCACCGAGGCAGCCTCCCCCGCCCCCGCGACGGCCGGCTCCACGGCGACCGCCTGCCGCGGACCTTCCGGCTCGGGCGTGTCACTCGCGCTCGTACCAGCACCCATGGGTGCCCCTTTCCCGTTCGGACCCGGTCGGCGTCAGCCCGCGGCGACGGCGCGTTCGGCCGCCTCGACCACGTTGACCAGCAGCTGGGCACGGGTCATCGGGCCGACACCGCCGGGGTTCGGCGAGATCCAGCCGGCGACCTCGGCGACCCCGGGGTGGACGTCCCCGACGATCTTGCCGTTCTCGTCCCGGCTGACGCCGACGTCGAGGACTGCCGCGCCCGGCTTCACGTCCTCGGGCTTGATGATGTGCGGCACCCCCGCCGCCGCCACGATGATGTCGGCCTGCCGGAGGTGCGCCGACAGGTCGCGGGTGCCGGTGTGGCACTGCGTCACGGTCGCGTTCTCGGACTTGCGGGTCAGGAGCAGCGGGATCGAACGCCCCACCGTGATGCCGCGTCCCACCACCACCACGTGCGCGCCCGCGATCTCGACGCCGTGGTGGCGCAGCAGCTGGATGATGCCGTACGGGGTGCAGGGCAGCGGCCCGCTCTCGTTGAGCACCAGCCGGCCGAGGCTCATGGGGTGCAGCCCGTCCGCGTCCTTGGCCGGGTCCATCAGCTCCAGGACCCGGTTGGTGTCGATGCCCTTGGGCAGCGGCAGTTGCACGATGTACCCCGTGCACTCGGGGTTGGCGTTCAGCTCCGCGACCACGGCCTCGATCTCTTCCTGGGTCGCGGTGTCGGGCAGTTCGCGCTGGATCGACGCGATGCCGACCTCCGCGCAGTCGCGGTGCTTGCCGTTCACGTACCACCGGCTGCCAGGATCGTCCCCGACCAGCAGCGTCCCCAGGCCGGGCAGGACGCCCCGCGCCGTGAGGGCCGCCACGCGGGCGGTCAGGTCGGACTTGATCGCGGCTGCGGTGGCCTTGCCATCGAGAATCTGGGCGGTCATGGACCCATCCTCGCGGATGGACCCGTCCCGGTTCCAATTAGGGGCCCCTCCGGGCGGCGGGGGCCCTGCCCGGGACGTGACGGATCCGCCCAGGTTGCACTTGCACAACGCATACGGATACCGACTGGACAAAAAGAGGACAGTCCTACCAGCATGATCGGCGCACCACAGCGGGCAGTGCGGGGGGCCGGACCGCTTACGTACCACCGATTCCTCCGCGCGGACCGCGCCGTCCCGCATTCCATCGGAGGAAGTCCCCAAATGAGCTTCGGCGATCCCCAGAACCCGTACGGGCAGCAGCCCGGCCAGCCCGGTCAGCCTGGTCAGCCCGGTCAGCCGCCCCAGCCGGGTTACGGCTACCCCCAGCAGGCCCCGCAGGGCGTGCCCCAGCAGGGGTACGGCTACCCCCAGTCCGGCGGACCGGCGCCCTACGCCGCCCCGCAGGGCCCCGGATACGGCGGCATGCCGGAACTCGCCAGCTGGGGTTCGCGTGTCCTCGGCACCCTGGTCGACGGTCTCGTCCTCCTGGTGCCGTACATCATTGTCTTCGCCGGTGCCGCCATCGGCGGCGGCTTCGGCACCTTCCTGCGCCTGATCGGCCTCCTCGCGGTCTTCGCGGTGGCCATCTGGCAGCTGATCCAGGAGGGCAAGACCGGCCAGACCATCGGCAAGAAGGCCCTGAACATCCGTCTGCTGCGCGAGGCCGACGGCCAGCCGCTCGGCGTGGGCATGGCGTTCGTCCGCCGTCTCGCCCACTTCCTCGACGGCATCATCTGCTACATCGGTTTCCTGTGGCCGCTGTGGGACTCGAAGAACCAGACGCTCGCGGACAAGGTCTGCTCGTCGCTGGTCATCAAGTCCAACTAAGGGCATGGCGGACCAACCCGGCGCGTTAGCGCCACCGCGCGAAGGCCGCGCTCCCGTCCGGGAGCGCGGCCTTCGTCCTTGCGTTGTCCTTGTACGGCAGCGGGTCAGTGGAAGAAGTGCCGCGTCCCCGTGAAGTACATGGTCGCGCCGGCCTTCCGCGCCGCCTCGACCACCAGCTCGTCACGGACCGAACCGCCCGGCTGCACCACGGCCCTGACGCCCGCCTCCAACAGGATCTCCAGCCCGTCGGGGAACGGGAAGAAGGCGTCGGACGCGGCGAACGAACCGCGCGCCCGCTCCTCCCCCGCCCGCTCCACCGCGAGCTTCGCGGAGTCGACCCGGTTCACCTGGCCCATGCCGACGCCCACCGACGCGCCGCCCTTCGCGAGCAGGATCGCGTTGGACTTGACCGCGCGGCTCGCCCGCCAGGCGAAGGCCAGCTCGGCCAGCTCCGCCGCGGACAGCGCCTCGCCGGTCGCCAGCGTCCAGTTCGCCGGGTCGTCGCCCGCGGCCTGGAAGCGGTCGGTGGCCTGGAGCAGCGCCCCGCCGTCGATGGCCTTGACCTCGACCGCCGTGGCGGGCGCGTCGGCGCAGCGCAGCACGCGGATGTTCTTCTTGCGGGCCAGCACCTCGACGGCGCCGTCCTCGTAGTCCGGGGCGACGATGACCTCGGTGAAGATCTCGGCGACCTGCTCGGCCATCTCCACGGACACCGGGCGGTTGACGGCGATCACGCCGCCGAACGCGGAGAGCGGGTCGCACGCGTGTGCCTTGCGGTGCGCCTCGGCGACGTCGTCGCCGATCGCGATCCCGCACGGGTTGGCGTGCTTGATGATCGCGACACACGGCTCGGGGTGGTCGTACGCGGCACGGCGCGCGGCGTCCGTGTCCGTGTAGTTGTTGTACGACATCTCCTTGCCGTGCAGCTGCTCGGCGTCGGCCAGGCCGCCGCCCTCGGCGCCGGTGTAGAGCGCGGCGGGCTGGTGCGGGTTCTCGCCGTAACGGAGCACGTTCTTACGGAGGTACGTCGCTCCGAGGAAGTCCGGGAGGCGGTCCGCGGCGGACCCGCTGTCGGCCTCCGCGTCGACGGCCGCGTAGTCGGCGGCGAACCAGGACGCCACGGCCACGTCGTACGCGGCGGTGTGCTGGAACGCCTCCGCGGCGAGCCGCTTACGGGTCGTCAGGTCGAACCCGCCGTGCTGTACGGCCGCGAGGACGTCCCCGTACCGCTCCGGGCTGGTGACGACCGCCACGGACGGGTGGTTCTTGGCCGCGGCGCGCACCATCGAGGGGCCGCCGATGTCGATCTGCTCGACGCACTCGTCGTCGGTCGCCCCGGAGGCGACCGTCTCGCGGAACGGGTACAGGTTGACGACGACCAGCTCGAACGGCTCGATGTCCAGCTCGGCCAGCTGCTCGCGGTGCGCGTCGAGCCGCAGGTCGGCGAGGATGCCGGCGTGCACGCGCGGGTGCAGGGTCTTGACGCGGCCGTCCAGGCACTCGGGGAAGCCCGTCAGCTCCTCGACCTTGGTGACCGGCACCCCGGCGGCGGCGATCTTCGCGGCGGTGGAACCGGTGGAGACCAGGGTGACCCCGGCCTCGTGCAGTCCACGGGCCAGCTCTTCCAGGCCCGTCTTGTCGTAGACGCTGACCAGCGCGCGGCGGATCGGCCGCTTGGTACCTTCGGCGGTCACTGGATCGTTACCTTTCGTCCCTCAATGCGGTAGCCGTGCCGGGCCAGACGCCCCACGACATCGACGAGCAGGCGCCGCTCGACCTCCTTGATGCGCTCGTGGAGCGCGACGCCGTCGTCCGAGTAGTCCTCGTCCCTGACCTCCACCACGCCCTGCGCGATGATCGGGCCCTCGTCGACGCCTTCGTCGACGAAGTGGACGGTGCAGCCGGTCACCTTCACGCCGTGCGCGAGCGCGTCCCGTACGCCGTGGGCGCCGGGAAAGCTGGGCAGCAGGGCGGGATGGGTGTTCACGAACCGGCCGCCGAAGCGCGCGAGGAACTCCTTCCCCACGATCTTCATGAAGCCGGCCGAGACCACGAGGTCCGGCTCGTGGGCGGCGGTCGCCTCGGCAAGCGCCGCGTCCCACGCGGCGCGCGTCCCGTGGTCCCTGACCCGGCACACGAAGGTGGGGATCCCGGCGCGCTCCGCCCGCTCCAGGCCCACGATGGAGTCCCGGTCGGCGCCGACGGCCACGATCCGCGCCCCGAAACCGGCGGGGTCGGCGGCGATGGCGTCGATGAGCGCCTGGAGGTTCGTACCCGAACCGGAGACCAGGACCACGAGCCGGGCCGGTCGGCCGGCGGGGGGCAGGGAGGCCACGGTGGGCGCCTTTCTGGGAGCGGGCACGGCCTCGCCGAGCGTGCGGGGCCGGTGTGGTCGGCGGCTTTGTGTGGTCGTACGAACGGATCACGATCCCCGATACGGGGAACTCTACGAAGGAGCCGACCGTCAGCAACGATACCGGCACACCGAGCGGCCCCCACGGGACGGGGGCCCGGCCGGGAGGTAGCGTCTGGGGACAGGGTTCTGTCTCCGGGACGGCCCATACGACACAAGACCCCCGCGCGCTGGGTCTGAGGGGAAGACGTTCACCAGATGCAGGACCGACGCCGCCGCACGGCACCCCACCTCCCGCCGCCCTCCGGGCCGGTGCTGCTGCTGCGGGAACGCCAGTCCTCCTCCACGGGGGCACCGGATCCCACGGGGGCGTCGGGCGGTTCCCAGGCGGGCGATTCCCGGGCGGGCGGTTCCCAGGAGTCCGGTGAGCCCTCGGGATCCTCCTCCGGCGGCAACGCCGACGACAATCCGTTCGCGCCGCCGCCCGCCGACCGGCCCGACCAGCCGTGGCGGCCCCGGCTGCCCGAGAACGGCGGCGCGCCGGACGGCGGGTCCGACTCCGACCGGGGCGACCGCGGCGGCTGGGGAAGCCAGTGGAGCAGCCGCCAGCCCGGCCGCTCCTCGGGCGGCTTCGGGAGCCGTCCCGGGAACCAGGGCGGCGGGCAGAACGGGCAGAACGGCCCCGGCAACGGCCGGCAGGACGGCCCCGAAGGAGGCCGGGGCGGCCTGCGCTGGGACCCGACCGACCCGGTCCAGCGCCGCGCCCGCTACGCGCTGCTGTCCGGGATGTGGGCCTTCTTCTTCGTGCTCTTCGACTTCCCGGAGATCGCGCTGCTGCTCGGCGCGCTGGGCGTCTACTGGGGCGTCAGCTCCCTGCGCGACAAGCCCCGGCCGGCGGCCGACACGTCCGCCTCCTCGGGCCCCGGCTCCGCCTTCCGTACGGCCACGACCCCGGACCGTGCCGCTCCCGCGGCGCAGAACCCGGCGCCGGGCGCGGGGGCGAACGTGAACCGCCAGCAGAAGACGGCGGCGGTGAGCGGCCTGGTGACGGCCGGCCTGGCGCTGGCGCTGGTGGCGGCGACGTTCACCGTGCAGCTCGCGTACCGCGACTACTTCACGTGCGTGAACGACTCGCTGACGCAGGAGGCCCGGCTGTCCTGCAACAGCCAGCTGCCGGACTCGCTGCACTCGATCTTCGGCGTCAAGGAGTGACGTCCGGCCGGTCCGGGGCAGTTTCCGGGTCCGGCTTCGTCTCCTGGACCTCTCTCACCACCTGAACCTCCTCCCCGGAGCCGTCCTCCCCGCCGGAGGGCGGCTCCGGCACCGGCGGGAGCAGCGGTACGGCGGGGAAGTCGGCCATCAGGCCGCCCGACGCGTCCTTGATCGCGGCCCACCGCGCCTCCCGCGTCTCCCGGTCGTGCCAGGCGGCGGCCGGCAGGACGTCGTACGACTCCGGGTCCGGACCGACGGGAGGGGCCGCCGCCACGACGGGGGCCTTGCCGTCCTTCGCTACCCCCTCCGTGTCCGCCGCCCCGGCCTCGGCCGCTCCCGCCCCGACCCCCGCCGTGGCCCCTGCCGTGGCCACCCCCGCGGCCGCCGTCCGCCGCCAGGGCGCCCACCACGCCCCGCGCCCGGCGCCCCCGCCGGCGACAACCCCACCGTCGGCACCCCCGCTGTCGGCGCCCGAACCGTCGGCACCCGGGCCGTCGGCACCCGCGCCCGGTACGACCGACACGCCCGGGTCCGGCTTCACCCGCCGCTCGCGCAGCCGCCACACCCGGATCAGCAGCGCCACCGGCACCCCGACCCCCACCAGCCACCCCAGCGCCGCCAACCCCGTCAGCCACCCCACAGGTCCGAAGGCGGCCAGGTCGGCGTTGCCCAACGGCCCGCCCGCGGCCGCCGCCAGAATCCCCGTCAGCAGCGCGCCCAGCGCACCCCCGAGAGCCGCCGTCAGCGCCGTCGCGCGCAGCGTCCACGCCTCCTCCCGTACGGCGAAGGGCGGCGCCGCCACCCGTACCGTGAACCACGCGACCACCACCCCCGCCACCACCGGCACCCCCGCGGCCGCCCAGTGCAGCGGGGTCCCGTGGTCCTGCGGCACGGCGGCGAGCAGCGGGAACGACGGCAGCGCTGGCGGGCCCGTGATGCCCAGCGGGGTGACCGTGGCCGCCGTACCGAGCGCGAAGCCGGGCCCCAGGCCGTAGGCGGCGGCCCAGGCGGCGGCGTTCGGCACCAGCGCGAGCCCGAGCAGGAGGACGGCGAACCGCCCCGACCAGTCGCCCGCGAGCTGGGTGAACGACAGCTGCGCCGCGCCCCCGTGCCACACCAGCGAGGCCCCGACGAGCAGCGCCCCGCCGCCCAGCAGCGCCAGGACCGCGGCGGCGGCCGCCCGCAGCGCGACGGCGGTCCTGCGCCGGGCGGGCGGTGCCCAGACGGTACGGACGAGGCGTTCCCGTACCCCCGCGGGCAGCCACAGGGGCAGGGGGCCGACCGGCCGGCCGCTGCCGGACCACGCGCCGACGGCCGTGGAGAGCACCGTCACCAGCGGCAGCAGGAGCGCCGCGCGGACGGGGTGCGCGGTGAGCGGTCCGCCGGAGACGTAGAACACGACGGCGCCGCCGACCAGCAGGTATCCGGCGGAGATGGTGGCCACGGCGCCGAGCGCGGTGAGCTGCGGCCTGCCCTCCTCCGGTTCGAGGGCGTCCCTGGCCGCGCGGTGGGTGAGCCACACCGGCAGGGCCAGGAGCAGCAGGGGGACCACCCCGAGCGGCGCGGGCGCCCCTGACATGGTGTCGGGCCGCACCAGCTCGACGCCGTGCGCGAGCAGCCAGAGGGCCGCGGCGACGTGGAGGGCGCCCCGGGCGCCGCTGTCGGGGTAGGGCGAGGTGATCCACATCCCCATGACCAGCACGGCGAGTGCCCCGAGGCCGAGGCCCGCGGCGATGGCCCCGCGGAGGAAGGACGCGGTCAGCGCGGCGGCCCGGCCCCGTTCCGCCGCCGAGGCCGAGGCCGAGGACAACGTCGTGCTGCGATCGGTCACTTGGGTCACGGCGCCATGCTGCCAACGACACGCGCTTTATCCGGGTAACAAGCTAATGACCGTGGTGTCGCTCAATATATGTTTATGTACTTTTTCACCCGTTCTCCCAAGGACCGCGACGCGCGTACGGACGCGGCGGGGCCCGGCCCCTTCACGCCCGCGCAGGCCTTCGACGCGCTGTACACCCACGCCGCGCCCTCTCTCGTACGGCAGGCGTACCTGCTCACCGGGCGGCGCGCCCTGTCCCAGGAGTCCGTCGAGCGGGCCTTCCACCAGGCGTGGGGGCGCTGGCCCGAGGTCGCGGTGGACCGGGATCCGGCGGGGTGGGTACGGGCGGCGGCGTACGAGTACGCCCTGTCGCCCTGGCACCGGCTGCGCCACGGCCGGCGGGGCCCCGACCTGATCACCGGTCAGCGGGACGGCGGGGACGGGCGCGCGCTGCGCGAGGCGCTGCTCGCACTGCCGCCGCGCTACCGCCGCGTCCTGATGCTGTACGACGGGCTGGGCCTGGACCTGCCGGAGACGGCGGCGGAGACGGAGGCGAGCACGCTGGGGACGGCGCGGCGGCTGCTGAACGCGCGCGAGGCGGTGGCGGGCCGGCTGCCCGAACTGGCGGACCCGGACGCGCTGCACCAGCGGCTGGGGACGCTGGCCCGGACGGTGACCCCGCCGGCCATTCCGCCGGCGCGGGCGGTACGGAGGAGTGCCGAGCGGCGCGCCCGGTTGTGGACGCGGGCGGCGATCGCCTTCACGGCGTTGATCGTGGGGGCGACCGGCTTCACGCTGGCCACGGCGCCCACCCGGTACTGGGAGCCGCTGGCGGCCGCGCGGCCGGTCGACGGCGTACCGGTCACGAGCGGTCCCGAGGCGTGGACCGAGCAGGATCTGACGCTGCGGGACCGCCTGCGCGACGAACCGTTCCACGGCCCGCAACGGCTGGTCCCGCTGCCCCTCTGAGGCGCTCGGCCCGGGCCGCCCTCGCGGTGGCCCGGGCCGTTGTGCCGTGCTGTCAGGCCGTGGTGCCGTCAGCCGTCGTGTCAGCCCGCGAGGATCGCGCGGGCCAGCGCAGCGGTCTCGGTCGGCGTCTTGCCGACCTTCACGCCCGCGGCCTCCAGGGCTTCCTTCTTCGCCTGGGCCGTACCGGAGGAACCGGAGACGATGGCGCCGGCGTGGCCCATGGTCTTGCCCTCGGGCGCGGTGAAGCCCGCGACGTAGCCGACGACCGGCTTCGTGACGTTCTTCGCGATGAAGTCGGCCGCGCGCTCCTCGGCGTCGCCGCCGATCTCGCCGATCATGACGATCAGGTCGGTGTCGGCGTCGGCCTCGAACGCGGCGAGCGCGTCGATGTGCGTCGTACCGATGACCGGGTCGCCACCGATGCCGACGGCGGACGAGAAGCCGAGGTCACGGAGCTCGTACATCATCTGGTAGGTCAGCGTGCCGGACTTGGACACGAGACCGATGCGGCCGGGCTTGGTGATGTCGCCCGGGATGATGCCGGCGTTGGACTGGCCGGGGGTGATCAGGCCGGGGCAGTTCGGGCCGATGATCCGGGTCTTGTTGCCCTTCACGCCCGCGTACGCCCAGAACGCCGCGGAGTCGTGCACCGCGATGCCCTCGGTGATCACGACGGCGAGCGGGATCTCGGCGTCGATCGCCTCGATCACGGCGGCCTTGGCGAAGGCCGGCGGGACGAAGACGACGGAGACGTCGGCGCCGGTCTTCTCGATGGCCTCGGCCACGGACCCGAACACGGGTACGTCGGTGCCGTCGAAGTCGACGGACGTGCCGGCCTTACGGGGGTTGACGCCGCCGACGATGTTCGTGCCGTCGGCGAGCATGAGCTTGGTGTGCTTCATGCCCGTGGCGCCGGTCATCCCCTGGACGATGACCTTGCTGTCCTTGGTGAGGAAGATAGCCATGGTTGTGGTTTCCCTCGTCCTTACTTCGCTGCTGCGGCGAGCTCGGCGGCCTTGTCGGCCGCGCCGTCCATGGTGTCCACGCGCCGCACGAGCGGGTGGTTGGCGTCGGACAGGATCTTGCGACCCAGCTCCGCGTTGTTGCCGTCGAGGCGCACGACGAGCGGCTTCTCGACGTTCTCGCCCTTGGACTCCAGCAGCTCCAGGGCCTGCACGATGCCGTTGGCGACCTCGTCGCAGGCGGTGATGCCACCGAAGACGTTGACGAACACGGACTTGACGTCCGGGTCGCCCAGGATGATCTCCAGGCCGTTCGCCATCACCTCGGCGGACGCGCCGCCGCCGATGTCGAGGAAGTTGGCGGGCTTCACGCCGCCGTGGGCCTCACCGGCGTACGCGACGACGTCGAGGGTCGACATGACCAGACCCGCGCCGTTGCCGATGATGCCGACCTGGCCGTCGAGCTTGACGTAGTTGAGGTTCTTCGCCTTGGCGGCGGCCTCCAGCGGGTTCGCCGCGGCCTTGTCCTCCAGCGCCTCGTGCTCCGGCTGGCGGAAGTCGGCGTTCTCGTCGAGCGAGACCTTGCCGTCCAGCGCGATGATCTTGCCGTCGCCCGACTTGATCAGCGGGTTGACCTCGACCAGGAGGGCGTCCTCCTTGATGAAGACGGTCCACAGCTTCTGGAGGACGTCCGCGACCTGGTCCGCGATGTCGGCCGGGAACTTCGCGGCGGCGACGATCTCGGCGGCCTTCTCCGGGGTGCAGCCCTCGTAGGCGTCGACCGGGATCTTGGCGAGCGCGTCGGGGTTCTCCTCGGCGACGACCTCGATCTCGACACCGCCCTCGACGGAGGCCATGGCGAGGAAGGTGCGGTTGGTGCGGTCGAGCAGGAAGGAGACGTAGTACTCCTCCGCGATGTCCGCGGTCTCGGCCAGCATCACCTTGTGGACCGTGTGGCCCTTGATGTCCATGCCCAGGATCTGGCCGGCCTTCTCGACGGCCTCGTCCGGGTCGGCGGCCAGCTTGACGCCGCCCGCCTTACCGCGTCCACCGACCTTGACCTGCGCCTTGACGACAGCCTTGCCGCCGAGACGCTCGGTCACCTCGCGGGCCGCCTCAGGCGTCTCGATGACTTCACCGGCCAGCACCGGTACACCGTGCTTGGCGAAGAGGTCCCTCGCCTGATACTCGAACAGGTCCACGCGTGTCCGTCCCTTTGTGTTCTGAAATCCGCAGCCTGGTGATCGCGGGTTCGTTGTCGGCGTGGGCGTGCCGCGAAGGGCAACGTGACTGCGCTGTCACTGAGGAAGGCGTACACGCTGTCCGGTACGCGGCATGTCCGTCTCGCAGGTTATCCCCGTGGGCGGTGGGTCCCTAAATCGCGGATCACACCTGAGCGGTGATACCTGTCACAGAGCGCCCCGGACAGACCCTAGGCCGTCTCGGGGACGGGCAGCGGGCGCTTTTCCAGCGCCGCCGCCATCACCTCCGGGAACAGGTCGGGCGTGCAGGCGAAGGCGGGCGCTCCGAGCGCCGCGAGGGCCGCCGCGTGCTCCCGGTCGTAGGCCGGGGCGCCTTCGTCGGACAGCGCGAGCAGCGCGACGAACTCCACCCCCGACGCCTTCATCGCCGCCACCCGTTTGAGCATCTCGTCGCGTATCCCGCCCTCGTAGAGATCACTGATCAGGACGACCACGGTGTCGGCGGGGCGGGTGATGCGCGCCTGGCAGTAGGCGAGGGCGCGGTTGATGTCCGTGCCGCCGCCGAGCTGGGTGCCGAAGAGGACGTCGACGGGGTCGTCCAGCTGGTCGGTGAGGTCCACGACGGCGGTGTCGAAGACGACGAGCCGGGTGTCGAGGGTGCGCATCGAGGCCAGGACCGCGCCGAACACCGACGCGTACACGACGGACGCGGCCATCGAGCCCGACTGGTCGATGCAGAGGACGACCTCCTTCTTGACGGCCTGCGAGGCGCGGCCGTACCCGATGAGGCGCTCGGGGACGATCGTGCCGTGCTCGGGCAGGTAGTTCTTGAGGTTGGCCCGGATCGTGCGGTCCCAGTCGATGTCCCGGTGGCGCGGCCGGTTGATCCGGGCGGACCGGTCGAGGGCGCCGGTCAGGGTGGCGCGGGTACGGGTGGCGAGGCGCTTCTCGATGTCCTCGACCACCTTGCGGACGACCGCGCGGGCGGTCTCCTTCGTCGTCTCGGGCATGGCCTTGTTCAGGGACAGGAGCGTGCCGACGAGGTGGACGTCGGCCTCGACGGCCTCCAGCATCTCGGGCTCCAGGAGGAGCGCGGAGAGCCCGAGCCGGTCGATGGCGTCGCGCTGCATGACCTGGACGACGGAGCTGGGGAAGTACGTACGGATGTCGCCCAGCCAGCGGGCGACGGCCGGCGCGGACGCCCCGAGCCCCGCGGACCGGCTGTCGCGGGCGCCGCCCCCGGCGCCCCCGGCCTTGCGGGAGCCGTAGAGGGCGGAGAGCGCGCCGTCCATGGCCGCGTCCGCGCCGCCGAGGGAGCAGCCCGTGCCGTCGGCGCCGTCCCCGCCGAGCACGAGGCGCCAGCGGCGCAGCCGCTCGTCGGCGGCGGATTCCGTACGGTCGGTGGTCATCGCTTTCCTTCCGGTACGAGGGCGTTCCCGGCCGGGACGTGGGCCTGTCCGGTGCCGGCTCCCAGCAGCAGGCGCAGCACCGGGAGGACGGCGTCCGCGCGCGCCGTGTCGAGCGTGGCGGCGAAGCCGGGGGCGGCCGCTTCGTGCGGTGCGGCCGTCGTGGTCGCCGGGCCGGTCGTGGGGCCGCGCCTGAGCAGCTCGCCCAGCGTGCGCCTGACGCCCGGTTCGTACGCGGAGAACGTGCGGCGCAGCAGGGGCAGCACGTCCGTGAACGCCTCGGCGGGCACGCCGGTCAGCCAGGTGTCGACCAGGCCGAGGAGGCGGGCGTCGTGGACGAGGAGCATGCCTCCGCCGGGCGCGCCGCCGACGAAGCCCTCGATCCAGGCCGCCGCGTCGGACGGCGGGGTGCCGGGCGAGAGGGCGAGCCCCATGAAGCGGGCGGCGTCGTCCTCGGGGAGCCGGCCGTCGTCCAGCAGGAGGCGGGCGGCGCGTCCCCGGATGACGCCGGGGATGGTGTCCCGTCCGGCGAGCTTGAGCAGGACGGCCCCCCAGCGCGCGGCGAGATCGCGGTCCCGGACGGCGGGGAGCAGGCCGACGGCCGTGTGGACGCCGTCGAGGTGGGTGCGCATCTGGGCGGCGCCGTCCGCGTCGAGTCCGGCGCACGCGGGCGGCAGGCCGACGCAGACGCGCTCGGCGAGCCCCGCCGCGACCTCGCCGAGGGCGGCGGTGTCCGTGGAGCGTACGTCCCCGTACCGCAGCGAGCGGGCCAGGGCGGGCAGGGCCTGGGCGAGATGGCCGACGTCCGCGTCGAGGGCGGCGCGGTCGGCGAGGGCGCGCATGACGACGGGCAGCGCGTCCGGCAGCCCGGCCAGCAGGCACTGCTCGGCGAGGGCAGTGATGTCGGAGAGGGCGGTCGCCGAGGCCGCCAGCGACTCGGCCCGGGCGGTGGCGGCCGCGAGCACGGTCGTGCCCCAGACGCCGGCCTCGGCGACCTTCACGTACAGCTCGGGCTCCCAGCGCAGCCGCCAGCTCTCCCGGAAGGTGCCGGTGCTCCCCCGGCGGCCGCCGGGCTCGCCCCAGCCGATGCCGAGCAGCCGCAGCCGGTGCAGGAGCCTGCTCCTCGCGGCGTCGGTGTCCTTGCGGAGGTCGAGGTCCACCTCGCGCTCGTGCGCCTCCGGTTTGAGGCGCAGGGTGCGCTGGGTCCTGGCGAGGTCGCGCTGGAGCGGCACGGCGGGCGCCGCGTCGGGCACCTCGCCCAGGACGTCGCCGACCACCAGCCGGTCGTGGACGAGCGCGAGCGGCACGTCCGACCCCTCGCACATCACGGCCCGGACGGCGTCCGTGGTCTCCGTGAGCCCGGCGAGGGGGCGGCCGCGCATCACGGCGAGGGTCTCCGCGAGCCGGACGGCCTCGATGACGTGGGCGGAGGACACCGTCCGGTCCTCGTCGCGCAGCAGGCCGGCGACCTTGGTCAGCCAGCGCTCCACGGGCCGGTCGGGCGCGGCGAAGAGATGGCCGTACCAGCCGGGGGAGTCGATCCCCGCGCCGTACCCGCTGTGGCGGGCGAGCCTGCGGTGGGTCCAGGGCACCCATGTCATCTCCGCCCTGACCTTGGGCAGTCCCTTGAGCAGCGCGCGGTCCGCGGTGGCGGTGTACGGGCCGGTGAGGGCGGGGACGTGCCAGGCGCCGCAGACGACGGCGACCCGGTCGTCCCCGAACTCCTTGCGGGCGGCGCGCAGGTGGATCCGCATGTGGGCCTCGCGGACGAGGTCCCGGCGCTGTCCTCCGGAGCCGTACTCCTCGCGCAGGGCGCCCATGGCCTCGGCGACCGCGTCGAACGGCGCGAACGGGTCGCCCGCGCGGCCGGGGCCCCGGTGCTCGACCGCGTCCTCCCACCACCGCTCGGGGTCGTCGTACCCGGCGGCCTCCGCGAGTACGGCGAGCGGATCGATCCGAAGCCCGCTGCGGTCTCCCTCTGCCTCGCCGTCTCCCCCGCCCGCTCCCTCGCCGTCCCTCTCCTCGTCTTCGCCCTCTTCGCCGTCCTCGGCGGGGAGCGCGAGCGAATGGGCGGCCGGCAGGTCGATGAACCGGACCGGTACGTCATGGGCCAGCGCCCACCGCAGCGCCACCCATTCGGGCGAGAACTCGGCCATCGGCCAGAAGGCCGCCCGACCGGGATCGTCCACCGCGTGGGCCAGGAGCGCGACCGGAGGCCTCATCGTCCCGTCGGCGGCCAGCGCCACCAACGCGTCCCCCTCGGGCGGTCCTTCGACGAGGACGACCGCGGGCGCCGCCGCGTCCAGCGCCCGCAGCACGGCCCGCGCGGACCCGGGCCCGTGGTGCCGGACGCCCAGCAGCAGCGGCCCCCGCCGGGCCGGCGCGGCGTCGCTCGTCGTGGGCCTCTCCGGGGCGCGCGCCGTCATGCGCCCACCTCGCGGCACGCGCGGTAGAAGTCCTTCCAGCCGTCGCGCTCGCGGACCACCGTCTCGACGTACTCCTGCCAGATCACCCGGTCCGCCGCCGGGTCACGGACGACCGCGCCCAGGATGCCCGCCGCCACGTCGCCGGGGCGCAGGACGCCGTCGCCGAAGTGCGCGGCCAGCGCGAGGCCGTTGGTGACGACCGAGATCGCCTCCGCCGTGGAGAGCGTCCCGGAGGGGGACTTGAGTTTCGTGCGCCCGTCGGCCGTGACGCCGTCGCGCAGTTCGCGGAAGACCGTGACGACGCGGCGGATCTCGTCGATGCCCTCGGGGCCGGGCGGCAGGTCGAGCGAGCGCCCCAGTTGGCCGACGCGCCGGGAGACGATGTCGACCTCGGCCTCCGGGGTGGCCGGCAGGGGCAGGACCACGGTGTTGAAGCGCCTGCGCAGCGCGCTCGACAGGTCGTTGACGCCCCGGTCGCGGTCGTTGGCCGTCGCGATGAGGTTGAAGCCGCGGACCGCCTGCACCTCCTGCCCCAGCTCGGGGATCGGGAGTGTCTTCTCGGACAGGATCGTGATCAGCGAGTCCTGTACGTCGGCCGGGATACGGGTCAGCTCCTCGACCCGCGCGGTCATGCCCTCGGACATGGCCCGCATCACCGGGCTGGGGACGAGCGCGTCGCGGCTGGGGCCGTGGGCGAGCAGCTCCGCGTAGTTCCACCCGTACCGGATGGCTTCCTCGGGGGTGCCCGCCGTGCCCTGCACGAGCAGGGTCGAGTCGCCGCTGACGGCCGCCGCGAGGTGCTCGGACACCCACGTCTTCGCGGTGCCGGGCAAGCCGAGCAGCAGGAGTGCCCGGTCGGTGGCCAGCGTCGTGACGGCGACCTCGACGATCCGGCGCGGGCCCACGTACTTGGGCGTGATCACCGTGCCGTCGGGGAGTGCGCCGCCGAGGAGATAGAGGGCCACGGCCCAGGGCGACAGGCGCCAACGGACGGGCCGCGGCCGGTCGTCGGCCGCGGCCAACGCCCTCAGCTCGTCGGCGAACGCGTGCTCGGCGTGCGGTCGCAGGACCTCGCCGCCGGTGGTGTCCGTGGTCTCGGGCACGGTCATGGATCCCCCTCCAGATCGATGGACCGGGTGTGGGTTCCACCGTGCACCACGCCACTGACAATCGGCGGTCGTCGCTGGTCAGAGGGCCATGGCCGCCTGACGCGGGGTCACTGCACGATCGGCGAGACGGCGATGCAGCCGCCGGCCGCGACCGTTCCGGCGCCCTCGGCCTCCTTGATGACCTTGCCCTTGTAGGTGATCGTGCACTTCACCTCGGCGCCGGCCACGTCCAGCGCCATCGGCATGACGCCGGGCGGCGTGATGCCCTTCAGCGTGACCGTCTTCTTCCACGGCAGGGTGGGCTTCTCGACTGTCTCGATCTTGGGGGCGGTCGCCGTGCCGCCACTCGCGTGGTAGTCGATCGAGTCGACGTTCGTGCCCGTGACCTCGTAGGTGACCTCGTACGTCTCGTTGACGGCCTTGTCGACCTCGTCGGTGACGGCCTTGTCCACCCGGTCGGCGGCCTCGGTGCAGGCGCCGAGGCCGAACGCGAGGCCGGTGACGGCGGCGGTGGTGACGATGGCGCGGACGGTGCGGTTCATCAAGGGTCCCCCTGGTGGGCATGGGTCGTGCGGAGCAGCCACGATAGCAAAGGGAAGGCAAAGCGCCCCCGATGCGCGCCTGACGAATCCGCAGGTCAGACGGATTGTCAGTGGGGCGTTCTACCGTCGTACACATGGATAAAGCGGGGGTGCGCTGGACGACGGAACAGGTGCTGGCACTGGCTCCTGACGACTCATCACGCAAGGCGGGCAACAAGCTGAGCACGGCCGGTCCGTGGTCGGAGGCGGGGAGCAGCGCCGCGGGGGCGGTGTGGGGCCTGTGCAAGGGCAGCGGCAGCAAGCCGTACCGGACGGTGGTCGACACCACGGGCCCCGCGTACAAGTGCAGTTGTCCCAGCAGGAAGTTCCCGTGCAAGCACGCGCTCGGGCTGCTGCTGCTCCGGGCGGCGGACGAGGCGGCCGTGGGCGAGGCCGAGGCACCGGACTGGGCGCGGGAGTGGCTCGACACCCGGGAGAAGCGGAGCGGCGGGGAGGGCGGCGGCGGGGGTACGGCGGCGCCGGCCGCCGATCCGGAGGCGGCGCGCCGCAGGGCGGAGCGCCGGGCGGGGCGGATCACGGCGGGGGCGGTGGAGTTGGAGCAGCGGTTGGCGGATCTGCTGCGGGGTGGTCTCGCCTCGGCGGAGCAGGCGGGGTACGGACTGTGGGAGGAGACCGCCGCCCGGATGGTCGACGCGCAGGCGCCCGGTCTGGCGTCACGGGTGCGGGAGCTGGGCGCGATTCCCGGTTCGGGGCCGGGCTGGCCGGCGCGGCTGCTGGAGGAGTCGTCGCTGCTGCACCTGCTGAACGCGGGCTGGCTGGGTCTCGACGGGGTGCCGGAGCCGCTGGCCACGACGGTCCGCACCCGGGTCGGCCTGCCGTCGCCGTCCTCCGGTGCGCCGGTGCGGGACCACTGGCTGGTCCTGGCGCAGTACGACACGTCGGACGGCAAGGTCGTCACCCGCCGTGTCTGGCTCCGCGGCCGGGACTCCGGCCGCTGGGCGCTGGTCCTGTCCTTCGGGGCGGCGGGCAGGTCCCCGCAGCTGTCCCTGCCGGTGGGGGCGCTGCTCGACGCGGCGGTCACCCCGCACGGAGGCGGGGGTCAGCTGCGCGCCGACTGGGGCGAGCAGTTCGGGGCCCCGGGCGCGGTGGGCGGGCCGCCGCCGGGCGGGTCCACGTCCGACGCGCTGGCGGCGTACGGCTCCGCGCTGCGCGACGATCCGTGGCTGGAGTCCTGGCCGGTGACGCTGACGGACGTCATACCCGTCCCCGGCCCGGGCGGCGGCTGGCAGGTGGCCGACGCGAACGGGGAGTCGGCGCTGCCCCTGGCCCCGGCGGCGCTCGCGCGGCCGGGCCTGTGGAAGCTGGCCGCGCTGTCCGGCGGCGGTCCCGTGACGATCTTCGGCGAGTGCGGACACCGCGGCTTCCACCCGTTGGCGGGCTGGTCGCCGGAGGCGACGGGGACGGTGGTCCTGACGTAACGGCGGGGGCAGGGCCGGGCCGGTCGGGGGTGGCGGGGGGCGCTCGCCTGTGAGCGTGCGGGGGCCGAACCTGCATGCTTCCAGCCGCGTTTGACGGCCCCTCGACCCTTGCCCCCCCCCGGCCCGGACCTCACGCCGCGCGTCGGCCGCACCGGTGCCGTCGTACCCCGTACCCCGTGCCGCGGTCCCGGCGGCAGACCCGCCACCGTCCCTTCTCGCAGTACACGTTCGGAGGACCCGATGACCGACACCACTACCACCGCGGACCGTACGAGCACCCTCGCCGGCGAAACGGCCGCGACCGCCACCGTCCCCGACGCGGGGGGAACGCCGTGGGAGGACCTTGTCGTCTCGGCGCTGCTCGGTACGGACCGCCGTACCCCGCCCGCCGGGATCCTGGCCGCCGGCAAGGACGCGCCGGTGGCCCTGCTGGACGCGGCCGCCCTCCTTACCGTCCGCCGCCGGGCGGGGCTGCTGCCCGCGCGGGCGGCGGAACGTCCCGAACCGGCGCCGCGCGACACCCGCCCGCCGCTGCCCGAGCCGGCCCGGCAGCGGCTGGTCCAGTTGCTCGCCGACCGGGCGGCGCCCGCGGGCGCGGGCGGGCGGCGCGGTACGGCACCGGACCTCACCGAGCTGCTGCCCCAGTGGCTCGCCACGGCGGGCGCGTACGGCTACCGCGCGCCCGCGTCCGTCCTGCCCGCGCTGCTCGACGCGGCCCGGGCCCGTACCGATCTGCGACCGGGCGCCCTCACGTTCGCGGGGCCGCGCGGGCTCTGGCTGGCCCGGCTCAATCCGGAGTGGAAGTTCGCCCTGCGGGGCGCGCCGGGCGGCTCGGCACTGCCGGACGTGCACGACAAGGAGGCCGTCGGGGCGCTCTGGCAGGAGGGCCTGTTCGTGGAACGCGTGACCCTGCTGGCGGCCGTCCGGGCGGCGGGGCCCGAGGCGGCGTTGGAGTTGCTGGCCTCGACGTGGCAGACCGAACGGGCCGAGGACCGGCTGATGTTCCTCGACTCGCTGCGTACGGGGTTGTCGGGGGCGGACGAGGCGTTCCTGGAGCAGGCGTTGTCCGACCGCAGCCGTAACGTCCGCTCCACCGCGGCCGAACTGCTCTCCGCCCTGCCGCGGTCCGCGCTGGCCGGGCGGATGGCGGCGCGGGCGGTGACCTGCGTGAGCCTGGACCGTACGGGGGACGGGTCGGCGATCGCCGTCGAGGCGCCGCACGAATGCGACACGGACATGCAGCGGGACGGCGTGGTGGCCACACCCCCGGCGGGTCGCGGTGAACGGTCCTGGTGGCTGGGCCAGTTGGTGGAGGCGGCCCCGCTCGGCGTCTGGCCGGAGCGGCTCGGGGGCCGGGCGCCGGAGGAGATCGTCACGCTCCCCGTGCGGGACGGCTGGCAGGACGAACTGCACGCGGCCTGGTGCCGGGCGGCGGTGCGCCAGCGCGACGCGCACTGGTCGCGGGTGCTCCTGGGGCCGCCCTCCGCGTCGCCCGCGGCCGGCCCCGGCACGTCGTCCTTCGCGGAGCGGGCCAAGCTGCTGGCCACGCTGGAGGGCGGGGAGCGCGCGGAGTGGGTCGCCGCGTTCATCGCCGCGCACGGCTTGTCGGAGGCGTTCCAGCTGCTGGGCGTGTGCGCGGTGCCCTGGGCGGACCCGCTCGGACGCGCGGTGGTCGACGCGCTCGACATCGCCCGGGACGCGGGCAGCTACCCGTGGAGTTTCAGCGGTGTCATGGGCCTCGCCGAGCGCTGCCTGAACCCGTCCGAGGCGGGCCGCCTGGAACTGCTCACGGCCACCCCGGACGAGACCGAGGCCGCGTCGCCGGGGGCGGGCGGCTACTGGTCCGAGGCGTTCCAGCGCCTGGTCTCGACGCTGCGCCTGCGCGCCACGATGCAGGCGGAACTGGCCCCGCCCGCACCCGCCCGACGGGGCGTCACGCCTCCGTCGGCTGGCGGACGTTCGTGTTGACCCACTCCACGATCGCCGTGGTCGTCGCGCCCGGGGTGAAGATCTCCGCCACGCCCTTCTCCTTCAGCGGGGCGATGTCCGCCTCCGGGATGATGCCGCCGCCGAAGACCTTGATGTCCAGCGCGTCGCGTTCCCCGAGCAGGTCGATGACCTTCGCGAAGAGCGTGTTGTGGGCGCCCGAGAGGATGGACAGGCCGATCGCGTCGGCGTCCTCCTGGATCGCCGTGTCCACGATCTGCTCGGGGGTCTGGTGGAGCCCGGTGTAGATGACTTCCATCCCGGCGTCCCGCAGCGCACGCGCGATCACCTTGGCCCCACGATCGTGCCCGTCGAGACCCGGCTTGGCCACCACCACGCGGATCGGACCGGTCACACCCATCACTGCCTCCACAACCGACTGCGCCGTCATTGGCACGGGTCCCCGCGCCCGCCTAGGCCCGGAGTAGTGAACGAACGTTATCCCCAGCATCCCGCACCCCGCTGTTTCGCGAAGGCCCGCGAGGGGGAAATCACACAGGGGGCCCCGCGCTTCGTACGGGAGGTCGGCCGTGAAGGTGTTGCCTTTCTCCCTGCCGCTCCGGTCGCCGCCCCCGTTCCCCGTGCCGCCCATGCTGCGGGCCCTCACCCTCGACCTGGCGATCCTCACCGGCCATCTGGTCCTCTACCCGACCGGAATCGGCCAGGAGCGCCGCGCCCCCGCCCTGGCGCCCGGGACGGGCCGGCTCCCCACCGGGGGCGGCTCCCGGCCCCCCGTCGTGATGCTGCACGGATTCGTCGACAACCGCTCGGTCTTCCTCCTCCTGCGCCGCTCCCTCGCCCGGCACGGCTGGCACCACCTCGTCTCGCTGAACTACTCGCCGCTGACCTGCGACGTCCGCGCCGCCGCCGAGCTGCTCGGCCGGCACGTCGAGGAGATCTGCGCCCGTACGGGACACGCCCGGGTGGACGTCATCGGCCACAGCCTGGGCGGCCTGATCGCCCGCTACTACGCACAGTGCCTGGGCGGCGACACCCGGGTACGGACCCTGGTCACCCTGGGCACCCCGCACGAGGGCACGGCCGTGGCCCCGCTCATGAGCGCCCACCCCGTCGTCCGGCAGATGCGGCCGGGCTCCTCCCTCATCGAGGAGCTGCGCGGGCCGGCCCCCGGCTGCCGTACCCGCTTCGTGAGCTTCTGGAGCGACCTCGACCAGCTGATGTCACCGGTCGGCGCGGCCCGCGTCACCCACCCCGACCTCGTCAGCCGGAACGTCCGCGTCACCGGCGTCGGCCATCTCGCCCTGCCGGTGCACCCGGCGGTCGTGTCCGGCGTCCGACACGCCCTGGAGCCGGACGAGTTCACGGCGGCGGCGAGGACCACCCGGCCGGCGACCGGTCAGGACGGCGGCTCGTCGGTCGCCTAGGGCGGGTCTGGCGGCCCGAACCCCCCGGAAGACCCGGTCCCCGCCCCCGCTTTCTCGCGCTTTTCCTCGAACACCCCTCGAACGTAGGGCCAAAGCTGTGCCCGCACTCCCCCGAAACACGGCCGAATGCCCGTTTCCGCGAAAGTCAAAACTTGCCGAAGATTGTCGGCGTCGCATACCGCCGGGTACAGTCGCGGCCATTGCTTGCTCCGGGCTCCCGACCCACCATCAGGGCCGGCCCCCCGGAAGGTCCTGCTGCCGAGGCGAGAGAGAAGTTGGTGAACGACCAGCACACCAACGCCGGGTACACCACGCACGACGGGTACCAGAACGGCAGCTTCCAGACCGACCCTCTCTTCGGCAACCTGTCGGGCGGTTACGAAACCCCCCAGGCCACCGGCGAGTACACCAGCACCCCGTGGGACTCGGGTGCCCACCAGACGGTCGGTACGGCCGGAGTCGGCACGGTCACGTACGACGCCTACGCGGCGCCGCAGTACGACACCACGGGACAGTGGGACGCGGACGCCTGGAACCAGGCGAACCCGCTCACCCAGCAGGATCCGCCGAACGGGGCGGACACGGCGGGGCAGTTCGCGACCGGGACCTTCGGTTACGACGCCCAGGGCCACCCCCCGACCGCGCAGTTCGACGTCAGCGCCTTGCAGGCCGGCCAGCCCTACGGGTACGACGCGACCGCCCAGTGGGTGGCGCCCACCTACGAGACCGGGGCGTACGACGCCACCGCGTGGAACGGGCAGGAAACGCCGTACCAGCAGGACGGAACGCCGTACCCGCAGGACGGGACGGCCTACCAGGCCGGGGAGCACTACCCGCCGGAGGCCGCGTACCAGGACGGGACCCCGTACCAGCAGGCCGAGGAGCACTACCAGCCCGGGGCCGGGTACGAGACGGACGCCGGGTACGGGCACGACACGCCCGCGCCGTACCACGCCGACGGGCAGTACGCCGAGGACGGGCCGTACGCGGAGGACGCGCACACCGATCCGGCGGACGAGGACTTCCATGACCACGCCGGGGACGCCGGGGACGGCGACCCGCTCGCGGAGTCCGTACCCGCCGCGCACGGCGTGCACATGGAGGAGACCATGACCGCGCCCGCGATCGTGCTCACCCCGCGCCCAGTGGGCCGCTCCGCGGGCGGCAACGGCAGCCGGGGCCGCCGCCGTACCCCCGCCAAGCGCTCCGCCCTCCTCACCATCGCCGTCCCCTCCGCCTGCGTCATGGGCGTGGCGGGCATCGCCGCCGCGTCCGTCGGCGACCTCGCCGGCGAGGACAAGCCGGACAACACGGTCTCCACGCAGGCCGCCGACGTCAGCTCCGCGAAGAAGATCGCCGCCGCCAACGCGCAGGTGGACAGCCAGGTCATGGCCATGAGCGCCGACGCCCGCGACTTCGGCGACCGCGCCAGCCGTACGCAGGAGCGCATCGACCTCCAGGCCCGCAAGGAAGCCGAGAAGCAGAAGCGGCTGGCCGACGCGGCGCGCAAGGAAGCGCTGCGCCCCAAGTTCGCCCTCCCGGTGGCGCAGCACGGCCTGAGCGCCTTCTTCGGCCAGGCCGGCGTCAACTGGATGTCCGTGCACACCGGGATCGACTTCCCCGTCTCGTACGGCACCCCGGTGATGGCGGCGACGGACGGCACCGTCCGCACGCAGTACAACACCGCCTACGGGAACATGGCCATCGTGACCTCCCCCGACGGCACCGAGACGTGGTACTGCCACCTCAGCAGTACGAAGTTCCGCTCCGGCAGCGTCAAGGCGGGCGACGTCATCGCCTACTCGGGGAACTCCGGCAACTCCACCGGCCCCCACCTGCACTTCGAGGTACGGCCCGGCGGCGGCGCGGCGATCAACCCGCTGCCCTGGCTCCAGAGCCACGGCCTCAACCCGCAGTAGGCGGGCGGCGGCGAAGCGCACGTAGGACGGGCCCCGGTCCGGCCCCCGAGGGGGTCAGGACCGGGGCCCGTCCCGTGACCGCTACAGCTTCTCGACCGGCGCGTACCGCAGCAGCAGCCGCTTGGGCTTCTCGTCCCCGAAGTCCACCGTCGCCTGCGCGTCCGCGCCCGTGCCCGTCACGGCCATGACCGTGCCGAGCCCGAACTGGTCGTGCGTCACCCGGTCCCCCACCACCAGGGCGATGACCGGCTTGTCGGCCGTACGCCGCGTGGCGAAGCCCGACGCGCCGCCCGACCGCGAGCGCGCGGCGCTCGACGACAGCGAGGACGTGATCCCGGACGTGGGGCCCGCCGGGATCTGCGCGCCCGTCCGCTTCCACTCCAGGTGCTGTCCCGGGATCTCCTCCAGGAACCGCGACGGCGGGTTGTACGCGGGCTGTCCCCAGGCGCTCCGCATGGAGGAGCGGGTCAGGTAGAGGCGCTCGCGGGCGCGGGTGATGCCCACGTACGCGAGTCGGCGCTCCTCCTCCAGCTCCTTGACCTGGCCGAGGGCGCGCATGTGCGGGAACACGCCGTCCTCCAGGCCCGTCAGGAACACCACGGGGAACTCCAGGCCCTTGGCGGTGTGCAGCGTCATCAGCGTGATGACACCGGAGCCGTCCACGTCCTCGTCGGGGATCTGGTCAGAGTCGGCGACCAGCGCCACCCGCTCCAGGAACTCGGCGAGCGTGCCGGTGGTGGTCGGGGCGGCGGGCGCGCCGGCCGCCCCGTCACCGCCTGTTCCGTCAGCGGCGGCCGCCGCCGCGCCTTCGGCCTGCGCGCGCTCCTGCTCGAACTCCAGGGCCACCGCGGCCAATTCCTGCAGGTTCTCGATCCGGGTCTCGTCCTGGGGGTCGGTCGAGGCCTGCAACTCCGCCAGGTAGCCGGTCCGTTCGAGCACGGCCTCCAGGACCGTCGCGGGTCCCGCGCCGGACTCCACGACCGTACGGAGCTCCTCCATCAGCGTGTTGAAGCGCTTGACCGCGTTCGACGAGCGGGCCGCCATGCCGTACGCCTCGTCCACGCGCCGCAGCGCCTGCGGGAAGGTGATCTTCTCCCGCAGCGAGAGCGCGTCGATCATCGCCTCCGCGCGGTCCCCGATGCCGCGCTTGGGCACGTTGAGGATCCGGCGCAGCGGGACCGTGTCCTCGGGGTTGGCCAGCACGCGCAGGTAGGCCAGCACGTCGCGGACCTCCTTGCGCTCGTAGAACCGCACCCCGCCGACGACCTTGTAGGGCAGGCCGACCCGGATGAAGATCTCCTCGAAGACACGCGACTGCGCGTTCGTCCGGTAGAAGATCGCGACGTCGCCCGCCTTGGCGTCGCCCGCGTCCGTCAGCCGGTCGATCTCCTCGGCGACGAACTGCGCCTCGTCGTGCTCGGTGTCGGCGACATAGCCCGTGATCAGGGCGCCCGCGCCCGCGTTCGTCCACAGGTTCTTGGGCCGGCGGCTCTCGTTGCGCTCGATGACCGCGTTGGCCGCGCTGAGGATCGTCTGCGTCGAGCGGTAGTTCTGCTCCAGCAGGATCGTGCGCGCGTCCGGGTAGTCCTCCTCGAACTGGAGGATGTTACGGATCGTGGCGCCCCGGAAGGCGTAGATGGACTGGTCGGCGTCACCGACCACACACAGCTCGGCCGGGTCGTCGCCCTCCCCGGAGGGGCCCACCAGCTCCCGTACGAGGGTGTACTGCGCGTGGTTCGTGTCCTGGTACTCGTCCACCAGGACGTGCCGGAAGCGCCGCCGGTAGTGCTCGGCGACGTCCGGGAACGCCTGGAGCAGGTGGACGGTGGTCATGATGATGTCGTCGAAGTCCAGCGCGTTGGCCTCGCGCAGGCGCGACTGGTACATCCGGTAGGCCTCGGCGAGCGTCTTCTCGAAGCCGTCGGCGGCCCGGTCGGCGTACGTCTCCTCGTCGATCAGCTCGTTCTTCAGGTTCGATACCTGGGCGCTGAACGCCTTCGGGGGGTGCCGCTTGGGGTCCAGGTCCAGATCGCGGCAGACGAGCGCCATCAGGCGCTTGGAGTCGGCCGCGTCGTAGATCGAGAAGGACGAGGTGAACCCGAGCTTCTTGGACTCGCGGCGCAGGATCCGTACACACGCGCTGTGGAAGGTCAGCACCCACATGGCCCGCGCCCGGGGGCCGACGAGCTGCTCGACCCGCTCCTTCATCTCGCCCGCGGCCTTGTTCGTGAACGTGATGGCCAGTATCTCGCCGGGGTGCACGCTGCGGGTGCCCAGCAGGTGCGCGATCCGGTGGGTCAGGACGCGGGTCTTGCCCGACCCGGCGCCGGCCACGATGAGCAGGGGCGAGCCGGTGTGGACGACGGCCGCGCGCTGCTCCTCGTTGAGCCCTTCGAGCAGCGCGGCCGGGTCCACGACCGTGCGCGGGGCGCCGTCACGGTGGTACGGATCGCGGGGCGGTGGCACGTCGAATACACCTCCGAAGAGGTCGTCGGGGATCCGCTCCGGCGGCTCCCGGTCCTGGTCCTCGGGCGGCGGCGGGTGCTCGTCCCCGGAGGGCTGGAGGTCCGCCAGGAAGCTGTCGTCAAAGAGGCTGCTCATCGCCCTCCGAGTCTAGGCCGCCGGACTGACAGCCCGCTCCCGCCTCGGGGAGTCCGCGGGTGGCCGGACGTGGTCGGCGCTGGTCGGCGCCGGCCGACGGTCGAACAGTCACCCAAAGTAATCGTACACTTCCCGAAAAGCGACTCGAACACGCTTCATGCGGTCACCGTCGCAAAGGTCACGAAAATGTATCGGGCATATCGGCCATCGTCCTTCACATGAGCGCCACACTTTGGCTAGCTTGTTTGATCAGGCACTCCGCAATTCCCACTGCGGTCCACGGAAGGAATGCCGATCTTGGCATCGCATCGCAAGTCCCGCGGCACCGGCGGAGTCCGTTCCAGCTCCCCCGCCGTCGGGCTCACCACGGCGGCGCTCGCCTCCGTCACGCTCCTCTCGGCCCAGAGCGCCGATGCCGCGCCCGCCGTGTCGCAGCCGTCCGTGGAGGACGTGCAGAAGAAGGTCGACGCGCTGTACCGCCAGGCGGGCAGCGCGACGCGGCAGAACGCGCAGGCCAAGGAGCCGGCGAAGACCGCGAAACCGCCCAGGGGCGCGCGGTCCAAGGAAGCGGCGGAGACCGGCCGGGAGACCCGGGTCGCGGAGCCGGCGCCGCGCCCGCAGCCGCGCCGCGCGGCGCCCCTCCAGGGGGACGCGATACGGCCGGCCGCGGCGACCACCTTCGCCACCGGCCCCCAGGTCCCCCGGCCCGCGCCCGCCCGCCCCGCGCCCACCCAGCTGGTCCCGCAGCAGCCGGCACCGCAGCGGCCCGTCTCCTCGCCGCTCGTCCCGCAGCAACTCGTCCCGCAGCCGCTCGTCCCGCCGCAGCCGACGCGCGCGCCCCGGGTCGTGCCGGCCCAGGGCCCGGTCCCGGCCTCGGCCCCCGTCGCGGCTCCCGCCGCGCAGGGCGCGGAGCCCCAGGCGGCCCTGCGCCTCAGCAAGTTGACGGTCCAGGAGAAGCTGTCCACGACCAGGGCGCTGCTGTCGCGGCTGGTCCAGGAGAAGACGGCACAGGCACAGGCGCAGGCCGAAGCACGGGCGTTGGCCGAGGCCCAGGCCCAAGCCCTCGCGGCCCAGGCCCAATTGGACGCTCAAGCCCTGTCGGACGCGCAGGCCCAATTGGACGCGCAGGCCCGCGCGGAGGCCGAGGCCCAGGCCCAGGCGGCCCAGGAACAGGCACTGGCCGCCCAGCAGGCACAGACCCCGCTCCAGCCGACCCCCGCCCCCGCCGTCACTCCCGCGCCCGTTCCTACCCCCACACCCACTCCTGCCCCCGCCCCCGACAGCACCTACGCCACCAAGGCCGCCAAGGTCCTGGCGTTCGCGCGCGCACAGATCGGCAAGCCGTACGTGTCCGGCGCCACCGGCCCCAGCTCGTACGACAGCACGGGCCTGACCCAGACCGCCTGGCGGGTGGCGGGCGTGGACCTGCCGCGTACCACCTGGGAGCAGGTGAGCGCGGGCACGAACATCACCACCCAGGACCTGCTGCCCGGCGACCTGGTCTTCTTCTACGACGACATCAGCCACGTCGGGATCTACACCGGCGACGGCATGATGATCCACGCCCCCGAGCCGGGCGCGAACGTCCGCGAGGAGTCGATCTACTACCTGCCGATCCACGGCAGCGTCCGCCCGGCCTGACCGCCCTGATCCGGTCCTGATCGAAAGAGGGACAAGGAGGACGCGGGCAGCGGATCGTACGGTCATAAAGCGCCCAGGACCTTTCACCTGCTGCCAATACCCGCCATGTCGACACCGCGCCGTGACCTTCACCTAGCGTCCTTCTCCAGGTGGCCTCCCCCCGCCACCCGGCCCGCACGGCCGCGAACCGTGTGACGTTGGACCAGTAAGGAAGTGGACGCCCTCGTGGCAGCGCACCGGAAACACAAACAGCGCCCGCTCACCGGCCCCGCCGGTCGTACCGCCGCCACCCTCGCGCTGGCGGGCGCCGCGACCGCGACGGCCGGAGCGTCGGCCGGATCCGCCCACGCGGAACCGCGCCTGACGGCGGCTCAGGTCAAGTCGAAGGTCGACAAGCTCTACGAGCAGGCCGAGGCCGCGACCGAGCGGTACAACGGGGCGAAGGAGAAGGCCGACGACGCCCGTGACGCGCTGAACGAGCTGCGCGACGAGGCCACCCGGCGCACGGAGCGGCTCAACAGCTCGCGCGCGGCGCTCGGTTCGATCGCCACCGCGCAGTACCGGGCCGGCGGCCTCACCCCCACCGTCCAACTCGCCCTCAACTCGGACCCGGACACGTTCCTCCAGGCCGCCGCCCTCGCCGAACGGACCGCCGCGCACCAGTCCACGACGGTCACGCGGATCCGCAAGGAACTGGCGACGATCGCGGAGTTACGGACCCGGGCCGACGACCGGCTCGTGGACCTGAAGGCCCGTCAGAACGAGGTGGCCGCGCAGAAGGCCACCGTCCAGAAGCGGCTGACCGCCGCCGAGGACCTGTTGGACACGCTCACCGCCCAGGAGCGCGCCCGGTACGCCGAGCAGGAGGCGGCGGGCCAGGACCGCGCGGTCCCGTACGCCGCGGACGGGGCCGCGCGGACGGCGGCCGTCACCCGCGCCGCCCGCACCGCCACCCGCCCCGCCACGCAGGCGCCCAGCAGCCGCGCCGCCGCGGCCGTCGCCTTCGCGTACGCCGCGATCGGCAAGCCGTACGTGTGGGGCGCCACCGGCCCCGGCTCCTTCGACTGCTCCGGACTCACCCAGGCCGCCTGGCGCGCGGCCGGCGTCGCCCTCCCCCGGACCACGTACACCCAGATCAACGCGGGCCGGCGCGTCTCCCGCGCCCAGCTCGCCCCCGGTGACCTGGTGTTCTTCTACTCGGGCATCAGTCACGTCGGGATCTACATCGGCGACGGGAAGATGATCCACGCCCCCCGGACCGGCTCGACCGTCCGGATCGCCCCCCTCGACCAGATGCCCTTCGCGGGCGCCACCCGCCCGGTGTAGGCACCCGCCGGCCCGCTCAGTTCGCCGGCGCCGGCGCCGGGCTGTTGTGGTAGGCGGCGATCAGCCACCGGCCGTCCCGCTTCTCCAGCACCCAGGTCGCGTTCACCTTGCGGGCGTCCGGGACCTCGGTCTCGCCGGCGAAGAGGATGCCGGACTCGCTGACAACGATCGCGCCGACCTCGCCGAGGAAGCGGAGGCTGAGCTGCTTGTTGGCGGTCGAGCTGCCCTTGAGCGGCCCGTCGAAGGCCAGCGCCATGCTCCGCCGGATCGCGTCACGGCTGTCGCGGAGCGAACCGGTCATGATGGCGGTGGCGTCCGCGGTGTAGTCGGCGACCATGCCGTCGGCGTCGCCGGCGTCCCACGCCCGGTAGGAGGCGACCAGCACGGCCCTGATCGCCGCCACGTCTTCCGTACGACCCTCTGACATCGGGTTCTCCCTGGTGAACGGTTCGCCCGGGGTGTTCCGGGCGAACTCGTCACTACATACCGGCGCCGGGGTCGGAACTCATCGCGCCCCGGTCAGGAGATGTCTTCGCGTTCGAGAGGTCTTCGAGTTCGGTCGGCAGGCCGAAGGCCGCGAAGACCTCGGGATCCTGGAAGACCGAGTTCCGGCTGATGCCTTCGGCGGTGACGGTGAAGACCTGGAGCGTGTGCAACCGGTAGCCGTCACCGGCCCGCTGGTAGGCGGCGAACCCGGGCTGGCCGCCGTTGGCCGTGAGGGGCTCCAGCCGCCAGTCCGTTCCGGCCGCCTCGAAGACCCACTCCATGAACAGCCCGTAACCGCCGCGGCCGGTGAACCAGTTGAGCATCGGCGGCATCTCCATGAGCACGTCCTCGGTGAGCAGCCGCTTGAGCCCCTCCACGTCGGCCCGCTCGAACGCCGTCATATAGCGGTCGACCCAGGCGCGCTGCTCGGCCGCGGACGGCTCGCCGAGACGTTCCTGCCCCACCCCGGTCTCCTTGAGCCGCGCCCGCGCCCGTTGCAGCGAACTGTTCACCGACACCGTGCTCGTACCGAGGATCCCCGCCGCCTCGAACGCGGAGAAACCCAGCACGTCCCGCAGGATCAGCGCGCCGCGCTGACGCGCCGACAGATGCTGGAGGGCAGCCGCGAACGCGAGACGCAGGCTGCTGCGGTCGATCGCGGCCGCGGCCGGATCGACCGCCGTCACCAGGGCGTCCGGCAGGGGCTGGAGCCAGGGATTCTCCCCCCGGACGAGCGGCCCGAGCGGATCCGACGCGGCCACCAGCCCCGACGGCAGGGGGCGGCGGCCGCGGGCCTCCAGAGCGGTCAGGCAGACGTTCGTCGCGATCCGGTAGAGCCAGGTGCGCAGCGAACTGCGGGTGTCGTCGTACCGCTCCCGCGCCCGCCAGGCCCGCAGGTACGTGTCCTGGACCAGGTCCTCGGCGTCGTGGGCGGAGCCCAGCATCCGGTAGCAGTAAGCCAGCAGCTCGTTGCGGAACGGTTCGATCCGGCCCGCGAAACCGTCCTCGCCTGCCGTCACGTCCGAGCTCCTTCTCCGTCGCCGCCAGGAGCAACCTACGTCGTGCCGGCCGGCCCGGTGTCGCCGGACTGGCCCCCGCCGGGATGCCGGGGAACCGGTGCCGGGTCACGATGGGCGCGGATGGCCGCCGGTCCGTGAGCCCGTGAGCCCGTGAAGGGGAAGCCGTGATACGTGTGACACGCCGAGGACGGACAGCCGCCGTACGGGCCACGGTCCTCGGCGTGGGGGCCCTCTTCGTCCTCGCCCCCGTCGGCGTCACCCCCCGGGGCTGCGGGGATCTCTCGGGGGGCCGCCTGTGCATCGAGGGGCCGATCGGCGGCAAGGGGGGCTTCACCACCCGGTACGTGCAGCACGACGGCGGCCCCGACCTCGCCGTACGCCTCGGTTACCAGCGCAAGGACGACCGCCTCACGGCGTTCGCGGACTGGTTCGGTACGCGGCGCACGCGCGACGGGGTCGCCGCGCTCGGCGGCCACCTCGACACCGAGCCCGGCGAATGCATCCGCGGGGTGCTGCTGGACCCCGAGGGGCAGGCGTACGTCACCCAGTGGCAGTGCGACGACTGACCCGCTCAGACCAGCCTGCGGGCCGTCGCCCAGCGCGTCAGCTCGTGCCGGTTCGACAGCTGGAGCTTGCGCAGCACCGCCGACACGTGCGACTCGACCGTCTTCACCGAGATGAACAGCTGCTTCGCGATCTCCTTGTACGCGTACCCCCGGGCGATCAGCCGCAGCACCTCCCGCTCCCGCTGCGTCAGCCGGTCCATGTCCTCGTCGACCGGCGGCGCGTCCGAGGACGCGAAGGCGTCCAGGACGAACCCGGCCAGCCGGGGCGAGAAGACCGCGTCGCCGTCCTGCACCCGGAAGATCGAGTCGACCAGGTCGGTCCCGGTGATCGTCTTCGTGACATAGCCGCGGGCGCCGCCCCTGATCACCCCGATGACGTCCTCCGCGGCGTCCGACACGGACAGCGCCAGGAACCGCACCGGGTTCTCCGCCGCCGCCATCAGCGGCGCGCAGCGGCGCAACACCTCGACGCCGCCGCCGCCCGGCAGGTGGACGTCGAGGAGGACGACCTCGGGGCGGGTCGCCGTGATCACCGTGACGGCCTGGTCGACGTCGGCGGCCTCGCCGACCACCTCGACGCCGGTCTGCTCGGTGCGGCCGATCTCGGCCTGCACCCCGGTACGGAACATCCGGTGGTCGTCGACGAGCACCACCCGCGCGTGCCGCCCCGCGCCGCCCTCCGCCGGATCCCCCGGCGTGCCCGCGGTGCCCTCGGCCTGTACGCCTTCGCCGCTCATCGTCCCTGTCCCCTCGCCCTCATCAGTGCTTGTCCCGTCTCATCCGTACGGTACGGTCCCGGGCCCGCGCCGGGCACCGCCCGGTCGGCCCTTCCGTCCCGCCCGGCCCTTCCCGCGTCCCCCGCCGGCCCGTCCCCCAGCCCCCGGCCCCGCGCCCCGCGCCCCCGCCTCAGTCCGCCCGTTCCATCTCCAGCTCGACCTCCGTGCCCCCGTCCGGCACCGCCCGCAGCCGCGCCGTCCCCCCGTGGCGCTGCATCCGCCCGATGATCGACTCCCGCACGCCCATCCGGTCGTCCGGGACCGCGTCCAGGTCGAAGCCGGGCCCCCGGTCCCGTACGGAGAGGAAGACCGTGCGCCCGTCGACCTCGGCGAAGACCTGCACCGCCCCGCCGTCGCCCCCGTACTTCGCGGCGTTGACCATGGCCTCGCGCGCGGCCTGCATCTGCGCGGCCAGCCGGTCGTCGAGCGGGCAGTCGCCGACGACGACCACCTCGATCGGCACCCCGTGGTAGTCCTCCACCTCCGCCGCGGTCCGCTTGACCGCGTCGGCGAGGGTGGCCGGTTCGTCCGCCTCCTCCTTGCCCGTGCCCTCCGGGTTGTAGAGCCAGGCGCGCAGCTCGCGTTCCTGGGCGCGGGCGAGCCTGCGGACCTCGCCGGGCTCGTCCGCGTTGCGCTGGATCAGGGTGAGGGTGTGCAGGACGGAGTCGTGGACGTGCGCGGCGACCTCGGCGCGCTCCTGGGCGCGGATCCGCATGAGCCGCTCCTCGGAGAGGTCCTGGGTCATCCGGACGAGCCAGGGCCCCATGAGCAGCGCGACCCCGGCGACGACGGCGATCGCGCCGGTGAGGACGTTGCCGAGCTGGGCGGCCGCGCCCCTGACCACCATGAAGACGGCCAGGCCGAGACCGACCAGGGCCACGCCCGCGAAGCCGCGGGCCAGTTGGAGCAGCCTGCGGCGGCGGCCGACGTCGGTCCAGCGCGCCCGGCGCGCGTTGTCGGCCTGGCGCCAGACCAGGACGACGCCCGCGCCGATCAGGAGGGTGGGCCAGATGTAGCGGTCGGCGTGGTTGCGGCCCAGGTTGACGTTGCCGACGAACACCGCGGCGCCGATCACCAGGGCGACCAGCGCGAAGACCTGCCCCTTGTCGGGCTTGCGGAGCCGGCGCCGGCCGTCGGGGCTGGTCTCGAAGAGCGAGCGCGGCCCGGTCGTGGTGCCGCCGACGCCGAGCGGGACGACGATCCAGAAGACCGCGTACAGGAGCGCGCCGAGTCCCTCGGCGAAGAAGAGGCCGAGGAAGACGAGCCGTACCCACACGACGGGCAGCCCCATGTGCCCGGCCAGCCCGCGGGCCACGCCGCCGAGGAGCCGGCCGTCGGCGCTGCGGTAGAGCTTGCGCGTCGGCTGGTCCTCCGGCGCGGGGGCGCGGGAGTACGAGGGCGGGGCGGAGCGGGGCGGGGCGGCCGGCATGTCATTGATGGTCACACGGCGGCGCGGCTCCTGGCATCAGGGTCAGGGCCCTGACCCGACCCTGACCCGACCCTGAGTACCCCGTCCCCGTCGGCCGCCGTATGCGGACCGCGCGCGTATCGCGGACGGCCCCGAGGGGCGAATATCAGGGAGAGGCCAGGGTCGGGGCGGGTGGAGGCGCGGCTCGCGCGCGGTCACCATGGAGCTATGACCCCGCCGCCGTCCCCGCCGCCCCCGGCGCCCCCCGCGCCTCCCGAGGCCTCTCCTGCCCCGCCCGTCACCGGGGCGGCGCCGCGTCTGGCGCGTACCCCCCGGCAGAAGGTGTTCGCCGGGGTCTGCGGCGGCCTCGGGCGGTACTGCGACGTCGATCCGGTGATCTTCCGGATCGTCGTGGGGGTGCTCTCGGTGACCGGCGGCATCGGTCTGATCTTCTACGGCTTCGCGTGGCTGCTGATCCCGCAGGAAGGCGAGGAGGAGAACGAGGGGCGCAGGCTGCTGTCGGGCCGGGTCGAGGGCGCCTCGCTGATCGCGGTGCTGCTCGCGCTGATCGGCTGCGGGCTGTTCCTGTCGATGGTGGGCAACGGGGGGACGCTCGGTTTCGCGGCGATGCTCTCGGTCGCGGTCGCCGGCGCCGGGGTGTGGTCGCAGCGCCGCCGGGCGGCCGCGCCGGACGGCGGTCCGCTGGACGCGGCGACGGCGCACGCGGTGGGGGAGGCGCCGCCCGAGACGAAGGCGCCGCCGTCGCCGGGCAGTCCGTCCTGGTGGCGGGACCCGATCGTGAAGGACGGCACCACGGGCCCGATCGCGGGCGACTACCTGTGGGGCCCGGCGAGCGCGGCCGAGACCCCCTGGCCGCCGGGGGCGCCGGGGGCGCCGGGCGAGGACACCCCGCCCCCGTCCCGGCGCCTCGGCCGGCCGGGTCCGCGGGCCATCGGCGGCGCGGTGTTCGTGATAGCGATGATCGCGGGCGGCCTCGGCACGGGCCTGTCCTGGCACACGCAGCCGCTCGGCACGAGCCTCCAGATCGGGCTGTCGGCGGCGCTCGCGGTCCTCGGGATCGGCCTCGCGCTGAGCGCGTTCCTGGGCCGTACGGGCGTGGGGACGCTGTTCCTCGCGGTGGTCGTGGGCGGGCTGCTCGCCGCGTCGGCCTCGATCCCCAAGGACATCACCACGAAGTGGGGCCGCGAGACGTGGACCCCGGCCTCGTACCTCGCCGTGGAATCCCGCTACCAGCTCGGGTCGGGGGTCGGGACGCTCGATCTGGGCGGCCTCGCCGTGCCGGCCGGGCGAACGGTCCGTACGCACGCGGAGGTCGGCGCGGGGCGGTTGAAGGTCGTCGTCCCCGCCGGGGCGACCGTGGTGGTGCGCGCCGAGGCGGGGCTCGGGGACCTCAGGCTGCCGGGGCAGCCGCCGAACGACGTGGACATCTCCCCCGCCAACCAGCAGAAACGCACCCTCGCGCCGCGTGCGGGCGCGGACCCGGCCGGCACGATCGTGCTGGACGTCTACGTCGGTTTCGGACAGGTGGAGGTGACCCGTGCCGCGTCATGAGTTCAGGCCGGGGCGGCTGGTCGCGGGCGTGACGGTGGTGGGCGCGGCGGTCGCCTACGCGGGCGACGCCGCGGGTGTGTGGTCGATCGCGTGGTTCGCGGTCTTCCCCGTGCTCGTCGGCGGCTTCCTCGTGGCCGCCGTGGTGGCCCTGGTCCACTACCTCATGCGGCGACGGCGGTCGGCGAGGACGGCGTCCAGCGAGAACATCGACGTGCCGGCGAGTACGAGCGGCAGCCAGGCCATGAGGTAGACGAGGTCGTTGCCGTAGTAGTACGGGGTGGCCTGCCAGCTGACGGTCAGCCACAGGCTCAGCGAGATGACGGCCCCGCCGAGCGCGGCGACCCGGCCGAACAGCCCGACCAGCGTGCCCAGGCCCACGGCGAGTTCACCGAGCGCGATGGCGTAGCCGAATCCCGAGGGGCTCTTGAGCGCGAGGTCGACCAGGGCGGGTATGGCCGCGCTGTCCCGTACGCCGCGCATCATCTCGCCGACCGAACCGGCCCCGGACGAAGCGAAGAAGCCGCTGGTGGTGAGCTTGTCGATGCCCGCGTAGACGAACGTGACGCCGAGGAAGAGCCGGAGCGGCAGCAGGGCGTGCCGCGCCGCGAGCTCCCGCAGGCCGCCGGGCCGGTCGCCGCCGGTGCCGACGCCGCCGATCCGACCGTAGCTCTCTGTCCGGTAGTTGTGTGCCATCGCCGGTCCCGCCTCTCCCTGTCCGCCGACGCAAGGACATATGTCCGTGCGTTCCTCGCACATGCATACGTACAGGACGCGTCCGGCACTCAGCGGTCGGAGGACGGGCCCCGGGGGACCCGGGGCACCGGCTCAGTCCATGACCTCGACGGTGACCCGGTTGGTCTCCACCCCGGCCGCCGTCACGACCTGCACCTCGACCGTACCGGGCTCCACCTCCACCGGGACAGGCACGGTCAGCGTCGTGTCCGACGGGTTGGCGAAGCCGCCGGGCACCGGCACCAGCGGGACGTGGACGTGGACCGCGCCGATCCGCACGACCATGCCGGCCAGCCGGTCCGGGGTGCCCGCGCCCGGGGGTACGAAGCCGGCGCCGCGGATCTCGATGTCGTCGCCGGTACGGATGGGGGCGTCCAGGTCCCCGGCCTCCCGGGCCCGGACGACCGACAGGACGACGGGCCGGCCGCCCTCCGCGTACTTGCCCGCGAAGTAGGTGGCGGCGGAGACGGCGGCGAGCAGGGCCAGCGCCCAGGGCAGGTCGGGGAGTTGCCCGGGCCGCCGGGCCAGCAGGACGGCGGAGAAGAGGACCGCGACCGCGTTGAGCAGCGCGTACTGGACGTCGGTGAAGGCGGCGCGCCCCGCGTCGTCGCAGAGCAGGTCGGCCAGGCGTGGCCGCTCGGCCCGTACCTTCTGGAGCCGCCGGCCGAGGACCCGCGAGGACACGACGTGCCGTACGACGACGGCGACGGCGCACACGACGGCCAGCACGGTCACCAGGCCGGCGCCCCGGGCCAGGTCGAGCCCGGCGATCAGGTCGTCGCGCCGGGACGTCCCCGACGCGCCCGCGAGCTGGAGCGCGAGGACGAGGACGGCGAAGACCACGAACAGCACCCAGGCGGAGGCGACCGTACGGGACGTGGAGAGCCGGTTGTCCTCGCCGATCAGCGGCGCGAGCAGGCCGCCCTTGGCGCGGTGCAGCCGGGCGGCGCCGGTCAGGAGCCCGGCGACCACGAGGGCCGCGAGCAGACCGGCCGTACGGGCCCCGGTCCACCCGGCGCCTATCGCGGTCGCCGTCTGCGCCAGCGCGAGGACCACGACCCCGCCCCAGACGACCTGGAGCGTGCGCAGCCACACCGCGTGCAGCCAGGCGTCGCCCGCCTCGCGGCTGCGGTCGGCCACCTCGCGGGCGGACTGGGTGAGTTCGTCGGAGACCCACTGGCGGGAGGCCCCCGCGGAGTGCGCGACGGCGGCGGGCAGCCCGTGCCCCGCGGCCAGTTCGTCGCGCTTCGCCAGGAACGCGGCCACGGCCCGCCGGTGCCCCTCGCGCGCTCCGTGCGGGCAGTCACCGCACGTACAGCCTCCGCCGTGCGCGCCCTGTCTCGCCTCTTGCACCGCCACGCCGAACGCCGCCCTTCCCCGGGAGTGAACATTCCGTCGCGGTGAACTTCCCTGCGACGCCCGGGAATTGTCCCGCACAAAGGGGCGCGGATGGGCCCCCGGGCCGGTCGGTCCGGGTGACGAGACGGTCACGTTGTTCGCGGTGCGGCCGCCGCCGCGCGACACAATGGGCGGCATGACTGACAACTCACCGCTGGTCGCCCTGCTCGGTCTGGAGAAGCACGTGGAGGGCGGCTGGTTCAAGGAGACCTGGCGGACCACCGGGACGGCCACCCCCGAGGGCTATCCGGGGCCGCGCGCCCACGCGACCGGGATCTACTTCCTGCTGCACCCCGGCGAGCGGTCGCGCCGCCACCGGGTGCGCTCGGACGAGGTGTGGCTGTGGCACCGGGGCGGGCCGCTGCGCCTGTACATCGGCGGTACGAAGGACGATCCGTCGGGCGCCGAGGAGCACCTGCTCGGGCCGGGCGTGGAGAACGGCGAGCGGCCGCAGCTGCTGGTGCCGGCCGGGGCGTGGCAGTCGGCGGAGCCGGCCGGGGACGAACCGGTGCTGGTGACGTGCGTGGTCGCGCCGGGCTTCGACTTCGCGGACTTCACGCTGGACCCGGCGGACCCGCCGCCGTCGGCGGGCTGATCCGCGGGGGACGCGGTCCGCGGCCGGTCAGTCGAGGACGGCGTCCAGGGAGACGACCGGGAACTTGCGCGAGGTCCGCTTCTCGTACTCGTGCGCGTCGGGCCAGTACTCCGTCCACACGCCGTACAGCTCGGCCCATCGCGGATCCGAGGGCCGTACGACGGTCGCCTTCGCCCGGATCGTGCGCTCGCCCACCTCCAGCGTCACCTCGTCCATCTCCGCGACGTTGGCGACCCACAGCGGTTCCCTCTCCGCGCCGCCCTCGGAGGCGCAGACCAGGAGACTGCCGTGGTGGGTGGCGTAGACCAGGGGTTTCACCCGCTCGGCGCCGCTCTTCCTGCCGATCGTGTGCATCAGGAGCAGGTGCTTGCCCGCGAAGCGGCCGCCCACCACACCGTGGTGCGAGCGGAACTCGTCGATGACCGTCGCGTTGTAATCACTCATGTGTTCATGGTCCCCACGGGCATCAGGGGCCGCAACGCGGGGGCGGCGCCGTCCGGCGCCGCCCCCGCCCCGCTCACTCCCACTCGATGGTGCCCGGCGGCTTGCTCGTCACGTCCAGGACCACCCGGTTGACGTCGGCGACCTCGTTGGTGATGCGGGTCGAGATCTTCGCCAGCACGTCGTACGGCATCCGCGTCCAGTCGGCGGTCATCGCGTCCTCGGACGAGACGGGCCTGAGCACGATCGGGTGTCCGTACGTCCGGCCGTCGCCCTGCACGCCCACGGAGCGCACGTCGGCGAGCAGGACCACCGGGCACTGCCAGATCTCCCGGTCGAGACCGGCGAGGGTCAGCTCCTCGCGCGCGATGGCGTCCGCCGCGCGCAGCAGGTCGAGCCGCTCCCTGGTGACCTCGCCGACGATCCGGATGCCGAGCCCGGGGCCGGGGAAGGGCTGGCGCTGGACGATCTCGTCCGGCAGGCCGAGCTCCTGGCCGACCATCCGGACCTCGTCCTTGAACAGCTTGCGCAGCGGTTCGATCAGCTGGAACTCGATGTCGTCGGGCAGCCCGCCGACGTTGTGGTGCGACTTGATGTTGGCGGTGCCGCTGCCGCCGCCGGACTCCACGACGTCCGGGTAGAGCGTGCCCTGGACGAGGAACGCGACGTCCTCGCCCTCGGCGCCCGCCTCCGCGACGATCTCCGCCTGGGCCTGCTCGAAGACCCGGATGAACTCGCGGCCGATGATCTTCCGCTTCTGCTCGGGGTCCGAGACCCCGGCGAGCGCGGTGAGGAAGCGCTCCTCGGCGTCGACGACCTTGAGCTGGACGCCGGTCGCGGCGACGAAGTCCTTCTCGACCTGCTCGGTCTCGCCCTGGCGCATCAGGCCGTGGTCGACGTACACGCAGGTCAGCTGGGAACCGATGGCCTTCTGTACGAGGGCGGCGGCGACGGCGGAGTCCACGCCGCCCGACAGCCCGCAGATGGCGCGCTTGGTGCCGACCTGCTCACGGATGAGGGCGACCTGCTCGTCCACGACGTTGGTGGTGGTCCAGGTCGGCTCGATGCCGGCGCCCCGGTAGAGGAAGTGCTCCAGGACCTGCTGGCCGTACGTGGAGTGCATCACCTCGGGGTGGTGCTGGACGCCGTAGAGCTTCTTCTCGTCGTTCTCGAAGGCCGCGACCGGCACGACCTCCGTGGACGCGGTGACGGTGAAGCCCTCGGGGGCGGCGGAGCAGGCGTCGCCGTGCGACATCCAGACGGCCTGCTCGGCGGGGGTGCCCTCGAAGAGCGTGGAGCCGGTCTGGGAGACGTGCAGAGGGGTACGGCCGTACTCGCGCGCCCCCGTGTTGTCGACGGTCCCGCCGAGGGCCGTCGCCATCAGCTGGAAGCCGTAGCACATGCCGAAGACGGGCACGCCCGCCTCGAAGATCTCGCGGTCCAGCCGCGGCGCCCCTTCCGCGTACACGGAGGACGGGCCGCCGGAGAGGATGATCGCCCGGGGCTTCCTGGCCAGCATCTCGGCCACCGGCATCGTGGACGGGACGATCTCGCTGTACACCCGGGCCTCGCGGACGCGGCGGGCGATGAGCTGGGCGTACTGCGCGCCGAAGTCGACGACGAGAACGACGTCGGGGGCGGCGGGGGGTGCTGCGGGCACGGGCGGCCTTCCGGCGGTGGCGAGTGCGGGGTCCTGGGTCCCCTGGATTTCCCCTCGATTCTAACGGGGCCCGGGACGCCGCTAGACTGTGCTCATGCGCAAGCACTCGACCTTCGTCTTTACCTATGGCACCGGCCCGTCCGGCTGCCATGGTCGTGCTGCTTGAACTGACAAGCGACTTCCCAGGCGCCCCGGGCCTTCAGGCTCCGGGGCGTCTGTCGCGTTCGGGGCCGTACGGCCGGGCACGACCCGAACGAGGACACCATGCCGGACCCCACGACCACGAACCCCACCCCTTCCGCGACCCCTTCTCCCGCGGCCGACACCACGGGCGCCCGCACCCCCGAGGCGGCGGAGCTGATCGGCGGCGCGCGGGAGCGCATCGACGCCCTGGACGAGCGGATCATCGGCCTCGTACAGGAACGGATGGCGGTCTCCGCGGCCGTCCAGCGGGCGCGGATGACCTCGGGCGGCCGCCGCATCCACCTGTCCCGCGAGAACGAGATCCTCGGCCACTACAGGGAAGCGCTGGGCAGGCCCGGTACGGCACTGGCGATGACCCTGCTGGAGCTGAGCCGGGGCCGCGCCTGACCTCGCACGCGCGTGCGGGCCCCGCCTCACCCGTACGGCGCGTGACCGGTTCGTACGGGCCTTCGTTGGACCGTGCGTCCGTGAGCGTGTGGCGTGCCGCACCGGCACGCCGTGGGACCGCGCCCCCGGCGCCCGTGACCGGTAGGCAGGGGACAGCAGCCCGGTCACCCAAGGCCGGGCGGTCCGGGGACGCCCGGGCCGCCCGGCCTGATCAGGCCGGCTGCCACACCCAGTTGCGCCGCTCGTACAGCACCTCGAACCCGGCCCGCCGCATGTTGTGCAACGAGGAGTTGTGCTCGCCCGGGGCCTCCGCCCCGGTCTCCGCCACCAGCCACCCGCACCCCGCCGCCGCGGCGGCCCTCGCCCGCGCGGCCAGGAACGCCGACTGCGCGCCCCGCCGCCGCGCGTGCGGCAGCGTCGCCGCGCCGAAGAACTGCGCCGCGTCCCCGTGCACGTGCATCGTGGCCGTACCGACCAGCTCGCCGTCCAGCCACGCCCCGTACGGATGCCAGCCGGCGCGGCCGACACCCCCGGCGATCATCGCGCCGAGGTGCTCCTCCGGCATCCCGAAGCCCCGCATCATCAGCGCGCCCCACTCCGCCGCGTCCCGCGCCTCCACCGGCGCGACCCGCACCCCCGCCGCGGGCCGCCCGGGCTCCTCGGCGCGGGCCAGGGCCTCGTCGGTCGGACAGGCGAGCTTCACCCAGGCCGAACCCGCCGACAGGTTCTCCCTCGCGCAGATCTCGGACCAGTCCTCGGGCAGCACGGAAGGCGCCAGCTGCAACACGGCCAGCGGCGTCCCCCGCGACCGGTAGAAGGCGCAGACCTCCCCGATCAGGTCGGCGGTCACGGGCTCCTCGAAGCCGAAGCCGAGCGCCTTGCTCCAGTAGCGGGCCGGGTCGTCGCGGACCGAGAGCGCCACGCCGCCCCCGATCCTGGCGGCGTCCATGCCGAGCGCCGCCCGCACGCCCGGGGGCGCGGCGAGCTCGCCGTCGTACATGGCCTCGGCCTCGGACAGTTCGGGAAGACCCGGGGGCAGGGTTGGCGTCACGGTGTACCTCACAACAAGAACACGGAATGCACGCAGCATAGGCACACCGATGTGACGTACGACACTTCAGGATTCTGTGAAGGTCACGACAACCATTCGCTCCTGTCACAGGTCATGCATGCGTTGCGCGAAACGCGAGGGGCGCTGCACTCGGAGGGGGGTGCAGCGCCCTTCGCGTACGTTCACGACGCGGGCCGGGGCGGCCGGTCAGGCCGTCCCCGGCTCCGGCTTCCGCTTCGGCGGCACCTTGGGGACTTCCAGGAACGGCAGCCTCAGTGCGCCGAACGCCTCCGCCGGGACCGCCGGCGACCGCGGCGCCACCGCCGCCGGCCGGACGTACGCCGCGCCCTGCTCCGGACGCGGGTCGGGCTCGCCCTTGTTGGGCCAGAGCGCCATCGCCCGTTCCGCCTGGGCCGTGATCGTCAGCGACGGGTTGACGCCCAGGTTCGCCGAGACCGCGGAGCCGTCGACCACCGAGATGCCCGGATGCCCGTACAGCCGGTGGTACGGGTCGACGACCCCCTCGTCCGGCGAGGCGCCGATCACGCAGCCGCCGAGGAAGTGCGCGGTGAGCGGGGTGCCCATCAGCTCGCCGACGTTGCTGCCCGGGAAGCCGTTGATCTCCTCGGCGAGCAGCCGGGCGGCCCGCGCCGCCTCGGGTATCTGCTTCGGGTTAGGCGCGCCGTGTCCCTGGCGTGCCGTCAGCATGCCCTTCCCGACGCCGCCCGGTCTGCGGTACGTCGTCAGGGAGTTGTCGAGCGACTGCATCACCAGCCCGATGATCGTGCGCTCCGACCAGCGGCGGTTGGACAGCGAGCGGAGCAACTGCACCGGGTGGGCAAGGGCGTTGGCCAGCCAGGCCCGCACCCGCCGGTCGCTGTGGGGGACCTGGAGGACGGACAGCGCGCCCATCGCGTTGGAGCCCCGGCCGTAACGGACCGGCTCCACATGGGTGTGGGCGTCCGGGTGGATCGAGGACGTGATGGCGACCCCCCGGGTGAAGTCGGCCCTCGGCGTGCCGTGCCGGGCGCGGTAGCGCCGGTTGTCGGTCTGCGCGCCCACCAGGGCCTCGGAGTTGGTACGGGTCAGCTCGCCGAGCCGCGCCGGGATCCGGGGCAGCAGCCCCTCGTCCCGCATCGTGTGCAGCAGGGTCTGCGTGCCGTACGTCCCCGCCGCGATCACCACCTGGCGGGCCCGCAGGACGGTACGGGCGCGCCGCCTCCGCCTGCCTCGCGCGGCGGTCGGAACGGTGGTGACGCGGTGGCCGCCCGCCGGGTCCTCCGTGACGGCGACGACCGAGGTCATGGGGTGGACGACGGCCCCGGCCCGCTCGGCGAGGTACAAGTAGTTCTCGTTGAGGGTGTTCTTCGCGCCGTGGCGGCAGCCCGTCATGCACTCACCGCACTCGACGCAGGCGCGGCGCGGGGGGCCCGCGCCGCCGAAGTACGGGTCGTCGACGGTCGCTCCCGGCCGCGCCCTGGCCGTACCGTCCGCGTCGTCGCCGTCCCCGAAGAAGACGCCGACCGGGGCGAGATGGAAGGTGTCGCCGACTCCCATCGCCTCGGCCGCCGCCCTCAGGTGGACGTCGGAGGGGGTGACGGTCGGGTTGAGCCGGACCCCGAGCATGCGCCGCGCCTGGTCGTAGTACGGCCTCAACTCCCCCTCCCAGTCGGTGATCGAGGCCCATTGCGGGTCCTCGAAGAACGCGGCCGGGGGTACGTAGAGGGTGTTGGCGTAGTTGAGCGAGCCGCCGCCGACGCCCGCGCCGGCCAGCACCATCACATGGCCGAGGAGGTGGACGCGCTGGATGCCGTAGAGGCCGAGGGCCGGGGCCCAGAGGTAGTTCCTGAGGTCCCAGGAGTTCTTCGGGAGGCTCGCGCGGGTGAAGCGGCGGCCGGCCTCCAGGACGCCGACGCGGTAGCCCTTCTCCGTGAGCCGCAGCGCGGAGACCGCGCCGCCGAAGCCCGAACCGACCACGACGACGTCGTAGTCGTACGCGTGGTCCCCGTCCTCGCGCCCGTTCTCGCGCCCCTTTTCGTCCACGTGCTCGCCCACCCCCGCCGTCCTCTCAGTGCAGCCGGAACGCCTTCATCAGGCGCAGGCTCCGGGTCATGAGCGCCGCGTACTTCTCGTCGTCCATCCCGAACGCCGGCCCCAGCGGCAGGAGTCGCTGGTGCGCGATCGTCTGGGCCTCGGTGAACTTGAGGATGCCCTCCGCCCCGTGGCGCCGGCCGAGCCCCGAGTCCTTCATGCCGCCCATCGGCGCCCGGACGCTCCCGTACGCCGCCGCGTAGCCCTCGTTGATGTTGACCGTGCCGGCCCGCAGCCGCGCCGCGATCTCGTGGCCCCGGCGGGCGTCCTTCGTCCACACGCTCGCGTTGAGGCCGTACGCGGTGGAGTTGGCCAGTCCGATCACCTCGTCCTCGTCGCCGAAGCGGTAGACGGAGACCACCGGTCCGAACGTCTCCTCCGCGCACACCGTCATCGGCGCCTCGACCCCGTCGAGGATGGTCGGCTCGTAGAAGTACGGTCCGACGTCGGGCCTGGCCACCCCGCCCGCGACGAGGGTGGCGCCCTTGGCGACGGCCTCCTCGACGTGCCGGACGACCGTCCTGAGCTGGTTCTCGCCCGCGAGGGAGCCCATGTCGGCGCCGTACGCGAGAAAGTTGCCGAGGCGCATGGCCTTCGTCCGGGCGGCGAACCGCTCCACGAACGCGTCGGCCACCGACTCGTGCACGTACAACCGCTCGATGGAGATGCAGAGTTGGCCGGCGGAGGAGAAACAGGCCCGGACCGCGCCCGCGGCCGCCTTCTCCACGTCCGCGTCCCGCAGGACCAGCATGGCGTTCTTGCCGCCCAGCTCCAGCGAGGCGCCGATCAGCCGGTCGGCGGCGCCCCTGGCGACCTCGCGGCCGGTACGGGTCGAGCCGGTGAAGGAGACGTAGTCGGCGTGCTTCACGAGCTCCGGGCCGATCACCGGGCCCTCGCCCAGGACCACCTGGAAGACATCGGCGGGCAGCCCCGCCTCGACCAGCAGGTCACGGGCCCACAGGGCGGTGAGCGCGGTCTCGGTGTCGGGCTTCATCACCACGGCGTTCCCGGCGGCGAACGCGGGCAGCGCGTCCCCGGCGGACAGCTCCAGCGGGTAGTTCCAGGGCGCTATCTGCCCCACCACCCCCCGGGGCCCGCGCAGTTCGGTGACCTTCGTCAGGGTCGGCACGGCCCCGGTGTGGCGTCTGGGCCGCAGGTACGACGCGGCGTGGCGCCCGTAGTGCCGGGCCTCCACGGCCAGGCCCTGGACCTCCTCGTGCGCGTGCAGCCGCGCCTTGCCGGTCTCCAGCTGGATCAGGTCGAGCACCTCGGCCTGCCGCTCCAGCACCAGGTCGTGGAAGCGCAGCAGCACGGCGGCCCGCTGCCGTACGGGCAGCGCGGCCCAGAGCGGCTGGGCGGCGCGGGCGCGCGCGAACGCGGTCGCGACGTCCTCGGGGGTGGACTCGGGCAGGTCGGCCAGCTTCTCACCGGTGAACGGGCTGTGCCCGGCCGTCCGCCCGGACCCGACCACGCCGTGGGTCAGCTGGGCGATCACCTCGGGGGTGACCACGTCGGCGGCGGTACGCGCCCCGGCCGGGGCGGGGGCGACGGGGTTGGTCCCGAGAGCGGCGGGGGCCTGCGAATCGGTCATGGGCCCGAGCGTATGCCGCGCCCCCACCCTTTGGGTACCCGGCAGTAACCACTTCACTTCTCCGCGAGCAGCGGGGTGATCACCTCGCGGAGACCGTCGGCGCCGATCGCCCGGAGCGCGCGGGCCGCGATCCTTCCCTCACGGTCGAGGAAGATCGTGGACGGGAGCGTCTGGGGGTTGAGGGTGCCCTTGGGGAAGCCGTCGAGTATCAGCTTGCCCGTCGGGTCGTACAGGCTCGGGTACGGGAGGCCGAGGTCCTTCTGGAAGGCGAGGGCCGGGATCCGGTCGGGGTCGCGGGTGTCGATCCCGACGAACGCGACCCCCTTGCCCTCCGTCTCCTTCGCGACCTCCACGAAGTGCGGGGCCTCAGCGATGCAGGGCGGGCACCAGGAGCCCCAGACGTTGATCACGACCACCTGGCCCTTGCGGTCGGCGATGTCGAGCGGCCGCCCTTCGAGCGTCCTGCCGGCGAGCGCGCGGGGCAGGACCCGCTCCCCCGCCGGGACGACCGCGACACCGTCGGCACCCGCCGCGCCGCCCGTTCCCGTACCACCCCCGGACCCGCCGGCGTCGCACGCCGACAGGGCCAGCGCGACGGTGACGACCAGCGCGGTCAGCACGGCGGTACGGGGGGCACGGGAGGCGCCCGTACCGGAACGTCTCACCCGGTCTCCTCGGGCGGGGCTTCCCAACTGCGCAGCACGCGGTCGAACTGACGGCGCGTGGTCTCCCAGTCCTCCTCGGGACCCGACATGTACAGCGCGTACTCCGTCTCGCCGCTGTCCGAGAAGTACATCTGGTCGATGGCGTGCCGGGGGCCGGGGTGCCCCTGCTCCTCGTCCCAGGTGAACTCCCAGACCGCGGACAGGGTCTGGTCCCGGAACGTGTTCCGCTCCAGCCTGACCTTCTGGTAGGTCGCGCGCTTCTGGAACTGGTCCTCCAGGTCGAGCAGATGCGCGTACGGGTCGGGGAACTGCGGGGTGTCGACGCTGATCCGGATGAAGTGGTCGCCGTCGTCGGGCGTGTAGTCGATTTGGCTGCCGTCCGTCCGGCGCTCCCAGCCGTCGGGGACGTTGAGGCTGAATCCCGCGGGGTCCTCGACGCGGTGCCAGCCGGCCGGGACGGTCGGGTCCTTCTGGGGCCGGGGCGGGTCCTGCGCGTCCTGGGAGTCCTGGGGCTTCCCCTCCGTACCGCTCCCGTCCGTACCGCTCCCGCCGGACGTGGCGCCGCCGGAGACGCTCGGGCGCGGCTGCGCCGAATCGTCCGTGGAACCGCCCCACTTGAGGGCCGCGAAGCCACCGCCTGTGCCGAGGACCGCGGCGACCACGATCGCGATCACCGCGGTACGGCGCCGGCCGGGCCGGCGCGCGGGGCCGGGCGTCCCGGTCGGCGCCGGGGTGCCCGGCGGCGGGGTGGCGGAGGCGGGGAGCGGCGGCCCGAAGCCGGTCGGGGCGGGAGGGGCGGGCCCGGCGGGTACGGGCGTCGGGGGCGGCGTGCCCGCCTCGGGCGCGGGCGCGGGGAGGGGCGCGGTCACCTGCGTCGGCACGTACACCGGCTCCCCCGAGGACGTACGTCCCGCCGCCACGTCGCGCAGCATCATCTCGGTCTCGGCGGCGCCGGGCCGTACCGCCGGGTCCTTGGCCAGCAGCGCGGCGATCACCGGCTCCAGCTCCCCGGCCCGGTCGGCGCGGGGCGGCTCCTCCGTGACCACGGCCTGCATGGTCGACAGCGGTGACGTGCGGCGGAACGGCGAGACGCCTTGGACGGCGGTGTACAGCGTCACCCCGAGCGACCAGAGGTCGGAGGCGGGGCCGGGATCGGCGCCCCGGACCCGCTCGGGTGCCAAGTAGTCGATGGAGCCGACCAGTTCGCCGGTCCTGGTGATCGTGGCGTCGCCCTCGATCGCCGCGATGCCGAAGTCGGTGAGCAGGACGTTGCCGTCCCGCGCGAGCAGGACGTTCCCGGGCTTCACGTCGCGGTGCAGCACCCCGGCGCCGTGTGCGGCGCGCAGCGCGCCGAGCACCTGGAGGCCGATCCTGGTCGCCTCGCGCCAGTCGATGCGCCCGGCGTCCTTGGCGGCGTCGGCGAGCGAGGGGCCGTCCACGTACTGCATGACGATCCAGGGCCGGCCGTCGTGGTCGAGGACGTCGTGCACGGTCACCACACCGGGGTGGGTGATCCGGGCGGCGGCCCGGGCCTCCTTCTGCGTGCGCTGGTGCAGTACGGCCCGGTCGGCCTCGTTGACGTACCGTCCGGCGGTCAGCTCCTTCACCGCGACCGTGCGGTGCAGCACCTCGTCGTGTGCGCGCCACACCTTGCCCATGCCGCCGCTGCCGATGCACTCGCCCAGTCGGTACCGCCCGGCGAGCATCAGTCCGGCGCCGGTCTCCGCGCCCGTTCCCTGTGAGTGTTCCACGTCCCCCGCCCTGTTCCTTGCCCCCAGGTTACGGAGGGGAGGCGGGCGCGCGGAACCTCGGGTGGCCGACGGAGACGACACTGTGACGCCGGGGGCCGGGGGGCCGGGTGGGGACAACGGGCCCTGGGGAGTGCGGTGTCGGCGCTCCGGGACGTGTCCGGGCCGCGCTCCCGCCCCTCCCCGCGGGGCCCCCTCGCCCCGTCACGCGAAGGTCAGTCGGTCACCTGGTAGGCGGACGTGGCCTGCTGGTACATCTCGCTGACCCTGTCCCGCTGGCTGTCCGGGCCGATCACCTGGATGACGTGGTAGCGGCCCGCGATGACCACCGCGAGGTTGCGGACGTACACCTCACGGCCGTTGTTGTCCGTCCAGGTGAACTGCCCCTCCGCCATCGCCTGGCGGCCGACGTCGATCCGCCGCAGCCCGGAGGCGCTGGACCAGGAGGAGTCGCGGAACGGCTGGAGTTCCCGTTCCCTCTCGCGCTGGTAGACCATCGGGTCGGCGCCGTTGTCCGCGACGGAGTCCCGGCCGGGGACGACGATCAGCGTGAAGTCGCCGCCGACGTACCGGACCTGGCCGCTGTCGTTGATGGGACGCCGCTGCCAGTTCTCCCCGACGGCGATCCGGAATCCCTCGGGGTCCTGGCGCAGCGCGAAGCCCTTGGCGAGGTTGACCGCGGGTCCGGAGGCGGGCGGCGCGGACGGCTTCTTCGGCGGCGGATCCGCCTTCTCCGTACCGGACTTGTCCGGCTCGGACGTCCGCGGCCCGGGCGGCGGTGACCCGGCGGAGGAACCGGTGGGGGTCGCCTCGCCGACGCTCTGCCCCTGCTGCGGGTCGGCCTTCGGCATGAACATCACGGCGAAGGCGATGGCGGCGACGAGCAGCAGCAGGATCAGGATGAGCAGGGTGCGGCCGAGGGAGCGGGGCGTGCGGTTGCCGGGGCCGCGCGGGGAGCGCGACGACCGGTCGTACAGCTCCTCGGTCTCGTACTCCTGGCGGTCGAACTGCTGGCGGACGAACGGCTGGCGCTCGGTGCGGTACGACTCGTTCTCGACCCGCTCGTCGCGGTGGCCGCCGCTTTCGTACCGGGCCTCCCGCTCCTCCTGCCGGGGCTCGTGGCGCTGCTCGGCCGCGACGGCGGACCTGCCGCCGTCCTTCGCCGCGCGCTCCTTGCCCTTCTTGTGCCGGTGGCGTCCGCCGGTCAGGCCGCTGCGGCGCTTGCGCACCAGCTCGCCCCGGCGGCGCTTGATGGGCAGCCTGCCGTCGACGGACGGCACCTGGACGACGTCCAGACCCGCTTCCGGTTCGGGCGCCGACCGGACGAGCGAGCGCAGCCAGCCGCGCAGCTCCTCGAAGTCGGGCCGTTCCGTGGGGTCCTGGCGGAGCAGCGACTCGACGACGGGGCGCAGCGGGCCGCACTCCTCGGCGAAGGCGGGCGGTTCGGCGACGACGAGCTGGACCAGCTCGGCGGCGCTCTCCTCCGGGTACGGGGCGTGGCCCTGCACCGCGCGGTAGAGGAGCGCGCCGAGCGCCCACAGGTCGGTGGAGGGGCCGATGGGCGGGGCGAGTTGCCAATTCTCGTGGACGGGGCCCGCCTGCTCGGGGGCCCACCGCTCGGTGACGGCGCCGACGATCGCGATGCGCGCCTGGCGGGCCCGCTCGGCGGCGAGGGGCGTGGCGGGGCCGCGGTACGCCGGTACGGAACCGCTCGCCACGACGTCGTCCCAGCGCCCGGCGACGGCCTGGCCGCTGACGGCGGGGAGGTTCGGGGAGTGCCGCTGGGCGTCGGCGCGCAGCGCGTCGCGGGCGCCACTGGGATGCCAGCTCCCGCTGCCGGGGCCGGTGTACGGGGTGTCGCCGCTCCGCGCCATGGCCGCGCCCGGCGTACCACCGCCGCCGGCGGGCAGCGCGGGGCGCCCGCCGCCGGCCGGCCGCCGGGGTCCGTCCCCGCCGGGCCCGTACGTTCCGTCGCGACCGTCCCCGGACGCGGGCCCGTGCGGCGCGGCGCCCGGCTGCCCCGTACCGCCGCCCGTGCCGAACGGGCCTTGTGCGTGCGGGCCGTAGGGGTTGCCGCCGCCCGCCGGGACGGAGCCCGACGAGTCGTTCCAGGGGGCCGGGCCGTCGCGCCAGGTGCCGGCCAGCTCCGCGCGGTACGGCAGCGGCGGGTCGTCGTCGTTCTCGTCGTCGTCCGCGTAGGCGTCGGCGTCCTCGGCGTGGTGGCGGTCGTCCGCCCGCGGCGGCTGCGCCCACCAGTCCTGGCCGGGCCCGCCGCCGCCCGGTGCGTTGGCGCCGGGTCCGTTGGCGCCGGGTCCGTTGCCGCCGGGTCCGTTGCCGCCGGGCGCGCCTGCGCCCGGTCCGGTGGCGCCCGGCCCCGCGGCGCCCGGTCCGTTGCCGTCCGGCTGCCTCGGGACGGCCAGGGGCACCGGGCCCGTGTCGGCCGCGCGCTGCTGCTCCTCCGTCACGCGGGCGGCGGCCCGCGCCCCCGCGCGGTACGCGGCGATCGCGCCCGCGCGCGCCGCGCGGATGTCCCCCGACGCGCTGCCGCCGCCGGGCAGCGCCGGCTGGCCGCCGAAGGGCGCCGGGATGCCCGGCGTGCCGTGCTGGGGGCGGGGCATCGCGCCGGACGTCCCGGACGACCCGCCGTACGGCACCCCGGCCGTCTGCCCCGGCACCTCGGGGGCCGCCGTACCGCCGTACCCGTAGCCGTACCCGGCCTGTCCCCGCTCCGGGCGCGGCAGCCCCGGCAGCCCGGGCTCCCCCTGCTCGGAACCCTGGAGCTCGGAACCCTGGAGCTCGGCGCCCTGAGCCCCGGGACCGTACGCCTCGGGAATCTCGTGGGGCGCGGGAATCTCGTAGGACGCGGGGCTCTCGTGGGGCGCCTGGATCGCGTGGGGCTCGGGAGCCTCGGCCGCCACGTCCTGCCCGGCCTCCCACGACGCGCCCGGCTGTTCCCCGGCGGGCTCGGGCGGGAGCGGCATGCCCGGCACCCCGGGCGCCACCGGCACCGGCGCGTACCCGCAGAGCGCCTCCTCCGCCGCTCCCGCCGCGAGGCCGGTCAGCACCACCCGCCCGTCGTCGCAGACGAGCACGGTGCGCGCGGTGATGTTGCGGTGCGTCCAGCCGTGGCCGTGGAGCACCCGCACGGCGGTGAGCACGTCGGCCGCGATCTCCGCGGCCCGGTACGGGTTGAGGGGCCTCTCGGCGAGCAGCGCCGCCAGCGGCCGCGCCGTGATCAGTTCGCTGACGATCCACAGCGACCCGGACTCCGCGAACACGTCGAAGACCTGGTCGAGCCGGGGGTGGTCGGGGATCTGCGCGGCGCTCTGCGCGGCCTCGATGGCCCGCCGCACCGCCGGGTCGGTCGGCCTGCGCGGCTCCCGCCCCGAGGCGCGCCGGGGCGTCGCGCCGCCGTCCGCGTCGATGACCTCCGCCTCGACGACCTCGGGCAACGGCACCTGCCGTACCAGGACTTCCTGGCCGCTGTACGTGTCGAAGGCCCGGGTCTCGGCGAGTTCGTACTCGTCGGAGGGGGGCAGGGGAAGGCGATAGCGGTCGGCCAGCACCCGTCCCGCGTAGTCGTCCACAGCGCCTCCCCACACACGTGCCGTCTCCCGGTCCCGGAGACCCGCGAAACCGCCAATTCCGGTCGTTTACCGGCCCATTGTGGATGCGTACGGTTCGCGACCTCTCACGATACGTGGCCGCGGGCAAACGCGCCGCAGGGTCGCGGCAACCCGTACGGGAACGTTCGGATCCCACCGGCCGAACAGGCGGCCTTGACACCCAGAACCCGCTGCTCCGGAGGAGGTTGCCCGCCCGGCGGCCGTTCAGTCCTTCGGCTTGAACGTCTTGAAGGCCGTCTCACGCAGGGTCCGGCACTCCGCGCCGTCCCATTCGCTGTCCTTGCAGCGGATCAGGATGGCGTACCCGTGGCCGCTGTCGACCCGGAAGCCGCGGTTGAGGGCCCGCGCCCGCTGGCCGTTCTCCGTATAGCGCCACTGCCAGTCGGCGACCGTCGGGTAGCCGTTGTACGAGACGGTCTCGATGCCGAGGTCCTCGTAGCCGGGGATGCCGCTTCGTATCGCCTGCCGCTGCTGGACCCACGAGGCCTTGGCGTCGGTGCCGGGGCTGCTGGTGTAGTCGATCTGGACGCGCGGGAGGCCGCCGCTGACCAGGCTGTACTTGCCGCCGGAGTTCTGCCCCGCGATCCCGTGCTTCTTGTATCCCTCGGGCAGGGCCATCGTGAAGTGGAACTGGGTGTCCGTGACCGTCGCGTACCCGGCCGGTATCGCCCCGCCACCGCCCTTGCCCTTGCCTTCGCCGCCCTTGCCACTGCCCTTGCCGCTGTCGGACGAACCGGAGTTGTCCTGCGCGTCGCCGCCCTTGTCGTCCGCGGAACCGGCGGAGGCGGCGGAGTCCGTCGCGGCGCCGGAGGGCTCGGCGTCGGCGCTCTTCCCGCCGTTGGGCTCCGCGCTCCCGTCCTTGCCGGTGTCCTTGCCGTCGTCCTCGGTGCCGGCCGCGGCCCCGGCGGAGGAGGAGGCGCCCTTGCCCTGGTCCGTGCCCCCGTCGGGGCCCCCGCCCAGCGAGACAGCGAGGATCGTGCCCAGGACGGCGAGGACGGCGACGATCCCGATGATGATCAGCGTGCGCCGGGGCACCACATCGGTGAGCGAGGCCTTCGGCGGGGCGGGCCGGGCCGGGGCGAGCGGCTCGGGAGCGGGGGCCGTTCTGACCGCCGCCGACGCGCTCCGTACGGAGGAACGCAGCGCCCCGCGCACCCGGTCGGCCGACGCCTCGCCCGAAGGCCTGGCGGGCCTGCCCTGCTTGACGAGCTTGTCGCGGCCCGGCACGGGCGGCAGCGGGACGACCCGGGTGGCCTCGGGACCCGGCTCGGGCTCGACGGGCCGGTCGGGCGCGTCGACGACGGCCTGGAGCAGCGCCCGCGCGCCGCTGTCGTCCAGTCGCCGTTCGGGGTCCTTGTCGAGCAGGCCGTAGATGACGTCCGTGAGCGGCCCGGCGTGCTTGGGCGGCTCCAGCGGCTCGGTCATCACGGCCGTGAGCGTGGCGATCGCGGAACCCTTGTCGTACGGCGGGCTGCCCTCGACCGACGCGTACAGCAGCCCGCCCAGCGACCAGAGGTCGGCGGCGGGGCCCGGCTTGTGGCCGCGGGCGCGCTCGGGCGAGATGTACGAGGGGGCGCCGACGAGCATGCCCGTCGAGGTGACCGAGGGGTCGCCCTCGACCTGCGCGATGCCGAAGTCGGTGAGGACCACCCGCCCGTCCTCGGCGATCAGCACGTTCGACGGCTTCACGTCGCGGTGCAGGATGCCCTCGCGGTGGGCGGAGCGCAGCACGTCGAGGACGGCGAGTCCCACCTCGGCCGCGCGCCGGGGCGACAGCAGGCCGTCCTCACGGACGGCCTCGGCGAGGGACTTGCCCTCGACCAGCTCCATGACGATCCAGGGGCGGTCGTCCTCGTCCACGACGTCGAAGACGGTGACCGCGCCGTTGTTGCGGATCCGGGCGATCGCCTTGGCCTCGCGCAGCGTGCGGGTGATGAGCCGGCGCTTCTCGTCGTCGTCGATGCTGGAGGGGAAGCGCAGCTCCTTCACCGCGACCGTACGACCGAGCATCTCGTCGAGCGCGCGCCAGACCGTGCCCATGCCACCGCGCCCGAGGACGGCGCCGAGCCGGTACCTGCCCGCGAGCAGGCGTCCCTCGGGGCTCCCGTCGGCGCTCTTCTCCGCGTCCTGACCGGGCTCGTCCCGCTGGGGCTCCTGCGCCGTGTCCCGCGACTGCTCCGCCTCCGACATGCGTCCCCTCTGCGATCCCTGATCCTGGCCCGCGACTGCCACCCGCACACGTGCTGCCGTAACGCGCCCTGGCAGAGCCTTCATTGTCCCTCACTCCGGGACCACCACTGATCCCGGGTCCGCCGTCGACCGGGAGGGAGACACGGTGAGGGACCCCCACCATGCCACTACCCCCGGCCTCGTTGATCACCCGGCAGGTCAGAGCCCTGTTCGGAAACGGAACGGACGTGCCCGCGGCCCGGCGGGGCGCCCTGACCGGAAAGAGCCGGCCGGATCCCTCCCGTCAGATCGGCAGGATGTCCGGAGCGCCCAGCCGCGCCGCGTCCGCTGTCAGGTCGTCAGGCTGCCGCTGCGACTCGCGCTCCGCCTCCACCCTCTTCTCGTAGTGCTCGACCTCCCGCTCCACCCGGTCCTTGTCCCAGCCGAGGACCGGCGCCATCAGCTCGGCGCACTCGCGCGCGCTGCGCGTGCCCCGGTCGAACGTCTCGATGGAGATCCTCGTCCGCCGGGTCATGACGTCGTCGAGATGGCGCGCCCCCTCGTGCGACGCGGCGTAGACGACCTCGGCCCGCAGGTAGTCCTCGGCGCCGGTCAGCGGCTCGCCCAGGCCCGGGTCGGCGGCGATCAGCTCCAACAGCTCCTCGGTGAGCGTCCCGTAGCGGTTCAGGAGGTGCTCCACCCGGACCACGTGCAGGCCGGTGCGCGCGGCGATCCTCGCCCGCGCGTTCCACAGCGCGTGGTACCCCTCCGCGCCGAGCAGCGGCACGTCCTCCGTGACGCACTCCGCCACCCGCTGGTCGAGGCCGTGCACCGCCTCGTCCACGGCGTCCTTCGCCATCACCCGGTACGTCGTGTACTTGCCGCCGGCCACGACGACCATGCCCGGCACCGGGTGCGCGACGGTGTGCTCGCGGGAGAGCTTGCTCGTGGCGTCCGACTCCCCGGCGAGCAGCGGGCGCAGCCCCGCGTACACCCCCTGGACGTCGTCCCGGGTCAGCGGGGTCCGCAGGACCGCGTTCACGTGCTCCAGCACGTAGTCGATGTCCGCGCTGGAGGCCGCCGGATGGGCCTTGTCCAGGTCCCAGTCGGTGTCGGTAGTGCCCACGATCCAGTGGCGGCCCCACGGGATGACGAACAGCACCGACTTCTCCGTGCGCAGGATCAGGCCCGTCGAGGAGTGGATGCGGTCCTTGGGCACGACCAGGTGGATGCCCTTGGAGGCGCGGACGTGGAACTGCCCCCGCTCGGCGATCAGCGCCTGGGTGTCGTCCGTCCACACCCCGGTCGCGTTGACCACCTGCTTGGCGCGGATCTCGTACTCCCCGCCGGCCTCCTCGTCCCGCACCCGCGCGCCGACGACCCGCTCGCCCTCGCGCAGGAAGCCGACGACCCGGGCGCGGGAGGCGACCTGCGCGCCGTACGTCGCCGCCGTGCGGACCAGCGTCGCCACGTACCGCGCGTCGTCCATCTGCGCGTCGTAGTACTGCAACGCCCCCACCAGGGCGTCCTTCTTGAGGCAGGGCGCCACCCGCATCGCGCGGCGGCGCGAGAGGTGACGGTGCGTCGGCAGACCGCGGCCGTGCCCGGACGACACGGACATCGCGTCGTACAGCGCCACGCCCGAGCCCGCGTACAGCCGCTCCCAGCCCTTGTGCTGCAACGGGTAGAGGAAGGCGACCGGCTTGACCAGGTGCGGCGCGAGCTTCTCCAGCAGCAGGCCGCGCTCCTTGAGCGCTTCCCGTACGAGGGCGAAGTCGAGCATCTCCAGGTAGCGCAGGCCGCCGTGGATCAGCTTGCTCGACCGGCTGGACGTGCCGGACGCCCAGTCGCGGGCCTCGACGAGGCCGGTGGACAGGCCGCGGGTCGCCGCGTCCAGCGCGGTCCCCGCGCCGACCACCCCCGCGCCCACCACCAGCACGTCCAGCTCGCGTTCGGCCATCGCCGCGAGCGCCTGGGCGCGCTCCGCAGGTCCCAGTGTCGCTGTCTTCACCGCTGCCTCCCGTCGTCCCCCGAGTGGGTCGGACTCCGCGCGCCCGGCGGTGCCGGGCCCACGGATCGATTCTGTCCGCAGACCCGGACTTCAGCCACCGCCTGTGGACAACGCCGGCCGACGGCCACACGACTCAGCGGAAAACCCGGCACTCCCGGGCCCCGCAATGCCGCATATCGGTCATATTTACGCCTAGTCTGACAGTGCGCTTGCTCGTTCTGTCCACACGGCTTGCGTTCACTGTCCACTCCGGTTAAGGGAAGGGCGGCCACCGCCATGCCCGCAGATCTCGCCGTCATCGGACTCGGCCATCTCGGCCTGCCCCTCGCCCAGGCCGCCGTAGCCGCCGGGATCGACACCATCGGCTACGACACCGACTCCACCCCCGTCGCACGGCTCGCGGCCGGCCACCCCCCGGTCGAGGGCTCGCTCAGCGCCTCCGACATCCGCCGGATGCTCTCGGGGGGCTTCCGGCCGACGACCAACCCGACCGAGCTGGGCCGGGTCCGTACCGCCGTGATCTGCGCGCCCACCCCCCTCGGGGCGGACCGCACCCCCGACCTCACCGCCATCGGCGACGCGGCCCGCGCCCTGGCGCCCCGGCTGCGCCCCAACACCACCGTCCTGCTCGAATCGCCCGCCGCGCCCGGCACGACCGAGGGCTTCCTGCGCGCCGTCCTGGAGGAGGGCTCGGGGCTCAGGGCCGGACGCGACTTCCACCTCGCGTACTCCCCCGGCCGGATCGACCCGGGCAACCGCACCCACGGCTACGCCAACACGCCCAAGGTCATCGGCGGCCTCACCCCCGCCTGCACCGAATCGGCCGCCGCCTTCTACGGACGCCTCACCGACAAGGTCGTCCGGGCCCGCGGGCCGCGCGAGGCCGAGACCGTCAAACTCCTGGAAACGAACTTCCGGCACGTCAACATCGCCCTCGTCAACGAGATGGCGGTGCTCTGCCACGACCTCGGCGTCGACCTCTGGGACGTCATCCGCTGCGCCGAGACCAAGCCCTTCGGCTTCCAGGCGTTCCGCCCGGGCCCCGGCGTCGGCGGCCACGGCGAGCCGATGGACCCCAGCTACCTCCCGCACGCGGGCCGCACCCCCGGGCACCCCCTGCGGATGGTGGGCCTGGCCCAGGAGATCAACACGCGGATGCCGCAGTACGTCATCCAGCGCTGCGCCACCCTCCTCAACGAGCACGGCAAGTCCGCGCGCGGCGCGCGCGTGCTGCTGCTGGGCGTCACCTACAAGCCGGACCTGGCCGACCAGGAGAGCTCCCCGGCCACCGAGATCGCCTGCCGCCTGACGGACCTGGGCGCGGTGGTCAGCTACCACGACCCGTACGTCCCCGACTGGCGCGTCCGCGACGTCCCCGTCCCCCGCGCGGACTCCCTCTACGAGGCGGCGGCCAACGCGGACCTGACGGTCCTCCTCCAGAACCACCGCACCTACGACCTCCAGGGCCTCGCGGTAAAGGCCCAACTACTCCTGGACACCCGAGGAGCAAGCCCGGCGGGCGCGGCGTACCGACTCTGAAAAGGGCGGGGGCGTGTCGGACCTGGCTGCTACTGTCCAGGGCCATTGTGCGCAGGTCATGCGCACGACACTTCCCTGGGGGGATTCGCATCATGAGCCAGCCCGTTCCGCCACCCGGCAATCCGTTCGCCGAGGGCGCCGTCCCGCCGGCGCCGTTCGTCCCGCCGCCGCCCGCGCGGAACAACGTGGGCCTCGGCCTCGCGGCCGCCCTGGGCGCCGCACTCGTCGCAGCCGGGGTCTACGGGGGAATCGTCGGGGCCATCGAGCGCGAGATCGGCTTCCTCGCCATCGGCGTCGGCTACCTCGTCGGTCTCGCTGCCGGCAAGGTCGGCGGGCCCAACCCGGCGCTGCCCGCCGCCGCCGCGGCGCTGTCGCTGGGTGCCGTCTACGTCGGCCAGCTCTTCGGCCTCGCGATCCTCATCGGTAAGGAGGTCGGCGTCGGCACGACGGAAGTCCTGCTCGACCACTTCGGCCTGCTGACCGAGGCGTGGAAGGAGGACGCGGACCCCATGAGCTTCCTGTTCTTCGCGATCGCCGCCTTCGCGGCGTTCTCGGGCGCCAAGAAGGCCGCTTCCTAAGGACGTACCGGCGACCGTACGGCCGGAAAAGGGGCTTGCCCGGACCGACAGCCCGGTCCGGGCAAGCCCCTTCGCGCAGTCGTACGACCCCGGCGCGACGCGCGACGCCTCAGCGGCGGTGCTGGGAGTCGCCCACCGCTACCTCGACGCGCTGGAACTCCTTGAGTTCGCTGTAGCCCGTCGTCGCCATCGCACGCTTCAGCGCGCCGAAGAAGTTCATCGACCCGTCCGGGCTGTGCGAGGGGCCCGTCAGGACCTCCTCCGTGCTCCCGACGATCCCCAGGTCCACCAGCTTGCCGCGCGGCACGTCCTCGTGGACGGCCTCCATGCCCCAGTGGTGCCCCTTGCCCGGCGCGTCCGACGCGCGCGCCAGCGGCGAGCCGATCATCACCGAGTCCGCGCCGCACGCGATCGCCTTCGGCAGGTCGCCGGACCAGCCGACCCCGCCGTCCGCGATGACGTGCACGTACCGCCCGCCGGACTCGTCCATGTAGTCCCGCCGCGCCGCCGCGACGTCCGCCACGGCCGTCGCCATCGGGACCTGGATGCCCAGCACGTTACGGGTCGTGTGCGCGGCGCCGCCGCCGAAGCCGACGAGCACCCCCGCCGCGCCCGTACGCATCAGGTGCAGCGCCGCCGTGTACGTGGCGCAGCCGCCGACGATGACCGGGACGTCCAGCTCGTAGATGAACTGCTTCAGGTTCAGCGGCTCGGCCGCCCCCGAGACGTGCTCGGCGGAGACCGTCGTCCCGCGGATGACGAAGATGTCGACCCCGGCGTCCACCACGGCCTTGGAGAACTGCGCGGTGCGCTGCGGGGAGAGCGCGGCCGCCGTGACCACCCCGGAGTCGCGCACCTCCTTGATACGGCGGCCGATCAGCTCTTCCTTGATCGGCTCGGCGTAGATCTCCTGGAGCCGGCGGTTGGCGGTCGCCTCCTCCAGACCGGCGATCTCGTCGAGCAGCGGCTGCGGGTCCTCGTAACGGGTCCACAGGCCTTCGAGGTTGAGCACCCCCAGGCCGCCCATCTCACCGATGCGGATCGCCGTCGCCGGGGAGACGATGGAGTCCATCGGAGCGGCCAGGAACGGCAGCTCGAACCGGTAGGCGTCGATCTGCCAGGCGATCGAGACCTCCTTCGGGTCCCGGGTGCGCCGGCTCGGGACGACGGCGATGTCGTCGAACGCGTACGCCCTGCGGCCGCGCTTGCCGCGCCCGATCTCGATCTCAGTCACGATGTGTGGCCTTTCCCTCTACGTCTGCCGGTCCAGTATCCCCGACGCACCCGTGAGGGGCGGGTCCGCTACCGGACCCGCCCCTCAGGGACACGCTGAACGATCAGTGCTGGTTGTAGTTCGGCGCCTCGACGGTCATCTGGATGTCGTGCGGGTGGCTCTCCTTGAGGCCCGCCGCGGTGATCCGGACGAACCGGCCCTTGTGCTCCATCTCGTCGATGGAGGCGGCCCCCACGTACCCCATGGTCTGGCGCAGTCCGCCGATCAGCTGGTGCAGCACGGCGCCGAGCGGGCCGCGGAACGGCACCTGGCCCTCGATGCCCTCGGGCACCAGCTTGTCGTCCGAGGACACCTCGCCCTGGAAGTAGCGGTCCTTCGAGTACGAACGGGCCTGGCCGCGCGACTGCATCGCGCCGAGCGAACCCATGCCCCGGTACGACTTGAACTGCTTGCCGTTGATGAACTGGAGCTCGCCCGGCGACTCCTCGCAGCCCGCGAGGAGGCTGCCCAGCATCACCGTGGAGGCACCGGCGGCCAGCGCCTTGCCGATGTCGCCCGAGTACTGGAGGCCGCCGTCGCCGATGACCGGGATGCCGGCCGCGCGGCAGACCACCGCGGCCTCGTAGATCGCCGTGACCTGCGGGACGCCGATACCGGCGACCACGCGGGTCGTGCAGATCGAACCGGGGCCCACGCCGACCTTCACGCCGTCCACCCCCGCGTCGATCAGCGCCTGCGCGCCGTCGCGGGTGGCGACGTTCCCGCCGATGACGTCCACCGGGACGCTCGACTTGATCTTGGACATCCAGCTCAGCGCGTTGCTGTTGTGGCCGTGCGAGGTGTCCACGACCAGGAAGTCGACCCCGGCGGCGACCAGCGCCTGGGACCGCTCCAGCGCCTCGGGGCTGGCGCCGACGGCGGCGCCGACGAGGAGCCGGCCCTCGCCGTCCTTCGCCGCGTTCGGGTACTTCTCCGCCTTGACGAAGTCCTTGACCGTGATGAGGCCCTTGAGGATGCCCGCGTCGTCGACCAGCGGCAGCTTCTCGATCTTGTGGCGCCGCAGCAGGTGCATGGCGTCCACGCCGGAGATGCCGACCTTGCCGGTGACGAGCGGCATGGGGGTCATGACCTCGCGCACCTGGCGGCCGCGGTCCGACTCGAAGGCCATGTCACGGTTGGTGACGATGCCGAGCAGCTTGCCCGCGCGGTCGGTGACCGGGACCCCGCTGATACGGAACTTGGCGCAGAGCTGGTCGGCCTCGGCCAGCGTCGCGTCGGGGTGCACCGTGATCGGGTCGGTGACCATGCCGGACTCGGAGCGCTTGACCAGGTCGACCTGGTTGGCCTGGTCGGCGATGGAGAGGTTGCGGTGCAGCACGCCCACGCCACCCTGCCGTGCCATGGCGATCGCCATGCGGGCCTCGGTGACCTTGTCCATCGCGGCGGAGAGCAGCGGGATGTTCACGCGGACGTTGCGGGAGACGAGGGACGAGGTGTCCACCTGGTTCGGCAGGACCTCCGAGGCGCCCGGCAGCAGCAGCACGTCGTCGTATGTCAGCCCGAGCGTCGCGAATTTCTCAGGCACTCCGTCGACGTATGCAGTCATGACACCTTCCCCAGATGGCTTGATCGGTGCGGATGTCCATGCTAACGGGCCGCGCGAGCGTCTCATTCCACGGTCAAGGTCACTGATCGGCTTTGTATGTTCGTACGGCTCCGATGACCGGCGACGACCACTTCCCGGTCCGGGAGGTGGCCGGATCGCCCACTCGCGGTCCTTCTCACGGTGCGGCTCACTGGTCGGCTCACTGTTCGGCCAGGGCGCGCAGTCTGCTGAGGGCCCGGTGCTGGGCGACTCTGACCGCGCCCGGGGACATGCCGAGCATCTGCCCGGTCTCCTCGGCGGTCAGGCCGACCGCGACCCGCAGCACGAGCAGTTCGCGCTGGTTCTCCGGCAGGTTGGCCAGGAGCTTCTTGGCCCATTCGGCGTCACTGCTGAGCAGCGCCCGCTCCTCGGGCCCGAGCGAATCGTCGGGGCGTTCCGGCATCTCGTCGGACGGGACGGCCGTGGATCCCGGGTGCCGCATGGCGGCGCGCTGGAGATCGGCGACCTTGTGCCCGGCGATCGCGAAGACGAACGCCTCGAAGGGGCGGCCGGTGTCGCGGTAGCGCGGCAGGGCCATCAGGACCGCGACGCAGACTTCCTGCGCGAGGTCTTCGGTGAAATGACGCGCGTCACCCGGCAGCCGGCTCAGCCGCGTCCGGCAGTAGCGCAGCGCGAGCGGGTGGACGCGGGCCAGGAGATCGTGCGTGGCCTGCTCGTCGCCGTCGACAGCACGATGAACGAGCGCACCGATCACCGTGGTCTCGTCATCGCGCATCGGTCCATGGTGCCTTGACGGCTCCTGATCAGTGGCACCGCGTCCGTAGTTGTGCACCGAAGCGTTATGAGCGGGTGCGGCAGAACTCATCCCCTGCGCCCTCCCCTCGCGCTCGTCCGACTCGTCCCCGAGGAACTCCACATCTTCAAGGATGCGGCATGGCGCGGGAAACGGTGGCGTACGGCAGTCCCCCAGGGGAAGCCGCCCCGCTCGCACAGGTCTTGTCGCCCGTAAGGGCCCCTGTCCGCGAGCGGGGCGGCACCCGCTGGGGACTGCCTCAGCGCACCAGGCCCCAGCGGAAGCCGAGGGCGACCGCGTGGGCGCGGTCCGAGGCGCCGAGCTTCTTGAAGAGCCGGCGCGCGTGGGTCTTGACCGTGTCCTCGGAGAGGAACAGCTCACGCCCGATCTCCGCGTTGGACCGGCCGTGGCTCATGCCTTCGAGCACCTGGATCTCGCGGGCGGTGAGCGTGGGCGCGGCGCCCATCTCGGCCGAGCGGAGCCGGCGCGGGGCGAGGCGCCAGGTCGGGTCCGCGAGCGCCTGCGTGACCGTCGCGCGCAACTCCGCGCGTGAGGCGTCCTTGTGCAGGTAGCCCCGGGCGCCGGCGGCGACCGCGAGCGCCACCCCGTCCAGGTCTTCCGCGACCGTGAGCATGATGATCCGGGCGCCCGGATCGGCGGACAGGAGCCGGCGGACCGTCTCGACACCGCCCAGGCCGGGCATCCGGACATCCATCAGGATCAGGTCCGACCGATCGGCGCCCCAGCGGCGGAGGACTTCCTCGCCGTTGGCCGCCGTCGTCACGCGCTCGACGCCGGGCACGGTCGCGACCGCGCGGCGGAGCGCCTCTCGGGCAAGCGGGGAGTCGTCGCAGACGAGGACGGATGTCATGACCGTCCTCCGCAGCTGATGCGCGTCACCTTGGGCCTCCAGGCTGAGTACATATCGTCACCTGTGCGATTGACGCTCTCGGACATGTGCCCGATCGCTCGTTCTCTCAACCGCCTCGCACATTCAACGACGGTCACTCGAAAGAGTTACGGGTCGGACGATCGACTTCGACACTCCCCGTGAGGGCCCGCGTACGCAACAGAGCGGCCCCGGCCACCTGCCACCCATCCCGAGCTATGCCCCATTTAGCGGCTTTTCTTCACTTTTGACGGTGTCTGACGCTAGATTCACCATGAGTCATATTTACATCTACTTAGATAGTAGATGTACGGTCGTGATGAGATCGGAAGATCGGCCCGTATCCGCTTCAGTACGGTTTCAAGGGGACATGAGCAATGGCAGATTTCTCCCGCCTTCCCGGACCGAACGCAGATCTGTGGGACTGGCAGCTCCTCGCGGCTTGTCGTGGCGTCGACAGCTCGCTCTTCTTCCACCCGGAGGGGGAAAGGGGTGCGGCGCGGAGCGCGCGCGAGAACTCGGCGAAAGAGGTGTGCATGCGGTGCCCGGTCCGCGCGGAGTGCGCGGCGCACGCGCTGGCGGTGCGGGAGCCGTACGGCGTGTGGGGCGGCCTGACGGAGGACGAGCGCGAGGAGCTGATGGGGCGGGCGCGCACCCGGCTCGTCTCGGCGTCGTCGAGCTCCCACGGCACGAACGGCCACGACCGCCAGCACGATGAGGACCACGACCACCACGAGCGGCACGACCGCCACGCCGACGACTGAGCGTCGCGCCCGGATACCGAAGAAACGTTCCTGCGTCCCGGCCGGAACCCGCAGGGCCCGCCCCGGCCGCGGGTCTCAGCGTGCCGCCGCCAGGACCAACTGGTCGAGCGTCGCGGCGACGGCCGGCACCCGCGCGAGGTCCGGCAGCGTCAGCGCCACGACCTCCCGCTCGACGGACGGCTCCAGCGCGAGCGTCCTGACCCCCTCCGTACGGACGGACCGCAGCGCCAGCTCCGGCAGCACGGCCACGCCCAGACCCGCCGCGACCAGGCCGATCACGGCCGGGTGGTCGTCGGTGGCGAAGTCGATCCTGGGCGTGAACCCGGCCCGCGCGCAGGCGTCGACCAGCTGCTCCCGGCAGCGCGGGCAGCCCGCGATCCACGGCTCGCCCGCCAGGTCGCCGAGCCCGGCCGAGGCGGCGTCCGCCAGCGGGTGACCCTCCGGGACCAGGCCGACGAGCCGGTCCACCAGCAGCGGTCTCACGACGAGGCCGTCCCACTCCGCCTCCGCCGCGGACCCGCCGTACCGGAACGCGAGCGCCACCTCGCACTCGCCGTCCCTGAGCAGGGCCGCCGACCGGGGCGGCTCCGCCTCCACGAGCGAGACGCGGGTGCCGGGGTGGGCGGCGCGCAGCGCGGCCAGCGCGGTGGGGACGAGGGTGGAACTGCCGCTGGGGAAGGACGCGAGCCTGACCCGGCCGGCCCGCAGCCCGACGATCGCCGCGATCTCCTCCTCGGCGGCGGTGAGCCCGGCGAGGATGCCCGTGGCGTGCCGGACGAGGACGTCGCCGGCCTGGGTGAGGCGCATCTCACGCCCCGACCGGACGATGAGCGGAGTGCCCGCCGACGCTTCGAGCGCCTTCATCTGCTGGCTGACCGCCGGCTGGGTGCATCCCAGTGCCCGCGCGGCCGCCGAGTAGGAACCGGTGGCGGCCACGGTGCGCAGCACGCGGAGATGACGGGCCTCGATCATGTGGCGACTATAAGACATGCTTGGGGTTCGCGGCGGTCGAGGGGTAGAACCTTTGAGGCGGATCCGGTTAGCTTGCCGTCATGAAGCTTCTGACCGTGAACGCGGGGCGACCCAGGCGCATGCCGTACACCGACGCGGCGGCGGGTGGGGTCACGGGCATCGACAAGCAGCCGGTGGAGGGTCCCGTGTGGGTGGCGGACCCGGGACCGAAGGGGGTGGGCGGGAGCGGGGTCGGCGGTGACACGGTCTGCGACCTGCGCCATCACGGCGGCTCGGACCAGGCGGTGTACGCGTTCGCGCGGGAGGACCTGGACTTCTGGGAGGGGGAGCTGGGGCGCCCGCTGGCCAACGGGGTGTTCGGGGAGAACCTGACCACGTCGGGGGTCGACATCAGGAACGCGCTGATCGGCGAGCGCTGGCGGATCGGCCCCGATCTGGTGCTGGAGGCGACGAGCGGCCGCATCCCGTGCCGCACGTTCCAGGGCTGGCTCGGCAAGGAGGGGTGGATGAAGCGCTTCACGCACCGGGCCGTCACGGGCGCCTATCTGCGGGTGATCACCCCGGGCGAGATCCGGGCGGGCGACCCGGTCGAGATCGTGCACCGTCCGGCGCACGACGTGACGGTCACGCTGGCGTTCCGGGCCGTGACCCTGGAGCGGGAGCTGCTGCCGCGGCTCCTCGTCGCCGGCGAGGCGCTGCACGCGGAGAAGTTGAGGATCGCTGGAGAGTACGTCGAGAAATACGGGAGGATCGGTCGCCCCGCGGTCGGGGGGACGCCCGCGCGCGCGAGCGCGGAAGAGGCCGGGCAGGCCCCCGGGGCGGCGGACCCGGCTCTCGCCAACCAGCCCTGACCTGCGGCTTGTTGAGCGCGTTCGCCTCGGTATACCTGATGCCTAGGGGATGCCCCTGAGAGGGATACGGGTCCCCTCGGGGGCGCTTGAGGGTGGCCCCCGATGGCCCGGCGCCGCGCCCGCCGGGACTCTCGTCGCATGTCCGGTCTCAAGCGTGTTCTCATCATTCTCACGTCCGTCGCGTTTGTCCTCGCCCTGGCGCTCGGCGGTGGCGCCGCGTGGTTCTACTCCAGCGCCAAGGTGTCCACGGTCGGACGCGGCGGCTTCCGCAACCAGTTGGTGGTTCCCCCGCTCGCGAGGTCCACCGTCGCCGCCGACGGCACCCGGGTGTTCGACCTGCGGATGCGGGCGGGCACGACGGAGTTCAAGGACGGCCAGGAGACACCCACCTGGGGCTTCAACGGGAGCTACCTCGGTCCGACCCTGCGGGCCGAGCGCGGCGAGAAGGTCCAGGTCCGGGTCAGGAACGCGCTGGGCGTCCCCTCCAACGTGCACTGGCACGGGATGGACCTGCCGGCCCGGATGGACGGGGGTCCGCACCGGATGATCGCGCCGGGGAAGACCTGGTCACCGCGGTGGACGATCGCCCAGCCGGCCGCGACGCTCTGGTACCACCCGCACCCGCACGGCGAGACCGAGGACCACGTCCAGCGGGGCCTGGCCGGGATGTTCCTCCTCGACGACGCCAGGTCCCGCGCCCTGGCGCTGCCCCAGCGCTACGGCGTGGACGACCTGCCGGTCATCGTGCAGGACGTGAAGTTCGACGGGGCCCGCTTCGACCACGGACACGGCGTGGCCCAGAGCGTCGGGTTCCTCGGCGACCGGACGATGGTGAACGGGACGCTCGACCCGTACCGCGTGGTGGGGGACGAACAGGTACGGCTGCGGCTGCTCAACGCGTCGACGGCCCGGACGTACAACTTCGGCTTCGACGACAGCCGGGCGTTCTCGCTCGTCGGCACCGACGGCGGGCTCGTGGAGCGGCCCGCCCGCATGGACCGCGTCCAGCTGTCGCCGGGCGAACGGGCCGAGATCGTGGTGCGCGTGCGCCCCGGCGAGCGGACGGTCCTGCGCAGTTACCCGCTCGACGTCGGCATGGACTTCTTCAACCAGCGCTTCAACGGCGGCGACGACACCTTCGACATCCTGGAACTGCGGGCCGCGTCCCGGCTGCGCCCCTCGCCCGCGCTGCCCGCGACCCTCGGCAAGCTGGAGGTGCCGGACGGCAAGGACGCGGTGCGCGGGCGCTTCTTCGACCTCAAGCTCTCCGGGATCAACGGGCGGAAGATGGCGATGGGCCGGATCGACGAGACGGTCACGCGCGGCACGACGGAGACCTGGACGGTACGGAACACCAACGGGATGCCGCACAACTTCCATGTCCACGGCGTGCAGTTCAGGGTCCTCAGCGTGAACGGCCGGCCGCCGGGGCCGGCGCTGCGCGGGGCGAAGGACACGGTGTTCGTCCCGAACGGCACCACGGTGAAGCTGGCGATGCGCTTCACCGGACCGGCCGACCCGAACGCGCCGTACATGTTCCACTGCCATCTCCTCCTCCACGAGGACCAGGGAATGATGGGGCAGTTCGTGGTCGTGGAGAAGGGACAGAAGGCGGGCCGTCCACCCATGGAACACGCCCATCGGGGTCACTGACACAGGCGCTAACGTGCCGCCTATGACGACTGCTTTGATTACGGGCGCGACGGCGGGGATCGGTGCCGCCTTCGCGCGGCGGCTGGCGGCGGACGGACACAACCTGGTGCTGGTGGCGCGCGACGTGGACCGTCTGCGCGAACACGCCACCGAACTGCACGACCGGCACGGCATCGAGGCGGAGGTGCTGAGCGCGGACCTCTCCACCGAGGACGGGATCGAGGCGGTCGAGCGGCGGCTGTCGAAGCCCACGCAGCCGGTCGACCTCCTCGTGAACAACGCGGGGTTCGCCAACAAGGGGCCGTTCCTGGAGGTCCCCATGGCCGACGAACTCGTCATGCTGAAGGTGCATGTCGAGGCGGTGCTGCGGCTGACGTCGGCGGCGGTCACCGGGATGAGGGCGCGCGGCCGGGGCGCGGTGGTCAACGTGGCGTCGGTGGCGGCGTTCGTGCCCCGGGGGACGTACGGCGCGTCGAAGGCCTGGGTCGTGCAGTTCAGCCAGGGGCTGGCCCGGGAGCTGGTGGGGTCGGGGGTACGGGTGATGGCACTGTGCCCCGGCTTCGTACGGACCGAGTTCCACGAGCGGGCCGGGCTGGGGACCGAGCGGATCCCCGACTGGATGTGGCTCGACGCGGACAAACTGGTGGCCGCCGCGCTGGGGGACCTGGCCCGCGGCAGGGCCGTGTCCATCCCCGACCCGCGGTACAAGGCCCTGATGGCGGGGGTGAAGCTGGCTCCGCGCGGGCTGCTGAGCGGCCTCACGTCGAAGACGGGGCGCAAGTACGGCCCGCAGTAGCGGGCGCCACGGCGGCGCACCCCGCCCAAGTCACCTCCCGCACGTATCGATGATCGAACGATCGAATGTGCCGGCGTTCGATCGTACGCATTAGGGTCGGTCGTCCGGGACGCACCCGTGCCCGGGACGCCGTACTTGCGAGGGGACCGCCACCGTGCGCGAAGGTGCCGCCGAACGTCATGACCGACTGCTGAACCTGGTCCGCGAGCGCGGCACGGTCCGGGTGTCCGACCTCGCCGACCGGCTCGGGGTGTCCCCCGTGACGGCGCGCCGCGACGTGGAGGCGCTGGCCGCCAGGGGGCTGCTGGACCGGGTGCACGGTTCGGTCTCGTGGCCGGAGCGGCAGGGCCCCGCCGGGATCGCGCCCGGTGGCGGCGGTCCGGTCATCGGGCTGCTCGCGCCCGCGGCCGCCTACTACTTCGCCGAGGTGATCCGCGGGGCGCACGAGGCCGCCGCCCGGCTCGGCGCCCGGCTGATCCTGCGGGTCTCCGACTACCGGCCCGAGGACGACGCCGCCCACGCCGCGGGCCTGCTGGCGGCGGGCGCCGAAGGACTGCTGCTGGCGCCCAGCTGGACCGAGCCCGGCCACCCCGACACGTACGGCGACTGGATCGCCCGGCTGCCGGTGCCGACCGTGCTGGTGGAGCGGCGCGGGGCGCCCGGCGGGCCGCTGGCCGGCCTGGACCGGGTCTGCTCCGACCACGCGCACGGGGTCCTGATCGCCGTACGGCACCTGGTGGGCCTCGGGCACGGCGCCCCGCTGCTGGTGGCCCGGCGCGACAGCCCGACGGCGACGGCGGTACGGGCCGGGTACGTCCAGGCACTCGGCCTCCTCGGGCTGACCGCGCCGGGGCCCGTGATCGACTCGGCGTCGCCGGAACGGGACGCCGAGGGCTTCGAGGAGGCCGCGCGGGCGGTCCACGCGGCGGTACGCGACGGCAGGGCGACGGCCGCGCTGACGCACAACGACGAGGACGCGATCCGGCTGGTCCGGCGCCTGGCCGAACGGGGGGTACGGGTCCCCGGGGACCTCGCCCTCATCACGTACGACGACGAGGTGGCGGCCCTCGCGGACACCCCGCTCACCGCGGTCGCCCCGCCCAAGCGGGAGGTCGGGCGGTGTGCGGCGGAGCTGCTGGTGGAGCGGCTGACGGCGCCGGACCGGGACGCGGACGAACCGCGCCGCCACGTGGAGCTGCTGCCGCGCCTGCGGGTGCGCTCCTCCACCTGACCCCCTCCCCTTTCGATCATATTTCGATCAATCAATCTTTCGCTCTTGACTTCGCTCACACCGGATCGAAGGATCACGGCCACCGCCTGTCCCCCGCACGCACAGGAGCCGCGCCGTGAGCCGCAGTTGGTCCCGTTCTCTCCATGCCTGTGTCGGCGCCGCCACCGCGCTGGCCGCTCTCGCCGCCCTCACGGCGTGCGGCGGCGGCGCCGACGCACCCGCCGAAGGCACCGCGGAGCATCCCGTCACCGTCACGTTCTGGGCCTGGACCAAGGGGTCCCAGGAAGTGGTCGACGCCTTCAACGCCTCGCACGACACGATCAAGGTGAAGTTCGAGGAGATCCCCTCGGGCGGCAACGGCGGCTACCCCAAGATCGCCAACGCCGTGAAGGCCGGGATCGCCCCCGACCTGCTGTCCATCGAGTACCCGATGCTGTCCCAGTTCGTGAGTCAGGGCGCGCTCCAGGACCTGAGCTCCTACCTCACCGACGACATAAAGAAGAAGTTCCTGCCGCAGACGATCAGGCTGACCACGCTCGGCGGCCGCAACTGGGCCGTCCCCTTCGACGCGTCCCCGCAGGTCTTCTACTACCGCAAGGACTTCTTCGAGAAGCACCACCTCACGCCGCCGCGCACCTGGGACGAGTTCCGTACCACCGCCGCGCGGGTCAGGAAGGCCGCCCCGGACACCCGGATCGCCAGCTTCTTCCCCGACGACCCGACCTTCTTCCAGGCGATGGCCTGGCAGGCCGGCGCCCGGTGGTTCACCACCGACACCGCCGAGGACGCCTGGCGCGTCAACACCACCGACCCCGCCACCCTCAGGACCGCGACGTACTGGCAGGGGCTCATCGACGACGACCTCGTCGACACCTCGTCCTCGTTCAGCCCCGAGTGGACCAGCGGCCTCAAGCAGGGCACGCTCGTCGGCTACCTCGGCGCGTCCTGGAGCGCGGGCGTGCTCGCCGGCATCGTGCCCGAGGAGAAGGGCAAGTGGGCGGCGGCGCCGGTGCCGAGCTGGGACGCGGCGCACCCGGCCAGCGGAATGATCCAGGGCTCCACCTTCGCCGTGAGCGACAACAGCCGGAAGAAGGCGGCCGCCGTCGAGTTCGCCCTCTGGATGGCCACCTCCGAGGCGGGCATCGAGGCCCGGATCGGCGCGAGCACCTCCACCGCCCTGCCCGCCTCCCCCGCGATGGTCCCCGTCGCGCGCGACGCCGTCGACACCAGCTTCTTCGGCGGCCAGGACCTCTACGGCCTCTACCTCCGCGCGGGCAGGTCGATCAAGCCGGACTGGACCTGGGGCCCGAGCACCGGCGCCACCAACTCCGCGCTGGGCGACCGGCTCCGCGAAGCCGTCGGCGGCGACTCCACCCTCTCCCACGCCGTCCGAACGGCCCAGGACGCCACCGTCGCCGACCTCAAGAAGCGCGGCCTGAACGTCGAGGACGCCTCATGAGCACCGAAGCGACCCGGGAAACACCCCCGGCGACGACCCCGGCCCCCGCCCCGGCGGCCGGGCCCACCGCCCGTACCACCGCCCGGGGCCCGAAGCGGCCCGGCAGCGCCACCCGCACGGGCCTGGCCGCCACCGTCCTGCTCACCCCGTTCTTCGCCCTGTTCACCGTGGCGATGGTGATACCCGTCGGCTACGCCCTCTGGCTCAGCCTGTTCACCGAGAAGGCGTCGGGCCTCGGCTTCGACGGACCCCGTACCGTCTTCCACGGCCTCGGCAACTACACCGAGGCCCTCGGCGACCCGGCGTTCCGCGACGGCTTCCAGGTGCTGCTCGGCTACTGCGCCTTCTACATCCCCCTGATGGTCGGCGGCGCGCTGATCCTCTCCCTGCTGCTGGACACGGCCCTCGCCCGCGCCCGGCGCTTCTTCCAACTGGCGCTCTTCCTGCCGCACGCCATCCCCGGCCTGATCGCCGCCCTGATCTGGATCTACCTCTACACACCGGGGCTCAGCCCCGTCATCAACGCCATGGACGCCGGCGGGTTCGGCTTCGACTTCCTGTCCACCGACGGCATCCTGCCCTCGGTGGTCAACATCGCCCTGTGGGAGTGGCTCGGCTACAACGTCGTCATCTTCTACGCCTCGCTCCAGGCCGTCGACCGCTCGCTGCTCGAAGCGGCGACCGTGGACGGGGCCGGACAGTGGCGGCTCGCGTTCAGCATCAAGATCCCCCTGATCCGCTCCTCGCTGGCGCTGGTGCTCCTCTTCACGGTCATCGGTTCGCTCCAGCTCTTCACCGAGCCGCTGATCCTCAGCCGCTCGGGCGCGTCCGTGCCCAGCACCTGGACGCCGAACATGTACGCGTACAGCGCGGCCTTCCAGCGCAACGACTACGGCCTGGCCGCCGCCGCGTCCGTCCTCATCGCCCTCGCCGCCGCCGCGCTCTCCTTCGGCGTCACCCGATTCTCCAACCGGAAGGAGGCACGAGCAGCATGACGTCCCCCCTCGTCACCCGCCGGCCGGGCGGCAGCCGATGGCTGTCCCGGTCCGCGGTCAACGGCGTCCTGGTCCTGGCCGCCGCCTACACCCTCTTCCCCCTGATCTGGCTGGTCACGGCCGCCACCAAGGACGCCGGGAACCTCCTCGGCGGAGACGTCTTCTCGTTCCAGGGCTTCGACCTCGCCCGGAACCTCTCCGACCTGACGACGTACCAGGACGGCATCTACTTCCGGTGGTACGGCAACTCGCTGCTCTACGCGGGCGTCGGCGCCCTCGGCTGCTCGCTGGTGAGCGTCGCCGCGGGCTACGCGTTCGACAAGTACCGCTTCCGCGGCAAGGAGAAGCTGTTCGCCGTCGTCCTGCTCGGCGTGCTCCTGCCCTCCACGGCCCTGTCCCTCCCCCTCTACCTGCTGGCCGTGGAGACCCACACCGTCAACACCTACTGGTCCGTGCTGATCCCCGTCCTGGTCAACCCGTTCGGCGTCTACCTGTCCCGGATCTTCAGCGCCGGCTACGTCCCGGACGAGGCACTGGAGGCCGCCAGGATCGACGGCGCGAGCGAGTTGCGCGCCTTCTGGTCCATCGGTCTGCGCATGATCATGCCGGGCTTCGTGACCGTCTTCCTCTTCCAGTTCACCGCCGTCTGGAACAACTTCTTCCTCCCCCTCGTGATGCTCTCGGACAAGAACCTCTATCCGCTGAGCCTCGGCCTCTACAACTGGCACAGCAACGCCAACGCGACCCCGGACTTCTACCCGATGGTCGTGACCGGCTCGCTCCTCGCCGTCACCCCGCTGATCATCGCCTTCGTCACCCTCCAACGGCACTGGAAGGCCGGCCTCACGGCGGGCAGCGTCAAGTGACCCGCCCCACCAAGACCCGCGCACCGAGAACCGAGACCCGAGGAGCTTGAGTTCCACCATGCCAGCCCCCACCGACAACCGCCCCGCGGCCCTGCTCTCCATGGGCCCCGGCATCGCCGAGCGGCTGTTCACCGACGACCACCGGACCCGCCTGACCGGCCTCGTCCGCACCGATCCCGCCCTGGTCGCCCACCGGCTGACCGACCCGGCGCCCGCGGTGGCCGCCGCCCTCGCCGACGCCGAACTGCTCGTCACCTGCTGGGGAGCGCCCCCGCTCACCGCCGGCGTCCTCGACGCCGCGCCCCGCCTGCGGGCCGTCGTCCACGCGGCCGGCTCGGTCAAGCACCACATCACCGACGCCTGCTGGGAACGCGGCATCGCCGTCACCTCGGCCGCCGCCGCCAACGCCCGCCCGGTCGCCGAGTACACGCTCGCGGCGATCCTCTTCGCGGGCAAGAACGTCCTGGCCTCCGCCCAGCGCTACCGGAACCTGCGCACCCACCACGACTGGCGCGAGGAACTGGACAACGCGGGCAACTACCGCGGTACGGTCGGGATCGTCGGCGCCTCCCGCATCGGCCGCCGCGTCATCGAGCTGCTGCGCCCCTTCGACCTGGACGTCCTGCTGTACGACCCGTACGTCGAGCCGGCCGAGGCCGCCGCGCTCGGCGCGGTCCTCGTCACGCTGGACGAGCTGTGCGCGCGCAGCCGGATCGTGTCGGTCCACGCGCCGCAGCTCCCCGCCACGGAGCACATGATCGGCGCCGCGCAGCTGGCCGCGATGGCGGACGGTTCGACGCTGATCAACACCTCACGCGGGTCGCTCGTCGACGAGGACGCGCTGCTGCCGGAGCTGATCGCGGGCCGCCTCCACGCCGTACTGGACGTGACGGAGCCCGAACTGCCGCCCGCCGACTCGCCGTTGTACGACCTGCCGAACGTCCTGCTGACCCCGCACGTCGCGGGGTCGCTCGGCGGGGAGATCCACCGGATGGCGGACCAGGCGCTCGACGAGGTGGAGCGCTGGACGAAGGGCCTGCCCTTCGCCGACCCCGTACACCCGGCGCGGCTGGACGTCTCGGCCTGACGGGACGGTCCGGTACGCGCGAAAGCCCGGCGCCCCTCGCGGGGTGCCGGGCTCTCGGCGGTCGCACACAACCTCAGTGGCTGTGACCGTGGCCGTGACCGGCCTCGGCCTCTTCCTCGGCCGGCTTCTCGACGACCAGGGTCTCGGTCGTGAGCAGCAGGGAGGCGATCGACGCGGCGTTCTCCAGCGCGGAGCGCGTGACCTTGACCGGGTCGATGACGCCGGCCTTCACCAGGTCGACGTACTCGCCGGTCGCGGCGTTGAAGCCGTGGCCCTTGTCGAGCTCGGAGACCTTCGAGGTGATGACGTAACCCTCGAGGCCGGCGTTCTCGGCGATCCAGCGCAGCGGCTCGACCACGGCGCGGCGGACGACCGCGACACCGGTGGCCTCGTCGCCGGACTTGCCGAGGTTGCCCTCCAGGACCTTGGCGGCGTGCACCAGGGCGGAGCCACCACCGGAGACGATGCCCTCCTCGACCGCGGCGCGGGTCGCGGAGATGGCGTCCTCCAGACGGTGCTTCTTCTCCTTGAGCTCCACCTCGGTGGCGGCGCCGACCTTGATCACGCACACGCCGCCGGCCAGCTTCGCGAGGCGCTCCTGGAGCTTCTCGCGGTCCCAGTCGGAGTCCGTGGACTCGATCTCGGCCTTGATCTGGTTGACGCGGCCGACGACCTCGGTGTGGTCGCCGCCACCGTCGACGATCGTGGTGTCGTCCTTGGTGATGGTGACGCGGCGGGCGGAGCCCAGCACGTCCAGGCCGGCCTGGTCGAGCTTGAGGCCGACCTCCTCGGCGATGACGGTCGCGCCCGTGAGGGTGGCGATGTCGCCGAGCATGGCCTTGCGGCGGTCACCGAAGCCGGGGGCCTTCACCGCGACCGCGTTGAACGTGCCGCGGATCTTGTTGACGACGAGCGTGGAGAGCGCCTCGCCCTCGACGTCCTCGGCGATGATCAGCAGCGGCTTGGAGCCACCCGCGGCGATGACCTTCTCCAGCAGGGGCAGCATGTCCTGGATGGAGGCGATCTTGCCCTGGTTGATCAGGATGTACGGGTCGTCGAGGACGGCCTCCATACGCTCCTGGTCGGTCACCATGTACGGGGACAGGTAACCCTTGTCGAAGGCCATGCCCTCGGTGAAGTCGAGCTCCAGGCCGAAGGTGTTGGACTCCTCGACGGTGATGACACCGTCCTTGCCGACCTTGTCCATCGCCTCGGCGATGAGGTCACCGACCTGCTGGTCCTGCGCGGAGAGCGCGGCCACGGCGGCGATGTCGGACTTGTCCTCGATCGGGCGGGCGGTCGCGAGGAGCTCGTCGGACACGGCCTTGACCGCGGCGTCGATGCCCTTCTTGAGGGAGGCGGGGGACGCGCCGGCGGCGACGTTGCGCAGGCCCTCGCGGACGAGCGCCTGGGCCAGGACGGTGGCGGTGGTGGTGCCGTCACCCGCGATGTCGTTGGTCTTGGTCGCCACCTCCTTCACCAGCTGGGCGCCGAGGTTCTCGTACGGGTCGTCGAGCTCGACCTCGCGGGCGATCGTGACACCGTCGTTGGTGATGGTCGGGGCGCCGAACTTCTTGTCGATGACGACGTTGCGGCCCTTGGGGCCGATCGTCACCTTCACCGTGTCGGCAAGCTTGTTGACGCCGCGCTCGAGGGCGCGACGGGCGTCCTCGTCGAACTTCAGGATCTTCGCCATGGGAGCTTCTCTAGTCCTCTCGAACGAACTGCGCCCCCGTCCGCCCGGCAATCGCAGGGTGGCCGAGGGCGCAGCTCACAAGCAAAACTTTCGGTGAATTACTTCTCGATGATCGCGAGTACGTCGCGAGCCGAGAGGACGAGGTATTCCTCGCCGCTGTACTTCACTTCGGTGCCGCCGTACTTGCTGTACAGAACGACATCGCCGACGGAAACGTCGAGCGGGAGACGCTCGCCGTTCTCGAAACGGCCCGGGCCCACGGCCAGGACGACGCCCTCCTGGGGCTTCTCCTTGGCGGTGTCCGGGATGACCAGGCCAGAGGCCGTGGTCTGCTCGGCGTCGAGCGGCTGGACCACAATGCGGTCCTCGAGCGGCTTGATGGCAACCTTGGTGCTGGCGGTCGTCACGATCCGACCTCCCCCTTCGGAGATCTCACGGGGTGAACTGTCTTGGGTGGCGACCGGGTGGATCCGTCGTCGCGGGTGCCGGATCCGCCAGTCGCGCTTTGGCACTCTCCAGTGGGGAGTGCCAGACCCGAGACTATGACCGCGATTAGCACTCGGTCAAGCGGAGTGCCAGTGAGGTTGCGCGTGGCGGCCGCGTCCGGACGCGGAAACGCCCGTACGGGGAAGGGTCCCCGTACGGGCGTGCGAGCGCCGGGCAGGTGCCCGGGGTGCCACCGGGCGGGCGCCCGGGGGCCGTTCAGACGTAGTCCTCCAGCCTGGCCACCGCGTACCCCTTGTCCGTGATGGTCTTCATCACACGCCGGACCATGTCGGGCATGGAGCCCTTCCAGTCGTCGCGCCCCCGGAAGTGGGTGAGGACGATGTCACCGGGGTGCAGGTCCCGGTCCCACTCGCGCCACTCCATGTGGTCGGGGAACGCCTCGGCCGCCCACAGCGGTACGGCGGTGACACCGCAGGACTTGGCGACGCGCAGGGTGTCGCCGTTGTAGTTGCCGTACGGCGGGCGGAAGAGGCGGGGCCGCTTCCCGTACCGCTTCTGCATCACGTCCTGCTGGCCGCAGATCTCGTGCTTCTGCTCGGCGTAGGACAGGCCGGGCAGGTAGCGGTGGTGGAGCGTGTGGTTGTGCAGCGCGACCCCGCGGTCCCGCATCCGGGCGAAGTAGCCGTAGTCGTCGTTGATCACGTAGTCGCTGAGGAAGGCGCTGTACGGGATCTTCAGCTCGGTCATCATGCGCAGGAACTCGGGGTCCTTCTCCGCGCCGTCGTCGATGGTCAGGAACACGACCTTGTCCTTGACCGGGACGGTGGTGAAGACCGGCGGGAGCGTGGCACCGCCGGAGACCTCGAAGCCCTTACGGGTCCTGATCACGGGCTTGACGGCGGGGGGCGGGGGCGCGGTCAGGGGGGTCCTGGCGAGCTTCCAGCGCCTGGCGGCGACGGTACGGAGGGCCTCGGCGCGGCGGAGGTTCTCGGCGTAGGCGGCGAGGGCGCCGGCGGGGCCGCCCTGGGGGGCCTTCCGCGCCTGGTCGGGCTTCCCCGCCTGGTCGGGCTTCTGCGCCTGATCGGGCTTCTGCGGGGCTCCTTGCGGGGCCGGGTGGCCCGTTGCCGCCCCGGGACGGGCGTACTTCGCCTCCGCCGACTCCCCGCCGCAGCCGGACGCGAGCGCGGCGACGAGCAGGGCGGCCACCAGGGCGCGCGCGTGTCCAAATTCTCGCTTTTGTCGTAAAAGCTGCATGGCGCTGCATCCTGTCAGCGCCACACACGCCGGGCCGGTACGACTCGCCGTACTACTCCAGGTCCGTCAGCTCGTCGGCGTAGATCTTCGAAAGGGGCTGGGGCCCGATGTACTGCTGGCAGTTGCACTGCCTGCGCTCGTACTTCAGCGGCTTCTTGTCCTCGTCCCACTCCGTCGCGACCTCGACGTCCTCGTGGCACTTCCCCCGCTTGTCGTGCTTCGCCAGGTGGTGGGTGCACCCGCAGACGGGAACGGGTGGCTTGTGGGCCTCCTCAAGGGCCTTGCGTTCGTCCTCGGCCAGCTTGAGACGTTCCATCATGCGCTCGTGACGTGTGTGCAGCGCGGTGCGGCCCGTGTCGGCCACCCATCCGAAGCCGCCCACGATGAAGAAGACGAAAAGCCACCAAATCCATTCCATCCGCCGCCCCTTAACCCTGAATGGCGCATGCGTTCCCTCTCCAGGATAGGACTCGGGCTGTAGGAGGCACCTCAGCGGTGAGCGCCACCGCCCCTGCGGACCGGCACCGGATCCAGCAAACGCCCAGCCCAGCGCTGGTGCCCGAGGGACCGGACAAGTCCCAGCAGACCGGTCACCAGGAGGGTGCTCCCGAGACCCAGCGCGTACACGGTCGCACTCAGCGTGACCGTATCCATCCTGGTCACCGCGCGGCCCGCCACGGCCGCCCCGGCCAGGCAGAGGCCGACGGAGGGCAGCAGCCACAGGACGGACCGGCCGTGCGCGCGTACCCGCTGGTCCGTGACGGGTTCCGGGCCGAGGAAGGCCCACGCGTCCAGCCGGTCCCGTACGTCCTGGTCCCGGCGCACCCAGAGGCCGAGCGCGACGGCGGCGGAGATCAGGAGGGCGGCGGCGAGGGCCAGCGCGACGAGGCCGTTCAGCAGGCCGAGGCCGCCGTCCTCGATGCTCCGGACCGCGAGCCCGACGGCGGCCCAGCCGAGCACGGCGACGGCGGCGGTCACCCAGAGCAGCAGCAGGCGCCGGACGGCGAGGGCGCGGCGGGCGAGGGCGAGGACGGTGGCGTCGCGCTCGGCGAGCAGCTCGGGGGGAAGGGGGCCGAATCCGGCCTCGGGGCGGTCCTGGCGCTCACCCGGGGCGCCGGGGCCGTCCTCGCCCTCGACCTCGCGCTCATCCGGGGCGCCGGGGCTGCCCTCGCCCTCGCCCTCGACCCCGACCTCGCTCTCGCCCGGGGCGCCGGGGCCCGCTTCCTCCCCGGCCCACCCCTCCTCCTCCCCCACCCCGTCCTCGAACCCCTCCACGGGCGGGGGCTCCGGGGGGTACGGCGGCAGCGCGAGGCGGTTGATCACTCGCCAGAGGGTAGCGGCGGGTAGCCTCTGCGGCGATCACCCACCGCCCGCCCCACCGCCCCGGAAGGCCCCGGCCATGACCACGGAACGCATCGGACCCCCCGCCGTCGCCGGGGAGCGCGTCATGCTGCGCGCCTTCCTCGACTACCACCGGGCCACCCTCGCCCTGAAGACGGACGACCTCTCCGACGAGGACCTGCGCCGCCGCTCGATGCCGCCGTCCACGCTGACCCTCCTCGGGCTCGTACGGCACATGGCGGAGGTCGAGCGCGCGTGGTTCCGCCGCGTGATCAACGGCGAGGACGTCCCGCTGGTGTGGTCCGAGGACGGCGACTTCCAGGTGGCGTACGAGGTCGGCACGGCCACCCGCTCCGAGGCGTTCGCCGCCTGGGAGGCCGAGGTCGCCCACTCCCGCCGGATCGAGGAGGAGGCGGAGTCCCTCGACGTCACGGGCTACTCGGCGCGGTGGGAGGAGGACGTCTCCCTGCGCATGGTGATGCTGCACCTGATCCACGAGTACGCCCGCCACAACGGCCACGCGGACTTCCTCCGCGAGGGAATCGACGGAACGGTGGGCGCCTGAGCGGCACAAAGCGGCCCCTGGCAACCGCGCCGAATCGGCAGCTCCGTGAGATCCCGTCACCCCGGTCCTCGGCGGATCGCCGCGCCACGTCCGTCCGATTCGTACAAGACCTGGGTGGCGGGGGGCCGCTAGCGTCGCGGGCATGAACAGCATCCACAGGGAATCGCGCCACCTGAGCGTGTACGTCGACCGCCCCGCGCAGGACGTCTACGCCTACGCGTCGGACCCGGTCAACCTGCCCGCCTGGGCCCATGGCCTGGGGGCGTCCGTCGAGCGGATCGGGGACCAGTGGGTCGCGGAGTCCGCGCCGCTGGGGCGCGTCGTGGTGGCCTTCGCGCCGCCCAACGCGTTCGGCGTGCTGGACCACGACGTCACGCTGCCGTCCGGGCAGACGGTGTACAACCCGGTCCGCGTGATCGCCGACGGCGCGGGCAGCGAGGTGGTGTTCACCCTCCGCCGGCAGCCGGAGACGAGCGACGCCGACTTCGAGCGGGACGCCGGGACGGTCGCCGCCGACCTGGCCCGGCTCAAAGAGCTGCTGGAGTCGGGCCGGTAGGGCTTCACCAGCAGGGCCCCCGGCGCCTCTCAGCCGCGGGGCCAGGTGTGGCCGATCAGGTTCTCGATGCTGGAGTTGAAGCGTTCCAGCGCCGTCGCGAACGCCGCCGCCTCCTCCGGCTTCCAGTCCGCGAGGACGGTCTCCAGGCCGCGTACCCCGTCCTCCCGGTCGGCGTGGAGCTTCTCCAGCCCCTCGTCCGTGATGCGGAACTTGCGGGCGATGCCGCCCTCCGGGTCGGGGATGCGTTCCACCAGGCCGGCCCGGGTCATCGCGGCCGTCTGGCGGTTGAGCGTCGACGTCTCCAGGCCCAGCGCGTCGACCAACTGCCCGATGGACAGCGGCCCTTCGGCCTCGATCCGGCTGAGCAGGAGGTACGCGCTGCGGTCGAGCCGCGCCTTGGGCGCCAGAGCCATGTAGCGATAACGCGCCATCAGCGTCATCTCCAGCTGGATCCTCTCGCTCGCCTCACGCACCACGGCAACCTCTTCCCTGTCAGTCCTGGGCACCACGCCCGCCTCGGCGCCGCGCCCACCCGGGCACCACGCCCACCTGCATGTATATCAGCGCAATATGCCCCGTACATACAGCATGTACGGGGCACAGTGCATCACGTCACGCCCCTGACAGGAGACGCTGTGAAAGCCACCGTTCCACCGCCCGCGGCACCCCCCGCCCCCCGTACGGGCGCCGTCGTCGCCGTCCTGGCGAGCGCCGGCATCGTCGCGGCGCTGATGCAGACCCTGGTCGTCCCCCTCATCGGCGAGCTGCCGCGCCTCCTGGACACCACCCCGGCCGACGCGTCCTGGGTGATCACCGCCACCCTGGTCGCGGGCGCCGTCGCCACCCCCGTCACGGGCCGGCTCGGTGACCTGTACGGCAAGCGGCGGCTGATGCTCGTCTGCGTCCTGCTGCTCGTCGCCGGGTCCGTGGTGTGCGCCCTGTCCGACTCCCTGCTCCCCGCCGTCGCCGGCCGCGCGCTCCAAGGGTCGAGCATGGGCATCATCCCGCTCGGCATCAGCATGATGCGGGACATCCTGCCGCCCGAACGGGTCGGCTCCGCCATCGCCCTGATGAGCTCCTCCCTCGGCATCGGCGGCGCCCTCGGCCTGCCCCTCGCGGCGGTCGTGGCCCAGAACACCGACTGGCACACCCTGTTCTGGGGCTCGGCCGGCCTCGGCGTGGTGCTCGGCGTCTTCCTCGTGCTCTTCATACCGGCGGCCCCCGCCCGCGCCACCGGCCGCTTCGACGTCGTCGGGGCCCTGGGCCTCGCCGCGGGCCTGGTCGCCCTGCTGCTCGCCGTGACGAAGGGCACCGACTGGGGCTGGGGCAGCGGCACCACGCTCGGCCTGCTGGGCACGGCGGTGGTGGTCCTGCTGGTGTGGGGCGTGTGGGAGCTGCGTACCCGCGACCCGCTCGTCGACCTCCGTACCACCGCCAGGCGCCAGGTCCTGCTGACCAACCTGGCGTCCGTCGTGGTCGGATTCGCGCTGTACGCCCAGTCGCTGATCGTCCCCCAGCTGCTCCAGCTGCCCTCCGCCACCGGCTACGGCCTCGGCCAGTCGATGGTCGCGGCCGGCCTGTGGATGGCCCCGGCCGGCCTGGTGATGATGGGCGTCTCCCCGCTGGGCGCGAAGCTCTCCGCCGCCCGCGGCCCGAAGGTCTCCCTGCTCACCGGCTCGGTGATCATCATGTGCGGGTACGCCATGGCGCTGGTCCTGATGGGCTCCACCTGGGGCCTGCTGGTCTTCACGTGCGTCAGCAGCGCGGGGATCGCCTTCGCGTACGGGGCCATGCCGGCGCTGATCATGAGCGCGGTACCGGTGTCGGAGACCGCGGCGGCCAACGGGTTCAACGCCCTGATGCGCTCGATCGGCACGTCGGCCTCCAGCGCGGTCCTGGGTGTCGTCCTGGCCCACATGACCGTCTCGGCCGGCGGCTTCACCGTCCCCTCCGAGAACGGGTTCCGCACGGGCTTCGTGATCGGCGGCGGGGTCGCGCTGATCGCGGCGCTGGTGGTCGTGGCGATCCCGGGCCGCAAGCGCGCGGCGGGCGCTCCCCTGGCCGCCTCGGCCACCTCGGCCACCGCACCGGCCACGGCGGTCCCGGAACGGCAGGCATGATGGACGGAACGACGGCGAGGAGTCCGATGATCAGCCAAAGCGTGAGCGTCACCGGCCGGTGCGGTGCCTGCGGGGGTGTGCTGACGCGGAACGCGGGTCAGCGCATCGACCAGGACGAGGTGCGGTGGGACGCGGAGACGACGTGCGGGAGCTGCCCGGCGACCACACGAGCGGGCTCGCACGAACCACCCACCCCCACCCCCGAGGAGATCCGCCAACTCCTCCTCCAGGAACACGGCCCGGCGCACCTCACCCTCACCGACGGCACGGCGAACCTCATCTCCGTCACCCGGGCCCTGAGCCGCGCCCACGGCCTCTCCCTGGGCGAGGCCAGAACCCTGTCGGCCGAACTACGGACAACGGGCCTGACCGGCACCCTGGTCGAAATGGAACACCTGGCCACCACCCTCCGCGCCCGCGACGTACCCGTAACGGTCACCCCGACCCACCCCGCCTGACTCCCCCGTCACCACGGCCGAGGCTCCTGGTCCTCGGTGCGGCGGCGCCCGGTACGCTCCCGGTCATGACAGCATCCCCGGCGCGTTCCGAGGCAGCCCAGCCGACCGCACTGCGAGGTGTCTCCCTGGCCTCGCTGGGAGTCTTTCTCGTCTGCTGGGCGCTCTGCTGGGTGAACGCATATGTGGTCAACGACGACCTGCCGAACGCCTGTGGGGACGTGCGGCAGCAGAGCTTTCCACCGGAGCGGGCCTGCGCGTCCGCGGACGGCACCCTCACCGGTGCGAACGCCGGCTGGATCGAAGTCCTGTTCTTCGCCTCGCTCGTGGTGTTCGTCCTGTTCGGGAGCATGACGCTGGCACTCGCGGCCGTCCGCAGGCGGTAGGGCGTACGGCCCCGAAGCGCCGACGCGAGGGAACGGCTCCGGGCCGGCCGGTGTCGGCCGGCCCGGAGCCGTGCACGGCGTGCTCCGCTGGCGGAGCGGCCGGCTCAGGCGCCGCGTCGCTGGCGGGACTCCAGGGCCCGTGCCGCCTTGCGCCGGTCCGCCGCCATGACGTCGACGACGGCTCCGGCACCACGGCCCGGTGTCGCGCGCCAGGTACGAACCTTCTGGGCCGCCCCCGTCAGCCGCGGGTCCCCGGGCTCGACCGTGAGGTAGAACAGCGACTCGTCCGGATCGCGGTCGTCGCCGCCCCAGCGGACGACTCCGTCGAGTTCGGCGAGGATGTCCCGGACGACCACGACCTGCTGGGCGAAGAACCCACCCTTCGCACCGACCGGATAGAAGTTCGGCCGGATCTGTACGGCGGTGCCGGAAGCCTGGTTGGACTCGGGGCGGTTGGCGCGCACCCGGTCCGGGGCACGCCAGCCGACGACGTCACCGTTCCGCAGTTCGTCGATCTCGTAGTGGAAGCGCTGGACGACGTGGACGAGCACCTCCTCCGGTTCGCCGAGGCGCACCTGGACGCCGGACAGCGGGACGCCGGGGACCGGCCGCGTGAAGATGGTGCCGTCCTGGTCTGCGGTGTTCTCGATCTCCCATCCGTTGGCCGAGCGGGCGTCGGTCAGGATGCGCTTGTTGCGCGCGTTGGCTCTCCTGACCGCGCGACGGATCGCTTCCGAGAACGGATCCTGTTCGGCCGCGTAGGCGGGCGAGGCCAGGAACCGCGAGCCGGGCAGGGACACCGTCGCGGCGGCCGCGGCGACGGCGGCCGCGCGGACCAGGATGGCGCGACGTGACACAGGTGACGAGGTCACAGCATTTTCTCCGTGGGTGCTGGGTGACGGGGACGGTGTACGGCGGCCGCGGACAGTGCCGTCATCCCGCGAGCTGCCGCATGATCGCGTTGTACTTCTCGAAGATCTGGTAGATGGCCATGCGCTTCGTGGCGTCGGCCTCGGCCTGGTCCCCCCAGCCCTGGTAGCGCCGCAGGACCTGGAAGACCTCGCGCTCCGTGTAGTCGAGCCGCATGGACCGCAGGGTGGTCTCCCCGGTCGGAGGGTTCTGTCCGCCGGGCTTGCCGTCGACGCCCCAGAGGTGGAGCAGCGGCACCGTGCGCATGGTGAACGCGTTGTCCTTGTTGACCTTCTGCCACATCACCCAGATGTCGGCGTCCTTGGTCGGATCCGTGACGGTGCCGGTGACGAATCCCTTGTTGATGCAGTGGTTCCACGCCCGGATGCCCACCTCCCCGCCGATCTGGCCGATGCCGGTGGAGGAGTCCTTCTTCGTGCCGATCCCCTGGAGGTGGTACAGGGCCACCGCGTGGTCGACGCCCTGGTCGATGAGGTCGTAGTGGCGCATCTCCCAGTACGCGGAGGTCTGGATCAGCGCCTTGCGCATCTTGTACTTGTTCGACAGCTCGGTGGTCTGCTGGTCGAAGGACATGATGGTTTCGAAGCACTCGGTGTGCGTGAACAGACGCGCGTCCGCACCCGTGCCGCCGTCGTCGGCGAAGCCGATCGACCTCATGTACTTGCTCAGGTCGTCGTGCAGGGCGTTGAGGAAACCGCCGTCGTAACGGACGTCGGGGAGCGCCGCGCGCGGCGCGTCGAACGACCCCTGCCCCTTGTCGCGGCCGGACGCGATGTCGATGTCGATGTTGATGGACCCGGCGCCGGAGCCGACGGTACGGGTGACGATCTGGTCGTACGCCCAGTCGGCGGGCAGCGCGTAGCCGAAGTTGCCGGAGAAGCCGGAGGACATGTCGGACACGAACGAGGCCGTGGAGTGTCCGGCCTCGCCGACACGCGTACACACGTTGCGCGGCCCGTAGACACCGATCGCGAACCGGCCGCCGTCGTCGGTGATCGCGTCCTGGATGCCCTTGAAGTGCGGCACCACGTTGTCGGTGACCTGGTAGTCGAGTGCGTCGAAGTCGACGGCGAAGAAGATGCGCGTACCGGACTTGAATCCGTGGTCGAGCGCGGCGTTCACTGCGGCCTGCCCCGCCGCCCGGCCCGCCGGGTAGTTGAACCCGGAGGCGTCCCGGCCGAAGGTCTGGTAGATCGGGAAGCAGCGCAGCCCGTTGTCGGCGATCGTCTTCAACTCGCCCGGCTGGATGGCCTTCTCGGGCAGGTCCGGGTCGTCCGGGATGGGATTCGTGAGGTAGCGGCCCACGTAGACGATGCCCTGGGCCTTCAGTGCCTGCGCTCGCGCGTCGGTGATCTTCGTGACGCCGTCGCAGGCCTGCCCCGGGCGGTCCTGGTCGCCGTACGAGACGAGGAGCGAGGCCCAGGTGGAGAAGTCCCCCTTGCCCGTGACCGGCAGCGCGGCGAACGCCTGGAAGGCGCTGGTGGCAGCGGCGAGGTCCGCGGAGAAGCTGGTGGTGAAGGCGACCGGCCGCTGATTGAGCACCATTCCGGCGGAGAACAGCTGCACCCATACGCCGGAGGAACCGGTCGACAGGGTGTGGGACTGGATACCGCTCTTGGTTCCGGGACCGAAGACGCCGTTCGCGACGCCGTCCGCCATGCCCAGCTCGTACTGGATCGCGAACAGCATCGACTTGGCCACGTCTCTCGAATGGTGGCCGTCGCAGGGAATGGCGTAGAAGTCCTTGCGAAGGATGTACTTCCCGTTCAGCCAGCGCTGGATGGAGGCGATGGTCGCCGAGCCGTTGCCGACGGGGACGTAGGCGTCCATGTTGAACAGGCCCTTGGTCGTCTTCGGCCACAGGGCACTGCCCGGGTACGTGCCGGAGACACCCATGTCCTGGTGCAGCTTCGCGACGGCGCTCTTGACCCGGTCGTTGTACTTGCCGTCGATGTCACCCCCGTCATATCCCTTGCAATACAGGGCCGACTGGATGATCCGGCAGAAATTCGCCGACGGGACGGTGGTCTCGTCGATCTTCCCGTACTTCTCGCCGATCTTCGCCAGCGTCGTGGGACCGAAGGAGTCCGACAGGGACGTGATCCCCATCTCGTACTGGAGCGCCCTGGTCAGGGCGTACATGACGGTCCAGCTCGTCTGACCGTTCTCGTCCAGCTTGGATATGCCCAGCGTCGCGCCATTGCCGTACGTCGTGTTCACGAACCTCTGGGCTCGTAGCACCATTTCATCGGCCACGGTGTTCTTCCTTCTGTCGAGCGGCGAGGGTCTCCTGAACGCCGGGAAGCCCTCCGGAAAGGTGTTCGCGGGAATGCGAGCGGGCGGTCACCACGCGCGGCCGCGGATACGCGCGTCGTAGTTCACGCGCGGCCGGCCGGTGGTGTGGTGCCGCAGGGGGCATCACGCCATCGCATCGGGTGGCGTGAGGGGTTCGGGGAGTCGCTCGGGGGACCGTCGGGGCAGTGGGGGGTGGCCGCCACCGCCGCGCGTCGTACCATGCCGAGGTAAACCCATGGACTCACTCCCGTTGTGGTCGCCCCCCACAGCCGCCCCGGCCCGTCCGGGGCAGCAGCCCGACCGGGGTTACGGCCGAAGGTCCGCGTGCTGCGAAGATCTGGTCAACGCCCTTCGCCAGCGGGAGTCTTCAGCAAGATCGACTCACCGGCAAGACCGAAGCGCGCCTTGTGTGGGGGTGTGCGTTCGCGGGATGCGATCTTGTGGCCGAGAAGTGATCCAATTGTTGACGTGAACAGCACAACCATGTGCCTCGCTCAGGCGTCCGCCGCGCGGTTCAGGAGGAAGAGGCGTTCTCGGGCGTTGCGGGTCAGGGTGGCGGCTCGTTCGAACTCCGCCCTCGCCTCCTCGCGGCGGCCCAGGCGGGCCAGGAGGTCGCCTCGGACGCTCGGGAGCAAGTGGTAGCCCTTCAGGGCCGGTTCGGCCGCCAGGGCGTCGACCAGGGGCAGGGCCGCCGCCGGGCCCTCGGCCATGGAGACGGCGACCGCGCGGTTCAGTTCGACCACCGGGGACGGCGCGAGGGCGACGAGTTGGCCGTACAGGGAGGCGATCGTCGGCCAGTCCGTCTCCTCGTACGTACGGGCCTGGGCGTGGCAGGCCGCGATGGCGGCCTGGAGGGCGTACGGGCCGGGCGCCCCGCCCAGCGCGCCCGCCCGGGTGAGCGCGGCGAACCCGCGCCGGACCAGGAGCCGGTTCCAGCGCGCGCGGTTCTGGTCGGCGAGCAGCACCGGCTCGCCGTCCGGGCCGGTCCGCGCCGGCATCCGGGACGCCTGGAGCTCCAACAGGGCGGCCAGCGCGTGGACTTCGGGCTCGTCCTTCATCAGCCCGGCGAGCACCCGCGCCAGCCGCAGCGCGTCCTCGCACAGGGCGGGCCGCACCCAGTCGTCACCGGCGGTCGCGGAGTAACCCTCGTTGAAGATCAGGTAGATGACCTCCAGGACCGAGGAGAGGCGCTGCGCGCGCTCGGCCCCGTACGGCACCTCGAACGGCACGCCCGCCTTGGCCAGGCCGCGCTTGGCGCGCACGATGCGCTGCGCGACGGTCGCCTCCGGGGCCAGGAAGGCGCGGGCGATCTCGTCGGTGGTGAGCCCGCCGAGGAGGCGCAGGGTGAGGGCGATCCGGGCCTCGGTGGAGAGGACCGGGTGGCAGGCGGTGAAGATGAGGCGCAGGAGGTCGTCGTCGATGTCGTCGACGCCGGCCCCGATGCCGGTGATGTTCGCGGTGTCGGGCGGCGGGACGTCCTCCAGGGTGCGGCCGACCTCGGCGAGCTTGCGGGCGTACGTCTCCCGGCGCCGTACGAGATCGACGGCACGGTTCCTGGCGGTGGCCATGAGCCAGGCTCCCGGCTTCTCCGGGACACCGGACTCGGGCCACCGTTCCAGCGCGGCGACCAGGGCGTCCTGCGCCAGCTCCTCGGCGATGCCCACGTCGCGCACGATGCGGGCGACGGCGGCGATGATGCGCGCCGACTCGATCCGGAACACCGCTTCTACCGCGCTGTCCGCTTCCGGCCCGGCCGCTCCCGACGTGTCTGCTCCCACGGCCACCCATCAGAACACCGGGGGCGGACGAGGGCAAACGCGGGCGCGCGTGGCCCCTGCACGACAAGGCAGAGGCGGGGAGCCGGGCCCCGAGCTCAGGATCGGCCGAAGCCGCCGAGGTGCTCGGGCATGATGGTCACGGCCACGCCGGTGCCGGCGAGCTGGTCCAGCATGGTCAGCACCTTGTCGGAAGGACGGCCGTAGATCCGCGCACTGGTGGTGCCGGCGAGGGTCTCGGTCCAGTGCTTGTCGCTCAGCGCGTCGAGCACCGACAGATGGTGCTCGAAGGAAGCCACGTCCGGATGGACCTGCACGAACTCGACCTCGGTGCCGTCCTCGCTGGCGTACTCGTGAAAGGCGATGACACGAGGCTCGTTCTCCTTGAGGAACCGGAAGTACTCCGGTAGCCGCGCCTTCTCGGCTTCGAACTTTCCGGGGCGAACCTTGTTGGTGGCGGAAAAGATGAACATGGCTTCTCCTTGCGTTTCACAACATGTACGACTTGGCCGAGTTCCACAGGACGCCCCGGTTCACCCGGAGGGGATAGCGGGCGACCATGGCGTTGTAAAGGTCGATGAAGCTGGCAGAATCCTTGGCCGCTGCCGTGAATTCCTGAATGTACTGACGCGTCCTGGCGATGTCTTGCGGGCTGTCGGGATCACCGTCGCGCTTGTGTCCGGAAACCACTGCCGAGGGGTGGAGACTTTCGATGACAGCAAGGGCGTCCAGCCATTTCTTCCACCCGTCTCCTTTCGATTCCGCCAGGTACAGGTGTACGTCTCCGTAGACGGCGTCGCCCGCCACGACCAGCCCGAGGGACGGCACATGGAGGGCGCTTGAGCCGTCCGTGTCGGCGTGGTCGAGCTCGACGGCACGAAGCCGCTGCCCCTCCAAGGTGATTTCCCCATCCCTCAGCGGTTCGCCAATCACGTGCTGATCGGAGATCTGGCCCGGAAAGCGAGGGCGCCAGAACCCGTCGAACCACCGGGTCCCCCACTGTGCGGCCATGTGCTCCACCACACCGGGCGTGGCGACGAGTCTGGCCCGAGGAAAGCGCTCCAGCAGACCTGGCGCTCCGAAGAAGTGGTCACCGTGCGCGTGGGTGACAAAGATGTGAGTGACGTTCTTGCGCCGGTCGGCCACCCAGTCGGCGAGGAGTCGGGACTCGTCGATGGTCATGAGCGGGTCCACCAGCACCGCGTCACGTTCTCCGTAGATGAGCGTGGAAGCGGTGGGAGACCACATCCGCCGGTCCTCACCCGGCGGCAGGTCGTCGGACACCGCCAGCTTTTCCGGTGCTACATAAACGGAATATTCGAGGTCAGCCATCCTGACCCACACCTTTCTATTTCTTGCGACCGATCGGAACCAGTATCCATTCTTCGGTGAACTTGTTCCACGCCGGAGTGACAGGTCAGCTTGTCGACGTGGCGGGGTCGAACTCGAACCGGGAGCGGTTCTCGTTGACGAACTCCTCGACCGTGACCAGCGGACCGCCGTTGATGCTCGCCGCCGCGTCGCTGACGCCTGCCAGACGTCCCTCCCGCTGGTCGATGGTGACCGCCTCGAAGTGCTTGCGTTTGACGGTGTCGCTTTCGAGACCGATCAATTCGAGGAACGTGGTCACGGTGACCTGCTCGTAGGGAATGTCCTTGCCCAGGACCCGGCCCACCTCTTCCGCGAGCTGCTGGTGGCTGTACTCCACCGGACCCGTGAGCGTGTGGATCTGGCCGGCGTGCTCCTCGGGCGAGGCGAAGATGTTGGCGGCGGTCAGCGCGATGTCACGGCCGGCGATCGGGGCGAAGCGGCTGTCCCCGTCGAACGGCATCACATAGCGTCCGCGGCGGATGAGTCCGGAGATGTAGAGCAGCCATTGCATGAAGAACGTGACCCGCAGGTGAGTGACGGGGACTCCGGACCAGTCGAGAACCTGCTCGGACAGCCAGTGGTTCTGAGTGGTCTTGCTGCGCGCGTCGGGCCGCGACTGAATTTGCGACATGTTCACGACGAGCTCCAGATCCTGCTCCTTCGCGGCCTGCGCGAACATGACGGCCGCCTCCACGAGGCCGTCCCCGACCGGGTAGTTGAAGTAGGCGCGCCGGACCCCTTTCAGGGCCGCCCGCACATCGCGGAGGTCGAGGAGGTCACCGAGCGCGACCTCGGCGCCCGCCTCGCGCAGTTCCCGCGCACGCTCATCGTCGCTTCGGACCATGGCACGGACATGGAAACCGGCCTTCAGCAGGTAGTCGACCATCGGCCGGCCGGTGGCACCGTTGGCGGTGGTGATCAGAATCGTGGTCATCGTTTCTGCTTTCGCTTCGCGGAGCTGCGGCGGGTGGGGCGCAACGGCGGCACTCCCTCGTGTCGCAGCCGGGTCGGCCATCGCCGCTCCCCTACGGGAAGCGGCGCCGCCCACTCTTAGATGGTGAGCGTAATCTAAAGTATGGACATGTGCACGCACCCCCTAGGCCTGCGCCTGATCGGCTACGATAGATGTCGCCGGAACTTTAAGTGGGAGTAGGTGACCGGATGAGCCGGGTGTCCCAGGCCACAGCAGTGAAGAACCGGGCCGATGCCGTCGCGGCGGCTGCCCGCTTGTTCCGCGAGCGTGGCGTGCAGCAAGTCAGCATCGCCGACGTCATGAAGTCCGTCGGCTTGACCGCCGGCGGCTTCTACAAGCAGTTCGAGTCCAAGGAAGCGCTGGTGGCCGAAGCGACCACGCGGGCGTTCGAGGAACGTAGCGCCTATTTCACCGAGGTGAGCCGAGCCCACCCCGACGCCCCGACTGCACGCAGGGCCCTCGTGGACGCATACCTCTCGCCTTCCCACAGGGACGACCCCGGTTCCGGCTGTGCCTGCGCCGGCCTGGCGGCTGACATCGCGAAGACGGACGAGACCTGCGCGTCCCGTGAGGCTTACGCCGACGGTGTACGGGAATTCGCCGACTGGCTGTCGGACACCGACCGCGAGGACGGGCTCGTCATGACGGCCACCCTCGTCGGAGCCATTCTGATGGCCCGCGCCACCGCGGGCACGGATCTGTCGGAAGACATCATGCGTGCCGCCCTGCATTCAGTAGCGGCGCGGTTGTCCTGAGACCGCCAGGGATGACGCGACAGCCCTCAGTCCCGCGACGGCACCACATAGGGGAGTTCGAACTCCGAGCGGCGCTCGTTGATGAAATCCTCGACCGTCTGGAGGGGCCGGCCGGTGATGCGCGTCGCCGTGTCCGTGACGCCGGCCAAGCGCCCTTCGCGCTGGTCGATGGCGAACGCCTCGAAATGCTTGAGCCGGGCGGTGTCGTCCGGTATGTCGATCAGCTCCAGGAAGGTGGCCACCGTCACCTGCTCGAACGGCAGGTCACGAGCCAGGACCCTGCTCACCTCGGCAGCGAGTTCCGCATGGCTGTACTCGACGGAACCGGTGACGCGCAACGCCTGCCCGGCGTGCTCTTCAGGCATGGTGAACAGCTTCGCCGCGGTCAGGGCGATGTCGCTGCCGGTGATGGGCGCGAAGCGGCTGTCGGGATCGAAGGGCATGGCGTAGCGGCCGTGGCGAATCAGTCCTGAGATGTAGAGCAGCCATTGCGTGAAAACGGAAACACGCAAATGCGTCACGGGCACTCCTGCCCAGGTGAAGACCTGCTCCGCCAGCCAGTGGTTCTGCGTTGCCTTGCTGCGCGCGTCCGGGCGTGCTTGGAAGTGCGAGATGTTCACGATGTACTCCAGGCCCTGTTCCCTGGCTGCCTCCGCGAAGATCACCGCGGCCTCCACCAGGCCGTCGCCGACCGGGTACCCGAAATATGCCCGCTGCGCACCGTTCAGGGCCGTGCGTACATCCCGCAAGCTGAGCAGATCCCCGAGAACGACCTCGGCACCCGCGTCCCGTAGCCGCTGTGCCCGCTCGTCGTCGTCGCGGACCATCGCCCGCACGCGGAATCCCTCGTTCAAGAGGTGGTCGACCATCGGTCGGCCGGTGTCGCCGTTCGCCGTCGTGACCAGAATCGTGGTCATCGCCTCACCTCTTCGATTCATCCGCAGGGCCCGGAGCGAGGTCGGCGGTGCCGAACCGCCAAGGAAGACGGCCGCGCTCGGGACGCCCGCAGCACTTACGTCGCAGCTGGCACAAGGCCCCTGACCAGCGGCTTTGCCCGCGTTGTCACTGGCATCCCTCAGCAACCATCGTAGAGGCTCCACGCCACGGGTGGTCAGTTGATCTTGTACGTCGGATCAGATCTACCCCTGCACGATCTCGCGGACCTCGCTCGCGATCTCCCACTCCGCCTCGTGGACCTCCACGAAGCGCCGCGCCCACGCCACCGCCTCGTCCCGGTCGGCGGCCTGGATGATCGCGTACCCGCCGACCACCTCCTTCGCCTCGGTGAACGGGCCGTCGGTGACCGTGATCCGCCCGCCGCTCTGCCGGACCCGTACCCCCTGCGCGGTCGGCAGCAGCCCCGCCGTGTCCACGAGGACGTCGGCCTTGGACATCTCCTCGATCAGCTCGCCCATGCGCCGCATCAGGGCGTCGCTGGGGCCCCCGGCGGGGGCGTTGTTCTCGTCGATACGGACCATCATCAGAAAGCGCGGCATGGTGACTCCTCGTGCCTGGTGCGGCGGTGCCGAGGCGGGCCTGTCCCGCCTCTCACCTGTACGTCGAACGGCCGGCACCGGAATCGACACGGGCCGGGGAAGAAATCGAGAACGCCGGAGCCCCGCCGGCGAAGGGCCGCGCCCGCTACGACCCCGCCCCCGCGCTCGCGGGCGGGATGTTGTGGTTCAGCCGGAACATGTTCGCCGGGTCGCGGGCCGCCTTGATCTCCTGGAGGCGCTCGTACGTCGGCGCGTCGAAGGCCAGCCGTACCCGCTCCGTCGTCGCGTCGTTCGCCCCCAGGAAGTTGGTGTGCTTCCGTACGGTCAGCCACGGCTCCAGCCGCTCCATCACCTCGTCGCCGACCGTCCGGTACTCCTCGCGGTCCTCGCCGGGCGGCACGAACACGAAGGCGAAGACGGCGAAGGCCGCGTCGCGCGTCCCCACCACGTTCGGCGCCCCCGAGTAGCGGCTCAGCGCGCCGCCGAGCTGGCGCAGGTCGACCACGTTGACCCGGCTGTCGGCCTCGGGACCCGCCACGTCGAGGAGCGCGTCGATCGTGTCCGGCGACACCTCGTCCAGCACCGCGAAGTGCTCGACCGCCCCGATCCCCTCCGGGGGATCCGCGCTGATGGCGTCGAACTCCGTGTACGGCCGGAGCTCCACGGAGTCCAGCAGGACCGGCGCCGCCGCCCGCAGCGGCGCGATCAGCCCCTCGCCGTCGGCCTCCGACCCGAGCCAGGAGAACCGTACGGCCACGGTCAGCCGCCCCCGCATGAAGTCGGGCAGCGTGGGGAGGTCGGGCAGCCGCAGCAGCGCGACCGACGAGGTCACCTCCTCCGGCGCCGTCGTGGTGAACCGCTCGTAGGCGTGCAGCACCTCCCGGGCGTCGTCACCGGAGAAGTACAGCGCCCCCGCGTACAGCTGGGTCACCGGGAAGAGGGAGAACTCCATCGCGGTGACCACCCCGAAGTTGCTCTTGCCGCCGCGCAGCGCCCAGAACAGGTCGTCCTCGGAGTCGCGTGAGGCGTGGCGCAGCTCGCCGTCCGCCGTCACCACGTCGATCCACTGGACGTGGTCCGCCGCCCACCCGAAGGCCCGGCCCATCGTGACGCTGAGCCCGCCGCCGAGCGTGTACCCGACGACGCCGACGTCCGCGGCGGACCCGACGAGCGGGGCCAGGCCGTGGCCGGCGGCCTCCTCGACGACCTGCCGCCAGTTCACCCCGGCCTCGACCCGGACGGTGCGCTCGCCCGCGTCGATGGACAGCCCCGTCATCCGGCGGGTGGTGATCAGGACGGCGTCCTCGGGGACGTCGCCCGAGGGGCCGTGGCCGGTGGAGAGGACGGCGACAGGACGCCCGTACCGCCCGGCGAAGCTCACCGCGCTCATGACGTCCGCCGCGTCCGCGGCGCCGACGATCACGGCGGGACGGTGGGTGACCGCGCGGTTGAAGCCGGTGGCCTCCTCCGTGTAGCCGTTGTCGCCGGGGAGGAAAACGGGGCCCGCGACGTCGACGGTCAGGGCGCGGATGTCGCGGGGCGAGAAGGGCCGGGGCCCGGAGAGGGGGTTCGATGCCGAGGTCATACGGACGTGCCTTTCGGGATGCGATACGCGCGACTCGGCGCGCGCGAATACCCCCCTCATCCCATCCTGTCCCTATTTGTTCGGATGCGCCCCTTTTTCCGTACGGCTTTCCGTAGGGCTTTCCGTACGGCCCGGCGCACGGAAGGCGTCCTCGCCGCCCTCCCCCTCCCCGCCGTCCGCGCCGAGCGACTCGAAGCGCCAGCGGTGCACCGGCCTGGCGGTCAACTCGGCCGGGGGATCGGGCAGTTCGGGTACGTCGGCGTCGTACGGGCCCGCCCACCAGGTGAGCACCAGGACCCGGCCCCCGGGGGCGCGCAGCAGCTCGCGGCGGAGCGGCTCGTACGGCAGCGCGCCCGCTCGCGCGCGGGCCCACTCCAGCAGCTCCGCGCCCCGGCCCTCGGCGGCCTTGGCCTCCCACATGAGCGCGACCGTCATCAGTAGAGGTTGTCCTTCGCCAGCTCGTGGACGTGGTCGTGGGAGTGCGCGTGGTCGTGTGAGTGCGCGTGGTCGTGTGAGTGCGCGTGACCGCGCCCTGGCACATGCGGCTCCGTCACCGGCAGCGACGAGTCCGCCGACAGGTCCCAGTCCGAGGCCGGCCGGTTCCGCGCCACCATCTCCGCGCCCAGCGCGGCGACCATCGCGCCGTTGTCCGTGCACAGCCCCGGGCGCGGCACCCGCAGCCGGATGCCCGCCCGCTCGCAGCGCTCGGCCGCGAGCGCGCGCAGCCGCGAGTTCGCCGCGACCCCGCCGCCGATCATCAGGTGGTCGACCCCCTGGTCCTTGCACGCGCGGACCGCCTTGCGCGTCAGCACGTCCACGACCGCCTCCTGGAACGAGGCCGCCACATCCCGTACGGGCACGTCCTCCCCCGCGTTGCGCTTCGCCTCGATCCAGCGCGCCACGGACGTCTTCAGGCCGGAGAACGAGAAGTCGTACGGCGCGTCCCGCGGCCCGGTCAGCCCGCGCGGGAAGGCGATCGCGGCCGGGTCGCCCTCCCTGGCCAGCCGGTCGATCACCGGACCGCCCGGGAAGCCCAGGTGCAGCACCCGCGCGATCTTGTCGAAGGCCTCGCCCGCGGCGTCGTCGATGGTGGCGCCCATCGGCCGCACGTCGGAGGTGATGTCCGGGGCCAGCAGCAGCGACGAGTGACCGCCGCTCACCAGCAGCGCCATCGTCGGCTCGGGCAGCGGGCCGTGCTCCAGCTGGTCGACACAGATGTGGGAGGCCAGGTGGTTCACGCCGTACAGCGGCTTGCCCAGCGCGTACGCGTACGCCTTCGCCGCCGAGACCCCCACCAGCAGCGCCCCCGCGAGGCCGGGGCCCGACGTCACCGCGATCCCGTCGAGGTCGCGGGCGCTGACGCCCGCCTCCTTGAGGGCGCGCTCGATGGTCGGCACCATCGCCTCCAGGTGTGCGCGGGAGGCGATCTCCGGCACCACGCCGCCGAAACGCGCGTGCTCGTCGACGCTCGACGCGACGGTGTCGGCGAGCAGCGTCGTACCGCGCACGATGCCGACGCCCGTCTCGTCGCAGGAGGTCTCGATACCGAGGACGAGAGGTTCGTCAGCCATTGATCCCAGTTCCTTGGACGTCTTGTATGTGGAGCCCCTGCATCGGCAGGCGCATCACGAGCGCGTCGACGTTGCCGGGCTGGTAGTAGCCGCGGCGGAAGCCGATGGGCTCGAAGCCGAACCGTTCGTACAGCTTCTGCGCCCGTATGTTGTCGACCCGCACTTCGAGCAGCACCTCTTCGCACTCGGCGGCGCTGGCGTGCTGGAGGAGGTCGGTCAGCAGGCGCGAGCCCAGGCCCGTGCCCCACTGGTCGCGGGCGGCGGCGATGGTCTGTACGTCCCCGAGGCCGCCGGCGGCGGCGAGGCCCGCGTACCCGACGATACGGCCGCCGGCCTCGGCGACGACGTAGCGGCGGGTGGCGCCGGGGCCGCGCGCGTGGGCCAGCTCGGACCAGAACATGCCGGGTGACCAGGCGTCCTCGGGGAACAGGTCGTGTTCGAGCGCGAGGACGGGCTCGATGTCCCACCAGCGCATCTCGCGCAGCACGGCGGCCCCGGCCTCCTGGGCCTCCCCGTCCCCGGCGGCGCCCGCCGCGTCCACGCCCTCTTCGGCGGCGCCCGCCGCGTCCACCGCGCCCCTCTCCTCCTCGGCCCTGGTCACTTCGGGGTGACCACCTTGTAGTTCTTGGGCACCTCGGCGTCGGGCCTGCGGAGGTAGAGGGGCAGCGGCGGCAGGAAGTCCTCGCCCCGCCCGGCGGCCAGCAGCTCCGCCGCCAGCCCGGCGAGCGCGGCGGCCGACTGGTGCTCGGGGGCCCGGGCGTCCGGGAACGAGGCCGGGTAGAGGAACGCCCCCGCACCGACCACCGGCAGCCCCGCGACCCGCTCGGCGAGGTCGGCGGGCCGGTCGACGGCGGGGTCACCGAGCCGGGTACGGACATCCGCGTACCGCGCCCAGTAGACCTCCTTGCGCCGGGCGTCCGTGGCCACGACAAAGGGCTCCTCAAGACCGGAGGCGTACGCGAGGCCGTCCAGCGTGCACAGCCCGTGCACCGGCACCCCCAGCGCGGAACCGAAGCTCAGCGCCGTGGCCAGCCCGACCCGCAGCCCCGTGTAGGGCCCCGGCCCCACCCCGACGACCACGTCCGTGACGGCCCCGAGCCCCACTCCCGCCTCGGAGAGGACCCGGTCGACGGCGGGCAGCAGCAGTTCCCCGTGCCGGCGCGCGTCCACCTGGCTCTCCGCGGCGAGGACGGAGGAGCCGTCGTGAAGGGCGACGGTGACGGCGGGCGTGGCGGTATCAACGGCGAGCAGAAGCACGCAAACAGCCTACGGCTCCCGGCGGCGGGGCACGGCGGCCAGTCCCGTCATTCCGCTGCTGCTAACGTCACCACGGAGTCATACGTACGAGAGGTGGAACAGGGTGTCCAGGAGCAGCTCGGGAATCGTGGCCGGGCTCACCGCGGCGGCCATCGCCGGCGTCGCCTTCCTCGCCTACCAGGCCTCGGCGAGCGTGCCGGACACCCTGGGCAAGAACGGCACCCCGAGCGTCTCCCCGACCGCGTCGGGGTCCGCCGCGCCGAAGAAGGACCCGCTGACGGTGCCGGTGGCGTCGGGCACGGGCGAGCGGGTCGTGTACGGCCTCAAGGAGCGCCGGGTCTGGCTGGTCGACAAGACCGACCGCGCGACGCGGACGTTCCCGGTCGTCCCCAGCACGCTGAACCCGGCACCGGGCACGTACACCGTGAGCTCCCGGTCCGCCCAGGTCCAGGGCTCGGACGGGGTACTGGTCGAACACGTCATCCGCTTCGCCAAGGCCGAGGGCGTGACGGTCGGCTTCAGCGCGGCGGTGGACGGGTCGCTGCCGACGCCGAATCCGCAGCTGAAGACCGGTGGGGTACGGATGAAGCGGGCGGACGGGGCGGCGCTGTGGACGTTCGCGACGATCAACTCGACGGTGGTCGTCGTCCCCTGACCCGCGTCGCCTACGCCGCGCGGGCGTCGGTGGCCCGCGCCGGCGCCTGGACGGCGGGCCGGGGCCGCGCCTCCACGAGGGCGGGCCACTTGGGCGGGGTGGACACGGCGGCGGCGGCCACGCAGGACGCGAGCAGATCGCGCATGGACACGTCTGAGGGGGACGGGTGGGGCATGGATGCCTCCTGTGGCTGCGGGGGCAAGCGTTAGTTAGGTAGACCTAACCACCTCTGGATACCATGTGACCACGCCCGCCCCAACCCGCGCAACATTTTCCCGACACTTCGTCGGAACGTGTCCCCCCAACACGCGAGCGCACCCCAACAACGTCCTCAATCACCGGACGGGCTGGAGAGGGTTGCGGTCGGGCGTGACCGTTGCGGTCACCGATGTCCTCAAACGCCGGACGGGCTTGGTTTGGGCGCGCGCCTGGAAGGGGGGCGGGCAGGGGTCGTGTCCGGAACGTAGAGCGTGTTTTGTGTCGCGTGACGGGCGTTAACGCAAACAACTGGTCGCGCGCGACGTAAAACATGCAGTGCAGGACACGACCCCTGACCGACCCCCGGCGACAACCCGCACACGGTCACCGGCCCGCAGCGGGCACCATCAAGCCCGTCCGGCGATTGAGGACACCACCACCGCGAGCGCGTCCTCGTAACGCCCCCGCCGATCCGGCCGCGCCCGCCCCACCGCATACCTCAACGCCCGCACAGCCCCCACCCCCAGCCGCTCCAACCCAGCCACCGCCTCCCCCCGCACCGCGGAATCCCCGTGCTCCAGCAGCCCCACCAACGCCCCCGCCGCCGGCCCCCACCCCGCGAACGCGAGCACCCGTATCGCCATCCGCACCACATCCGGCTGGGGATCCCCCAGCAACCGCTCCGTGAGCCGCAGATACGTCGGCCGGTCCAGCAACACCCGCGAAGCCCGGTGCGCGTGCAGGCGAACTCCAGGACGCGGATGGGTCAGCAACCCGGCCAGCACCTCCTCGACCCCCGCACCCCCGAAACCCCCCAAACCCCCCGCACCCACCTCGGTCAACCGAGAAAGCCCCCTCCGCACCCGCTCCACCGACGCCCCCACCCGCACCAGTTCAACCAACTCGGCCAGCTCAGCCGACTCCCCCGACTCCCCCGACCCACCCCCCTCCACCCACGGAGCGTCCCCCCTCCCCGCCACCAGCGAAGCCAGAGCCTCCGCATCCCGCTCCCCCGCGTCCGACCCCCGCAGCGGCCCCTCCACGAACGAAGCCTCAAGCCGGTCGGCGAGGTCCCCACGCCCCTCGGCCCGCAGCAGCCCACACGTCGCCTCCAACGCCGGCGTACGAAGCGGCCCCCGCCCCTCCAGCAGGACCAGGAACCCCCACGCCCGCCCGTCGAGCCGCGGACGCAAAGCCTCCGCCAGGTCGTCGACCGGCACCCGCCGAAGCGCCTGCTCCACCGCACCCCGCACGGCGGGCGGATCCTGTTCCCACCAGTCCAGCAGTAGCGGAACCAGGGGTACGAGATCCGGCGGATCGAGCCGGGCGCAGAGACGAGCGGCCCGGTCGTGCAACACACCCTCGGCCCGGAGAACAGACTCGCCCGGAGACAGCAGCCCACCAGCCGCCTCCCCACCCACCGGCAGCTCCACGCGCCCCCGCAGGAAGGCCGCCGACACCGCCCCGACCGCGTCCGGCTCCCCCCACCGCCCCAGCGCCCCCGCTGCGGCGGCGCGACGCTCCGGATCGTCGGACTCCAGCATCCCCGAGAGCCGTTCCCACAACGCGGCCGAACGAGGCTGGTCCAAGTCATCGGCCCGCACCACCCGCACCCGCGCGGACCCGGACACCCCAGCCCCCGCAACGCCCCAGTCCGATACGTCCAGCGGCCGCAACACCGTCATCCAGTCGAGAAGCACGGGCCTGACCTCACGAACCGCCAAGGGAAAGGCCTCGATGAGCGCATCCAGCAGTTCCCCGGCCTCCACCCCCACCTCCAAGCCGACCCACTCGCGGAACTCCTCCAACGCGCCAAGCGACCGGACCGCGACACCAACCCCCGCCCGCCACACCGCCCGCTCCAGCGCATCCGCCTCAGCCACCGCCCCCTCAGCCACCGGCAAGGCATCCCGTCCCCCGAACGCCTCCCGCAGCACCTCGCTCTCCGCCCGCCAGGGATCCGCCCCCCGCCCCGCCGCCACCAGCGCCCGGTCGACATCGGCGCGGACCAGCACTGCCCCGAGGCGGCGCAGCAGGGCGAGCGAGGACGCTCCCGGCAGGGTCGGCAGCGCCCGTACGGTCTCGGCGGCGACGAGCTTCTGTACGGCGGACAGCCTCGGCGCCACCGCGTCGAGCACCGCGAGGAGCGCGCCCCGGTCCTCGTACTCCCGCTCTCCGAGACCGGCGAGGAGCACGTCCAACGACCTTGCCCACAGCTCCAGTTCACCAGCAGTCCACGGCGCCGGGCACGCCCTCGACACCAGCGTCAGGATCCGCCGCCTCCGGACGCCCGGCGCGGCGGCGGCCAGGCGCAACCAGTCCGCCAGCAGGGGACGCAGCGCCAACAGGTCGTCCACGGAGGGGAGTTCGGCCCGCCCGACCAAGCGCCGCGCAACCACCTCGTCCCAGCCACCCGCCACCAACTCCGCGACATCCAGGTCCCGTTCAGGCACCGGGACCACGGCCGGCGCATCCAAACCGTGTTCGGCCCACACCCCCGCGAAACTCACCCCCACCCCCACCCCGGACACAAGCCGCACCCCACCGGACCTCACCATCGCGAGCAACATCCCCGCCACCGGCGACCTCCGTCCCACCAGCGCCGGCAGCGCCCGCGCCGTCAGGACGCCGTCGACCCCCGCCAGCAGCAACCCCCGCGCGCGGTCGTCCGTCTCCCGTTCCGCGGCGGCGACCACCGTCGCCCCGTACGCCTCGCCGAGGATCGCGCGCAGCGCCTCCACCAGCGCGTCGCGCAACCCGGGGTTGTCGTGCCGCCCCAGCCAGAACAGCAGTTTCGGGACCGCCGCCGGGGCGCCCGCGCGGACCAGCACCCGCGCGGCGGTCTTCTTGACGTTCATGTTCGGGCGGTCCAGGCACGCGGCCACCGCGCCGGCCGCCCAGTGGGCGCGTGCGTGACCCAGCGCGAGGAGCGCCTGCCGGACGGTCTGGATGTCGGGAGCCGCAGTCAGCGCGATCAGGGAAGCGGACAACGCCCGCGCGTCCCGCCCGCCGACCTCTCGGCCGTCCCCCTCCCCCCTCGCCACCACATCCCGCGCGAACAGCGCGATCACCTGCTTGCGTACGTGCCGGTCGCCGTGCCGCAGCAGCCGGTGCACCCGCGCCCGGGTGCCCGAGTACGGGGCGCGGAGCAGCAGTTCGAGGAGGATCACCTGCTCGCCCGGCGTCACCCCGGGCCGGTCGAGCAGGTCCAGGGTCAAGGTGGCGACCAGCGCGTGACCGGCCTCGTCCGCGTCCGCCGCGTCGAGCAGGCAGACCGGCCTGATCTTCCGCCGCCCGTGCAGACGGCCGCCCAGGGCGTGCAGCGCGTCCACGACGTCCTGGGGTACGACGAGTTGCCCCAGCGTCGATCCCGGGGTGGCTCCGGCGAGCCGCTCCCAGAGGTACGCACCGCTCGCGGCCGCGGCCGACTCCGCGGCCACCGGCTCCCCGGACTCCGCCGCCTCCGCCAGTTCGGCGACCACACGGAACAGGAGATCGGAGACGATCGGCAGCGTGCCCGCGCCACCGTGCCGGGCCAGCCTGCGCAGCGCGGCCCTGGGCTCGCCCGGGTCCAAGTGCGAGCTCAGGAGGGCCAGTTCGGCAGGGTCGGGACGGCCCAGATCGGCCGCGATACGCGCGGGCAGATCGACGGGATCGAGACGGGCGAGCAGCGCGGCGCGCAGGGTGGGGTCGTCGTTGAGGTGCCACAGCAGCTCCAGCGCGTGGTCCCGTACGGAGCGCAGGTACGGCGCGATCGTCCCCGCCTTCCCGTCCGCGGCGCCCGCTCCCGCCGCCTTCTCCTCGCCGCCGGGTCCCGCGCCCCCGGACCCGCCGCCCAGCCCCAGCCCTTCGCGCAGGGCCGCCACCGTCCGCTCGCCGCCGATGGCCTCCAGCGCCCGCAGTACGGCCGCCGGCGCCACGGGCAGCAGCGCGATCACGGCGTCCTCGGCCGGGGTGTACCGCAGGGCGCGGATCGCATCGAGGAACGGCGCGGACACGGAGGCAGAGGCGGAGGCGGACACGGACGCGACCACCGAGGGAAGCAGCCGCGTGACCGCCTCCCCGACCGACCGCCCCGGATCCCCCGCCCCCTGCGCGGCGAGCGCGACCAGGAGGTCCAGCCGCCGCGGCCAACTAGGATCACCGACGCCCACCCCCACCCCGGCCCCGACGCCAACGCCAATCCCGACCCCGACTCCGACTCCGACTCCGACTCCGGTCACCACCCGGAGCATCTCCTGCCGGGCCGTGAACAGGATCGTCGCGACCTCCCCCGCGTCGATCGAGTGGTCGGCGAGCGCCAGGCCGATGACGGCCGGGACGTCCGTGGCGGCCGGGAAGTGACCCCTGCGGTGCAGCCCGCTCAGGCAGGCCACCAGCGGGCCGCCGAGGAGCAGCGGGTCCCGGGCGGCGAGGGCGGTCAGTTCACCGATGTCGTCCCGCCCGGCGAGGTCGCCGAGCGACTCCATCGCCCGCCGCCGCGGACCGGGCGGCAGATCGGGATCGCCGGCCACCTGGCGCAACAGGCCCGCGTGTCCGTGCCGGGCGGCCACCGTGAGCGCGGCCTCGGCGGCCCCGGGCCGGGCCGCGACGGCCTCGGCGGTGAGGTGGGGCGTGAGCCGTACCACCGGCACCGGGTCCAACACCGCCCACGGCTCCGCCAGTTCGCGCAGCGCGCCGACCACCACCGCGCCCCTGTCCCGGCCGGCTCCGTCGCCATCCCCCACTTCACTGCCATCGCCGTCGCCGCCGCCCGCCAGGCTGAGGACATGGCCACGGACCGTCGCGGGTGCGAGCAGGCCGGCGTGCAGCGCTTCCCTGGCCAGCCGCAGAGCGGCCGCCCGTAGCAACGGGTCCTCGTTGCGGGCCAGTTCGGCCACGAGGTCGGCGGGCCGGTGCGCGTCGGTGGCGGTCACGTCGCGGAGGGCGTGGCGGAGGAGTTCGCCGGGCGCGTACCGGATCACCCCTGGCTCGTTGACGAGTTCGGCGCGGAGCCAGGCGATCCGTACCCGTACCGACAGATGGTCGGCCGCCCGCCACGAGGGCCGCCGCCGGCCTCGGAGGTACGGCCCGAGGCGCGCGTACAGCCCGGCCAGGGCAAGCATCTCCTCCGGCGACCGCTCCGGGAGCCCCGCGACCGACTCGGGGAGCAGCAGGGCGAGTTCGTCGCTGCTTCCGTCGGCCACGACCCGCTCGGTGAGCAGGACCAGCCCGAGGTAGCGCACCCGCGCGTCGTCGTGCCCGACGAGCCGGCGAAAGGTGTACGGCGGGCAGGCCCGCGCGTCGAGCCGGGCGGCCAGCCGACCCACGTCGGCGCGACGAAGGGCGTCGAGGACCACCTCGTCGGAGGCAGACACGGATGCGACGGGGGCGGGGGAGGCAGGCGCGGGCCCGGGAAGCGCGGGCCCCTCCGTGGGTGTCCCGGTGGGCGGCGTCATCGTCGGGATGCTAGCGGGGCCGTACCGCACCCGACCAGCGGAATTCGCACGCTACGAGCGGTCGGTGAACGGGCGGCCGGGCCGCCGGGCCGCCGCCGGGCCGCCGCCGGGCCGCCGGCCGAAGGGCCTCGTCAGCGGCCCCGGTGGACCCCGCTCGTCAACGTCCCCCGTGGACCCCGGTCGTCAGCGGCCCCGGTGGACCAACGACCCCAGATCGGCCCCCGCCCACCGCTCGCCCACGCCCGTCACCGTGACCTGGCGGCGGTCGTCGTCCGTGTCGCCGACCACGCGGTCGATGACAACATGGAGCCGGTCGTCCGACAGCTCCTCGACCTTGCCCTCGCCCCACTCCACGACCACCACCGAGTCGGGCAGCGAGACGTCCAGGTCGAGATCCTCCATCTCGTCCAGGCCTCCGCCGAGCCGGTACGCGTCGACGTGGACCAGGGGCGGTCCGTCCACCAGGGACGGGTGCACACGGGCGATCACGAACGTCGGTGAGGTCACGGCCCCCCGCACCCCGAGCCCCTCGCCGAGGCCGCGCGTCAGGGTCGTCTTGCCCGCGCCCAGCTCGCCGGTGAGCATCACGAGGTCGCCGGGACGCACCAGGGCGGCGAGACCGAGCCCCAGCTCGCGCATGCGCTCGGGAGAGTCGACGGTGAGCACGAGGGAGGCGGCCCCGGGCCCGCCCGAAGCCACGGCATCGGGCGTCACGGCGGGATCGGGCGTCACGGCATGCTCAGGCGTCACGGTGGGCTCAGCTGCCGGGCTGTGCGGTCGTTCCAGGCTGTGCGGTCGTTCCATAGGTGTCCACGTTAGTCTCCGTCGGCACCGCGCCGACGCGGGCCAGCAGGTCGGCGAGCCGGTCCGTGACGGCCTCCGGGTGCTCCAGCATCACCAGGTGCCCGGCGTCCGGTACGAGCACCAGCTCCGCGTCCGGCAGCAGGTCGGCGATGGCCTCGCTGTGCGAGCTGGGGGTCACCAGGTCGCTCACCCCGGCCAGGATCAGCGCCGGGACGTCCAGGAAGACCCCCAGCGCGGCCGTCTTGTCGTGGTCGGTGAAGGCCGGGTAGAACTCGGCGACCACGTCGATCGGCGTGCCCTCGATGAGCCGCTCGGCGAACCGTACGACGGCGGGGTCCACGTCCTTCGAGCTGAACGAGTACCGCTTGATCAGCCCGGCGAACAGGTCGGCGGTGGCCCGCCGCCCCCGCTCCACCAGGTCGGCCTGCGAACCGAGCGCCTTGAGCACGCCGGGCAGGATCCGGCGGACGGCGTTCACGCCCGCGAGCGGGAGGCCGTAGTTGACCTCGCCGAGCTTGCCGCTGGACGTCCCGACGAAGGCGACACCGACCACCCGCTCCCTTATGAGCTCGGGGTACTGGTCGGCCAGGGCCATGATCGTCATGCCCCCCATGGAGTGCCCGACGAGGACGAGCGGCCCTTCGGGGGCCGCCGCGTCGATGACGGCCTTGAGGTCACGCCCGAGCTGGTCGATGGTGACCGCGACGGCGCCGGGACCCCGCTGGGACGCGCCGCGCGCGGACCGCCCGTGGCTGCGCTGGTCCCAGTGCACCGTACGGACGAGTCCGCGCAGCGCGGCGCGCTGGAAGTGCCAGGAGTCCTGGTTGAGGCAGTAACCGTGGCTGAAGACGACCGTGACGGGCGCGGGCGTACGCCGCCCGAAGAGCCGGCGCCGCCGGGGCGCGGCGGCGGAGGTGGCCGCCTTGGCGGCCTTGCCGCCCTTGGCTCCCTTGGCCGGCTTGGCGCTCTCCTCGGGCTCGACCTCGTCGGTCTCGTAGTACAGCTCCGTACCGTCGTCGGCGAGGGCGGTGCCCGGGGTGCCGCGCAGTCCGCCGTACGGCCCCGACGAGTCGAGGGCGAGCCGCGCCTTCTTGCGCATGCCCCGGCCGACGGTGAGGCGCTCGATCGCGACACCGGCGGCGGCGCCGGCGGCGATGACACCTATCGCGGCCCCGGCGACCCCGGCCCGGCGCCAGTTCCCGGCGGCGGCCGAGGTGAGGGCGGCCACTTCCTGCGCCACGTCGCCGGCCGCGCTGCTCTCGGTCACCGTGCGCTCCTTGGGGTGCTGGGTGGGGCGGGGAGGGGAGGGGAGGCGGGGGATTGGGCGGCAGCGTGCGGCGTGGGGCGGGGCGGATCGCGTCGCGCGGCCTGACCGGCCGGATCGGCCGCGTCGGCATCCGTCCCCCCGACGTAGACGCGGGGAACGCGCGCGCCGATGCGGGTGACGATCTCGTACGCGATGGTCCCGGCCGCCTCGGCCCAGTCCTCGGCCGTCGGCTCACCGCGGTCGCCGGGGCCGAAGAGGACGGCGGGGGTGCCGGGCTCGACGACGTCGTCGCCGAGGTCGACCACGAACTGGTCCATGGCGACCCGGCCGGCGACCCGCCGCCAGGGGGTGCCGCTCGCACCGGCCGCCCGCGCATCCCCGACGAGCACGGGCCCGCGGCCCGAGGCGTGCCGGGGAATGCCGTCGGCGTACCCGAGGGGCACCAGGCCGAGGTTGGTGCGCTGCGGGGTGACGTAGTGGTGGCCGTAACTGACGCCGTGCCCCTCGGGGACCTGTTTGACCAGGGCGACGGAGGCGGAGAGGGTCATGACGGGCCGCAGCCCGAAGTCCTGGGGGGTACCGAGGGCGGGGCTGGGTGAGATGCCGTACATGGCGATGCCGGTCCGGACGAGATCGAAGTGCGACTCGGGGACGGTGAGGGTGGCCGGGGAGTTGGCGATGTGCCGTACCTCGGGCTCGACGCCTTCCTTCTCGGCGTACGCGAGCATCTCGTGGAAGAGGTCGAGCTGTGCGCCGACGGAGGGATGACCGGGCTCGTCGGCGCAGGCGAAGTGGGACCACAGGCCGGTGACGACAACCTCGCCGGCCTCCTGGGCGGCGAGGGCGGCGGCGACCAGGGCGGGCCAGTCGGCGGGCTGGCAGCCGTTACGGCCGAGGCCGGTGTCGGCCTTGAGCTGGATACGGGCGGGCCGCCCGGCCTCCCGGGCGGCGGCGGCCACCTCCCGGAGGGCCCACATGCCGCTGACGCCCATGTCGAGGTCGGCTTCGATCCCGGCGCGCCAGGGGTCGCCGGGGGTCCAGAGCCAGCACAGGACACGACTGCGGATGCCCGCGGCCCGCAGGGCGAGGGCTTCCTGCGGCGTGGCGGTCCCGAGCCAGCCAGCGCCGGCTTCGAGGGCGGCGCGGGCGACGGGCACCATCCCGTGCCCGTACGCGTCGGACTTCACGACGGCCATCAGGGCAGCACCGGACTCGGCCCGGTCCCGAAGCACCCGCACGTTGCCACGCAGGGCGCCGAGATCGATCTCGGCACGAGCCCGAGGGGGCGGGGGCTGGTCTTGGGGCTGGGGCCGATCCCGCGGCTGGTCCTGGGGCTGGTCCTGGGGCGCCTGAATGTTTCCGGTCATCAGGACCAGTCTCTCAGAGCTGGGGGCCGGGGTGGGGGTGGCGTGGGGGTGGTCGGGTGCGGGTTCAGACGGAGACGTAGTCGGGGTCACGGTTCTTGTTCTGTGTGACGTGGGGGCCGCCCCTTGCTGTTGAGTGTCGCGGTTTCGGGGCGGGCGTCAAGGGCGCTCCTTCGTCGCGTCGGCAAGCCGATTGCGCTTCGCTCCACCCTTGACCCCCGCCCCGAAACCGCAAGTGAAGGCGAGGGGGGGCGGCCCGGGGGAGGGGTCCCCGAGGGGCCTGTTTGTTGCCGGGCTTTCGTCGCGGTCTGCGGCTCCGGTTGGGGATTGCGCACCACTTGAATGGGGCTGTGCGACTCGGCTCAGCGGCTGAAAGGCCGTCCGTTGGCGGGCGTACAAGCACCGTGTCTGAGCTGGGTGGGTGGAAGGGGAGGGGCGGGCAGTCTTCCCCCTTCCGGCCGGTGATGTGCCCTGGATACGCACCAACCGAACACAGCACACAAGACCGGGAAGGAAGGGCCGCCGGAGGGCTCCCGAGTCAGGGCGAATGGTGCAAATGGTCGGGCTGGGGTGGGTGGTGGGGTGGCCTTGACGATCGGCCGCCACCCACCCAGCCGCATGCGGACACCACACCCGCGCCCGGAGGTTGGTGGGGCGGGTGCGGCAGGAGAGGTGGGCCGTAGTCCCCGCCCTATCCGGCGGGCCTTGTGCCCTGAGTGCGGTTAAGTCGAACACAGGACACAAGACCGACCTCAGGGACCCCCGAGGCCGGGCCCATTAGACATAAGCCCAGGTGGGGCGTAGTGGTGGGCTGGCCTCGGCTGTCGGCTCGCCCCGGCCCGCGCGCAGACATCACACCCCCGCCGGGAGGCTGATGGGGTGGATGCGGCAGCCCGCAGACCCCATCCGGCCCTTCCCCAGCCCCATTCGGCGGGTTGTGTGTCCGGAGGGCATGTGGCCTGGCTGGGGTGGGTGGTGGGGCGGTCTCAGCCGTCGGTTGCCGTCCACCGGCCCGCATGCGGACATCACACCCACACCGGGAGGCGGGTGGGGTTGGTGGGGTGAGTGAGGCTGCCCGCAGGCGCAGTCCGGCCCTCCCCCGGCCCTTATCTGGCGGGTTGTGTGTCCTGGGTACCGGTCAACGGAACACAGGACACAAGGCCGGGGAGGCATGGTCCGCAGGGGACTCCCAAGCCTGGGGAGATGGGGTGTCCTGGTCGCCGGATCGGATGTTCCTCTCCTCACCCCGCAGCTCATCTACGGATCTCAGACACGGTGCTTGTACGCCCGCCAGCGGACGGCCGGCTAGCCGCTGAGCCGAGTCGCCACCGCCCCATTCAAGTGGTGCGCAAACCCCGGCCGGAGCCGCAGACCGGAAACAGGCCCCAGCAACTCCCCTGCCGTCCCGGGGGACCCCTCCCCCGGGCCGCCCCCCCTCGCCTTCACTTGCGGTTTCGGGGCGGGAGTCAAGGGTGACCGAAGGTCATCGGCTTGCCGACGCGACGAAGGAGCGCCCTTGACGCCCGACCCGAAACCGCGACACTCAACAGCAAGGGGCGGCCCCCACGTCACACAACACAAGAACCGTGACCCCGACCGGGTCAGTCTGAACCCGCACCCGACTACGCCCCCGCCCGCACCCCCACCACATCCCGCCAAGCCCCCCGTACCGCCTCCGCCACCTCGTGGGCTGTCACCGGGGCGCCGTGGGAGGCCAGGCGGCCGGCCAGGCCGTGGAGGTAGGCGGCGGCCGAGGCCGCGTCGCGGGGGTCCAGGCCCGATGCCAGCAGGGAGCCCGCCAGGCCCGACAGCACGTCGCCGCTGCCCGCCGTGGCCAGCCAGGGCGTGCCCGTCGGGTTCACCCGTACCGGCACCCCCTGGTCCGGCGACGCGACCAGCGTCGTCGAGCCCTTGAGCAGCACCGTCGCCCCGTACCGTGCCGCCAGCTCCCGTACCGCCGCCAGCCGGCCCGACTCGACCTCCGCGCGGTCCACCCCCAGCAGCGCCGCCGCCTCCCCCGCGTGCGGAGTGAGCAGGGTCGGCGCGGTACGCGCCCGTACCGTCGCCGGGTCCAGCAGCCGCAGGCCGTCCGCGTCGACCAGGACCGGGACGTCCGAGGCCAGCGCGTCCGCCACGCCAGGCCCGTCGCCCAGCCCCGGCCCCACCGCCCAGGCCTGCACCCGGCCGGCCTTCGACGGCGGCCCCTCGTGCACCAGCGTCTCCGGGTAATGGGCGATCACCGCGTCGCCGCCGGGACCCACGTACCGGACCGCCCCCGCACCGCCCCGCAGCGCGCCCGCCACCGCCAGCACCGCCGCGCCCGGGTACCTCGCCGACCCGGCGACGATGCCGACCACCCCCCGCCGGTACTTGTCGCTCTCGCCCGTCGGCGCCGGCAACAGCCGCGCCACGTCCTCGTGCTGGAGCGCCTCCAGTTCCGGTACGGACGGCAGGTACGGGCCCAGGCCGATGTCCACCAGCCGCAGCGCCCCCGCGTACTCGCGCGCCGGGTCGATCAGCAGACCCGGCTTGTACGCGCCGAAGGTCACCGTCGCGTCCGCCCGCAACGCCTCCCCCGCCACCTCACCGCTGTCCGCCTCCACCCCGCTCGGCAGGTCGACGGCGACGATCACCCCCCGGCCCCCGCGCGCCGCCCGCGCCACCGGCACCGCGTCGGGGCGCAGCCCGCCCCGCCCGCCGATACCGGTAATGCCGTCCAGCACCAGGTCGGCCACCGCCAGCACCTCGAACGGGTCGTCCGCGACCCGCCCCCCGGCACCCAACAGGGCGGCCAGACCGCCTTCGTGGGTACGGTCCGCCGCGAGCGGCACCGCCCACACCCGCGCCCCCCGGGCCGCCAGCCGCGCCCCCGCGTACAGCGCGTCGCCGCCGTTGGCGCCGCTCCCGGCGAGGACGACGACCTTGGACCCGTACACCCGCCCCACCGCCGACACCCGCCCCGCGCCCGACCCGCCGCCCAGGAGGTCCGCGCAGGCCGCCGCGAGGCCGGCGGCCGCGCGTTGCATCAGCGCGCCCTCCGGCAGCCGGGCCATGAGCTCGCGCTCGGCGTTCCGTACCGTCTCCACGCTGTAAGCAGTCCGCATACGCCCATCTCTCCGTCCACACGCCCCACTCGGCCGGTCGGTCGGTCGATCGGCCGCCGACCAACCGACGCAACACCCAACGCCCAACCCCCGACACTCAACCCCCGCCCTCTCACCCCCGCCCTCCTCACCCCTCCGCGATCACCACCGCCGAAGCCACCCCCGCGTCATGGCTGAGCGACACGTGCCAGTTCCGTACCCCCAGCTCCGCCGCCCGGGCCGCCACCGTCCCGAGGACGCGCAGCCTCGGCTGCCCGCTCTCCTCGACGTACACCTCCGCGTCCCGCCAGCGCAGCCCCCCGGGCGCGCCCAGCGCCTTCGCCACCGCCTCCTTCGCGGCGAAGCGCGCCGCGAGGGACGCCGTACCGCGCCGCTCACCGCTCGGCAGCAGCAACTCCCGCTCCGAGAAGAGCCGTTCGGCCAGCTGGGGGGTGCGCAGCAGCGACTCCCCGAACCGTTCGATCTCCGCGACGTCGATCCCCACCCCGATGATCACCCTGAACCCACTCCCTCATTCCCTCACTCGCTCACTCCGTCACCCGCTCACTCCACCGTCACCGACTTCGCCAGGTTCCGCGGCTGGTCGACCTCGTTCCCCCGCGCCGTCGCCAGCTCGCACGCGAACACCTGCAACGGCACCGTCGCGACCAAGGGTTGCAGCAGCGTGGGCGTGACGGGCACGCGGATCAGGTGGTCCGCGTACGGCGCCACCGCCTCGTCTCCCTCCTCCGCGATCACGATCGTGCGCGCCCCCCTGGCCCGGATCTCCTGGATGTTCGACACGATCTTGTCGTGCAGCACCGACCGGCCACGCGGCGAGGGTACGACGACGACCACCGGCAGGTCCTCCTCGATCAGCGCGATCGGGCCGTGCTTCAACTCACCGGCCGCGAAGCCCTCGGCGTGCATGTACGCCAGTTCCTTGAGCTTGAGCGCCCCCTCCAGGGCCACCGGGTACCCCACGTGCCGTCCCAGGAACAGCACCGTCTTCTTGTCCTTGAGCGAGCGCGCCAGCTCCCGTACCGGCTCCATGGTCGTCAGGACCTCCTCCACCGCCCCCGCGATCCGCGACAGGTCCCGTACCACCGCCCGGACCTCGTCGCCCCACTTCGTCCCGCGCGACTGCCCCAGGTACAGCGCCACCAGGTAGCACGCCACCAGCTGGGTGAGGAACGCCTTCGTGGACGCGACCGCGACCTCGGGGCCCGCGTGGGTGTAGAGGACGGCGTCCGACTCCCTGGGGATGGTCGAGCCGTTCGTGTTGCAAATGGCCAGCACCTTCGCGCCCTGCTCCCGGGCGTGCCGCAGCGCCATCAGCGTGTCCATCGTCTCGCCGGACTGGGAGATGGCGATCACCAGCGTGCGCGGGTCGAGGATCGGGTCGCGGTAGCGGAACTCGCTCGCCAGCTCGACCTCGCAGGGGATCCTGGTCCAGTGCTCGATGGCGTACTTCGCGATCAGCCCGGCGTGGAACGCCGTCCCGCACGCGACGATGACCACCTTGTCGGCCTCCCGCAATTCCGACGGGGAGATCCGCACCTCGTCCAGCGACAGCCTGCCCTCGGCGTCGATGCGTCCCAGCAGCGTGTCCGCGACCGCCTTGGGCTGTTCGGCGATCTCCTTGAGCATGAAGGACGCGTACCCGCCCTTCTCGGCGGCCGAGGCGTCCCAGTCGATGTGGTACGCGTGGGTCTCGGCCGGCGCCCCGTCGAAGTCCGTCACGGTCACGCCGTCCCGGCGCAGCTCCACCACCTGGTCCTGGCCCAGTTCGATCGCCGAGCGGGTGTGGGCGATGAAGGCCGCGACGTCCGAGGCCAGGAAGGCCTCGCCGTCGCCCACGCCCACCACCAGCGGGGAGTTGCGCCGCGCGCCCACGACGACGTCCGGCGCGTCCGCGTGGACGGCGACGAGGGTGAAGGCGCCGTCCAGCCGCCGGCACACCTGCCGCATGGAGTCCGCGAGGTCGCCGCAGGCCGAGAACGCCTCGGCGAGCAGGTGCGCGACGACCTCCGTGTCCGTCTCGGACTCCAGGCCGTGGCCGCGGCCGGTCAGTTCGGCGCGCAGGGCGGCGAAGTTCTCGATGATCCCGTTGTGGACGACGGCGACGCGGCCCGCGTTGTCCAGGTGGGGGTGGGCGTTGAGGTCCGTGGGGCCGCCGTGGGTGGCCCACCGGGTGTGCCCGATGCCGGTGGGGCCGCTCGGGAGCGGCTGTTCCGCGAGCGCCTTCTCCAGGTTGACGAGCTTGCCCGCCTTCTTCGACATGGCGAGCCCGCCGTCCGCGAGCACCGCGACCCCGGCCGAGTCGTAGCCGCGGTATTCGAGTCGCTTGAGGCCCGCGATGACCACATCGAGCGCCGACTGTCCACCGACATAACCCACAATTCCACACATGTCGGCAGCCTAAGGCGCGGGACCCCATGCCCCGGGTAACCCGACCGAGGGCGGCCTTGTCCGTATCGCGGAGTCCTGCCTTGTCGGTGCGGACACCACAGCATTGAATGGGGCTTCGTGACACTTCGTACGCTCCTCGCCCTGCCCCGGATGCTCCGCCACGGCCCCGCCGTCGGCGCGGACCTGCCGCCGGACACGGCCGTCGTCCTCGACCCGGTCCACCCCGACCTGCGCGACGCGCTCCGCGCGGCGGCCGGCGGCGACCACGGGCCCGCGCGGGACCTGCTGGCGGGCACCCGGCGGGGCGCCGAGTGGGAGCGTCGCGGCGTCTTCGTACCGCAGCTGGCCAGGAACGCCCTGCACCACCGCGGCTGGCTGGACGCCTGGCTGGCCGAGGCGCCGGAGGATCCGGACGCGGTGCTGGTCAAGGCCGAGCTGTGTGTGGCGCAGGCCTGGGAGATACGGACCGGGTCGCGCGCCAAGGACGTGTCGAAGGACCAGTTCCAGGCGTTCTTCGCGCTGCTTGACGACGCCGTCCCGGTGATCAGTACGGCGGCCGAGCTGAACCCCACCGACCCGGTGCCGTGGCAGATCGCGCTCACGCACGCGACGGGCAGCCAGGCGCCGCGCGAGGTCTTCGCCGCGTACTGGGCGGAGGCCACGGCCCGCGCCCCGCACCACTACGGCTGCCACCGCGCGGCGCTCCAGTACCTGTGCGAGAAGTGGCACGGCTCGCACGAGGAGATGTTCGACTTCGCGGAACAGGCGGCGGCGGAGGCCCTGCCCGGCTCGCTGCTGCACGCGCTGCCGCTGCTGGCGGCGGTCGAGTACGAGGTGGCGGCGGACCCCACGGCGTCCACCGCGACGGCCGACACCGCGCTGGGCGCGCCCCGTACCCGTACCGCCGCCCCCGCCTTCACGCCCCACGGCGGCCCGGCCCCGTCCGGCCCCTCCCGCGTTCCGCCGCGCGCCCGGATCCACGCCGCGACGGAACGCGCGCTCGCGCTGTCGGACGCCCACGCGCCGGGGGATCCGGAGGCGGCGGGGGTACGCAACCACCTCGCCCTGACGCTGATCCTGGCCGGCCGGCACGCGGAGGCGCTGGAGCAGTTCCGGCGGATCGGCACGCACGCGACGGAGCTTCCGTGGGCGTACTTCGGGGACGCGCGGCAGGAGTTCCTGGACTTCCGCAGGGGGGTACGGATGGAGGTCGCGGCCCGCATCAAGTTCTTCGCGACGCCGGTACGGGCGCCGGGGGCGCCCCGCACCGCGGGCGGCGACCCGGACGAGCCGTACCGTGCCGGCGCCGGCGCCGCCACGGCGACCGACCCCGCGTCCCCGTCCGCCCTGTCCCCCGCCCCGTCGCCGGCCCTCCCAGGCACGCCCTCCCTCCCGGACCTGCCCGGCCTCCCCGGCTTCCCCGACCTCACCGGGCTCCCCGGCCTGACCGCCTCCCCCGCCCTGCCCGACCCCCCGGTCCTCTCCGCCTCCCTCGCCGTCGTCTCCGCGCCCCCGCACCGGGTCGCCGAGGCGGCGCTGCTCTGCGGGGTCCCCCTGCGGATCGCACCGGCCGCCGACGGCGCGATGGCGTACGTCGAGCTGGCCGCGAACCCCACCCCGGGCCGGCGCGCCCGGCTCCTCGGCGAGGAGGGGCTCACCGCCGCCGCCGACAGCTTCACCACGGGCGAGCGCTGGCCGGCCCTCGTCCTGCACCGCACCGCGGACCGCCACGGCTTCACCCTCCTCCACCGGGGCAGGAAGGTCGCCACCCACGCGTGGGACGAGGCGGCCCCGGTCCCCGACCAGGCGACGGCGGCGGCCACGGCGGCCGCCCTCGCCAAGGCGTACGGCATCACCGACCCGCGGCCCCTCGCCGCCCTCCTGCGCGGCGCCAACGCCCCGGCCGACCGGCAGCGTTCGCTGGTGGAACTGCTCGGCCTTCCCCCACTCCCCCCGGCCTTCGGCACCCGGCCCGAGGCGCTGACCGCGCTGCCCGGCGCCCATGTCCTGGCCAGCAGGGGCCTGTTGACCGGCATCAAGGAGACCCTGGTGTCGGCGGCCGGGGGCGCGGCCCCACGTGAGCGGCCTCCCCGGGCCGCCTTCCCCCGTCCCCGGGGCTGGTGGGTCCTCAACGTCCTGGGCCTGTGCCTCTTCGTGTCCGCCGCGGCCTACGCCTGGTGGTCCCCGGACATCGGCCTCCTCCGGGAGATCAACTCCACCGCCGCCGCGCTCTGGATGACCGCGCGCGTCACCCGCGCCTGGCACCAACGCCGCACCCGCACCTGACCCCCACCACTCCATCCCACTCCCGCCAGTGACGCCCTCCGTGACGCCCCCGGAAACTCCCCGACCCTCTGTCAGTCCCGGCTGCTAACCTGCGCCTTCACTTCACGCACACATCGTGCGGACCCCGTTCCGGGCCCGTACGCGGGGCGCGTCCCCCTCCGCCCCGCCGTCCGCCGGCCCGTCCCGTACCGAGGACCGTCATGCCTCAAGCCGAGCCACTGGCTCGCCCCCAGTTCCACCCGTACGCCGCCGTACCCGCGCTCGTGCCGCTGCGCACCGCCGCCCGGGCCGGCGATCTGCCCGCCGTGGAGCGCTTCTTCGAAGGGCTCACCGACGAGGACGACCGCGCGTACGCCTCCGGCCTCCTCGCCGAACTGAGCGGTACGGAGGGGCTGTTCGAGCGGATCGAGGCCGAGCCGTCCGAAGGTCCGCTCCGCCGGACGCTCCTCGCCCAGCGCCGGGTGGTCGTCGGCTGGAAGATCCGCAGCGCGGCCCGCGCGCAGCATGTGTCGCAGCGTCAGTTCGAGGAGTTCCACACCTGGCTGCGCAAGGCCGAGGGACTCCTGATCGACGTCTGCGCCGAGCACCCCGACTTCGCCCTGGCCTGGGCGGTACGCCTGACCACGGCGCGCGGTCTGCAACTGGGGCAGAGCGAGGCGCGCCGCCGTTACGACCGGCTCGCCGAGCACCACCCCCACCACCTGGCCGCCCAGAACTCGCTGCTCCAGCAGTTGTGCCCCAAGTGGAGCGGGAGTTGGGAGGCCGCGCACGCCTTCGCCCGGGAGCGCGCCGCGGCCGCGCCCGCCGGGAGCAACGCGGGGGTGCTGGTCGCCCAGCTCCACATCGAGCGCTGGCTCGACCTCGACGAGGGCGACGACGCGCGGTACATCACGCGGACGGACGTCAGGGACGAACTGGTCGCGGCGGCGGCCGCGTCCGTGCTGCACCCGGACCACCGTCCGACGTTCCGCTCGGTCGAGGCGCACAACCACTTCGCGATGGTGTTCTCGACGGCGGGTGAACACGCCCTGGCGGCACCGCACTTCCGCGCGATCGGCAACAACGCGACCGAGTACCCGTGGACGTTCCTGGGCGACCAGGACGCCGCGTTCACGAAGCACCGCAAGCTCGCACTGGCGAAGGGCTGACCCGATGTCCCAGCAGACTCCCGCGGCCCCGGCAGCGGCCACCCCCGCCCAGGCGCCCGCCGCCGGCATCCGCCTCACCGAGGTCGACGGCGTCCGGACGCTCCTGGCCGCCGGCAGCGGCCCGATCACCGCCGGGCTCGTCTTCCGGGTGGGCGCCGCCGACGAGACGTACGCGACCTCGGGCATCACCCACCTCGTCGAGCACCTCGCGCTGTTCCGCCACGGTGTGTCGGACCTGCACTACAACGGCGCCACCGCCACCACGTACACCATCTTCCACGCCACCGGCACGGCCGACGAGGTCGTCACGTACCTCAGCGGTGTCTGCGACGCCCTGCGCGACCTGCCGCTGGAGCGGCTGGAGACCGAGCGCGAGATCCTGCGCACGGAAGCGGCGGGCCGCTCCTACGGCCCCAACCACCAGCTGCCGCTGTGGCGTTACGGCGCCCAGGGGTACGGCCTGGTGAGCTACACCGAGCTGGGGGCGTGGCACCTGACGGCCGACGCGGTACGGGAGTGGGCCGCGACCCGCTTCACCCGCGAGAACGCGGTCCTGTGGATCACCAGCGACACCGTGCCGGAGGGGCTGCGGCTCGACCTGCCGTCCGGGCCGCGCCACCCGATGCCGCCCGTCACCTCCGCGCTGCCCGTCACCCCGGCGTACATCGGCGGCGACGACGGCGGGGTGGTCATGGACGGCATCGTCCGCCGGTCGACCGCGGCCTCCCTGTTCGCGGAGGTGCTCGGCCGGGCGCTGTACGCGGACCTGCGCCAGAAGGGCGGGTACTCGTACGCCACCGCCGGGCACTACAGCCCGCGCGACGCCGACTTCGCCACGATCACCGCCTTCGCGGACGCGCTCCCGCAGAAGCAGGACGCGGTGGTCGGCGGGTTCGTGGACGTCCTCGCCCGGCTCCGGGCCGGCCGCATCGCGCAGGCGGAGCTGGACGCGGCCCGCAACAAGGTGCTGAAGCAGTTCGACCACCCCGACGCGTACGCCGGGAGCCTGCCCTCGTACGCGCTGAACCTGCTCGTCGACCACCCCAACGCGACCCACGCCGAGCACCGCGCCGAGCTGGCCGCCGTCACGGTGGACGACCTGCGCGACGTGGCGCGCGAGCTGCACTCCACGGCCCTGCTCCAGGTCCCGGGCCGCGGCGCCGACTGGGCGGGCTTCACCGAGGCGCCGCAGTACTCCGCGGAGGACGACCGGCTCACCGGCACCCGGCACCGGTCGCACGACGACAAGGACACGATCCTGACGGTGGCGGCGGAAGGGATAGGTCTCAGCACCCCCGGCGGCATGATCACCGTCCGTTACGACGCGTGCGCCGCGATGGTCGCGTACCCGGACGGCGGCCGCCGCCTCACCGGCCACGACGGCTTCCAGATCGCCGCGGAACCCACGCTGTACGCGGACCTCACCCCGGACAGAATCGCGACAATCGACGCGGCGGTCCCCCCGACGGCAGTAGTACGGGCCCCGGAGCGAGCACCCGAACGCATCCCCCAGCCGCGCCCGGCGTCCGAAGCGGCGGCGCGCCGGACCTGGAGCGGCGCGTGGCGCCGGATCCCCGCACCGCTCCTGAAGCTGGGCGCGAGGGTGTCCCACGCGGCCACGCTGTTCTTCGGCCTGCGCGCCGTTACGCTGACCTGGACGGTCGAGCCGAGGCCGGGCACGGCGTTCGTCGTCCTCCACTGGCTCTTGCTGGGCGGCTCACTGGCCCTCTCCCAGGTCCTGCGCAAGGCGCTCGCCACCCGGGAGGCCCCCGAACGATCCCGTGCGTGACAATGGCCGGATGATCACCCCTTACGTCGATCTCAGCCGGGCCGAATGGAGCGCCCTGCGGGACAAGACCCCGCTGCCGCTCACCGCCGGGGAGGTCGAGCGGCTGCGGGGGCTCGGGGACGTCATCGACCTCGACGAGGTACGGGACGTCTACCTGCCGCTCTCCCGGCTGCTGAATCTGTACGTCAAGGCCACGGCGGAGCTGCGCGGCGCGCTGAACACGTTCCTCGGGGACGGGGACGACGGGCACAGCACGCAGCGCGGCACGCCGTTCGTCATAGGGGTGGCCGGGAGCGTCGCCGTCGGGAAGTCGACCGTGGCGCGTCTCCTCCAGGCGCTGCTGGCCCGCTGGCCCGAGCACCCCCGGGTCGAGCGGGTGACGACGGACGGCTTCCTGCTGCCGATGAAGGAGCTGGAGTCCCGGGGGCTGATGTCGCGCAAGGGCTTCCCCGAGTCGTACGACCGCCGGGCCCTGACCCGGTTCGTCGCCGACGTGAAGGCGGGGAAGGACGAGGTCACGGCGCCCGTGTACTCGCACCTGATCTACGACATCGTGCCGGGCGAGGTGCTGACCGTACGGCGCCCGGACATCCTGATCGTGGAGGGCATCAACGTCCTCCAGCCCGCGCTGCCCGGCAAGGACGGCAGGACGCGGGTCGGGCTCGCCGACTACTTCGACTTCAGTGTGTACGTGGACGCCCGCGCCGAGGACATCGAGGCGTGGTACCTGAACCGGTTCCGCAAGCTGCGCGAGACCGCGTTCCAGGACCCCTCCTCGTACTTCCGCAGGTACACGCAGGTGTCGGAGGAGGAGTCGCTGGACTACGCGCGCACGATGTGGCGGACCGTCAACCGGCCCAACCTGCTGGAGAACGTGGCGCCGACCCGGGGCCGCGCCACGCTGATCGTCCGCAAAGGCCCGGACCACAAGGTCCAGCGCCTGTCCCTGCGCAAGCTCTGACGGCCGCCAGGATCAGCCCAGCGCCGACTTCACCACGTCCGCCAGCCTCCCGGCCACCGACCGCGCCTGCTCGATGTCGGCCGCCTCGACCATGACCCGTACCAGCGGTTCCGTACCGGAGGAGCGCAGCAGGACCCGGCCGGTGGAGCCCAGTTCCGCCTCGGCCTCGGCGACCGCGGTCGCCAGGTCGGGGGAGGTGTGCACCCGGGCCTTGTCGACGTCGGGGACGTTCACGAGCACCTGCGGCAGCCGGTGCATGACGCCCGCGAGGTCGGCGAGCGTACGGCCGGTCGCGGCGACGCGCGCCGCCAGCATGAGGCCGGTCAGGGTGCCGTCGCCGGTCGTGGCGTGGTCGAGGACGATGACGTGCCCGGACTGCTCGCCGCCGAGCGCGTAGCCGTGCTCCTTCATCGACTCCAGGACGTACCGGTCGCCGACGGCGGTCTCCACGAGGTGGATGCCCTCGCGCTCCATCGCGATCTTGAAGCCGAGGTTCGACATGACCGTGCCGACGACCGCGTCGCCCCGCAGGGTGCCGGCCTCCCGCATGGCCAGGGCCAGGACGGCGAGGATCTGGTCGCCGTCGACCTCCTCGCCCGCCGCGTCCACGGCGAGGCAGCGGTCGGCGTCGCCGTCGTGCGCGATGCCGAGGTCCGCGCCGTGCTCGACGACGGCGGCCCTGAGCAGGTCCAGGTGCGTGGAGCCGCACCCGTCGTTGATGTTCAGCCCGTCCGGCTCGGCGCCGATCGTGATGACCTCGGCCCCGGCGCGCGCGAAGGCCTCGGGCGAGACCCGGGCGGCCGCGCCGTGCGCCTCGTCGAGGACGACCTTGAGCCCGTCGAGCCGGTTCGGCAGTACGCCGATGAGGTGGGCCACGTACCGGTCGAAGCCTTCGTCGTACGAGCGGATCCGGCCGACGCCGCCGCCGGTCGGGCGCTCCCACGGCTCACCGGTGCGGTGCTGCTCGTAGATCGACTCGATGCGGTCCTCCAGCTCGTCGGCGAGCTTGTGACCGCCGCGTGCGAAGAACTTGATGCCGTTGTCCGGCATGGCGTTGTGGCTCGCGGAGAGCATCACGCCGAGGTCGGCACCCAGCACGCCGGTGAGATACGCCACCGCCGGGGTGGGCAGCACACCGACCCGCAGGACGTCCACACCGGCGCTCGCGAGTCCCGCCACCACGGCGGCCTCCAGGAATTCGCCGGAGGCGCGGGGGTCGCGGCCCACCACCGCCGTCGGCCGATGCCCCTCGAACGTCCCCACCTCGCCGAGCACATGTGCCGCCGCGACCGACAGTCCGAGCGCGAGCTCAGCCGTCAGATCGGCGTTGGCGACACCGCGCACGCCGTCCGTGCCGAAGAGTCGTCCCACAGCTCTCCCTCCAAAAAACGCACGGAACCGTCCCGGCTCCGCACGTAAAAGCTCCGAAAACGCCAAAACCCAAAGTACTGAGCGTCTGATGCTGTTATACGCCCGAGTAGTTCAAGAAAACGAACGCCCCGGCGGCACGGAGTGCCGCCGGGGCGTTCGAAGACAGACTGGCCAACCAGCGTGATTAGCGCTTGCTGTACTGCGGGGCCTTACGGGCCTTCTTGAGACCGGCCTTCTTGCGCTCGACCGCACGGTCGTCACGCGAGAGGAATCCGGCCTTCTTGAGCGGGGCGCGGTTGTTGTCCACGTCCGCCTCGTTCAACGCGCGGGCCACGCCGAGGCGCAGGGCGCCGGCCTGACCGGAGACGCCGCCACCCGAGATGCGGGCGATGACGTCGTAGCGGTTGTCGAGCTCAAGGATCTTGAAGGGGTCGTTCACTTCCTGCTGGTGCACCTTGTTCGGGAAGTAACCCTCGAGGGTGCGACCGTTGATCTTCCACTTGCCGGTGCCCGGAACGATCCGGACGCGGGCGATGGCGTTCTTGCGGCGGCCCAGGCCGGCGGCCGGCTGGGGGTCGCCGAAGCGGGACGCCAGGGACTCGGTGGTGTACTCACCCTCGACGGGGACCTCGGACTCGAAGGTCGTCACGGCCTCGAAGGTCTCCTCACCCTCGGCGCTCTCGACGGGGGCTTCTGCAGTGGACTCGGCCACGATTCTCCTCAGATTTCTTTATGTCTTAGGGGGTGGCCGGAACTACTGCGCGACCTGGGTGATCTCGAACGGGACAGGCTGCTGGGCAGCGTGCGGGTGCTGGTCGCCCGCGTAGATCTTCAGCTTCGAGAGCATCTGACGACCCAGGGTGTTCTTGGGGATCATGCCCTTGATGGCCTTCTCGACGGCCTTCTCGGGGTTCTTGGCGAGGAGTTCGTCGTAACGGACGGAACGCAGGCCACCCGGGAAACCGGAGTGGCGGTACGCCATCTTCTGGGTCCGCTTGTTGCCGGACAGGTGCACCTTGTCCGCGTTGATGATGACGACGAAGTCGCCGGTGTCAACGTGGGGGGCGTAGATCGCCTTGTGCTTACCGCGCAGAAGGTTGGCGGCAGTGGTCGCCAGACGGCCCAAGACGATGTCCTGGGCGTCGATGACGTGCCACTGGCGTGTCACATCGCCGGGCTTGGGGCTGTACGTACGCACGGTCGTAGCCTTCGCTTCTTCAGTGAGTGGGAACCTGACAAGGCCACCCGGACGATCACGACAGCCATGGCGGCACAGCGGGGACGCAACCCGTGTACCTGCCTCTGTCCATCGGCCCGGTGGACCGGCGTAAGGGCCCCTCGCGTGAGAACGACCAAGCCAATACGCATAACGAACCAGCAGAATACCCGGGCGCCCCCGTACGGGTCAAAACGAGTCCCGGAGCCCCGGAACCCCTACCGCTCCCGCACCACCCGCCGCTCGTCCCAGACGGGCTCCGGCGTCTCCCGCACGACCCCGTCGGACCCGAACACCAGGTACCGGTCGAAGGACCGCGCGAACCACCGGTCGTGCGTCACCGCCACCACCGTCCCGTCGTACACCTCAAGACCGTCCTGCAAGGCCTCCGCCGACTCCAGGTCCAGGTTGTCCGTCGGCTCGTCCAGCAGCAGCGCCGTCGTCCCCCGCAGCTCCAGCAGCAGGATCTGGAAGCGCGCCTGCTGCCCGCCCGACAGCTTCTCGAACGGCTGGTCCCCCTGCCGTTCCAGCTCGTACCGCCGCAGCACGCTCATCGCCCCGCCCCGGTCCTTCGCGTGCTCGGTCCACAGGATGTCGACCAGCGTCCGCCCCAGCAGCTCCGGGTGCGCGTGGGTCTGCGCGAAGTGCCCCGGCACCACCCGCGCGCCGAGCTTCCACTCCCCCGTGTGCCGGACGTCGTCCCCCGCCAGCAGCCGCAGGAAGTGCGACTTCCCGGAGCCGTTCGACCCGAGGACCGCGACCCGCTCGCCGTAGAAGATCTCCAGCGAGAACGGCTTCATCAGCCCGGTGAGCTCCAGGTCCTTGCAGGTCACCGCCCGTACACCGGTACGGCCGCCCTTGAGCCGCATGGTGATCTCCTGCTCGCGCGGCGGCTCCGGCGGCGGCCCCGCGTCCTCGAACTTCTTGAAGCGCGTCTGCATCGCCCGGTAGCGCGAGGCCATGTCGGGGCTGATCGCCGCCTGCTGCCGCAGCCGGTGCACCAGCGCCTTGAGCCGGGCGTGCTCCTCGTCCCAGCGCCGCTTCAGCTCCTCGAAGCGCGCGAACCGCTCCTTGCGCGCCTGGTGGTACGTGCCGAATCCGCCCCCGTGCACCCATACGTCCGAGCCCGCCGGGCTCGGCTCGACACTGACGATCTTCTCGGCGGCCCTGGCCAGCAGCTCCCGGTCGTGGGAGACGAAGAGGACCGTCTTACGGGTCTCCTTGAGCTTCTCCTCCAGCCAGCGCTTGCCGGGGACGTCCAGATAGTTGTCCGGCTCGTCCAGGAGCAGCACCTCGTCCGGCCCGCGCAGCAGCGCCTCCAGCACCAGCCGCTTCTGCTCGCCGCCGGAGAGCGTGGTCAGCCCGCGGAACTGCGCCTTGTCGTACGGCACGCCCAGCGCCGCCATCGTGCACATGTCCCAGACCGTCTCGGCCTCGTACCCCCGCGCCTCCGCCCAGTCGCTCAGCGCCTGCGCGTACCGCATCTGCGCGGCCTCGTCGTCGACCGTCATGATCAGGTGCTCGGCCTCGTCCACCGCGCGCGCCGCCTCGCGGATGCACGGCTGCGCGACGGAGACCAGCAGGTCACGGACCGTGCGGTCGTCGCGCACCGAGCCGACGAACTGCGACATGACGCCGAGCCCGCCACTGACCGTGACCGTCCCGCCGTGCGGTTGCAGCTCCCCCGCGATCAGCCGCAGCAGCGTGGTCTTGCCCGCGCCGTTGGCCCCGACGAGGGCGACGACGGCGCCCTCCCCCACGCGGAACGAAGCGTCGCCGAGCAGCACCCGTCCGTCGGGGAGGTAGTACTCCAGGTGCCCTGCCTCAAGATGTCCCATGGTCCGCATTGTCGGGCCACCGGCGGCCCGGGCCCAACCGTTTTCTCCCGCACGCCGGTACGACCGGGCCCCGCACGGCCTTAAACTGCGCGGCATGAGCTTTGGGCAAGGGGGACCCTCCTGGGGCAGCCCCGGTTCACCGACACCAGGACACGATCCGTACGGATCGCAGGATCCCTACGGATCACAGAGCCCGCACCGATCCCGGAACCCTGACGGATCCCAGAACCCTCACGACCCGTTCCCCACCACCGACCTGTTCGGCAATCCCGACCCGTACGGCACGCGGTCGGCCGACCCCTACGCGGCACAGCCGGCGGACCCGTACGCCGCCCGGTCGGCCGACCCGTACGACAACCGGACACCCGAGACGTACGACACCCGCACCCCCGACTGGGCGGCGCTCGCCGACGCCTCGGCCGGGCGTGCCCGCCGCAAGCGCTGGCTGCTGATGGGCGGCGGGGGTCTCGCGACGGCCGCCGTCGTCGCGGTCGTCGCCTCCGTCATCGTGTCCATGAGCGGCGGTGACAGCGGCCCGAGCGCGGCCGAGACGGCGTCGCAGGACCTGCCGACGGCCGCCGCGACGACGGGCGAGGCGGCCGATCCGGTGCCGTCGTTCCCGTCGGCGTCCCCGCTGCCGCCGCCGGACCCGAAGGACTTCGTCTCCAGCGCCGAGAAGGACACCGCGCCGCTGTCGGCGGACACGCTGTTCCCGGGCGCGCGGCTGACGATGGAGGGGCGCGAGTACGAGAAGGGGGCGACGACCCGTACGACCAACTGCGCGGCCTCCGCGCAGGGCGCCCTCGGCTCGATCCTCGCCTCGAACAGCTGCGACGAGGTGATCCGCGCCACGTACAGCAAGGACGGGGTGGCGGTCACGGTCGGGGTCGCGGTCTTCGCGAAGGAGGCCCAGGCGCTCAAGGCGAAGGCCGAGGCCAAGGACGGCATCGCCTCCCTGTCCGGGAGCGGCGTCCCGACCTTCTGCCGGGACGGGGTGATCTGCCGCAAGACCACCAACTCGTTCGGCCGGTACGTGTACTTCACGGTCGGCGGCTTCACGTCCGGCAAGGACGTCACCAAGTCCGACAAGAACGTCTTCACCACGGGCGACGACGTCTCCGAGTTCACGTTCCGTCAGATCTACCAGCGGGGCCGCCTCCAGGCCTCGGCGGCGGCGGTACAGCCCGGCGCCTAGGCCCCGGCCCGGCCCGGCCGGCGGATCCCGCGACGCGGAACAAGGCGCGCGGGGATCCGCCGGTCGGGCCTCCCGCCCTGACCGGCCCCCGCTTGCCACACTGGACGCCCGAGGGGCGAGCATCCGGAGGCGTGGCGCGTGGCGGTCAGAGTCACTGTGGTGGTCCCGACGTACAACTCGGGGACGGTCCTCGAACCCCTGGTCGGGTCGCTGCTCCGGCAGACGATGCCCCCCGAGGCGTTCGAGGTGCTCTTCGTCGACGACGGCTCGACGGACGACACCCCGGCGCGACTCGCCGCCCTCGCGGCCGAGCACCCGAACTTCCGCCTCACTGGCATCCCCAACTCCGGCTGGCCGGGCAGGCCCCGCAACGTGGCGATCGACCTGGCACGCGGCGAATACGTGCAGTTCGTCGACCACGACGACCTGTTGGGCGACGAGGCACTCACCCGGATGTACGACCTCGGCCGCGCGAACGGCTCGGACATCGTGATCGGCAAGGTCGTCAGCACCTTCCGGTCCCGCGGCATCCCGCACGCGCTGATGAGCAGGACCCGCGCGTCGTGCACCTTCGAGACGGCCCCCCTGCACGACAGCCTGACGGTCCACAAGATGTACCGGACGGCCTTCCTGCGGGAGCAGGGGATCCGGTTCCCCGTCGGGCACTTCGTCGGCGAGGACCTGCTGTTCATAGTGCCTGCCGTGTTCCGCGCCGCGTCCGTCTCCGTCGTCGGCGACTACCCCTGCTACTACTACCTGGAGCGGGAGGGCGGCGGCCACACCACACCCGACCACCTCGACCCGGTGAGCTACGCGGGCAACCTCCGCCGGATCTTCGACGCCCTGGGCGCCGAGACGCCGCCCGGCCCGGTGCGCGACAAGTGGCTGCGCCGCTTCTGGCGCGCGGACATGGTCAAGTACCTGAGCGAGCCGGTCTTCGCCACGTACGGCCCGGAGGCGCGCGTCGCGCTCTTCGGGGCGCTGCGCGAGGTGGCGGAGGAGTACCTGACGGAGGGCGTGTACGAGGGGCTGGCGGGCCTGGAGCGGGCGCGCGCCGCCCTCGTACGGACCGGCCGGCCGGACGCGCTGCTGGAGCTGACCGGGCGGGCGGCGGGGCTGGGCGCGGACGTCCGGCTCACGTCGGTGGAGTGGCGGCGGGGGCGGGTGCGGGCGCGGTTCGACGCGCGGTTCGTGACGGGCGGTACGGGCCCGGAGGCACCCCGGACACCGCTGGCACCCCTGACACCGCTGACCCTCGTGCGCCGGGGCGAGCGCTACCTCCTCGACCCGTCCCTCACCGACGGGCTGGTCGAGCCCGTCGACGTCACGGACGACCTGAAGCTCTTCCGCGCGGACGTGAGCCTGCGCCACCGGGACACGTCCGTGGTGTGGCTGCTGCCGAGGGAGGTCTCCGTGTCGTTCGAGGAGACACCCGCGCACCTGGACGGTGACGTCCTCGTCCGCCCCGTCGTGCACGGCACGGTCGCCGTGGACCCGGCGCGGGCGGCGGGCGGCGGGCCGCTGGACGACGGCGTCTGGGAGGTGCACGTACGGCTCATGGGACCGGGCCTGGACCGCTACGGGCGCCCCCGGGGCGGCCCGGAGGACCTCACCCTGCCCGCCCCGGCCGTCCTGGGCGGCCTGGAGACCGCGTGCCACCTGGACGGCGGGCTGGCCCTGACCGTACGGCCGACGGATACGGCCCCCGCCCCGCGCCCGCCCAAGGTCACCGTGGTGGTGCCCACCGGGGGCGCCGAGCCCGCCGCCGTACGGGACACCCTCGCCTCCCTCACCGCGCAGACCCTCCCGGCGGCGGAGTTCGAGGTGCTCCAGGTGCCCGAGGCGGCGCGGCCCGGGGGCCCCGGCGAGCCCGGCACCGGGGAGTACCTGCTGTACATGCGGGCCGGCGACCGCCTGGCCGCCGACGCGCTGGAGCGGCTGTACGGGTACGGCATCGCGCACGACGCGGACATCGTGGTCGGCAGGAGGGCGGCGAAGGGCCGGGCCGTCCCCCGGGAGCTGTTCTCACGGGACCGGCCGCGCGCCACGTTCGCGAAGGACCCGCTGGCGGACAGCCTGACCGCCGACAAGCTCTTCCACCGCGCGTTCCTCGCCGAGCACGGCCTGCGCTTCCCGGCGGCCGGCGTCCCCCTGGGCGAGCACGCCTTCACGGCGGAGGCGTCCCTGCGCGCGGGCCGCACCGCCGTCCTCGGGGGCGCCGTCTGCTACCACTCAGGACCGGAGCGGGACACCCCCGCCGTCCCGTACGCGGCCCTCTACGGCGCGCTGCGCACCCTTGTCGGGACCGTGAACGGCCTCACCACACCGGGCGGCACCCGTGACCGGCTGCACCGGCGCTGGCTGCGGGTGGAGCTGCTGGACCCGCTGATGGGCAGGGGCTTCCCGGAGCGGGACGAGGACGACCGGCGCGCGCTCTGCGACGCGATCCGGGACGTCTTCCTGAACAGCGGCGACGGCGGCGGCGACAGCGGCCTCTCGGACACGGCGATCGCCGCCCTCACGGCCCCGCGCCGGGTCGCCGTCGGCCTGGTCACCGACAACCGGCTCGACGACCTGGTGGCACTCGTCCGCTGGGAGACGTCCGTGGTCTGCCGGGCCCGCCTGGACGAGGTGTCCTGGCAGCGCGACGGCGCGCTCAGGACGGCCTTCACGGCGGAACTGCGCACCGCGGACGGCCCGTTGGGAACCACCTCCCCGGACGAAGGCGACGACGACCCCCCGACGCTGACGTCCCCAGGCCTCTCCGCCGCCCTGTCGGCCCGCTTCGCCCGCGCACCCCTCACCGGCGGCGCGGCCCCCGGGAGGGCCTCCGCGGTCCTCGTGCTGCGGGAGCGCGCAGGCGGCGCCGAGTACCGGCTCGCCACGGACGCCACGGTCCACCACGCCGACGGCACGCTCACCGTCGCCGGAAGCGCCCTGCTCGACCCGGCCACCGCGGCGGGCGGCGCCCCGCTCCGGGACGGCGCCTGGGACCTGTACGTGCGCCTCACCGCGCTCGGCTGGACCAAGACCGCGAGGCTCGGCTCGTACCGCGCCCCCGAGGTCTCCGCGACGCCGCCACCCCCCGTACCGCACCCGACCACCCCGGACCGCCGCGTCACCCCGTACTGGACCACCCCACACCGCGACCTGACCCTCCGCGTGGCCCCACCCCCGCCCACCGAACGCGCGCCAGGCCGCCTGACCCGCCTGATCCGCCGCCTGCGCCGGGGCTGAGCACGACAGCGCTCGCGCCGGTCATCGCGCGTTCGACATCAGTCCGCGCCCGGCGGCATGGTCACATGCGCAGGGCCGCCGAGAAGGTGTCGGCGAGGAAGCCGATGACCTTGGCGCGCCGCTTGTCGGCCGCCTTGTCCCCGTACAGCATCAGCGTTCCGTGAGCCTCGCCGTCGACCACGATGAATTGCTTCTTCTTCGCGGGGGAGGCGTTGTAGACCTCGCGGAGTTGTTTCTCGTGGGCGCCCTGCATGTCGTCCTTCGCGACCATGAAGAGGGAGGGTTGCTTGATCTTCTTCACCGCGGCCACGGCGTCGCCGTCGCAGCGGGCCGGGGAGGAGAGCAGGGTGAGACCCGCGATGGGGATGTCGCTTCTGACGCCCTCGGTGACGGCGGTGGTGCCGCCGCAGGACGCGCCCACCAGGAAGACGTGCTCGGTCTTGAGGGCTTTGAGCTTGTCGAAGGCGGCCCGCATGTCGAGAGGGCTGGAGGGGGTCCCGGCCTCGGAGGCGACGTATCCCCGGAACTCCGGGAGCATGACGCGGTAGCCCCGCTTGACCATCTGCTCCGCGAGGTCGAGGAAGTTGCAGATCTGGCCGCCGTACTGGTGTCCGAAGTACACGACGTTGGGGCCTTTGCCGATGATGAGGGTGGACAGGTGCTTGCCGTCCTTGGTGGTGAGGGTGGTGATGTCGTTCCACAGGCGCTTCGGTACGCACGTGTTCACCAGCTGCCCCCCGGGAGTCCGGGCCGTGAGCTTGGGAACGGTCGGCTTGTAGGTGGCCGGTTTCTGCGGCGGCAGCCCGTTGGTGACGGAGGAACTCGCCTCGTGCGTGGCTGACTTCACGTCGCGGGCGGGGGTTGTGACCTTCGACGGTGCGACGGCCGTCGTAGCGGGCCGGGAGGAGGCGGGCTGCGTCGCCGAGGTGGTGACGCAGCCGCTGAGCACTCCGGCGACGGCGAGCGGAACAACCACGGCCACGGGCCGGACGCGCGGGAAGAACCTGCTGTTCAAGGGCATTCCTGTCTCGGGAGATGGCCGGCCGGCCCGCACCGCGGTGACGTCCGGGACCTGATGACGGGTTCGGCCACGACGGCATTGTCACGCCGATGTGTGAGGAACTTGTCAGGTCGGAGTCAGCGGCGGATCAGCTTCACCGCTCCACGAGAGGCCTGGCATCGAGGCCCTGGCCGCCGGTCGCCATTCCGGACGCGTTCACGGTAAGCCGATGCCGAGTCCCTCCCTCAGCAGCAGCTGTCGGGAGGCGCCCCCGGCAACGTCCGCTTGTTGCGGGCCTCGCGGCTGCGGGCCGCCAGCAACGCGTCGGCCGGGTAGCCGACTTCCTCCAGCGTGAGCCCGTGCGGCCGTACGACGTGGACCGCCGAGTCCCGTACCCCCGCGGCCAGGACCTTCGCCGGCCAGTCCGGCGGCCGGTGCCCGTCGCCCACGAACAGCAGCGCGCCCACCAGGGACCGCACCATGTTGTGGCAGAAGGCGTCCGCCCGCACGGTGGCCGTCACGATCCCGTCGTCGCCCCGCACCCACTCCAGCCTCTGGAGCGTACGGATCGTCGTGGCGCCCTCGCGCCGCTTGCAGTACGCGGCGAAGTCGTGCTCGCCGAGCAGCCCCGCCGACGCCTCGTTCATCGCGTCGACGTCCAACGGCCAGTCGTGCCACAGCACATGACCACGCAACAGCGGATCGACCCCGCCGACGTGGTCCCCCACCCGGTAGGCGTACCGCCGGTAGATCGCGGCGAAGCGCGCGTTGAAGCCCGCCGGGGCCTCCTCGGCCTTCCACACCCGGATGTCGTGCGGCAGGCGCCCCGCGAGCCGCCGCAGCAGCTTGTCCGCGTGCTCGGCCCACACGTCCTCGGGCAGGTCGACGTGCGCGACCTGGCCGCGCGCGTGCACCCCGGCGTCCGTGCGCCCGGCGACGGTCAGGTCGTACGTGCGCGAGGAGCGGGTCACGGTCCGCAGCGCGTCCTCGATCTCGCCCTGGACGGTGCGCCGGGTGGCCTGCCTGGCCCACCCGGAGAAGTCCTTGCCGTCGTACGAGAGGTCCAGCCGTACCCGTACGGACCCGGCCTCCAGGTCACCGCTCACGCGAAGTTCCTCCCACGCCCCTCAAGTCCCCTCAGGCCCTCGTGCGGCCCCTCATGCGGAACGGGCCCGCCCCCGTGGGGAGCGGACCCGTCCGTCAGCCATCGGCCTGTGCTGTTGGCTCAGGCGTCCTTGGACTCGTCGGCCGCCTCGGCGGGCTTCGCGTCCTCGACCGGCTTGGCGTCCTCGACGGTCTCGTCGGAGGCGTCCTTCTTCAGGGCGTCCTCCTTGACCGCGCGCTTGGTCGCCGCCTCGGCCTCACCGGTGGCGGCCTGCGCCACGGTCAGGGCCTCGACCAGCTCGATGACCGCCATCGGGGCGTTGTCGCCACGACGGTTGCCGATCTTGGTGATGCGCGTGTAACCACCGGGGCGGTTCTCGTACCTCGGGGCGATCTCGGTGAAGAGCGTGTGCACGACGCTCTTGTCCGTGATCGACTGAAGCACCAGGCGACGGTTGTGGATGTCGCCCTTCTTCGCCTTGGTGATGAAACGCTCCGCGATCGGGCGGACACGACGGGCCTTGGCCTCGGTCGTGGTGATCTTGCCGTGCTCGAAGAGCGACTTCGCGAGGTTCGCGAGGAGCAGCTTCTCGTGCGCGGCGCTGCCGCCCAGACGGGCACCCTTGGCGGGCTTCGGCATGGTGTTACTCCTTCATATCTGCACCGGCCGTATCAGGTACCGGTGTCAGTTCCCCCAGGGCGGCCGCCCTGCGGAAGATCGTTTCAGTACTGCTCGGTCTCCACGAACCCGGCGTCCGCGTCGTCGTCCGCGCCGAACGCGTCCGCGGCGGCGGTGGGGTCGAATCCGGGCGGGCTGTCCTTGAGCGCGAGGCCCATGCCGGCCAGCTTCGCCTTGACCTCGTCGATCGACTTGGCGCCGAAGTTGCGGATGTCGAGCAGGTCCGCCTCGGACCGCGCCACGAGCTCACCCACGGAGTGGATGCCCTCGCGCTTGAGGCAGTTGTACGACCGGACGGTGAGCTCCAGCTCCTCGATCGGCAGCGCCAGGTCCGCGGCCAGCGCCGCGTCCGTCGGCGACGGGCCCATGTCGATGCCCTCGGCGTCGATGTTGAGCTCGCGCGCCAGACCGAACAGCTCGACCAGGGTCTTGCCGGCGGACGCCATGGCGTCACGCGGCCGCATGGCCTGCTTGGTCTCGACGTCGACGATCAGCTTGTCGAAGTCGGTGCGCTGCTCGACACGGGTCGCCTCGACCTTGTACGTGACCTTGAGCACCGGGGAGTAGATGGAGTCGACCGGGATACGCCCGATCTCCTGGCCCACCTGCTTGTTCTGGACGGCGGAGACGTAGCCGCGACCGCGCTCGACGGTCAGCTCCATCTCCAGCTTGCCCTTGCCGTTCAGCGTCGCCAGGACGAGGTCCGGGTTGTGGACCTCGACACCGGCCGGCGGGGCGATGTCGGCGGCGGTGACCAGGCCGGGACCCTGCTTGCGCAGGTACATCACGACGGGCTCGTCGTGCTCCGAGGAGACGACGAGCTGCTTGATGTTGAGGATCTGGTCGGTCACGTCCTCCTTGACGCCCGGCACGGTGGTGAACTCGTGCAGGACCCCGTCGATCCGGATGCTGGTGACAGCGGCACCGGGGATCGAGGAGAGGAGCGTACGGCGGAGGGAGTTCCCGAGGGTGTAACCGAAACCGGGCTCCAGCGGCTCGATGACGAACCGGGAGCGGTATTCGTCGACGACCTCTTCGGTCAGCGACGGGCGCTGGGCGATAAGCATTCTGTTGACCTTCCAGTCTTGGCACCCACTATTTGATGCCAATGGAACAAGCGTACGGGCGGTACGGCGCGAATGCGCGATACCGCCCGCGAGTCATGCGCCACACCCCCTCACAGGGGGCACGGAGTCAGACGCGGCGACGCTTCGGCGGGCGGCAGCCGTTGTGCGGGGTGGGGGTGACGTCCTGGATCGAACCCACCTCAAGGCCGGTGGCCTGGAGCGAGCGGATCGCGGTCTCACGGCCGGAGCCGGGACCCTTCACGAAGACGTCGACCTTGCGCATGCCGTGCTCCTGCGCGCGACGGGCGGCCGACTCGGCGGCCATCTGCGCGGCGAAGGGCGTGGACTTGCGCGAACCCTTGAAGCCGACGTGGCCGGCGGAGGCCCAGGAGATCACATTGCCCGAGGGGTCCGTGATCGAGACGATCGTGTTGTTGAACGTGCTCTTGATGTGGGCGTGCCCGTGAGCGACGTTCTTCTTTTCCTTGCGGCGCACCTTCTTGGCTGCGCCCTGACGGCCCTTAGGAGGCATGTATTTACTCCTGCGTGGAGGTGATCGGTCCTACAGCGAAGACCGCTGAAAAGCGTCCGCTGAGGACTACTTCTTGCCCGGCTTCTTCTTGCCGGCGATGGCGCGACGCGGACCCTTGCGGGTACGAGCGTTCGTGCTGGTGCGCTGACCGTGCACCGGCAGGCCACGACGGTGACGCAGACCCTGGTAGCAACCGATCTCGACCTTGCGGCGGATGTCGGCGGCGATCTCGCGACGAAGGTCACCCTCGGTCTTGAGGTTGGCGTCCACGTACTCGCGGATCTTGACGAGGTCTTCCTCGGCAAGGTCGCGGACGCGGATGTCAGGGTTGACACCGGCGGCGGCGAGGGTCTCCTTGGACCGGGTGCGCCCGATGCCGAAGACGTAGGTGAGGGCGACCTCGACGCGCTTTTCGCGCGGGAGGTCAACGCCTGCGAGGCGTGCCATTCATGGCTCCTGATGATTCGGAGGTCTTCCGCAGTCTCTGTCCCGGCTGCCGTACGCGTGCGTACGGTCCGGGTCCCCGGCCTCCGCCGGAGGTGTCGGTCCCACTGACGTGAGAGCCGGACACTGCGTAATTACGAGTTTTGCTCGCGTCGCGCGAAGTACTGCGAGAGGCAGGCGGTCCTACGTCAGCCCTGGCGCTGCTTGTGGCGCAGGTTGTCGCAGATGACCATGACCCGGCCGTGACGGCGGATCACCTTGCACTTGTCGCAGATCTTCTTGACGCTCGGCTTGACCTTCATGGAATTGAGGTTCTCCGGGTCAGTGCGGACGCCCCCTGGACAGGGACGACTGCAAGATCTACTTGTATCGGTAGACGATCCGGCCACGCGTCAGGTCGTACGGAGACAGCTCCACCACGACCCGGTCATCGGGCAGGATCCGGATGTAGTGCATCCGCATCTTGCCGCTGATGTGCGCGAGGACCTTGTGACCGTTCTGGAGCTCCACCCTGAACATCGCATTCGGGAGGGACTCGATCACGGTGCCCTCAATTTCGATGGCACCTTGCTTCTTGGCCACGCTTCGCCCTTCGAATCGGCTACCTTGATCGTCTCCGGCGGCCGCATGCGGACACACGGGTACACCAGAGCCGACGCGTCAGTCTACGGCAGCCCACTCGAAAAGACGAATCCGTGCAGTCTGCCCACGCCCCGAGATCCTTAAGCGGGACAAGGCCCGCGGCGGTCAGGCCAGGGGATCCGGCGCCGCCGTCACACCCAGCTCCGCGAGCTTCGCCCTACCGCCGTCCGGGGCGGTGAGGACCAGCGGGCCGGCCTCCGTGAGGGCGACCGAGTGCTCCCAGTGCGAGGACCAGGTGCCGTCCGTCGTGATGACCGTCCACTCGTCCGCCAGCACCTCCGTGTGGGGCGTGCCGAGCGACACCATGGGCTCGATCGCCAGGCAGAAGCCCGGGACCAGCTTCGGGCCCTTGCCGCGCTTGCGGGAGACGTAGTTCAGCAGGTGCGGGTCCATGTGCATCTCCGTACCGATGCCGTGGCCGCCGTAGTCCTCGACGATGCCGTACTTCCCGCCGCCCGGGCGGGGCTGCCTGCGGATGTACGTCTCGATCGCCCGGGACACGTCCACCAGGCGGTTGCCGGCCTTCATCGCGGCGATGCCGGCCCACATCGACTCCTCGGTCACCCGGGACAGCTCGACCAGCTCCGGAGCGTGACCGGTGCCCACGAACGCCGTGAAGGCCGCGTCCCCGTGCCAGCCGTCCACGATCGCGCCGGCGTCGACGGAGATGATGTCCCCGTCCTTGAGGACCGTCTTCTCGTCGGGGATGCCGTGGACCACGACCTCGTTGACCGACGTGCAGATCGTCGCGGGGAACCCCCCGTACCCGAGGAAGTTCGGCTTCGCGCCGTGCGCGGCGAGCACCTTGCGGGCCACCATGTCGAGGTCCTTGGTGGTGGCGCCCGGCACCGCGGCCTCCGCCGTGGCCGCGTGGATGGCGGCGACGACCAGCCCCGCCTCGCGCATCTTCGCGATCTGCTCGGGGGTCTTGATCTCCACCATGGCTCTGCTGCCTTCCACCTGACTCGAACGACCGGAACTCAACAGTAAAGCCGTGGCGTCCGGAGGGCCGCCACGGCCTTACTCACGTGCATCGTGCTGCGCCGGAGCGCGCGGGTCAGCCCTGCGCGGACCGGGCCCGCTGGAGCGCCTCCATCGCGCGCTCGGTCACCTCGGTGACCTTGCCCAGCGCGGAGATCGTCACGACCAGGCCCTGGGCCTGGTAGTGCTCGATGATCGGCTCGGTCTGCGTGTGGTAGACCTCCAGCCGTCTGCGCACGGTCTCCTCGGAGTCGTCGTCCCGCTGGTACAGCTCGCCGCCGCAGATGTCACAGACACCCTCCTTCTTAGGAGGCTGGTTCGCGACATGGAACACGTGGGCGCTGTCGGTGCGGCAGATGCGCCGCCCCGCGATACGACGTACGACCTCGTCCTCGGGGATCTCCAGGTCCAGCACCGCGTCCAGCTTCACGCTGTCCGTGGCGAGTGCCTTGTCCAGCGCTTCCGCCTGCGACACGTTGCGCGGAAAGCCGTCGAGCAGAAAGCCCTTGGCGGCGTCCGGCTGACCCATGCGGTCCCGTGCCATCGCGATCGTCACCTCGTCGGGCACCAGGTTTCCCGCGTCCATGTAGGACTTCGCCTCTTTGCCGAGGTCTGTGCCCTGGCTGATGTTGGCGCGGAACAGGTCGCCCGTGGAGATGTGGGGAACCGAGAGGTTTTTGGCGAGGAACGCAGCCTGCGTACCCTTGCCGGCACCGGGCGGCCCGACGAGGACGATTCGCATCAGCGGAGGAACCCTTCGTAATTGCGCTGCTGAAGCTGGCTCTCGATCTGCTTCACGGTTTCCAGACCCACACCCACGATGATCAGGATGCTTGTCCCGCCGAAGGGGAAGTTCTGGTTCGCACCGCCGAAGCCTGCCAACGCCATCGTCGGGACAAGAGCAATCAGACCCAGGTACAGCGAGCCCGGCCAAGTGATCCTGTTGAGCACGTAGCTCAGGTACTCGGCGGTAGGGCGACCAGCCCGGATACCCGGGATGAAGCCACCATACTTCTTCATGTTGTCCGCTACTTCTTCGGGGTTGAACGAAATCGCCACGTAGAAGAACGCGAAGAACACGATGAGCAAGAAGTAGGTCGCGATGTAGTACGGATGGTCACCCTTGACGAAGTGCGCCTCGATCCAGGTCTTCCAGCCCGACGTCGAGCTGGAGAACTGGGCGATCAGAGCGGGGATGTAGAGCAGCGACGAGGCGAAGATGACGGGGATCACACCCGCCTGGTTCACCTTGAGCGGGATGTACGTCGACGTACCGCCGTACGACCTGCGGCCGATCATGCGCTTCGCGTACTGCACGGGGATGCGGCGCTGCGCCTGCTCGACGAACACGACCAGGCCGACCATCACGAAGCCGATCAGGATGACCGTGCCGAACTCGATCCAGCCCTTGGCGAGCGTGCCGCTCTGCTTGATGGCCCAGAGGGCGCCCGGGAAGCCGGCCGCGATCGAGATGAACATCAGGATGGACATGCCGTTGCCGATGCCCTTGTCGGTGATGAGCTCACCGAGCCACATGACGGCCGCGGTACCGGCGGTCATGGTGATGACCATCGTGACGGTGACGAAGATCGACTGGTCGGGGACGATCTGACCGGCGACCGGGCAGCCGCTGAAGAGCGCGCCGCTCCGGGCCGTGGCCACCAGGCCGGTGCCCTGGAGCACGGCGAGGGCGACGGTCAGGTACCGGGTGTACTGCGTGATCTTCGACTGGCCGGACGAGCCTTCCTTCTTGAGGGCTTCCAGCCGTGGGATGACCACGGTCAGCAGCTGAAGGATGATGCTCGCCGTGATGTACGGCATGATGCCGAGCGCGAAGATCGTGATCTGCAGCAACGCGCCGCCGCTGAACATGTTCACGAGCCCGAAGAGGCTGTTGTTGCCCTTTTGAGCCGCGTCGATACATGTCTGGACATTCTCGTAACTGACCCCGGGGACGGGGACATGGGCCCCGAGCCGGTACAGCACGATGATGGCGAGTGTGAAGAGCAGCTTCTTGCGCAGGTCGGGCGTCTTGAACGCCCGGGCGAACGCGGTGAGCACGGTGCCTCCTGCGACCCCCGCGCTACTGCGTCAGAGGTGACGGTATTGAGGATCGACGGATAAGGGACGAGCGGGTCCTGGACGAGCGGGTCCTGCGGGTAACGAGCGGCCACCGCGTGAAGTGCCCGGAAGGACACGCCCCGCGGTGGAGGTCCGGGAGCGGGCTCCCGGCTTCAATACAGCAATAATGCACGCCACCTTACCGGCGACTGTGCCCACCATGGAACGACCAACCGGGGATGCCCCTTATGAGAGGCACCCCCGGTTGGGTGTTCAGGTCATCGGTTCGTCTCAGACGAGCTCGGTGACGGAGCCGCCGGCAGCGGCGATCTTCTCCTTGGCGGAGCCGGAAACGGCGTCAACCGCAACCGTCAGCGCCACGGAGATCTCGCCCTGGCCCAGGACCTTGACGAGACTGTTCTTGCGCACCGCACCCTTGGTGACCAGATCGGCCACCGTGACCTCGCCGCCCTCGGGGTAGAGGTCGGAGAGCTTGTCCAGGTTCACCACCTGGTACTCGGTGCGGAACGGGTTCTTGAAGCCCTTGAGCTTCGGCAGGCGCATGTGGAGGGGCATCTGCCCGCCCTCGAAGCGTGCCGGAACCTGGTAACGGGCCTTGGTGCCCTTGGTGCCACGACCGGCGGTCTTACCCTTGGACGCCTCACCACGACCCACACGGGTCTTGGCGGTCTTGGCTCCCGGGGCGGGACGCAGGTCGTGGGCCTTCAGCGGCTTGCTCTCAGCCATCAGTCGACCTCCTCAACCGTCACGAGGTGGCGGACGGTGTGCACCATGCCGCGGAACTCGGGGCGGTCCTCCTTGACGACCGTGTCGTTCACTCGCTTGAGACCGAGGGAACGCAGGGTGTCGCGGTGGTTCTGCTTGCTTCCGATGAACGACCGGGTCTGCGTGATCTGGAGGCGGGCCATCAGACACCCGCTCCCGCAGCACGCGCACGCAGCATCGCCGCGGGGGCGACGTCCTCGAGGGGCAGACCGCGGCGGGCCGCGATCTCCTCGGGACGCTGCAGGCCCTTGAGGGCCGCCACGGTCGCGTGCACGATGTTGATCGCGTTGTCCGAGCCGAGCGACTTCGACAGGATGTCGTGGACGCCCGCGCACTCGAGCACCGCGCGCACCGGGCCACCGGCGATCACGCCGGTACCGGGGGAAGCAGGCTTCAGCAGGACGACGCCCGCGGCCTTCTCGCCCTGGATCGGGTGCGGGATGGTGCCCTGGATACGGGGAACCTTGAAGAAGGCCTTCTTGGCCTCTTCGACGCCCTTGGCGATGGCGGCCGGAACTTCCTTGGCCTTGCCGTAACCGACGCCGACGGTGCCGTCACCATCGCCCACCACGACGAGCGCGGTGAAGCTGAAGCGACGACCACCCTTCACAACCTTGGCAACGCGGTTGATCGCGACAACGCGCTCAACGTACGCGGTCTTCTCGGCCGGCGCACCGTCGCGACCCTTCCGGTCCCGTCGCTCGCCGCCACCGGCACCGCTTCCGCGGCGCTGGGGTCCAGCCATTGGATCTACCTCTCTCTGTTACGTCCGCTAGCTCCGGAACCGGGGCTCAGAACTTCAGCCCGGCCTCGCGGGCGGCGTCAGCCAGAGCGGCAATCCGCCCGGCGTACTGGTTGCCACCACGGTCGAACACGACGGCCTCGACACCGGCCGCCTTGGCGCGCTCGGCGACCAGGGCCCCGACCTGCTTGGCGTGGGCGCTCTTGTCGCCCTCGGTTCCGCGGATCGAGGTGTCCAGCGTCGACGCCGACGCGAGCGTGTGGCCCGCGATGTCGTCGACGACCTGAGCCACCATGTGGCGGTTGGAACGCGTCACGACGAGGCGGGGGCGCTCCTGCGTGCCCGAGACCTTCTTGCGGACGCGAATGTGACGGCGCTTGATGGCAGCGGCCTTGTAGGCCTTGCCCTTGGCGATCTTCACACCGAATGCCATGGCTACTTACCAGCCTTTCCGACCTTGCGGCGGATGACCTCGCCGGCGTACCGGACACCCTTGGCCTTGTAGGGGTCAGGCTTCCGCAGCTTGCGGATTGTGGCGGCGACCTCGCCGACCCTCTGCTTGTCGATGCCTTCGACGGAGAACTTCGTCGGTGTCTCCACCTTGAAGGTGATTCCCTCGGGGGCCTCGATGAGGATCGGGTGGCTGTAGCCCAGGGCGAACTCCAGGTTGGAGCCCTTCGCCTGGACTCGGTAACCGACACCGCTGATCTCGAGCGCCTTGACGTACCCCTGGGTCACGCCGGTGATCATGTTCGCCACCAGCGTGCGGGACAGGCCGTGGAAGGCCTTGTTCTGACGCTCGTCGTTGGGGCGCAGCACCTGAAGGGTGCCGTCCTCGCCCTTGGTGACCTCGATCGGCGCGACGACGGTGTGCGAGAGGGTGCCCTTGGGACCCTTCACGCTGACCGTGCGGCCTTCGATGGTGACGTCCACACCGGCGGGAACCTGGATGGGGAGCTTGCCGATTCGCGACATGAGCTTTCCTCTCCGTTCCCGACTACCAGACGTAGGCGAGGACTTCCCCACCTACGCCCTTCTTGCTCGCCTGCTGGCCGGTCAGGAGGCCGTGGGACGTGGAGATGATCGCCACGCCCAGGCCGCCGAGAACCTTCGGCAGACTGGTGGACTTCGCGTACACACGCAGACCCGGCTTGGAGATGCGCTTGATGCCGGCGATCGAACGCTCGCGGTTCGGGCCGAACTTCAGCTCCAGGACGAGGTTCTTGCCGACCTCGGCGTCCTCGACCTTCCAGCCGGTGATGAAGCCCTCCTGCTGGAGGATCTCCGCGATGTGCGACTTGATCTTGCTGTGCGGCATCACGACATCGTCGTGGTACGCCGAGTTCGCGTTACGCAGACGCGTGAGCATGTCTGCGATGGGATCAGTCATGGTCATGTATTGGCCTTCGGCCTCTCTCGCCGGGGTTTCCTGTATGCGCCATCCCTCTCCCCGATCAGAGCCGGGACGGGTGCGGTGCGGGGACCTACGGCGTAGTAAGTCGTTATGGACGGCGGGCGCCCAACCCCCCAAGCCTACGGCATTCGGGGGAGGGCTCCCGCCAACCAGTTGCTTACCGAGAGTTCCTGGTCGATCCTCTGGCGAGGACTACCAGGAGCTCTTGGTGACGCCCGGCAGCTCGCCGCGGTGGGCCATCTCACGAAGGCACACACGGCACAGGCCGAACTTGCGGTAGACGGAGTGGGGCCGGCCGCAACGCTGGCAGCGGGTGTAACCGCGCACCGCGAACTTGGGCTTGCGGGCGGCCTTTTCGATCAAAGCCTTCTTCGCCACGGTCAGTTCTCCTTGAACGGGAAGCCGAGGTGACGAAGGAGGGCACGACCCTCGTCGTCGTTGGTCGCCGTGGTCACCACGGTGATGTCCATGCCCCGGACCCGGTCGATCTTGTCCTGGTCGATCTCGTGGAACATGACCTGCTCCGTGAGACCGAAGGTGTAGTTGCCACGGCCGTCGAACTGCTTCGGCGACAGACCGCGGAAGTCACGGATACGCGGCAGCGCGAGCGACAGCGTACGGTCCAGGAACTCCCACATGCGGTCACCGCGGAGGGTGACGTGGCAGCCGATCGGCTGGCCCTCGCGCAGCTTGAACTGCGCGATGGACTTCCGGGCCTTGGTGACGGCCGGCTTCTGGCCCGTGATCGTGGTGAGGTCGCGGATGGCGCCCTCGATCAGCTTGGAGTCGCGGGCGGCGTCGCCCACACCCATGTTGACCACGATCTTGACGAGGCCGGGGATCTGCATGACGTTCTCGTACGAGAACTCCTCACGCAGCTTGCCCGTGATCTCCTCGCGGTAGCGCAGCTTCAGACGGGGTGCAGTGGTGGTCGTCATCAGATGTCCTCACCGGTCCGCTTGGCAACGCGGATCTTCTTGCCCTCGTCGTCGAAGCGGTAGCCGACGCGGGTGACGACCTTCTTGCCGTCCTTCTCCACGACCAGCTGAACGTTGCTGACATGGACGGGGGCCTCGGTGGTGACGATGCCGCCGGTCTGCGAACCGCGAGCCGTCTGACCGGCCTTGGTGTGCTTCTTGACCCGGTTGACACCCTCGACGAGGACGCGGTTCTGCGTGGGGATGGCCAGAATGACCTTCCCCTGCTTGCCCTTGTCCTTACCGGTGATGACCTGGACCAGGTCGCCCTTCTTGATCTTCATGCTTACAGCACCTCCGGCGCGAGCGAGATGATCTTCATGAACTTCTTCTCGCGCAGTTCACGGCCCACCGGGCCGAAGATACGGGTGCCGCGAGGGTCGCCGTCGTTCTTCAGGATGACGGCGGCGTTCTCGTCGAAGCGAATGTACGAGCCGTCCGGACGGCGGCGCTCCTTGACCGTGCGAACGATGACCGCCTTGACGACGTCACCCTTCTTGACGTTCGCACCGGGGATCGCGTCCTTGACGGTGGCGACGATGACGTCGCCGATGCCCGCGTAGCGGCGGCCCGAGCCACCGAGAACACGGATGGTGAGAATTTCCTTCGCACCCGTGTTGTCGGCGACACGAAGTCGCGACTCCTGCTGGATCACGTGTATCTCCTGATCGTCTGCCGGTTCCCCGGGGGGCTGAACACTCCAGCCCCCCGGAGCCTGGCGGAACTACTCCGAAGGTATGCCTTCGAAGGGACTACTTGGCCTTCTCAAGGATCTCGATGATGCGCCACCGCTTCGTGGCGGACAGCGGCCGGGTCTCCATCAGGAGGACGCGGTCGCCGATGCCGGCGGCGTTCTGCTCGTCGTGCGCCTTGAGCTTGTTCGTACGGCGGATGACCTTGCCGTACAGAGCGTGCTTCACGCGGTCCTCGACAGCGACGACGACGGTCTTGTCCATCTTGTCGCTGACGACGAGACCCTCGCGGGTCTTGCGGAATCCGCGCTCGCCGCTCGGGGTGTTCTCGGTCACGTTGTTCTCAGTCATCAGGCGCTCTCCACCGTCTCGATGCCCAGCTCGCGCTCACGCATCAGGGTGTAGATCCGCGCGATGTCCTTGCGGACGGCCTTGAGCCGACCGTGGTTCTCGAGCTGGCCCGTCGCCGCCTGGAAGCGGAGATTGAACAGCTCTTCCTTGGCTTCGCGAAGCTTGTTGACAAGCTCCTCGTCGCCCAGTTCGCGCAGCTCGGACGCCTTGGTAACGGCCGCCATCACGACTCACCTGCCTCGCGCCGAACGATCCGGCACTTCATCGGAAGCTTGTGAGCTGCGCGGGTAAGCGCCTCACGCGCAATCTTCTCGTTCGGGTAGGACAGCTCGAACATCACCCGACCGGGCTTGACGTTCGCGATCCACCACTCGGGGGAACCCTTACCGGAACCCATGCGGGTCTCGGCGGGCTTCTTGGTGAGCGGGCGGTCCGGGTAGATGTTGATCCAGACCTTGCCGCCACGCTTGATGTGGCGGGTCATCGCGATACGAGCGGCCTCGATCTGACGGTTCGTCACGTATGCCGGGGTCAGCGCCTGGATGCCGTACTCGCCGAACGCAACCTGCGTGCCACCCTTGGACATACCGCTGCGCTTCGGGTGGTGCTGCTTGCGGTGCTTGACCCTACGGGGGATCAGCATTTCGGTCAGGCCTCCGTTCCGCCGGTAGAAGAGGTCGTCGCCTCCGCGGCCGGAGCAGCCGTCGCGTCGGCCTTGGGGGCCTCCGCGCCGGGAGCCTGCTGCGGCTTGCGGCCACCGCGGCCACCGCGCTCGCCGCCACGGCCGCCACCGGCGCCACCGCGGCCGGCGGGACGGTCGTTGCCGCCACCACGGGCCGGGCGGTTGCCCGCGCGGGCCGCGGCGTTCTCGGCACGCACCTCGGCGATGTTCTTGACGTCGCCCTTGTAGATCCAGACCTTCACGCCGATGCGGCCGAAGGTCGTCTTGGCCTCGAAGAAGCCGTAGTCCACGTTCGCGCGGAGGGTGTGCAGGGGCACACGGCCCTCGCGGTAGAACTCCGAGCGGGACATCTCGGCGCCGCCGAGGCGGCCACCGCACTGGATCTTGATGCCCTTGGCGCCGGCCTTCATCGTCGACTGCATGCTCTTACGCATGGCGCGACGGAAGGAGACACGCGAGGACAGCTGCTCGGCGACGGCCTGGGCCACCAGCTGAGCGTCCACCTCGGGGTTCTTGACCTCGAGGATGTTCAGCTGGACCTGCTTGCCGGTCAGCTTCTCCAGCTCGCCGCGGATACGGTCGGCCTCGGCGCCGCGGCGGCCGATGACGATGCCCGGACGCGCGGTGTGGATGTCGACGCGGACGCGGTCGCGGGTGCGCTCGATCTCGACCTTCGAGATGCCGGCCCGCTCCATGCCCTTCGTCATCATGCGACGAATGGCGACGTCTTCCTTGACGTAGTCCTTGTACAGCTTGTCGGCGTACCACCGGGACTTGAAGTCCGTGGTGATGCCGAGCCGGAACCCATGCGGGTTAACCTTCTGGCCCATTACCGGGTTCCTTCCTTGCTGCTGACGACCACGGTGATGTGGCTGGTCCGCTTGCGGATCCGGTAGGCACGGCCCTGGGCACGCGGCCGGAACCGCTTCAGGGTCGGACCCTCATCCACATACGCCTCGCTGATGACCAGCGAAGAGGCGTCCGGGTGGTCGTAGTTGTGCGCGGCGTTGGCAATAGCGCTGTCAAGCACCTTGCCGACCGGCACGCTCGCGGCCTGCGCGGCGAAACGCAGGACCGCCTGAGCCTCCGTGGCATCCATGCCACGGATGAGGTCCACCACTCGGCGGGCCTTCATGGGCGTGACGCGGATGTACCGCGCCTGGGCCCTGGCTTCCATGGTTGTCCCTTCGGTGTAAGTCATAGTCGGTTACACCCCGCGTTAGCGGCGCTTCGACTTCCGGTCGTCCTTGACGTGGCCGCGGAAGGTGCGAGTCGGCGAGAACTCGCCGAGCTTGTGGCCGACCATCGACTCGGTGACGAACACCGGGACGTGGATCTTGCCGTTGTGCACCGCGATCGTGTGGCCCAGCATGGCCGGGATGATCATTGAGCGCCGGGACCAGGTCTTGATGACGTTCTTGGTGCCTGCTTCGTTCTGGACGTCCACCTTCTTGATCAGGTGGTCGTCGACGAAGGGCCCCTTCTTGAGACTGCGCGGCATCTAAACCCGCTCCTAGCGCTTCTTGTTCGACTTGCGGCGGCGGACGATGTACTTGCTGCTTGCCTTCTTCGGCGAGCGAGTACGACCCTCCTTCTGACCCCACGGGCTGACCGGGTGACGTCCACCGGAGGTCTTGCCCTCACCACCACCGTGCGGGTGGTCGACCGGGTTCATCGCGACACCGCGGACGGTCGGGCGGACGCCCTTCCAGCGCATACGGCCGGCCTTGCCCCAGTTGATGTTCGACTGCTCGGCGTTGCCGACCTCACCGATCGTGGCGCGGCAGCGGACGTCGACCATGCGGACTTCACCGGACGGCATGCGAAGGGTGGCCATCGTGCCCTCCTTCGCCAGCAGCTGCACCGAAGCACCCGCGGAGCGGGAGATCTTCGCGCCGCCACCGGGCCGGAGCTCGATCGCGTGGATCGTGGTACCGACCGGGATGTGGCGCAGCGGCAGGTTGTTGCCGGGCTTGATGTCGGCCCCGGGGCCGTTCTCGACCCGGTCACCCTGGCTGAGCTTGGCCGGCGCGATGATGTAGCGCTTCTCGCCGTCCGCGTAGTGCAGCAGCGCGATGCGCGCGGTGCGGTTGGGGTCGTACTCGATGTGCGCGACCTTGGCAGGCACGCCGTCCTTGTCGTGACGACGGAAGTCGATCACGCGGTAGGCGCGCTTGTGGCCACCACCCTGGTGGCGAACGGTCACACGACCGGCGTTGTTACGGCCGCCCTTGCTGTGCAGCGGGCGGACCAGCGACTTCTCCGGCGTGGACCGCGTGATCTCGACAAAGTCGGCGACGCTGGAGCCACGACGGCCCGGGGTCGTCGGCTTGTACTTGCGGATACCCATTTCTCAGTCCTCGTCCGATTCCGGACGACTCGGACCTCCGTCAGGAGGCCGGGCCGCCGAAGATGTCGATACGGTCGCCCTCAGCGAGGGTCACGATGGCGCGCTTGGTGTTCGCGCGCTTGCCGAAACCGGTGCGGGTGCGCTTGCGCTTGCCCTGCCGGTTGATCGTGTTGACCCCGGCGACCTTGACCGAGAAGACCGCTTCCACGGCCTGCTTGATCTGGGTCTTGTTGGCGGTGGGCGCCACGATGAACGTGTACTTGTTCTCGTCGAGGAGCGCGTAGCTCTTCTCCGACACCACGGGCTTCACAAGAATGTCGCGGTGGTCGTGGAACGTCTTGCTGGTGATCTCGGCCATCAGGCTTCGGCCCCCTCGTTCTCGTTGTCATCGGCCTTGGAAGGGCCAGACACGAAGGACTCGAAGGCGGCCTTGGTGAAGACCACGTCGTCGGAGACGATCACGTCGTACGTGTTCAGCTGGCCCGGCGCCAGGATGTGTACCTGGGGCAGGTTACGCGCGGACAGCCACGCGGCCTCGTCGCTCCGCTCGGCGACCAGGAGCACGTTCTTGCGCTCGCTGATCTTGCCCAGCAGGGTCTTCGCGGCCTTGGTGGAGATCGCGTCCTCGACCAGGCCGGAGACGACGTGGATCCGCGAGTGGCGCGCCCGGTCGGTGAGGGCGGCGCGCAGGGCGGCTGCCTTCATCTTCTTGGGCGTCCGCTGCGAGTAGTCGCGCGGCTGCGGGCCGTGGACGACGCCACCGCCGACGAACTGCGGAGCGCGGGTCGAGCCCTGACGGGCGCGGCCGGTGCCCTTCTGGCGGTACGGCTTGCGCCCACCACCACGGACCTCGCCGCGTGTCTTGGTCTTGTGCGTGCCCTGGCGGGCAGCTGCCAGCTGGGCGACAACGACCTGGTGGATCAGCGGGATGCTGACCTTGGCGTCGAAGATCTCCGCGGGGAGTTCGACGGTCCCGGCCTTGTCGCCTGCCGGCGAAAGGATGTCAACAGTGCTCATCGTTACCTCAGGCCCCCTTGGCCGCGGTACGGACCAGGACGAGGCCGCCGTTCGGACCAGGAACCGCGCCCTTGATCAGGAGCAGGCCCTTCTCCGCGTCAACGGCATATACGGTCAGGTTCTGTGTGGTGACCCGCTCGTTGCCCATGCGACCGGCCATCCGCATGCCCTTGAACACACGGCCGGGGGTGGCGCAGCCACCGATGGAGCCGGGCGAGCGGTGCTTGCGCTGGACGCCGTGACCGGCGCCGAGGCCCTTGAAGTTGTGACGCTTCATGACACCGGCGAAGCCCTTGCCCTTGCTCTTGCCGGTGACGTCGACCTTGACGCCGGACTCGAAGACAGAGGCGGTGACCTCCTGGCCGAGCGTGTACTCGCCGGCGTCGGAGGTGCGGAGCTCCACCAGGTGGCGGCGCGGGGTCACGTCGGCCTTGGCGAAGTGGCCCTTGAGGGGCTTGTTCACCTTGCGCGGGTCGATCTCGCCGAAGGCGATCTGGACCGACTCGTAGCCGTCGGAGTCATTCGTACGGACCTGGGTAACGACGCAGGGTCCGGCCTTGACCACGGTCACCGGGACGACACGGTTGTTCTCGTCCCAGACCTGGGTCATGCCGAGCTTCTCGCCCAGGACACCCTTGATCTGCTTTGCCATTCTTCCGCGCCTCTCAGAGCTTGATCTCGATGTCAACGCCGGCCGGAAGGTCCAGGCGCATCAACGAGTCAACGGTCTTGGGCGTCGGGTCGAGAATGTCGATCAGGCGCTTGTGCGTGCGCATCTCGAAGTGCTCGCGAGAATCCTTGTACTTGTGCGGCGACTTGATGACGCAGTACACGTTCTTCTCAGTGGGCAGCGGCACCGGGCCCGCGACCGACGCACCAGTACGCGTCACCGTCTCGACGATCTTCTTCGCCGAGGAATCGATGACCTCGTGGTCGTAGGCCTTGAGCCGGATGCGGATCTTCTGTCCCGCCATGGCTGCTAGTAGTCCTGTCTCTCGTCACGCTCTGGAACCCGGTGAGGTTCGCGTCCCGCTCCGACCCACGCGGTCGGGCGTGTCGCATCCCCTCTACGAAAATCTCCCGAAGGAGATCCCAACCAAGGGGGTGCGGGCCCAGGACCGCGAGCCGGAGGCACAACACCTACCGGGCGCCTGGCCGGCGCCCCACTGACACTTCCCGGAAGATTCCCGTACGTCCGCACCAGCGCTGCCCCGTAAGGCAGTTGGCACGACGAGTACTGTGGGACTCGCTTCCGGTCCTCCCGGCGGGAGGCGCGCAGCATTGACGCTCAACCGAGCAACCTGAACAGTGTGCCACAGGGCCTGTGACCCTGGCCAATCGCGGCGGAAAAGGGTACCCCAACGGATGGCGCACGAATCCTTGGGCGATATCCGCGCGTGGCGGAGCGGGTGGCGCGGGGCGCCGGGGCGCGTACCGCCCTCACCCTGCCGCTGAACCCTGCCCCACTGTGTCCCGTCCTATCCGGTAAGGGCCGATCGCGCATCGGCGGTCGCTCCTACGGACGACAACACCGGGATTGGACAAAGATCACCGACATGACCTCACTTCCCGTACGGCTCCCCGCCCGCCGCACCCTCGCGCTCGCCGCCGCGGCGCTGAGCGGCGCGCTGGCCGTGACGACCGCCGCCGTCGCACCCGCGCTGGCGACCACGCCACACCCCGCACGGCACCTCGACTACGTGGCCCTGGGCGACTCCCTCGCCTCCGGCCCCGGCGTCCCCGACCAGGTCGACGCGAACTGCCTGCGGTCGGACCACAACTACCCGTCACTGATCGCGAAGGCGCTGCGCGGGACGCGGCTGACGGACGTGAGCTGCTCCGGCGCGTCCACGGCCCAGATGACCGCGCCGCAGGGCACGGCGGGGCCGCAGTTCGACGCGCTGAACCGCGGCACCGACCTGGTGACGATCACGATCGGCGTCAACAACGTGGGCGTCGACGGCGCCGGCTTCACCAGCATCATCGGTACGTGCGCGAAGCTCGGCGCGACGGACCCGGCCGGCAGCCCCTGCAAGGACTTCTTCCACAAGGACGGCTTCGACCAGCTCCGGAAGAACATCGACGACACGGCCCCGAAGATCGCCGCGACCCTGGCGGGCATCCACCAGCGCGCGCCGCACGCCAAGGTCCTGGTCGTCGGATACCCCGACCTGTTCCCGGACGACGGTTCGAGCTGCACGAGCGCCGAAGTCCCGTTCGCGAAGGGCGACTTCACGTTCCTGAGGGACGCGAACCGCAGCCTCAACGCGATGCTGGCGCACCAGGCCGGGCGCGGGGGCGCGCGGTACGTGGACACGTACCGCCCCACGATCGGCCACGACATGTGCAAGCCGGCGGGCGTGCGCTGGATCGAACCGGTGGTCCCCCCGACCCCGGCGGCCCCGGCCCACCCCAACGCCCGCGGCCAGCAGGCCCTGGCGGACGCGGTACTCGCCCGCCGCTAGACCTGCGCGGAGGCGTACCCGACAAAGCCGGCCCACGCGTCAGGGGAAACCCCGAGGCGCGGGCCGGCGGGGTTCTTGGAGTCCCGGACGAGAACGGTGGCGGGGGTGGCGGCGACTTCGACGCACGCTGCGCCTTCGTTGCTGCTGTAGCTGCTCTTGACCCACGCGACTTCGACGCACTCGGGGCCGTCATTGGTGCTGTAGCTGCTCTTCGTCCACTCCAACGCGGAAGCGTTCCGAGAGGGCTTGAGGGTCATGTCTCTCCCAGTACTTTCTCGATGAGGGCGAGCGACTCCGTTGGCCTGAGCGCCTGCGATCGGATCATCCCATAGCGCATCTCCAGGATCTGGACCTCACGCGGATTGGAGATCACGCGGCTGATGAGCTGGACCTCGTTGTGCCCCACCGCCGTGCCATCCGGGAGCTTCAGCACCTGGAGCGACCCGCCGAGCCCAGCGTGATGCTCGGATGCCGTGGGCATCACCTGGATTTCGACGTGCCTCAACTTCGCCATCTCCAGGAGATGTTGAAGTTGCTGCCGAAGCACCATTCTGCCCCCGATAGGGCGCAGGAGCATTGCCTCCTCCTGCACAAAAGTCAGCAACGGGGCAGGACGCCGGGCGAAGATCGACTGCCGGGCCATCCGTGCGGCCACCAGCCGGTCGAGCTGGTCCTCGTCGTACGCCGGCCTCCGCAGGCCGAACAGCGCTCGCGCGTAGTCCTCGGTCTGCAAAAGGCCGTGAATGACGGTGTTCCCGTACGCGCCCAGCTCAACGGCCCCGGCCTCCAGCCGCGCCAGGTCCCGGACCTTCTTCGGATACCGGGCGCCCGCAACGTCCTCCTTCATCGCGGCAATCTTGCCTCCAGCCCCCAACACCTCATCCGCCCGATCCAGGAACTCCGGCTTGGGGATCCGCTGCCCCGACTCGACCTTGTAGACCTGGGCCTCCCCGTACCCGATAGCCGCGCCGAACTCCGCGCGGCTCATCCCCGCGCCCGTACGCCACAGCTTGATCTGGCGCCCCACCGCCTCGATCACGGCTCCCGAGTCGTCCTCGAGATCCGGCTCCCAGTCGGGCTCGTCGGCCGCGTCGTTCGCGTACAAGGGTGCGCACCTCCAGCAGGTCACCTAGGACGGCGAGGACAGATCCGTACACGAGCCGGACAGTCACGGTCCGTACACCCATCCTCACTGTTCAGGCTACGCACACCCGACCACGCTGTGTGACGTGAACCTCGAAAACAGCAACCTGACCCATCAGTTCAGCGTCCAGCTCTCCTCGACCCGCAGGGGCGCCCGGCTGGCGCGGCTGCTGGGCACCGAGCAGATCCGTTCGTGGGGCCTCCCCCACGAGGCGGCGGCCCAGGTCATCGCGGAGCTCGCCTCCAACGCGGCGACGCACGGACGCTCGCCGGGCCGGGACTTCCGCATCGTCCTGACGCTCCCGTCCCCGACCACGCTCCGTATCGAGGTGACGGACACCCGCCCGGACCGCCTCCCCACCACCCCCCGCAACGCGGCCCTGGACGAGGAGTGGGGCAGAGGCCTCGTCCTGGTCAACGCCCTGTCCACCCGCTGGGGAGCAATCACAGGCCCCCCACCCTGCAAAACAGTCTGGGCGGAGCTGGACCTCACACCGGGGACAGCCTCTGACTCATACGTCGAGCGCCATCCCTAGCTAGGGCCGGTCCAGCCCGGCAAGCACGGCTTCCCGTGTCGCCAGTACCTCCCTGAGCTCGATTGCGAATGCCCCTGGTGACAGCGCGTCCAGGCGCCGGTACATCTCCAAAGCCTCGTCCGCGGCCGCCAAGGCCTCGGGAAGCAAACTATTCAGGAGGTTCAGCCTCGCCAGGAGCCACAGCGAGCTGGCGAGACTCGGCTCGTGGGCGGTGGGGGCTGCTTCGACCAGCCGACGACGGGTGACGATGGCCTCATCGATCGATCTCAAAGCCTCATCCTTCCGCCCCATAGCGCCGCATTTGAGAGCACGGTTGTGCAGGGCCATCGCGAGGTCGGGCTCGAACGCGGCGGGATTGGCGCTCGCCATCCGACGCCACATGGCGAGGGCCTCGTCAATGGCGGCAAGACTCTCGTCCCACCTCGCCTCCCGCGCGTATTGGTTCGACAAGTTGTTCAGCGATCCTGCGAAGTTGGGCTCGTCGGCCAGAGGATCGGTCGCTGCCCGCCGCCTCCAGAGCTCTGTGGCCTCTTCGCTCGCGGCGAGCCCTTCATCCCAGCGTCCGAGATGGCCGAGGACATTGGACAAATTACTCAAGGAAACGGCGAGTTCGGACGTGGAGAAGGCCGGGTCGGCAGCGACCAACTTGCGCCAGATCTCAATGGCCTCCTCGACAACGGCAAGAGCGTCCTCAAAACGTCTTGCCCTCTGATAGCCGTTGGACAGGTTGTTCAACGAGGCGGCGTAATCACGCTCCCGGAGATCAAGGCCGGCCTCCGCCAGCTTTCGGTGGGCCGTCACTGCCTCCAGGTCGGCGACAAGGGCTTCTTTGTGCCAACCCGCGTTCGCGAAACGGAGCGACTGGCCCCCGAGCAGGAGTGCCCGCTGCGTGAGATCCGTGCAGACGTCAAGACGACGCCGGATGAGGTGCCTTGTCAGAGCGGCCATGCCGGAGTCGAGGTCGGTGTGACGCCCCGGGGGAAAGCGGGCCTCCACCGCCGCCAGTGCCTCGATCGGCAGGGCTTCGAGGCCAGCCAGCGCCCCGAGAACCGCACCACCCGCGTACAGGGCGAGCTCCGGACGCTCCACGAGCAGAGGTGCCAGCTGACCGGCGAGGTGCGGCCAACGGGCCGCCGCAGCGATCAGTACGGTCAGGGCGGGCCGTGCCCACGCCGGCGGCTTCGTGCCGTCGTGGGCCAGAAGGCGCTGGGGCGCGGTGGACGCCCAAGGGTCCGGCGCGAAATGGTCCAGGTGGTGACCCGGCGTGGTCAGGGCCACGAAGTCCTCGGCCAGACGGTCCGGGTAGAGCGGTTCGAGCACCGACCCGGAGTGTGGTGTGGCCGGCGGATAGGCGACCGCGTGGTCGGACAGCGTCTCCACCCCCCGGTCCGAGGGGCAGGCGCCGATCGCCAGGAGGGCATCGCGCCCGGAGTCGTACGGCTGCGCACCTGTCAGCGCGGCCGTGTACACAGCATGCGCCAGCGTCGCGGGCGGGGTGGTGACGCGGCCGTTCGCGTACAGGGTCCGCCAGTGGTCCCGCTCGCGGTCCAGCAGATACGCCGACACGCGTCCGGGGCTGGTCAGCGCGCCTGTTTCCGTACCGATCCGGTGGGCGTCGACGGCGGCCAGCGCGGCCATGTGCACACTCAGCACCTGTCCGAAGGCCGGGTCCCGGAGCGTATCGGGCGGGGTGATGGCGTCGGCGCCTGCCGTGTCCAGAGCACGGGCGAAGTGGTCGCGGGCGGCGGTGAAGAGCGACTCCGGGTCGGTATCCGCGTCCTGCGCCAGCGGCGGCAGGGCAAGGGCGTCGGTGGGAAGGTCCAGACGGTCGAGGCGATGGGCCAAGGTCTGCCACCAGACCCCCGCCGGGCGGGCCAGCAGCAGGACACGTGCCTGGCGGCCCTGTCGGGCGGCGTCGGTGATCATGGCCCGCAGATCCTCCTCCGGCCACCGCTCCGCGTAGTCCGCGACGAGGAGCACCCCCGTACCCACTGGCGGTCCGCTCCCGGTCTGTTCCGCGCCCGGCGACGGATCGCTCGCGTGCCGCGCCTGAAGCACTTCCCAGCCGGCCGCCCGGCTCGCGGCCGCGAACTCCGCGCCCAAGCGGGTCTTCCCCTGACCGCCGGGTCCGTGCAGGAGAAGAACCGAAGCGGGCAGGCTCTCGTCGCGCCACGCGGCGAGCGCGGCCAGCTCGCCCGCCCGCCCGGTGAAGTCCACCAGCGCGTAGCTCGCCAGCAGCAGCCGGGCCGGCTGGGCACGGGCCCGGTCCGTCGTCGGATGCGGGCGGTCGGACGGGAACGCGTCCACCCGGTACAGGGGGCGCTCGCTCGGCGCGGTGGTGATGGTGACATCGCCGGTCACCTCACTGACCTGGACCAGCGGCCCGTGCACCACCGAGCCGGCAACCCACTGCCTGTTCCGGCTCACGGTCCGTCGATCTCCACGTCCGAAGTGGTGTCGCGTACTTGGTCCACCGGGCCGGAGGCCGAGGTGCCCCGTACCGACTGACCCCCGCCGGGAGGGGGCGCTTGGGTGGGCGTGGCTCCTGGCGGGACAGCAAGCGGCGGGCCTGCCGGGCCCCGGTGGGTGATCCGTACGCTGCCGCCCGTTCCCGCCACCTGCGTCACTCCCCCGCCCACCGCGCTGTTCTCCACGGCCTGTGAACCGCCGGTCCCGCCACCACCCCCGCCGGTGGTCCGCCGGATCCCGGCCACCGAGATCCCCAGCCCCGCCAGGGCCACGAACAGGCCCAGCACGCTCGCCCACTTGTCGGCCTGATCCAGTCCCACCACTACCAGGTGGGCGGCCAGTGCCCCCACGGCCACTACTGCCACCGACCCGCCGGCCCACGTCTGCGCTCGCCCCGTCATGGAGCCATGGTCGGGCATCCGCACCTGTCCCGGATGCGTCCATGCGCGTACGGTGACAACGCCGTTACGGCCCCTGCGGGTGAGAACCCCGCCCTACGGCTCCTGGGGCGCGTCCGGGGGCGGGTACTCGGACTCGGGGTATTCGTCGGGCAGTTCTCGTACGTCCTCGTCGGGGGACGTGAGCGCGGCCTCACGCCAACGGGCGAGCAGGGTCAGGTCGTTGACGTCCTCCAGGAGCATCGCCAGCGCGCGCATCGCGAAGACGTCCGTCACCTCGTCGCGCAGGGTGGCGGCCACGAGCGGGGCCAGCTCGGCGTGCGGGGTGCCGGGACGGCTCAGGGCGCGCAGGGCCCGTCTGCTGAAGATGCCGGGCGGGCCCAGGCTCAGGGTGTACGGGTACAGGTCGGGGACGAGCTCGCGGAACAGCTCCGGACGGTCGCCGGCCTCCTCCTCGACCAGGGAGAACACGGCGTACGACGAGTCGCCGTCCGCCAGGGCCTTGCGGAGCACGGGCAGCAGGTCGGTGCCGAGCAGTTCCTCCTTGACCCGCTCGTACTTCCGGCGCTTCCCGAGGAAGTCGGTCCAGACGTCCTCCGGGGTCCATTCGGTGACGGACTCCCACCACTTCGCCCATTCCCGCCGGCCCACGGCAGCCCCCTCAGCCCGCGAGCGGATCGCCGACGGCGACCGGGGTCGGGGTCGGGGTCGGGGTCGGGGGGCCGGGCTCCTTCGGGGTGCTGTGCATGAGGTTCCGCCTCTCCGCCTCTCCGGTGCGAGTGGTCCGGACGTGGAGGAGACCTGCGGGGCGGGGGAATGGTTGCGCGTGGGTTGTCCGGCTGAACTGCCTTGCGGGGCAGGGGTGTTGCGTGTCAGAGGTGCTGGGCCCGCCACGCGTGCAGGTCGCTGTGTACGTCTCTCAGCGCCGCGTACGACGCCGTGTAGACCTGGAACAGGCCCTCCAGCCGGTCGGCGTTCCGCTCGTCGGGGGTGAGGAGCCGGCCGCCGTGGACCGCTCGCGCCACCGCCGTGGCCATGTCCGGGTGGATGCCCGCGCCCACGGCGCCCAGGAGGGCCGCGCCCAGTACCGCGGAGTCGCGTACCGCCAGGCGTTCGACCGGGCGGCGCAGGACGTCCGCGTGGATCTGGGCCCACAGGTCGCTGCGGGCGCCGCCGCCCGAGAAGGTGACCGTCCCCAGGGGCGCGCCGCAGGCCTCCTCCACCGCGGCGAGCACGTGCCGGGCGGACATGGCGACGCCTTCGAGGACGGCCCGGGACAGGTGGGGCCTGGCCGTGCCCGTACTGAGGCCCAGGAAGCTGCCCCGTACCTCGGCGTCCCAGAGCGGCGCCCGCTCCCCCATCAGGTACGGGGTGAAGACCACGCCGGAGGAGCCGGGCGGGGAGGTCGCGGCCTCGGCCACCGCCTCCTCGACGGTCAGGCCCGCGGTCCTGCTCCACCAGCGCAGGGCGTCGCCGCCCGCCTGGGTCGGTCCGGCGTGGACATGGACGCCGTCCACGGGCGGGAAGCTCACGACTCCCGGGGTCGGGACGTGGCGGGAGGAGGAGCCGGCCACGATCAGCGAGGTCCCGCACGTGACCATCGCCCGTCCGGGCACGGTCAGGCCGGAGCCGAAGACGCTGCCGAACGCGTCCATCGTGCCGACGACGACCGTGGCGTCACCGCAGCCCAGCGCCGTGTCGGCGACCGGGCCGAGCGGGGCGTGCGGCTCCCGGAGGGGCGGCAGGAGGGGGGCGAGGCCGTCGACCTGGGCGACCGCCGCGCCGATGTAGCCGGTGCCGGTCGCGTCGGCCAGCCGGACCGATGCCAGCCGGTCGGTGGCGATCCGGCCGGTCAGCCGGGCGGCGACGTAGTCCTTCGGGCTGAGGATCCAGCGCGTACGGGCCCAGACGTCCGGCGCGTGCCGTGCGAACCACTCGGCCCGCGCGGGCAGGTACGAGGCGTCCAGGGTCACGGGCCCGCCCCACAGCTCCCGCTTGCGTTCGGCGCCGAACCGGCCGTCCAGCTCGCGGGCGACGGCCGCGCAGCGCTGGTCCTGCCAGATGACGGCGGGGGCGAGGGGGCGCAGGTCGTCGTCGACGAGGAGGTGGGTGTTCACCTGGCTGACGAGGCCGATCGCGCGGACCGCCCCGGCGGGGGTGCCCGCGGTGACGGCACCGATCCCGGCCACGACCGCCCGCCACCAGTCACCGGCATCCTGCTCGGCCCACCCCTCGCGGGGGCGGGAGGTGGGAATCGGAACGGTGTGCGAGCGCAGCAACTCCCCGGCCGGGGTGAACGCGGCGACCTTGACCGCGGTGGTACCGACGTCGACACCCAGGACGAGGTCGTCGCGGCCGCACTGGTCGACGGGAGCCCTGGCGGGGGCGTCGGCTTGGGGCGGGGCTTCGGCTTCGGTGGCGGCCGGCGGCGGGGCCGTGGTCCGGGCGGCGGCTGGGTCCGCGTCGGCCAAGGTGGCCGCCGGGGGTGAGGCTTCGGCCAGGGTGGCCGCCGGAGCCGGGGCGTCGGCCTGGGTGGCCGCCGAGGGCGAGGCTTCGGCCTGGGGGGCGGCCGGGTCCGCGTCGGCCAGGGTGGCCGCCGAGGCCGAGGCCGAGGCCGAGGCCGGGGCCGGGGCCGGGGTCGAGGCCAGGGCCAGGGCCGGGGCCGAGGTCGACGTCGGGGCCGAGGCCAGGGTCGAGGCCGGGGGCGGAGCCGGGGCGCCGGCCTGGGTGGCGGCCGGGCACGGGGCTTCGGCCTGGATGGCGGCCGAGGGCACGGCTTTGGTCCGGGGGGGCGGCGAGGGACGGGGCGTCAGCCAGGGTGGCCGCCGAGGCCGCGGCCGCGGCCTGGGCCTGGGCCTGGGCCTGGGCCGGTGTTGCGGCCAAGGGCGGGGTCTGGGCCGAGGGCGGGGTTGGAGCCGGGGCGTCTGCCTGGGTGGCGGCGGGGGCCGGGGCTTTGGTCCGGTGGGTGGCCGAGGGCGGGGTCGGGGTCCGGGCCGGGGTCCGGGCCTGGGTCTGAGTCCGGGCCGGGGCCGGGGCTTCGGTACGCGCGGCGGACGGCGCTTCAGTACGCGCGGCGGACGGCGCCTCGGCACGGGCTTCGGTATGCGGCTGCGTACAGGCTTTGGTACGGGTCGGCAGGCGGGACTCCTGGCGGGCCTCGGAACGGGTCCGCCTGCCGGCCTCGATGCGCGAGCCCGTACGGGCCTCGGCCGGGGTCATCGCAGGGCCGCCCGTGCGGCGGGCAGGTCGCGGGTGAAGGCGCGGGCGTAGCGCTGGGCGGCCGGGACGCGGTAGTACGGGCCGCCGTTGTAGCGGGCGGCGAGTTCCTGGAGGTGGTCCGGGGTCAGCCGCTCGGGCGGTATGGCTGCGAAGTCGCACTCCGTCCTGAGCTGGGCCAGGTAGGCCGCGGCGATGAAGATGTTCTGCCGCGGTTCCTTGACGGCCCGCACGACCACGCGCCGCTGCCTGCCGGCCAGCGTGCCGGGGTCGTACCCCAGCACCTCGGCGGCCCGGCGGACCTGGACGGCGAGGGGCCCCATCGACGTCTTGTCGGCGTCCCGGACACGCCGCGCGAAGGGGCCGGGCGCGACGGCCCGTACGACACGGCGGACGGCGTACGCGACGTCGTCAACGCCCCGGGGCAGGCCCTCGACCTCCTGCCAGGCGATCCCGGCGAGCATCTCGGCCGGCAGCCCGGCGTACTGGGCCGCGGCGCGCAGGAGCGGGGAGTTGGCGGCAATGTAGGCGCGGCGGGGGCGGTCGGTGCGAGCGGGCAGCCAGTAGCCGTTCCCCCGCCCCTCGGGCAACGCGTCGAGCCGCCGCCGGATCCCCCGGAGCGCCTCGGAGACGCCGTGATCATCGACGCCCGCGACGCCCGGTGTCGCCCTGCCCGGGTCCCCTGTTCCGGCGTCGGCGCCCGCCGGCCCCGTACCCACGCCGTCGCCGCCCGCCGACCCGGTACCCGCAACGTCGGAACCTGCCGGACCCGCACCCGCAGCGTCCCAACCCACAGGACCCGTACCTACGGCGTCCCGACCCACCCGCCCCGTACCCGCGCCATCAGCGCCAGCCGATCCCGTACCCCCAGCGTCCCGGCCCGCCGGATCCGTACCCGCAGCACCGGAGCGACCCGGTCCCGTACCCGCAATGTCCCGGCCGCCCACCCGCCCAGTACCCGCGCCGTCAGCGCCGGCCGGTCCCGTACCCCCAGCGCCCCGGCCCGCCGGATCCGTACCCGCAGCACCGGAGCGAGCCGGACCCGCACCCGCAGCGTCCCGGCCGCCCACCCGCCCCGTACCCGCGCCATCGCCGCCCACCGGCCCGGTACCCGAAACATCGGAACCTGCCGGACCCGCACCCGCAGCGTCCCGGCCGCCCACCCGCCCCGTACCCACGCCGTCGCCGCCCGCCGACCCGTTACCCGCAACATCGGGACCTGCCGGCCCCGCACCCGCAGCTCCCGGCCCCCCGGCCCCAGACCCCGCGGCCGCGCGCTCGTCCTCGGTCGACACCGCGACCACCTCCCCACCGGGGCCGCCCGCGGCCCCACGCCCTCGTCCGTCGGCGCCCAGCCTCCCATGATCAGGAGCGGGCCTCCCGACGTCGCGCGGCGCGAGCGCCCCGTGCTCAGAAGGGCTGCGTGCCCTGTTCGCGCATGTCGGCCGCGTAGGGCGCGACGCTGAGCACCCCGCCGTCGACGGCGTGAACACTCCCGGTGATGAAACCGGCGTCGTCGGAGGCGACGAACGCGACGAACTTCGCGATGTCCTCCATCCGTCCCAGCCTGGGCGTCGCGTGATGACGTTCCATCATGGCCAGCCACTTCGTACCGCTGAGGGCTTTCCGCGCCGGTTCGGTCATCGTGATGCCCGGCATGACGGCCACACTGCGGATGTTCTGCTTGCCGTAGCGAGCGGCTATGGAACGAGTCATCGAATTCAGCCCGGCTTTCGAGGCCCCGTAGGCGAAGCGGGTGGGTTCGCCGATCACGCCCGACCCCGAGGAAATGTTGATGATCACTCCTCCGCCGGCCTCGATCATGGGCGGAATGGCGTATTTGCAGCCCAGCATCGGGCCTCGCAGGTTCACGCCCAGGGTGAGGTCCCACAGGTCGGCGTCCATCGTCGTGAGGTCGTCGTCCTGCCGTGAGGCGGACGTCGCCGCGGCGTTGTTCTGGAGGATGTCGAGCCGGCCGAACCGGACGAGGGCCTCTTCGACCATGGCCTGTACGGCACACTCGTCCTGGACATCGGTCTCGATGCCGTGGGCGCGCCCCCCTTCGCGCGTGATCTCGGCGGCGCGCGCCTGTGCGGCTTCGCCGTTGATGTCGGCGAGCAGCACGGCGGTACCGCGCCGGGCCAGCTCCGCGGCGCAGGCGGCGCCGATGCCGCCGCCCGCCCCGGTGATGATCGCGACCTTGTCCAGCATCTGCGCATTCCTTTCCGTGGTCAGCCGAGATCCGTGAGTCGGCTGAAGAACATTCCGCCGCCGTCGACGGGGAGGGTGCGTTCGGTGAGGTACGTGGCCTCCGGCCCGGCGGTAAGGACCGCCACTCCGCCCACGTCCGACGCCGGTCTCCCGCCCCGTCCGCCCGTCGGTACTCACACCGAGACATTCGCGGGAACCTCCTCCGGCGGAACCTTCTCCCTGAGCTTTTCGCCCTCGATGTCGACGTCCGGCAGAACCCGGTCGATCCACGCGGGCAGCGCCCAGGCGCGCTTCCCCAGCAGGGCAAGAGCGGCGGGGACGATCGTCATGCGGACGACGAAGGCGTCGAGGGCGACGGCGACCGCGAGGCCGAAGCCCAGCGACTTGATCATGGGTTCCTGGGAGCCGATGAAGCCCGCGAACACGGAGATCATGATGAGGGCGGCGGCCGTGACGACCTTCGCGCTGTGCCTGAAACCCGTCTCGATCGCGGTACGGGCGTCGGCGCCCTGGACGTACGCCTCTCGCATACGGGTCACCAGGAACACCTGGTAGTCCATGGCCAGCCCGAACACGATGCCCACCAGCAGGATGGGCATCAGGCTCATGATCGGGCCGGACTGATCCAGGCCGACGAGGTCCTTGAACCAGCCCCACTGGAAGACGGCGACCAGTGAGCCGAGCGCCGCCAGTACCGAGAGCAGGAACCCGAGTGCCGCCTTGATCGGCACCAGGACGGAGCGGAAGACGAGGATGAGGACGAGGAAGGCGAGGCCGACGACGAGCGCCAGGTAGGGCATGATCGCCGCGCTGAACTTGTCCGAGATGTCGATGTTGAGCGCGGTGGTGCCCGTCACCATGGTCCGGGCGCCGGTGGCGGAGTGGTTTTCGTGGGCCAGCGACCGGATGTCGGCGACGAGTTCCTTGGTGGCGTCGCTGCTCGGCCCGCTCTTCGGGATGACGTTGATGATGGCGGTGTCGCCCGCCCGGTTGAAGGCTGCGGGCGAGACCCTCGCCACCCCCGGCAGGTCGGCGATGGACGCGCCCATGCCGGTGGTGGTGTCGCGGGTCGCAGCGGGCTCCGGGTCGTCGACGGTCACCGTGAGGGGCCCGTTGAAGCCGGGCCCGAACGACTCGGACAGGATGTCGTACGCCTTGCGCTGCGTGGAGGAGGTTGCCTTCGATCCGTCGTCGGGCAGCCCGAGCTTGAGCTGGGTCGCCGGGAGGGCGAGTGCGGCGAGGGCGACCACCGCGACCACGAGGACGCGCACCGGCCTGCGCAGCACGTACGAGATCCATCGGCGGCCGATCGTCGCCTCGCCCTTCGCGGCGCGGGACGGCCGGGGTGCGGCTCCACGCCTGCCCAGCACGCGCTCCCCTCCACGCCTGCCCAGCACGCGCTCCCCCGCGAATCCCAGCAGCGCGGGGACCAGGGTGACGGCCACGAGCACGGCGACGACGACGGCTCCGGCGGCCGCCAGGCCCATGGCGGTGAGGATGGGCAGGTTGACCACGGCCAGACCCGCGAGCGCGATGACGACGGTGACGCCGGCGAAGACGATGGCCGAACCGGCCGTGCCGGTGGCGCGGGCGGCCGCTTCCTCCGCGTCACGGCCTTCCGCCCGTTCGGAGCGGTAGCGGGAGACGATGAACAGCGCGTAGTCGATGCCGACCGCGATGCCGAGCATCGACGCGAGCGCCGACGTACTGCTGTTGAGGTTGAAGGTGGCGCCGAGCGCGGTGATCGCGGTGAGGCTCACGCCCACCCCGACGACCGCGGTGACCAGGGGCAGGCCGGCGGCGATCAGGGAGCCGAAGGTGAGGAACATGATCACGGCGGCCAGGGCGAATCCGATGGCCTCCGCGGAGTGGCTCTCCGAGGGGGGTGACAACGCGTTGCCGGAGGCCTCGACTGTCAGCCCCTCGTCGCGGCCCTTCTCCAGCGCCTTGTCGAGGCCGGCGTGATCCGCGTCGGTGAGGTCGGTACTCGCGACGTTGTACGTGACCTGGGTGTAGGCGGTGGCGCCGTCGGGGCTGACCGCTTTGGCCGAGAAGGGGTCGCTCACCAGGCTGACGTGCGAGGAGGAGGCCTTCAGGTCCTTCAGGATCGTCTCGACCGCCGCCCTGTGGTCCGGGCCGCCGATCTTCTGGTTCTCCGGAGCCTGGATCACGACCCGGGCGCTCGCTCCCTCGGCGTTGGCCGCCGGGAACTTGTCCTCCAGGAGATCGAACGCGCGCTGGGATTCCGTTCCTGGCAGGGAGATGCCGGAGTTGGCCGGGCCCGTCGAGTGGGCCGCGCCGGCGCCCAGCGCGCCGAGAACGATGGTCCACAGGAGGACGACCAGCCAGCGCCGCCGGAAGGCGAACCGGCCGATCCTGTGCAGGAAGGTAGCCATGGGGAGGACAACTCCGAATCGCGAGAGGGTGGGCGTGCGGTGCCGGCAGCCCGTACCACCGTGGTCGTGGGGGCATGAGGGCGTGCGGGGGTAGGGACGCGGCGGTCGGCCCGTTTCCGGGCATGGCGAAGCGTCCTGGGAGTGGGAACAGGGGAAAGGGATACGACGGGGCTTCGGCGGGGCTTCTGCGAGGCTTCGGCGGGGAGACATCCCGGGCCGAGCCTCGGCCGGCGTTCACCTCGGGCCGGGCGTACCGAACCTCAGGTCATGGGGTCATGAGGTCACACGGTGACAGGCCGTGGCACGAGGGCGGGCAAGAGAACGGCGTCGACGATGTTCTCCAACAACTCCTGGGTGGCCGGAGTGCCGTACAGGATGCCCTGTGCGATCCACGGGCCGAGCAATACCTGATCGGCAACGGCGACGGCGGGGTTGTCCGCGGCGAGCTCCCCCCGCTTCACCGCCCGGTCCAGCAGCCTGGCGAGGTCGTCGCGGATCGGCTGGAGAAGGATCTCCCTCACGAGCTCCATGAGGCCGCTCTGTTGCACGATGGCGGGCGGGACGGACGCGAAGGCGTCCTTGGACGGATCCTCGGAGACGAGGAACCGCGCCACGGCCATGAGGTCGCCGCGCAGACTGCCCGTATCGATACGGCCCAGGTCGACCCCGCGATCGCTCTCGTAGGCCTTCCAGGCGGAGACCACGAGGCGGGGCTTGTTCTCCCACTGGCGGTAGAGCGTGGCCGTGCTGCACTTCGCCCGCTGCGCGACCTCCGCCATGGTGACCCGGTCGTAGCCCACCTCGGCGACCAGTTCGGCCGTCACCCGCAGCAGCTCACGCTCCCGTTCCGGAGTGAGCTTGCGACGACGCGACACGGCCGCCGACTCCTCGGTCATGGCGCCTCCCGATCCGACATCCGTAGCTTCCGTAGCTGATACAAGAACCCTAACCGCCCCGCATAGCGAAAATCAAGTTTTCGGAAACCTCATTTTCGATCGCATGCGCACGCGGACACGCCACAGCGTGAGCGCCCCGGACACAGCACAGGGGCCCCGCGCCAACCCTCTCGGATCGGCACGGGGCCCCTGCTCACTGCTGCGGGTGCCCGATGGGGCAACCAGGTACCAGGTCGGACCAACGACTAGACGTTGATCTTGGTGACCTGGCCGGCGCCCACGGTCCGGCCACCCTCACGGATGGCGAACTTGAGGCCCTCTTCCATCGCGACGGGCTGGATCAGGTTGACGGTCATGAGGGTGTTGTCACCCGGCATGATCATCTCGGTGCCCTCGGGAAGGGTCACCACACCGGTCACGTCCGTCGTGCGGAAGTAGAACTGCGGGCGGTAGTTGTTGAAGAACGGGGTGTGACGGCCACCCTCGTCCTTCGACAGGATGTAGGCCTGGGCCTCGAACTCGGTGTGCGGCGTGACCGAACCGGGCTTGATGATGACCTGGCCGCGCTCGACGTCCTCGCGCTTGATGCCACGGAGGAGCAGACCGACGTTCTCGCCCGCCTGGCCCTCGTCGAGCAGCTTGCGGAACATCTCGATGCCGGTGACCGTGGTGGTGGTCTTCTCGGTCTTGATGCCGACGATGTCGACGGTCTCGTTGACCTTGAGGACACCACGCTCGATACGACCGGTGACGACCGTGCCACGACCGGTGATCGTGAAGACGTCCTCGATGGGCATGAGGAACGGCTTCTCGACGTCACGCTCGGGCTGCGGGATCGACTCGTCGACGGCGGCCATCAGGTTCAGGACCGACTGGCCCCACTCCTTGTCGCCCTCAAGAGCCTTGAGCGCCGAGACGCGCACGACCGGGAGGTCGTCGCCCGGGAAGTCGTACTCGGAGAGGAGCTCACGAACCTCGAGCTCGACGAGCTCCATGATCTCTTCGTCGTCCACCATGTCGGCCTTGTTCAGCGCGACAACGATGTACGGCACGCCGACCTGGCGGGCCAGGAGCACGTGCTCCTTGGTCTGCGGCATCGGGCCGTCGGTGGCCGCGACCACGAGGATGGCGCCGTCCATCTGCGCCGCACCCGTGATCATGTTCTTGATGTAGTCGGCGTGACCGGGGCAGTCGACGTGCGCGTAGTGACGCGACTCCGTCTGGTACTCGACGTGCGCGATCGAGATCGTGATACCGCGCTGGCGCTCCTCGGGAGCCTTGTCGATCTGGTCGAAGGCCGAGGCCTCGTTCAGGTCCGGAAACGCGTCGTGCAGCACCTTGGTAATGGCGGCCGTGAGGGTCGTCTTACCGTGGTCGATGTGACCGATGGTGCCGATGTTGACGTGCGGCTTGGTCCGCTCGAACTTCGCCTTCGCCACTGGGGTCCTCCTGGAGTGGTTCTGTACGCCTTACTCATCGGCGCCAGGTGATCTTTGCTGGGATGCCGGGGCCCGGGGCACCCCCGCCGTGTGGTGACGGCCGGAGTGCTCCAGGGCTTGCCGGAGACAAGGCTAAAGCGTGAACTCGGGAGAGTTACTCGCCCTTGGCCTTCGCGATGATCTCCTCGGCGACGTTCCTGGGAACCTCGGCGTAGGAGTCGAACTGCATCGAGTAGCTTGCGCGACCCGAGGTCTTGCTGCGGAGGTCTCCGACGTAGCCGAACATCTCCGAGAGGGGCACGAGGCCCTTCACGACGCGAGCGCCGCTGCGCTCCTCCATGGCCTGGATCTGGCCACGGCGGGAGTTCAGGTCGCCGATCACATCGCCCATGTAGTCCTCGGGCGTGGTGACCTCGACGGCCATCATCGGCTCCAGGAGTACGGGGGACGCCTTGCGAGCACCCTCCTTGAACGCCTGCGAACCGGCGATCTTGAAGGCGAGCTCCGAGGAGTCGACCTCGTGGTAACCACCGTCGAGAAGGGTGACGCGGACGCCCACCATCTCGTAGCCGGCCAGGATGCCGAACTGCATGGCTTCCTGGGCGCCCGCGTCCACCGAGGGGATGTACTCACGGGGGATGCGGCCACCGGTGACCTTGTTGACGAACTCGTACGGCACGTCGGAGTCGACGAGGGGCTCGATCGAGATCTGCACCTTGGCGAACTGACCCGTACCACCGGTCTGCTTCTTGTGGGTGTAGTCCACACGATCGACGGTCTTACGGATCGTCTCACGGTAAGCGACCTGCGGCTTACCGACGTTCGCCTCGACGCGGAACTCGCGCTTCATGCGGTCGACGAGCACCTCGAGGTGAAGCTCGCCCATACCACCGATGATGGTCTGGCCGGTCTCCTCGTCCGAGTGGACCTGGAAGGAGGGGTCCTCCTCCGCGAGGCGCTGGATGGCGACACCCAGACGCTCCTGGTCACCCTTGGACTTGGGCTCGATCGCGACCTGGATGACCGGCGCCGGGAAGTCCATGGACTCCAGGATCACCGGGTGCTTGTCGTCGCTCAGCGTCTCACCGGTGGTGGTCTGCTTCAGGCCCATGACGGCGACGATGTCGCCGGCGCCCACCGACTCGATCTCCTCACGCTTGTTCGCGTGCATACGGTAGATCTTGCCGATGCGCTCCTTCTTGCCCTTCACGGAGTTCAGCACCGCGGTGCCGGCCTCCAGGCGGCCCGAATAAATCCGGACGAAGGTGAGCTTGCCCAGGTGCGGGTCGCTCGCGATCTTGAACGCGAGACCCGCGAACGGCTCGTCGTCCGACGGGCGGCGCTTGATGACCTTCTCCGGGTCCTTGACGTCGTGGCCTTCGATGGCGTCGACGTCGAGGGGGGAGGGCAGGTAGCGCACGACCGCGTCGAGCAGGGGCTGGACGCCCTTGTTCTTGAACGCCGTACCGCAGAAGACGGGGGTGACGGTGACCGAGTCGGCCGCGCCCTTGGACGCCAGGGTGATACGACGGATCGCGGCGTAGAGCAGCTCCTGGGAAGGCTCCTGGCCCTCCAGGTACAGCTCCATGACCTCGTCGTCGTGCTCCGCGACAGCCTCGATGAGCTTGCCGCGCCACTCGTCGGCGGCCTCGGTGTGCGTGGCCGGGATGTCGACGGTGTCGTACATCTCGCCCTTGGTGGCCTCTTCGGACCACACGAGGGCCTTCATCGTCACGAGGTCGACGACGCCCTTGAAGTCACCCTCGGCGCCGATCGGCAGCTGCATGACCAGGGGCACCGCACCGAGGCGGTCGACGATCATGTCGACGCAGCGGTGGAACTCGGCGCCGGTCCGGTCGAGCTTGTTGATGAAGCAGATACGCGGAACGCCGTAACGGTCGGCCTGACGCCATACCGTTTCGGACTGCGGCTCCACACCCGCGACACCGTCGAAGACGGTGACGGCGCCGTCGAGGACGCGGAGCGAACGCTCCACCTCGACCGTGAAGTCCACGTGTCCCGGGGTGTCGATGATGTTGATGGTGTGGTCGACGTCCTCGAGCGGCCAGTGACAGGTGGTCGCGGCGGACGTGATCGTGATGCCGCGTTCCTGCTCCTGCTCCATCCAGTCCATCGTGGCAGCGCCGTCGTGGACTTCACCGATCTTGTAGCTCACACCGGTGTAAAAAAGGATGCGCTCGGTGGTGGTCGTCTTCCCCGCGTCGATGTGGGCCATGATCCCGATGTTGCGGACCTTGGCCAGGTCAAGCGAAGTGGTGGCCATTGTGGCTCAGTCTTCTCTCGGTCTCGAGGTGGGTAGCGACTACCAGCGGTAGTGCGCGAAGGCCTTGTTGGATTCGGCCATCTTGTGCGTGTCCTCACGCTTCTTGACGGCTGCGCCGAGGCCGTTCGAGGCGTCGAGCAGTTCGTTCATGAGGCGTTCGGTCATGGTCTTCTCGCGACGGGCGCGGGAGTAACCCACGACCCAGCGAAGTGCGAGGGTGGCGGCGCGACCGGGCTTGACCTCGATCGGCACCTGGTAGGTGGCGCCACCGACACGGCGGGACTTGACCTCGAGCGTGGGCTTGACGTTCTCAAGCGCGCGCTTCAGCGTGATGACCGGGTCGTTACCGGTCTTGTCACGGAGGCCTTCCATCGCGCCGTACACGATCCGCTCGGCGGTGGAACGCTTGCCGTTGAGCAGGATCTTGTTGATCAGCGAGGTGACAAGAGGAGAACCGTAGACCGGGTCGATGATGACCGGGCGCTTCGGGGCAGGGCCCTTACGAGGCATTGTTTACTTCTCCTTCTTGGCGCCGTAGCGGCTGCGGGCCTGCTTGCGGTTCTTGACACCCTGGGTGTCGAGGGAGCCGCGGATGATCTTGTAGCGAACACCCGGCAGGTCCTTCACACGGCCACCACGCACGAGCACGATCGAGTGCTCCTGCAGGTTGTGTCCCTCACCCGGAATGTAGGCCGTGACCTCGATACCCGAGGTCAGGCGCACACGTGCGACCTTCCGCAGGGCCGAGTTCGGCTTCTTCGGGGTGGTCGTGAACACACGCGTGCACACGCCGCGACGCTGGGGGGAGCCGTCGAGCGCGGGTGTGTTGTTCTTCTCGACCTTGTCTTGCCGGCCCTTCCGGACCAGCTGCTGGATCGTAGGCACTACTTCTCCGGTTTCTGTGTGCCGTTCGTCAAACTAACCTGGAACGTCGCCGACCCACGCGGTCGGGTGTGTCGAATGCTGCGAACTCCCGCCGAGGCGAAAAAGCACAGATTGCGGTGGCCAGTACGCGAGCTCGTCATGCGGTTGATGACACGCACAGGAGCCCAGGCACACCCCAGGCACAAGGTAGGAGCGTACCTACCGCATTGACTCCGGTCAAAACAAATGCCCAGAGGCCCATTTTCAAGGGCCCGGACATCCGCGGCCGCTGTCCGCGGGCGGCCGGAAAAGACCGCCAGGAGACGGAAAGCGACGGTACGGACTCCCCTTTCCGTGATTCCGCTCACCCCGTCGGCACAAGATCGCCGACAGGGGAAACGGCCGGAAAGAGACGCCGAAGGGCGGCCACCCCGTCGTAACCGGATGGCCGCCCCTCGTTCACCGCTTACTGGTTGTACGGACCGTAGTCGTAGTCCTCCAGCGGGACGGCCTGGCCGGAGCCGGTGCCGAACGGGGAGTAGTCGATGTCGTCGTAGCCGACGGCCGAGTACATCGCGGCCTTGGCCTCTTCGGTCGGCTCGACCCGGATGTTGCGGTAGCGGGACAGGCCCGTACCGGCCGGGATGAGCTTACCGATGATGACGTTCTCCTTGAGGCCGATCAGGGAGTCCGACTTGGCGTTGATCGCCGCGTCGGTCAGGACCCTGGTCGTCTCCTGGAAGGACGCCGCCGACAGCCACGACTCCGTGGCCAGCGAGGCCTTGGTGATACCCATCAGCTGCGGACGGCCGGAGGCCGGGTGGCCGCCTTCCGTGACCACACGACGGTTCTCGGTCTCGAACTTCGAGCGCTCCACGAGCTCACCCGGCAGCAGTTCCGCGTCGCCGGACTCGATGATCGTCACGCGGCGGAGCATCTGCCGGATGATGATCTCGATGTGCTTGTCGTGGATCGACACACCCTGCGAGTTGTACACCCGCTGGACCTCGCCGACCAGGTGGACCTGGACCGCGCGCTGTCCGAGGATGCGCAGCACGTCGTGCGGGTTGGTGGCACCCACGGTGAGCTTCTGGCCCACCTCGACGCGGTCGCCCTCGCCCACGAGCAGACGGGCACGCTTGGAGATCGGGAAGGGCGTCTCCTCGCTGCCGTCGTCCGGGGTGACGACGAGCTTCTTCGTCTTCTCGGTCTCCTCGATGCGGACGGTACCCGCGGCCTCGGAGATCGGGGCGACACCCTTCGGCGTACGGGCTTCGAAGAGCTCGACGACTCGGGGCAGACCCTGGGTGATGTCGTCACCGGCCACACCACCGGTGTGGAAGGTACGCATCGTCAGCTGGGTACCGGGCTCACCGATGGACTGGGCGGCGATGATGCCGACCGCCTCACCGATGTCGACCAGCTTGCCGGTGGCCAGCGAGCGGCCGTAGCAGAAGGCACAGGTGCCGACCGCGGACTCGCAGGTCAGGACCGAGCGGGTCTTGACCTCCTCGACGCCGTTCGCGACCAGGGCGTCGATCAGGACATCGCCCAGGTCGACGTTGGCCGGCGCGATGACCTTGCCGTCCACGACGACGTCCTCGGCGAGCATCCGCGCGTACACGGACGTCTCGACGTCCTCCGTCTTGTGGAGCTTGCCGTCCTCGCCCTTCTGGGCGATCTTCAGCTTCAGGCCGCGGTCGGTGCCGCAGTCCTCCTCGCGGATGATCACGTCCTGCGAGACGTCCACCAGACGACGGGTGAGGTAACCCGAGTCGGCGGTACGCAGGGCGGTGTCGGCGAGACCCTTACGGGCACCGTGCGTGGAGATGAAGTACTCCAGCACCGACAGACCTTCACGGAAGGACGCCTTGATGGGACGAGGGATCGTCTCGTTCTTGGCGTTGGACACCAGACCACGCATACCGGCGATCTGACGCATCTGCATCATGTTTCCGCGGGCACCCGAGTTGACCATCATCGAGACGGGGTTGGTCTTCGGGAAGTTCGCGTTCATCGCCTCGGCGACCTCGTTGGTCGCCTTGGTCCAGATCGCGATGAGCTCCTGCGTGCGCTCTTCCTTGGTGATCAGACCACGCTCGTACTGCTTCTGGACCTTCTCGTCCTGCGCCTCGTAACCCTGGACGATCGCCTTCTTCGCGTCGGGGACGACGATGTCGGAGATCGCCACGGTCACGCCGGAGCGGGTCGCCCAGAAGAAGCCGGCCGCCTTCAGGTTGTCGAGCGTCGCCGCCACGATGACCTTCGGGTAGCGCTCGGCCAGGTCGTTGACGATCTCGGAGAGCTGCTTCTTGCCCACCGAGTAGTCGACGAACGGGTAGTCCTCGGGCAGCAGCTCGTTGAAGAGCGCGCGGCCCAGGGTCGTACGCAGCCGGAACGGGTCGCCCTGCTGCCACTCGGCGTCCGCCTGGCCGTCCTCGCCCAGGGGCGGGGTCCAGCCGCGCGGCGGGATGGTGCCCACCGGGAAGCGGATGTCGACCTTGGCCTGGAGCGACAGCTCGCGGTTGTCGAACGCCATGGTCGCCTCGGCGGTCGAACCGAAGGACCGGTCCGCGCCGATGACCTTGCGCTCCTCCTCGTCCGTGGTGAGGAAGAAGAGGCCGAGCACCATGTCCTGGGTGGGCATGGTGACGGGACGGCCGTCGGCCGGCTTCAGGATGTTGTTCGAGGACAGCATCAGGATGCGGGCCTCGGCCTGCGCCTCCGCGGAGAGCGGCAGGTGCACGGCCATCTGGTCACCGTCGAAGTCCGCGTTGAACGCGGTGCAGACGAGCGGGTGGATCTGGATGGCCTTGCCCTCGACCAGCTGCGGCTCGAAGGCCTGGATGCCCAGGCGGTGCAGGGTCGGCGCGCGGTTCAGCAGCACCGGGTGCTCGGCGATGACCTCTTCGAGCACGTCGTACACGACCGTGCGGCCGCGCTCGACCATGCGCTTCGCCGACTTGATGTTCTGCGCGTGGTTCAGGTCCACCAGGCGCTTCATCACGAACGGCTTGAAGAGCTCCAGCGCCATGGCCTTCGGCAGCCCGCACTGGTGCAGCTTGAGCTGCGGGCCGACGACGATCACGGAACGGGCCGAGTAGTCGACTCGCTTGCCGAGCAGGTTCTGACGGAAACGACCCTGCTTGCCCTTGAGCATGTCGCTCAGGGACTTCAGCGGGCGGTTACCGGGACCGGTGACCGGGCGACCGCGGCGGCCGTTGTCGAACAGCGCGTCGACGGCCTCCTGGAGCATCCGCTTCTCGTTGTTCACGATGATCTCGGGGGCACCGAGGTCGAGAAGACGCTTGAGGCGGTTGTTCCGGTTGATCACACGGCGGTACAGGTCGTTCAGGTCGGAGGTCGCGAAGCGGCCACCGTCCAGCTGCACCATCGGACGCAGGTCCGGCGGGATCACCGGCACGCAGTCCAGCACCATGCCCTTGGGGCTGTTGCTGGTCTGCAGGAACGCCGAGACGACCTTGAGGCGCTTGAGCGCGCGGGTCTTCTTCTGGCCCTTGCCGGTACGGATGATCTCGCGGAGGCGCTCGGCCTCCTCCTCCAGGTCGAAGGACTCCAGGCGCTTCTGCAGCGCCGCGGCACCCATCGATCCGTCGAAGTACGTGCCGAAGCGGTCACGCAGCTCGCGGTAGAGCAGCTCGTCGCCCTCCAGGTCCTGGACCTTGAGGTTCTTGAAGCGGTTCCACACCTCGTCGAGACGGTCGATCTCGCGCTGCGCACGGTCGCGCAGCTGCTTCATCTCCCGCTCGGCGCCTTCGCGCACCTTGCGGCGCACGTCGGCCTTGGCGCCCTCGGCCTCCAGCTCGGCCAGGTCGGTCTCGAGCTTCTTGGCGCGGGCTTCGAGGTCGGAGTCACGCCGGTTCTCGGTCTGCTGGCGCTCTACGGAGACGTGGGCCTCCAGCGACGGCAGATCGCGCGTACGGCGCTCCTCGTCCACGAACGTGATCATGTACGCGGCGAAGTAGATGACCTTCTCGAGGTCCTTCGGCGCGAGGTCCAGCAGGTATCCCAGACGGGACGGGACGCCCTTGAAGTACCAGATGTGGGTCACGGGAGCGGCAAGCTCGATGTGGCCCATCCGCTCACGGCGCACCTTGGCGCGCGTGACCTCTACGCCACAGCGCTCACAGATGATGCCCTTGAAGCGGACACGCTTGTACTTGCCGCAGTAGCACTCCCAGTCCCGGGTAGGACCGAAGATCTTCTCGCAGAAGAGTCCGTCCTTCTCGGGCTTGAGCGTGCGGTAGTTGATGGTCTCCGGCTTCTTCACTTCGCCGTGGGACCAGGTCCGGATGTCGTCCGCGGTGGCGAGGCCAATCCGCAGCTCGTCGAAGAAGTTGACGTCGAGCACTTGTCGTCAATCCCTCTTTCGGGGTCGAGTCTCAAATCATGGTCTGTACGGGTCCGGGAGGAGCCGGCCGCCCCGAGACGGGGGCGGCCGGACAACCCGTCAGACCTCTTCGACGCTGCTCGGCTCTCGCCGGGACAGGTCGATACCGAGCTCCTCCGCCGCGCGGAAGACGTCCTCGTCCGTGTCGCGCATCTCGATGGACATGCCGTCCGAGGACAGCACCTCCACGTTGAGGCAGAGCGACTGCATCTCCTTGATGAGCACCTTGAAGGACTCGGGGATGCCGGGCTCGGGGATGTTCTCGCCCTTGACGATGGCCTCGTAGACCTTCACGCGGCCGGTCACGTCGTCGGACTTGATCGTCAGCAGCTCCTGGAGGGCGTAAGCGGCGCCGTAAGCCTCCAGCGCCCACACCTCCATCTCACCGAAGCGCTGACCACCGAACTGGGCCTTACCACCCAGCGGCTGCTGGGTGATCATCGAGTACGGACCGGTCGACCGGGCGTGCAGCTTGTCGTCGACCAGGTGGTGGAGCTTGAGGATGTACATGTAGCCGACCGAGATCGGCTCCGGGAACGGCTCGCCGGAGCGGCCGTCGAACATGTTCGCCTTGCCGGACGGCTGCACCATCCGGTTGCCGTCGCGGTTCGGGATCGTGGCCTCGAAGAGACCGGAGATCTCGTCCTCGCGCGCACCGTCGAAGACCGGGGTCGCGACGTTGGTGCCGGCGGCGACGTCGTCGGCGCCGATGACCTTGAGCCGCTCCATCCACTCCTCGCTGCCCTCGACCTTCCAACCCTGGCTGGCGAGCCAGCCGAGGTGGATCTCGAGGACCTGTCCCGGGTTCATTCGGGACGGGACACCCAGCGGGTTGAGGATGATGTCGACCGGGGTGCCGTCCTCCAGGAACGGCATGTCCTCGATCGGCAGGATCTTCGAGATGACGCCCTTGTTGCCGTGACGGCCGGCGAGCTTGTCACCATCGGTGATCTTGCGCTTCTGCGCGACGTACACACGAACCAGCTGGTTCACGCCGGGCGGCAGTTCGTCGCCCTCCTCGCGGTCGAAGACACGCACGCCGATGATCTTGCCGACCTCGCCGTGCGGCACCTTCAGCGAGGTGTCGCGCACCTCGCGCGCCTTCTCACCGAAGATCGCGCGGAGCAGACGCTCCTCCGGGGTGAGCTCGGTCTCGCCCTTGGGCGTGACCTTGCCGACCAGGATGTCCCCGGCGACGACCTCGGCACCGATACGGATGATGCCGCGCTCGTCGAGGTCCGCGAGGACCTCCTCGGAGACGTTCGGGATGTCCCGGGTGATCTCCTCGGGGCCGAGCTTGGTGTCCCGGGCGTCGACCTCGTGCTCCTCGATGTGGATCGAGGAGAGGACGTCGTCCTGGACCAGCCGCTGGCTGAGGATGATCGCGTCTTCGTAGTTGTGGCCCTCCCACGGCATGAACGCCACGAGAAGGTTCTTGCCGAGCGCCATCTCACCCATCTGGGTGGCGGGCCCGTCCGCCAGGACCTGCTCCGCGACGACCCGGTCGCCCTCGTTGACGACAACCTTCTGGTTGACCGAGGTGCCCTGGTTGGAGCGGGAGAACTTGGCGATGCGGTACGTGGTGTACGTGCCGTCGTCGTTGGCGACGGTGATGTAGTCCGCGGAGACCTCCTGGACCACACCCTCCTTCTCCGCCTTGACGACGTCGCCGGCGTCCACCGCGCAGCGGTACTCCATGCCGGTGCCGACGAGCGGCGCCTCCGACGTGATCAGGGGCACGGCCTGGCGCATCATGTTCGCGCCCATGAGGGCACGGTTGGCGTCGTCGTGCTCCAGGAACGGGATCATCGCGGTCGCGACCGACACCATCTGGCGCGGCGAGACGTCCATGTAGTCGACGTCGTCACCGGGGATGTAGTCGACCTCGCCGCCACGACGGCGGACGAGGACGCGCGGCTCGGTGAACCGCATCTCCTCGGACAACGTCGCGTTGGCCTGCGCGATGACGAAGCGGTCTTCCTCGTCGGCGGTCAGGTAGTCGACCTCGTCGGTGACGACACCGTCGACGACCTTGCGGTACGGGGTCTCGACGAACCCGAACGCGTTGACCCGGCCGTACGAGGCGAGCGAGCCGATCAGGCCGATGTTCGGGCCTTCCGGGGTCTCGATCGGACACATACGCCCGTAGTGCGACGGGTGCACGTCACGGACCTCGAAGCCGGCCCGCTCACGGGACAGACCACCGGGGCCCAGCGCCGACAGGCGGCGCTTGTGGGTCAGACCCGACAGCGGGTTGTTCTGGTCCATGAACTGGGACAGCTGGCTGGTGCCGAAGAACTCCTTGATGGAGGCGACGACCGGCCGGATGTTGATCAGGGTCTGCGGCGTGATCGCCTCGACGTCCTGGGTCGTCATGCGCTCGCGCACGACGCGCTCCATCCTCGCCAGACCCGTACGGACCTGGTTCTGGATGAGCTCGCCGACGTTGCGCAGACGACGGTTGCCGAAGTGGTCGATGTCGTCGGTCTCGACGACGATCGTGGTGCCGCTCTCGCCGACCGTCTCGGTCTCGCCCGCGTGGAGCTTCACCAGGTACTTGATGGTGGCGATGATGTCGTCGGTGGTGAGGACGCCCGCGTCCAGCGGCTCTTCCGCGCCGAGCTTCTTGTTCACCTTGTAGCGGCCGACCTTCGCGAGGTCGTAGCGCTTCGGGTTGAAGTAGAGGTTCTCCAGCAGCGTCTGGGCGGCCTCACGGGTGGGGGGCTCGCCCGGGCGCAGCTTGCGGTAGATGTCGAGCAGCGCGTCGTCCTGGCCCTGGGTGTGGTCCTTCTCCAGGGTGGCGCGCATCGACTCGTACTCGCCGAACTCCTCGAGGATCTGCTCGGTCGTCCAACCGAGAGCCTTGAGCAGGACGGTCACGGACTGCTTGCGCTTGCGGTCGATGCGGACACCGACCATGTCGCGCTTGTCGATCTCCATCTCCAGCCAGGCACCCCGGGACGGGATGATCTTGGAGGAGAAGATGTCCTTGTCGGACGTCTTGTCGATGTTGGAGTCGAAGTAGACACCCGGCGAGCGCACCAGCTGGGACACCACGACACGCTCGGTGCCGTTGATGACGAAGGTGCCCTTGTTGGTCATGAGCGGGAAGTCGCCCATGAACACCGTCTGGGACTTGATCTCGCCGGTCTCGTTGTTGGTGAACTCGGCCGTGACGAAGAGCGGGGCCGCGTACGTGAAGTCGCGCTCCTTGCACTCGTCGATCGAGTTCTTGGGCGGCTCGAAGCGGTGGTCGCGGAAGGTCAGCGACATCGACCCGGAGAAGTCCTCGATCGGAGAGATCTCCTCGAAGATCTCCTCCAGACCTGACTTCCTGGGGACGTCCTGTCCGTTCTCGAGAGCCGTCTCGACACGAGCCTTCCAGGCGGCGTTGCCGAGGAGCCAGTCAAAGCTCTCGGTCTGCAGCGCGAGGAGGTTCGGAACCTCGAGAGGCTCCTTGATCTTTGCAAAGGAGATGCGCAGCGGGGCGGTGCTGGCGCCGTTGTTCATATTCGTGGTCGAGGCGTTGCGCGAGGCGGCCAAGAGGGGGTCCTTCCGAGGGCTCGGACTCACTACGCGCGTACCGGTCCCAAGCGGGACATCAGGACAGAAAGCCCAGTTCCGGGCCGTCGATCACGATGTCCGTGCGAGGGGGTGCCCCTGGTGACGGGCAGGGAGCAGCTAACAGGCAGCGCAAAGGGTCAGTGTAGCCACTTGGCACACTGATGTCCAGAGCGGGTTTTTGGAGACCCTCGTTGTTCTCAACACCTTGTCTCTACTGCGGCAAGCTTCGCGCCGTAGGCGCACATCGATACTGCCCTCTTCGCCGTCGATCCATGCCTCGGATCCGGATCGATTGTGACGACGCGTCCTGAGAATTGCGCGCTGCGTGCGGTTCGTCAAGGCCCCCCGCTCCCCGCGGATCGTCACCGTCGTACGGAGGGCACGGCGATGATCACGATACTCGCCGGAAGCGGAACGGCACAGCATCCCCCCGTGAACGCGGAAGGGCGACCACCCGGATGGGTGATCGCCCTTCGCGTCAACGCTGCGCCTCGCGGCGCCGAGACCGCTCCCGTACGCCCACAGGCGCCCGGTGGAGGACTCGCGAGGAGTTACTTGACCTCGACGCCCGCGCCGGCGCCCTTGAGGGACTCGGCGGCCTTGTCGGCCTGCTCCTTGGAAACCTTCTCCAGGACGGGCTTCGGGGCGCCGTCCACGAGGTCCTTGGCTTCCTTCAGACCCAGCGAGGTCAGCTCACGCACGACCTTGATGACCTGGATCTTCTTCTCGCCGGCACCCGTGAGGATGACGTCGAACTCGTCCTGCTCGTCCTCGACCGGGGCGGCGGCGGCCACGCCACCGGCGGCAGCGGCGGCGACGGGGGCCGCGGCGGTGACGTCGAACTTCTCTTCGAAGGCCTTGACGAACTCGGAGAGCTCGATGAGGGTCAGGTTCTCGAACTGCTCGAGCAGCTCTTCCTGCGACAGCTTCGCCATGATGGCGTCCTTCCACTAATTCGGCTGGTGCCGTGTGTACAAGTTCCGCGGGCGAACCGGCCCGCTGTGACCGACCGAGCGGTGATTACTCGGATTCGGCCTCGACGGGGGCCGGCGTACCGGCACCGTCCTGCTCTTCCTTCTTGGCGCGAAGCGCTTCCGCGGTGCGGACGAACTTCGAGGGAAGCGCCTGGAAGAGCGCGGCAGCCTGCGACTGCTTGGCCTTCATGGCACCCGCCAGCTTGGCGAGCAGAACCTCGCGGGACTCGAGGTCCGCAAGCTTCTTGAACTCGTCGGCGGACAGCGCCTTGCCGTCAAGGACACCGCCCTTGATGACGAGATTCGGGTTGTCCTTGGCGAAGTCACGAAGACCCTTCGCCGACTCCACCGGGTCACCGGTGACGAAGGCAACCGCCGTCGGGCCTGCGAACAGGTCGTCCAGCGTGTTGATCCCGGCCTCGTTGGCCGCGATCTTGGTCAGCGTGTTCTTCACCACGGCGTACTGGGCGTTCGCACCGAGGTTACGGCGCAGCTCCTTGAGCTGCGCCACGGTGAGACCCCGGTACTCGGTCAGCACGGCGGCGTTCGAGCTGCGGAACTTGTCCGTCAGCTCGGCCACCGCGGCAGCCTTGTCGGGCCTTGCCATGAGCGTCGGCCTCCTTCCGGGTGATGAGGACCGCTCAGAAGGGGCTTCGCAAAACGAAACGCCCCGGCGCAGGCGCCAGGGCGTAGCTCAACCGAATGGAATCCGGGAACTCTCCTCAGTCACCTGCGCAGGTCGTCCGCAGCTAGCGGATCCTTCGGCCGCCGCACACTCCTACGAGCACACGACAACGACCAGCGGTCTTTGGCTTCTTCGGAAGAGTACGCGAGCGCGGGCACAGCAGGCAAATCCGCCTGCGGGCCCCACGCCCCGTGACGGCCGGCGACGGGAAAGAGCCGGTCCCCGTGCCTCGGGGAGGCACGGGGACCGGCTCTTCGTACGTGTACGGCTACGCGTCACGCGCGCGACCTGGCTGCTGTCGGTGTCAGACGGCGGCCGGGTCTTCCTCGACCAGGAGGTTGCGGGTGCGGTTGGCGTCCAGCGGGATGCCGGGGCCCATCGTCGTCGCGAGGGTCGCCTTCTTGATGTAGCGGCCCTTCGCGGCGGACGGCTTCAGACGAAGGATCTCGTCCAGCGCCGCGGCGTAGTTCTCGACCAGCTGCGTCTCGTCGAACGACGTCTTGCCGATGATGAAGTGCAGGTTCGAGTGCTTGTCGACGCGGAACTCGATCTTGCCGCCCTTGATGTCGTTCACGGCCTTCGTGACATCAGGGGTGACCGTTCCGGTCTTGGGGTTGGGCATCAGACCACGCGGGCCGAGGACGCGGCCGAGGCGGCCGACCTTGCCCATGAGGTCCGGGGTGGCGACAACGGCGTCGAAGTCCAGACGACCCTTGGCGACCTCGTCGATGAGCTCGTCGGAGCCGACGATGTCGGCGCCCGCGGCGCGCGCCTGCTCTGCACGGTCACCGGTCGCGAAGACCAGGACCCGGGCGGTCTTGCCGGTGCCGTGCGGGAGGTTCACGGTGCCACGGACCATCTGGTCGGCCTTGCGGGGGTCGACGCCCAGCCGCATGGCCACCTCGACGGTGCCGTCGAACTTGGTGGTGGTGGTGTCCTTGGCGAGACGGACGGCCTCGAGCGGGGCGTAGTTGCGCTCCCGGTCGACCTTCGCGTCCGCGCCGCGGAGTGCCTTGCTGCGCTTCACTTCTGCTCCTGTGTTTCTTCAGATGTGGAGTTCGTGGTCCGGACCGCGCATGGTCCTGCCACTGGGGCTGCCCGGCTGGGTCAGCGCTCGACCGTGATGCCCATGGAACGGGCGGTGCCGGCGATGATCTTCTCGGCGGCGTCGAGGTCGTTCGCGTTCAGGTCGGGCATCTTCGTGGTGGCGATGTCGCGCACCTGGTCACGCGTCAGCTTCGCGACCTTCTTGACGTGCGGCTCGCCGGAGCCCTTGTCCACGCCCGCGGCCTTGAGGATCAGCTTGGCGGCCGGCGGAGTCTTCGTGATGAAGGTGAAGGAACGGTCGTCGTAGACCGTGATCTCCACCGGCACGACCATGCCACGCTGCGACTCGGTCGCGGCGTTGTAGGCCTTGCAGAACTCCATGATGTTGACGCCGTGCTGACCCAGCGCGGGGCCGACCGGCGGAGCCGGGTTGGCCGCGCCGGCGTTGATCTGGAGCTTGATGAGCCCCGTGATCTTCTTCTTCTTGGGAGGCATTGCTCTCTCCGGGTCCTAGTGAGAGTTTCTCGGCCGTCCGTCCAGTCATCCGGACGGAGGCATACCGCACAACGATAACGGGTATAGCTGCGCGGCCAAAACCGACAGGTCAGACAGCTGTGGGAGCCTGTCTGACCTGTCGGAAGCGGCTGTTCCAGAAGCGAGCGGGTGGGCTCAGTTCTTCTGGATCTGGTCGAAGCTCAACTCGACCGGGGTCTCGCGGCCGAAGATCTCGACCAGACCCTTGACCTTCTTCGAGTCGGCGTTGATCTCGTTGATCGTGGCCTGGAGGGTCGCGAAGGGGCCGTCCGTGACGGTGACGGAGTCGCCGACCTCGAAGTCCAGCACCTGGACCTCGACCTTGCGGGACGGCGCCGGCTTGCCCTCGGCCTCGGCCGCCTCACGGGCCGCCTTCTCCTCGGCCTCCGGCGCGAGCATCTTCACGATCTCGTCCAGCGTCAGGGGGTACGGGTCGTAGGCGTTGCCCACGAAGCCGGTGACGCCGGGAGTGTTCCGTACGACGCCCCAGGACTCGTTCGTCAAATCCATGCGCACCAGGACGTAACCCGGCAGCTTGTTCTGGCGAACGTTCTTCCGCTCGCCGTTCTTGATCTGGACGATCTCTTCCTCGGGGACCTCGGCCTGGTAGACGAACTCCTCGACGTTCAGCGAGACGGCGCGCTGTTCCAGGTTCGCCTTCACGCGCTTCTCGTAGCCCGCGTAGGTGTGGATCACGTACCACTCGCCGGGCAGGGTGCGGAGTTCCTCGCGGAGGGCCTCGACGGGGTCGACCGCGGCGACGACCTCGGTGGGCGCGTCCTCGTCGTCGTCCTCGGAGGCTTCGTCGTTCTCGGAGGCTTCCGCGTCCTCGTCGTCGGAGTCCTCGTCGTCCTCGGAGGCCTCTTCGTCGTCCTCGGCCGCGGCTTCCTCGTCCTCGACACGCAGCGCGGCCTCTTCGGCCGGCTCGCCGGCCGCCTCGTCAGCGGCTTCGGCCTGGTCTGGCTCGACAGCGTCCGCCGCCTCGACGATGCCGGTCTCGTCCTCCACGGACTCCACCGACTCCCGGGCGTCGTTCAGGTTCGGGTCAGACACTGTGGCTGCTTCTTCCTGGCTCAATGGGTGAAACACGCGAAAGGGGCGCCGCGTCGGGCGCCCTCGCGGGATCAGCCGAAGACGTACTTGATTGCTTGGTTGAAGCCGTAGTCAATCACGGTCACCAGACCGATCATGATGACAACGAAGACAATCACCACTGTGGTGTACGTCGTCAGCTGGTTGCGAGTCGGCCAGACGACCTTGCGCAGCTCGGCGACGATCTGACGGTAGAAGAGCGCGAGACGGCCCAGAGGGCCCTTCTTGCCGCGCTTACCGCCCTTGCGGGGCTTCTTCGACTCTGCGGACTCTTCATCGTCGGCATCAGGCTTGTCGATGGAGCCCACGGCGTCCGTCACGCTCACTCACCTGATTCCGGGTCGTGGCCGTGCCGCGCCCGGAGGAGCCGCACGGCGATGCATAGATCGAATGTACTTACCTGAAACGCACACCGTTGTAGACAGTGTGCGTATAGCAGGGCCGGAGGGACTTGAACCCCCAACCGCTGGTTTTGGAGACCAGTGCTCTACCAATTGAGCTACGACCCTTTGTGCTTGCCCCAACCTACCGCATCCGGCCGGACGCGTTGAGTGTGCCGTCCGGACGTGGCTGATGAGGGCCAACGACCGCTGAGTGTACGTGGTCGCGGGCCCGACGTCGAACAGCTAAGCCGGGCTTCTTCCGCCCGCCCGCGGCGCCCGCCGCCCCGCCCGCCGCTCAACTGCTCATATGTCCACCTTACGAAACCTGTGTGCCCAGGGGGTTTCGTGTCTGGGACCATGGGACCCATGAGCGCAGCTATCCCCCCGACGATGCCGACCGAGCGCCGGGTCTCCGCCCGCATCGGCGCGATCTCCGAGTCCGCCACCCTCGCCGTCGATGCCAAGGCCAAGGCCCTCAAGGCCGCCGGCCGCCCGGTGATCGGCTTCGGTGCCGGCGAGCCCGACTTCCCGACGCCCGACTACATCGTCGAGGCCGCGGTGGAGGCCTGCCGCAACCCCAAGTACCACCGCTACACGCCGGCCGGGGGGCTTCCCGAGCTCAAGGCCGCCATCGCCGCGAAGACGCTCCGCGACTCCGGTTACGAGGTGGACCCCGCCCAGATCCTGGTCACCAACGGGGGCAAGCAGGCGATCTACGAGGCCTTCGCGGCGATCCTCGACCCGGGCGACGAGGTCATCGTCCCGGCGCCGTACTGGACGACGTACCCGGAGTCGATCCGCCTCGCCGGCGGGGTCCCGGTGGAGATCACCGCCGACGAGACGACGGGGTACCGCGTCAGCGTCGAGCAGCTGGAGGCGGCCCGCACGGAGCGCACGAAGGTGGTGCTCTTCGTCTCGCCGTCCAACCCGACCGGCGCGGTCTACAGCCCCGAGGACACCGAGGCCGTCGGCCGCTGGGCCCTGGAGCACGGGCTGTGGGTGCTGACGGACGAGATCTACGAGCACCTCGTGTACGGGGACGCCACGTTCACCTCGCTCCCGGCCGTCGTGCCCGAGCTGCGCGACAAGTGCATCGTCGTCAACGGGGTCGCCAAGACCTACGCGATGACCGGCTGGCGGGTGGGGTGGGTCGTGGGCCCCAAGGACGTCGTGAAGGCGGCGACGAACCTCCAGTCGCACGCCACGTCCAACGTGTCGAACGTGGCGCAGGTCGCCGCGCTCGCCGCCCTCACGGGCGACCTGACGGCGGTCGCCGAGATGCGGACCGCCTTCGACCGGCGGCGCCGGACGATCGTGCGGCTGCTCAACGAGATCGAGGGTGTCGTCTGCCCCGAGCCCGAGGGCGCGTTCTACGTGTACCCGTCGGTGAAGGGCCTGCTGGGCAAGGAGATCCGCGGGGTCCGCCCGGCGTCCTCCGTCGAGCTGGCCGCGCTGATCCTGGACGAGGCCGAGGTCGCGGTCGTCCCCGGTGAGGCGTTCGGTACGCCGGGTTATCTGCGGCTGTCGTACGCGCTGGGCGACGAGGACCTGGCGGAGGGCGTGGCCCGGATGCAGAAGCTGCTGGCGGAGGCGAAGGACTGAGCCCGTCGGCGACCCAGGACTGAGTTGTGTGTCACAGCCCGTTCGGCAGGTGAGTTCCGAGAACGGCCCCCGGCCCAGGCCGGGGGCCGTTTTCCGTCCCTTTCCACCTGTTTTCCGGCCCCGCTCGTGCTCGGGCAGACGTTCGGGCAAGAACTCGTAGGGGGAAAGGGGCTGTCCGGGGGTGCCCGCATGCAGCAGGATCTCCGGATGGAGAGCACCACCCCGCCGCGCGACCTGACGCTGCTGCCCAAGGCCCATCTGCACCTGCACTTCACCGGGTCGATGCGGCCCACGACCCTGCTCGAACTCGCCGACAAGTACGGCGTCCACCTCCCCGAGGCCCTGACCGGGGGTGAGCCGCCGAAGCTGCGGGCCACCGACGAGCGCGGCTGGTTCCGGTTCCAGCGCCTGTACGACATCGCCCGTTCCTGCCTGCGGACCGCCGAGGACATCCAGCGGCTGGTCCGCGAGGCGGCCGAGGAGGACGTGCGGGACGGGTCGGGCTGGCTGGAGATCCAGGTCGACCCCACCTCGTACGCGCCGCTGCTCGGCGGGCTGATCCCGGCGATGGAGATCATCCTGGACGCCGTGGACACCGCTTCCCGGGACACCGGTCTCGGGATGCGGGTGCTGGTGGCGGCGAACCGGATGAAGCACCCCCTGGAGGCGCGGACGCTGGCGCGGCTCGCGGTGCGGTACGCGGACCGGGGCGTGGTCGGCTTCGGGCTGTCCAACGACGAGCGGCGCGGGCTTGCCAGGGACTTCGACCGGGCGTTCGCGATCGCCAGGGAGGGCGGGCTGCTGGCGGCGCCGCACGGCGGTGAGCTGACGGGCCCGGCGTCGGTGCGGGACTGCCTGGACGACCTGCGGGCGGCGAGGATCGGGCACGGCGTACGGGCGGCGGAGGACCCCCGGCTGCTGCGCAGGCTCGCGGACCGCGGGGTGACGTGTGAGGTGTGCCCGGCGTCGAACGTGGCGCTGGGGGTGTACGAGAAGCCGGAGGACGTACCGCTGCGGACCCTGTTCGACGCGGGGGTGCCGATGGCGCTGGGGGCGGACGATCCGCTGCTGTTCGGGTCGCGGCTGGCGGCGCAGTACGAACTGGCGCGCGCCCACAACGGGTTCGACGACGCGGAGCTGGCCGAGCTGGCGCGGCAGTCGGTCCGGGGGTCGGCGGCGGACGCGCCGACGCAGGACAAGTTGCTGGCGGGGATCGACAGTTGGCTGGTCAGCTAGGTCGTATCCGGGGCGGGTCCGGCGTCGGCGGGGGTACGGGCCGGAGGCCTACAGGCTGACGCCCACCGTCACCGGTTCGTTGACGAGGGTGATGCCGAAGGCGTCCCGTACCCCGGCCACCACCTCACGGGCGAGGGCGAGCAGGTCCTCCGTGGTCGCCCCGCCGCGGTTGGTGAGGGCGAGGGTGTGCTTGGTGGAGATGCGGGCCGGACCCGTGCCGTACCCCTTGGTGAAGCCGGCCCGGTCGATCAGCCAGGCGGCCGAGGTCTTCCTGAGGCCCTCCCCCGCCGGGAAGGCGGGCGGGGTCACGTCGGCGCCGAGGCGCGCCTCGGCGCGGGTGAGGAAGTCCGCGTACTCCCGCTCGGTGAGGATCGGGTTGGTGAAGAAGGAGCCCGCCGACCAGGTGTCATGGTCCTCGGGGTCGAGCACCATGCCCTTGCCGGCCCTCAGCTTGAGGACGGTGTCGCGCGCGAGGGCGGCCGGCACGCGTTCGCCCGCCTCGACGCCGAGGGCGCGGGCCGTCTCGGCGTACTTGAGCGGGGCGGAGAGGCCGCCGGCGTCCTCCAGCGCGAACCGGACGCGCAGGACGACGTAGCGCGCCGGGTCGTCCTTGAAGCGGCTGTGGCGGTACGAGAAGGCGCACTCGGCGTTGGTGAGGATGACGGTCTCGCGGGCGGCGCGGTCGTAGGCGACGACCTCGGTGAGGGTGCTGGAGACCTCCTGGCCGTACGCGCCGACGTTCTGGATCGGGGTGGCGCCGGCCGATCCGGGGATTCCGGCGAGGCACTCGATCCCGGCGAGGCCGGCTTCGACGGTACGGGCGACGGCGTCCGTCCAGGTCTCGCCGGCGGCCAGTTCGAGGGCGGTGCCGTCGAGGCGGAAGCCGGTGGTGGCGATGCGCAGGGCGGTGCCGTCGAAGCCCTTGTCGCCGATGACCAGGTTGCTGCCGCCGCCGATGACCAGCAGGGGGGTGCCGGTCTCGTCGGCCGCCCGGACGGCGTCGACGACATCGGCGTCGGTGGTGGCCGTGAGGAGGCGGGAGACGGGGCCGCCGAGGCGGAAGGTGGTCAGGGGGGCGAGGGGCGCGTCGTGGAGTTCCTGCACGGGACAAGAGTACGGTCGCGGGATTCCGCGACCGTACTCCCGCCTCGGGAGGCGCGTGGCGTTCCGGGCGGGCGCGGGGTTCAGACCGCCACCGCCTCGCGCTCCTCCTCGGTGTCCCGCGGGCCGGTGGGGACCGGCGGGCGGCGGGACGGGATGAGGAACGCGCTCAGCGCGCCGAGGGCCACGATGCCCGCGCCCAGCCACAGGGCGGGCACGGTCCCGTCGGCGAAGGTCCGCGGGCTCTCGTACCCGCCCTGTGCGGCGAAGACCGCGCCGAGTATCGCGATGCCGAGCGCTCCGCCGACCTCGCGCAGCGCGTTGTTGGCGCCGGAGGCGATGCCCTGTTCCGCGGGGCGGACGCTGGACATGACCAGGCTGGCGGCGGGGGCGAAGTAGAGGCCCATGCCGATGCCGCTGAGGATCAGGGCGGGCAGTTGGGCGCCGTACGAGACGTCCGGGGCGAGGATCACCGCGAACCAGGCCAGGCCCAGGGCCTGGAGGGCGAGTCCGGCGACGACGACGGGGCGGCCGCCGATGCGGTCGGAGAGTATTCCGGCGAGCGGCGCGACCAGCAGCGGCATGCCGGTCCAGGGGAGCATGCGCAGGCCGGCCTCGGTGGGCGAGTAGCCGGCGACGCTCTGGAGGAACTGGCTGAGCAGGAAGATCGAGCCGAACATGCCGAGGAACATGAGGAGGCTCGCGGCGTTGATGCCGGAGAAGGCGGGGTTCTTGAACAGCCGCATCGGCAGCATCGCGTCCGGTCGGCGGATGCCGTGGAGGACGAAGGCGACCAGGAGCGCGGCGCCCGCGAACAGGCCGGTGAGGACGGTGGCGCTGGTCCAGCCGTCGGCGTTGGCGTTGACCAGGGCGTAGACGACGCCGAAGAGGCCGCCGCTGATGAGGAGGGTGCCGGGGATGTCGAGGCGGGCGTCGGGGGCGTGGGACTCCTGGAGGCGCAGCCGGGCGAGGGGCAGCAGGGCGAGGCCGATGGGGACGTTGAGCCAGAAGATCCACTGCCAGGAGAGGTGCTCGGTGAGGGTGCCGCCGATGAGGGGGCCGCTGGCGACGGCGAGGCCGGTGAGGGCGCCGAAGATGCCGAGGGCGGCGCCGCGCCGCTCGGCCGGGACGGCGGCGGTGAGGAGGGTGAGGGTGAGCGGCATCATGATCGCCGCGCCGACGCCCTGGACGGCGCGGGCGGCGATCAGCGCGTCGATGCCGGGGGCGAGGGCCGCGGCGGCGGAGGAGGCGGTGAAGACCGCGAGGCCGACGAGGAAGAGCTTCCTGCGGCCGAAGCGGTCACCGAGGGCGGCGCCGGTCATCAGGAGGACGGCGAAGGTGAGCGTGTACGCGTTCACCGTCCACTCCAGGTCCTCCAGGGCGCCGCCGAGGTCCTCGCGGATGGAGGGCAGGGCGGTGGTGACGACGAGGTTGTCGAGGGCCGCCATGAAGCCGGCGACGCCGGTGATGACGAGGGCCCAGACGGCCCGGGGGCCGAGTGCTTGGGGTGCTTGGGGCGGGTTGACTGCGGGCTGGTTCATTTGTTCCCCCTGATGGACCGGGACGGGTTGATGGACCGGGTGGGTGCATGGACCGGGATGGGCTCGGAAGATTAGTTATGGATCACTTACTTCTGCGGGCAGGGCTTCACGGAGGCGAGGAGGCCCGGAGACCCCCTCGGCCGCAGGACCTCACTTGCCGGGCAGGGCCGGGGGCTCGTCCTTGACGCCCACCCAGAGCCGGTGGTCCGGCGGGAAGCCGAGCGAGACGAGCGTGTTGATGAGCATGCCGTGCGCCAGGAAGTCCTTGGTGCCGGCGTGGTCGCCGCCGAGCGTCCGGTGGATCGAGTCGTACAGCCTCGTCCAGCCGTCCCGCAGCGACTCGCCGAAGGAGTGGTCGCCGGCGGCCTCGGCCGCCGCGACCGTCACGTACATCTGCATCTGCATGAGCAGCATCTCGGGGTCTTCGGCGATGAGCTTCACGTACGCCGCGCCCATGGCCTCCAGGGCGGCTTGGCCGCTGAGCCCCTCGGAGGCCTGCGCGAAGAGCCGGGTGTTGTCGACGAGGCAGCGCTCGGCCGCCGCGAGGAAGATGGCCTGCTTGTTCGGGAAGAGCCGGAAGAGGTACGGCTGCGAGACGCCGACGCGGCGGGCGATCGTCTCGGTGGAGGTGCCGTGGTAGCCGCTGCGGGAGAACTCGGTGATCGCGGCGCGGATCACGATCTCCCGCCGTTCTTCTGCGCTCATCCTGACCATGCGGCTAAGTTATTGAGTACTAACTAACCTTGTCAACCCCTGGCCCGCGGACGCCGGAAGGGGGCGCCCGCCGATGCGGGCACCCCCTTCCGTGACGTTCCGGTGCGGGCGTACAGACCCGTGACGCCTCGTGCGGACGTCAGGCCAGGCGCACGACGGCGCGGGACATCCCCAGCACCTTCTGGCCGGCGCTCGTCGCCGTCAGGTCGACCCGGACCCGGTTGTCGTCCAGCTTGGCGCCGATCTTGGCGCTCACCTCGACCAGCGCGCCCTTGTCGTCGTTGGGCACCACCACGGGCTTCGTGAAGCGCACGCCGTACTCGACGACGGCTCCCGGGTCGCCCACCCAGTCGGTGACCACACGGACCGCCTCGGCCATGGTGAACATGCCGTGCGCGATGACGTCCGGCAGCCCGACCTCCTTGGCGAACTTCTCGTTCCAGTGGATCGGGTTGAAGTCCCCGGAGGCGCCCGCGTACCGCACCAGCGTCGCCCGCGTCAGGGGGAAGCTCCCGGCCGGCAGCTCCGTACCGACCTCGACCTCGTCGTAACCGATCTTCGCGGCCATCCGCCTCACGCCCCTTCGGCGGCGCGCGCCACCAGCTTGGTCCACGCGGTCACGACGTGTTCGCCGGCCTCGTCGTGCACCTCGCCCCGGACGTCGATGATGTCGTTGCCCGCGAGGGACTTGATCGCCTCGATGGTCGACGTGACGGTCAGCCGGTCCCCCGCGCGGACGGGCCGGGAGTACGCGAACTTCTGGTCCCCGTGCACCACCCGGCTGTAGTCCAGCCCCAGCTGCGGGTCGGCGATGACGTCGCCGGCCGCCTTGAACGTGATGGCGAACACAAAGGTCGGCGGGGCGATCACGTCGGTGTGGCCGAGCCCCTTGGCCGCATCCGGATCGGTGTACGCCGGATTGGTGTCCCCCACCGCCTCGGCGAACTCACGGATCTTCTCGCGGCCGACCTCGTAAGGCTCGGTGGGCGGATAGCTCCGCCCCACGAAGGACTGATCGAGCGCCATGGACTCGCTCCCTCCTGGTGAATGTGACCACTACAAACGACACGAGGCCGCCCCCAGAGGGGACGGCCTCGCATACGAGCCTGTTTCAGCGCGTTTCGCGGTGCGCGGTGTGCGAGTTGCAGCGCGGGCAGTGCTTCTTCATCTCAAGACGGTCCGGGTTGTTACGCCGGTTCTTCTTGGTGATGTAGTTCCGCTCCTTGCACTCCACGCAGGCCAGCGTGATCTTCGGGCGGACGTCGGTGGCAGCCACGTGAGTGCTCCTTGGACGGACAGTTTACGGATGAAAAGATGAACGCAGAAAAGAGTAGCCGATCGAAGGACCGACCCCACAATCGGCTACTTTGTGTAGCGGTGACCGGACTTGAACCGGTGACACAGCGATTATGAGCCGCTTGCTCTACCGTCTGAGCTACACCGCTTCGATGTCGGATCCCCTCGCCCGAAGGCGAGGATCACCGAGCACCTGAGCCCCAATACGGAATCGAACCGTAGACCTTCTCCTTACCATGGAGACGCTCTACCGACTGAGCTATTGGGGCGAGCGATGAAGACATTACACGGTCGGTCGCCGATCGCCCAAATCCGTTTCGCGGCCCGTCCGGAGCCCCTCGTCCCCTGTGCCCCGTAGGCCACTGGTGGCCTCGCCGGTACGACTATTGCGCTCCTCCGCGACGCCTGGCCGGGGCACCCCTAGGCTCGGTCCACTCTGCGTGATCTTGGTCTTCAGCTCGCTCTCCGCCGACCCACCTCCCCGCGGACCGGCGGCGCGCGGAGACATCAATCACAGATCCGGACCCTCGTCCGTGGTCCTTCCAGGAGTGCGATGCCCGACAGCCACCCGCAACCGCAGCCCCCTTCGCAGCCGTCCGACCGGGCCGGCGCCGGGGCCGCCGGGCTCCTCCTCTGCGGGGCACGGCTCCCCGACGGCCGGATCGTCGACGTGCGGCTGGGCGGCGGCCTGATCGAGGCCGTGGGTACGGCGGGCAGCCTCACCGCGCACGGCGCGCGCCTGGACCTGACGGGCCACCTGCTGCTGCCCGCCCCGGCCGAACCGCACGCGCACAGCGACACGGCGCTGACGGCGGCGGACGCCCTGGGCTCCGCCCCCGGCTCCCCTGACGCCTCCGCGGCCGTGTCGGGGGGCGTCCCACCCGGCGCCTCGCCCTCGTACGCGCCCGAGGACGTGCGACGGCGGGCCACCGAGGCCGCGCTCCTCCAGCTCGGGCACGGCGCGACGGCCATCCGCTCGCACGTACGGATCGGGGACGCGCAGGGCCTGGGCCGCCTGGAGGCGCTGCTCCAGGCGCGGCGCTCGCTGCGCGGTCTTGTGGAGATCACCGCCGTCGCCGTGCCCCGGCTGCTCACGGGGGTGGCGGGCGCCGACGGCCTGGCGATGCTGCGGGACGCGGTACGGATGGGCGCGGGGGTGGTGGGGGGCTGCCCCGACCTGGACCCGGACCCGGCGGGGTACGTGGAAGCGGTGCTGGAGGTCGCCGCCGAGCACGGCTGCCCGGTGGACCTGCACACGGACGGCGCCGACCCGGTGCGGCTGGCCCGGCTCGCGGCGCGGGCGGGCGGGCTGCGGCCGGGGGTGACGCTCGGGCCGTGCGCGGGGCTGGGCCTGCTGCCCGCGGAGGTGGCGGGGCGGGCGGCCGACCAGTTGGCGGCCGCCGGGGTGACGGTGGTGTGCCTGCCGCAGGGGGCGTGCGGGGGTGTGGGGCAGGAGTCGGGGCCGGGGCGGGAGTCCGGGTCGGGGTCGGCGTCTGGGCTGGGGCCGGCTTCGGCTTCGGCTTCGGCGGGGTACGGAGGGGGGCGGCGGGGGTCGTACGGGAGCGGCGGGTCCTGCGGTACGGATCCGCGCGGTGTGGCGCCCGTCCGGCTGCTGCGGGCGGCCGGGGTTCGGGTGGCGGCCGGCAGCGGCGCCCTGCGCGACGTGGCGAACCCGGTCGGGCGCGGTGATCCGCTGGAGGCGGCGTACCTGCTTGCCTCCCGGGGCGGGCTGGCGGCGGAGGACGCGTACGACGCCGTGAGCACGGTGGCGCGGGCGGCGATGGGGCTGCCCGAGGTGCGGGTGGAGGCGGGGTTCCCGGCGGAGCTGCTGGCGGTGCGGGGCGACCGGATCGCGGGCGTGCTGTCCCTCGCGTACAGCAGGATCGTCGTGCACCGGGGGCGGGTGGTGGCCCGTACGAGCGCGGTACGGGAGTACTGCGACTCCGAGGCGGCGGTGGCGCTCGAACTGCCGCGCCAGGGAGGGCCGGACGCGCGGCCGTGATCCCGGAAGTCGTGGCGGTAGTGGTGCCGGTCGTGGTGACCGCTGTCCGCTCCCGGTGGTCCGGGCGGCCTCTTCCGTGGGCGCGACGGGCCGGGCCGACGTACGGTCGGGAGCATGCGAATTGTCATCGCCGGAGGACACGGTCAGATCGCGCTACGGCTGGAGCGGCTGCTCGCCGGGCGTTCACACGACGTTGCGGGCGTCATCCGCAAACCGGAGCAGGCCGGGGATCTGCGGCAGGCGGGCGCCGAACCGATCATCCTGGACATGGAGTCGACGACGGTCGAGGAGGTCGCGGCGGTGCTGAAGGGCGCCGACGCGGTCGTCTTCGCGGCGGGCGGGGGCGGCGACGGCAACCGGCAGCGCAAGGAGACGGTCGACAAGGGCGGCGCGATCCTCTTCGCGGACGCGGCGGAACGGGCCGGGGTGCGGCGCTACCTCCTCGTCTCGTCCATCGGCGCGGACGCGGGCCACGAGGGCGACGAGGTCTTCGACGTCTACCTGCGGGCCAAGGGGCAGGCCGACGAGTACGTGCAGTCCAGGACCGGGCTCGACTGGACGATCGTGCGGCCGGGCGCGCTGAAGAACGAGGGCGGGACGGGTCTGGTCAACCTGGCGGAGAACACGGGGCGCGGGCCGGTCCAGCGCGACGACGTGGCGGCGGTCCTCGCGGAGCTGCTGGAGACGCCGGGGACGGCGGGGCTGACCCTGCAACTGATCGGGGGGACGACCCCGGTGAAGGAAGCGGTCGCGGCGGTGGCGAAGGGGTAGCTCCGGGCGCCGCCGGGTCCACGTAGGGGCGGGCCCACGAGGACGGCCCCCGACGCCGGCGACTTCGCCGGGGCCGGGGGCCGTTCCGTACGCGCGGGGCGTCCGCGCCCGGCCGGCCGGGCGGGGTCCCGGCGGTTCAGCCGGCCGCCAGGGCTGCCGGGACGGGGGCTGAGGCCGGGGCCGGGGTCGTGACCGCCGCGGCGGCCGTTGTCGCGGGTGGTACGGCTGGTACCTCGGCGAGCAGGACGTCGGTCTCCGGGCTGGTGCGCGGCGCGGGGACGGCGTGCGCGGGGACGGCGTGCGCGGGTAGTCCGTGTGCGGGGGCCGTGTGGCCGGGGACGCCGAGGGACGGGGCTCCCAGGACTTCCGTGGCCGTCTCGGTGATCGCCAGGCGGCCGCCCAGGCGAGGGGCGGGCAGCGGGCCCGCGTCGCCGTGGAGGAGGAGTCGTACGGCCGCCCAGGGGAGGTTCACCCCGGTGAACGCCGTCTGGAAGATGCCCGCCGACGCCCTGGGGTTGGCCTCCAGCAGGACGGGTTCGCCGTCGCGGTGGCGCAGTTGGACGTTGGAGAGGTACGCGAGCCGGAAGTGGCCGACGAGTCGGCGCGCGATCGCGACGGGGGCCGGGTCGTCGAGCAGGTACCGGTAGCGGCCCTGCTTGGACCTCGCGATGCCGGCGAGCAGGCCGCCGCCGGGGGCGGACAGGCAGTCGACGCTCACCTCGGGGCCTTCGAGGTAGGGCATGACGAGGAGTTCGGGGACGGTCTCCCCCTCGTCCGCGGCCCGCTGCAAGGCCTGGGCGACGGCTTCCACGGAGGCGAGCGGGGCGGGCGCGGCCAGCAGGTCCTTCAGGCGCAGGGGCCGGTCGTCCAGGATGCGGAACCCGAACGCGGAGTACTCACCGGCGGGTTTGACGCAGACCCGCTCCCCCGTCGCCGAGAGTTCCCCGACCGCTTCGCGGAAGCTCGCGGCGTCGGAGGCGACCCGCCAGGGCGGTACGGGGATGCCGGCGGCCGCGGCCTCCTCGTACGTACGGCTCTTGCTGGTCAGCGTGTCGATCGCGGCGGGCGGCGAGCACATCAGGTGGGTGCCGGCCTGCGCGAGGACGTCGGTCAGCCCGGCGAGCGCGGCCAGGCGCCGGGGAGGGATGAGGACGTCGATCCGGTGGCGCCGGCAGAAGTCGAGGGCGAAGTCGGCGTAGTTGTCGTCGCTGACATGGCGGGGCTCGACCTCGCTCACGTCGCAGGCCGAGAGGGCCGGGGCGTCCCGCTCGACATTGGTCCCGTGGATGCGGACGTCGACGGCGTCCGGGTTCTCGCGCAGCATCCGCATCACCTGGGTGGTGGCCACCCCCGCGCTGCTGAGCCATATCCGTAGTGCTATCGCGAAGCTCCTTCACCATCGGGGCGCGCCCGCCGGGGCGGCGGCGAACCGCGCAGGCGAAGCCCGCCGGAGGCCCGGGGAAACCAAGGCCGTCCGACCATTTCTGATCATGTGTGAGCGGATCGTAGCCCGAAACCATGACGGTGAGATTTCACGTGCGTAAGGCCGGACAGCCGCTCGCGGGCGGGCACAAGAAGGGCCCCCTGGCACGACAACGGCCCCCGCCCCGCGTCTCCGCGGAACAGGGGCCGTTCGATGTGGCGGCGCCAGGATTCGAACCTGGGAAGGCTAAGCCGGCGGATTTACAGTCCGCTCCCATTGGCCACTCGGGCACACCGCCATGTGATGGTGCCGCCGCTCCGGGAGGGCCGGTGTGACCGGTGTCCCTTGGCGACGACGTAAACGATACCCGATGCCCGGGGGTGCTCCGCCACCCGATTGATCAGCGCTGGGGGCGGGTGGGGGTGACTAGGCTTTACGGCAGCGGTCGGGCGCTGCCGGTCGTGCGTCGGGCGCCTGACCGGCGCCCGGTTCGCGGCGGACAGGCACCCGGCCCGTACCTCATCGCACCCGATCGAAGGAGCCACAGAACATGGCCGACTCCAGTTTCGACATCGTCTCGAAGGTCGAGCGGCAGGAGGTCGACAACGCCCTCAACCAGACCTCGAAGGAAATCGCCCAGCGCTACGACTTCAAGAACGTCGGAGCGTCGATCGACTGGTCCGGCGAGAAGATCCTGATGCAGGCGAACTCCGAGGAGCGGGTCAAGGCGATCCTCGACGTCTTCCAGTCCAAGCTGATCAAGCGCGGGATCTCGCTGAAGTCGCTGGACGCGGGTGAGCCGCAGCTCTCCGGCAAGGAGTACAAGATCTTCGCCACGATCGAGGAGGGCATCTCCCAGGACAACGCCAAGAAGGTCGCGAAGATCATCCGGGACGAGGGTCCCAAGGGCATCAAGGCGCAGGTCCAGGGCGACGAGCTGCGGGTCAGCTCCAAGAGCCGGGACGACCTCCAGACCGTGATCTCCCTGCTCAAGGGGCGTGACTTCGACTTCGCCCTCCAGTTCGTGAACTACCGGTGACGTCGGCGGTACGGGGGCGGGGCGGACGGTCCGCCTTCGCCTCCGCACCCTTCCCGGGCCACCCGGTCCCGTGAGCGGCGGGCTGTTCCCGAGGCCGCGGGAGGTGGTGGCGCCCGGGGCGGTGCACGTGCCGGCGTGGCTGTCCGAGGAGCGGCGGCGTGAGCTGGTACGGGCCTGCCGGGAGTGGGCCCGGGGGCCGGTGCCGATCCGGCGCACGGTGCTGCCGAACGGTGGCGTGATGTCCGTGCGGACGGTCTGCCTCGGCTGGCACTGGCAGCCCTACCGCTACACCCGCACGGCGGGGGACGTGAACGGCGCGCGGGTGGCGGCGCTTCCGTCCTGGCTGGTGGAGTGGGGCAGGGAGGCGGTGGCCGACGCGTACGGCGATCCGGCGGGCGCCGCCGCGTACACACCCGACACCGCGCTGATCAACTTCTACGACGGCGACGCGACGATGGGCATGCACCAGGACAAGGACGAGCACTCCCTGGCGCCGGTGGTGTCCCTGAGCATCGGCGACAGTTGTGTCTTCCGGCTCGGCAACACGGAGAGCCGGGGGCGGCCGTACCGGGACGTGGAGCTGTGCTCCGGGGACCTCTTCGTCTTCGGAGGGGCGTCGCGGCTGGCGTACCACGGGGTGCCCAAGGTCCGCCCGGGGACGGGGGATCCGGCCACGGGGCTGGCCGGCGGGCGGTTGAACATCACCTTGCGGGAGACGGGGCTCGGCGACTGAGTCCCCGTCAGCGGGTCGGGGTCAGCGGGTCCTGGAGCGGGAGTTGCCGAAGAGGAGCCGGTAGATGACCAGCAGGACGAACGCCCCGCCGATGGCCGCGAGCCACGTGGGCCCGTCGTAGAAGCTCTTGTTGATGGGGTGGTCGAGCCAGCGCGCCGAGATCCAGCCGCCGACGAAGGCTCCCGCGACGCCGATGATCGTCGTACCGATCAAGCCGCCCGGGTCCCGTCCGGGGAGCAGGATCTTGGCAGCGGCTCCGGCGAGGAGTCCGAGAATGATCCAGCCGAGGATGCCCATGTCCTGAACCTGCCTTTCGTGCGGTGTGTCCCGTAAGACGCCGGGGGGCGGGGCGCGGTTGCGGCGGGTCGGGTCCGCCGCTCACATCCGGTCGTCCCACTACCCCGCATCCGGTGGGGCATACACCTACGCGGCGCGGCAGGCGGGCAGGCACGTAGGCGGGCAAGCAGGCAGGGCGGGGTGCGGCTCAGGCCGCGGGTATGTAGGCGCGGAAGTCCGGCTCCGCGTCGCTCTCCTCGTCGTCCGACCAGGACGCGCCGTCGACCCAGGCGTGCTGCCACGCGGCGAGGGTGGGCGCGGGGACAGGGGCGGCGGCCGGCGGCAACTGCTCGGTGTCGGTCATGTGCTCATGGTGGACCACGGCACTGACAATCGGCCGGGAGCGGCCGCGACCTGCGGTTCGGTCCCGCAGGTCGGTTCGTTTCCCCCGGTGCTCGTTCCCCCCGGTGCGTGCCGCCGCCTCAGCGCAGGACGAAGGGCTGGTCGGTGGGCACGATCTCCTTGCCCAGGGGCATCAGCGAGATCGGGATCAGCTTGAAGTTGGCGAGGCCCAGCGGGATGCCGATGATCGTCAGGCAGAGCGCGATGCCCGTGAAGATGTGGCTGAGCGCGAGCCACCAGCCGGCCAGGATCAGCCACAGGATGTTGCCCACGAAGGAGGGCGCGCCCGCGTCGGGGCGCTCGATCGCCGTGTAGCCGAACGGCCACAGGGCGTAGAAGGCGATGCGGAAGGCCGCGACGCCGAAGGGGATGCCGATGATCGTGATGCACAGCAGCAGGCCCGCCACCACATAGGCCAGGAAGAGCCAGAAGCCGCAGAACACGAGCCAGACCACGTTCAGGATGGTTCTCATGATCGTCCACCTGCCATTCGCTCTAGTCGGGCGATGCGCTCCGCCATGGGCGGATGCGTGGAGAACAGCTTGGACACCCCCTGACCAGGGCGGAAGGGGTTCGCGATCATCATGTGGCTCGCGGTCTCGATCCGCGGCTCGGACGGCAGGGGCAACTGTTTTGTCCCTGCGTCCAGCTTACGCAGCGCGCTCGCGAGGGCCAGCGGGTCACCGGTGATCTGGGCGCCCGAGGCATCGGCCTCGTACTCACGGGAGCGGCTGACCGCCAGCTGGATCACCGAGGCGGCGAGCGGTCCGAGCACCAGGACCAGCAGGAAGCCGACGATGCCCGGGCCGTCGTCGTCGTCCGAGCGGCCGACGGGGATGAGCCAGGCGAAGTTCACCAGGAACATCACGACCGAGGCGAGCGCGCCGGCGACCGACGAGATCAGGATGTCGCGGTTGTAGACATGGCTCAGCTCGTGGCCGAGGACGCCGCGCAGCTCGCGCTCGTCGAGGATCTGGAGGATCCCCTCCGTGCAGCACACGGCGGCGTTGCGCGGGTTGCGGCCGGTCGCGAAGGCATTGGGGGCCTGGGTCGGGGAGATGTACAGCCGTGGCATGGGCTGGCGGGAGGCGGTGGAGAGCTCGCGGACGATGCGGTAGAGCTGGGGGGCCTCGAATTCGCTGACGGGGCGGGCGCGCATCGCGCGCAGGGCCAGCTTGTCGCTGTTCCAGTACGCGTACGCGTTGGTCCCGACGGCCACGACGAGCGCCACGATCAGTCCCGTACGGCCGAAGAAACCGCCGATGACGATGATGAGCGCGGACAGGCCCCCGAGGAGTACGGCGGTTCTCAACCCGTTGTGCCGGCGGTGCACGGTACGCCCTCCAGATCGTGCGGCAGGGGAACCCTCTACGTGGTGCTGCTCCACTCTTCAGTGGACCCTTCCGTACTGGTCAACGCCAGGCGGAGGGTTCGGGTTCCCTGGCGCCCCGGCACGGGGCGTAGGCCGTCCGGGTGGCGGCGTACGCGTACCGACGGGCCCCGGGGGGTGGCGGAGGCGCCGGACGGCTCCTGGAGGCCTCTCCAGGGGCTGTCCGGGGCTCTCCGGCGGGGCTCAGAACAGGCTGATGTCGGCGAAGCGCAGGACGAGCTGGGGGGCTCCCGACAGGGCGACGCCGAGGACGGCGGTCAGGGCGATCGCCACGGTCAGCGGGACCGGGGTGGGGAGCGCGGCCGGAACACCGTCGGCGGCGGCCGGGGCGCCGGCCGGTGCCTCGTCGCCCTCCGGGGCGCGGAAGAGGAGCGCCGTCCAACGGAGGTAGTAGTAAAGGGCGATCACGACGTTCACGGCCATGAAGACCGCGAGCCACCCGAGACCCGCGTCGACGGCCGCGGAGAAGACCGTGACCTTGGCGAACAGGCCGATGATCCCCGGCGGCAGTCCGGCCAGGCAGAGCAGGAAGAACGCGAGGGCGACGGCGGCGGCCGGGCGGCGCGCGTACAGGCCCCGGTAGTCGGCGATCCGGTTCTCCGGCTCCGTACGGGCCACCAGGGCGACGACGGCGAAGGCGCCGAGGTTCACGACGGCGTACATGAGGGCGTACGCGACGGTCGAGCCGATCCGGTCGCCGTCGGCGTACGCGGAGGACGCGATCGGCACCAGGAGGTACCCGGCCTGGGCGACCGAGGACCAGGCGAGGAGGCGTACGGCGCTCCACGCGCGCGTGGCGGACTGCCGGAGGGCGGCGACGTTGCCGACGGTCATCGTGAGCGCGGCGAGGAAGGCGAGGACGGGGCCCCACACGTCCGCGTACGAGGGGAAGGCGACGACGGTGACGAGGATCAGCCCGGTGAAGCCGACCGCCTTGCCGACGACGGAGAGGTAGGCGGCGATGGGAAGCGGGGCACCGACGTAGGTGTCGGGGACCCAGAAGTGGAAGGGAGCGGCTGCGGTCTTGAAGGCGAAGCCGACGAGGGTGAGGGCGACACCGGCGCGGGCGAGGGTGTGCAGCTGTCCGGGGACGTCGTCGAGCCGGGCGGCGATCTCCGTGAGGTGCAGGGTGCCGGTCGTGGCGTACACGAAGCTGACGCCGAGCAGCATGACGGCCGTAGCGGTGACCGAGGAGAGGAAGAACTTCAGCGCGGCCTCGGAGGAGAGCCGGTCGCCGCGCCTGAGCCCGACGAGGGCGAAGGCGGGCAGGGAGGCCACTTCGAGGGCGACGACGAGGGTGGCGAGGTCGCGCGACGCGGGCAGCAGGGCGGCGCCGGCCGCCGACGCGAGGAGCAGGAACCAGAACTCCCCCGCCGGGAGCTTCTTCGTCTCGGTCAGCGAGAGCAGGGCGGTGAGCAGCGCGCCGCCGAGCACCAGCAGTTGGATGACCAGCGTGAAGTGGTCGGCGGTGTAGCTGCACGCGCCGGACGCACCGGACGCGCCCGATCCTCCGGAGAGGCAGAACGTCGACCTGTCGTCGTTCCACAGGGGCAGGAGGATGACCAGCGCGGCGGCGAGGCCGGCGATCGCGAGGCCGCCGAGGAGCTGTTTGTGGCGCTCGGGGACGAAGAGGTCGGCCACCAGGACGACCAGGGCGACCACGGCGGTGAGGGTGGGGGGCGCGATCGCGAGCCAGTCGACGGACTGGACGAGGCTGGTGGCGCTGTCGGCGGCCACGGTCACGACGTGCCTCCTGCGAGGAGCTTCTGCACGGCCGGGTCGGAGAGGCCGAGGAGGATCGCGGGCCAGAGGCCGGCGAGGACGGTGAGGGCGACGAGCGGGGTCCAGGTGACGAGTTCGTACGTCCGGACGTCGGCGAAGCCGGGTGCGGCGGGGGTTCCCCGGGCGCCGGTGTCGGGGGCGGCGGGGGTGTCCGTGACGTCGGCCGGGCCGGTGGCGGGGTCCGCCGTGCCGGGCTCGCGGGGTGCCTGGACGCCCATGCACACCCTGCGTACGACGATCAGAAGGTATGCGGCGGTGAGGAGTGTGCCGAGGCCCGCGATCGCCATGAAGGTGAGGAAGGCGGGCCGGCTCAGGCCGTCGGCGGGGTCGAAGGCGCCGAACATCGTGAGCATCTCGCCCCAGAACCCGGCGAGGCCGGGCAGGCCGAGGGACGCGACGGCCGCGAAGGCGAGCAGGCCGCCGAGGCGGGGCGCGCGGCCGTAGAGCGCGGCGCCGGTGGCCCCGGCGAGGGTGTCGAGGTCGGCGGTGCCGTACCGGTCCTTGAGGGCGCCGACCAGGAAGAACAGCAGGCCGGTGATGAGGCCGTGGGCGATGTTGGCGAAGAGCGCGCCGTTCACGCCGGTGGGGGTCATCGTGGCGATGCCGAGGAGCACGAAGCCCATGTGGCCGACGGAGGAGTACGCGATCAGCCGCTTGAGGTCGCCGCCCGCGCCCTGCCGGGCGAGGGCGAGGCAGGCCAGGGACCCGTAGACGATGCCGACGACGGCGAGCGCCGCGAGGTAGGGCGCGAAGGTCCGCATCCCGTCGGGGGCGATGGGCAGGACGATCCGGACGAACCCGTACGTCCCCATCTTGAGCAGGACCCCGGCGAGCAGGACCGAGCCGACGGTCGGGGCGGCGGTGTGGGCGTCGGGCAGCCAGCTGTGCAGCGGCCACATCGGGGTCTTCACGGCGAGGCCGACGCCGATCGCCAGAACCGCGATGACCTGCGTGGACGTACTGAGCCCCCGGCCGTTGTCAGTGGCGAGTGCCACCATGTCGAATGTGCCCGCCTTCAGCCCGATGAGGAGCAGGCCGAGCAGCATGACCACGGAACCGAGCAGGGTGTAGAGGATGAACTTCCAGGCCGCCGCCTGCCGGCCGCCGGGGACGCCTTCCGATCCGCCCCAGCGGGCGATCAGGAAGTACATCGGGATGAGCACCATCTCGAAGGCCAGGAAGAAGAGCAGCAGGTCGAGGACGGCGAAGGTGGCGAGGGTGCCGGATTCGAGGAGGAGCAGCAGGGCGACGAATGCCTTGGGGGACGGGCCCTTGGGCATCTTGAAGTAGCTGTAGAGCGCGCAGAGGAAGGTCAGCAGCGCGGTCAGGACCAGGAGGGGGAGCGAAATGCCGTCGACGCCGAGGTGGATGCGGACGTCCAGCGCCTTGATCCAGCTGATGTCCGTGGTGGCCTGCATCCTCGACGCGTGGTCGCGGTCGAAGCCGAGGGCCAGGACGATCGCGGCGGCGAGGATCGCGCCGGTGACGGTGACGCCGTGGCGGAGCACGGCCTGGTCGGGGCCGCGGCCCTTGAGTCCGGGCGGTGCGGGGAGGAAGACGGCCGCGGCGCCGATGAGGGGTCCGGCGATGATCAACGCCAGAAGGGCCTGCATCACGGATTCATTGATATCGATCACGGCTCACGCTCCGGCGGCGACGAGTACGGCGGCGATCGCCAGGACGACGGAGCCGGCCAGCAGGGCGCTCAGGTAGGTCTGCACGTTGCCCGTCTGGGCGCGGCGGACGGCCGCGCCGAGCCAGCGGGTGCCGGTGCCCGCGCCGCGTACGTACGTGTCGACGACCTCGCGGTCGAGGAAGCGGACGAGCTGGGCGGCTGCGAGGACGGGGCGGACGAACAGGCGGTCGTAGAGCGCGTCCAGGCGGAATCCGGCCGCCGCGTGCGGGTGCAGGCGGCCGAGCAGCAGACGGCCCGGGTCGGCCGGGTCGTGGGCCGCGGCGATGTCCCCGTAGACGGCGAGGTGCGTCTCGATGGCTTCGATCTCCGATTGGGCCGGTTCCGCGTCGGGGTGCGCGGCGACGGCGCCGAGGGGGATGCGGGCGGCCAGGGACGACGAGGTGTGGCGCCAGGCGCCGTAGAGGGTCAGGCCGCCGACGAGCGCGACGCCTGTGCCCAGGACGGAGGTGGTGAGGTTCGGCGCGAGGCTGTCGCCGTCGAACCAGTCGGCGATGTAGCCGACGGTCAGGCCGAGGGCGAGGGAGGGGACGGCGAGCACCCACAGGACGGCGTTCATCGCGACGGGCTGCTTGCCGTGGTCGGGGGCCTCGGGGCCGCGGCCGCGGAAGGCGAGGAGCCACAGGCGGGTGGCGTACGCGGCGGTGAGGAGGGCGGTGACCAGGCCGGCGACGAGCACGACCCAGCCGGCGGCGCCGGGCGCGGTGTGCGCGGTGCCGAGGGCGGTGTGCTCGGCGACGACGAGGACGGACTCCTTGGAGAAGAAGCCGGCGAAGGGAGGGATCGCGGCGAGCGCGAGCAGGGCGATCGTCATCGTCCAGAAGGCGTCGGGTATGCGCTTGGCGAGGCCGCCCATGCGGGACATGGCGGCGAGCGAGTTGGTGCCGGCGGCGTGGATGACCACGCCGGCGCCGAGGAAGAGGAGGGCCTTGAACGCGCCGTGGGAGATCAGGTGGAAGACGGCCGCGCTGCGGTCGCCGAGGGCCAGGGCGCCCGACATGTAGCCGAGCTGGCCGATGGTCGAGTAGGCGAGGACCCGTTTGATGTCGTCCTGGGCGAGGGCGGCGAGGGCCGAGCCGACCATGGTGACCGCGGCCATCACGGCGAGGACGACGAGGGCGGCCTTCGAGGCGGTGAACACGGGAAGGAGCCGGGCCACGAAGTAGATGCCGGCGGCGACCATCGTCGCGGCGTGGATCAGCGCGGAGACGGGGGTGGGGCCAGCCATCGCGTCGGGGAGCCACGTGTGGAGGGGGAACTGCGCGGACTTGCCCGCGACACCCGCGAGCAGCAGCAGGGCGATCAGGGTGGGGTGGTCGAGGCCGTCCTCGGTGACCGCGCGCAGGATGCCGGTGATCCGGAACGTGCCGGTGTCGGCGGCGAGGGCGAACAGGCCGATGAGGAAGGGGACATCACCGAGCTTGGTGATCAGGAAGGCCTTGAGGGAGGCGGCGCGCGCCTCGGGGGTCTCCCAGTAGTGGCCGACGAGGAAGTACGAGCAGATGCCCATGACCTCCCAGCCGACCAGGAGCACCATCAGGTCGCCGGAGTAGACGACGAGCAGCATCGCGGAGGTGAAGAGGGAGACGAGGGCGGCGTACGACGGGTAGCGGGCGTCGTCGCGCAGGTAGGCCGTCGAGTAGATCTGCACGCAGGTGGCGACGGTGCCGACGAGGACGGCGACCAGTGCGGCGAAGCCGTCGATGTGCAGGGCGAGGTCGATGGGGACCGAGCCCGTCGGGGTGAGCCGGGTGGCGGCGTCGAGCGGCGTCGTGCCGTTGCCCGCGCCCCCGCCCTGGCGGACGGCGACCGTGATCGCGAGCGCGGTGGCCGTCAGGACGGGCAGGACCGCCAGCGGGCGGACGAACCCGGGCGCGGTGCGGCCCAGCAGCAGCCCGGCGGCGGCGCCGAGGAACGGCAGGAGGGGGACAAGAACGGCGAGGGAGGTGGTGGTCACGCGGTGGCCTCAGTCTTGGTGCCGTCGGGGGCCTCGGCGGTGTCGCGGAGCCGGTCGACGTCCGAGGTGCCGCGGTTGCGGTACACCATCAGGACGATCGCCAGGCCGATGCCGATCTCGGCGGCGGCGACGGCGATGACGAACAGGGTCAGGGCCTGGCCGGAGTGCAGGGTGTCCCGGAGCCAGACGTCGAAGGCGACCAGGTTGAGGTTGACGGCGTTGAGCATCAGCTCGACGGACATCAGGACGAGGATCGCGTTGCGGCGGGCGAGGACGCCGTAGATCCCGGTGCAGAACAGGAGGGCCGCGAGGACGGCGGGATAGGCGAGGTGCATCAGCGCGTCTCCTTGCCGGGGCCGGTCGGGTTGCCGGGGCCGGTCGGGTTGCCGGGGCCGGTCGGGGTGTCGCTCTTCTTGCGGGAGAGGACGATCGCGCCGACCAGGGCCGCCAGCAGCAGGACGGACAGGGCCTCGAAGGGCAGCACCCAGTGCCGGAAGAGGAACTGTCCCGACGCCTCCGTGGAGCCCTGCGCCGGTCCGTCCAGGTCGACCCAGGTGGTACGGAACGCGTCGACGACCACCCAGACCAGGGCGGCGGCGGCCGCGACGGCGACGGCCAGGGCGACCTTGCGGTTCTCGGAGTCGGCGTCCGGTGAGTGCCCGATGGGCGCCTTGGTCAGCATCAGCCCGAAGAGGAGGAGGACGACGACGGAACCGACGTAGATGAGGACCTGCACCCAGGCGATGAACTCCGCCGTCAGCAGGAGGTACTCGACGGCGAGGCCGCCGAGGGTCACGACGAGCCAGAGGGCGGCGTGCACCAGCTGCCGGGTGGTGACGGTGACGAGGGCCGCGCCGAAGGTGACCAGGCCGACGAGGACGAACGCGATCTCGACGCCGCTCGGGGACAGGAAGCCGTGGCCGGCCGTGGCGGCGGCGGTTGCTGCGAGGGTCACTCGCCGGCCTCCTGACCGGGACCGGGCTGCCCCGGCTCGTCCGCCGCGGGGGGCGTGGTGGCCGCTGCCGCTGCCGCCGCGAGCTTGTCGGCGGTCTTGTGGGCGGCGGCGAGTTCCTTGGGCTCCTCGGCGCCGGGGTCGAGGGCGGGCGGCGCCGGCACCGTCCACATCCAGTCGCGGAGCTTGTCCCGCTCGTGGGTGAGGTCGCGTATGTCCGTCTCGGCGTACTCGAACTCCGGTGACCAGAAAAGCGCGTCGAAAGGACAGACCTCGATGCAGATACCGCAGTACATGCAGAGCGAGAAGTCGATGGCGAACCGGTCGAGGACGTTGCGGCTGCGCTCCCGGCCCCCGGGGGCGGCCGCCGGGACGGTCTCCTTGTGGGAGTCGATGTAGATGCACCAGTCGGGGCACTCACGGGCGCAGAGCATGCAGACCGTGCAGTTCTCCTCGAACAGGCCGATCACCCCGCGGGAGCGGGGCGGCAGTTCGGGCTGGACGTCCGGGTACTGCGCGGTGACGGTCTTCCTCGTCATCGTCCGCAGGGTGACGGCCAGCCCCTTGGCCAGGCCGGAGCCGGGGATCGGGGACATCAGTTGATCGCCACCTTCACGATGCCGGTGAGCGCGATCTGCGCGAGGGCGAGGGGGATGAGCACGGTCCAGGCGAGCTTCTGCAACTGGTCCTCGCGCAGACGGGGGTAGCTCACGCGCAGCCAGATGACGACGAAGGCGAGCACGGCGGTCTTGAGCAGGGTCCAGACCCAGCCGAGACCGTCGCCCCCGAGGGGGCCGTGCCAGCCGCCGAGGAACAGGACGGTGGTCAGACCGCACAGGACGACGATGCCCGCGTACTCCGCGAGCAGGAAGAGCGCGAAGCGCAGCCCGGTGTACTCGGTGTAGGCGCCGAAGATGATCTCGGAGTCGGCGACCGGCATGTCGAAGGGCGGGCGCTGGAGTTCGGCGAGGCCCGCGACGAAGAAGACGAGGGCGCCGACGATCTGCCACGGCACCCACCACCAGTGGAAGGCGTGGAGGATGCCGGGCAGCGAGACCGTGCCGGCCGCCATCGCCACCGAGGCGGCGGCGAGGAGCATCGGCAGTTCGTACGCGAGCAGTTGGGCGGCGGTGCGCAGGCCGCCGAGGAGGGAGAACTTGTTGGCGGACGCCCAGCCCGCCATGAGCGAGCCGAGCACGCCGATGCCCATCACGGCGAGCACGAAGAAGATGCCCGCGTCGACGACCTGGCCGACGGCGCCCTCGCTCGGGCCGACCGGGATCACGACCAGGACGAGGAGGTACGGAAGGAGCGCGACGGCGGGGGCCAGTTGGAAGACGCGCCGGTCGGCGGCCGCCGGGACGATGTCCTCCTTCTGGGCGAACTTCACTCCGTCCGCCATGAGTTGGGCCCAGCCGTGGAAGCCGCCCGCGTACATGGGGCCGAGCCGGCCCTGCATGTGGGCCATCACCTTGTGCTCGGTCTGCCCCACGACGAGCGGGAGGACGAGGAACACAGCGAAGACGACGATCAGCCGAAGGGCGACGTCGAGCACGTCGTTCACGCGTCTCCTCCGGGTCTGTCGTCGGGGGCGGGGCGGTCGACCTCGGGGGCGGGGCGGTCCGCGTCCGGGGTGGCCGCCGGTCCGGCCGCGTCCGGGGCGCGCCAGGGGGCGTCCGGGGTCGGGGGGTTCGGGGGCTGGGTGGTGGAGCCCTCGGTCACGCTGCGGGTGCGGCGCGGGGGGCGGTCGGCGCCGGCCGCTCCCGCGCGGGGGGTGCGGGCCGGGCGGGCCGGGGCGGCGGGGAGCTGGCCCTTGAGGGGGCCCCACTCGTTCGGGTCGGGCACGCCGGGCGGCAGCATCTGGCGGCGCTTGGGCCCGCCGTGCTCGGACTCGCCCGGTTCCTTCGCGCCGGGCCAGGCCTTCGCGACCCGGGCCGCGAGCACGAAGTCCTTGCGCAGCGGGTGGCCCTCGAACGTCTCGGGGAGCAGCAGCGGGACGAGGTTCGGGTGGTCGGTGAAGGAGATGCCGAACATCTCGTGCGTCTCGCGTTCGTGCCAGCCCGCGCCCGCGTAGACGCCGAGGGCGGTGGGCAGGGCGGGCGCCTCGTGCGGGACGGTCGTACGGACGAGGAGCGCGCGGACAGTGCCGGCGCCGAGGGCCGCGACGTGGGCGCAGACGCGGAAGCCGGTGCCCGGTTCGTCGACGGCGCTCAGCCAGTCGAAGTAGGTGCAGCCCAGGGTGGTCCTGGCGGTTTCGAGCGCGGCGAGCCAGGAGGCGGCGGGCACGTCGACCGTCAGGAGGCCGTACGCCCGCTCGGCCGTGGCCTCGTCGCCGAAGAGTTCGGTGACGGCGTCCGGCAGCCGGTCGTACGCGCTCACGACGCGCCCTCCCCCGGGGGCGGCGGCGGGGGCACCAGGCCGCTGCGGAGCGCGGCGGGCGAGGGGCGGGCGGCCGACGCGTAACGGTCGCCCAGCGACTCGCGGGAGATCTTCTCCTGGAGCTTGAGGATGCCCTGGAGCAGCGCCTCGGGGCGCGGCGGGCAGCCCGGTACGTAGACGTCGACGGGGATGATCTGGTCGACGCCCTTCGTGACGGAGTAGGAGTCCCAGTACGGGCCGCCGCAGTTGGAGCAGGCGCCGAAGGAGATGACGTACTTGGGCTCGGGCATCTGCTCGTACAGCCGCTTGACGGCCGGCGCCATCTTGTCGGTCACCGTGCCGGACACGACCATCAGGTCGGCCTGGCGCGGTCCCGGCGCGAAGGGGATCACGCCGAGCCGGATGAAGTCGTGCCGGGCCATGGACGCGGCGATGAACTCGATGGCGCAGCAGGCGAGTCCGAAGTTGAAGACCCAGAGGCTGTAGCGGCGGCCCCAGTTGAGGACGACCTTCATGGGCTCGGGGGCCAGCCGGGAGAGCACACCGAGGCGCTGCGGAGCCGCCACCGGCACCGGGGCCGGCGGCGCTTGGGGGGTCACGTCCATTCGAGGACGCCCTTCTTCCATGCGTAGAGCAGTCCTACGGCCAGGAAGCCGAGGAAGATGAACATCTCGACGAGCGTCGTCGCGCCGAAGCCGGGGGCGGCGAACACGGTCGCCCACGGGAACAGGAAGATCGAGTCGACGGCGAAGATCACGTAGAGGAACGCGTAGACGTAGTACCGGACCTGGGTGTGGGCCCAGCCCTCACCGACGGGGTCGACGCCGCATTCGTACGTGAGCAGTTTCTCCGGCGTCGGTACCACGGGCCGCAGCAGCCGGCCCGCCCCGAAGGCGACGGCGACGAACAGCACGCCGACAACCGCGAGCAGCCCGACCACCGAATAGCTCCGGAAGTAGTCCGCCGCGAGAACGGTCGGTTCCGACACGTCCGCCCCTCGCTCCCTGACTCCGTAGCAGCCGTAGCGGCCTCTTCGACGATCTGTACGGACGGGAGTCTAGGCCCTGCTAAAGAAACGGTAAGCAGCCGCGTCCGCACTAACGGTCCGCAGCTCGTACGAACCTCTCGTACGAAGGTGGGGTTATCCCTACGTCACGCTCCCCCAGCCACCCCATGGCGCGGGTGCCCGCGGCCCGGCAGTCTGGTTCCTTATGACCGTGAGTTTCGATGATCCCGGCGGCGGGAACGACCGCCCGCCCCCCGCGCGCTTCGCCTTCGACCGGCACACCTGGAAGGAGATCGCGCATCTCCTGGTGAACCTGCCCGCGTCCCTGGTCGGGTTCACCTACGTGATGTTCACCGTGACCACCGGCGCCGGGCTGTCGGTGACCGTGATCGGTCTGCCGTGGCTGGTCCTGGGGCTGGCGGGGGCCCGGCTGCTGGGCCGGGCCGAGCGGGCGCGGGCGCGGAAGCTGCTGGGGGTACGGATCGAGGAGCCGAGCCGGCTGGTGGCGCGCGGCCGGGGGCGGGGGCGGGGCGGCTCGGAGGGGTTCTTCGCCCGGCTGTGGACGGGGGTCAGCGACCCGGTGGCCTGGCGGACCGTGCTGTACGAGTTCATCAGGCTGCCGTGGAGCGTGGTGACGTTCACGGTGACGCTGACGGGCATGTTCGTGTTCTGGCCCGTCCTGCCGTTCGTGGCGCGGGGGCTCACGAACGTGGACCGCGCGATGGTACGGGGGCTGCTCTCGCCGTCCGACGAGCTGGAGCGGCGGATCGCCGAGCTGGAGTCGGACCGGGGCGTGGTGGTCGACACGGCGGCGGCGGACCTGCGCCGTATCGAGCGCGACCTCCACGACGGCGCGCAGGCCCGGCTGGTGGCGCTGGCGATGGGGCTGGGCCTGGCCAAGGAGAAGCTGCTGGAGGACCCGGACGCGGCGGCGGTCATGGTGGACGAGGCGCACGGCGAGGTGAAGCTGGCGCTGCAGGAGCTGCGCGACCTGGCGCGCGGCATCCATCCGGCGATCCTCACGGACCGCGGCCTGGACGCGGCGCTGTCGTCGATCGCCTCCCGCTGCACGGTGCCGGTGAAGGTGACCGTGGACCTGGTGGAGCGGCCCGCGGCGGCCATCGAGGGGATCGCGTACTTCACGGCGTCGGAGCTGCTCCAGAACGTCAGCAAGCACAGCGCGGCCCGGACGGCGTCGGTGGACGTGTGGCGGTCGCAGGAGCGCCTGCTGATCCAGGTCACGGACGACGGCAAGGGCGGGGCGAGCCTCGACGGCGGTACGGGGATGTCCGGCCTCGCCGAGCGGCTGGGGGCGGTCGACGGGCTCTTCGTACTGGACTCGCCGCCGGGCGGCCCGACGACGGTCACGGCGGAGCTGCCGTGGCGGCGGCGCGACCTCGCGTAGGCGCGACCCGTCGTAGGCGCGACCTCGCGTAGGGCGGCCTCGCGTAGGCGCGCCCCGGGGAGCGCACGCGGGGGCTCCGGGGGGGCGGGGTAGGGAAAACCCCAGGGTCAAGAGGGCTACCGGCCTCATGGTGGCGCGGACGGCGGGGCCGGAGCATGGAGGCATGGGAGTACAGACCTCAGCCGCACCGGCACCCGCACCCGCACCCGCACCGCTCGCAGATCGGAACCCCACCATGGCCGTCGACCACGGATCGCCCGCGCGGCGCCCCCTCGTCCCCCCGGTGCTGCGCGCGCCGGTGGAGGGCCGGACCTGGCGCGAGTTCGGGTACCTGATGCTCAGCCTGCCGGTCGGCGTGGTGTTCTTCTCCTACGCCCTGACGATGTTCGTCGCCGGTGTGGGCCTGCTCATCACCTTCCTCGGGGTGCCGCTGCTGGCGGTCGGGCTGGCCGGCTGCCGAGGCCTCGGCCACGTGGAGCGGGCGCGGGCCCGGGCGCTGCTGGGGATGGACATCCGCGACCCGGAGCCCGTGCGCGGCGGGAAGCCGGGGCTCATGGGGTGGGTCGGCGGGGTCCTCAAGAGCGGGGTCTCGTGGCGGCACCTGGTCTACGCGCTGGTGCACTTCCCGTGGGCGGCGTTCGCGTTCACGGTGGCGCTGGCGTTCTGGGCGACGGCGTGGTCGCTGTTCCTGTACCCGCTGTGGCAGTGGGTCTTCCCCCGCTACCTGAACCAGCCCGGGATCAGCTTCACGGGGGACATCGACGGCCGGGGCTTCGCCCTCGACACCCCCTTCGAGATCGGCGTGACCTGCGCGGTCGGCCTGGTGCTCGTGCTGGCGACCCCGTGGCTGGTCCGCGGTCTGACGAGCGTGGACCGGCTGCTGGTCGCCGGGCTGCTCGGGCCGTCGAGGATGGCGGCCCGCGTCACGGAGCTGGAGTCGGACCGGGGGGTCGTCGTGGACACGGCGGCGGCCGACCTGCGCCGTATCGAGCGGGACCTCCACGACGGCGCGCAGGCCCGGCTGGTGGCGCTGGCCATGGACCTGGGGCTGGCGAAGGAGAAGCTGACGGAGGACCCCCGGGCGGCGGCGCGGATGGTCGACGAGGCGCACGGCGAGGTGAAGACCGCCCTCCAGGAGCTGCGTGACCTGGCGCGCGGCATCCACCCTGCGGTGCTGACCGACCGCGGCCTGGACGCGGCCCTGTCGGCCGTCGCGTCACGCTGCACCGTGCCGGTACGGGTGGAGGTGGACCTGCCGGCGAGGCCCGCGGCGGCCATCGAGGGGATCGCGTACTTCACGGTCTCCGAGCTTCTCCAGAACGTGAGCAAGCACAGCGCGGCGCGCACCGCGTCGGTGGACGTGTGGCGGTCGCGGGACCGGCTGATGCTCCAGGTCGCGGACGACGGCAGGGGCGGCGCGGACGCGTCCGGGGGCAGCGGCCTCGCGGGGCTGGCGGAGCGGCTGGACGCCGTGGACGGGGTCCTCGCCGTGGACTCCCCGGTGGGCGGGCCGACGACGGTCACGGCGGAGCTGCCCTGGCGCGGCTGAGCCGCCGGGTCGGCCGGCCTGGGGATCCGTGCCCGCGCGGACCCCACGCCCTGACGGATGCGCGTCTGTGCGCGTCCCGTGCTCGACGGATTCGCCCAGGTGCGCGCGGAGCCGTACGGATACTGGGATGCTGGAGGGCACAGGGGCGTACATCAACAGGGGGAGCGACATCGTCGTGGTGGAGGACAGGGTGCGGGTCGTCATCGCCGAGGACTCGGTACTGCTCAGGGAAGGCCTGACGCGGCTGCTCACCGACCGCGGACACGACGTGGTCGCCGGGGTCGGGGACGGCGAGGCGCTGGTCAAGACCGTGGGTGACCTGGCGGCGCAGGGGGCGCTGCCGGACGTGGTGGTCGCGGACGTGCGGATGCCGCCGACCCACACCGACGAGGGCGTCCGGGCGGCCGTACGGCTCCGCAAGGAGCACCCCGGCATCGGGGTGCTGGTCCTGTCGCAGTACGTGGAGGAGCAGTACGCCACCGAACTGCTGGCCGGCAGCAGCCGGGGCGTCGGGTACCTGCTCAAGGACCGGGTCGCCGAGGTGCGGGAGTTCGTGGACGCCGTGGTGCGGGTGGCCAGGGGGGGTACGGCGCTGGACCCCGAGGTGGTGGCGCAGCTGCTCGGCCGCAGCCGGAAACAGGACGTGCTGGCCGGGCTGACCCCCCGCGAGCGTGAGGTGCTCGGTCTGATGGCCGAGGGGCGTACGAACAGCGCGGTCGCCCGGCAGCTCGTCGTCAGCGACGGCGCCGTGGAGAAGCACGTGAGCAACATCTTCCAGAAGCTCGGGCTCTCCCCCAGCGACGGGGATCACCGCCGGGTCCTGGCCGTCCTGACGTACCTCAGGAACTGACCGCGGGACGCGGGACCTAGGCCCAAAGGACCAGAGCCGCACGGCGTCCGCGAGGCGTGACCGTAGGGACAAAGTAGGTCATACGGTGACATCGCAGCGTCTTACATCCACGTCCGCCATACGATCGGTCCAGGGTAGGTGACCCTTACCGACGTAGGGTGGCCTCCGGGACTGCCGGGCAGCCGGTGGTCGCGAGCCGCCGCCTCGAGGGAGGTCCAGTTCAGTGACCAGCCAGGTCAGTAGCCCAGCCGAGCGTGCCGATGGCGCCGACGACGTCAGTGAGGGCGCCGTGGGGGAACAGCGCGCCGCGCTGCTCGCGCCGGAGGGTGAGGGCACGAAGGAAGTCCGCCGTCTGGACCGGGTGATCATCCGCTTCGCGGGTGACTCGGGCGACGGCATGCAGCTGACAGGTGACCGCTTCACGTCGGAGACGGCGTCGTTCGGGAACGACCTGTCGACCCTGCCGAACTTCCCCGCCGAGATCCGGGCGCCCGCCGGGACCCTGCCGGGTGTCTCGTCCTTCCAGCTGCACTTCGCCGACCACGACATCCTCACCCCGGGCGACGCCCCGAACGTGCTGGTCGCGATGAACCCGGCCGCGCTCAAGGCGAACATCGGGGACGTGCCGCGGGGCGCCGAGGTCATCGTCAACACCGACGAGTTCACCAAGCGCCCGATGGCGAAGGTCGGCTACGACGTCTCGCCGCTGGAGGACGGGTCCCTGGACGGGTACCAGGTCCACCCGGTGCCGCTGACCACCCTGACGATCGAGGCGCTCAAGGAGTTCGGGCTCTCCCGCAAGGAGGCCGAGCGCTCGAAGAACATGTTCGCGCTCGGGCTGCTGTCGTGGATGTACCACCGGCCCACCGAGGGCACCGAGCGGTTCCTGCGCGCGAAGTTCGCGAAGAAGCCGGAGATCGCCGAGGCGAACGTGGCCGCGTTCCGGGCGGGCTGGAACTTCGGCGAGACCACCGAGGACTTCGCGGTCAGCTACGAGGTCGCCCCGGCCTCGACCGCGTTCCCGACCGGCACGTACCGCAACATCTCCGGGAACCTCGCCCTGTCGTACGGCCTGATCGCCGCCGCGCACCAGGCCGAGCTGCCGCTCTACCTGGGCTCGTACCCGATCACCCCGGCCTCGGACATCCTGCACGAGCTGTCCCGGCACAAGAACTTCGGCGTACGGACCTTCCAGGCCGAGGACGAGATCGCCGCGATCGGCGCCGCGCTGGGGGCCGCGTTCGGCGGTTCGCTCGCGGTGACGACCACCTCGGGCCCCGGCGTCGCGCTCAAGTCGGAGACGATCGGCCTCGCGGTCTCCCTGGAGCTGCCGCTGCTGGTGGTCGCGATCCAGCGGGGCGGCCCCTCGACCGGCCTGCCGACCAAGACCGAGCAGGCCGACCTCCTCCAGGCGATGTACGGGCGCAACGGCGAGGCGCCGGTGCCGATCGTCGCGCCGCAGACCCCGGCGGACTGCTTCGACGCGGCGATCGACGCCGCCCGGATCGCCGTCACGTACCGCACCCCGGTCTTCCTGCTCTCCGACGGCTACCTCGCCAACGGCTCCGAGCCGTGGCGGATCCCGGAGATCGAGGAACTGCCCGACCTGCGGGTGGCGTTCGCCTCCGGGCCGAACCACGAACTCGCCGACGGCACCGAGGTGTTCTGGCCGTACAAGCGCGACCCGAAGACGCTGGCCCGCCCCTGGGCCGTCCCCGGCACCCCCGGCCTCGAACACCGCATCGGCGGCATCGAGAAGCAGGACGGCACGGGCAACATCTCGTACGACCCGGCGAACCACGACTTCATGGTCCGTACGCGCCAGGCGAAGATCGACGGCATCGAGGTGCCCGACCTGGTGGTGGACGACCCGGACGGCGCCCGCACGCTGGTGCTCGGCTGGGGGTCCACGTACGGGCCGATCACCGCCGCCGTGCGCCGGCTGCGCAAGGACGGCGAGGCGATCGCGCAGGCGCACCTGCGCCACATCAACCCGTTCCCGCGCAACCTCGGGGAGATCCTGGCGCGGTACGACAAGGTCGTCGTGCCCGAGATGAACCTCGGCCAGCTCGCCACGCTGCTCCGGGCGAAGTACCTGGTCGACGCCCACTCGTACAACCAGGTCAACGGCATGCCGTTCAAGGCGGAGCAGCTCGCCACGGCTCTCAAGGAGGCCATCGATGTCTGAGGCTCAGGCGCAGGCTCATGTGCACGCCCAGGCGAACGAGCTGCTGACGCTCGTCCCGCCGGCCCAGGGCAAGCAGTCCATGAAGGACTTCAAGTCGGACCAGGAGGTCCGCTGGTGCCCCGGCTGCGGTGACTACGCGGTCCTCGCGGCGGTCCAGGGCTTCATGCCCGAACTGGGCCTGGCCAAGGAGAACATCGTCTTCGTCTCGGGCATCGGGTGCTCCTCCCGCTTCCCGTACTACATGAACACGTACGGGATGCACTCCATCCACGGCCGCGCCCCGGCCATCGCCACGGGCCTCGCCACCTCGCGCCGCGACCTGTCGGTGTGGGTCGTCACCGGGGACGGCGACGCGTTGTCCATCGGCGGCAACCACCTGATCCACGCGCTGCGGCGGAACGTCAACCTGAAGATCCTGCTGTTCAACAACCGGATCTACGGGCTGACGAAGGGCCAGTACTCCCCCACCTCCGAGGTCGGGAAGATCACCAAGTCGACGCCGATGGGGTCGCTCGACGCGCCCTTCAACCCGGTGTCGCTGGCGCTCGGCGCGGAGGCGTCCTTCGTGGCCCGTACGGTCGACTCCGACCGCAAGCACCTCACCGAGGTGCTGCGCCAGGCCGCCGACCACCCGGGCACGGCGCTGGTGGAGATCTACCAGAACTGCAACATCTTCAACGACGGCGCGTTCGAGGTCCTCAAGGACCGCGAGCGGGCGCAGGAGGCCGTGATCCGGCTGGAGCACGGGCGGCCGATCCGCTTCGGGGCGCCGCTGGAGAACGGGCTCGGGTCCAAGGGCGTCGTCCGGGACATGACCTCCGGGGACCTGGAGGTGGTGACCGTCACCGCCGAGAACGAGGCGCGGGTGCTGGTCCACGACGCGCACGCGGCGAGCCCGACCACGGCGTTCGCGCTGTCCCGCCTCGCCGACGCGGACACCCTGCACCACACGCCGATCGGGGTGCTGCGCAGCGCGCGGCGCCCGGTGTACGACACGTTGATGTCGGACCAGCTCGACCGGGCGGTCGAGCGGCAGGGCAAGGGCGACCTGGCGGCGATGCTGGCCGGGGGCGACACCTGGACGGTCGCGGGCTGAGCCCGCCGTTCCTCGGCGCTTCACCCGGGGCCCGGACCTCTCAGGAGGTCCGGGCCCCGTCGTACGTCTCGCGCTACGAGGTCCGGGCCTCGTCGTACGTCTCGCGCGCCGCCTCGACGTCGCCCAGCCGGCGTTCCGTCCAGCGGGCCAGGCCCCACACCTGCTCGGCGGCCTCGCGCCCCAGGTCGGTGAGGCTGTAGTCCACGCGGGGCGGGATCACGGGCTTGGCGTCGCGGTGGACGAAGCCGTCGCGCTCCAGGGTCTGGAGGGTCTGGGCGAGCATCTTCTCGCTGACCCCGCCGACCGTGCGCCGCAGCTCGCTGAAGCGGTACGAGCGCTCCAGCAGGTTGGCCAGGACCAGCACACCCCAGCGCGAGGTGACGTGCTCCAGCACGAGCCGGGAGCCGCACATGGGCTCGTTGACGTTCGCCCGGGGCGGCCGGGCGTCCAGATCCACTCCGCTTACTGTCATGTCAGTACCTTACTTGAAAGTGGGTACTTTCCCCAGGAAAGTACCGCCCCTAGGGTGAGTGTGCAGAGCACGACGGAGCATACGCAATCACCCGAAAGCGAGCGGACCCCCCATGAGCATTGTTGTCACCGGAGCCACCGGCCACCTCGGCCGCCTTGTCGTCCGGTCCCTGCTGGCCTCCGGCACGGCGCCCGGCGACATCGCCGCCGTGGTGCGCGACAAGGAGAAGGCCGCGGACCTGGCGGCGGCGGGCGTGGCGTTGCGGGTCGCCGACTACGACCGGCCCGAGACGCTGGCGGACGCGTTCAGGAGCGGCGACCGGGTCCTGCTGGTCTCGGGCAGCGAGGTCGGACGGCGGGTCCCGCAGCACACCGCCGTGATCGACGCCGCGCGGGCGGCGGGGGTCGCGCAGCTCGCGTACACCAGCATCCTGCGCGGCACCGGCTCCGACCTCCAGCTGGCGGCCGAGCACCAGGTCACCGAGCGGCTGATCGTCGACTCGGGGCTGCCGTACACCCTCCTCCGCAACGGCTTCTACCACGAGGTCTACACCGAGGCCCTGGCCCCGGTCCTGGAGCACGGGAAGGTGGTCCACAGCGCGGGCGACGGGCGGATCGCCACCGCGAGCCGCGCGGACTACGCGGCCGCCGCGGCCGCGGTCCTGACCGGCGAGGGGCACCTGAACCGGACGTACGAGCTGAGCGGCGACACCGCCTGGTCCTTCGCGGAGTTCGCCGCGGAGCTGTCCCGGCAGACCGGCCGCACGATCACGTACGACAACGTGCCGGCCGAGGTGTACGGGGAGATCCTCGGCGGCGCGGGGGTGCCGGCGACGTTCGTCCCGATCCTCGTGGACCTCGACGCCGGGATCGGGCGGGGGCAGATCGCGGACGTGACGGGGGAGCTGGCCGGGCTCATCGGCCGCCCGACGACGCCGCTCGCGGAGAGCGTGGCGGAGGCGCTGGCGGGGCGCGAGGGGTGACGCGGGGCGCGCGGGCCTGACGTACGCGCACCCGGGTGTCATGACCGTATGGCGACACGGGCATGACACCCGGGCCCCCTCGGCGCTACCTTCGTCGGGATGTCGCGCGTGAGGTGGGGGCCGGGCCGGTGAAGACGCAGGTGAACACGCAGGGGAAGTCGCGGGGAAGAGCGGGGGGCGAGCAGCGGACAGGGCTGCTGTACGGGTTCGGCGCGTACGGGATGTGGGGGCTCGTCCCGCTCTTCTGGCCGCTGCTCAAACCGTCCGCGGCGCTGGAGATCCTCGCCCACCGGATGGTGTGGTCGCTGCTGTTCGTCGCCGTCGCGCTGGTGGCGCTGCGCCGCTGGGCCTGGATGAAGGACCTGGTGCGCCGGCCGAAGAAGCTGGCGCTCGTCGCGGTCGCGGCGAGCGTGATCAGCGTCAACTGGGGCCTCTACATCTGGTCGGTCAACTCCGGCCACGTGGTGGAGGCGTCGCTCGGCTACTTCATCAACCCGCTGGTGACGATCGCGATCGGCGTGCTGCTCCTCAAGGAGCGGCTGCGGCCCGCGCAGTGGGCGGCGGTGGCCATCGGGGTGCTGGCCGTCCTGGTGCTGGCGATCGGGTACGGGCAGCCGCCGTGGATCTCGTTGACGCTGGCGTTCTCGTTCGCGACGTACGGCCTGGTCAAGAAGAAGGTCAACCTGGGTGGCCTGGAGTCGCTGGCGGCGGAGACGGTGATCCTCTTCCTGCCCGCGCTGGGGTACCTGGTGTGGCTCCAGGTCCGGGGGACGGCGACCTTCGGCGCGGAGGGGGCGGGGAACGCGCTGCTGCTGGTCTCGACGGGCCTGGTCACCGCCGTGCCGCTGGTCTGCTTCGGGGCGGCGGCGATCCGGGTGCCGCTGTCCACGCTGGGGCTGTTGCAGTACCTGGCGCCGCTGTTCCAGTTCGCCCTGGGGGTGGCGTACTTCCACGAGGCGATGCCGGCGGAGCGGTGGGCCGGCTTCTCGCTGGTCTGGCTGGCGCTGACGATCCTGACGTGGGAGGCGCTGCGGACGGGACGCAGGGCGCGGGCGGAGAGGGCGCGGCTGGCCGAGGCGGTGCGGGTGGCTGCGGGTCCGGCGGGAGGTTCGGCCGGGACCGGGGGCGAGGCCGGCGCGGGGGGTCGTGCGCCCGCCGGGGCGTCCGGTCAGGGGGCCGTCGAGCCCGCCTCCTGACGTCCCGCGGTGGCCGGCGGCGCGGGCGGGCGGGGGGCCCGCAGGCCCGTCGCCGTGACCACGGCCCCCAGCGCCACCATCACCACCGGGACGACCAGCGCCGCGCGGTACGCGCCCAGCGTGTCCGCCGCGGAGCCGTCGCCGCCCGCGACGGCGATGCCGTACACCGCCGTCACCGCCGAGATCCCGACCGCCGAGCCGAACTGGGTCGCGGTCGCCAGCAGGCCGCCCGCGAGGCCCTGTTCCTCCGGGGCCACCCCGTCGGTCGCCGCGATGGTCAGCGGACCGTACGCCAGCGCGAACGCCGTACCGGTCAGGATCAGGGTCGGGAACATCGCCCCGTACGACCAGTGCGCGCCCACGGGCAGGAACAGCCCGTACGACACGGTCGCCAGCACGAACCCGCCGAGGATGACCCGTACGGTCCCGAACCGGCCCACCAGGCGCGGGGTGAGCGTCGGCGCGAGGACGGCGTCGATGCCGAGGACCACCAGGGCCAGCGCGGTCTCCAGGGCGGACCAGCCGCGCAGCTCCTGGAGGTAGAGCGTCAGGATGAACTGGAAGCCGAAGAACGACCCCACGAACAGCAGCGCCCCCAGGTCGGCCCGTACCGTCGCCGCCCGCCGGAGGATGCCGAGGCGCACCAGCGGGGCCGTGGCGCGCCGCTCGACCACGGTGAACAGCCACACGAGCAGCGCCCCGGCGGCGAACACGCCCAGGGTCAGGCCCAGGCCCGAGCCGCCGTGCTCCAGCCGGACGATCCCGTACGCGAGCAGCAGCATCGCCCCGGCCGCCGTCGCCGCGCCCGCCGGGTCGAAGCCCCCGGGCCCCCGTACCGGAGGCGTGTCGGCGGCCGAGCGCGGCAGGACCCGTACGGCCGCGAGCAGCAGGGCGCCCGCCAGGGCGACCGGGGCGAAGAACACCCAGCGCCAGCCCAGTTCGGTGAGCAGGCCGCCGATGACCAGGCCGAGCGAGAAGCCGCCGCCGGCCGTGCCGGCGAAGACGAGGAGCGCCTTGTTGCGCCGCGGGCCCTCCTCGTACGACGTGGTGATGATCGACATCGCGGCGGGCGTCATGAAGGCGGCGGCCACACCGGTGACGAAGCGGGCGACGATCAGCGTCCAGCCCTCGGTGGCGAAGCCGCCCACGCCGGAGAAGAGGAGGAAGACCGTGAGCCACCCGAGGAACATCCGGCGGCGGCCGAGGAGGTCGGCCGCGCGCCCGCCGAGCAGGGTGAAGCCGGCGTAGCCGAGGACGTATCCGCTGACCACCCAGGCCGCCGTGCCGGTCGACAGGCCGAGGTCGGCGCGGATGGAGGGGACGGCCACGGCGAGCATCGCGATGTCGATGCCCTCCAGGAAGATCGTGCCGCAGAGGACCAGCAGGAGGGCCCAGTCCCGCCGGGACAAGGCCGGGGAGGAGGGGGCGGGGGAAGGCATGACGGACTCCTAGGGCAGCGCGAAGCGGCCGACGCGGCAGGAAGGCAGGCAGAGGGGCTGGGCGCGAGGGGGGGAAGGGAAGGGAAGAAGGCGGTTACCGGACCGGGGGTCGGTTCCTTCTTGTTACCACCCAGATCCTGCGGCACCATGGCACGCCATGGAAGAAGGCACTTCGAAGTCACCGACGCACTGCGGCGGCACCGGCCCCTCGTTCGACTACGGCGACGCGGATCCCTTCCAGTGGGACACCCGCGAGGACTGCGAGGTGCGGCAGATCCTCGACCGGATCGGCGACAAGTGGTCGCTGCTGGTGATCGCCCTGCTGGACCTGCGCAGACTGCGCTTCACGGAGTTGCGCCGGGAGATCGACGGCATCAGTCAGCGCATGCTCACCGTCACGCTGCGCCAGCTGGAGCGGGACGGGCTGGTGGAGCGGACGGTGTACGCGGTGGTGCCGCCCCGGGTGGAGTACGAGCTGACCCCGCTGGGCCGCACGCTGCACACGACGATCCGCGCGCTGGTGTCGTGGACCGAGGAGCACCGCTCGGAGGTCGCGGCGGCGAGGCAGGCGTACGACGCGCGGACGCCGGCGCCCGGTTCGCTGTCCGCGTCCGCGTGACGTCACGTACCGGGAACGGGCCGACGGGCCGCCCGGGTGGTTCCGGGCGGCCCGTCGGGTGTCATTCCGCTGCCTGCGTGCGCGGGTGACGATCCGTCACCAGGTCGTGGGCGCCGGGGGTACGACCACCGGCGGGCGGTCGTCGCAGGTGATGGTGTTCGGGAGTTCCCAGGGGGCCAGCCAGGGGCCCGTGGTGCCGCCGCCGTCGTTGCCGCCCAGGTCGGTCAGGGCGAACTCCGAGCCCGCCGGGGTGAAGTTGAACGAGCCGCAGTTGTTGACGCCCACCGCGCCGACGTTGCGGGCGTCGACGTTCTCGAAGGACGCGGAACCGGCCACGCGGGCGCTGACCACCGAGGTGCCCGTGCCGTCGACCCGGATGTCCTTGAAGCGGACGTTCTTGATCGAGTAGAGGTCCTTCACCGGGAAGTCGCTGACCAGCATGATCGCGTTGTAGGTGCTGTCCAGGTAGTGGTCCCCGGTGACCTGGATGTCCGCGTCGATGTCCTTGTCGAGGGCGTAGAACCAGATGGCGCCGAGGCCGATGTTCCAGTTCAGCTCGTACGTGCCCGCGCGGACCGTGGTGTTGTCGGTGATCCGCAGCTTCCCGGCGAACGCCTCGGCGCCGAAGCGGGAGCCGACGTGGATCGCGCTGCCCTCCCGGACGGGGTCGGCGACGAGGTTGCCCGAGACCGTGAGGTCCGTACCGCCGTAGATCGCGATGCCGTTGGCGAGCACCGGCGACTGGACGGTGTTGTGGGAGAAGGTGTTGTTCGCGTTCGACGTCTTCTCCGACCACATCGCGAGGCCGTCGTCGCCCGAGTTGCGGACGAAGTTGTTCGACACGGTCGAACGGGTCACGCCCGTGTGGAAGTTGAGGCCGTCGGCGATCTGGTCGACGATGACGTTGTTCGTCACCCGCGTGTTGGTCATCGGGCCGTCGAACCACAGGCCCACCTTGGTGTGGCGGATGTAGAGCCCGTCGATCGTCGAGTCGCTCATCGCGCCGCCGACGCCGTTGACCTGGTCGGTGTCGATCCGCTCGCGGACGTCCCCCTCGATCGCGAAGCCGGACAGGTGGACGTTACGGCTGCCGCCCGCCGCCGCGTCCTTGCCGTAGAAGCCGACGCCGGTGTGCACCGAGCCGTCGGGGGCCGGGGTGCTGAGCGCCACCTCACGGCCCTTGAAGATCGTGTACCAGCTGCCCGCGCCCTCGATCGTCACGTCGTCCACGACGATGTGCCGGTTCACCTGGTACGTGCCCGGCGGGACGTACACCTTGAGGTGCGCGCGCTTGGCGAAGGCGATCGCCCGGTCGAGCGCGGGGGCGGAGTCGCGCCGGCCCGAGGGATCGGCCCCGAACGCCAGCACGTTGGCGGCGTCGAGCCGGACCCGCGGCGCGCCGACGAGCTGCGAGTCGAGCAGGTCGACCACGGTCCAGGCGGCCTTGCTGCCCGCGGGGACCGTCAGCCGTACCTTGTCGCCCGCGCGGTACGTCTTCCCGAGCAGGAGGCGCTGCTCGTCGTAGAAGTGGTTGGGGCGGAACGGCTTGCTGATCACCGGCGCCGGGGTGGTGGCGCTGGGCACGCACGCGCACTCGGTGATCCACCAGTCGGGGTGCAGCAGGTCGGCGCCGGGGTCGTTGGAGAACGGGTACTGGTTGTAGAGCCACGCGTACTGCGAGGTCAGCGTGAGCGTCGAGCGGTTCTTGCCGTTGACGGTGACGTCGAGGGGCGCGGTGATGCCGCCGCCGCCCGGCGCGTCCGGGATGCTGTAGCGCACGTTGATCGCGTTGGCCGCGCGCGGCAGGGTGAACTCGACGTACTTGCCCGGGGTCAGCCGGACCGCCTGCCGGCCCGAGGCCTCGGCGGGGAGGGTGTAGGCGGTACGGTCCGGGCCGATCACCGTGCCGTTGGTGGCGGCGCTCTCCGCCTCCTGCTCGGCGAAGTCCACGTCGGCGCCCCGGCCCGCGACGAGCGACGGGGCGAGGGCGGCGCGGGTGACGGCGGGGGTCCCGCCCGTGGTCTTCGCGGCGGCTCCGGTGACCCCGGCCGCGCCCGCCCCACTGCCGGGGCGCGCCACCGCCGTACCACCGGCCAGGACACTCAGGCCGACCGCGGCCGCGGTCATCGACGCGACCACCACCGCCGCCCGCCGCGGGGGTCTGCCGGACCGGCTCGCGCCGGCACCTCTGATGCTCCACGACATCGAAAGCTCGTTTCTCTCGGGAGGCTCCACAGCCGAACGCTCCACGGCGCGGACACGCGGCGGGAGCGGCCACCATGAGGGTGAGGTGACATTAGGACCCGGGCCCCTGTCTCCACAAGGTTTCTGCGAACTCATTTCGTCACATTGCAGTGCAGCTACGTCAGTTCGTTGGTTTCTTGCGTCGAGTGCCTTAATTCATTGCGAAGCCGCCGGGGCCGCGGGACGACCGCGGACGTCGTCCGTTCAGCGAACAGCCCTGTCCGGTTTGCGCTCTTGACGTTGTGTGAGCCTCTCCCCCACCATTCAGCACGCACCGCCACACACAGCACACGCACAGCTCCAACGCCCCACGTCACCGTTGTCGTGGGGCGCAGTCACGTTCCGTCCCAGTCCCGTTCGGAATCCGGAGCCCCCACATGAAACTCTCCGTTCACGGAGTGCCTCACATATCCGTCCGCACGGCGGTCACCGCCGGACTCGCCCTGGCCGGGCTGCTGGCCACCGGCGCGAGTGCCGCGACCGCCGCCCCCACGGCCGCGCCGGCCGGACAGAGATCCGCGGCGGCGGCCGCGCTCGCGGCCCCCGACATCCCGCTCGCCAACGTCAAGGCGCACCTGACGCAGCTGTCGTCGATCGCCGCCGCCAACGGCGGCAACCGCGCCCACGGCAGGGCCGGTTACCTCGCGTCGGTCAACTACGTGAAGGGCAAGCTGGACGCCGCCGGATTCACCACCACCGTGCAGCAGTTCACCTCCGGCGGCGCCACCGGCTACAACCTGGTGGCCGACTGGCCCGGCGGGGACCCGAACCAGGTCATCATGACCGGCTCGCACCTCGACTCGGTGACGGCCGGCGCCGGCATCAACGACAACGGCTCGGGTTCGTCGGCCACCCTGGAGACCGCCCTCGCGGTCGCACGGGCCAACTACCAGCCCGTGAAGCACCTGCGGTTCGCCTGGTGGGGCGCGGAGGAGCTGGGCCTCGTCGGCTCCCGGTACTACGTCAACAACCTGCCGACCGCGGACCGGAGCAAGATCAAGGGCTACCTGAACTTCGACATGCTCGGGTCCCCCAACCCGGGGTACTTCGTCTACGACGACGACCCCACGATCGAGCAGACGTTCAAGGACTTCTACGCCGGGCTCGGTGTCCCGACGGAGATCGAGACCGAGGGCGACGGCCGCTCCGACCACACCCCGTTCAAGAACGTCGGCATCCCGGTCGGCGGCCTCTTCGCGGGCGCGGACTACATCAAGACCGCGGCGCAGGCGCAGAAGTGGGGCGGCACCTCGGGCCAGGCGTTCGACCGCTGCTACCACTCGTCGTGCGACACGACGGCGAACATCAACGACACGGCGCTGGACCGCAACAGCGACGCCGTCGCCTACGCGGTCTGGGGCCTCTCGGGCGAGACGCCCGAACCGCCGGCCGGCACGGTCTTCGAGACCCTCACCGACGTGGCGATCCCCGACAACGGCGCGGCCGTCACCTCGCCGCTGACCGTCTCGGGCCGCACCGGCAACGCGCCCACCGCGCTGAAGGTCGGCGTCGACATCAAGCACACCTGGCGCGGTGACCTGGTGGTCGACCTGGTCGCCCCGGACGGCACGGCGTACCGCCTCAAGGCGTCCAGCAGCAGCGACTCGGCGGACAACGTCATCGCCACGTACACCGTCAACGCGTCCTCGGAGGCGGCGAACGGCGTCTGGCGCCTCAGGGTCCAGGACATCGCGTCCTCGGACACGGGCTACATCGACAGCTGGAAGCTGACCTTCTAGCCGTACGGGACACAGCGACCCCCCGGCAGAGCGACCACCCGGCAGAAGGAGGCCCCGCACACCCGAGGACGGGTGTGCGGGGCCTCTTCAACGTCCGGCCGGGGTCCCCTAGCCGAACACGTTGTACTGGTTCCAGCCGCCGCCGATCCTGATGCGGTCGGCCCAGATCCCGGTCGTCGCCTTGCCCGTGCCCTTGTAGAGCCACAGGACGCCGCCGGTGTCACGGACCAGCAGGTCCGCGATGCCGTCGTTGGTCTGGTCGCCGGTGGTGACGAGCTTGTCGTACGACCAGCCGGTCCGCACCTGCACGCGGGCGGAGAACGGCGCGGACGCCGAGCCGGTGCCCTTGTACAGGTAGACGATCTTGTTCTTGCCCTTGGCGATCAGGTCCACCTGGCCGTCGCCCGTGAAGTCGCCGTGGCCCACGACCGAGTTGTACTGGGTCCAGCCGCTCTTGTTGATCGTGGTACGGGTGCCGAAGCCGCCGTTGCCGTTGCCCGGGTACAGGTAGAGCGCGCCCGCGGTGTCGATCGACAGCAGGTCGGGCTTGGCGTCCCCGGTCACGTCGCCCGGCGTGATGATCGCGACGCGGGTCTTCCAGCCGGTGAAGAGCTTGGTCGTGACCCACTTGTCGGAGGACGGGGTGTAGTGCAGCCAGGAGATGGTGCCGTCGGTCGCGCGGAGGACGAAGTCCTCGAAGTCGTCGCGGTTGAGGTCCGTCTGGAGGACGACGTTGTACCCGCTCCACGAACCGAGGTTCTGCTTGGCCGCGAAGGTGGTGCCCTTGGAGTCGTACTCGTACCCGGTGCCACCGCTCGTACGGACGAACAGGTCGGACTTGTTGTCGGCGCTCAGGTTCGCGTCGTCGATGCGCATGTTGAGCTGGCCGACGTAGGTGCTCACCTTGGTGAACACGCTGTACGCGCCGGCCTCGACGCAGTCCTCGACACCCCACGACACCACGCCGACGAGCTTGCCGCCGACCACGAGCGGACCGCCCGAGTCACCGTTGCAGGCGCTGACCGTTCCGGTGTCGGAGCCGGAGGCGGGCTTGCCCGCGCAGATCATGTGGCCCTTGATGTAGTCGCTGCCGTACGCGCTGGTGCAGGTCGCGTCCGCGTTGACCGGCAGGGTCGCCGTCCGCAGGGTCTCCGAGATGTCGTCGCTGGTGGAGCTGGTCCGGCCCCAGCCGTACACCTTGGCCTGGGTCCCGGCCTTGTACGAGGTGGTGTCGGTCGACTTCGTCACCGGCAGCGGGGTCGCCTTGACCGGCACGCCCAGCGTCAGGATGGCGATGTCGTTGTCGATCTTGGGGTCGTTGTACGTGGGGTTGACCCACTGGCGCCACACGCCCACGACGGTGCCGCCGTGGAAGTCGGTGTTGCCGTTGGCGTCGGTCGTCGGCAGCTGGGACGTACCGACGATGACGGCGCCGAACTTGTTCCAGTTGGTGCCCACGGCGCAGTGCGCGGCCGTGATGACCTTGGTCGGCGCGACGACGGTGGCTCCGCAGAAGAAGCTGTCGTCGTCGACCGTGTTGGCGGTGCCCTTGTCGTCGTAGTACCAGAGCTGCGCCATCCACGGAGCGCTGGTGATCGAGGTGGTCACCCCGCCGATGATCTTCGGGTCGACCTTGCCGGTCACGGCACCGGTCTTCGCGGTGCCGGACGTGGCCGTACCGGCCTTCGCCGTACCGGTCTTCGCCGACAGCTCGGTCTTCCGCGAGGCGGAGACGTCCACCGCGTCGGCCCGGACTGCGTCCGTCACCCGGGCCGTCAACTGGGCCACGCTCGCCACGCTGGGGCGCGCGGCGCTCGCGAGCGGCTGCGGCTCCGTGGCCTGGGCGGGGGCGAGCAGGAAGGCCCCGGCAACACCCACCGCGAGCGCGACCGCCGCGGTGGGTATGACGATCCGTGCCTTGCGTCTGTGCTTACGGTCCTTGCCTGCGAACACGCATGACTCCTGTCCGTGTACCCGCACGGCGCGCCTGTCGCGCCGGCAGGAGGGATGCGCGAGGACAGGGGAGAAAGAAAGGGAACGGATCAGAGGCAGCGCTGAGCTTGCCGTCCGCACGGCGGACGCGACCCGAAGAGGTGGCCCCCCACCCACGGCTGCGTGATCCTATGACTTATCCGCAGGCTTTCACCAATGCTTTACGGCGACTTAAGCTGGATTCTGGCGGGAATTGACCCTTCGTTGCCGGACCGTGACGTCCCGGACCGTTCCGTCAGGCCGCGTCGGCGTGGGACTCCGCCCTCAGACCGTGATGTCCTTTGTGGTGAAGCGGGCCCAGGACGCCGCGCCGAATACCGCTACGTACAGGACCTGGAGTTCCAGGTTCTTGGTGATGTCGGTCCAGTAGAGCGGTTCTCGCAGGATGTCCGCGAAGGACAGCCAGTGGGTGGGGAACAGGTAGGGCTGGATTCCGTGGAGTTGGGGGATCGCGCCCAGGATCTGGACCGTGATCAGCAGGCCGACCGTGGCCGCCATCGCGGCGATGCCGCTGTTGGTCAGGGTGGAGAGGAACAGGCCGAGCGCCGCGATGCCGGTCAGGGAGGCGGCGACGAGCAGGGCGATCAGGACGGCTCTCAGCAGGCCCTCGCCGAACGAGATGCGGGTGCCCGAGATCGTGGTGACCTCGCCGAGGGGGAAGAGCAGGGCGCCGACCAGGAGCGCGGAGAGTGCCACGACGAGGGTCGCGACCAGGCAGAACGCCAGCGTGGAGGCGTACTTGGCGAGCAGCAGCCGGGTACGGCCCGCCGGGGCGACCAGCAGGTAGCGCAGGGTGCCGCCGTTGGCCTCCCCCGCGATCGCGTCGCCCGCCACGACGCCGACCGCCATCGGCAGGAAGACGGGCAGGGTCGCGGCGAGGGCCGCGAAGACCAGGAACAGGCCGTTGTTGGTGACCTGGGTGAGGAAGGCGGGGCCGCCGCCCCCTCCCCCGCCGCCGACCGAGCCGTCGTCGCTCGTCTCGATCTTGACGGCGATCCCGATGAGGACGGGGACGGCCGCCAGCACGCCGAGGAGGGCGAGGGTGCGCCAGCGGCGGAGGGTGGTGGTCAGTTCGCTGCGGAACAGGCTCAGGATCCACCACGGCGAGGGGGTGAGCTCCGCCGTTTCAGCCCGCGACATCGAAGCCCTCCCCCGTCAGCGCCACGAAGGCGTCCTCCAGCGAGGCGCGTTCGACGCCGAACGCGCGCACCCGCACCCCCGCCCGTACCAGCGCCGCGTTCAGGTCCGCCGGATCCGCGTCGGGCGGCGGCGGGTCCGCGCTCACCTTGTCCTCCGCCACCACCACCCCGGTCAGGCCCAGCTCCTTGAGCACCCGCGCCGCGTCCGCCGGGTCCGGGGTGACCACCGCCAGCCGGCCCCGCGTCCCGGCCGCCAGCTCGGCGACCGGCCCCTGCGTGATCAGCCGGCCCTGTGCCATCACGGCCGCGTGGGTGCACACCTGCTCGATCTCGTCGAGGAGGTGCGAGGAGAGGAAGACCGTCGTCCCGTCGGCGGCCAGCTCCCGTACCAGCGTCCTGATCTCCCGCATGCCCTGCGGGTCCAGGCCGTTCGTCGGCTCGTCCAGCACCAGCAGGCGGCGCGGCCTGAGCAGCGCCGCCGCCAGCCCGAGCCGCTGCTTCATCCCCAGCGAGTACGCCTTGGCCTTCTTGCTCCCGGCCGCCGTCAGCCCGACCCGGTCCAGGGCCGTGGCGACGCGGGCGCGCCGGGTGCGGGGGTCGGCCGTCGGGTCGGCGGAGTCGTACCGTACGAGATTGTCCCGGCCGCTCAAGTACCCGTACAGCGCCGGGCCTTCGATGAGGGCGCCCACCTCCGGGAGGACCGCGCGGGCCGCGCGCGGCATCCGCTGCCCGAGGAGGGTCGCCGAACCGGCGGTCGGCTCGATCAGTCCCAGCAGCATGCGGATGGTCGTCGTCTTGCCGGACCCGTTGGGCCCGAGGAAGCCGAAGACGGTGCCCGCGGGCACCGCCAGGTCCAGCCGGTCGACGGCGAGTTGGCCGCCCCGGTAGCGCTTGGTGAGACCGCGTGTCTCGATGACGGTGGTCATCGCGCACCCCGCTCCTGTGGTCCGGCCGGTCGGGTGGGGGTCGCTCAACGTGCCGCCCCGCCGTACGAAGCGTACGACGGGGCGGTACGGGCGGGTCGTGCGTGGCGATCGCGGAGTCGTACGGTCGCCTCGTAACTACTTGGCGGAGTTCGCCGCCTTGACGAGCGTGGCGGGGGTCACCGCGCCGACGTAGATCTTGCCGTCGTCCGTCATCAGGGCGTTGACCAGGCGCGTCTTGTAGACCGTGCCCGAGCCGAACTTCCCGGTGACCTTGTCGCCCAGGGCGTCCAGGAAGCCCTGCGCCTCCTTCGGCAGCCCCGCGGTGTCCTTCGCGGTGGGCGCGCCGTCCGGGGACGTGAACGCGTACACCGAACTCCAGCCCTTCCCGATCACGGTCGGGGGCGTGGCCTTCCCGGCGCCCTCGCGGCCCTCGCCGCCCTTCGGGAGCTTCGGCGCGGCCGCGTCACCGCGGTGCGCCTCGTCGCCCTGCGTGACCTTCGCGCCCTTCGGCGGGGTGAAGTCGAACGTGGAGGCGGCCGGCTTGGCGAAGTCGACCTGCGTGAAGCCGACATCGACGACGGCCTTGCCACCGCTGCTCGGCGCGAGGGTGAACTTGAGCGGGGTGCCGGTCTTGGCGTCGACCGCGATCTTGACGGACTCGACCGTCGAGCCGCTCTGCTTGGGCTTGAGGACCAGGCGGTACGCCTCGCGCCCCGCGACCCGCGCGGTGCCCTCGACGGTGACCGACGTCGTGTCGCCCGCCGCCGCGAGCGCCTGCTCGGCGAACTCCTTCGGGGTCGCGGGGACGTCCTTGCCGTCCGTACCGCCGAACCCCTTGCCGGGGTGCCCGGAATCGCGGGCGCCCTTGCCCTTGCTCTCGCCGGACGTCGCGTGGAAGGCGGTGTTCGAGGCGCTGTCGTACGCCCAGACCTCGTCCCCGTTGTGGATGAGGCTGTACTCGGCCGCCTTCTCCAGGATCGACACCCGCTGCTTGTCGGGGCCGTCCACCGCCACCCGCAGGGTGTGCGTACCGGAGGCGAGCTCCGTCAGCTTGCTGCTCGGGTCGGCGGAGGACGGCGAACTCCCGCCGCCCGCGCCGCCGTTCGGGGCGAGGGAGCCGCCCGCCAGGCCCCCGAGGCCGGCCAGCGAGGGCAGCCCGAGGTCGGTGCTGATCTTCACCGAGCCGGAGAGCCGCTGGGTGTCGGAGGCGGCGATGCGCTCGATCAGCTCCTGTGCGCTGATCTTCGGCAGGCTCGGGTCACCCTGGGCGGCGAGGGCCGGTACGAGACCGATCGTCGCCGCGGCCACGCCGATCACCGCGACCGGGACCACATACCGCGCCGCCCTGCGGCGGCCGGTACCGAGGGTGTCCTCCTCGGTGATGTGCGCGCTCTCGTTCGGTGCCATGTGTGCCCTACCTCCGGGTCGGCGGTGCTCTCGGTCTTTCTCCATCTCACCAAATCGGCGGTGCGTAAGCGTCAGTCCGCGGGAGCAACTTGTCGTACTGCTGAGGGATGACACCCCCGGGCGCGACCCGTACGGGGGTCAGCCCGCGCGGTGCACGACCGCGTCGCACAGCTCCACCAGCGCCGACTTCGCGTAGCACTCCGGCAGCGGGGCCAGGGTGGCGCGCGCCGCCTCCGCGTACCGCACGGTGTCGCGGCGGGCCTGCTCCATCGCCGGGTGGGCGCGCAGCAGGCGCAGGGCCTCCGCGAGACGGCCGTCGTCCGAGAGGTCGCCGTCGAGCAGCGCGACCAGGTCGAGGTCCGCCTGCTTGCCGTGGGCCTCCGCCTGGGCGCGCAGGAGCAGCACCGGCAGCGTCGGGATGCCCTCGCGCAGGTCGGTGCCGGGCGTCTTGCCGGACTCGTGGGAGTCGCTCGCGATGTCGAGGACGTCGTCGGCGAGCTGGAAGGCCACGCCGAGGCGCTCGCCGTACTGCGTGAGGATGTCCACGACCGACTCGTCGGCGCCGGACGTCAGGGCCCCGAAGCGGCCGGAGACGGCGAACAGGGCGCCGGTCTTGCCGGCGAGCACGTCCAGGTAGTGGCTGACCGGGTCGCGTCCGTCGCGGGGGCCCGCCGTCTCCAGGATCTGCCCCGTGACCAGCCGCTCGAAGGCCTCCGCCTGGATGCGGACGGCCTCGGGGCCGAGGTCCGCCAGGATGTGGGAGGCGCGGGCGAAGAGGAAGTCCCCGGTGAGGACGGCGACGGAGTTGCCCCAGCGGTTGTTGGCGCTGTCCACGCCCCGGCGTACGTCCGCCTCGTCCATCACGTCGTCGTGGTAGAGCGTCGCCAGGTGGGTCAGCTCGACGACCACGGCCGCCGGGACGATGCCGGGCGCGTACGGGTCGCCGAACTGGGCGGCGAGCATCACGAAGAGCGGCCTCAGCCGTTTGCCGCCGGCGCGCACCAGGTGCTGGGCGGCCTCGGTGATGAAGGAGACCTCGCTCTTGGTGGCGTCGAGCAGACCCGCCTCCACGGCCGACAATCCGGCCAGGACATCGGCTTCAAGAGCCGGGTCCCGCACGCTCAGCCCGAACGGCCCGACGACGGTCACGAGGGGTACTCCTGTCTGCTGACGCTCACGCTGATTGTCGATGTGTCGCTGTCCTCACTCAAGTCAGCGTATCCGGTCGGCTTTCGATCACCATGGGCGCCTTCCCGGCACCGCCGGTATGTTCGTGATCCGTCGTACGACCGGGAGTAGGAGCTTTGTCCGGGCTTCGTCCGTGCCCCGTCCGGGCTGCGCCCGGAAACCCTGGGCGGCCGGGAAAGCGGGCCGCCGGGACCGGCCGTACTCCCGGGGCTACCGACGGTACGGAGGGCGGGCCGGGCGGACCGCCCCGTACTTCCCCCCCGCCCCACCTCGCCCTTTCCGGGCATCGCGGGCCTTTCACCACTGCCGCCGCGGGGTGGCGCCGACGTAACGTGTCCTGCATCGATCCGGAAAGCGAGGCAGCACATGCCCGAGCAGAGCCCGCTCGAACCGGTCGAAGGTGACCCCTTCGGCCCCCACAACCTCCCGTACGGCGTCTTCTCGACCGCCGACGAGCCCGGCAGGCGCCGGCTCGGCGTCCGCCTGGGCGACGCGGTCCTCGACGCGGGAGCGGCGGCGCGCACCCTGGGCTCTCCGTACGCGAAGCTGCTGGACCAGCCGGGCCTGGGCCCCCTGATGGCGGCCGGCCGCACGGCCTGGCGGGACGTGCGCAGGGCCCTGACCGCCTGGGTGACCGTGCCGTCGCACCGCGCCGAGATGGAGCCGCTGCTGCACCCGCTCGGCTCGGTCACGCTGCACCTGCCGTACGAGGTCGCCGACTACGTCGACTTCTACGCGAGCGAGCACCACGCGACGAACGTCGGCCGGATCTTCCGCCCCGACGGGCTCGCGCTGCCCGTCAACTGGAAGCACCTGCCGATCGGTTACCACGGCAGGGCGGGCACGGTCGTGGTGTCGGGCACGGAGGTCGTACGGCCCTCCGGGCAGCGCAAGGCGCCCGGTGACGACGCGCCGGTCTTCGGCCCGTCGGCCAAGCTCGACATCGAGGCGGAGGTGGCCTTCGTCGTCGGCACCCCGTCCGCCCAGGGCACGCCGGTGGACCTCGCGTCCTTCCGCGACCACGTCTTCGGCCTCTCGCTGCTCAACGACTGGTCGGCGCGGGACATCCAGGCCTGGGAGTACGTCCCCCTCGGCCCGTTCCTCGGGAAGTCCTTCGCCACGTCGGTGTCCGCGTGGGTGACCCCCCTGGAGGCCCTGGACGCGGCCCGGGTGGCGCCGCCGGCCCGTACGGAGGAGTTGCTCCCCTATCTGGACGACGCGGGCGAGGAGGACCCGGGCGGCTTCGACCTGCGGATCTCCGTGGCGCTCAACGGCCAGGTGATCGCGGAGCCGCCGTTCTCCTCCATGTACTGGACGGCGGCCCAGCAGCTCGCCCACCTGACCGTGAACGGCGCCTCTCTCCGTACCGGGGACCTCTACGGGTCCGGTACGGTCAGCGGCCCCGGCCGGGAGCAGCGCGGCTCCCTCCTCGAACTGACCTGGAACGGCACCGAGCCCGTCGAACTGGCCGACGGCAAGAGGGCGTTCCTGGAGGACGGCGACGAGGTGACCCTCACCGCCTGGGCCCCCGGGCCGGACGGGACCCGGGTGGGCCTGGGCGAGGTGCGGGGCCGGATCGTCCCGGCGGCCTGAAAGCGTCCCTCAGAGCGGGTGCGAAACGCCCCTCAGAGCAGGTTCTTCGACGTGAGCCAGGTACGGGCGACCGCGAGGGCGTCCTTGTGCTCGTACTGGACCTGCGCGTCGAGTTCCATCAGCGCGGGGGTGTCCAGCTGCGCCGACAGGGTGTCGAGGACGTCCTGTCCGGCCTTCGGCACGTCGTCCTTGCGGATCAGCGGAGTCACGTTCTCGAAGGCGAAGAGGTTCTTCGTGTCCTTGAGGACAACAAATTTCTCCTTCGCGATGGACGGGTCCGTGGTGAAGACGTCGGCGGCCTGGATGTTGTTCTTCTTGAGGGCCGCAATCGTCAGCGCGCCACCGGCGTCCAGCCCCTTGAAGGACTTGAATTCCAGGCCGTAGAGCGACTTGAGGCCGACCAGGCCCTGCTGCCTCGACTGGAATTCCGGTGAACCGCCGATGACCAACTCGGGGGCGACGCCCGCCAGATCGGCGATCGAGGACTCGTCGGTGAGGTCGTACTTCTTCGCGGTCTCGGCATTGACCGCGACCGCGTCCTTGTTCTCGGCCGACGCCGACTTCAACACGGCCAGATGGGACGGCAGTTGGGCGGTGACGGCGGCCGTGGTGCCCTCGGCCGTCTTCGCGACGGCCTTCGGGTCCAGGTAGGCCAGGAGCGCGCCGTTGTACTCCGGCATGACCGTCACGGTGCCGTTCTTGAGCATGCCGTACGTCGTCTCGCGGCTGCCGATGTTGTGCTTGTACGTGACGTCGAGGCCCTTGGCCTTGAGGGCCTCGCCGTAGAGATAGGCGAGCAGGATGCTCTCGGGGAAGTTGTTCGACCCGACCACGACCTTGCCCTGGGGTACCGCCGCCGGCTCCAGCGGGTCCGCGGTGTCGTCCGGGGAACCGCACCCGGCGAGCAGCGCGGCGGCGGTGAGCGAGGCGAGGGCGGCGGCGACGGCACGGCGCCGAGACCTGTTCGCGGTAGGAGTCACGTTTCCCGATCCTGTGTGTCAGTGAGGGGGGCGACAAGGCGTACGGGGCCCGCCGTGCGGGCTGTTCGCCGCACGCATCGATCCAAGCCACCCGTCTCACACATCGTCAAGAGCCGCCTGATTACCGATTGGCATCGGATCACGACCAGGTGTGTCGAAAGGTGGGAGTAATGGCATGTCATTTGCCGATTGATTGAAACGTTTTCTTCGGGACGGGACGTCGCGCCGGGCCGGGAGCGCGGTAAAGTCCCGCCTGTCGGAGCCCCGTCCACCGACTTCAGGCCCAATACCCCCACAGTTTCGGGCCGTTCGCACCACAACCATCCCATTCAGCCTCACGGTCGGCAGGCGGTCACGCCCGGGCGCCCGTCGGGGAGTATCCGGTCAAGGAGGCCTGGTGTCCTCGCAGGAAGGGACTGCTTCCGGACAGCCGTCCGCCCCGCCGCGGAGCCGCCGCCGCAGGATCGTCGTGCTGCTGGAGCGGTGGCCGTTCGGCAGGAAGCTCCACCTCCTGGTGCTGGTGCCGGTCCTGGTGGTCACCGGCATGCTCACGTACGTCGTGCAGGACAAGATGGCGCAGGCGAGGGCGGCCTCCGACAGCGCCGCCCTGGTCCGCCGCAGCGTGAGCGTCGCCACCCTCGTGGACGACCTCCAGAGCGAACACCGGCAGGCCCTGTTGCTCTCCGTGCGCCACCAAGCGGCCGAGAGCGGGGCGGGCGAGCCGTCGAGCATCCCGTACCTCCAGGCGCAGCAGCGGGTGGACACCCAGGCCGGGGTGGTCCGCGAGACGTTCGGGTCCCTGCTGCCGGCCGCCGAGAACGAGGCGATCGCGACGATCGGCGGCCTGACCGACCTGCGGCAGCTGATCCAGCGGGGGTACATCCCCGCGGACAACATCGACCCCACCTACTCCAACCTGGTCGAGCAGCTGATCAGCGGTCTCGGGCTGGGCGACTCCACCACGGCGTCGCGCGGATCCCCCGAAGCCAGGTTGGACGCGCTGCTCGGGGCGGACGCGGCCCACGCCGCCTTCGAGACCAGCGTGTTCGGCGCCCAGACCGGTGACTCCAACGCCCTCATCGAGTTCCTCCGCGCCATCGGCGACCACCGCTCGTACGACGACAGGGCCGCGCGGTTCAAGGCGCTGTCCTCCGAGGCGCAGGGCGCCCTGCTGGACGGCATCGAGCGGGCGTCCGCGCGCAAGTCGATCGAGGACCAGTTCAACGCCCTCCAGGTGGACCCCAGTTCGCTCCAGGCCCAGACGCCGGAGGAGCTGCGGACGGCCATCGGGCTGGCGCTGAAGGCGGAGCCGGTCTACGCCCAGCAGGCCGAGGACCGGCTGAAGATCACCCACACGCTGATCTACCAGGTCGCGGCCCAGGCGGACGCCGCCTCCGACACGGAGTGGCGCCACACGTTCGTCCTGCTGGGCTCCGCGGTGGTCGCGCTCCTCGGGTGGCTGGTCTTCTCCTTCCTGGTCCGCCGCTCGGTGGCCAGGCCCGTACGGATCCTCACGGCGGCGGCGCGGCAGGTCGCCGACGCCACCGGCAAGGAGCTGGCCCGGGTCGCGGACGACGAGTCCGCCGAGACGGGACCGCCCCGGCTGCGCGAGATACCCGTGCCGGTACGGGACGAGATCGGCGCGCTCGCGGAGGCGTTCAACCAGGTGCAGTCGACCGCGTCGGCGCTGCTGGAGCGGCAGATCACCGTGCGCGCCAACGTCGAGCAGATGTTCGGCAACATCGGCCACCGGGTGAGCAACCTGGCGTCGCGCCAGCTCGACCTGATCGAGGGGCTCGAACAGGCCCAGACCGACCCGGCCACGCTCCGCCCGCTCTACCAGATCGACCACATCGCGACGCGCCTGCGCCGCAACGCCGAGAGCCTCCAGGTCATCGCCGGGAAGCGGCAGGCGGCGGAGGACGTCGACGCGCCGCGGCCCACGGGGCTCACCGACGTGCTGCGGGGGGCGCTGTCCACCATCGGGGGGTACGAGCGGGTCTCGCTGCGGCCCTCGGCCGAGGTGGTCGTCGTACCGGCGGCCGTCAACGACCTGACCCTGATGCTGGCCGAGCTGCTCCAGAACGGCGTCTTCTTCTCCCCCACGCACACCACTGTGGACGTGGCGGTGCAGGTACGGCTCCCGGCGGAGGGGGCCGTGATCGAGATCATCGACCACGGGCTCGGCATGCCGGCGGAGCAACTGGCCGAGGAGAACGCGCGGTTGCTGCGCAGGGAGCGGCTCGACCTGGCGCCCACGCATGTGCTGGGGCTGTTCGTGGTGGGGCGCATCGCCCGCCGCTTCGGCATCGGCGTCGAGCTGAGCCGTACCCCCGGCGAGGGCGTCACCAGCACCGTGACGATCCCGGCGTCCCTGCTGCTCGCCGCGGACTCCGTACCGGCGCCCCCGGCCCCCACCGTCCCGTACACGCCCGCCCCCGCCCCCCGCACCACCCCGCTCCCGCGCCCGGCCCAGGTGTCCCCCACCCCGAGCGGCAGCGGCCTCCCGCAGCGCGTGACCCGCGCCGCGGCGGGCGCGGACGGGGACACGGGCGAGGGTACGGACGCGAACCCGAGCACGGACGCGAGCACGGACGCGAGCGCGGACACCAACGCGGGCGCGGGCACGGACGCGCCCCCGGGTACGGGCAAGGCCGGCGTCACGGGCGCCGCCGCCGACGCGGACGCGGACCACCCCCGTACCGACGACCCGCGGCACGACCGCGGCGCCGACTCCGCCGGGCGCGAGCACGCGCGGGACGCCGGGGACGCGCCCGCGGCCGGTCACGGACAGCACCCCGACGACGAGCCCCGGCCGCTGCGCCGCCGCGTGCGCGGCGCGACGCTCGCGCCCGCCGCACCCCGTACCACCGCCGCCGTCTCCCCCGCGCGGCACCCCGCCGACGCGGCGGAGGTCCGCGACGAGCTGGAGGACCTGGAGGCCGCCACCGAGCGCGCCCGCCGGGACTCCGCCCGCGACAGAACAGCACCTGGGCCCCAGGTATCGCTCACCCCGGAAGGACCTGGCAATGACGGACGACTTCACGACCGACCCGGCGACGGCCGAGGGGCTCGGTGAATCCGCGGCGAACTTCACCTGGCTCCTCGAACGCTTCGCCGCCGAATCCGCCGGAGTCCTCGACGCCATCGCCGTCTCCTCCGACGGCATGCTCATCGCCGTCTCCCGCCGGGACGGCCACGCCGACTCCGAACGCCTGGGCGCGGTGATCTCCGGCATGCTGAGCCTCGCCGCGGGCGCCTCCGCCAACTACGGCCTGGGCGACCTGAGCCGGGTGATCATGGACTACCTGGGCGGCCGGCTGCTCGTGTCCGCCCTCGGCAGCGGCGCCGTCCTCGGCGTGGTCGCCTCGAAGGACGCCAAACTGGCCGACGTCGCCTACGAGATGACCCTCTTCACCGAGCGCGCCGGGGCCGTCATCAGCCCGGAGCTGATCGTCGAGCTCCAGAAGCGCGTCACGTCCGCCCCGGCCGGCTGAGCCGCACCGGAAACCCCAGAGGCCTCACAGGGAAGGAGGACGTACCGTCATGGCGGCCGGTGGACCGGGAGCCGACGAGGACGCGGGCACGGGCACCGTACCGGAGCAGTCCGGCCGTGCCTCGGCGATCCGCCCGTTCCTGCTCACCGCTGGCCGGGTGGCCGACGGCGGCACCGCGCTGCCCGTCGAGACCCAGGTGGTGGCGACCGCGGCGGGACTCGCGGTGCTCGACACCCTCTCCTTCGAACCGCTGGCCATCGTCTCCGTGTGCCGCCGGCCGCAGTCCCTCGCGGAGATCGCCGCACACCTCAGCCTGCACCTCAACGTGGTCCGGGTTCTGGCCGAGGACCTCCGGGTCCAAGGACATCTGGCCGTGTACGAGCCGGACACCAGGACCGCCCAGGACCCCTCGATTCTGCAAAGGGTTATCGATGGGCTACTCGCCATCCCCGACTCCCCCGCCTCCTGATCCCCAGGGCGCCGTCCAGCCGCCGTTGCCGGTGAAGATGGTCGTCGCGGGCGGCTTCGGCGTGGGCAAGACCACCACCGTGGGCTCGATCTCCGAGATCACTCCGCTCACCACCGAGGCGTCGATCACGTCGGTCTCGGCCGGGGTGGACGACCTCGCGCACACCCCGCGCAAGACGACCACCACGGTCGCCATGGACTTCGGCTGCATCACCATCGACCCGACGCTGAAGCTCTACCTCTTCGGCACCCCGGGCCAGGACCGCTTCAAGTTCATGTGGGACGACCTCGTCCAGGGCGCGCTCGGCGCCCTGGTGATCGTGGACACCCGGCGGCTGGACGACTGCTACGTCGCCGTCGACTACTTCGAGGCGAAGGGCATCCCGTTCGCGATCGGGATCAACGCCTTCGAGGGCCAGGTCACCCACACGCTGGACGAGGTGCGGTGGGCGCTGGACGTGGACACGCGGGTACCGCTGTTCTCCTTCGACGCCCGCGAGCGCGGATCGGTACGCGACGCCCTGCTGACCGTACTGAAGGTCGCCCTGGCCAGGACCACGGCGGCGTGACGGGGGCGCCCCGGGCACCCGGGGCGCGGCAGGTCAGCGGCGCCTTACCCCCGGGGACACCGCCAGCCGGCCTGCGAGCCAGAAGGTGCCGAGGGTGAGCAGGGCCAGGGCGGCGACCAGGGTGGCGCCGCCGACGACCTTCTCGTAGTCGCGCTGGTAGAGGCCGTCGATGACGAACCGGCCGAGGCCGCCGAGGCTCACGTACGCGGCGATCGTGGCCGTGGAGATGATCTGGATCGCGGCCGTGCGCAGCGCGCCCAGGATCATCGGGAGCGCGACGGGCAGCTCGACCCGCAGCAGGATCTTCGCCTCGTGCATGCCGAGGCCCCGGGCCGCGTCGACCGGCGAGGGGTCCACGCTCCGCACGGCCTCGTACGTCGTCACCAGGATCGGCGGGATCGCCAGCACCACCAGCGGGATCATCACGGGGGTGAGGCCGATGCCGAACGCGAGGAACATCAGCACCAGCAGACCGAAGCTGGGCAGCGACCTGGCGGCGTTGGCGACCATCCCGAGGGCGTTGCCGCCCCGGCCCGTGTGGCCGGTGACCAGCCCGACCGGCAGCCCGATGGCGGCGGCGATGCCGAGCGCGGCCAGCGAGTACTGGACGTGCTCCCAGAGCCGCTGGGGGATGCCGTCGTACCCGTGCCAGTGGGCGCCGTCGCCGAAGAAGGCGCTGATGAAGTGGAGGACGTTCACCGGCTGCTCCCCAGCTTCTCGCGGGTGTCCGTGCGGGCGCCCGGCAGCACGGCGGCCGGGGTGCCGGACCGCCCGCCGCGCGGCAGCCACGGCGTCAGCAGGTTGCGGCCGAGGACGAGCAGGGCGTCCGCGAGGACCGCCAGGACGGCCGTCGTGACGACGGAACTGACCGCCAGCATGGGCCGGTGGTAGAACATCGCGTCGGTGAGCATGTTGCCCAGCGCGCCCTGGTTGCCGATCAGCGCGCCCACGCTCACCAGGCTGATGCTGGCGGCGGTCGCGCCGCGCAACCCGGCGAAGATCGCCGGGACGGCGATGGGCAGCTCGACGCGCAGGTAGCGGCGCCAGGCCCCGAACCCCATCGCGGTGGCCGCCGCCTGGGTCTCCTCGGGCACCGACCTGATGCCGTCCACGATGGCGGGGACGAGCACCACCAGGGTGTAGAGGGTCAGCGGGATCATGACCGTGGTCCTGCTCTGCCCGGTGTAGTCGATCAGGATCACGAAGATCGCCAGGGAGGGGATCGCGTAGAAGATCGTGGTGCCCCAGAGCACGGGCGGGTACAGCCAGCCGTACCGTACGCAGAGTTGGGCCAGCAGCAGGGCGAGGACGAGCCCGCCGGCCACCGGGATCAGCGCTTCCTGGAGGTGCAGGGCCACCAGGCCGAGGTAGCTGTGCTGGAGGTCGCTGGGGACGTCGAAGAAGCCGTCGCCGCTCATGTACGGGCCGCCGCGGGCCGGTCGGTCCCGGCGGCGGGGGCCGCCTCCGGCGTCCCGCGCTGTGCCGCGTGGGCGGTACGGATCGCCGCGGCGATCATCTCCTGGGACGCGACGCCGACGGCCCGGCCGGTGTCGTCCACGGCGACCGCCCAGCCCGTCGGGGACAGCACGGCCCCGTCGAGCGCGGCACGCAGGGAGTCCCGCCGGGCGTGGAACGGCCGCCCGCACGCGAGGAGTTCCGTGCCGTCGCCGGCCGCCGGGTCCCGCCAGCCGAGCGGCTTGCCCGCCCCGTCGGTGACCAGCAGGTACGGTACGGCGTTGGCCGCCCCGGCGGCCTTCTCCGCCCCGGCCCCCGGCACCGGTGCGAGCGCGAGCGCCTCGCAGGTGAAGAACGACAGCCGCCTGACCCCGCGGTCGTTGCCCAGGAAGTCCTCGACGAACGCGTCCGCGGGCGCCGAGAGCAGCTCCCCGGGCGGCGCGAACTGGGCGAGCCTGCCGCCCGTCCGCAGCACCGCGATCCGGTCGCCGAGCTTGATCGCCTCGTCGATGTCGTGGGTCACGAACACGATGGTCTTGCCCAACTCGGCCTGGAGGCGCAGCAGCTCCTCCTGGAGCCCCTTGCGGACCACCGGGTCCACGGCCGAGAACGGCTCGTCCATCAGCAGCACCGGCGGGTCCGCCGCCAGCGCCCTGGCCACCCCGACGCGCTGCTGCTGGCCGCCGGAGAGCTGGTACGGGTAGCGCTTCGCCAGGGCGGGATCCAGCCCGACGCGCTCCATCAGCTCGACGGCCCTCGCGCGCGCCCGCTTCCGGTCCCAGCCGAGCATGCGCGGCACGGTCGCGATGTTGTCGGCCACCGAACGGTGCTGGAACAGCCCGGCGTTCTGGATGACGTACCCCATCGACCGGCGCAGCGCGTTGACCGGACGCTGCCTCAGGTCGTCGCCGTCGAGCAGGATCCTGCCCTCGGTGGGCTCGATCATCCGGTTGATCATCCGCAGGGTGGTGGTCTTCCCGCATCCGGAGGGACCGACCAGAACGGTGATCGAACCGTCCGGGATCTCCAGGGACAGCCGGTCGACGGCGATCGTCCCGTCGTCGTAGCGCTTCGTCACCGCTTCGATGCTGATCAAGGTCACAAATACCCTTCGGCATGGCCCTGTTACGGCTGTTCCGGACGCGCCCCCACCGTAGCGGGCCCCGGCTCCGTATCGAACGGCAGGGCGAAAACAGGTCAGGGTCCGGCGCCTCGTACGAGGTGCCGGACCCTGGACTTCGTCCGCGACATGGCGGCCGGTGCCGATTACCGCACGAAGATCCCTGCCTGGTTGGCCAGATCGAGGAAGTACTGCGGCGCGACGCCGAGCACCACCGTGACCACGCCGCCGACGGCGATCGTCGTCTTCGTCAGGAGCGACGGCACGGCGACCGTGGGGCCGTCGGCCTTGGGCTCGCTGAAGAACATCAGCACGATGACCCGGATGTAGAAGAACGCGGCGATCGCCGACGAGATCACACCGACCACGACGAGCGCTCCCGCGCCGCCCTCGGCCGCCGCCTTGAAGACCGCGAACTTCCCCGAGAAGCCGGAGGTCAGCGGGATCCCGGCGAAGGCCAGCAGGAACAGCGCGAAGAACGCGGCCACCAGGGGTGAACGCCTCCCCAGCCCGGCCCACTTGGACAGGTGCGTCGCCTCACCGCCCGCGTCGCGCACCAGCGTGACCACGGCGAACGCGCCGATCGTCACGAAGGAGTACGCCAGCAGGTAGAAGAGGACGGACGAGATGCCGTCGGGCGTCGTCGCGATCACACCGGCCAGGATGAACCCGGCGTGGGCGATGGACGAGTACGCCAGGAGGCGCTTGATGTCGGTCTGGGTGATGGCCACGACCGCGCCGCCCAGCATGGTGATGATCGCGATCGCCCACATCACGGGACGCCAGTCCCAGCGCAGGCCCGGCAGCACCACGTACAGCAGCCGCAGGAGCGCGCCGAAGGCCGCGACCTTCGTCGCCGCCGCCATGAAGCCGGTGACCGGGGTGGGCGCGCCCTGGTAGACGTCCGGGGTCCACATGTGGAACGGCACCGCGCCGACCTTGAACAGCAGCCCCATCAGGATCATCGCGCCGCCGATGAGCAGCAGCGCGTCGTTGCCCATCGTGTCGGCGAGGGCCGGGTTCACGGTCTGGACCGTGCCGTCCACGACCTCGGCGATGCGCGCGTACGACACCGAGCCCGCGTACCCGTACAGCAGGGCGATCCCGAAGAGCAGGAACGCCGACGAGAAGGAGCCGAGCAGGAAGTACTTCACCGCGGCCTCCTGCGACAGCAGCCGCTTGCGGCGGGCCAGCGCGCAGAGGAGGTAGAGCGGGAGGGAGAAGACCTCCAGCGCCACGAACAGGGTCAGGAGGTCGTTGGCCGACGTGAAGACCAGCATGCCCGCGATGGCGAACAGGGCCAGCGGGAACACCTCGGTGGTGGTGAACCCGGCCTTGACGGCGGCCTGTTCGCTGTCGCTGCCCGGCACGGACGCGCCCTGCGCGGCGAACGAGTCGACGCGCTTGCCGTGCGCCTCCGGGTCGAGCCTGCGCTCGGCGAAGGTGAAGACGGCGGCGATCGACGCCAGCAGGATCGTCCCCTGGAGGAAGAGCGCCGGGCCGTCGACGGCGATGGCGCCCATGGCCGCGATGTGCGCCTTGGTCGTGCCGTAACCGGTGTTGGCGAGGGCGATCACCGCCGCGAAGCCGGCGGCCAGCGCCACGACGGAGAGCCAGACCTGCGCGTGGTAACGCTTCGCCCGCGGGACGAACGCCTCGACCAGGATCCCCAGGATGGCGGCGCCCAGCACGATCAGCGTGGGCGACAACTGCGCGTACTCGATGTCGGGGGCCGGGATCTTGTCGATCCCCCCGGCCGCCGAAGTTGTCCACAGGCTGTGGACGGCTGTCGCACTCACGGAGCGGCCTCCACCTCGGGCTTGGGATCGGTCTTCTTGACGTCCGACATCGTGTGTTTCACGGCCGGGTTCACGATGTCGGTCAGCGGCTTCGGGTAGACACCCAGGAAGAGGAGCAGCGCGATCAGCGGGGTGACGACCACCAGCTCACGGACCCTGAGGTCCGACATGCCCTGGACCGCCGCCTTCACCGGGCCGGTCATGGTGCGCTGGTAGAGCACCAGGACGTAGAGCGCGGCCAGCACGATGCCGGAGGTGGCGATGATGCCGACCACCGGATACCTGCTGAACGTGCCGACCAGGACCAGGAACTCGCTGACGAACGGGGAGAGCCCCGGCAGCGAGAGCGTGGCCAGGCCGCCGATCAGGAACGTACCGGCGAGGACCGGCGCGACCTTCTGCACGCCGCCGTAGTCCGCGATGAGCCGCGAGCCGCGCCGGGTGATCAGGAAGCCGGCGACCAGCATCAGCGCGGCCGTCGAGATCCCGTGGTTGACCATGTAGAGCGTGGCGCCCGACTGGCCCTGGCTGGTCATCGCGAAGATGCCCATGATGATGAAGCCGAAGTGCGAGATCGACGCGTACGCGATCAGGCGCTTGATGTCGCGCTGGCCGACGGCGAGCAGCGCGCCGTAGACGATGCTGATCAGCGCGAGCACCAGGACCACCGGGGTGGCCCACTTGGAGGCCTCCGGGAAGAGCTGGAGGCAGAAGCGCAGCATCGCGAACGTGCCGACCTTGTCGACCACGGCCGTGATCAGGACGGCCACGGGCGCGGTCGCCTCGCCCATCGCGTTGGGCAGCCAGGTGTGCAGCGGCCACAGCGGGGCCTTCACGGCGAACGCGAAGAAGAAGCCGAGGAACAGCCACCGCTCGGTGCTGGTCGCCATGGTCAGCGAGCCGTTGGCGCGCGCCTCGGCGATCTCGGAGAGCGAGAACGTCCCGGCGACGACGTACAGGCCGATGACCGCGGCCAGCATGATCAGGCCGCCGACCAGGTTGTACAGGAGGAACTTCACGGCCGCGTACGAGCGCTGCGTCGCCGCCGCCTCGTCCCCGCCCGCGTGCGCCCGGTCGCCGAAGCCGCCGATGAGGAAGTACATCGGGATGAGCATGGCTTCGAAGAGGATGTAGAAGAGGAAGACGTCGGTGGCCTCGAAGGAGAGGATCACCATCGCCTCCACCATCAGGATGAGCGCGAAGAAGCCCTGGGTGGGCCGCCAGCGGCGGTTGGGCGCGGCCTCCTCCAGCGGGTCGGCGTCGTGCCAGCCGGCCAGGATCACGAACGGGATCAGCAGGGCGGTCAGCGCCATCAGCACGACGCCGATGCCGTCCACGCCCAGTTCGTACCTGACCCCGAAGTCCTTGATCCAGGCGTGCGACTCGGTGAGTTGGTAGCGGTCGCCGCCGGGCTCGAAGAGCGCCAGGACGACGGCGGCCACCGCGAGCGTGGCGAGGGAGAACCCGAGCGCCAGCCATTTGGCGAAGGTCCGCCGGGCGGCGGGCACGGCCGCCGTGGCGATCGCGCCGACCGCCGGCAGCGCCGCCGCCACCGTCAGATAGGGGAACGACATGTCCGTTTACACCGCCCTCATCAGCAGGGTCGCGGCGATGAGCACTGCCGTACCTCCGAGCATCGAGACCGCATAGGAGCGGGCGTAACCGTTCTGGAGCTTGCGCAGCCGGCCCGAGAGCCCGCCGAAGGACGCCGCGGTGCCGTTGACCACGCCGTCGACCAGGGTGTGGTCGACGTACACCAGGGAGCGGGTGAGGTGTTCGCCGCCGCGGACCAGGACCACGTGGTTGAAGTCGTCCTGGAGGAGGTCGCGGCGGGCGGCGCGGGTGAGGAGCGAGCCGCGCGGGGCGACCTTGGGCACCGGGCGCCTGCCGTACTGCGCCCAGGCGACGCCGACGCCGATGAGCAGCACCACGACCGTGGAGGCGGTGACCGTCGCGGCGCTGAGCGGCGAGTCGCCGTGGTCGTGTCCGGTGACGGGCTCCAGCCAGTGCACGAAGGCGCTGTTCAGGGAGAACAGCCCGCCGGCGAAGACCGAGCCGAAGGCGAGCACGATCATCGGGATCGTCATCGATTTGGGCGACTCGTGCGGGTGCGGCTCGTGGCCCTCCGCGTCCGCCTCCCAGCGCTTCTCGCCGAAGAAGGTCATCAGCATCACGCGCGTCATGTAGTACGCGGTGATCGCGGCGCCCAGCAGGGTGACGGCGCCGAGGATCCAGCCCTCCGTGCCGCCCTTGGCGAAGGCCGCCTCGATGATCTTGTCCTTGGACCAGAAGCCGGACAGGCCGGGGAAGCCGATGATCGCCAGGTAGCCGAGGCCGAAGGTGACGAACGTGACCGGCATGTACTTCCGCAGGCCGCCGTACTTCCGCATGTCGACCTCGTCGTTCATGCCGTGCATGACCGACCCGGCGCCGAGGAACAGCCCGGCCTTGAAGAAGCCGTGCGTGACCAGGTGCATGATCGCGAAGACGTACCCGATGGGGCCGAGGCCCGCCGCCAGGATCATGTAGCCGATCTGCGACATCGTCGACCCGGCCAGGGCCTTCTTGATGTCGTCCTTCGCGCAACCGACGATCGCACCGAAGAGGAGCGTCACCGCGCCGACCACCACGACGGCCAACTGGGCGTCGGGCGCCCCGTTGAAGATCGCGCCGGAGCGGGTGATCAGGTAGACGCCGGCGGTCACCATCGTCGCCGCGTGGATCAGGGCCGAGACCGGGGTCGGGCCCTCCATCGCGTCACCGAGCCAGGACTGGAGCGGCACCTGCGCCGACTTGCCGCACGCGGCGAGCAGCAGCATCAGGCCGATGGCCGTCAGCTTGCCCTCGGAGGCGTCGGTCGCGTTCTCCAGCACCGGGCCGAAGGCGAAGGTCCCGAACGTCGTGAACATCAGCATGATGGCGATCGACAGGCCCACGTCACCGACGCGGTTGACCAGGAACGCCTTCTTCGCGGCGGTGGCCGCGCTGGGCTTGTGCTGCCAGAACCCGATCAGCAGGTACGAGGCGAGGCCCACGCCCTCCCAGCCCATGTACAGCAGCAGGTAGTTGTCGGCGAGGACCAGCAGCAGCATCGCCGCCAGGAACAGGTTCAGGTAGCCGAAGAAGCGGCGGCGCCGCTCGTCGTGCTCCATGTACCCGATCGAGTAGATGTGGATCAGCGTGCCCACACCGGTGATCAGCAGGACGAACGTCATCGACAACTGGTCGAGCTGGAAGGCGACGTCCGCCTGGAAGCCCTCGACGGGGATCCAGCTGAACAGGTGCTGGTGCAGGGCGCGGTCCTCACCGCTCCTGCCGAGCATGTCGCTGAACAGCGCCAGGCCGATCACGAACGCCGCGGCGGCCAGCACCGTACCGAGCCAGTGGCCCACGCGGTCGAGCCGGCGCCCGCCGCACAGCAGGACCGCCGCTCCGAGCAGAGGCGCCGCGATGAGCAGCGCAATCAAGTTCTCCACGATTCAGCGACCCCTCAGAGCTTCATCAGGCTGGCGTCGTCGACCGAGGCCGAGTGGCGGGAGCGGAAGAGCGACACGATGATCGCGAGCCCGACCACGACCTCCGCGGCGGCGACGACCATCACGAAGAAGGCGATGACCTGGCCGTCCAGGTTGCCGTGCAGCCGGGCGAAGGCGACGAACGCGAGATTGCAGGCGTTGAGCATCAGCTCGATGCACATGAACACCACGATCGCGTTGCGCCGGATCAGCACGCCCGTGGCGCCGATGGTGAAGAGCAGCGACGCGAGGTAGAGGTAGTTGACCGGGTTCATCGCTTGATCTCCTCCTCGCGGCCGAGCCGGTCGGTGGACCGCTGCTCCAGCGCCTTGAGGTCCGCGATGGCCTCGCTCGACACGTCGCGGATCTGGCCGCGGTCCTTGAGGGTCTTGTTGACGGTCAGCTCGGAGACCGAGCCGTCCGGCAGCAGGCCGGGGATGTCCACCGCGTTGTGCCGGGCGTAGACGCCCGGGGCGGGCAGCGGCGGCAGGTGCGTGCCCTTGCGGACGCGGGCCTCGGCCATCTCCCGCTGCGTCAGCGCCCGTTCGGTGCGCTCGCGGTGGGTGAGGACCATGGCGCCGACGGCCGCGGTGATCAGCAGCGCGCCGGTGATCTCGAAGGCGAAGACGTACTTGGTGAAGATCAGCGCGGCCAGCCCCTCGACGTTGCCGCCCGCGTTGGCCTGGCCGAGCCCGGCGAAGGAGGTCAGCGACGCGTTGCCGATGCCCCCGATCAGCAGGGCGCCGAAGCCGAGGCCGCACACCAGGGCCAGCCAGCGCTGTCCCTTGAGCGTCTCCTTGAGGGAGTCCGCGGCGGTGACGCCGACCAGCATGACCACGAAGAGGAACAGCATCATGATCGCGCCGGTGTAGACGATGATCTGGACGACGCCGAGGAAGTACGCCCCGTTGGCCAGGTAGAAGACCGCCAGGATGATCATCGTCCCGGCCAGGCTCAGCGCGCTGTGCACGGCCCGCTTCATCAGGATCGTGGCGAAGGCGCCGATCACGGCGACCGTACCGAGGATCCAGAACTGGACGGCCTCGCCGGTCGACGTGGCGGAGGCGGCCAGGGTGGTGGAGGCTGCGAACGCGTTCACGACCCGACCACCTTCCCCGACGCCGGCTCGTCCTCGCCGAAGGTGGAGGCGGCCTCCTGCGGCCGCTCGCCCTTGCTCAGCGCCACCTGGCGGACCGTGCCGGGCGCGGCCTCCGTGACCAGCCCCCGGTAGTAGTCCTGCTCGTCCGTGCCCGGGAAGATCGAGTGCGGCGACTCGACCATGCCCTCCTCCAGGCCCGCGAGGAGCTGCTCCTTCGTGTAGATGAGGCTCTCGCGCGAACTGTCGGCCAGCTCGAACTCGTTGGTCATCGTGAGCGCCCGGGTCGGGCACGCCTCGATGCACAGGCCGCACAGGATGCAGCGCGCGTAGTTGATCTGGTAGACGCGGCCGTAGCGCTCACCCGGGGAGTAGCGCTCCTCCTCGGTGTTGTCCGCGCCCTCCACGTAGATCGCGTCCGCCGGACACGCCCAGGCGCACAGCTCGCAGCCGATGCACTTCTCCAGGCCGTCCGGATGCCGGTTCAGCTGGTGACGGCCGTGGAAGCGCGGCGCCGTCACCTTCTGCTGCTCCGGATACTGCTCGGTCAGCCGCTTCTTGAACATGGCCTTGAAGGTCACGCCGAAGCCCGCGACCGGGTTCTTCGGCGGGCGCGGGGACTCCGCCTGCGAAGCGTCGTGCGCGGATTCCCGGTGGGAGTCCCGCTTGGATTCCCGCTTGGTGACCCGCTTGGAGTCCTGCGAAGAGTCAGACACTGTCAGCCTCCTTTCCGTCACTCTCGGTACCGTCACTCACAGTGTCGACCCCACCACTGACAACGAGCTCGCGCTCCTGGCGCGGCCGCCTGCGGGGCACCGGCGGCAGCGTCTGCCCCGGCAGCGGTGGTACGGGATATCCGCCCGCCATCGGGTCGAAGGCCGGTGCCTCCGGCTCCCCTTCGGCGTCGGCCCGTTCCTTCTTGTCGCGGAAGATGTCGGCGACGAAGGAGAGCAGCAGGATCGCGACGACCGCCCCGCCGACGTACAGCACGATCGACTGGAAGTCGTAGTTCTCGTTGCGCAGGGCCCGCACGGTCGCGACCAGCATCAGCCAGACCACCGAGACCGGGATCAGGACCTTCCAGCCCAGCTTCATCAACTGGTCGTAGCGCACCCGCGGGAGCGTGCCGCGCAGCCAGATGAAGAAGAAGAGGAAGACCTGCACCTTGAGGACGAACCAGAGCATCGGCCACCAGCCGTGGTTCGCGCCCTCCCAGAAGGTCGAGACGGGCCACGGGGCGCGCCAGCCGCCGAGGAAGAGCGTCGTCGCGACGGCCGAGACGGTGACCATGTTGACGTACTCGGCGAGCATGAACATCGCGAACTTGATGGACGAGTACTCGGTGTTGAAGCCGCCGACGAGGTCGCCCTCGGACTCCGGCATGTCGAAGGGGGCGCGGTTCGTCTCCCCGACCATCGTGATGACGTAGATGATGAAGGACACCGGCAGCAGCACGATGTACCAGCGGTCCGCCTGCGCCTCCACGATCGCCGAGGTCGACATCGACCCCGAGTAGAGGAAGACGGAGGCGAACGCGGCGCCCATGGCGATCTCGTACGAGATCATCTGCGCGGCCGAGCGCAGGCCGCCGAGCAGCGGGTACGTCGACCCGGACGACCAGCCGGCGAGGACGATGCCGTAGATGCCGATCGACGCGACCGCGAGGACGTACAGCATCGCGATCGGCAGGTCGGTCAGCTGCATCGTGGTGCGCTGGCCGAAGATGGAGACCTCGTTGCCGGACGGGCCGAACGGGATCACGGCGATCGCCATGAACGCCGGCACCGCGGCCACGATCGGCGCGAGGACGTAGACGACCTTGTCCGCGCGCTTGACGATCAGGTCTTCCTTGAGCATCAGCTTGATGCCGTCGGCGAGCGACTGGAGCATGCCCCAGGGGCCGTGCCGGTTGGGGCCGATGCGCAGCTGCATCCAGGCGACGACCTTGCGCTCCCACACGATGGAGAACAGCACGGTCACCATCAGGAACGCGAAGCAGAACACGGCCTTGACGACCACGAGCCACCACGGGTCGCGGCCGAACAGCGACAGGTCCTCGGCGGCGAGGACGGTGTGGACGGTGTGAGGAGCCGCCGCGAGTGGGGCGAAGGCGGTCATGCGCGCACCTCCGGCGCTTCTGCGTCCGCGGCCGGCACGCCGGCCGGGGCGATACGGACCAGCGTCCCCGGCTGGGAGCCGGTGTCCGCCGGGATGCCGCGGCCCGTGGAGTTGAGCGGCAGCCAGACCACGCGGTCGGGCATCACCGTGACCCGCAGCGGCAGGGTGACCGTGCCCGCCGGGCCCGTGACGGCCAGCGCGTCACCGTCCTTGACCCCGGTCTCGGCGGCCGTCGTGGCGGAGAGCCGGGCGACCGCCGCGTGCCGGGTGCCGGCCAGCGCCTCGTCGCCCTGCTGGAGCAGGCCCTGGTCGAGCAGCAGCCGGTGGCCCGCGAGGACCGCCTCGCCGTCGCCGGGGCGCGGCACCGGGCGGGCCGACTCGCGCGGCGCGGTGGCCCGGGAGCCGTCCCAGCCGCCGAGCCGGTCCAGCTCGGACCGTACGGACCTGAGGTCGGGCAGCCCGAGGTGTACGTCGAGGGCGTCCGCCAGCATGTGGAGGACGCGCGCGTCGGACGGGGCCAGGCGCCTGGTCATCTGCTCGGGCTTGAGCGCCGCCTCGAACAGCCGCGCCCTGCCCTCCCAGTTGAGGAAGGTGCCGGGCTTCTCGGCGACGGCCGCCACCGGGAGGACGACGTCCGCCCGGTCGGTGACCTCGCTCGGCCGCAGCTCCAGCGAGACCAGGAAGCCGACCGCGTCGAGCGCGGCCCGCGCGCCCGCCGGGTCCGGCAGGTCGGCGAGCTCGACGCCCGCGACGACCAGCGCGCCCAGCTCGCCGGTCGCGGCGGCCGCGACGATCTGGCCGGTGTCGCGCCCGTAGGCGTGCGGCAGTTCGCGTACGCCCCAGACCGCGGCGGTCTCCTCACGGGCCCGCGGGTCCGTGGCCGGGCGGCCGCCGGGCAGCAGCGACGGGAGCGCGCCCGCCTCCACCGCGCCGCGCTCGCCGGCCCGGCGCGGGATCCACACCAGGGTGGCGCCGGTGGCGACCGAGGCGCGGGCGGCGGCGGTGAGGGCGCCGGGGACGGCCGCGAGCCGTTCGCCGACGACGATCACGGCGCCGGGCGCCCTCAGGGCCTCGGCGGCCGTCGCGCCGTCACCGTCCAGGGCGGTGTTGCCCGCGAGGGCGTCCAGCCAGTCGGTCTCCGTGCCGGGAGCGGCGGGGAGCAGCGTGCCCCCGGCCTTCTCCAGGCCCGGCGTGGCGTGCGTGGCGAGCGAGAACGTCCGCTGGCCGTGCTTGCGCGAGGCCTTGCGCAGCCGCAGGAAGACGCCGGGCGCCTCCTCCTCGGACTCGAAGCCCGCGAGCAGGACGGCCGGTGCCTTCTCCAGCGTGGTGTACGTGACCCCCGTACCGTCCAGGTCCCGTCCCCGGCCCGCCACATGGGCGGCCAGGAAGTCGGCCTCCTCGCTGCTGTGCACCCGCGCGCGGAAGTCGACGTCGTTCGTGTCGAGCGCGACCCGGGCGAACTTGGCGTACGCGTACGCGTCCTCGACGGTCAGCCGGCCGCCGGCCAGCACCCCCGCCCGGCCGCGCGCGGCGGCCAGCCCGCGGGCCGCGGCCTCCAGCGCCTCGGGCCAGCTCGCCGGCTCCAGGTCCCCGTCGGCGTTCCTGACCAGCGGGGTCGTGAGGCGGTCGGGCTTCTGCGCGTAGCGGAAGCCGAACCGCCCCTTGTCGCAGACCCATTCCTCGTTGACCTCGGGGTCGTCGGCCGCCATCCGCCGCATGACCTTGCCGCGCCGGTGGTCGGTGCGGGTCGCGCAGCCGCCCGCGCAGTGCTCGCACACGCTCGGGGAGGACACGAGGTCGAAGGGCCGCGAACGGAAGCGGTACGCCGCCGAGGTGAGCGCGCCGACCGGGCAGATCTGGATGGTGTTGCCGGAGAAGTACGACGCGAAGGGGTCGCCCTCGCCGGTGCCGACCTGTTCGAGCGCGCCGCGCTCCAGCAGCTCGATCATCGGGTCGCCCGCGATCTGCTCGGAGAAGCGGGTGCAGCGCGCGCAGAGCACGCACCGCTCACGGTCCAGCAGCACCTGGGTCGAGATCGGGACGGGCTTCTCGTACGTGCGCTTCCTGCCCTCGAAGCGGGTGTCCGCGTGGCCGACCTGCATGGCCTGGTTCTGGAGCGGGCACTCACCGCCCTTGTCGCAGACCGGGCAGTCCAGCGGGTGGTTGATGAGCAGCAGCTCCATCACCCCGCGCTGGGCCTTCTCGGCGACCGGCGAGCTGATCTGCGACTTGACGACCATGCCGTCGGTGCAGGTGATCGTGCAGGAGGCCATCGGCTTGCGCTGGCCCTCCACCTCGACGATGCACTGGCGGCAGGCGCCGACCGGGTCGAGCAGCGGATGGTCGCAGAAACGCGGGATCTCGATGCCGAGCAGCTCGGCGGCGCGGATGACCAACGTCCCCTTGGGGACGGAGATCTCGATGCCGTCGATGGTCAGCGAGACGAGGTCTTCCGGCGGGAGCGCCGCCTCGCCGCCTCCGGAGGGGGCCGACGTGGTGACTGTCATGCGTTCACCTCCTGGTGCGGGTTCCGGTCCGCCCACGCGGTGGACTTCGCGGGGTCGAAGGGGCAGGCCTTGCCCGTGATGTGCTGCTCGTACTCCGCGCGGAAGTACTTGAGCGAGGAGAAGATCGGGGCGGCGGCGCCGTCGCCGAGCGCGCAGAACGACTTGCCGTTGATCGTGTCGGCGATGTCGTTGAGCTTGTCGAGGTCGGACATCTCGCCCTTGCCGGCCTCGATGTCCCGCAGCAACTGCACCAGCCAGTACGTGCCTTCACGGCAGGGTGTGCACTTGCCGCAGGACTCGTGGGCGTAGAACTCGGTCCAGCGCGTCACGGCCCGTACGACACAGGTCGTCTCGTCGAAGCACTGGAGCGCCTTGGTGCCGAGCATCGAGCCGGCCGCGCCGACGCCCTCGTAGTCCAGCGGGACGTCGAGGTGCTCGTCGGTGAACATCGGGGTGGAGGAGCCGCCCGGGGTCCAGAACTTGAGCCGGTGGCCGGCCCGGATGCCGCCGCCCATGTCGAGCAGCTGGCGCAGGGTGAGGCCCATGGGGCCCTCGTACTGGCCGGGGCTGGTGACGTGGCCGCTGAGGGAGTAGAGCGTGAAGCCCGGGGACTTCTCGCTGCCCATCGAGCGGAACCACTCCTTGCCGCGGTGCAGGATCGCGGGAACGGACGCGATCGACTCGACGTTGTTCACCACGGTGGGGCTCGCGTAGAGACCCGCCACGGCGGGGAAGGGAGGACGCAGCCGGGGCTGTCCGCGACGGCCCTCCAGCGAGTCCAGCAGCGCGGTCTCCTCGCCGCAGATGTACGCGCCCGCTCCCGCGTGCACGACGACGTCGAGGTCGATGCCGCTGCCGAGGATGTCCTTGCCGAGGTAGCCAGCCGCGTAGGCCTCCCGTACGGCCTCGTGCAGCCGGCGCAGGACGGGGACGACCTCGCCGCGCAGGTAGATGAAGGCGTGCGAGGAGCGGATCGCGTAACAGGCGATCACCATGCCCTCGATGAGGGAGTGCGGGTTGGCGAAGAGCAGCGGCATGTCCTTGCAGGTGCCGGGCTCCGACTCGTCGGCGTTGACGACGAGGTAGTGCGGCTTGCCGTCGCCCTGGGGGATGAACTGCCACTTCATCCCGGTGGGGAAGCCGGCGCCGCCGCGGCCGCGCAGACCCGCGTCCTTCACGTACGCGATGAGGTCGTCGGGCGTCATGGCGAGGGCCTTCTTGAGGCCCTGGTAGCCGTCGTGCCGTTCGTACGTCTCCAGCGTCCACGACTCCGGCTGGTCCCAGAAGGCGGACAGCACGGGGGCGAGGAGCTTCTCGGGGCTGGTGCCGTTCTCGTCGATCTCGGGTGCCATCGTCATCACTCCCCCTCCTCGGCGGTGGGCCGCCCGGCCGGGTGGTCGGGGTCGGAGTCCGAGGTCCGCTGCGGTGCGTCGTGCGAGCTGAGGTGCTGGGAGCCGGGCTGCGGCGCGTCCTGCGGGTGCGCGTCCTGGGAGGGTCCGCCGTCGCGCGGCCTGACGACCCGCTGCGGGGCCTCGCCCTTGGCGAGCCGCAAGCCGATCAGCGAGGCGGGGCCCGCGCCGCCGGTGGCCCCGACCGCGCCGGGGCGCTCGTCGGGGAAGCCCGCGAGGATCCGCTCGGTCTCCTTGTACGTGCACAGCGGCGCGCCCCGCGTCGGCTCGACGGGGCGGCCCGCGCGCAGGTCGTCGACCAGCTGCTTGGCGCTCTGCGGGGTCTGGTTGTCGAAGAACTCCCAGTTGACCATCACGACGGGCGCGAAGTCGCAGGCCGCGTTGCACTCGATGTGTTCGAGGGTGACCTTGCCGTCCTCGGTGGTCTCGTCGTTGCCGACGCCGAGATGTTCCTTCAGCTCGTCGAAGATGGCGTCGCCGCCCATCACCGCGCAGAGCGTGTTCGTGCAGACGCCGACCTGGTAGTCACCGCCGGGCTTGCGCCGGTACATGGTGTAGAAGGTCGCGACGGCCGTGACCTCCGCGGTGGTCAGGTCGAGCAGCTCCGCGCAGAAGGCCATGCCCGTACGGGACACAAAACCCTCCTCCGCCTGCACGAGGTGCAGGAGCGGCAGGAGCGCGGAACGCGCGCCGGGGTAGCGGGAGATGATCTCCCTGGCGTCCGTCTCCAGCCGCGCGCGCACGTCGGCGGGGAAGTCGGGGGCCGGCAGCTGGGGCATCCCCAGGCTGACCTCGGAATTGGTCGGCTGGACGGTCACCGGTCGACGCCTCCCATCACGGGGTCGATGGACGCGACGGCGACGATGACGTCGGCGACCTGGCCGCCCTCGCACATCGCCGCCATGGCCTGGAGATTGGTGAAGGACGGGTCGCGGAAGTGGACCCGGTAGGGGCGGGTGCCCCCGTCGGAGACGACGTGCGCGCCCAGTTCGCCCTTGGGCGACTCCACGGCGGCGTACGCCTGCCCGGGCGGTACCCGGAAGCCCTCCGTCACCAGCTTGAAGTGATGGATCAGCGCTTCCATGGACGTGCCCATGATGTTCTTGATGTGGTCGAGCGAGTTGCCGAGCCCGTCGGGCCCGAGCGCGAGCTGCGCGGGCCAGGCGATCTTCTTGTCGGCGACCATGACCGGGCCCGGCGCGAGCCGGTCGAGGCACTGCTCGACGATCCGCAGCGACTGCCGCATCTCCTCCAGGCGGATGAGGAAGCGGCCGTACGCGTCGCAGGTGTCGGCGGTCGGGACGTCGAACTCGTACGTCTCGTAACCGCAGTACGGGTCCGACCTGCGCAGGTCGTGCGGCAGTCCGGCGGCGCGCAGGATCGGGCCGGTGGCGCCGAGCGCCATGCAGCCGGTCAGGTCGAGGTAGCCGACGTCCTCCATCCGGGCCTTGAAGATGGGGTTGCCGGTGGCGAGCTTGTCGTACTCGGGCAGGTTCTTGCGCAGGGTCCGCAGCAGCTCGCGCAACTGGTCCACGGCGCCCGGGGGCAGGTCCTGGGCGAGTCCGCCGGGCCGGATGAACGCGTGGTTCATGCGCAGGCCGGTGATCAGCTCGTAGGCATCGAGAATCAGTTCACGATCACGGAATCCGTAGATCATGATCGTCGTCGCGCCCAGCTCCATGCCGCCGGTGGCGATGCACACCAGGTGCGAGGAGAGCCGGTTGAGCTCCATCAGCAGGACGCGGATGGCGGTCGCCCGGTCCGGGATGTCGTCCTCGATGCCGAGCAGCTTCTCCACGCCCAGGCAGTACGCCGTCTCGTTGAAGAACGACGTCAGGTAGTCCATGCGCGTGACGAAGGTGGTGCCCTGCGTCCAGTTGCGGAACTCGAGGTTCTTCTCGATGCCGGTGTGGAGGTAGCCGATGCCGCAGCGGGCCTCGGTGACCGTCTCGCCCTCGATCTCCAGGATCAGCCGCAGCACCCCGTGGGTGGACGGGTGCTGGGGACCCATGTTGACGATGATCCGCTCGTCGTCGGACTTCGCGGCGGACTGGACGACCTCGTCCCAGTCCCCACCGGTGACCGTGTAGACGGTGCCCTCGGTGGTCTCGCGGGCCGACGCATGTGAAGTGCTCATCAGGAGTACGACCTCCGCTGGTCCGGAGCCGGGATCTGGGCGCCCTTGTACTCGACGGCGATCCCGCCGAGCGGATAGTCCTTGCGCTGCGGGAAGCCCTGCCAGTCGTCCGGCATCATGATCCGGGTCAGGGCGGGGTGGCCGTCGAAGATCAGGCCGAAGAAGTCGTACGTCTCGCGCTCGTGCCAGTCGTTGGTCGGATAGACCTCGACCAGGGACGGCACGTGCGGGTCGGCGTCCGGCGCGGAGACCTCCAGGCGGATCAGCCGCCCGTGGGTGAGCGAGCGCAGGTGGTACACGGCGTGCAGCTCGCGGCCCTTGTCCCCGAGGTAGTGGACGCCCGACACCCCCGTACACAGCTCGAAGCGCAGCGCCGGGTCGTCGCGCAGGGTGCGCGCCACCTGGAGCAGGTGCTCGCGGGCGATGTGGAAGGTGACCTCGCCGCGGTCCACGACCGTCTTCTCGATCGCGTTGCCGGGGACGATCCCCTGCTCCTCCAGGGCGCCTTCGAGCTCGTCGGCGATCTGGTCGAAGACCCCGTTCGGGCCGCCGTAGGGGCGGGCGGTCGCGCCCGGCAGGACGACGGACCTGCGCAGGCCGCCGTAACCGGACGTGTCCCCGCCGTTGTTGGCGCCGAACATGCCCTTGCGTACGCCGATGACCTCACTACGGTCGTCGCGCGCGGAGGGAACGTTCTTTCCGGCCGCGTCCTCCGCGCCGTTCCGCCCGGGCGTACCGGACCCGTTGTCGTGCCCGGACGTGCCGGGACGCTGCTCGCCGCTCACCGCAGCAGCCCCTTCATCTCGATCAGCGGGAGCGCCTTGAGGGCCGCTTCCTCCGCCTCGCGGGCCGCCTCCTCGGCGTTGACCCCGAGCTTGGAGTTCTGGATCTTCTCGTGGAGCTTGAGAATGGCGTCCAACAGCATCTCGGGACGCGGCGGGCAGCCGGGCAGGTAGATGTCGACCGGCACGATGTGGTCGACGCCCTGCACGATCGCGTAGTTGTTGAACATGCCGCCCGACGAGGCGCACACCCCCATGGAGATCACCCACTTGGGGTTCGGCATCTGGTCGTAGACCTGCCGCAGGACGGGCGCCATCTTCTGGCTCACCCGCCCGGCCACGATCATCAGGTCGGCCTGGCGCGGCGAACCGCGGAAGACCTCCATGCCGAACCGCGCCAGGTCGTACCGCCCCGCGCCGGTCGTCATCATCTCGATGGCGCAGCAGGCGAGGCCGAAGGTGGCGGGGAATACGGAGGACTTCCGCACCCACCCCGAGGCCTGTTCGACCGTGGTCAGCAGGAAACCGCTAGGCAGCTTCTCTTCGAGTCCCATTGGTGGCCCCTCAGCCCCTTTAGTCCCATTCCAGACCGCCCCGCCGCCACACATACGCGTAGGCGACGAAGACGGTGAGCACGAAGAGCAGCATCTCCACGAGCCCGAAGATCCCCAGGGAGTCGAAGGTGACGGCCCAGGGGTAAAGGAAGACGATCTCGATGTCGAAGACGATGAAGAGCATCGCCGTCAGGTAGTACTTGATGGGAAAGCGGCCGCCTCCGGCCGGCGTCGGCGTGGGCTCGATGCCACACTCGTACGCTTCAAGTTTGGCCCGGTTGTACCGTCTTGGGCCGATAAGCGTGGCCATGACCACGGAGAAGATCGCAAACCCAGCCCCGAGGGCGCCGAGCACGAGGATGGGTGCGTAGGCATTCAACGCCCCTCAGCTCCTTCCAGTCGTCCTTGACCGTTGGACCGCACCGGGCGATTCGTGTGGCGACCCCACCACTGATTCCCGGCACTCGGATCACCGAAGATCGTGTACATGTGAGGCAGTTCACAAGCCCGACTGCCCCGCATCCTATGCCTGGTGGTCTGTGATCTGCGACACGGGGTACGCCACCGACTTTGTGATCTCCACCACCTGACGAAGGATCATGAAGTCGGATGAGCGGTGATCTTCGCACACGAAGCGTCCTCGCGGTCACGAGATGTGACATCCGCGCCGGTCATCGCTGGTGGGAGGGGGTTCGCATTATCAAGCGGTGGCATATACAAGCAAATTGGCGACGGAACGCTTTCGGGTGATAAGGGATCCGGCGTCACCCGGGCGAGGGGGTGCGCGGGACCGATGTGGACACGTGCGCACATTCACGAGCAACCGGGACGGGCCGGCCGGCGTCCTGGGAAGAGGGGCGGAGGACGGCCGAGTTCGGGTCCGGATTCCCTCGAAGGGGGGCGGCGGATACGCCGTAACCATCCGGTCGCAGTGCGGTGACCATCCTGTGACCTGTACCACTCCGGTCGGCTGCCCGAAAAGGCGGGCTTGGCCAAGGGTGTGAAGGGATGGTAAGCCAGGGGCAATTCGGGCGTTTGACGAAAAGCAGGTGATCACAGCCATGATCACGGGTGCCCGTTTTGACCGTTACGGCGTCAATAAGAGCCGTTCGCAAGCGGATTCACAGATTCCAACCGTAAATGTGGCGCAGGACACGTTTCTTGACGCCCACCCGGGACCGCCTGATAGCGGTATGACCATGTCCCACACCGCTCAGATAACCAGCCACCGGAAACCCCGCCGCAGCTCGTCGAAAACGGCCCTCCGCGCCGGAGTTGCCGGCGGTGTTCTCAGCAGCATCGCGGTCGCCGGTGCCGCCGGGCCGGCGCACGCCGAGCCGGTGACCGAGAAGACCATCGAGATGCCCACCCTGACCGCCGGGCTCGCCGACGGCGTCGCGCAGTCCGCCGCGGCCACGCAGCAGGTCGCGTCCGTCCTCCAGCTGCACGCCCAGGAGGACGCGGCCGCCAAGAAGGCCGCGGAGACCGCCAAGACGGCCAAGGCCAAGGCCGAGGCGATCCGCAAGGCCGAGGCGGAGAGGAAGCGCGAGGAGGCCGCCGCGAAGGCGGCCAAGGCCAAGGCCGCCGCGCAGGCCGCCGCCTCCGCCGAGAAGACCACGTACTCCACGCGGTCCACGAGCGCCAAGAGCACCGGCTCGACGGCCACCGCGAAGACCGCCTCGTACACCTCGACGGCCAGCGGCTCCGCGGGCGCGCTCATCGCCTTCGCGCGGGCGCAGATCGGCGACGCGTACGTCATGGGTTCGACCGGCCCCAACGCCTGGGACTGCTCCGGGCTGGTCCAGGCCGCGTACAAGCAGATCGGTGTGGACCTGCCGCGCGTCTCGCAGGACCAGTCGACGGCCGGCACGCAGGTCTCCCTCAGCAACCTCCAGCCGGGCGACATCCTGTACTGGGGCAGCGCGGGCAGCGCGTACCACACGGCGATCTACGTGGGCGGCGGCGAGTTCGTGGGAGCGCAGAACCCGGGCACGGGTGTCGTCGAGAAGTCCCTGGACTGGGACCCGCCGACCGGCGCGGTGCGGGTGCTCTGAGCGTTCCGCCCGACTTTCGTACGCACGACGGCCCGCGTCCCGTTCAGGGGGACGCGGGCTCTCGGCGTACCGGGGGCACGGGCGGCTCCGGGTCGGGGACGACGGCGAACCCCGCGCGGGCCGGGGGCGGGTGCGGCCGGAGCCGTACGCTGGGCGCTCCACCGGAGCCGTGGCGCTGATACGCCACCTGCTGTCGCCCTCCCCAAAAGGACGCCTTCGTGAGCACTCCCCGCCATGTCATCTTCGGTACCGGCGCCATCGGCCGGGCCACCCTCGCCGCGCTGCTGCGCCGCGGCGAACGCCCGCAGGACGTACGGATGGTCAACCGCTCGGGCTCCGCGCCGGTCCCGGACGGGGTCGAGGTCGCGGCCGGGGACGCCACCGACCCCGCCTTCACCACGGCCGTCGCCGAGGGCGCCCAGGTCGTCTACCAGGTCCTCAACCCCCCGTACCACCGCTGGGCCGAGGAGTTCCCCGGCCTCCAGGCGGGCGTGGTGGCCGCCGCGGAGGCCGCGGGGGCGCGGCTGGTGAGCATGGACAACGTGTACATGTACGGGCCGCCCCTCGGCCGGCCCCTCACGGAGGGCCACGCCGACGCGCCCACGACCCGCAAGGGCGCGGTGCGGGCGCGGATGGCCCAGGACCTGCTGGCCGCGCACCGCGCGGGCCGCGTCGAGGTCACCGTCGGCCGCGCCTCGGACTACTTCGGGCCGGGCGGCGGCAAGCAGTCCGTGCTCGGCGACACGGTGTTCGCGCCGGCGCTGCGGGGCCGGGCGGCCACCGTCCTCGGCGACCCGGACCAGCCGCACACGTACACCTACATCCCCGACATCGGCGAGGGCCTCGCCCTCCTCGGCGAGCACCCCGACGCGGCGGGCGAGGTCTGGCACCTCCCGAACGACCCGGTCACCCGCACCACGCGCCAACTCGTCGCGCTCGTACAGGAGGCGGCGGGCCATCCGAAGGCGAAGGTGCGCGCGCTGCCGCCCGTGGTGATGCGGGCGCTCGGCGTCGCGAATCCGCTGATGCGCGAACTGACCGAGATGCTGTACGAGTTCCAGGAGCCGTTCGTCGTCGACAGCACGAAGATCACCAAGCACCTGGGCGCGACGGCGACCCCGGCGGAGCGGGCGGTGGCCGACACGCTGGCGACGTACCGCACGTCCTAGGAGGCGGGCCGCTTCCCGGGAAGGCCCACGTCCTAGGAGGCGGCGTGCGTCCTGGGAGGCGGCCAGGGCCGTTCGTTCAGTCCCGCGCGCCGGCCGCCCGGTCCGCCGCCTCGCCCAGCGCGTCGAGGAGGGCCACGGTGGCCGCGGCGGGGCGGCGGCGGGTGCTGACGGCCGCGGACAGCCGCCACGTCAGGTCCGGCGCCTCCAGCGGGACCACGCACAGGCCGTCGCCGGTGCCCGCCGCCGAGGCGGGCATCAGGGTCGTACCGAAACCGGCGCCCACGAGCCTGGCCATCAGCCCGTAGTCGGCGACCTCGGTCGCCGCCCGCGCCGGGCCGAGCACCCGGTCCACGGTGTGCCGCATGCCCCAGCCGGGCGGGAACCGCAGGACCGACTCGGCAGACAGGTCGGACGGGGTGACCGCGGCGCGGGCGGCGAGGGGGTGGTCCGCCCGGCAGGCGAACACCAACGGCTCCTCGATCAGCGGCCGGAGCACGATCCCGTCGGGCGGGCGCTCGTTGCTGGCCGTCAGCGCGATGTCCAGCGAACCGTCCAGCACCGCCAGCAGGTTGCCCGTCGAGCCGGCCGACGACTGGCGCAACTGGACGACCACCTCGGGGTGGCGGGTCCGCAGGCCGGTGAGGACGGTGGCCAGGTCGAGCGGTCCCGTGCTGAACGTACTGCCGAGCACCACCGTCCCCCGGACCCGGCCGCCGACGGCGTGGACCTCGTCCCGCGCGCTCCGCACGGCGTCGAGCACCCGCTGGGCGGCGGTACGGAGGGCCTCGCCGTGCTCGGTCACGGCGACGGGCGTGACCGTACGGTCGAACAGCTCGACGCCCAGGTCCCGTTCCAGCCGCGCGATCGCGCTGGACATCGCGGACTGCACGAGGTGGACCTTGCGGGCCGCGGCGGTGAAGCTCCCGGTCTCGCAGCAGGCGAGGAAGTACTCCAGTTCGCGGATCTCCATGGCGCGACTCTACGGAAGGCCATCGATCGCGTCGATGGGGGTCAGCACTGGTGATCGTTGGACGCGATGAGGGGGTGTGCCGGACGCTGGGTACGCCGCCCGACGGGCGCCGGCGGAGCGCACGTCCCGCCGCGCGGCAGGGCCCCTGGATCCCGGCCGCCCCGCCGGGGCCCGGGGGCCGCCCCGCCCCCCGTCCCGTTCGAAACGGAAGCCGCCATGGCCGTTCCCTCGCCCCTCGACACCCGCCCGACGGTCGCCGCGCTGCTCGCGCTGACCGTGGTGACCGGACTGGTCGACGCGTTCAGCTACCTCCACCTCGGGCATGTCTTCGTGGCCTTCATGACCGGCAACGTCATCTTCCTCGGCGCGGGTCTGCGGCCGGGCGGCGCGCACCTCCTGGTGGCCGCCTCCGTCACCGGTCTCAGCGGCTTCCTCCTGGGCTCGCTGACCGGCGGCCGCATCGCCGCCCGCCTGTCCCACCGGCCGCGCCCCTGGCTGGTCGTGGCCCTGGCCACCGAGACGGCGGTGCTCGGCCTCGTCGCCGTACTCACCGTCGGCGGCAAGGCGGCCGAACCGGGCGGCCACGGCGCCTACGCGTCCATCGCGCTGCTCGCCCTGGCGGCCGGCCTCCAGAACAGCACGGTCCGCCACCTCGGCGTGCCCGACCTCAACACCTCGGTCCTGACCCTGACCCTGGCCGGCCTCACGGCGGACAGCACCCTGGGCGGCGGCCCGGGCGCGAGGCCCGCCCGCCGCCTCGGCTCGATCGCGGCGATGCTCGCCGGCGCCGCCCTGGGCGCCACCCTGCTCGCCCTCTCCCCCACGGCGGTCCTCCCCCTGGCCGCCACCCTGACGGCCACGGTGGCCACAACCTTCGCCCTGAGCGGCCACCGGGCGAGGGACGTCCCCGTCCCCGGTCACGCGCCGGTTCCGGACCGGCGCCTTCACCGCCGCCCGGTCACGCCTTCGGGGCGACCTTGGTCAGGCCGTTGATGATGCGGTCCGAGGCGTCGCCGCCGGTGGGGTCCGTCAGGTTGGCCAGCATCTTCAGGAGGAACTTCATCAGCAGCGGGTGGGTCAGGCCGCGTTGGGCCGCGATCTTCATGATCTTGGGGTTGCCGATGAGCTTCACGAAGGCGCGGCCCAGCGAGTAGTAGCCGCCGTAGGTCTCCTTCAGGATGCGCGGGTAGCGCTGGAGCACCAGCTCGCGCTGGGCCGGGGTCGCGCGGGCGTGGGCCTGGACGATCACCTCGGCCGCGATCTGGCCCGACTCCATGGCGTACGCGATGCCCTCGCCGTTGAACGGGTTGACCATCCCGCCCGCGTCGCCGACCAGCAACAGGCCCCGCGTGTAGTGCGGCTGGCGGTTGAACGCCATCGGCAGCGCGGCGCCGCGGATCGGCATCGTCATGTTGTCCGGGGTGTAGCCCCAGTCCTCGGGCATCGACGCGCACCACGCCTTGAGCACCTCGCGCCAGTCCAGCTCCTTGAAGGACTCGGAGGTGTTGAGGACGCCCAGGCCGACGTTGGACGTACCGTCGCCCATGCCGAAGATCCAGCCGTACCCCGGCAGCAGCCGGTCCTCGCCGGGCCCGCGCCGGTCCCACAGCTCCAGCCACGACTCCAGGTAGTCGTCGTCGTGGCGCGGCGACGTGAAGTACGTCCGGACCGCGACGCCCATCGGCCGGTCCTCGCGCCGGTGCAGCCCCATCGCCAGCGACAGGCGCGTCGAGTTGCCGTCGGCGGCCACGACGAGCGGCGCGTGGAAGGTGACCGGGGTCTTCTCCTCGCCCAGCTTCGCGTTCACGCCCGTGATCCGGCCGGTGCGCGCGTCCGTGATCGGCGCGCCCACGTTGCAGCGCTCGTACAGCCGCGCGCCGGCCTTCTGCGCCTGGCGGGCGAGCTGTTCGTCGAAGTCGTCGCGCTTGCGCACGAGTCCGTAGTCCGGGTACGAGGCGAGATCCGGCCAGTCGAGCTGGAGCCGTACCCCGCCGCCGATGATCCGCAGACCCTTGTTCCGCAGCCAGCCCGCCTCCTCGGAGATGTCGATGCCCATCGACACGAGCTGCTTCGTGGCCCGCGGGGTGAGACCGTCGCCGCAGACCTTCTCGCGCGGGAACGCCGTCTTCTCCAGCAGCAGGACGTCCAGGCCCGCCTTGGCGAGGTAGTACGCGGTCGTCGAACCGGCCGGTCCTGCGCCGACGACAATCACATCCGCGGTGTGTTCGGAGAGGGGCTCGGTCACAGCGGGTTCTCCCGAAGACTCGAAATGGCGTACCGGACGGCACGGGACCTGTGCAGTCTATTCGTGCGCACCGATCACCACGCTGAAGGGCTGCCTCATGAAGGACAGGACCGAGCCACCGCCCGTCGTGCACCTCCGTGTCCCCACCGAGGAGGACGCCCTCGCCTGGCACCGGCTGTTCGACCACCCCGAGGTGATGGAGTTCCACGGCGGCGCCTCCGCCGAGCACTCGGTGTACGAGGAGCTGACCGCCCGCCAGCGCCGGCACGACGCCGAACGGGGCTTCTGCTTCTGGACGCTGGTGGACGAGCGGGGCGACGCGATCGGCTTCACCGGCGCCCAGCCCTGGCCGCACGAGGAGTTCGGGCCGGTCGGCGAGATCGAGATCGGGTGGCGGCTGGGACGGGAATACTGGGGGCGCGGGTACGTCACGGCCGCCGCGCGCACGACGCTGAAGCGGGTACGGACGGCAGGCGTCGGCCGGGTGGTGGCCATGGTCCGCCCCGAGAACACCCGGTCCGTGGCGGTGATCCGGCGCCTCGGCATGGCCCGGGCGGAGACGTACACGAGCAAGGTGTCGGGGGTCGAGGCGCACTGCTACCGGTTGGCGCTCTGAGCGGGGGCGGGGCGGGTAGCGGTACGGGAGGTGGGGGGCGTGCCGGGACTCAGTCCCGTACGCCCCGGTGCAGCGCCACGATCCCGCCGGTCAGGTTCCGCCACGCCACCCGCGACCAGCCCGCGCCTTGCAACCGCTCGGCCAGCGCCGGCTGGTCGGGCCACGCGCGGATGGACTCGGCGAGGTACACGTACGCGTCGGGGTTGGACGACACCGCGCGCGCGGTCGGCGGCAGCGCCCGCATCAGGTACTCGGTGTAGACGGTCCTGAACGGCGCCCACGTCGGGTGCGAGAACTCACAGATCACCACCCGCCCGCCCGGCTTCGTCACCCGGTACAGCTCCCGCAGCGCGCGGTCCGTGTCGTGCACGTTGCGCAGCCCGAAGGAGATCGTCACCGCGTCGAAGACCTCGTCGGCGAACGGCAGCTTCGTCGCGTCCCCCGCCGTGAACGGCATCCACGGGTGGCGCTTCTTGCCCTCCCGCAGCATGCCCAGCGAGAAGTCGCAGGGCACGACGTACGCGCCGGTCGCGGCGAACGGCTGCGAGGAAGTCGCGGTGCCCGCCGCCAGGTCGAGGATCCGCTCGGCGGGGCGCGCGTGGACGGCCTTCGCGACCGCCTTGCGCCACACCCGGTCCTGCCCGAGCGACAGCACGTCGTTGGTCAGGTCGTAGTTCGCCGCCACGCCGTCGAACATCGAGGCGACTTCGTGCGGCTGCTTGTCCAGGGATGCGCGCGTCACTGGCGTTGGCCTCGCTTGTCTCGGATCCGGGTGGGGTGGCGTGCTAGGCGTGCTAGGCCCATTCTCGCAGGCCCGCCCCCGCCTCACGCGCGCCGGTGCACCAGCCTGCCGCCCAGCACCGTCGCCACGCAGGTGGCCGCGCCGTGCCCGGCCAGGGCCGTGTACGGATCCCCGTCCACCGGTACGGCGAACACCGCGAAGTCCGCGTACAGCCCCCTGTCACCCAGAAGGGGGAGCAGGAACGCCTCCGCCGCCGGCCGCCCCGCGAACGCGTCGAGCGTGGCCGGGCCCGCCGGGTCCGTGAAGCGCTGTTCGACGCCGAGCCCGGAGCGCTGGACGGCGTCCACGACCGTGTCCCGCCGCAGGTCGCCCGCGACCGCCACCGCCCCGTGCGCGAGCAGGCTCCGCACCCCGCGCCGCGCGCTCGCGCCCCACCGGGCGTCGGTCAGGCCCAGCGCGTCGAGCGCGTCACCGGTGAGGGGGCCGGTCCCGAGGGTGTCCGCCTCGCGGGGGTCGGGGTGGTACGCCCGCTCCAACAGCTCGGGGCCGTACGGATTCAGCAGGCCCGGCGTGATGATCCCCGGCCACCGGCGCACCCGTACCCCCGGGTGCTCGGCGGCCAGCCGCTCGTACGGGCCGACGGCCGCCAGGACGGAGCCGTCCACGAGGACGGCGCCTCCCGGTACCGGTTCCTCCCCGGCGCCGGGCAGCAGCAGTTCCGCGTGATGGATCGTCAGCACGGCGGTCGTCCCCGCGTTCTCAGTTGGAGGCGAGCAGCTTCAGCTCCGGGTGGGCCGTACCGCCCTCGATCGCCGTCGAGGAGATGTGCGACTGGACGCGGTCGTCGACCGGGTCGTTCGCCGGGTCGTCGTGCACGACGAGGTGTTCGTACGTCGTGGCGCGCTGCGCCGGGACGCGGCCCGCCTTGCGGATCAGGTCGATGATCTCCAGCCGGTTGGAGCGGTGCTTGGCGCCGGCCGACGAGACGACGTTCTCCTCCAGCATGATCGAGCCGAGGTCGTCGGCGCCGTAGTGCAGCGACAGCTGGCCGACCTCCTTGCCCGTGGTCAGCCAGGAGCCCTGGATGTGGGCGACGTTGTCGAGGAAGAGCCGCGCGACGGCGATGATCCGCAGGTACTCGAAGAGCGTGGCCTGCGTCTGGCCCTTCAGGTGGTTGTTCTCGGGCTGGTAGGTGTACGGGATGAAGGCGCGGAAGCCGCCCGTACGGTCCTGCACGTCCCGGATCATCCGCAGGTGCTCGATGCGCTCGGCGTTGGTCTCGCCCGTGCCCATCAGCATCGTGGAGGTCGACTCGACGCCCAGGCCGTGCGCGATCTCCATGATCTCCAGCCAGCGTTCGCCGGACTCCTTGAGCGGCGCGATGGCCTTGCGGGGCCGCGCGGGCAGCAGCTCGGCGCCGGCGCCCGCGAACGAGTCGAGCCCGGCCGCGTGGATGCGGCGGATGGCCTCCTCGGCGGAGACGCCCGAGATGCGGGCCATGTGCTCGACCTCGGAGGCGCCGAGGGAGTGGATGACCAGCTGCGGGAAGTCCTTCTTGATGGCCGCGAAGTGCTCTTCGTAGTACTCGACGCCGAAGTCCGGGTGGTGGCCGCCCTGGAACATGATCTGCGTGCCGCCCAGCTCCACGGTCTCCGCGCAGCGGCGCAGGATGTCGTCGAGGCCGCGGGTCCAGCCCTTCTCGGTGTCCTTGGGCGCGGCGTAGAAGGCGCAGAACTTGCACGCCGTGACGCACAGGTTCGTGTAGTTGATGTTCCGCTCGATGATGTACGTCGCGATGTGCTCGGTCCCGGCGTAGCGCAGCCGGCGGGCCGCGTCGGCGGCGGAGCCGAGGGCGTGGAGCGGCGCGGAGCGGTAGAGGTCGAGGGCCTCTTCCGGGGTGATACGGCCCCCGGAAGCCGCACGGTCGAGGACACCAGTGACGTATTCGGACGTGAGGTCGGCCTTCTCGGTCACCGGGGCGGGTCCTTCCCAAGGGGGCGTACAGCGGGCCGATCCAGCCTACGCCAGGCTCCCGGCGCGCCCGGGTCGCGGGGGCGCGACCCGGGCGGGCCGGCTGCCCGTGGTCGCGCCGACCCCGTGCGGCTGCCGCCTCGCGACTACCGCTTCTTCAGGACGCCGGTGGGGTTGCCCGCCGCCGCGTCGTCGGAGTCGTAGTGCAGGCCGTCCTTCTCCAGCGTGAGCCGCAGCCCCTCGGAGCTCTCCGTGCACAGGCTCTGGCTGCGCGGGCCCTTCTTGACGTCCACGACGATCGCGCGGTCCTCCGCCCGGGTGAGGGTGAACAGGTCCTGGCAGGTGAAGTTCCCCAGGATGTCGGTCTGTTCGCCCGTGCCGACCCGCTCCCCGGCCGTGCCCTTCGTGAGGGTGACCTTCATCGTGCCGGCCGGGATGCCGGCGGCGGTGATGGGGCCGTCCCAGGTCCCGATCAGCTCGTCGGGGACGGCGCCCGCGCCGGGACCGGGTGCGGCGGAATCGGAGGGGGACGCGGAGCCTGACGGGGTGTCGGGGGCCGGGTCGCCCGGCGCGGGCGTCGAGGCGGGAGGTCCCGAGGTGGCCGGGGCGCTCGCCGTCGTGTCGGTCTGCCCGCCGTCCTGGGCCGCGCTGGAGCGCTTGTCGTCGTTCCACTGGTCGAGGAGGACCCCGCCGCCCACGGTCACCGCCGCCAGCGCGCCCGCCACGGCCAGCACGACCGTGCAGCTGACCTTGCGGCCCCGGCGCCCCTGCCCGCGCCCGGCGTTGCCGGACACCGACACGGAGAACCCGCCGTCGGGCGACCGCCGCTCCGGCACGGCGGCGTCGCGGGGCGGCTCCGTCGGCGGCCCGAACACCCCCAGCACCGGCTCCGGGGCCCGGGCCCCGGAGCCGGTCGCGTCGCCCCGGTCCGTACCCCCACCGTCCGTCGACGCCTGGGTGAACGGCACCGGACCCGTCGCCACCCGCGAGTGCCCGGCCGACGGCTCGGCGGCCGGTACGGGGCCGGGGGCGCGCCCCTCGACGTCCAGGTCCAGGAGCGCCACCGCCGCGAGGCTGACCTCCTCGACCAGCGGTCCCGGCAGCCAGCCCCCGGCCACCGCCCGCTCGGCCCCGCCGGGCGCGAGGCGGCGCGCGACCTCGGCGGGGGTGGGGCGCGCCGCCGGGTCCTTGGCCAGGCAGTGCACGACCAGGTCGCGCAGCGCGCCCTCCATCGGGCCCAGTTCGGGTTCCTCGTGGACCACCTTGTACAGCAGCGCGGCGGACGAGTCGCCCACGAAGGGCCCCGCGCCCGTCGCCGCGTACGCGAGGACCGCGCCCAGCGAGAAGACGTCGGCCGCGCCGGTCACGCCCTTGCCGGTGATCTGCTCGGGCGCCATGTAGCCGGGCGACCCGACGGACACGCCGGTCGCGGTGAGCGAGGCGGTGCCGTCGGTGGCGCGGGCGATGCCGAAGTCGATGAGCCGGGGGCCGTCCAGGGCCAGCAGGACGTTCGAGGGCTTCACGTCACGGTGGACCAGACCGAGCCCGTGGACGGCGACCAGCGCCTCGGCGAGGGCCGCGCCCAGCGCCGTGACGGACCGCCCGGGCAGCGACCCGTGGCCGGCGACGGCCTGGGTCAGCGAGGGCCCCGCCACGTACCCGGTGGCCACCCACGGCACGTCCGCGTCGGGGTCGGCGGCGAGGACCGGGGCCGACCAGCGGTGCGCGCCGGGGCCCGTACCCACGAGTCGCGCCGAGGCCACCTCGCGGCGGAAGCGGGCCCGGAACTCCTCGTCCATGGCGTAGTGCGGATGGACGACCTTCACCGCGACCGTGCGGCCGCCGGTCGAGCGGGCGAGATACACCCGGCCCATCCCGCCGGAACCGAGCCGGCCCAGGAGCCGGTACGGCCCGACGCTCTCCTCGCCTGCCTCCAACGGCTGCATGCTGGTGCCCCCCTCGGCCTCGCGCGTCCGTACGGAGCAGCGTAGGGGGTACGGGTCCGCCGCCCCCAGGCCCATGGGGGTCGGGAGCGGAGCGGGACGCGGGGCGTCAGGGCCGCAGCGGGACGCGGGGCGTCAGGGCCGCAGCGGGACGCGGACCGTCAGGGCCGCAGCAGCTCGACGTGCACGTCGGCCGGGAAGCCGGTCGTCGGGCCGGTGCGGCGCGCGAACTCCCGTACCCCCGCGAGCTGGTCCGCGCCGAAGCGGAAGTCGAGCGTCGTGAAGTAGCGCTCCAGCAGCTCCGCGTCGAAGGCCTCCCAGCGCGACGCCTGCTCGGCGACCTTGGTGACCTCCTCCAGCGACACGTCGCGCGACGCGAGGAAGGCGTCGTGCACCTTCCGTACGAGCGCGGGCTCGCGTGCCAGGTAGTCCTTGCGGGCCGCCCAGACGGCGAAGACGAACGGCAGCCCCGTCCAGTCCTTCCACATCTGCCCGAGGTCGTGGACCTGGAGGCCGAGGCGGGGCGCGTCGTGCAGCGAGGCGCGCAGGGCGGCGTCGCCGATCAGGACGGCCGCGTCGGCCTCCTGCATCATCAGGCCGAGGTCGGGCGGGCACGTGAAGTAGTCGGGGGTGACCTTGTACTGCTCCTCCAGGAGGAGCTGCGCCAGCCGTACCGAGGTACGGGACGTGGAACCGAGGGCCACCCGCGCCCCGTCCAGCCGCTCCAGCGGGAGCTGCGAAACGATCACGCACGACATGACGGGGCCGTCGCAACCGACCGCCAGATCGGGGAATGCGACAAGATCGTCGGCGTTACGGAGGAATTCGACCAGGGTGACGGGGCCGATATCGAGTTCGCCCCGGACGAGCTGCTCGCTGAGCTTCTCCGGGGTGTCCTTCGTGAGCTCCAGGTCGAGAAGGGTTCCGGTCCTGGCCAGGCCCCAATAGAGGGGGAGGCAGTTCAGGAACTGGATATGGCCGACGCGGGGCCGGCCGCCGGGGTGGGCGGCGTGGTCGCCATGATCGGGTCCGGCGGCCTCTACGGTTGAGTTTCCTTCGGAACTGTCCACAACGCGAGACTAGACCCCCCTGCGGAGCCCGCTCCGGGGGCTCCCCGGGCGCGTCCCGTCAGCACGTCAGGGCCCCTGTCAAACGTCCGGGTGAAGTGATCTTTCCCTCTACCGCCGCACACAGGGCGCGTGCTAGGCTCGCCGCAAGTTGCAGTTTGGTTTCCCTTGCAGTACAGAGCCTGCGGAGCATGTGACCCGCAGGCTTTTGTAGTTTTCAGACTTCTTTGCAGGTTCTGGAGCAGGGCAACCCTTTGGCCCAAGGAGGGCTTATGGCTACCGGAACCGTCAAGTGGTTCAACGCTGAAAAGGGCTTCGGCTTCATCGCCCAGGACGGCGGCGGCCCGGATGTCTTCGTCCACTACTCCGCGATCAACGCGTCCGGTTTTCGCTCCCTCGAGGAGAACCAGGTCGTGAACTTCGACGTCACTCAGGGACCCAAGGGCCCCCAGGCGGAGAACGTCACCCCGGCCTAGTCTTCCGGGTAGGCGATCGCGAAGATCTTGAAGAGCAGTACCCAAGGAGCCCTGCGTCCCCCACTCGGGTGGGGAAAGCAGGGCTCCTGCCTGTGCCGGGGCTCCGCGCGAGCGACGCCTACTGCTGGGTGGCGCTGTCCTCCTGGGACTTGTTGGCCTCCAGTTTGGCGCGGGCGCCCGCCACCTTCTCGACCAGTTGGGCCGACATCGCGTCGCGCTGGCGGCGCAGCAGGACGAAGCTGAGCGGCGCCGACAGGACGATGGCGAGGAGCAGCACCCAGATGACGTTGGAGTCGCCGAAGCCCTTGGGGACGAGCCCGAAGTGGACGAGGACGGCGGAGAAGACGAGGCAGCCCATGAAGACGCCGATCCGCATCGCCGTGTAGCGGAGGGTGGGACTCGGATTCGCAAGGGTCACAACAGGCCTTCTCTCTTCCCGCGTTCAGTACTGGTGGAGCGGAAGCAGCATGATGATGTCGTCGCGGTCGTCGCCGGGCGCGACCCGGATCGCGTCGGGCACCCGGCCGACTTCCTTGTAGCCGCACGACGCGTAGAAGCGGTCCACGCCGGTGCCGCCGCGGCAGGTGAGGCGGATCGCCTCGATGCCGTCGATGCCCCGGGCGGCGCCGGCGGCCGCGGCCATGAGGTCGCGGCCGTACCCCTTGCCCTGGTGGCCGGGCGCGACCATCACCGTGTAGAGCCACAGCCAGTGGCGCATCAGCCGGTGGGTGTTGAGCGTGAGGAACGCCGTCGCGGCGACGGCGCCCTCCTCGTCGTACCCGACCAGCAGCCGGCAGCGGCCCTCCGCCATGGCGGAGAGGTGCTTGACCACCTCGGGCCGTACGTCGTCGGCGGTGACCGGCGGGACGAACCCGACGGAGCCCCCGGCGTTGGAGACGTCCGTCCACAGCGCGACGAGTCCGTCGTGCAGGGTGCGGTCCACCGCCGGGTCCAGCTCGAACGTGAGCGACATGCTTCTGTTCCCCGGCCTCAGAGCCGCATGGGCTGCGGGGACTCGCGGCGGTCGGCGTCCGGCCCCGGGTACTCGCGGATGATCTCGTACCGGGTGTTGCGCTCGACCGGGCGGAACCCGGCGTCGCGGATCAGTTCGAGCAGATCCTCACGGCCCAGCTTGTTGGGCGTGCCGTAGTTGTCCGCGTCGTGCGTGATCTTGTACTCGACGACCGAGCCGTCCATGTCGTCCGCGCCGTGCTGGAGGGCGAGTTGGGCGGTCTGGACGCCGTGCATCACCCAGAAGACCTTCACGTGCGGGACGTTGTCGAAGAGCAGCCGGGAGACCGCGAACGTCTTGAGCGCCTCCGCGCCGGTGGCCATCGTGGTGCGGGCCTGGAGGCGGTTGCGGATCTTGCCGTCCTTCATGTCCACGAAGTCGTGCTGGTAGCGCAGCGGGATGAAGACCTGGAAGCCGCCGGTCTCGTCCTGGAGCTCGCGCAGCCGCAGCACGTGGTCGACCCGGTGGCGGGGCTCCTCGATGTGCCCGTACAGCATCGTCGCCGGGGTCTTGAGCCCCTTCGCGTGGGCGAGGCGGTGGATGCGCGACCAGTCCTCCCAGTGGGTGTTGTGGTCGACGATGTGCTGGCGGACCTCCCAGTCGAAGATCTCCGCGCCGCCGCCGGTGAGCGACTCCAGGCCGGCCTCGATCAGCTCGTCCAGGATCTCGGAGGCCGAGAGACCGGAGATCGTCTCGAAGTGGTGGATCTCGGTGGCGGTGAACGCCTTGAGGGAGACCTCGGGGAGGGCTTCCTTCAGGGCGCTGAGCGAGCGCGGGTAGTAGCGCCAGGGGAGGGTCGGGTGCAGGCCGTTGACGATGTGCAGCTCGGTGAGGTTCTCGCCGCGCATCGCCTCGGCGAGGCGGACGGCCTCCTCGATGCGCATCGTGTACGCGTCCTTCTCGCCCGGCTTGCGCTGGAACGAGCAGTACGCGCACGACGCGGTGCACACGTTGGTCATGTTGAGGTGGCGGTTGACGTTGAAGTGGACGACGTCGCCGTTCTTCCGCGTCCGCACCTCGTGGGCGAGCCCGCCGAGCCAGGCCAGGTCGTCCGTCTCGTACAGGGCGATCCCGTCCTCGCGGGACAGCCGCTCTCCCGCCCGGACCTTCTGCTCCAGCTCGCGCTTGAGACCTACATCTTGAATAGATGCAGTCATCAGGCCGCCTCCCATATGTCTGCCAATCGGGCCTGTCGAGCCTACGCCCCTCACGGCACGAGAACGACGCGCCCCATGCTCCTCCGCTCTTCGAGCAGGTCATGGGCGCGCGCCGCCTCGGCCAGCGGGACCCGCGCGTGGATGACCGGCCGTACGGATCCGTCCCGTACGAAGCCCAGCAGCAGGCGCACGCCCTCCTCGGCCTCGGCGGGCCGGCTGCCCAGGAGGGTGGGCATGCTGAAGCCCATGACCTGCCGCATGCCCATCAGCGACAGGGCGGGGATCGCGGGCTGTGCGGTGTCGCCGCCCGAGGCGCCGTAGAACACGAGCCGGCCGTACGGGGCGAGCACCTTGACGTCGTCGAGGAGTTGCCGGCCGCCGACGCCGTCGAGCACGACGTCGACGCCGCCGGGTCCCGCCGCCTCGGCGACCCGCTCGGGCCAGTCGGGGTCGCGGTGGTCGACGGCGGCGTCCGCGCCGAGGGAGCGGGCGAAGTCCCGCTTGGCCGGGGAGCCCGCCGTGGCGATGACCCGGGCGGCGCCGAGCGCGCGGGCGGCCTGGACGGCGATGTGGCCGATCGCGCCGGCGCCCGCGTGGACGAGGACCGTCTCGCCCTCGGCGACCCGGGCGGTACGGAGCAGGTGGACGGCGACCCGGCCGGTGGAGCCGAGCAGCGTGGCCTCGGCGGCGTCCAGCCCCTCGGGCAGCGGCAGGAGGTGCGCGGCGGGCGCCGCCACGTACTCCGCGTACGCGTTCCGGGCCTTCCACACGACGACCCGCTGCCCGGGTGTGAAGTCCCCCACACGGTCGCCGACCGCGACGACCGTGCCGGCGACGTCGGTGGACGGGCAGTACGGGAGCGGCGGCGGCCCGAGCGGGAACGTGCCGAGCCTGCGCTGTACGTCGGCGTGGTCGACACCGATCGCCTCGGCGCGGACGAGGACGTCCTCGGGGCCGTACCCGGGCCGCTCGGCCTCCTCGGTGACCAGGACCTTGGACGGGCCGTACTCGTGGTGGCGCACGATGCGCACGTTGTCTCCTCACTCGGGGGCGGGGGCTCGCTCGGGCGGGGCCCGCTCGGGGCGGGGCGGCTGCACGGTTGTGGGGTCGGCCGCGCTCAGATCACCGGCTGGTGCGCGGCGACCGGTGGTACGGATCTTCCCGCCTTCTCGTCGGGATCCCCGCCCACGAGCACCCTCAACCGGTCGCAGGCGTCCCACACGTCCACGTGCAGGGTGTGCCGGGCGCAGCACTCGATCACGGTGACCCCGGCGGCGGGGTGCGTGAACACGAATCCGCCGCCGACGTCCTCGGACCGTACCCGCAGCGGCCTGAGCCACGACTCGTAAAGGGTGCGGGCGATGTGCCGCAGCCGCCGTTCCTTGCCGGCCGCCGCCTCGGGGTCCCGCCCCACGCCGTTCGGCGTCCAGCGGTCGAGCACCTCCAGGTCCTGGCGGGTGATGCCGGTACGCGGGGTGCAGTCGATCAGGACGACGGGGCCCGCGGGGGTGGTCCCCCCGGCCCCGCCGTCCCGGTGCACGTCGTTGTGCTCCATGGTGGGAACCGACCGTTCAGTGGCCCATGCCGATGCCGCCGCTCACCGGCACGACGGCCCCGGTGACGAACGACGCGGCGTCACTCGCCAGGAACCGTACGACCGCCGCCACCTCGTCGGCGGTCCCGGTGCGCCGCAGCGGGGTGTTGCCGATCAGCTCGGCGCGGCGCCCGTCGGTGATGTGCTCGATCATGTCGGTCTCGATCAGCCCCGGGGTGACGACGTTGGAGGTGATCTTCCGGGCGCCCAGCTCCCAGGCGAGGGAGCGGGCGAGGCCCACGAGGGCGCTCTTGGACGCCGCGTAGTTGGTCTGTCCCGGCGAGCCGAGCGTGCCCATCACGGAGGACATGAACACCAGCCGCCCCCAGCGCTTCCTGAGCATCCCGCCGGTGGCGTGCTTGGCGAGCCGGAAGGCGCCGAGGACGTTGGTGTCGATGACGTCCCGGAAGTCCTTCTCGCTCATCATCGGCAGGAGCCCGTCCCGGGTGATGCCCGCGTTGGCGACCAGCACCTCCACGGGTCCGTACTGGGCCTCCACGTCGGCGACGGCCCGCTTGACGGACTCCTCCTCGGTGACGTCGCAGGCGACCCCGAACAGGCCGGGCGGCGGGGCGCCGGTGCGGTAGGTGACGGCCACCTTGTCGCCCGCGTCGGCGAACGACCGCGCCACGGCGAGACCGATGCCCCGGTTGCCCCCGCTGATCAGAACGGTGCGGCTCATGCCAGTTCCTTTCGCAGTACGCGGACGGCATCCGCGGTGTCGGTGAAGTGCAGCCCGTGCCAGCCGGCCAGGACCGCTCCCTCGCAGTTCTCCGCCAGGTCGTCGGCGAGCAGGCTCCGCGCGGCGGGAATGCCCGAGCGCCGTACGGCGAGGTCGAAGATCTCCCGGTCGGGTTTGCGGCAGCCCGTCTCGAACGACATCACCAGGTCGTCGAAGAGGCCGGGGTCGACCATCTGCCGCCAGTACGGGTCCCAGCCGGGCGGCATGTTGGAGAGCAGGCCGACGAAGACGCCCTCGGCGCGGATCCGCTCCAGCTCGTCGATCCACGGCCGGTTGACGCGCCGGTCGGCGAACCACCGTTCGGCGAAGCCCGACATGTCGGCGCGGATCCCGAACTGGTCGAGGAGCGCCGCCTCGACCTGCCTGCCCCACTCGTCCTCGGCCACGAGCGGGGTGTCCAGCGGCGCCATCGAGCTGGTGCCGTACCGCCGGCCGACCGTGCGCATCGCCGCGTGCAGCGCGGCGGGCTCCAGGCCCATGGGGCGGCAGAAGGAGTCGACGGCCCAGGGCAGCGGCGGGGTGAGGACGCCGCGGAAGTCGGTCCAGACGGCGCGGACGCCGTCCTTCGCCGCGTCCGTCATGCCTTCGCCTCCTCGTACAGCCGTACCGACGCCGTGGCCACGCTGCGGCCCGCCTGCCGGAACGCGACGTCGACGGTGTCCTCGCCGGCGGCGGGCATCCCGGCGCTCAGCACGACGGGCGCGTCGAGCTCCGCGAAGCGCAGGAACGCGGCGTTCATGCCCAGCACATGGGTGGCCGACAGCTGCCGGCCGCTCCAGAACGCGGCCAGGAGCGCCAGTTGCCGGGCGCCCTCCAGCAGGGTCATGGCGGGGAAGTGGTCGTACTGGTGGTCGAAGAGGCTGCGGTTGTCGAAGTCCGGCAGCAGCCGGGCCGTCAGGCGCCCCGAGTCGAAGACCGGTTCCGCCAGGACGACGTTGCCCGGTGACGTACGGCCGACCTGGGCCGGGGCGAGAATGCCCGAGCGGTCGGGCCGGGGCACCTCGCGGGTGGAGGGGGCGACGCCGCCGCGCTGGTAGGTGCGCAGGGACTCGTACTCGTGCTTCGTCATGGCGCTGACCCGCATGGACGAGACGCCTACGGCCGCCCCGTTGAAGGTCAGCTCCTGCTCGACGCCGACCTGCCGGACCCGGCCGCCCTTCATCCGTACCGCCGGGTACTCGGTGAGGAGCTGGAGCTCGCCGGGGTCGCCGCCCGTCCGCAGCGCCTCGGGGTTGCGCAGCTGCACCGACACCTCGTTGACGAGGAACGACGTGTCCATCGCGATGTCGAGGAAGGTGTGGCCCCCGCAGACGGCCGCCTGCCGGCACGCCTCCAGGACCAGCAGGACGTCGGTGAGGGCGCCGTGCTGGATGTGGTCGTTGTAGTAGCTGTGCGACAGCGGCGTCTGGGCGCCCGCGAGGTAGACGGACTCGCCGATCTGGCGGGTGTCGGTCACGAACACCTCGGCCACGGCGGCCCGGTGGACCAGGTGGCGGTCGACGGTGTGGGCGAAGCGTATGTGGAAGGGCGGTTCGGCGAGCGTGCCGACTGCGTTCTCGGACATGGGCGGTCTCGGTCTCTCTTCGTCCGTCATGGATGTCGCACGGCGGAGGCGGGCACTCGCGGGGCGCCCGGGCGGGGTGCGCCGCGCAGGACGACCGCCGTGGCGGCGGCGACCGCCAGGACGAGCGCTCCCAGGGCGCCGAGGGTCACGGCGTCGGGGTGGACGAGCGACTGGCCGCGCAGGGCCTGCCAGGTGACCAGGGCGAGCAGGCCGGTCCAGGCGCCCCCGGTGACGAGGACGAGGCGGGCCTGGACCCCCTCGTCGGCGAGGGCCGTTCCGGGGCCCGCTCCCTTGTCGGCCCCGCCGGCCTCGTCACCCGCCTCGTCGGCGCGGGTGGTACGGCGCCGGCCGGCCAGGGCCAGGGCGGCGCCGGCCAGAGGGATCACCTGGAGCGCGTGGATGCCGACGAAGTGCGGGATCCGCAGGTCGCCGCCGACCGTGCTCCAGTTGGTGAGCGGCATGCCGGGACCGCCGTCGTCCACGCCGACGTTGTGGGCGCCCACGAGGGTGGGCAGCCCGGCGTCGACGGCGCGCTGCTGCTCGGGGGTGGGGATGTTCATCAGGAAGCCGAGGGACATGCCGACCACCGCGAGCACCAGCCCGAGCCGTACCGCCAGGCGCAGCGGCCGCGCCAGCGACCGGTCGCGCAGCACCACCACGGCGGCCACGAAGTTGGAGGTCCACAGGACGACCACCGCGACGGTCATGCTGTTCATGAACGCGGTGTTCGTCGGGGTGAGGGTGTTGAAGTGGCTGTACGTGCCCCGCCACGCCTGTACGGAGATGATCACGGCCTCGGCGAGGGAGCTGACGGCGATCAGGGTCCCCGCCCACCACGCCGTGCGCGGGTGGCGGCGGATCCGGGGCAGCAGCCAGGCCAGGGTGGCGCTGTAGACGGCGAGCGAGAACGCGAAGTGGAGCGGTTTCAGCCAGATCGGGGCGCCGTTGAGGATCCGGTCGTCGGCGGCGAGACCGACGAGGGTGGCCAGGCTCAGCACGCCCATGGACACGGAAAAGGTGGTCAGCGGTCCGTGCAGCGGAGGGAGCCGGACGCCTTTGCCCGTCCCGTGGTCGGTATGACCGCTGCGACCGGTGGGGAAATTGTTTTCCTTTACTGCCACGCCCTGCGGACCACCGGGTATTTCGGGCTCCGTTCCGGCGCTTCCCCTGCTTGTCGAGGACATCGTTCTCCCTTTCCAGGATTCTGTTCCGCGGATTCCCTTTCTCCGCCGCGCACGGACATACGTACGGACGCTCGCGGGAATCAGCATGCTGAGGCGCCGGTCCGCTCCTCAACGGCCGTACCACCAACAGATTCCGCACTGCCTCGAAAGTGACATCGGGCGGTGTCCCGGAAGAGGCACGGGGGGTACGCCCGACGAACCCGCCCGCTACCGCCTGGGGAACAGCGCGCGGCGCCTTGGGAGCAAAACCCTTCTCGCGGCCGCCGCCACCTGCCTAATTTCCTTCTGCGGCCGGTGAAATACGCCGGCGGCGAGAGGGGGATCCACCATGTCTCAGAAGGCTGTGACGCTGTCGTCCGACGAAATCCTCGCGCGGGTCCGGGTCATCGTCGCGGAGGAGCTGGAGCTGGAGGACGAGCCGGCGGCCGTCGACCCGTCCGCGCGCTTCGTCGAGGACTTCGACGCGGACTCGCTGGCACTGATCCAGATCCTCGCCCGGATCGACAAGGAACTGACGATATCCGTGCCGGTCGAGGAGGCCGAGAACCTCGTCGACCTGCGGACCCTCGCGGACCACGTCATCGCGCTCGCCGGGGCCGAGCGTGTCTGACCTCGGCCCCCGACGTGTCGTGGTGACCGGGCTCGGCGCGGTGAGCAGTCTCGGCAAGGACGCCGAGACGCTCGCCGCGGCCGTACGGGAGGGCCGCAGCGGCATCTCCCCGGCCCGCTCCTTCGACACCACCGGCTTCCCCCAGGTGATGGCCGGCGAGGTACCCGACTTCGACCCGCGCGCCTCCCTGCGCACGCTCGACCCCGGGCGCTGGGGCAGGTCCGCGCTGCTGGCCGCCGCCGCGGCCGCCCAGGCCGTCACCGACGCCGGCCTGGACCGTGCCGAACTCTCCCGTGCGCGTGCCGGATCCGCGATGGGAACCACCAGCGGGGAAGCGCCCGTGGTGGACCGGCTCACCCGGCAGTGGGTCGGCGAGGGCCTCAAGAGCCTCGACCCCGGACTGGTCGCGCAGGTACCGGCCGGCCGTATCGCCGCCGCCGTCAACACCGAACTCGGCCTGACCGGCGAGGCCCAGACCATCCCCACCGCCTGCTCGGCCAGCAACTACGCGATCGGCTACGCCGCCGACCTGGTCAGCACCGGCGAGGCCGACTACATGCTCGCGGGCGGCGCCGACTCGGTGAACCGCTACACGCACGCCGGCTTCCTGCGGCTCGGCGCCCTCGCCGAAGAGGTCTGCCGCCCCTTCGACAAGGACCGCGACGGCATCATCACCGCCGAGGGCGGCGTCGCCCTGCTCCTCGAACCCCTGGACCGCGCCCTGGCACGCGGCGCCCGCGTCTACGCCGAGGTCCTCGGCTACGGGCTGAGCTGCGACGCCAAGCACATGGTCCACCCCGACTCCGGCAGCGTCGCCGAGTGCGTCCGCAGGGCCCACCGCAGCGCCGGGATCACCCCCGACCAGGTGGACTACATCTGCGCGCACGGGACGGGCACGCCCACCAACGACCTCACCGAAGTCGCCGCCGTACGCGAGGTGTTCGGCGACCGGCTGCCTCCGATCAGCTCCATCAAGTCGATGCTCGGCCACACCATGGGCGCCGCCAGCGGCTTCGGCGCGCTCCTCTGCTGCAAGGCCATCGAGCAGGGCTTCCTGCCGCCCACGGCGAACCTGCGCGAGGTCGACGCCGCCCTCGGCCCCGGCCTGGACCCCGTGCCCAACACGGCGCGCCCCGCAGAGGTCCGCATCGCCCAGAACCACGGCTTCGCCTTCGGCGGCAACAACGCGATCACCATCCTGGGGAGGGTGTCATGACGATCTCCACCACCACCGCCCCTCTCTCGTCCGCCGCGCCCGGCCCGTCCACCGGTACGCTCCCCCGCGTCCGGCCCCTCGCGATCACCGCGCTCGGCGTCATCTCCCCCGCGGGTGTCGGCCTGGAGGCCCTCGCCGACGCGCTGGCCGGCGCCACCGCGCCCTGCGCCGACCCGGCGCAGCTGCCCCTCGGGCCCTCGGAGCCCGACGGGCTGCCCGACAACATCAGGGTGGTGCCGGACTTCCGGCTCGCCGACCACGTGGGCCGCAGGAAGACCCGCCACCTCGACCGCACCACCGGTCTCGGACTCGCCGCGTGCGCCCTCCTGCGCGCCGCGGCGGGTCCGCCCCCCGGCGAGGACGCCGACCCGGCGTGGGACAGCACCGGGGTGGTGCTCGGCTCCACCTCGGGCAGTGTCCGCAGCAGCAGCGAGTTCGCCCGGGACACCCACGTCCACGACCGGCCCTACCTGGTCGACGCGGCGGCCTTCCCCAACACGGTGATGAACTCCTGCACCGGCCAGATCGCCATCTGGAACGGGCTCCACGGCATCAACGCCACCCTCTCCGGCGGCACGACCGCGACCCTGGCCGCCTTCCGGTACGCCCGCAACGCCCTGGACCGCGGCCACGCCGACCGGCTGCTGGTCGGCGGCGTCGAGGAGCTGTGCCCGCAAACCGCCTGGGGCTGGGCCGCGTCCGGCGCGCTCGCGCAGGGCTTCCCCGTCGGAGAGGGCTGCGCCCTGTTCGCCGTCCAGGACGCCGCGCGGGCCCGCGAGGACGGCGCCCCCGTCCTCGCCGAACTCCTCGCGAGCGAGACGGCGTTCTCCCCGGAGGGCGTACGTCCCGGGGTGGGCGCGGTCCTCGCCGACTGCGTCACCCGCGCCCTGGAGCGCGCCGGGGTCGACCCCGCCGACGTCGGCGCGGTCTCCCTCGGGGCCACCGGCCTCGTCGGGTTCGAGGAGGCGGAGCGCCGCGCGGTGCGCCGGGCCCTCGGCGGCCGGACGGTCACCGAGATCCGCGTCAAGGAGGTCACGGGCGAGGCGTACAGCGCGGACGGCGCGTTCCAGCTCGCCGCCGTCCTCGCCCGTACCGCTCCCGGACAGCTCTCCCTCGTCACCGGGATCGGCCAGGACGGCCACGTGGCCTGCCTCGTCGTACGGACCGGGGAGGGCGCGTGAGCACGGACCCCGTCACCACGGACACCGCGGCGCACACCCCCGGACCGGCCGGGGTCCTGGTGATCGGCGCGGGCCCGGTCGGCCTCACCGCCGCCACGGCCCTGCTCCAGCAGGGGGTACGGGTCCGGCTGGTCGACCGGGCCGAGCGCCCCAACCCGCACGCCAAGGCCATCACCCTGTGGCCGCGCGCCCTGGAGGCGCTGCACCGGCTCGGCGCGGGCGACGGGATACTCGCCCGGGGGCTGCCGCTGCACGCGCAGAACTACCACTCGGCGGGCCGCCGGGTCGCCCGGCTCACCTTCCGCAAGGTGCCCGAGACGCGGTTCCCGTTCGCCGTGTCCCTGCCGCAGCAGGAGACCGAACAGGCACTGCGGCAGCGGTTCGAGGAACTGGGCGGCACGACCGAGTTCGGCGTCGCGCTGACCTCGCTCACGCCGTCCCCCGAGGGCGTCACCGTGGAACTGACGGACGCCGACGGCGCCACCGAACGCACCCGCGTGGACTGGCTGATCGGCGCGGACGGCGCGCACAGCACGGTCCGCGCCGCCATCGGGACGGGCTTCGAGGGCGAGACGTACCCGCAGCGGTTCCTGCTGTCGGACGGGGTGTGCGACACCCCGCTGGCGCAGGACGAGGCGCACTACTTCATGACGGCGAAGGGCGTGCTCGTCGTGGTGGGCCTGCCGGGCGGGAACTTCCGGGTCTTCACCAGCCTCGCGCCGGACGCGGAGATCGCGGACGACATCCGGGCGGAGGTGCAGCGGGCCGCCTCGGAGCGCTGCCCCGTCCCGATCCGCCTCACCGGCGAGCACCGCACCGGGGTGTTCCGCGTGCACCGCAGGATCGCGGACCGGTTCAGGAAGGGCCGGGTGCTGCTCGTCGGCGACGCCGCGCACATCCACAGCCCGGCGGGCGGCCAGGGCCTCAACACCGGGATAGAGGACGCCGCGAGCCTGGCGGGCCCGCTGGGCGGGGTCGTCCGGGGCGAGCGGGGCACCGACGTCCTGGACCGCTGGGAGCGCGAGCGCCGGGCGGTCGCCCTGGAGGTGCTGAGCGACACCGACCTCCAGACGCGGCTGTGGACGATGCGCGGCTGGCGCAGGAACGTCCGGGACCGGGCGCTCGGCCTCGGCGAACGCACCGGTCTGCTCGACCGGTTCGTCACGCCGCGCCAGACCCAGCTCTCGCTGACGCACGCCGCGCCGGGCCGCACGAGGGGACCCCTGCGGGAGGGCGCCCGCCTGCCGGACGTCCGGCTCGCCCCGGACCGTACGCCGGCGAACCGCACAACCCCGGACCGTACGCCCCCGCCCGGCGCCCCCGTCCCGCGCCTGCACGACCTGCTCGACGACGGCCGGCCCGTCCTCCTCGTCCTGGCCGCCGACGGCCGGGACGCGGCACGCACCGCGCGGGCCCGGGTCCTCGCCGACGGGCTGACCGGCCCCGGCCACCGCACGGTCCTGGTCTCGGCCGCCAGGACCGGCGCGCGGGGCGCGAGCGGCCCGGTGCGCGTCCTCGCGGACCCGGCGGGCCGCGTGCACGCCGCCCTCTCCGTACGCACCCCCACCGTCGTCCTGGTCCGCCCGGACGCGGTGGTCTCCGCGGTCCGCCCGCCGGGCGGGCCGGAGCTGTTCCAGGAACTCCGCCTCGTGCCTCCACAGGCGGAGCCCGTTCAAGAAGGAGTCTGAATCCTGATGTCCACCCCCGACGCCCGGCTCGACGCCGGGCCCCGCCCAGGGCTCACCCTGCTCGTCGTGTGTCTCGGCGTACTGATCGTGCCGCTCGGCGTCAGCGGCACACCGGTCGCCCTCCCCGACATCGGGCGCGAACTCGGCGGGAGTCTCGCCTCGCTCCAGTGGGTGGTCAACGCGTACAACGTGATGGCGGCCAGCCTGATGATGGTGGCCGGCTCACTCGCCGACCTGATCGGCCGCAAGAAGATGTTCGCCTTCGGCACCGGCCTGTACGCCGTGTCGCTCGTCGCGACCGTCCTCGCGCCCAGCGTCGTCGTGATCGACATCGCCCGCGGGGTCGCCGGTGTCGCCGCCGCCGCGCTGATGACCTCGGCCACCGCGATCGTGGCCTCCAGCTTCGACGGCGCCGCGCGCGCCAAGGCGTTCGCCGTGGCCGGGGTGACGCTCGGCTCGGGCCTGGCGCTCGGACCGACGACCAGCGGGCTGCTCGTCGGCGCGCTCGGCTGGGAGTCGGTGTTCTACGCGCACCTGGCGCTCGTCGTCCTGTCCATGCTGGGCCTGCCGTTCCTCCAGGAGTCGCGCAACCCGCAGGCGGGCGGCATCGACTGGCCGGGCACGATCACGTTCAGCCTCGCGCTCGTCCTGTTCACGCTGGCCATCATCCAGGGCCCGCAGAGCGGTTGGGGGAGCCCGACCGTGCTGCTCCTGTTCGCCGGGTCGGTCCTGCTGGTCGTCGCGTTCGCCCTGGTGGAACGCCGCCAGGAGAACCCGATGTTCGACCTGTCGCTGTTCCGCGAGAGCCGCTTCCTCTCGGTGAACCTGCTCAACGTCGCCTTCTCGTTCGGCTTCATCGGCCTGCTGCTGGTCCTGCCCGCGTACCTGATCGGCGCGAACGGCGAGAGCAGCCAGGGCGCCGGGCTCATCATGCTGCTGCTGACCGGGCCCGTGCTGTTCTGCCCGCTCGTCGGCGGGCGGCTCGTCGCCTCCGGCGTCCACATGCGCGTCGTCCTCGGCCTCGGCCTGCTCCTCATCGCCGCCGGCTGCGCCTGGCTCACCGTCGTCCACCCGGGCATCGGCGTCCTCGGCCTCGCGGGGCCGCTGCTCGTCGCCGGGGTCGGCGTCGGCCTGATCATGGGCGTCCTCGACGGCGCCGCCGTGAGCACCGTGCCGCCCGAGCGGGCCGGCATGGCGGCGGGCATGTTCAACACCATCCGCCTGGCGAGCGAGGCCATCGCGGCCGTCGTCATGGTCGCGGCCGTCGCCTCGATGATCCGCTCACGCATCTCCGACGGCCTGTCGCAGTACGTCGCGAAGGGCGGCGACTCCGCCTCCACGACCGCCGACCGGGTCGCCAGCGGTGACGTGGCCGGTGTGGTCAAGGACGCCCCGGCCGCGCTGCGCGACGGCTTCGGCGACTTCCTGTCCCAGGGCCACACGGACGCGCTGCGCGTCGTGCTGTGGGCGTCCGCCGCGCTCTGCGCGATCACCGCGGTCGTCGTCCACCAGATGCTCGCCGAGCGGCCCGCCGCCGGGAAGCCGGGCGGCCAGGTGCCGGGACAGCCGGCCACCGCCGACGGCGCCCCCCTCGAACGGACCCTCGTCGACGACTGATCCGCCCGTACGACGGCGAAGGGACTCGACGCCTCCCCCTCCCCCCAGGTCCCCGGTGCCCCCCGCGCCGGGGACCTGGCGGGTCCCGGAAGCGAACAGCCCCAGAAGGGAACAGGACATGCCTCTCCCCGAATCCACCGACCTCTGGATCGTCCCCCTGGACACCGACCCCGCCCCGCACGAGGCCCGGCTGCCCGAACTCGGCGCGTACGAACGCGAACGCGCGTACCGGCTGGGGATACGGAAGCCCGCCGCGCGCCGCCGCTACCTCGCCGCCCACCTCGCGGCCAGGGACATCGTCGCCGGCTACCTGAAGTGCGCGCCCGCCGACCTCACCCACGTGCGCAACGCCTGGCGCGGCAAGCCCGGTTACGTCCTCGGCTGGTGCCCCGGCCCCGCCGTCAGCCTCTCCCGCTCGCACGAACTGGCCCTGCTCGCCGTCCGGGCGCCGGGCGCCGTGGTCGGCGTGGACCTGGAACACGTACGCCCCGGGGTCGACTGGTCCCGGATCCTCGGCCGGCCGTGCCCCGACCCGGCCGACGGGTTCCGCGCGTGGACCCGGCTGGAGGCGGCCGTGAAGGCGTCGGGACTCGGCCTCTCGGCGGGGACGAATCTGGACCACCGCTTCTGGCCCGCCGCCGACCTGGCACTTCCCCGGCCGTACGACGGATACGCGGCGGCCGTCGCCACGGACCGCGCCGGCCGGAACAACCCCGTCCGGATACGCCTCCATTCGACATCAGAATTTCGTGAACCGGTGACACTGCCTTAACACCGTCCCGGCGGCCGCGGAACGTCCCAGGCCCGTCGGATCCACCGGCAATGAAACGGTAAAGACTGACGTCACATCGCGCGTCGTTGTGAGCTATCACATCGAGAGCGGAAATCCGTTTCGCCTAGACTCCCCCTGCACGATGTGTCAGGTCGGGCGGCTCATCGAGGAGCCGCCGAAGCTGGACCAGTGACCTAGGGGGACTTCAGCGGTGCTGAAGATACAAACGCAGACCGAGGAGACCGATCCATCCACAGCTTCCGCGCGCCTGCTCGCCGACCGGCTCGCGCTCGGCAGCGATGAAATCATCTGTCATTTCAGGAACTCCCTCGACGGCGTGTCCAGCCCGCTGATCTCGACCACGGAGCTGTGGGGAGAAGCGCGGGAACACGCCAGACTTGTCATCCAGGAGTGCGCCGAGGCACTGCGGGAGAGCGAACAGCCGTCGGCGGCCAACGCCGCGCTCGGCCTGTCGGTCGGCCTGAGCACCCGCGGGCCGCTCCAGTCGGTCCACCCGGCCGACACCCTGCGGTCGTCGGGGCTGCTCTTCCAGATCTGCCTCCAGTACCTGGTGACGGCGGCGGCCGACCTGCCGCCCGAGCAGTCCTCCGCGTGCCTGGGGCGCGCGGTGGCGGCGCTCAACCACAGCCTGGCCACCTGCCTCCAGGTCTCGGCCGCGGGCTACGACGCGTACCTCCTCAAGAAGGTCGAGGAGAGCGCGACCGGCCACCGCCAGCGGCTCGCGCGCGACCTGCACGACCGGCTGGGCCAGAGCCTCGCCCTCGCCTACCGCTGCCTCGACCTGCACGACCAGGCCGTGGACGAGGGGTACGGGCCGCCGACCCGGGCCCGCCATCTCGCCCGCGTCCGGGGCGCGTTGGACGAGGCGACCGGCTACACCCGGGGGCTCATCTCCGACCTGCGGACGCGCCCCGGCGTGACCGGCCTCGCCGAAGCGCTCCTGGAGTACGCCGAGGCGCACCAGGCTCCCGGCGTGCGGGTGCACATCGAGGTGAACGGGGACGAGTCGTGGGTCCCGGCCGGGCACGCCGAGGAACTGTTCCTGGTCCTGCGGGAGTTCCTGCGCAACTCCCTGACGCACGCGGCCCCGAGCACGGTCGCGCTGGAGGTCGACGTGGCCCCGCACCGCGTGGACTGTTTCGCGCACGACGACGGGGCCGGCTTCGACCAGGCCGCCCCGCCGACGCGCGAGGGCCGGTCGGGGACGGGCCTGTTGTCGATGCGGGAGCGGGTCCAGGCGCTGGGCGGGACGCTGCACCTGACCAGCGTGCCGGGGGTGGGCACCGGGATGCGGCTCTCGCTGCTCCTGCCGGAGCCGCCGGCGACCGCGCCGGGCGTTCCGGCATGACCACGTACAGCATCGTCATCGCGGACGACCACACCCTGCTCAGGGACGCGCTGGCCGAGCTGATCCGCGGGGTGGGCGGCTTCGACGTGGCGGCGGCGGTCGGCGACGCGCCGGGCGCCGTCGCCATGGCGGCCGAACACCGCCCGGACGTCCTGCTGATGGACATCGAGATGCCGGGGAACGAGGATCCGGGGCGTACGGTACGGGCCGTCCAGGCGGCCTCGCCCGACACCAAGATCATGGTGCTGACCATGCACGACGATCCCCGGCTGCTCCAGAGCCTGCTGCCCCTCGGCATCCGCGGCTACCTGCACAAGACGGCCACGCACCACTCCCTGGTCGCGGCCTTGCGGGACGCGTGCAGCCAGGACGGTCTGACCGTCTCGCTGCCGCCCCGGCCGAAGGCGGAGGTGCCACCGGAGCCCGAGCCCGCGCGGCACACGCTCAGCCCGCGCGAGGTGGAGGTCGTCACGCTGGTGGCGGCGGGGCTCAGCAACCGGGGGGCCGCCACCCAACTCGGCCTCACCGAGGGCACGATCAAGCGCCACCTGCGCAACATCTTCGCCAAGCTGGGCGCGGTCTCCCGGGTGGACGCGGTCAACAAGGCCGTCGTCGCGGGGCTCATCGCCCCGCCCTCGGCCGCGCCGCGGCGGCTGCGGCCGCCCCTCGGCTGACGTACGGGGCCCGAGGGGGCCGGGCCCGCCACCCGCCCCCTCGGCCCTCCGTCGGCTGTCCCGTCGGCGCTCCCCCGGCCCGCCCCCGGCTCTCGCCCGGACGAACGGTCACTCCTCCTCGGGCAGTTCACCCACCCGGTTCTCCCACTTGGTCGACAGCACGATCGTCGTACGGGTCCGGGAGACGCCCTTTGTCCCGCTCAGCCGGCGGATCGTCCGCTCCAGGCCGTCCACGTCGCTCGCCCGTACCTTGAGCATGTACGAGTCGTCGCCGGCGATGAACCAGCAGTCCTCGATCTCCTGGAGGTCGCGCATCCTGCGGGCCACGTCCTCGTGGTCGGCGGCGTCCGACAGGGAGATCCCGATCAGCGCGATGACGCCCAGGCCGAGCGAGGCGGAGTCGACCGTGGCGCGGTACCCGGTGATGACACCCGCCGCCTCCAGCCGGTTGATGCGGTCGGTGACGCTCGGCCCCGACAGTCCGACGAGGCGCCCTAGCTCGGCGTACGAGGCCCGCCCGTTCTCCCTGAGGGCCTGAATGAGCTGCCTGTCCACGGCGTCCATATGCCTGAAGCCTTCCATTATTCAGCGAACTCACAAGGTGCGTGTCGAATCTAAGGCATAGAAGGAAGAATTCCTACGAATCTTGCAGATCTTTAGGATCTGACCTTCACTTCACACAAGCGGCCGGTCAGCGGTCGCCGTCGTCGCGCGCCCCGCCGAGCTGCCCGTCCCAGCGGCGGTACAGCCCGTGCGGCACCCCCGCCACGTCGAGCACCCGCCCGGCGACGAAGTCCACCAGGTCCTGGATGTGCCGCGCGCCCGCGTAGAACGCGGGGGACGCCGGAAGGACCACGGCGCCCGCCTCGTCCAGCGCCACCAGGTGCCGGAGCGTCTGCCCGCCAAGGGGGGTCTCCCGTACGGCGACGACCAGCGGGCGCCGCTCCTTGAGCGTCACGCTCGCCGCCCGCTGGAGCAGATCCTTCGACAGGCCGAGCGCCACCCCGGCCACCGACGCCGTGGAGGCGGGCACGATCAGCATGCCCTTGGCCGGGTACGACCCCGAGGACGGCCCCGCCGCCAGGTCGCCGGCCGCCCAGTGCCGTACGTCCGACAGGCTGTCCGGCACGCTCTTCGCGAAGGTGTCCGGACTGCCGTCCGCGCCGCGCGCCAGCCAGTCGGCGAGATCGCTCTCCCAGTGCGCGTCCCGGAACGCGATCCCCGTCTCGTCCAGCAGCGTCAGCCGGGACGCCCTGCTGACGACCAGGTCCACGCTCTCGCCCGCGTCCAGCAGCCCCCGCAGCACGGCGGCGGCGTACGGGGTGCCGGACGCGCCGGAGACCCCGACGATCCAGGGCCTGCGCGGCTCCGGGGCGTCCGGGCGGGACGCCCGCGCGCGGGCCGGCGTCGGGTCCTGTCGCGGGCTGCGGGGGTCTGCGTTCGGTCCGGGCTTCACGGATCCGAGCCTATCCGGCACCCTGGTGACGGAACCGACGACGGTGCCCCGGACGTTCCCCGCACAGGCCCCGGGATTCGCGGGGCCGGGACGGCGGGGGCCGGGAGAGCAGGGGGCTGGGATGACGTATCCGAATCCGGGGACCGAGGTCACCACGCCGAGCCGCGCCGACCGGGTGAAGGCCGCCGGCGGGGTGATGATCGCCTGGGTCGCGCTGCTCTGGCTGCTCGAAGTGGTCGACACCGCGACGGGCGGCGCGCTCGACACGTACGGACTGAGCCCGCGCAGCTTCGGCGAGTTGCGCGACGTCATCCCGATGGCGTTCCTGCACCACGGCTTCGAGCACCTCGCGTCCAACACCGTGCCGCTGCTGGTGCTGGGCTTCCTCGCGGCGCTCGGCGGGATACGCCGCTTCGCCGCCGTCGTCCTGACGATCATGGTCGTGGGCGGCCTGGGCGTGTGGCTCACCGCCGCCGACCACTCGAACACGGTCGGGGCATCGGGCGTGGTCTTCGGCCTGCTCGGCTACCTGCTGGTGCGCGGGTTCGTGAACCGCAGCGCGGTCGACCTGGTGGTCGGCCTGGTGGTGCTGGCGGTCTACGGCTCGGTGCTCTGGGGCGTCCTGCCGACCGACCCGTCCATCAGCTGGCAGGGCCACCTGTTCGGGCTCGTCGGAGGCGTCCTCGCGGCGTTCCTCTACCGCACGAAGCGGCCCGTACGGGCGGGGGCGGCGGTCCCGCTCATACCGTGAGGCCGCGCACCAACAGGTCGAGCAGGGCGAAGAAGAAGAGACTCATCCCCACGAATCCGTTGACCTGGAAGAACGCCCGGTTCAGGCGCGACAGGTCGTGCGGCTTCACGATCGTGTGCTCGTAGAGGAACGCGCCCGCGACGATCACCAGCCCCGTCCAGAAGAACCCGCCCGCGTCGGTGGCGAGCGCGTACCAGACCAGGAGTCCCAGCGTCACGACGTGCGCGCCGCGCGCGCCGTACAGCGCCGCAGGGATCCCGAAGCGGGCCGGCACGGACAGCACGCCGTGCGCGCGGTCCGCCTGGACGTCCTGGCACGCGAAGATCAGGTCGAAGCCGCCGATCCAGATGCCCACGGCGAGCCCCAGGATCACCGCGTCCCACGACCACTCGCCGGTGATCGCGATCCACGCGCCGATCGGGCCCATGGCCTGCGCGATGCCGAGAATCGCGTGCGGGAAGTTCGTGAACCGCTTCCCGTACGGATAGACCACCATCGGGACCACCGCGACCGGGGCGAGCGCCAGGCACAGCGGCCCCAGCAGCGCCGCCGCGCCCAGGAAGAAGAAGAGGGCGACCAGCGCCCCGGTCCACGCGGACCGCACGGACACCGCGCCCGTGACCAGTTCGCGGCCGGCGGTCCGGGGGTTACGGGCGTCGATCTCGCGGTCGATGATCCGGTTGCACGCCATGGCGAACGTCCGCAGTCCGACCATGGCGACCGTCACGAGCAGCAGCCGCAGCCAGTGGATGTTGCCGTCGAGCTGGGTCATCGCCGTCAGCGCGGCGATGTACGCGAAGGGCAGGGCGAAGACCGAGTGCTCGATCATCACCAGCCGCAGGAACGCCCGCGTCCGGCTGCTGGGCTGCGCGGGCTCGGGCCCGAGGACTCCTTGAACAGCGCTCATGAGAGGCCGTACTCCCTCCACCGGCGGTCGACCTTCGCCGCCGTCTCCGGGTCGGACTCGACCATCTCCGGCCAGCCCCCGTCCCGTGTGTACCCCTCCTCGGGGAGCTTGCGCGTCGCGTCGATCCCGGCCTTGCCGCCCCAGAACTGCTGGTACGAGGAGTGGTCGAGGTGGTCGACGGGCCCCTCGACGACGGTCAGGTCGCGCGCGTAGTCGGTGTTGCCCAGCGCCCGCCAGGCCACCTCGTGCAGGTCGTGGACGTCGCAGTCGGCGTCGACGACGACGATCAGTTTGGTCAGCGACATCATGTGCGCGCCCCAGATCGCGTGCATGACCTTCTGCGCGTGTTTGGGGTACTTCTTGTCGATCGAGACGATCGCGCAGTTGTGGAAGCCGCCGGACTCGGGGAGGTGGTAGTCCACGATGTCCGGCACGATGATCTTCAGCAGCGGCAGGAAGAACCGCTCCGTCGCCCGCCCGAGCGGCCCGTCCTCCGTGGGAGGCCGGCCGACGACGATCGACTGGAGCAGCGGCCGCTTGCGCATCGTCACGCAGTCGATGGTCAGCGCCGGGAAGGGCTCCTGCGGGGTGTAGAAGCCGGTGTGGTCGCCGAACGGCCCCTCGGGCAGGGTCTTCCCGGGCTCCAGCCAGCCTTCGATGACCACCTCGGCGTGGGCCGGGACCTGGAGCGGCACCGTCTTGCAGTCGACCATCTCGATCCGCCGGCCCTGGACGAAGCCCGCGAAGAGGTACTCGTCGATGTCACCGGGCAGCGGCGCGGTGGAGGCGTACGTCACGGCGGGCGGACAGCCGAACGCGACGGCCACCGGCAGCCGTTCCCCGCGCCTGGCGGCGACCTGGTAGTGGTTGCGGCTGTCCTTGTGGATCTGCCAGTGCATCCCGATGGTGCGGCGGTCGTGGCGCTGGAGGCGGTAGAGCCCGAGGTTGCGGACGCCGGTCTCGGGGTGCTTGGTGTGCGTCAGCCCGAGGTTGAAGAACGAGCCGCCGTCCTCGGGCCAGGTGAACAGCGCGGGCAGCCGGTCGAGGTCCACGTCGTCACCGGTGAGGACCACTTCCTGGACGGGCGCGTCCTTCACCTTCCTGGGCGGTACGTGCACCATCGAGCCGAGCTTGCCGAACGCCTCGCGGACGCCGACGAAGCCGTGCGGCAGCTCGGGCTTGAGCAGCCCGCCGATCTTGTCGCTGATCTCGGCGTACGAGGTGAGGCCGAGCGCCTTGAGGAGCCGGCGGTCCGTGCCGTACACGTTCATGGCCAGGGGCATCGAGGAGCCCTTGACGTTCTCGAACAACAGCGCCGGGCCACCCGCCTTGTTCACCCGGTCGACGATCTCCCCGACCTCCAGGTACGGGTCGACCTCTGCCTTGACGCGAGTGAGGTCACCCTCGCGCTCCAGCGCCCTGAGCAGCGAGCGAAGATCGTCATAAGCCATGCCGTCCAGTGTGTCATCCCCGACTCCGGGACCCGCCGGGGCTTCCCGGTTTCTCGCCAGGGCCTGTCCGGCGGGTGTTCGCGGATCAGCCTGCGGCGTCCGGTGCCGTGCCTCGCAAGGCGGAGGGTGACCCGTGTACTGGATGTACTCGGGTCTCCCGACAACGCCGCGAGGTGCGGTGCCGGGCGTCGCAGGCCCGCGAAAACCCGCCGGACAGGCCCTAGTGTGGACCCGTCACGGAGGCCGCGATCCGGTCTCGATCTTCATGCGCAGGGGGACCGCCATGCTTAGGGTGCTGATGATTCTGGTGCCACTGGGCCTCAGCATCTACGCGTTCATCGACTGCCTCACCACGGAGGAGCAGGACGTCCGCTACCTCCCCAAGCCGGTCTGGGCCATCCTGGTGCTCCTCTTCCCGCTGGTCGGCTCGATCTCCTGGCTGATCGCGGGACGCGACCGCCGGGCGACGGGACCGGCGGGCCGGCGCGGCGGTTGGGTGGCCCCCGACGACAACCCGGAGTTCCTCAACTCCCTCAAGGACGACCGGGCCCGCGGGGACGACCCGGCGGCGGACGCGCCCGAGCCGTCCGCGGACGAGGCGCGGGCCGCCGCGGACCTGGAGCGGTGGGAGGCCGACCTGCGCCGGCGCGAGGAGGAGATCGAGCGCCGCGAGAAGGGCGGCGGCGCCGCGGAGGACACTCCGCCGAAGGCCTGAGCCGGGTACCTCCACGTGATAATCGCCGCATGGTGACGCAGGTGGAACAGGCACGGGAATGGCTGGCGACCGCGGTCGCCGAGGCACGCGCGGGGCTCGCGGAGGGCGGTATCCCGATCGGCGCCGCGCTCTACGGCGCGGACGGCACGCTGCTGGGCCGGGGGCACAACCGCCGCGTCCAGAACGGCGATCCGTCGGTGCACGGGGAGACGGACGCCTTCCGCGCGGCGGGGCGGCAGCGCTCGTACCGGGGTACGACGATGGTGACCACGCTCGCGCCGTGCTGGTACTGCTCGGGCCTGGTCCGGCAGTTCGGGATCTCCCGGGTGGTGGTCGGCGAGGCCCGCACCTTCCCGGGTGCGCACGACTGGCTCGCGGAGCACGGGGTGGAGGTCGTCCTGCTCGACGATCCGGAGTGCGTCGCCATGATGCGGGACTTCATCGCCGAGCGCCCCGAGCTGTGGAACGAGGACATCGGCCAGGACTGACCCGGGCGTTTCCCCGCTCCCGCGCACGCGGAACGCCCCGCCGGACCGGTGGTCCCGCGGGGCGTCCTGTGCTGAACGACCGGATCAGACCCCGGCGTAGGAGTGCTTGCCGGTGACGAAGATGTTCACGCCGTAGTAGTTGAACAGCCAGCAGCCGAAGGCGATCAGCGCCAGGTAGGCGGCCTTGCGGCCCTTCCAGCCGGCGGTGGCGCGGGCGTGCAGGTAGCAGGCGTACGCGACCCAGGTGATGAAGGACCAGGTTTCCTTGGGGTCCCAGTTCCAGTAGCGGCCCCAGGCCTGGCCCGCCCAGATCGCGCCCGCGATGATCGTGAACGTCCAGAGCGGGAAGACGGCCGCGTTGACGCGGTACGCGAACTTGTCGAGGCTCCCCGAGGCGGGCAGCCGCTCCATGACGGACGTGGCGAAGGCGCCCGGCTTGCCGCCCGCGGCGAGCTTGGACTCGTACCGCTCACGGAAGAGGTAGAGCAGCGTGGCGACGGCGCCGACGTAGAACACGGCGCCGCAGAAGATCGCGGTCGAGACGTGGATCCACAGCCAGTACGAGTGGAGCGCGGGCACCAACTGGTCGCTGGCGGTGTAGAGCACGGTGACGGCGAGGCCGAGGTCCAGGAGGACCGTGGTGACCAGCGGCAGCCCGAGCCAGCGGATGTTCTTCTTCAGCACGAGCAGCGTGAGGTACACCGCGACCGCGACGGTCGAGAAGGTGATGTTGAACTCGTACATGTTGCCCCAGGGGGCGCGCTGCACGGAGAGGGCGCGGGCGATCACGCCGGCCGCCTCGACGACGAAGGCGAGGACGGTGAGCGACACGGCGATACGGCCGTACAGGTCGCCCTGGGCGTCGTCGCCGGCCGCGCCGGGGCCGTCGGGCAGGTCGCGGGAGCCGGAGGCCGAGCGGGTCACGACCCGGGGCCGGTCGAGGACGGCGGTGGACCCGCCCTGCGCGGACTTCACCTGGACGGCCGGGGCGGCGGCGCCCGCCTCACCGGTCAGGGCCGAAGCGGTCCTGGAGACCTTGCTCCTGCTGCCGAAGAGCCACTCGGCGATGTGCGCGAAGAACGCCAGCATGTAGACGGCCATGGCCGAATAGATCAGTACGTTGCTGGTGTTCGCCAGGCTTTCGTTGGTTGCTGCGGCGGCGAGACTCACTTCTCAACCCCTTCGACTTCGACGGACGCCCGGGCGGTCTTCTCGACCGTCTCTTCGGCGGGATCAGGTTCTGCGTGGGTGGGCGCGTCCGCGTGGGTGGGCGCTTCCGCGTGGAGGGTGCCGGCCAGGTCGGCCAGTTCCTCCGGGAGTCTGGCGGACTCGCTGCGGCCGAGGCCCGCCATCTCGACGACGGTGACGCCGTCGGCGCCCCGCACGGCCCGGACCCAGACCCGGCGCCGCTGGATGAAGAGGGAACCGGCCAGCCCCGCGATGGCGGCGATCGCGCCGGTCAGCGCCCAGCCGTCACCGGGCTGGTGGGTGATCTGGAAGCTGGCCCACTCCTTGATGTCCTTCTCGAAGGTGATCGACCCGGCTCCGCCCGGGAGGACGAGCTTCTCGCCCGGCAGCAGGGTCTTCTTGAGGATGTCCCCGTTGGCGTCCTTGAAGGGCGTCATCTTCGAGGTGTTCAGCTGGTACACGTTCTGCGCCAGCCCCGAGTCGACCCCGAGACTGCCGTGGTACGCGCCCAGGTTGAGGACGGGCAGGTCGAGCGCGGGGAAACGGGAGAACATCTGCCCGTTGCCCTTGCCCGCGAAGGTCGGCACGAAGAACGCGGCGAACCCGAGCTGGTCCCTCTTCCCGGCCTTGTCCTTGTAGCCGTTGACGACCTTGATGGCCCCGGTGGACGTGAAGTTGCCGTCGACGGGCAGCAGCGGGACCGCGCCGCTGAAGACGACCTTGTTCGCCCGGTCCCTGACCGTCACGACCGGGGCGTACCCGTGGCCGATCAGGAAGACCTTCGAGCCGTCGACCTCCAGGGGCTCGTTGACCTTGACGACCGCCTTGTGCTCCTTGTCACGGGGGCCGGCGGTGTAGTGGATCGCGGCCTGGAAGGTGCGGGGCGTGCCGATCTGCGGCCCGCTGCGCTCGTACGTGGCGGTGAACTTGTCCAGCGTGAAGCTGAAGGGCGCGAGGCTGTCCATGTTGAACAGGGAGCCGGACCGGAAGTCGTCGTACTGGGTGAGGGTGTTGGAGAAGCCGTCGCCCTCGACGACCAGCTTGCCGCCGTCGGACTTGAAGAGCTGGCCGGTGGCGAACGAGATCAGGAGCACGATCAGCGCGACGTGGAAGATCAGGTTGCCGGTCTCGCGGAGGTAGCCCTTCTCGGCGGCGACCGCGTCCCCGTCCGCGTACGCCCGGAAGCGGCGCCGCTTGAGGATGGACAGCGCGGCTTCCCGTACGGCTTCCGGCTCCGCCGCGGTGCGCCAGGTCGTGTACGCGGGGAGCCGGGTGAGCCGCTTGGGGGCGCGCGGCGGGCGGGCGCGCAGCTGGCCGACGAACTGCCAGGTGCGCGGGATGATGCAGCCGATGAGGGAGATGAACAGCAGGATGTAGATCGCGGAGAACCACACCGAGCTGTAGACGTGGAACAGCTGGAGCTGGTCGTAGATCGGCGAGACGGTGGTGTGCTTCGCCTTGAAGTCGGCGACCTTGAGCTCGTCGACGTTGGTCTGCGGGATCAGCGAGCCGGGGATGGCGCCGAGCGAGAGCAGGAAGAGCAGGATCAGCGCGACGCGCATGGAGGTGAGCTGGCGCCAGAACCACCGTGCCCAGCCGAGGACGCTCAGGGTGGGGCCGGTGAGGAGGGACTCCTCGCGGGGGGCGGTGGAGAGCTGGGAGCCGGCGGCGCCGAGTTCCCGTACGTCCCGGGCGTCACGCGCCTCGGCGGACCGCTCCGATTCCGTCGTGCTGTCCGGCTCGGTGGTGCTGTCCGGCTCGGTCGTGCTGTCTGACTCTGTCGTGCTCATGGACTAGATCCCCACCGTGAAGCCGTTGGACCAACCCTGCATCTGCTGCACGACGACGTCCCACGCGCCGGTCACCAGCAGCAGCCCGGTCGCGATCATCATGCCGCCGCCGATCCGCATCACCCACGTGTAGTGGCGCTTGATCCAGCCGAACGCGCCGAGCGCCTTGCGGAAGGCCACGGCGGCGAGGATGAACGGCAGGCCCAGTCCGAGGCAGTACGCGACGGTCAGTATGGCTCCCCGGCCCGCGGTCCCCTGCTGGAACGCGAGGGTCTGGACCGCGCCGAGGACCGGGCCCATGCAGGGCGTCCAGCCGATCCCGAAGAGCGCGCCGAGCAGCGGGGCGCCCACGAGGCCGGACACCGGCCGCCGGTGGAAGCGGAACTCGCGCTGGGTGAGCCAGGGCATCAGGCCGAGGAAGAACGCGCCCATCAGGAGCATCAGCACGCCGAGGACCTTGGAGAGCACGTCGCGCTGGGCCTGGAGCTCCGAGCCGAAGTAGCCGAAGAGGGCGCCGCCGGAGACGAAGACCGCGCTGAACCCGACGACGAAGAGCGACGACCCGGCGACCATCCGGCCGCGTCTGGCCTCGGCCAGGTCGGTGCCGCTGATGCCGGTCACGTACGACAGGTAGCCGGGCACCAGGGGCAGGACGCACGGGGAGAAGAAGGACACCAGCCCGGCCAGGACGGCCAGCGGGAACGCGAGCAGCAGCGCTCCCGTGACGATGGTCTCGTTCGGGTCCGTCACCGCGGCGAGGTACTGCACGTCACTTCTCCGCGATCAGCGGGTCGATCAGCTTGCGCAACTGCTCCTCGTCGACGGCCTTGAGCGAGCGGGCCGCGATCTTCCCGTTCCGGTCGAGGACGATCGTGGAGGGGATGGCCTGGGGGTTGAGGCTGCCCTTGGGGAACCCGTACACGAGGAGCTTGCCCGCCGGGTCGTACAGGCTCGGGTAGGTGATCCCGAAGTCCTGCTCGAACTTGACGGCCGGTTCCTTCTCCAGGTCGCGGGTGTTGATCCCGATGAAGGCGACGCCCTTGCCGGCCATCTCCTTGGAGACCTTGGCGAAGTGCGGCGCCTCGGCGAGGCACGGTCCGCACCAGGAGCCCCAGACGTTGAGGACGACCACTTTGCCCTTGTAGTCCGCGACGTCGAGCTTCTTGCCCTCCAGGGTCTCCCCGGAGAGGTCGTTGACGGACCGGCGGTCGGCCTTGGCGACGGTGGCGATGCCGCCGGTGTTCGACACGAATCCGGTCTTTCCGCCACCGCCGGACGTCCCGCCGCCCCCGCACGCGGAGAGCGTCAGCGCGCCCGCGGCGACGGCGACCGGCAGAACAGTGCGGAGTCGACGGCTCGGGCTGCTTCGAGGAGCGCGGCCAAAGTTCATGTGAAAAGTTTCGCATGGGCGATTCGGGGGATCTTGCGCACCCCCCTCGGTGACCGCACTGCCCGTAAGGCCCGTTGTCAAGCCGCCTTAAAGAACGCGTTCCACCCGCCTTCGGGTGCCTGACCGACGTCCAGCGAGCAGAGCTTGGCGAGTACGGCGGGGTCCTGGACGTCGATCCAGTCGGTGAACTGGCGGAAGGACACGAGCCGTACGTCCTTCTTGCCGGCCATCTCCTTGAACGCCTCTTCGACGGCGTCCATGTAGATCCCGCCGTTCCACTGTTCGAAGTGGTTGCCTATGAAGAACGGCGCGCGATTGGTCTTGTACGCGCGCTTGAACCCGTTGAGGTACGCGCCCTTGGCCTGTTCCCGCCAGCGCGGGTATTTCTCCGGCATGCCCTTGGTCGAATTGACCGACTGGTTGGCGAGCATGTTGTAGTCCATGGAGAGGACTTCGAAGCTGTGCCCGGGGAACGGCACGGCCTGGAGCGGGAAGTCCCACACCCCGCCCTTTTTCTCCGGCCACCTCTGCGTACCGCCGGGCGAGCTGGCGTCGTACCGCCAGCCCAGTTTCCGCGCGGTCGGCAACAGCCTCTCCTGGCCGAGGAGGCAGGGTGTACGGCCGCCGATCAATTCCTTGCGGTAGTCGAAGGGAAGCGGGTCGAGATCGGTCCAGCCGCTGTTCGTACGCCACTCGGTGACGAAGGACACGGCCTGTTCGACCTCGCTGTGCCACTGGGCCGGGGTCCAGTGGTCCACCGTGCCGTGACCGGAACAGAAATGCCCGTTGAAATGGGTGCCTATCTCGTGTCCTTCGAGCCAGGCGCGGCGGACGTTCTTGAGCGTTTCCTTGATGTGGTCGTCGGTGAGATAGCCGATGTCGGAGGCGCCGACGGCGTTGTTGGGCGGGCGGTAGAGGCTCTTCTTCGACTCGGGCAGCAGATAGATGCCGGAGAGGAAGAAGGTCATGGCCGCGCCGTGGTCCCGGGCGAGGTCGAGGAAGCGGGGGAAGAGGCCGTTGCCGACCTCGCCCGCGCCGTCCCAGGAGAAGACCACGAACTGCGGCGGGGTCTGGCCGGGCTCCAGCGGGACCGGCGCCGGGGGCTGGTGCGGCTGCTTTCCCGCGTCGGAGGTGGAACCGTCGCCTATGAGCCGGGGCTCTTCGGAGAGGGGCTTGGCGGAGGCCTTCCCGGTGCCCCCGCCCTTCCCGTCACCCTTGGCCGTACCACCCGCGCGGTGCGGGGCCCTCCGGTCGGGGGAGGAGCCACAACCGGCGATCCCGATCGCCGCCGCGGCTCCGACTCCCGCTCCCAGCAGTCCCCTTCGGCTGATGTCGCGCATAAAGTCCCCATCCGCGCTCGCACGTCCCGTGAGCCGCTCAGGCAGGTTTTACAAGCGGCAACTCATGAGATGTCGTACCGAACGCGGAGGTTCCAGAACTTGTCATATTTTAGCAAAAGCAGACGCAGGACGAGTCCTAGGCGCCGAAGGCCTTGGACGCGCCCTTGACCGGCTTGGCGCCGGCCAGGAGGTGGGCCGGGACCAGGTCGCGGGCCGGCTCGGAGTAGCCGACCGAGACGATCCGGTCGCCCTGGAAGGTGAAGCTGGTCAGCGAGGCGAGGGTGCACTGCCTGCGGCGCGGGTCGTGCCACAGCCTGCGGCGCTCGACGAAGCTCCGGACGATCCAGATGGGCAGCTGGTGGCTGACACAGACCGCCTCGTGCCCCCGGGCCGCGTCGCGCGCCGCCGTGAGGGCGCCCATCATCCGGACGACCTGGTCGACGTACGGCTCGCCCCAGGACGGCCGGAACGGGTTGGTGAGGTACTTCCAGTTGGCGGGCTGGCGCAGCGCCCCGTCGCCGACGCCGAACGTCTTGCCCTCGAAGACATTCGCCGCCTCGATCAGCCGGTCGTCGGTGTCGAGGGTCAGGCCGTGGCTCTTGGCGACCGGGGCCGCGGTTTCCTGGGCGCGCTCCAGCGGGGACGCCACGACGTGGGTGATGTCCCGGGTGGCGAGGTGCTCGGCGACCCGGTCGGCCATCTGCCGGCCCAGCTCGGAGAGGTGGAAGCCGTCGCGGCGGCCGTAGAGCACGCCGTCAGGGTTGTGGACCTCGCCGTGCCGCATGAGGTGGACGACGGTCAGTTCGCTGCGGTCGCTCATGCGGCGTTCTCCGGATCGGTGGCTTCGGCGGCGGCGCGGGCCGCGGCGGGCAGGGCGGCGGCGACACGCTCGATCGCGCGGTCGTCGTGGGCGGTGGACACGAACCAGGACTCGAAGGACGACGGGGGCAGGTAGACGCCGTCGGCGAGCATCGAGTGGAAGAAGGGGGTGAAGCGGAAGGACTGCTGCCGCTTGGCGGCGTCGTAGTCGTGGATGCCGTGGCCCTCGTCGTCGGTGAAGAAGACGGAGAACATGTTGCTCGCGTTCTGCACCCGGTGGGCGACGCCCTCCTTGTTGAGCGCGTCGGCGACCAGGCCCTGGATCTCGGCGGAGACCCGGTCGACGGTGTCGTACGCCGCGTCGTCCAGCAGCCGCAGCTGCGCGAGTCCGGCGGCGGTGGCGACGGGGTTCCCGGAGAGCGTGCCCGCCTGGTAGACGGGGCCCACGGGGGCGAGGTGGCCCATGATGTCGGCGCGACCGCCGAACGCGGCGGCCGGGAAGCCGCCGCCCATGACCTTGCCGAAGGTCATCAGGTCGGGGGCGACGCCGTCGATGCCGTACCACCCGGCCTTGGACGTACGGAACCCGGTCATCACCTCGTCGGAGATGTAGAGGGCGCCGTCGGCCGCGCAGATCTCCTTGAGCCCGGCGTTGAAGCCGGGGAGCGGCGGGACGACGCCCATGTTGCCGGGCGAGGCCTCGGTGATCACGCAGGCGATCTGCCCGGGGTGCGCGGCGAAGGCCCGGCGTACCGCTTCGAGGTCGTTGTACGGCAGGACGATCGTGTCGCCCGCCTGCGCGCCGGTGACCCCGGGGGTGTCCGGCAGCCCGAGCGTGGCGACCCCCGACCCGGCGGCGGCGAGCAGCGCGTCCACGTGCCCGTGGTAGCAGCCGGCGAACTTCACGATCTTCGCGCGCCCGGTGAAGCCGCGGGCGAGGCGGATCGCGGACATGGTGGCCTCGGTCCCCGACGACACGAGCCTGACCTGCTCGACGGGCGCGACCCGGCCGACGATCTCCTCGGCGAGCGCGACCTCGCCCTCCCCCGGCGTACCGAAGGACGTGCCGCGGGCGACGGCGGCCTGGACCGCCTCGATGACCTCGGGGCGGGCGTGACCGAGGATCATCGGCCCCCAGGAACACACGAGGTCGACGTATTCGCGGCCGTCCGCGTCGGTCAGGTAGGGACCGGTGCCGGACACCATGAACCGGGGCGTGCCGCCCACGGCACGGAAGGCCCGGACGGGAGAATTGACGCCGCCGGGCGTCACGAGGGCCGCGCGGTCGAACAGCGTCTGCGATACCGGGGCGTCGTACGGATAAGGCGGTTGGCTCATGACCTGCGGATCCTCGTGGGAGGTGGGCGGAGGGGCCTCCCCAGCGTAGGGCAGCGCCGTGATCGGGCGGGGCCCCGGGCCGTGACGCCGGCGCCGGACACCTGGCTCCACCTGTACTCCGATTTGTCGGATTTACGCTTTGACTGCCGGGTATATCCTGCGGCTATCCGGACCACGGCGTCGCCGTGCCCCGGGTGCCCCACCTGCGGTGAGGACGGGTAGACGCCCGGATCGTGCCCAAACCGCACGAAAGCGGGGCGTCATGCGGGAAGCTCTCGCAATCCACGGTGTCAGGGGCTCGGACGTTCTTGCGGTCAGGTGTTTCGCCGCACGCGCGTGGGGGAGGTCACTGTCACGATGATCGGGTTGCGCGGCCGGGGCTGCGAGTGGTCGGGTGGAGATATGCATCGCGGTGGCGGACTGGGCGAGGGAACCGACGATCTCGGTCCGGAGCCTGCCCGGCGTGGTAAGCACCGGCGACGTGAGCGCGAGGCGCGCGAGCAGATTCCGGAAAGCAGGAGTGGTGGTCGGGTGGGGGTGACCTACAAATATTTCGGCGCGCCCGACGGAGCCACGGCCGCCCGTGTCCCGATTTCCATGCGCCCCGAGGAATTGGGCGGCGATGAACTCGGCATGGGCGGAATGTTCTCGAAGGTCAAGCCGGAGACGATAGCCGCGATGGTCCTCACGGGCATACAGGGCATGCCCCTGAACAAGGTGCCCCCGCTGGAACTGGTCGTCCTTCACCCCGACTACGCGGTGGTGAAACTCCCCATGACGGTCGTGGACCCGCTCCGCGACATCGGCGAGGAATCGGTGGGCGCGGCGGCTTTCATCTGGTCCACGGTCCCGGACCGCGGCGGCCCGCGCGACGCGTTCAACGTCTACCAACTACTGCACGAATGGCAGGACTTCAGCCACCGCCTCCACGAGGCGGGGCATCAGCCGTATTGCCTGGTGTGGCCCTGAGCGGCATTCGCCGGGCCCCGGGCGCACACCAGGTCTCCCGGCCGGCCGGCGTGGTCGCCGGGCCGGCCTCGGCGTCGGTGCTCTGACGCCGTCGTCCAGGCTGTGACCCTCACGCCCCCGGTCGCTGGGCGCCCAGGCGGCGGCGGGTGGCGCGGACCACGCGGCGCACCGTGGGGTTGGCGCGCAGGCGTTCGGAGGGGTTGCGGGGTTCGCCGCCCGGGAGGCCGAGCGAGGTGAGCCGGCGGCGGCGGAAGTAGTGCTTGGTGTCCGGGCCGAGGTGGGCCCGCAGCCAGGCGACGGTCTCCTCGCGCAGGTCGGGGTACAGCTTCGACTGCATGCAGAAGCCCACGGCCCGTACGAGCGCGGCGAGTTCCCCTGTCGACCCCCACGCGGCGCCGGGCGCGGTGACGTCGGGGACCAGGTGGTCGACGATGGTGAGCGGGACGCGGTTGCTGTTCTGGTACGGCGTCAGCCGGTCGAGCACCAGGCGGGTTCCGGTTCGCGCCACGTCCACGCCGAAGTAGGCGCTCGCGGTGAGCATCGCCGTCGAGAAGCAGCCCACGACGAGGGTCGGCCGGCAGGTCTCGTACAGGGTCTCGGCCAGGAGCGGGCCGTCGAGGACGTGCAGCCGTACCCCCTTGGCCTCCGCCACCTCGTGCAGGACCCGGGAGTACCCGGCCGGGGCCGTGGGGTGGGGCTTGAAGACGACCGAGCGGTGTCCCGCGGCGATCGCGCCCCGCAGCATGGTGACGTGGAGCTGCTCCTCCTCCTCCAGGGTCAGGATGTTGAGCGCGGCGAGGTACTGGCCGAGGAGCACCGCGGTGGGCGGGTCCGCGGCGAGCGCGGTGAGCCGCGGGTCGTCCGCGGCCTCGACGGCGATCTCCTTGAGGACGGCCACGAACGCCTCGTCGGGGACGAGTTCGGGCTGCGCGCCGGTCTCCGACAGCAGCAGCGGCCGCAGTCCGGGGATCAGGTCGAGGTGCAGGACGCGCTGGACGCGGTTGCCGATCGAGCCCGGCAGCCGTTCGCGGGTGGGGCCGTAGCTCATCAGGCCGTCCGCGTACACGTGGACGGCGCTCTCCGCGAAGATCGTGGCGAGCGCCCGCGCCGGGCTGACCTGGATCGACTCCACCGCCAGCTCGACGGGGACGTCACCGATCCCGAGGGCGCGCCGGAACAGGCGCTGCCAGATCACGCTCTCGCTGTCGCGCGGCGCCCACGCGCCGGGGTGGTGCGGGTATATCAGCGCGTTCCAGGAGACGACCTCGTCGAAGCGCGTGAGGATGCGCTCGTACCCGTACATCTCGGAGAGCTGGAGGGCGGTCTCGGGGACCTCGGCGTTGTTGCTGACCAGCAGGATCCGGCGGGTGCCGGTACGGGGTCCGAAGAGCCCCGCGTCCAGGGCGGCGGCGAGTGTCGCGGCGCCGTAGAGGGTGGAGACCTCGAAGATCTGGGCTCGCTCGTCCATGGTTACGCCGCCTTCCCCGCGTCGGAGCGCAGCCGCCGGAGCACGGCGGAGCGCGGAATGTCCATTTCCGAGAGGGTGCGGGCCAGGATCGCCGGAGGCATCCGGCCGAGGGCCGCCACCGAGCTGCGCTTCAACTCCCGTGCGGTCGACGGGTCGTAGCGGTGCACGTTGGCCATGTGGAAGGCGATCATCGCGCAGTACGTCCGCACGATCTTGGGCAGGAAGCGCTCGGCCTCGCGGTCGACCAGGACGTCGTCGAGGATCGCGTCGTGCGCGGGTATGAAGTCCAGCTGGCGTCCGTCGCTGATCTGGGTCAGCGAGGTGGTGACGCCGCGCCGGTAGAAGACGCCGAGCGGACGGGTCACCGCGAAGGACTCGGCCGTCAGGTGCAGGCGCCAGACCCACTCGCGGTCCTCCGCGGTGCGCAGGCTGGTGCTGTAGCGCATGGCGCCGTTCTCGAAGAGCCTGCGGTGGTAGATCCCGGCCCACACGAAGGGGTAGTCGACCATGGTTCTCTCGTGGGCGGGCGCGATCCCGTCGCGCGGGCGCAGCACGGTGTCCCAGGCCTTGGCCGGGGGGCGCCGCACGACGCGCTCCTTCCCGGTCACCTCGATGTGGCCGATGCGGACGAAGTCGCAGCCCAGCCGCTCGATGCTCGCGACCAGCTCGTCGAGGTAGCCCCGCTCGTACCAGTCGTCACCGTCCAGGAACGTCACGTACGTCCCGTCGGAGGCGTCCAGCCCGGCGTTGCGCGCCTGCGCCACGCCCTTGTTCTTCTCCTGCCGGATCACCGTCATGCGGGGAAGCCGCTGCTTCCACTGGTCGAGGATCTCCGGTGTTCCGTCCGTCGAGCAGTCGTCGACGAGGATGAACTCGGTATCCGGCCCCGCGTTGTTGGCGAGAGAGCGCAGCATGTCGTGCGCGTATGCCTGAATATTCCGAAAGGGCACGATTACCGACAGTTTGGGCAACTTAGGTCCAGACGAGGTTGAGGCTACACATGGAAAACCGGCCCTCCGGCTTCCGGTGAGGAAGGAGCGCCACGTACGAGATCAACAAAGGACAAGCATCCTTCGCGAAGGTGAACGGGAGGGGTGCGTCGATCGAACTCTCGTCGTACATAGCCGGGTCCGGCCGCGCCCTCAGCCCAGCCAGCGGCGCAGCCGCAGCCGCTCCCACAGGAGGCTGGCCACGAAGGACAGGCCGACGGTCGCCACCGTCAGCGCGGCGAGCAGGGCCGGGGCGTGCAGCCATCCCGCGCGGGCCGTGACCAGGTGCGGGGCGAGGGCCTGGAGGAAGAACAGGTGGACGAGGTACGCGCCGAAGGCCGCGCCGCCGAGCCGGGTCAGGAGGGGCCGCAGCCGCTCGGGCACGGTGAGCCCGTTGAAGGCCATCAGCAGGGCGCCGACGAGGAGCGCCACGAAGGGGCTCGCGTACGGCGACGGGAAGTGGACGTAGTGCTCCTCGGCGACGACGGCGGCCCAGGCGCAGCCGGCGGCTGCGAGCCAGAGCAGGCGGCGCCGGCGGCCGGTCGTCACGGAGCGCGGCACGGTGAGCAGCAGCGCCCCGGCGACCGCGTACACCACCTGGTAGAGGGTGAAGGTCCAGGTGAAGGAGGGCAGTTGGAGGTCGAGGAGCTTGTTCGCGTCGGTGCGCAGGGTCGGCGCGAGCGCGAGGGCCAGCAGCGCGACGCCAGGGCCCCAGGGCCGCTTGCCCGCCCTGATGAGCACCACGGTCGACAGGAGCAGGATCACCGGCGCGTACGTGTACAGGTACCAGAGGTGGAAGGCGGGCCGTACCGTCCCGAAGAGCGCGTCGAGCGCCAGCGACCGGGTGGGGTCGGGGTTGGTGTCCCGCACCCAGCCCCACAGCAGGTACGCGGCCGTCCACACGGCCATCGGCACCAGGATGCGCGTCAGGCGGGTGCGGACCTGGGCGCCGTCGCGGGGCGGCGCCCCCGAGAGGACCACCCAGCCGGCCATCGCGAAGAACAGGGGGACGGCGCAGCGGCTGAGCCCGTCGGCCACCACCGCCGTCCAGTAGACGGGGGAACCGCCTGCCGGGGACCGGCCCACCGCCGTCATGAGCTCCCCGGCGGCGTGGCACACGATGACGCCGACCGAGGCCAGGACGCGGATCAGGTCGATGTCGTACCGGTGTTCACGCACCCGCGGAACGGCGGGGGTGGTGACCGGCGCGGGGACGGGAGGGGTGGTCGGCAGCAGCCCTGGGTTGTGCATCAGGGCACGATACGGTCGCGCCCGGAAACGGGGAGCCGTCATCGGGTGAACATCTCCCCAACCCCGCGCGTCCCGCCGTCTCACGCCGTCGGGGTGTGCTGGTCCCGCAGTGCCTGGTCCACCGCTTCCCGTACGCGCGCGTCCTCGCGGGCCCTGCGGCGGGCGCGGGTGCGGCGGGACTGGCGGAACGCGACCGCGGCGAGGGCGATCAGGGCCACCGCCAGCAGCAGGAGGGGCCAGGGGACCGCCCAGGCCCGGGTGGTGGCGTGGGTCGGCTTCAGGGTGCTGGTGGAGCCCGACTCGTCGGTGAGTACGGGGGTCAGGGTCACCGTCGCGGTCAGGCGGACCGCCGAGGGCACGTCACGCACCGGGACCTCGACCTTCCAGGTCTCGCCCGGGAGCAGTTGCGGCGGGGCGGCGATCCGTGCGGCGTCCGTACGGAACCAGCCGAACGGGCCCGCGATGGAAACCGCCTGACGGGCCGACAGGATCGCGTTGCCCGTGTTGTGGATCGTGTACGTGACGGTCGCGTCGCCCCGGGTGAAGGGGTTGGCCGGGGTGGTGTGGTCCAGGTGGAGCTTCTCGACCGCGAGTTGAGGCTTGAGCGTGCCACCGACCCTGAGCTTGACGCGGATTCCCAGGCGTCGGTCGACGTTGATGCCCTCGGCATCGTCCGGCTGCTTGAGGGAGGTGAGGATGCCGCCCACGTAGTCGCCGGGCGGGGCGTTCTCGGGAATCGAGGCCGTGAAGGGGAGTTGGGCCGACTTGCCGGGCGGGACGGTGACGGTGGCGCGGGCCGCGTGCACCCAGGCGCCGACGCCGACCGACTTCTTGTCCCGGGTCAGCAGGTCGAGTTGGCCGGTGTCCGTGGTGAACCCGTCGGCCGCGTAGACCGTGAGCGTGAGGGGGGACTTTCCGTGGTTGGCCACGACCATGGCGTCCTTGAGCTGTCCGCCCGGGTTGACGGCGTAGCTGAAGCTGGACCGGTCGTCGCCGTAGCTGTTCGCGGCCGTCCTGACCGTCCAGGTCACGTCGCCGTCGGCCGCCGTCGCGGAGCCCGCGGGCAGGACGGCGAGGACGAGCGCGGTGAGGACGAGGCCCGTGAGCAGGGCGGCGGAGGTGCGGATACGGGTCGCGGTACGGACAACGGGCGCGTGCATCGTGAGGTTCTCCAGGAACGGGAGGCGGGGCAGGCGCCGGAGCGCGCCTGCCCCACCCCTTGGAACGGGTCCGGTCAGCTGCTCAGCGCGGTGATCGTCAGCGTGGCCCGGTAGCCACCCTTCTCGACGCTGTCCGGGATCTTCAGGTCGAGGTCGGCGCCCAGCCTCGCCGTACCCCGCGGGTGGCCCTGCGCCGCCGAGCCGAGGCCGCGCGCGACGGACAGGCCCTTGCCGTGGTCGTCGTACCCGGAAGCCACCGGGTCGCTGGCCTTGGCGCCGGCACCGCCGTCGAGGACCTGCGGCGTCCAACCGAGGTTCGCGCCGGAGAACGTCTTGTCGGCGTCCTTGAAGTCACTCACGCTGGCCGACACCGACCAGGGCGCGAGCGAGCGGCGGCTGTCCGAGACGAGCAGCGGGTTGATCTTGCCGGCCGCCTCGAAGTGGTCGCCGTTGCGCTCCTGCGCGGTGCCGAGGTCCACCAGGCCGTTGTAACCGTCGATCGTCCAGCCGAACTCACCGGGTGCGGCCTTCGGCACGTTGACCTGGAGCGACTGGCTGTCGCCGTGGTACGGGTGCACGCTGACCTTGTCGACCAGCGAGCCGACGGGCTGGGCGGCGTCCGTGTTGTTGCACCAGGAGCCGCGCGTGACCGCCGAGTTCGGCGCCGCGCACGTGCCGCTGCGGACGTTCTCGACGACGAGCTTGTCGTTGCGCACCTGCACCTTGACGTAGGTGCGGACGTGCTCCTGGTTCTGGACCGAGTTGTACCAGTAGCTGTCCGGGTTCAGCGGGTCGGCGCCGTTGCCGGCCCCGCTCGTCCCGCTGCTGTCCGGCTGCGTGATGTCGTAGTACTTCGAGCCCGAGGCCGAGTTGCCCGTGACGTACAGGACACCGCCGGGACCGGGGTACACGTCGGCGGCGCCGGGCTTCTCGGCCGGGTCCGCCTTCTCACCGTTCTTGATCAGGTAGCTGCGGGAGTAGCTGTGGTCGTGACCCTGGAGCACCAGGTCCACGCCGAGCTTGGAGAACGTGGTCGGGAAGTCGACACGCCGCGTCTTGTTGTCGCTGTCCTTGGCGTGGTCGGCCGGCGAGTAGATCGAGTGGTGGTACGTGAGCACCTTCCACTTCGCCTCGGAACCGTGCTTGTTGATGATGTCGGTGACGTACGCGAGGTGCGCCGCGTCACCGCCGCCGCCCTGCGAGGTGGCGTAGCTGTTGCTGTTGAGGTCGATGAACAGCACATCCTTGTAGATGTACCAGTAGTCACCGCCGGACGTGTTGGACGCCGGGTTCCCGTTGGAGTAGTACGGGGCCGAGCGGTCCGTGTTCGGCGTCGAGAAGTGCTGCTCGTACGCCTTGCCGCCGACGTCGTGGTTGCCGATGGTGGCGGCCCACGGGTAGGAGCGGAGCTTGTCGGGCGCCAGGAAGGAGTTCCACTGGGACTCGTTGTTCGCGGTCTCGACCTGGTCACCGCCCGACACCAGGAGTTCGGCGTTCGGGTTCGCCGCCGTGGCGACGTCCACGGTGTCCTGCCAGCCTGCCTGGTCCTGCGCCAGGTCGCCGGAGGAGCCGATCTGCGGGTCGCCGAAGAACAGGAAGTCGTAGTCGCCTTCGAAGTCCTGCGTCTTGAAGGAGTACGCCGCCGACCAGTTGCCCTCGGTGCCGACACGGTACGTGTACGCCGTGTCCTCCTTCAGGCTGGTGATCGTCGCGTGCCGGTTGAACCCGCCGCTGGTGGCGATGTTCGCCGCGCCGGTCGCGTCGAAGGTGGCCGCGCCGGCGGGGAACTCGCCGTTGACGAGCTCCGCGGTCGGGGCGACCTGGAGCTTCTGCGCGGTGTCGGCGGAGGAGTACCACGTCACGGTGCGCTGGGTCTCGTTCGCGCCCACGCCGAGGATGATGCCGGAGAGCGTGGCCGGCTCGGCGGCGGCGACAGGGGACGCCATCCCGCTGCCGAGAGCGACGGTCAAGCCCAGGACCGCCGCGGTGACCCCGGTGGCCACGCGGCGCCGCACAAGCCCGGAGGCCTGTGTCGAGGTGCTCAATTTCATCGGTTATGTGTTCCTTTATGTGCACGGGGGGGTGCATGTAATGACGTTGTTAAGGTCGCCGCACCGGATGAACCGGCCGAGAATGGGATGGTGGAATTGGCTGAACTTCGCCGCTCGTCCGCACAGTTCCCTGACAGCCCACTGCCAGCCCACTGCCAGCTCCCGGCCGGCTCGCTGCCGGTTCCGGCCGTACGGGAACCCCGCCCCGCCCAGGCCTCAGACCCCCAACACCCGCTCCACGCACCAGATCAGGCCCATCGCGGACACCCCCGCCGAGACCGCCCCGGTCACCCACAGCCCCGCCCTCGGCGCCCGGTGGCGCAGCAGGGTCAGCAGGGGGAAGACGGCGGCGATGAGGGTCAGCTGGACGACCTCGATGCCGACGTTGAACACCAGCAGCGACCACAGCAGCGTCCACGACCACGCCTCGTCGATGCCCAGCGCGCCCGCGAACCCCAGCCCGTGCACCAGGCCGAAGCAGAACACCACCCCCAGGCGGGTCCACCCCGCCCGGTCCAGGCTGAAGTGACCGCGCCCCTCCGTCTCCAGGTCGGCGGCGTGCCCGCCCTGCCGCCAGATCCGCCACAGGTACCAGCCCGCGACCACGGCGATCGACAGCGCGATGACGGGCTCCACGACCCGCGCGGGCACGTCGACCAGACCGAGCGCGGCGAGCAGGAACGTCACCGAGTGCGCCAGGGTGAAACTGGTCGCCGCGAGCACGATCTCCCGCAGCCGCCGCGACCCGGCGATGAGCGCCAGCAGGAACAGGATGTGGTCGATGCCGGTCAGCAGGTGCTCGGCGCCGAGGCGGAAGAACTCCCAGAACCGCTCGTACCAGGCCTGCGCCGTCGAGAAGGACGGGTGCGCGGCGTCGAGCGCGGCGCTGCCCGAGCGGCCGTCGAGGTCGTACGTGACGATCGTCTTCGTCCCGGTGACGTACGACTCGGAGTCGGGGAACAGCCCGGCACGCACCTCGTGCGCGTCGCCCCGCTCCTGGCAGGTCCAGTCGAGCAGCAGATCGGTGTACGGCGCGCCCTCGTGCCGGCTCATCGTGAAGGGCCCGACCCGGCTCGGCGTGCACGCGTGGCCCGCCGAGGTGACGGAGAAGCGCCGGGTGACGTACGCGACCGCCGACTTCGCGTGGGCGTTGAGCGCCGCGGCCTGTGCGGCGGTGTCACCGGCGTCGAACGCCGCCGTGCCCGTACGGAAGAGGGAGTCGTCGTGCTCGAAGTCGGCGGTGGAGACGACGAAGAGGTCGTACTCGAGCTTGAGCGTCGTGCGTATGTGACCGTCGTCGCCCGCGGCGACACCGACGTACACGGTCGACGAGAAGCCGTGGGCGGAGGCCGGTTGAGCCGTGCCCAGGAATGCGATCAGCGCCGCGGTGATCCCGATGATGGTGCGGCGCACCCGTCGTGACATGTGACTCCTTCAGGTTGCGTGTGCACGCTCCATGCCGGGGGTGAACACGAACCGGCCCGTCGGCGAACCGTGGAAAAACATGCGTGAGAACGACACCTGGGGAGGAAGGGGACAGCGATTCGGACCGCAGGATGGAGGCGCACCATCCGCCACCACTCGGAGGACGATCCCCTTGCGCCCCCACCTTCGGGCCCTTGCCGCCGGCCTGGCGGCGACCGCCGCGACCGCCGTACTGGCCACCGGATGCGACTCCGGGGACAGTTGGTCGCGGCCGCACCCCGCACCCACGGCCCTCGGGACGCTCGGCCGGGACTTCGTCGCCGCGCCGCCCGCCCCGGAGGCGACCGTCACTCCGCGGCCCGGCTCGTGGAACGGCGTCCACCCCTCGAAGCACTACCGGGTGGTGCTGCTCACCACGGGGGACGACCGGCCGACCAAGGCCCTGGTGAAGGCGGTTCAGGAGTGGGCCGGGGACGAGGACGCCGACCTCAGGACCGTGGTCGCCGACCACCCGTCCGACTACATACCGAGCATCACCCGGGCCATGGACCTGGCCCCGGACCTGATCGTCAGCGCGGGCAACGGCCTCGTCGACCCCCTCGCGACGGTCACCGCCAACCACCTGTCACAGAAGTTCCTCGTCGTCGGCGCGGAGCTGGCCGAACCGACCGGCAACGTCACGGCCGTCGACTGGTCGGGGGCGTCGTTCCGCGGCGAGGGGCTGGGGGCGTCCTCGACGTACGACCCCGCCTCGTTCACCGCGGCGCGCTGCGCGGCGGCGATCCGGGCGGGGGTCGCGGCGGTGCTCAACGACCTGACGGGGATCGTGATCTGGCTGGACGAGCACTGACGAGCGCGCACGGCACTCACGAACGCTGACGAGCACCGAGGCGCGGGCCGCGCGGAGGCGTCAGCCCCGCTCTCCCGCGGCCGGGCCCCGCGCCCCGAACACCGGCGGCTCCAGCAGGTCCAGCGCCTCCTCCCAGCGGAAGGCGTCCTCCGCCCCGCTCGCCCCGGCGGGATGCGGCGCGGGCCCGCCGACCAGCACCCCCATCCCCCGCAGCCGGTCCAGGCTCCGGGCGTACGCCGGGTGGGCGGCCAGATCCGCGTTCAGGTACGGCAGTACGGCCGTCGGCACGCCCGCCCCGTACGCCTCGCACAACGTGCCCAGCGCCAGCGTGTCCGCGACGCCCGCTGCCCACTTGTTGACCGTGTTGAACGTGGCCGGCGCCACCGCGATCGCGTCCGGCGGCGGCAGCGGGCGCGGTTCGCCCGGACGCCGCCACGCCGAGCGCACCGGGAAACCGGTCCGCGCCACGACCGCGTCCGCGTCGAGGAAGCCGAGCCCCTGCGGGCTCGCGATCACCCCGACCGCCCAGCCGCGCGCGTGCGCGGCGCCGATCAACGTACCCACCCCGCCCGCGACGCCCGCCGCGCAGACGACGACGTACAGGAACGGCTTGGGCTTTCCGGACCGAACAGTCATCAACGCTCCGAAGTGTCGGTCATGGCGGGCCCGAGCCGTTCAGCCAGAAGGCACCGTACGCCGCCGCGACCACCGTCATCAGGGTCAGCGTGAGGTACGTGACCCTCGGGCGCGAGCGCGCCAGGACCACCGCCAACGGCAGGAGCAGCGGGAAGGCGGGCAGCAGGAGGCGGGGCTTGGAACCGAAGTAGCCCGACGCCCCCACCGCCAGGAGCGTGACCACCGCGCTGTAGACGAGGAGCGCGGGCGGCTGGAGCTGGCGGGCGCCGATCCAGTGTGGCCAGGCGGCCAGCAGCAGAAGGGCCAGCAGGATCACGGCGGCGAGCGCGGCCGACGGGGTGCCGGTGAGGCCGTCCGCCAGGAAGCGCGCGAACGCCAGGCCGCCGTCGAACCCGTTCCCCCACCCCGCCTGCACGTCCAGGTAGCCGAAGAGGCCGCCCTGCCGGGTGCCCACCCAGAGGATGTACCCCACCGCCCCCAGCGGCGCGAGCACGCAGCCCGCGAGGATCCGCCAGGCGGGCGGCGCGGTCGGCCGGTCGGTCCGCCTCGCCTCTCTCGCGCCGAGTGCCGCCGTGACGATCAGCGCCGCGCTCACCGCGAGACCCACCGGGCGGGTCAGCCCGGCGAGGCACGCGAGCGAACCCGCCACGATCCAGCGGCCGGTGAGCACCGCGTACAGCCCCCACGCGGCGAGCGCCACGAACAGCGACTCGCTGTACGCCATGGACTGGACGACGCCGACGGGCAGCGCCGCCCACAGGCCGACCAGGACCACCCCGGTCCCGCGGTCGTAGCAGTGCGCGGCGACCGCGAAGAGGCCCCAGGCCGCGGCGACCGACGCCAGGGCGCTGATCAGCAGGCCCGCGTCGGCCGGGCTGACGAACAGGACCGCGGAGAGGGCCTTCTCCAGCCAGGGGTAGAGGGGGAAGAAGGCCATGCTCGACAGGTCGCGGCCGTCCGGCGCGTGCAGGGTGTAGCCGTACCCGAGGTCGGCGACCCGTACGTACCAGAGGGAGTCCCAGCGCCGCGAGAGGAGTTCGTGGGCGCTGTGGCCGGCGAGTCGGGACCAGACGACGAGGGTCACGAGGCAGAGGGCGCGGATCGCCACGAACAGCGCGAGCGCGGGGGCCGCGAGGCGTGCGGCGGAGCGGATCCGCAGGAGCGGGGGGTCGCTGAGGTCGTCGCTCGGCGGTCGGACGGAGGTCAGCGGCACGGCGCCATTCTCCCGGAGCAGGGGAGCGGGGGTCCGGGCGGGGCGTGGGCCGGGGTGGTCAGAGCCGCGGCTCGGCCCGCTCCAGGACGTCCACCAGGTCCCCCAGGGCGAGCTTGCCGGGCCGCAGCACCGCGTACTTGGTGCCGAACGCGACCCCGCCCACCGTGGCCCGCCGGTACAGCGCGAGCGTCCGCAGCGGCTCGGGCCCGGCGCGTTCGCCGGTCGGCTGGTCGACCAGGGTGACCGCGCACCGGATGGCGAGCTTGGTGAACCCCAGCTCGGTGTCCCCTATGCCCAGCCGCCGGAACCCGTCCTCGTGGTGCGGGGCGCCGGCGCCGCCCGTGCCGGCCCCGGCTCCCTGCTCGTCGTCGATGACGATGTTCGGGCGGAAGCGGGACATGGCGAGCGGGGCTCCGCCCGCTTCCGCGACGCGCGCGTTGAGCGCGGCGAGCGACGCGCGGGACAGCAGGTGTACGGCCCCGCTGTCGGCGAAGCCGCAGGTCCCGGGGGTGAGCCCGTCGGTCGCCCGGGTGTGGTCGGGCGGGACGCGCACGAGGCGGCTGGGCGCGCCCAGCACGTGGGTGAGCCAGCGGGCGGCCGACTCGCCCTGGTCGACGGCGCGGTAGGGCGTTCCGAACATCTCGACGTCCACGGTCGGGGACGTACGGTCCACGTCGACGCACAGGTCGTCCACGGGCGGGATCCCGGCGCCCTCCGCGTCCCGTACCGCGAGCGTCAGTTGATCGCCGTTCGCGCCGATCCCCGGCCGGATCAGGGCCAGGCGCGGGTCGCGGCGCTGGCTGCGGAACACCCCGTCCCCGTCGACCACCATGAAGCTGCGGTCGTGGGCGAGGCCCGCCTCGGTCATCAGCGCCTCGGTCAGGTCCACACCGGCGCATCCCTTGACGGGATAGGTCGTCAACTCCACCACTCGGGCCACCGGAACAGGCTAGGCCATCGACGGCCGCGGGCCCCGGGAATCGTTCCCCGGGGCCCGCGGTCACACTGCCTCGCCCGTACGTGAGCGGTGCGGCGTACGCCAGCTGTACGTCAGCGGCGCGGCGCCAGCACCTCACGCAGCACGTCGTGCACGTACGTGTTCGGGTGCTTGCCCGAGAAGCGGTCCGAGAGCGGGCCGCTCGCCGTCACCGGCACGTCCACGCTGGTGTGGCCCGACGTCGTCCAGTCGATGGTGAACGTACGGTCGCTGCCGCGGATGCTGAACGGGCCGTCCTCGGCGGAGATCGCGTCGCCGGACTCGTCGGTGGCGTCGTTCTCCTCGACCGAGAGACCGCCGGTCTCGTGGTCGCCGGTCACGACGAGCAGGGTGTCGGGGTGCGTCGCCACGTAGGCGCGGGCGACCGCGACGGCCTTCTCCAGCTGCTGCACGGACTGGAGGACGCGGGCGCCGTTGTTGGCGTGCGCGAACTCGTCGGTGCCCTCCTCCTCGACCATGAGGAAGAAGCCCTTCTTGTTCTTGTCCAGGCTGCCCAGCGCCTTGCTGGTCATGGTGCCGAGGTCCACGACCGGGCTGTAGACGTCGCCCTGGCCCTCGGGGCGCTGCTGGAACAGCTCCTCGTTGGCGAACAGGCCGAGGATCTTGCCGTTCTTGGCCTTCTCCAGCTCCTTCGCGCTGGTGACGTACGAGTAGCCGGCCTTCTTGGCCTTCTGGATCAGGTTGCCCTTGGTGCCCTTGCTCGCCTCGGACGTGTCCTCGGCGGGCTTGTCCTGGAAGGCGCCCGGCGTGCCGGCGGGGAGCCACCAGTCCTCGCCGCCGCCGAGGATGACGTCGGGCTTGCTGACGTCGAGGTACTGGCGGGCGATCTCGTCCTGCTTCGAACGGTCGGCGGAGTTGGCGAAGAACGCCGCCGGCGACGCGTCGGTGACCTGGGCGGTGGTGACCAGGCCGGTGGCCTTGCCGGCCGCCTTGGCCTGCTGGCCGAGGGTCGCCAGCGGGTTGCCGTCCACGTCGACGCTGATCGCGCCGTTGTACGTCTTCTCGCCCGTGGCCCACGCGGTGGCCGCCGCGGCGGAGTCCGTCACCACGGCCTTCGGGTCGCGCGGGGTGGTGGTGAGCTGGCCGGACGCGGTGAGGCGGTCCATGGCCAACTGGCCTTCCAGGCCGGCGAGGTGCAGGCGCCCCGCCTCGCGCATCGAGGCGCCCATGCCGTCACCGTTGATGAAGATGACGTTCTTCGCGGTCGGCGTCTTCGCCTTCGCCGCGGACTGCGGAGCGGCGGCCGACGCCCCCAGCGTCGGGTTGAGCACCATCGTCGCCACGGCGGCGGTCACGGCCGCGGCGACGGGCGCGGCCCATCGCGTACCAAGCACGCGTGTGTTCACAACAGCTCCTCAGGAATCGCACAGCTTTCGCCGAGGAAGCTAAGCGGACGGACCGTCTCCGCAGTGACGGGTAGGTGGCGGCGGGGGAAACACGGGGCGGACGACGCCTGGTCCGTACAGCTACCCGGCCCGCCCGCCCCGCACTTACGTCCCGTACCGGCACACGTCGGCACACAAGGCGCCCGCCGGCGCCCGCCGGCGCTCAGTCCTCGGCGCCGTTGTCCTCCAGGTCGCCCTCGGTCTCCAGGAACACCTGCCGCAGCGCGTCCAGCACCGCCGGGTCGGGCTTCTCCCACATCCCGCGCGACTCGGCCTCCAGCAGCCGTTCGGCGATCCCGTGCAGCGCCCAGGGGTTGGCCTCCTGGAGGAACCGCCGGTTCTCCGGGTCCAGGACGTACGTCTCCGTCAGCTTGTCGTACATCCAGTCGGCGACCACGCCGGTCGTCGCGTCGTACCCGAAGAGGTAGTCGACGGTCGCGGCCAGCTCGAACGCGCCCTTGTAGCCGTGGCGCCGCATCGCCTCGATCCAGCGGGGGTTGACGACCCGGGCGCGGAAGACGCGCGAGGTCTCCTCCAGCAGCGTGCGGGTGCGGACCGTCTCGGGGCGGGTCGAGTCGCCGATGTACGCCTCCGGGGCGGTGCCCCGGAGCGCGCGCACGGTGGCCACCATCCCGCCGTGGTACTGGAAGTAGTCGTCGGAGTCCGCGATGTCGTGCTCGCGGGTGTCGGTGTTCTTCGCGGCCACCGCGATGCGCTTGTACGCGGTCTCCATCTCGCCGCGCGCCGGGCGGCCGTCGAGGTCGCGGCCGTACGCGTACCCGCCCCAGACCGTGTAGACCTCGGCGAGGTCCGCGTCCGTGCGCCAGTCGCGGCTGTCGATGAGCTGGAGGATGCCCGCCCCGTACGTACCGGGCCGGGAGCCGAAGATACGGGTGGTGGCGCGCCGTTCGTCGCCGTGCTCGGCCAGGTCGGCCTGGGCGTGGGCGCGGATGAAGTTGACGTCGGCGGGCTCGTCCAGCGAGGCGGCGAGGCGGACCGCGTCGTCCAGCAGCCCGATGGCGTGCGGGAAGGCGTCGCGGAAGAAGCCGCTGATGCGCAGGGTGACGTCGACGCGGGGGCGGCCCAGCTCGGCGGCGGGTATCGCCTCGATGCCCGTGACGCGCCGGGACGCGTCGTCCCAGACGGGCCGGACGCCGAGCAGCGCGAGCGCCTCCGCGATGTCGTCGCCCGAGGTGCGCATCGCGCTCGTACCCCACAGGGAGAGGCCGACGGAGGTGGGCCACTCGCCGTTGTCCGCGCGGTACCGCTCCAGGAGGGAGTCGGCGAGGGCCTGGCCGGTCTCCCAGGCGAGGCGGGAGGGGACGGCCTTGGGGTCGACGGAGTAGAAGTTGCGGCCGGTCGGCAGGACGTTGACCAGGCCGCGCAGCGGGGACCCGGAGGGTCCCGCCGGGACGAACCCGCCGCTCAGGGCGTGCAGGACGTGGTCGATCTCGTCGGTGGTGCCGGCCAGGCGCGGGACGACCTCGCGGGCGGCGAAGCCGAGGATGTCCGCGACCGCCGGGTCGTGCCCGGCGGCGATACGGGGCGCGGCGGCCGGGTCCCAGTCGGCGTCCTCCATCGCCTGCACCAGGGCGCGGGCCCGCTCCTCGGCCTCGTCGGCGGTGGTGCGGGTGGCGGCGGACTCGTCCAGGCCGAGGGCCTCGCGCAGGCCGGGGAGCGACGACGTGCCGCCCCAGATCTGGCGGGCGCGCAGGATGGCCAGGACCAGGTTGACGCGCGCGGGTCCGGTGGGCGCGCCGCCGAGGACGTGCAGGCCGTCGCGGATCTGCGCGTCCTTGATCTCGCAGAGCCAGCCGTCGAGATGGAGGATGAACTCGTCGAAGCCCTCGTCCTCGGGGCGGTCCGCCACCCCCAGGTCGTGGTCGAGCTTGGCCGCCTGGATCAGCGTCCAGATCTGGGCGCGGATCGCGGGCAGCTTGGCCGGGTCCATGGCGGCGATCGACGCGTGCTCGTCCAGGAGCTGTTCGAGGCGCGCGATGTCCCCGTACGACTCGGCGCGCGCCATCGGCGGCACCAGGTGGTCCACGAGGGTGGCGTGGACGCGGCGCTTGGCCTGCGTGCCCTCGCCGGGGTCGTTGACGAGGAAGGGGTAGATCAGCGGGAGGTCGCCGAGGGCCGCGTCGGGCGCGCAGGAGGCGGACAGCCCCGCGTTCTTCCCGGGCAGCCATTCCAGGTTGCCGTGCTTGCCGAGGTGGATCATGGCGTCGGCGCCGAACCCGCCGTCCTCCTGGGACGCCTGGATCCACCGGTAGGCGGCCAGGTAGTGGTGCGAGGGCGGCAGGTCGGGGTCGTGGTAGATCGCGATGGGATTCTCGCCGAAGCCGCGCGGCGGCTGGATGAGGATGAGCAGGTTCCCGCGCCGCAGGGCGGCGAGGACGATGTCGCCGTCGGGGTCGCCGCCGTGGCCGACACGGCTCTTGTCGAGGAACATCGCGCCGGGCGCCGGGCCCCAGTGCCGCTCGACCGCTTCCCGCAGGTCGGCGGGGAGCTGCCCGAACCAGCGCCGGTAGTCGGCCGCGGGTATCCGGACCGGGTTGCGGGCCAACTGCTCGTCGGTGAGCCACTCCTGGTCGTGGCCGCCGGCCTCGATGAGGGCGTAGATCAGCTCGTCGCCGTCGCCGGACTCCAGCCCGGGCACCTCCTCGTCGCCGAAGTCGTACCCGTCGTCCCGCAGCTCGCGCAGGAGGGCGACGGCGCTGGCGGGGGTGTCGAGCCCGACCGCGTTCCCGATCCGGGAGTGCTTTGTCGGGTAGGCGGAGAGCACCAGGGCGAGGCGCTTGTCCTGGTTCAGGATGTAGCGCAGGCGCCCGTGCCGGACGGCGATCCCGGCGACGCGCGCCGACCGCTCGGGGTCCGCGACGTACGACGGGAGGCCGTCCTCGTCGATCTCCTTGAACGAGAACGGGACCGTGATGAGCCGGCCGTCGAACTCCGGCACCGCGACCTGCGACGCCGCGTCCAGCGGCGACAGCCCCTCGTCGTTCTCCTCCCAGGCGGCGCGGCTGCTGGTGAGGCAGAGGGCCTGGAGGATCGGCACGTCGAGCGCGGCGAGCGCGCCCGCGTCCCACGACTCGTCGTCCCCGCCCGCCGAGGCCTCGGCGGGCCGGGTGCCGCCGGCGGCCAGCACGGTGGTGATGATGGCGTCCATGCCGCTCAGCGCCTGGAGCAACTCGGGCTCGGGGGCGCGCAGGGAGGCGACGAAGATCGGCACGGCCCGGCCGCCCGCCTCCTCGACGGCCTCGCTGAGGGTGTCGATGAACGCGGTGTTGCCGCTGAGGTGGTGGGCGCGGTAGTAGAGCACGCCGATCCGCGGCCGCTGCCCGAGGGCGTCCAGCGTCTCCACCCGGCGGTGGACCCGGCCCCAGGTCGGCGCGGGCTCGGGCGGCTCGAAGCCGTGCCCGGTCAGCAGGACCGTGTCGGAGAGGAACCGCGCCAGCTGGTCGAGGTTGGCGGGACCACCGTGGGCCAGATACGCGTGCGCCTCGGCGGCTATCCCGATGGGGACGGTCGACGCCTCCATCAGCTGTGCGTCGGGGGCCTGTTCGCCGGTGAGCACGACGAGGGGCCGGCCGTGGGCGAGGAGGAGGTCGATCCCCTCCTGCCAGGCGCGCAGCCCGCCGAGGAGCCGAACGACGACGAGGTCGGCGCCGTCGAGGAGCGCGGGCAGGTCGTCCAGCGCGAGCCGGGCCGGATTCGCGTACCGGTACGGGACCGGGCCGGCGGCCGCGTTGGCGGCGCGGGCGCTGAGCAGGTCGGTGTCGGAGGTCGACAGGAGCAGGATCATGCGGCGTCTGGCCTTCCTCGGGGTCCGCGCCCCGGGCGGTGGGAGGACGGCGGGAGTTCCTGACTCACCCGGCTGCTGCCGGGCTCACAGTGGCGGGACCGCGCCGGATTCGCACCGGGCTTCCTCCCCTGACGCCGTCGCTGACGGTGGCGGACCTGGCGGGCCGCCGTCTGCATACGTCTGCATAGTAGGTGGTGCAGGTCACGGGCGGGGAGGGCGCCTGAGCGAGCACCCGGGCGGCCGGGCGCCGACGGACCCCGCGCTCGGGGCCGGCCCCCGGGCACGTGGGTATGCTCGCCGCCATGCCGCCCACCTCGCCAACACCCGTGAACCGGGACGAAGCTCCCGTGCGGGAGCGCGGTGACGCCTGCCCGGGCGCGCTCCGGCTGCACGCCGCCGACGACGGCCGGCTGGCCCGTCTGCGCCTGCCCGCAGGGGTGCTGACGCACCACCAGGCGGGGGTCCTGGAGGCCGCGGCGGAGCGCCTGGGCGACGGGCATCTGGACATCACCTCGCGGGGCAACGTCCAGCTGCGGGGGCTGGGCGAGAGCTGTGGCGGGCAGCTCGCGCGGATGCTGTACGACGCCGGACTGCTGCCGTCCGAGGCGCACGAGCGGATACGGAACATCGTCGCCTCGCCGCTGGCCGGGCTGGACGGCCGTGACCGTGACCGCGACCTGGACCGGGCTCGATCGTCTGCGCACTCTGTGCAGTTGTGGTCGAAGGAACTGGACGAGCTGCTGTGCGCGAGCGCGGCCGCGACAGCCCTCTCCGGGCGCTTTCTCTTCGCGCTGGACGACGGCCGGGGCGATGTGGCCGCCTTGGGTGCGGATGTGACCTTGCTCGCACAACGCTACGACACCGCCACCCTGCTCATCCAGACAAATCCGTCAGGTTGGCGAGTGCCCGCCACCGACGCGGCCCGCGCCGCGCTGGTGGCGGCGGAGGCGTTCCTCACCGTCGCGGCGGCCGGCGGCTCGGGCGCCTGGCGCGTACGGGAACTGCCCGCCGGCCACGGCCTGGACGCGGCGGTGACCGCGCGGCTCGCGGAGGCCGGGATTCCGGCGGACCGCGTCCCGGCGCCCGACCACATCCCGGCGGACCGCGTCCCGGCACCCGACCACATCCCGGCGGCGGACCAGCAGCCCGGGCCGGCGGCCGGCCCCCCGGCCCTGGGAGCGGTCCGCTCCCCCGACGGGACGGTGGCCCTCTCCGTCCAGGCCCCGCTGGGCCGCCTGAGCGTGGCCCAGTGGCGGCTGCTCCGTACAGCGGCGGCAGCGGCGGCGGCGACGGCGGCGGCGGGAGGCAGCGAAACCGGAACGGCGTACGGCACCCTCCGCGTCACCCCCTGGCGCGGCGTGGTCGTGCCCGGCCTCGCCCCGGACACCGCCGGCGACCTGCTCGACCGCCTCCGTACCGCCGGACTGATCACCACCCCCGACTCCCCCTGGCACGGCGTCGGCGCCTGCACCGGCCGCCCCGGCTGCGCCAAGTCCCTCTCCGACGTACGGACGGACGCGACCCAAGTGGCCCAAGGGGCCCAGGTGGCCCAGGTGGCCCGGGCAACCCACGCCCCGCCCCCGCCACCCCCCGGACAGCGCGACCCCGGACCGCACCACCCCCACCTGCCCGTCCACTGGTCCGGCTGCGCCCGCCGCTGCGGCCACCCCCAAGGCACCTCCTGGGTGGACGCCGTCGCGACGGGCGAGGGCACCTACGACGTCACCGTCCGCACCGCCCACCAAGACCCCCGTACGACCGCGACACCCCAAGCCGTACGGGCGGCAGGACCCGCGGCAGGACAAGACCTCGCCGGCGCCGTCGCGGCGGCACGGACGACCCCCACCATGACGAGATGAGCGAGACCCCAGTGTCCACAGCGTTCGACTACGAGAAGGACGGCCCGGCGATATACCGCCAGTCCTTCGCCATGATCCGCGCCGAGGCGGACCTCACCGGGCTGCCCGCCGACGTCTCCCAGGTCGCGGTCCGGATGATCCACGCCTGCGGGATGGTCGACCTCGTGCGCGACCTCGCCTTCACCCCCGGTGTGGTGGCCCGCGCCCGCGAGGCGCTGCGCGCGGGCGCGCCGATCCTGTGCGACGTCGCCATGGTCGCCAGCGGCGTCACCCGGAAGCGGCTGCCCGCGGACAACGAGGTCGTCTGCACCCTGTCCGACCCGTCCGTGCCCGGCCTTGCGGCCGAGTTGGGGACCACCCGCAGCGCCGCCGCGCTGGAGCTGTGGCGGGACCGCATGGAGGGCGCGGTGGTGGCCGTCGGCAACGCCCCGACCGCGCTCTTCCGGCTGCTGGAGATGATCGAGGAGGGCGCGCCGCGCCCGGCCGCCGTCATCGGCGTGCCGGTCGGCTTCGTCGGCGCGGCCGAGTCCAAGGACGCGCTGGCCGCCCATCCCTCCGGGCTGGAACACCTGGTCGTACGGGGCCGGCGCGGCGGCAGTGCGATAGCGGCGGCGGCCGTCAACGCGATCGCGAGCGAGGAAGAGTAGTGAGCGAGAACAGCGCCCCCGGCACGCCCGCCACCGGCAGCCCCGCCGGCAGCCCCGCCGGCAGCCCCGCGAGCGGCATCACCGGCCGCCTCTACGGAGTCGGCCTGGGCCCCGGCGACCCCTCCCTGATGACCGTACGAGCCGTGCGGATCATCGCCGAGGCCGACGTGATCGCCTACCACAGCGCCCGCCACGGCCGGTCCATCGCGCGGTCCATCGCGGCCGAGCACCTGCGCCCCGACCACATCGAGGAACCGCTGGTCTACCCGGTCACCACCGGCACCACCGACCACCCCGGCGGCTACCAGGGCGCCATGGACGACTTCTACGCGGAGTCCGCCGCCCGCCTGGCCGTCCACCTGGACGCCGGGCGGACCGTCGCGGTCCTCGCCGAGGGCGACCCGCTCTTCTACGGCTCGTACATGCACATGCACAAGCGGCTGGCCCACCGGTATCCCACGGAGGTCGTCCCCGGCGTCACCTCGGTCAGCGCCGCCGCGGCCCGCCTCGGCACTCCGCTGGTCGAGGGCGAGGAGGTGCTGACGATCCTGCCGGGCACCCTCCCGGAGGAGGAGCTGACCGCCCGCCTCGCCTCCGCCGACTCCGCCGTCGTGATGAAGCTCGGGCGGACCTTCCCGACCGTGCGGCGGGCCGTCGAACGCTCGGGCCGGCTGGCGGACGCCCGGTACGTCGAGCGCGCCACGATGCCCGGCGAACGCACCGGCGCCCTCGCCGACATCGACCCGGAGTCCGTGCCGTACTTCTCGGTGGCCGTGCTGCCGAGCCGCGTCGACGCGGCCCCCGCGCCCGCCGCCCGCGGCGAGGTCGTGGTGGTCGGGACGGGCCCGGCGGGGCCGCTGTGGCTGACGCCGGAGGCGCGCGGGGAACTGGCCGCCGCCCAGGATCTCGTGGGCTACACCACGTACCTGGACCGCGTTCCGGTACGGCCGGGGCAGCGCCGCCACCCCTCCGACAACAAGGTGGAGTCCGAACGGGCCGAGTTCGCCCTCGACCTGGCGCGGCGCGGCCGCCGCGTGGCGGTGGTGTCGTCGGGCGACCCCGGGGTCTTCGCGATGGCCACGGCCGTACTGGAAGTGGCGTCCAAGGACCCGTACCGGGAGGTGCCCGTACGGGTGCTGCCGGGCCTGACGGCCGCCAACGCCGCCGCGTCCCGCGCGGGCGCCCCGCTGGGCCACGACTACGCCGTGATCTCCCTCTCCGACCGGCTCAAGCCGTGGGAGGTGATCGCGGAGCGGCTGCACGCGGCCGCGGCGGCCGACCTGGTGCTGGCGCTCTACAACCCCGGCTCGCGCAGCCGCACCTGGCAGGTCGGCAAGGCGCGCGAGCTGCTGTTGGAGCACCGCGCCCCGGACACGCCGGTCGTCCTGGGACGCGATGTCGGCGGCCCCGAGGAGAGCGTGCGGATCGTACGCCTGGCCGACCTCGACCCGGCGCAGGTCGACATGCGGACGATCCTGCTGATCGGCTCGACGCAGACGGTGACGGTACGTCGTGGCGAGGGCGACGGCGAACAGATCGTATGGACGCCACGAAGGTACCCGGAGGCCTGAGAGGCCGGGCCCGGCAGGCACGTCAGAGAGCCCGAGCGCCGGCTTGACCCGTAGTCACGCCGGAAAGCCCGCCAGGCGACCTGAGCGCGCCAGCCGGGCCGTCACGTGTGGACGTCCAGCCACGCCAGCGCCTCCGCGGGCGTGGCCGCCTCGGCCACCCCCTCCGGGACCGCCGGTCGGCGGACCACCACCACCGGGAGGCCGGCCTCGCGGGCGGCGGTGAGTTTGGGCGCGGTGGCCTCGCCGCCGCTGTCCTTCGTGACGACGGCGTCGATCGCGTACCGCCGGAGCACCTCGCGCTCGCCGTCGAGGGTGAACGGGCCGCGGTCCAGCAGGGTTTCCATGCGGGCGGGGTACGGCGGTTCCGGCGCGTCCACGGACCTGACCAGGAACCACGTCCCGTCGCCCCGCCCCGCGAACGCCGACAGGTCCGTCCGCCCCGTGGTGAGGAAGACGCGGCGCGCGCCCAGCGTGGTGAGCGCGTCCGCCGCCTCCTCCAGCGAGCCGACGCCGTGCCAGTCGTCCCCGTCCACGGAGGTCCAGGGGGGCCGCCGCAGGGCCAGCAGCGGTACGTGCGCGGAGGCGGCGGCGCGGGCCGCGTTGAAGCTGATCGTGCCGGCGAACGGATGCGTGGCGTCGACCAGCGCGGTCACCCGGTGCGCGCGCAACCAGTCGGCCAGCCCCTCGGGGCCACCGAACCCGCCGATCCGCACCTCGCCCGGCGGCAGCACCGGCCGCGCGACCCGGCCGGCTAGGGACGTGGTGACCCGCGTGCCGCCGCCGGGCCGGGCGGCGAGGGCCTCGGCGAGGCGGCGGGCTTCGGTGGTCCCGCCGAGGATCAGGAGGTGCGGCGGAGACGGTACGGGGCGTCCCGCGCCCGGCCCCGGTCCCGGGGGCGGTCCGGTGGGTGGCCTCATGCCTCGGCGTGCAGCGGGGCGTGGTTGGCCTTGAAGAGGCGCTCGCCGGCGACCCGGAGGGTGAGGTTCCGGAGCGGGGTGGGCAGGTTGCGGGCCTTGTCGCGGCGCTGGTTCTGGCTGAGCACCCAGCGCACGCGCTCGGCCCGCCGCGCCTGGTAGGCGGCCAGGACGGCCGCGAAGTCCGTACCGTCCGCCCCCTCCCCCGTACCCGCCCGCGCCGCCGCCTCGCCCAGCAGCTCCGCCAGGACGAGCACGTCCTCCAGCGCCATCGCCCCGCCCTGCGCCATGCTCGGCGAGCACGCGTGGGCCGCGTCGCCGACGAGCACCGCGTGGGGCCGCACCCAGTCCGTGTCGTCGATCTCCGACAGGGCCGCGAAGTACGCGTCGGCGCCCTGCTCCAGCAGGTACGGGACGGGCCCGGCGAAGTCGGCGAACAGCGCGCGCCAGTCACCCTCGGGGGCGACCGGCTCCGCGCTGTTGACGTCGGCGTAGCAGTAAAGGAGGCCGCCGCCCAGCGGGACGGTCAGGAACGTACGGCCCCCGCTTCCCAGCCGCGCCGTCCAGTCGGTGATCGGCGGGGCGGCCGGGTCCTCGCGCGCGACGAACCGCCAGCAGATCTGCCCCAGGAAGCGCGGCTCTGCCCCCTGGAACGCGGTGGCGCGCACCGCGGAACCGACCCCGTCCGCGCCCACGACCACGTCGTACGTCTCCGACGAACCGTCGGCGAAGGTGACCGTACCGCCGTCGTCCACGGACGCCACCCCCTTCCCCAGCCGCACCGAGGAGCCGCCGACCGCGGCGCGCAGGAGGTCGTGCAGGTCGGCGCGGCTGATGGCCAGGCAGCCGCCGACGTCGCCCCAGATGGCGCTGACGGGGAAGTCGGCCAGGGCGCGGCCCCGGTGGTCGAGCATCCGCTGCCGGGTGATCGGGTGGGCGCGGCGGGCCAGTTCCGTACCGAGTCCCAGGCGCTCCAGGGCGCGTACGGCGTTGGCCGGGAGGTACAGGCCGGCGCCGGTCGTCCGCCAGTCGGGGTCGCGTTCGACCACGTCGGCGTCGAGGCCTTGGTCGCGCAGGGCGCGGGCGAGGGCGAGGCCGGCGATCCCGGCGCCGACGACAAGTGTGCGGGGCTGCTTCATGACCACATCCTTAGGAGGAGCTCTTCCTCACCAGGCACACGGGGTGCGCGGGCGACCGGGTTCACCCACGACGCCCGGAGTCGTCGCCGTGCCCGTCCCCATCCCGGTGCCCGTCCCCGTGCCCGTCGTCGTCCCGGTCCCGTGCCGCCGAGTACAGGTGGCTGTCGCGGAACGTCTCCGCCGCCAGCGTCCGGCCCACCAGGATCACGGCGGTCCTGACGACCCCCGCCGCCTTCACCTGGCCGGCGATGTCGGCGAGGGTGCCGCGCAGGACCAGTTCGTCCGGCCGGCTGGCCATCGCGACCACGGCCGCCGGGCAGTCCGCCCCGTAGTGGGGCAGCAGTTCGTCCACGACGCGGTCGACGTACCGGGCGGCCAGGTGCAGCACCAGGAGCGCCCCGCTGCGTCCCAGGGTGGCCAGGTCCTCGCCCTCGGGCATCGGGGTGGCCCGCTGGGCGACGCGCGTGAGGATCACCGTCTGGCCGACCGTCGGCACGGTCAGCTCGCGCTTGAGCGCGGCGGCGGCCGCCGCGAACGCCGGGACGCCGGGCACCACCTCGTACGGCACGCCCGCCGCGTCCAGGCGCCGCATCTGTTCGGCGACCGCGCTGAAGACCGACGGGTCCCCGGAGTGCAGCCGGGCGACGTCGTGGCCCTCCGCGTGCGCGCGCACGAGTTCGGCCGTGATGCCGTCGAGGTCCATGCGGGCCGTGTCGACGAGGCGCGCGTCCGGCGGGCACGAGGCGAGCAGTTCGCGCGGGACGAGACTGCCCGCGTACAGGCACACCCGGCACTCCGCGAGGCGGCGGGCGCCGCGCACCGTGATCAGGTCGGCGGCGCCGGGCCCGGCGCCGATGAAGTACACGGTCAACGTTCTTCTCCCCACACGACGGATTCGGCGGACGCCGGTGATGCGGCGGACGCGGCGGGCGGCTCCCCGCGCCCGTCCTTGGTGACGGCCCACTGCGTGACCGGCATCGCCTGCCGCCAGCCCGTGAACCCTCCCACCGGCACGGCGTGCGCCACCGCCAGCCGGACCAGCTCGCCGCCGAAGCGCCCGTACCACCGCGCGAGCAGCGCCTCGGACTCCAGCGTCACGGTGTTCGCGACCAGCCGCCCGCCCACCGGGAGCGCGGCCCAGCAGGCGTCGAGCAGCCCCGGCGCGGTGAGGCCGCCGCCGACGAACACCGCGTCGGGCACCGGCAGTCCCGCGAGCGCGGCGGGCGCGGCGCCGGTCACGACGTCCAGGTCCGGCACGCCGAGCGCGCGCGCGTTGCGGCCGATGCGCTCGGCCCGTACCGGGTCACGTTCCACGGACACCGCCCGGCAGGAACGGTTCGTCCGCATCCACTCGACGGCGATCGACCCCGACCCGCCGCCGACATCCCACAGAAGCTCGCCGGGCGCGGGCGCCAGCGCGCCGAGGGTGGCGGCGCGGACATGCCGTTTGGTGAGCTGGCCGTCGTGTTCGTACACATGATCAGGAAGGCCTGGTACGGCTCCGACACGCGGCGTGCCCGCGTCCCTCAGGCACTCCACCGCGACGACGTTGAGCGGGTCGCCGGCCGGCCGCGCCCAGTCGTGCGCGGTGCCGGCGGTGTGGCGTTCCCGGTCGCCGCCGAGTTGTTCGAGGACGTGCATCCGGCTGGACCCGTACCCGCGGTCGCGGAGCAGCGCGGCGATCTCGGCGGGGGTGGCGGCGCCCGCGCTGAGGACCAGGATCCGGCGGCCGTCGTGGAGCGCGGCCGCCAGGCGCGCGGCGGGGCGGCCGACGAGGGTGACGACCTCGGTGTCCTCCACGGGCCAGCCGAGGCGGGCGCACGCGTACGACACCGACGAGGGGTGGGGCAGGATCCGCAGGGCCGCCGCCCCGGCCTCCTGGGAGAGGGCGCGGCCGATGCCGTAGAACATCGGGTCGCCGCTGGCCAGCACGGAGATCCGGCGTCCCGCGTGTGCGGCGAGCAGCCGGGGGACGGCGGGCCGCAGGGGCGAGGGCCAGGCCACCCGCTCGCCGGCGCACTCCTCGGGGAGGAGGTCCAACTGCCGGGGCCCGCCGATGAGTACGTCGGCGTCGCGCAGCGCGTCCTTGGACACGGCGGACAGCCCGTGCCAGCCGTCGGCGCCGATCCCGACCACGCACACGGGCGGCGCGGAGGGCTCCTGCGGCGTGGACGCGGGGGCTGCGGGGCTCACTACGGCACCTCTGAGCTGGGGGAAAGACCGAACTGGCACTCTAGCGAAGCGCCCCTCGGGGGCCACGGGCACCCTGCGCGGAGCACGGCGGGGGCACTGCGGGGGCACGGCGGTCCCCCCCCCCCCCCCCCCCCCCCCCCCCCCCCGCCGCCGGTGCGGGCGTCACGCGCGGGCCGTGCTGAACTGGGGCGACCCCAGGAAGAAGGCAGAGCCGTATGACCACCACCCGGGTACTGCTGATCGCACCGGCCCTGAGCACGGCACTGCGCGAGGCCCGCTTCGGCGAGGCCGAGGAAGCACCGCACGACCAGGACCCCACGGCCACCGGCACCGGCACCGGCACCGGCACCGGCGGGCTGGACCCGGTCGGCCTTCGTCAGGCCGAAGCGGTCCGCGAACCCTTCCCCCGCCCGTCGCGACTCCACATCTCCCCCACCCGCCGCTGCCACGCCACCGCCCGCGCCCTCGGTCTCACCACAGCCCCCGCCCCGGCCCCCGCCCCCTGCGCGATGGGCCGCTGGCAGGGCCGCACCCTGGACGACGTGGCCGCGGCGGAGCCGGAGTCGGTGGCGGCCTGGCTCTCGGACCCGGCCGCGGCCCCGCACGGCGGGGAGTCCCTGCTGACCCTGCTGACCCGCGTGGGCGACTGGCTGGACGCCCTCCCGGACGCGCCGTCGGGAAGCCCAACGCAGGACCCACACCGCAGCGGTCGCGTCCTCGCCGTGGCCGAACCGGACGTCGTCCGCGCCGCCGTCACCCACGCCCTCGGCGCACCCCCCGAGGCGTTCTGGCGGATCGACGTACGCCCCCTGTCCCTCGTCGAACTGAGCGGACGCGGCAGCCGCTGGAACCTGCTCGGCGGCCGCCCCCTGCACACCGAGACCTGATGGAACCGGCCCCTGACAGAAATGGCCCTGACCTGCACCGGAACCCCGTTGTCAGACCCGGGTCCTACAGTGCGGAACATGGACATCGAAGCATCGCCGGTACGGATCGCGCCCTGGTCGGAGGACGACCTCACGCTCCTCCACGCCGCGAACGCGCCGGAGTTGATGCGCCATCTCGGCGGCCCGGAGACCGACGAGGCGGTCGCCAAGCGGCACGCGCGCTACGTGGCGCTGAGCGCGGAGTCCATGGACAAGGGCCGGATGTTCCGCGTCGAGCTGATCCCGACGGGGGAGGCGGTCGGCACGATCGGCTTCTGGGAGCGGACCTGGCAGGGCGAGCAGGTGTACGAGACGGGCTGGGCGATCCTGCCCCCGTTCCAGGGCCGCGGCCTGGCGTCCGCCGCGACCAGGGCGGTGGTGGAGGCGGCGCGGGCCCGGAAGAGCCACCGCCACCTGCACGCGTTCCCGTCCGTGGACAACCCGGCGTCGAACGGCGTCTGCCGCAAGGCGGGCTTCCTCCTCCGGGGCGAGTGCGCCCTGGAGTACCCGGTGGGCCACGCCCCCATGCGCTGCAACGACTGGCGCCTGGACCTGGAGGCGCCCGGCATACCGTCGTCGTAGGAAGCGGAATCGAGGCGTCCGGGTGGCCGTGGCCGCTTTCCGGGGCCGTCCGCGTGGGGGCACCCGTACCCCTTACCCGTACGACCGCAATTGCCTGGCCCGATCACCGGCCCGATGACATCCTGACGGCGTGAACGGACCCGAGATCCAGCTCAGCGTCGCCCCTGAACTGCACGTGTTTGTCGCGTCCGCCCGGCGCGAGGGCGCCGTGGGCCTCGTCACCGACGGGGCGTCCACGCTGGGACACGTCGTCGAATCGCTCGGCATCCCGCTCACCGAGGCGGGCCCCGCGCTGGTCGACGGCCGGCCGGTGCCCTTCTCCCACATCCCCGCCGAGGGCGAGAGCGTGGAGGTACGGGGCGTGGCCCGGCCGCAGCGGGTGCCGGGCGCGCCCCTGCGGTTCCTGCTGGACGTCCACCTCGGCACCCTCGCCCGCCGGCTCCGGCTGCTCGGGATCGACGCGGCGTACGAGAGCGAGGACATCGGGGACCCGGCCCTGGCCACGCGCTCCGCCACCGAGCGGCGGGTGATGCTCTCGCGGGACCGCGGGCTGCTGCGGCGGCGCGAGATCTGGGCCGGGGCGTACATCTACAGCGACCGGCCCGACGACCAACTCCGCGACGTCCTGGAGCGCTTCGCGCCCACGCTCACGCCGTGGACGCGCTGCACCGCCTGCAACGGCGTGCTCGGCCCGGCCGACAAGGACGCCGTGCGGGAAGTGCTGGAGCGCGGCACGGAGCGTACGTACGACGTGTTCGCCCAGTGCGCGTCGTGCGAGCGCGTGTACTGGCGGGGCGCGCACCACACCCGGCTGGCGGCGATCGTCGAGGAGGCGGTCCGCGAGTTCGGTCACCACGCGGCGGCCTGACCGGGGGCGCCGCACGGCGAACGGCCGGCGTAGGGCGAACAACGGTCCGCGTACGGCGAACAGTCCGCGTACGCGTCAGAAGACGTACGGATCCCCGGTCGCCGGTGCCAGCACGCGGTGGCGGTTGTTCTCCGGGTTACGGTCGCTCGCGCCGCCGTTCCACGCCGTGTCGACGTCCACGACCACCTCGGCCGGCGTACCGAGCGTCCTGAGGTCGAGCGCGACGCCCCGCGCCCGTCCGCCCGCGCGCAGTTCGCCCGTACGGCACAGCACGGTCCTGTCCCCGCCCCACAGACAGGCGGGCGGCACCTCCTGGCCGGGCGCCAGCGGCACCGAGAAGTCCAGCCGCACCGTCGCGTCCGGCAGCCCCGACGGGCCGTGGTTCTCGGACCCGACCCAGACGTGCAACTGCCCGTCCCTCAACACCACCTGCCCGTGATGGGCCAGGTCGGCCTCGGGCGCGATCGGCGCGGGCGCGGCGGCCCCCGCCGTACCCGGCGCACCGGTCCCCGCCGTACGCGTACCCGTACCGGCACCCGTGTCCGTACCCGTACCCATATCAGGAGCCGGCGCGACCGCCGTACCGGAACCCGCACCCATCACCACCGCCGTGACGGCGGACACGACCACCAGGAGCGACCTACGCATGACACTCATGGCGCGAACATAATCATCATCACACCGCGATCCTGACCAACCGTCAGCCCGGCGCGCCCCCGGTCACCCGCGTGGCAGGCCGCCCCGCCCCACCGCGACCGCGGTCCCGCCCTGCCCCACCGCCCCCGGGAGGGCGCCCGGGGCCCGCCTATCCTGGGGTCCTGTCGCTCACACGCACGAAGGGTTACGCCATGACCGCCCCGGAGACCACCCGCACCGCCGTCATCACCGGAGCGAGCAGCGGCATCGGCGCCGCCACCGCGCGGCAGCTCGCCGCCGCCGGGTACCACGTGGTCGTCACGGCCCGCCGCAAGGACCGGATCGAGGCCCTCGCCGAGGAGCTCACCGCCGCCGGGCACCGCGCCACGGCCCACGCCCTGGACGTCACCGACCGCGCCGCCGTCGACGCCTTCGCCGCGGACCTCACCGCCCGGGGCCCGGTCGACGTACTCGTCAACAACGCCGGGGGCGCCCTCGGCGCCGACCCCGTGGCCACCGGCGACCCGGCGGAGTGGCGCCAGATGTTCGAGACGAACGTCCTCGGCACCCTCCACGTGACCCAGGCCCTCCTGCCCGCCCTCACCGCGACCGGCGACGGCACGGTGGTCGTCCTCTCCTCCACCGCCGGCCTCGCCACGTACGAGGGCGGCGCGGGCTACGTCGCCGCCAAGCACGGCGCGCACGTCCTCGCCGAGACACTCCGCCTGGAGATCGTCGGCACCCCGGTCCGGGTCATCGAGATCGCGCCGGGCATGGTCAGGACCGAGGGCTTCGCCACGACCCGCTTCCACGGCGACGAGGAAAGGGCGGCCAAGGTGTACGAGGGGGTCGCGGAACCCCTCACGGCGGACGACGTGGCCGACACGATCACCTGGGCCGTCACCCGCCCCAGCCACGTCAACATCGACCTCCTGGTGGTCCGCCCCCGCGCCCAGGCATCGAACCAGAAGGTCCACCGCGAACTGTGACGCAGGCGGGAAGCGACGGGAGCGGCGGCGGGGCACGTCCAGGACCGCCCGCGCGAACGGGTCGCGGCCCCGGCCGCACCCGCTCACCCCTTGACGCAGATGACCTGCTTCAACTTCGCGACGACCTCGACCAGGTCGCGCTGCTGCTCGATGACCTGCTCGATCGGCTTGTACGCCGAAGGGATCTCGTCCACCACACCGGAATCCTTGCGGCATTCCACGCCCCGCGTCTGGTCCTCCAGATCCCGGGTCGTGAATCGGCGCTTCGCCGCGTTCCGGCTCATCCGCCGGCCCGCGCCGTGCGACGCCGAATTGAACGCCTTCTCGTTCCCCAGCCCCTTCACGATGTACGAGCCGGTCCCCATCGACCCCGGAATGATGCCGAAGTCGCCGCTTCCCGCCCGGATCGCGCCCTTCCGCGTCACCAGAAGGTCCATTCCGTCGTAGCGCTCCTCGGACACGTAGTTGTGGTGGCAGGAAATGACCTCGCCGAAGGTCACGTTCGCCTTCCTGAATTCACGGCGTATCACGTCCTGCGAGAGCGACATCATGATCGCCCGGTTGTACTTCGCGTACTCCTGGGCCCAGAACAGATCGTTCCGGTACGCCGCCATCTGCGGCGTGTCGGCGATGAAGACCGCCAGGTCGCGGTCGACCAGGCCCTGGTTGTGCGGGAGCTGGTGGGCCTGTCCGATGTGATGGTCCGCCAGCTCCTTGCCGATGTTGCGGGAGCCCGAGTGCAACATGATCCAGACCGAATCGGACGTATCGATGCAAAGTTCCCAGAAGTGATTCCCCGCGCCCAGCGTCCCCATCTGCCTCACCGCCCGTTCCTGACGGAACTTGACCGCTTCCGCGATCCCCTCGAACCGGTCCCAGAACGCGTCGAACCGCGCCGCCGGGAATCCGTCCAGCCCGCCCGGGTCCACCGCGTCGTCGTGCATCCCGCGGCCCACCGGGATCGCCTGCTCGATCTTGCCGCGCAGCCGCGAGAGGTCGCCCGGCAGGTCGTTCGCCGTGAGGGACGTCTTCACCGCCGACATGCCGCAGCCGATGTCCACGCCCACCGCCGCCGGGCACACCGCGCCCTGCATCGCGATCACCGAACCGACCGTCGCGCCCTTGCCGTAGTGCACGTCCGGCATCACGGCCAGGCCCCTGATCCAGGGCAGCGTCGCGACGTTCCGCAACTGCTGCATCGCGACGTCCTCGACGCTCGTCGGGTCCGCCCACATGCGGATCGGGACGTTCTCGCCCGGTACCTCTACGTACGACATAATTCCTCGATCCCCCGAAAAGTCAGAAAGCGCAAAAACCGGAACCGCGGCAGTCAAAAGACCCACCCGACCAGCATCGACGGCGGCGCGTGCGATACACATTGTGTCCATCGACCGTCAGGCGGCGGCAAACTGTTTTCGTACGGCTCCCGCGCGCGACCACGTGCGGGAACCCGCGCGGGACGCCCGGGCAGAACAGCAGACCAGCAGACCAGCGGGACACCCGCCCAGCACCCGCCCCACAGCAAGCACCCCCTTCACAGCACCTCGTGCGGCAGCTCGTGCAGCACCTCGTACAGAACGGAGCCCGGGACCGTGCAGCGAAACGCGCGAAAGGCGTACGTACCCGGCCTGGTGGCGCTCCTCGTGGCGGTGGCCGCCGGCTGTACCGGCGCCGGGGACGGCGGCGGTTCCCCGACCGACCCCAAGCCGGGCGGCTCCACCCCAATCGCCTCGCCGGGCAAGTACCGCACGCTCCGCGAGCCCTGCGGGTCCGTGTCGCGCGCCACGCTCCAGGACCTGCTGCCCACCACGCCGGGCCTCGCCGAGGAGCAGTTGGAGAAGATCTACCGCGGCACGTCCGCCGTGACGTACGACACGGACCGCCGCGTCGGGTGCAGTTGGAAGGCCGACTCCCCGGACGCCTCCCACCAGCTGGTCATCGACGTCGAGCGGGTGGTGTCGTACGACCCCGCCGTGAGCGACGACGACCGCGCGCAGGAGGTCTACTCGCGCAAGGAGGAGGCGGCGGAGCTGCCCGCTCCCGGCGGCACGGGCTCCCCGTCCCCGGAGGGGTCCTCCTCGGGCGGCGCCTCGCCGTCCGCGGGGTCGACCGCCTCCGGCGCGACCACCCAGACGGTCTCCCCGTCGGCCACCACCACGCCCACCGCCGGCTCCACCGGCCCGTCCGGGACCCCGGGCGCGCCCGACGCGACCACCGAGGGACTGGAACCGCGGGTCCTGGACGGTCTCGGCGACGCGGCGTTCCTCGACGACGTCGTCGCCCGCTCCGGGGCGGCCGCGCGGAACCGTACCGTCAGCGTGGTGTTCCGCACATCGAACGTCATCGTGACCGTCCAGTACACCGAGCAGCCGGCCCGCCCCACCGACGTCCCCGACAGCGCGCAACTCCAGGAAAAGGCACGTGGCCTGGCCCGGAGGCTGGCCGACCAGATGAACGAGTAGCGGGTCCCGGGGCCGCCGGCCGGGCCGCGCGGGTGACGGATGTCCTCCCGGTGCGGGGGCCACGGACACGGCGCGGCGGTTAACGTGGCCGATCGGACCGTACGACCGGCGGACCGTACGACCGACCGACGGTCCGTACGGACCGTACGGAACGCACGACCGACCGACGGACCACCCGACCGACCCTGGCCGCCCCAAGGAACACTGAAGGAACCATGCGCCGATCAGCCTCGCGACTCACCCGCATACTCGCCTGCGCCGCCGTCCCGGTGATGCTCGTCGTCGCCGGCTGCTCGTCCGGCTCCGACGACAAGAGCGACGCGGACACCTCCAGCGCCCCCGCGCCGAAGGCGTCCGCCACGGTCGCGCCGGCGAAGTACAGCACCCTGCCGGACTCGTGCGACACGATCAGCCGCGCCACGGTCGACTCGCTGGTGCCGAAGGCGAAGGTCAAGAGCGGTACGGCGGGCAAGTCGAGCGACATCGCGGCGCGGAGCAGCTGCTCCTGGAACGGCCTGGAGGACAAGGGCGTCAAGGGGTCGCAGTACCGCTGGCTGGACGTCTCCCTGATGCGGTACGACTCCGACGTCACGCTCGGCACGGGTGACAAGCGCGCCGCCGCGCAGTTCACCAAGGAGGTCGCGGCGTCGTCGTCCACGGACGGTGCCGAGTCGGTCAAGGCGGCCCCGTCGACCGATGTCGGCGACCAGGCGACGGTGATCACGTACACGCTGAAGAAGACGGGCGTGAACTTCGGGTACGTCACGGTCGTGGCGCGCACGGAGAACGTCGTCATCACGCTCACGTACAACGGCGCGGGCTACGCGGGCGCGAAGTCCCCGGGCAGCGCGGACCTGACGAAGGACGCGGTGTCGGCGGCCCAGGGTGTGGTGACGGAGGTCGCCACGGCGGGTACGGGGCAGTCGTCGGACTCCGGTTCCGCGGATGGCGGTTCGCCGTCGGAGAAGTCCTCCCCCTCGGGCAAGTCCTCCCCGTCGGCGAGCGCGAAGTCCTGAGGCGGCGCGCCGCCTAAAACGGTTTGACATCGTTTCGCGGTCGCTCCGCGCCGTTATCTCCCCATTTCCGTGGAGCCCGGCCCTTACCGGACGGCCAGGCTCCACGCCACGCGCCACGCCGTCCGCACACATGTGCCAGGCTGTGCCCCGCCAGACGTCGAAGTCCCCGCGCGGTCCGTGTGACCGCCGCCGGGGGCGGCAAGCCACGGGGCCGAGTTCGGGAGGGGATCGCGGGTGGCCGCGATGCAGCTGACACGCACGCACCGGATACTCATCGGGGTGGTCGTCGCCGGAGCGGTCGTCATCGCCGCGATCGGTTTCGCGGGGTCGTACGCCGCCGTGCGCGAACTCGCCGAGGAGAAGGGCTTCGGGAAGTTCTCGCTGGTCTTCCCGATCGGCATCGACGCGGGCATCTGCGTCCTGCTCTCGCTCGACCTGCTCCTCACGTGGATCCGCATCCCCTTCCCGCTGCTGCGCCAGGCGGCCTGGATCCTGACCGCGGCCACCATCGCCTTCAACGGCGCCGCGGCCTGGCCCGACCCGCTGGGTGTCGGGATGCACGCGGTGATCCCGCTGCTGTTCATCGTCGCCGTCGAGGCGGCGCGGCACGCGGTCGGCCGGATCGCCGACATCACGGCCGACAAGCACATGGAGGGCGTGCGGCTGACCCGCTGGCTGCTTTCCCCCATACCGACGTTCATGCTGTGGCGCCGGATGAAGCTGTGGGAGCTGCGTTCGTACGAGCAGGTCATCAAGCTCGAACAGGACCGGCTCATCTACCAGTCGCGTCTCCAGGCGCGGTTCGGCCGCGGGTGGAAGCGCAAGGCGCCGATCGAGTCGCTGATGCCGCTGCGGCTGGCGAAGTACGGTGTGCCGCTCGCGGACACCGCGCCGGCGGGCCTGGCGGCGGCCGGGATCGAGCCGATGCTGCTGCCGCCCGCGCCCCGGCCGGCGGAACTCCCGCAGGGGCAGGGCGAGCCGGCCGCGGACGTGGTGCAGGCCGGACCGCCGCAGGCGCAACTCCCGCCCCAGGCACAGCTGCCCGGCCAGGCGCAGCTTCCGGGTCAGGTCCAGGCCCAACCCCAGCCCCAGCCCCAACCCCAGACGCAGCAGCAGACCCAGCCTCAGGCCCCGCTCCAGCCGCAGGCCCAACTCCCGAACCAGGCGCAGGGCCAGACCCCGCCGCAGGTCCAGGCCCAGGCCCAGCAGCAGCCCCACCCGCAACACCCCCAGCAGCCCCAGCAGCAGCCGCAGCACCCCCAGCAAGCCAACCCCCAGGAGCCGCAAGGCCCGCAGGAGCACCCCGAGGCCATCGCCGCCCAGGCGGAGCAGGCCGAGCAGGCGGCCGCCCCGGTCAGCCCGTGGTTCGCGGCGCCGCTGGTCCCGGACGGCCCGTACGAGGGGTCGTACAACCCGGCGTACGCGGACGAGCCCGAGTCCCCCCAGGTGATGATCCCGTCGGGTCCCGGCCGCAGCCGCCCGCTCGGCGGCGTACCGGGCCAACCGCTCGGCTCCGGCGCCCCGTTCGTACCGGACCCGGCCACGGACGACCTGCCCGACGCGATGGTCCAGGAGCAGCACGAGGAGCAGCCCGCTCCCACCCTGCCCGAGGGCATGTCCCGCGAGGAGGCGTACTTCGCGGCCTTCCGGCGGTACGTCAGGGAGAACGAGCACATGCCCAACCCCAGGCAGTTCTCGCTCTACTTGATGGACCTGTACGGGGTCCAGGGGCGCAACGGCGGCCCGCTCAACGAGGGTTCGCTGAAGAAGTACCTGAACGAGTTCCCGCACCGCTACGAGGAAGAGTTCGACGCGGAGCACATCGCCTGACCCGCCGTCGTGCGGCAGCCCGATGAGCGAAAAGAAGGGGGCCCTGCCCGGCGGATCGCATCCGCCGGGCAGGGCCCCCTCCCCACGCGCCTCAGGCGCCGAGCAGCCTCCGCACCCGGTCCGCCCCCACCGCGAGCAGCAGCGTGGGCAGCCGCGGCCCGGTGTCGCGCCCGACCAGCAGCCGGTACAGCAGCGCGAAGAACGTGCGCTGCGCGACCTTCAGCTCCGGCGTCGGCTTCGCGTCGGCCTCCAGGCCCGCGAGGACCTTCGGCACGCCGTACACGAGGGTTGTCAGCCCGTCCAGCGACCAGTGGCTGTCCAGCCCGGCCAGCAGCAGCCGCAGCGACTCGGCGGACTGCTCGTCCAGCGAGCCCAGCAGCTCCTTGTCCGGCTCGTCGCGCACGACGGTCCGCGCCTCGGCCGGCACCTGGGTGGTGATCCAGTTCTCCGCGCGGTCCAGCCGGGGCCGTACCTCGTCCAGCGAGGCCAGCGGCCGGTCCGGGTCCAGCTCGCTGAGGATCCGGACGGTCTGCTCCTCGGCGCCCGCCGTGATGTCCACGACGGAGGCGAGGGTGCGGTACGGCAGCGGCCTCGCCGTCCTCGGCAGCTCCCCGGCCGCCGTGCCCGTGGCGCGCCCGTACGCGGCGGCGTCGGCGGGCAGCACGGAACCGTCGGCGACCTTGCGCTCCAGGGCGTCCCACTCGTCGTACAGCCGCTGGATCTCCTGGTCGAAGGCGATCTTGAAGGACTGGTTGGGGCGGCGGCGCGCGTACAGCCAGCGCAGCAGCGGGGCCTCCATGATCTTCAGGGCGTCGGCCGGGGTCGGCACCCCGCCCTTGCTGGACGACATCTTCGCCATCCCCGAGATGCCCACGAAGGCGTACATCGGGCCGATCGGCTGGACGCCGTCGAAGATCTCGCGCACGATCTGGCCGCCGACGACGAAGGACGAGCCGGGCGAGGAGTGGTCGACGCCCGAGGGTTCGAAGATCACGCCCTCGTACGCCCAGCGCATCGGCCAGTCGACCTTCCAGACGAGCTTGCCGCGGTTGAACTCGCTGAGCAGGACCGTCTCGGAGAAGCCGCACGCGGTGCAGGTGTACGTCAGCTCGGTCGTGTCGTCGTCGTAGGCGGTGACGGTGGTCAGGTCCTTGCCGCAGCCGCCGCAGTACGGCTTGTACGGGAAGTAGCCGGCGGACCCGCCGCTGCCGTCGTCCTCCTCCGCCGCGCCGGAGCCCTCGGCGGCCTCCAGCTCGCCGTCCTCGGGCTTCTTCTGCTGCTGCTTGGCGGAAGTCTTCGCGGTCCCGTCCCCGGCCGCCTTGTCCTTCGTCCGGTACCGGCCGAGGATCGCGTCGATGTCGGCGCGGTGCCGCATCGCGTGCAGGATCTGGTCGCGGTACGTCCCGGCCGTGTACTGCTCGGTCTGGCTGATCCCGTCGTACTCGATGCCCAGCTCGGCGAGCGAGCCGATCAGGGCGGCCTTGAAGTGCTCGGCCCAGTTCGGGTACTCGGAACCGGCGGGGGCGGGCACCGAGGTCAGCGGCCTGCCGATGTGCTCGGCCCAGGACGCGTCGATGCCCGGGACGCCGTTCGGCACCTTGCGGTAGCGGTCGTAGTCGTCCCAGGAGATCAGGTGCCTGACCTCGTACCCCCGGCGGCGGATCTCGTCCGCGACCAGGTGCGGGGTCATGACCTCGCGGAGATTGCCCAGGTGGACGGGGCCCGAGGGGGAGATTCCGGACGCGACGACGACGGGTTTCCCAGGCGCACGCCGCTCCGACTCGGCGATGACGTCGTCCGCGAAACGGGAGACCCAGTCGGCCTCGGTGCTCTGAGCCACGATCGGCACGTCCTTCTTTCGGCTACGCCCCATAAAAACCGGCGACGGCCATTGTCCCAGGTCCCCGCGACAGAGCGAAAACCGATTGATCGCCCATGGGATACTTGGGACGACTCCCCGTACCCGACAGGAACGGCTCCCCGCCATGGCCCCGGTCACTTCCCTCGCCTCGACCGTCGATCAGCGCATCGCGGACGCTCTCTCGGCAGCTCTGCCGGAGGCCGGCTCCGCCGATCCGCTGCTGCGTCGAAGCGACCGGGCGGACTTCCAGGCCAACGGCATCCTGGCGCTCGCGAAGAAGCTCAAGGGCAACCCGCGGGAGCTGGCGGGCCAGGTCGTCGCCGCGCTCGCGGACAACGACGTGATCAAGGAGATCGAGGTCTCCGGCCCCGGCTTCCTCAACATCACGCTCACCGACCGGGCGATCGTCGGGACGCTGGCCGCGCGGGCCGCCGACGACCGGCTCGGCGTGCCCTTCGCGGCCCACCCGGGCACGACGGTGATCGACTACGCGCAGCCGAACGTGGCCAAGGAGATGCACGTCGGCCACCTCAGGTCGGCCGTGATCGGCGCCGCGATGGTGGAGATCCTGGAGTTCACCGGCGAGAAGGTGGTCCGGCGCCATCACATCGGCGACTGGGGCACCCAGTTCGGCATGCTCATCCAGTACTTGACCGAGCACCCGCACGAACTGGACCACCAGGGCGGTGACATCGACGGCGAGACGGCGATGTCGAACCTGAACCGGCTCTACAAGGCGTCCCGGGCGCTCTTCGACTCCGACGAGGAGTTCAAGGCCCGGTCCCGGGACCGGGTGGTGGCGCTCCAGGCCGGTGACAAGGAGACGCTCGCCCTCTGGCAGAAGTTCGTGGACGAGTCGAAGATCTACTTCTACTCGGTCTTCGACAAGCTCGACATGGAGATCCACGACCCCGACGTCGTGGGCGAGTCGGGCTACAACGACATGCTGGAGGAGACCTGCCGGATCCTGGAGGAGACCGGGGTCGCGGTCCGCTCCGAGGGCGCGCTGTGCGTGTTCTTCGACGACGTGCTGGGCCCGGACGGCAACCAGGTCCCGCTGATCGTCAAGAAGTCGAACGGCGGGTACGGGTACGCCGCCACGGACCTCTCGGCGATCCGGGACCGGGTGGGCCGGCTGGACGCGACGACCCTGCTGTACGTGGTCGACGCCCGGCAGGCGCTGCACTTCAGGATGGTCTTCGAGACCGCGCGGCGGGCCGGCTGGCTGGGCGAGGGCACGAAGGCCGTCCAGCTCGCGTTCGGCACGGTGCTCGGCAAGGACGGCAAGCCGTTCAAGACGCGTGAGGGCGAGACCGTACGGCTGGAGGACCTGCTCGACGAGGCCGTCGAGCGGGCGACCGCGGTGGTACGGGAGAAGGCGCGCGACCTGACGGAGCAGGAGATCGCCGAGCGGGGCGGGCAGGTGGGCATCGGCGCGGTGAAGTACGCGGACCTGTCCACGTCGGCCGTCCGGGACTACAAGTTCGACCTCGACCAGATGGTCTCGCTCAACGGCGACACCTCCGTGTACATCCAGTACGCGTACGCTCGGATCCAGTCGATCGTCCGCAAGGCCGGGGATGTCCGCCCCGCCCCGCACGCGGAGGTCGAACTGGCCCCGGCGGAGCGGGCGTTGGGACTGCACCTGGACCGGTTCGGCGAGGCACTCGCCGAGGTGGCGGCCGCCTACGAGCCGCACAAGCTCGCCGCGTACCTCTACCAACTGGCCTCGCTGTTCACGACGTTCTACGACCAGTGCCCGGTCCTCAAGGCGGAGTCGCCGGCCCTGGTGGAGAACCGCCTGTTCCTCTGCGACCTCACGGCCCGGACCCTGAAGCAGGGCCTGGCCCTGCTCGGCATCCGGTCGCCCGAGCGTCTTTGAGAACCCGAGCGTCTTTGAGAAGTCACCCGGACGGGGTGCCCGGGACCGGGCACCCCGGACAGCCGGCCGCAATATCCTGGTCGGTACGCGCGTTGGCGAACAGGGGACGCACCACGACGGTGTGACGCCGAGGCTGGGGGCCGAAGTGACCACGGTGACCGTGCAGTTGCCCGACCCGGGAGCGCCGCGCCCGGACGATCCCCCGCCGCGCCCGAGGCTGCTGCACCTGGGCCCGGGCCAGAGCGCGGACTTCGGCCGCGGAGCGCCGCGCGACCCGGTGGCCGTACCGCTGCGGGACCCCGGGGTGTCGCGCAGGGCCGGGCTGATCACGGCGGCGGAGGACTACTGGCGGCTGTCCAACTTCAGCCGTACGAGCACGTATGTCGTGGAGAACCTGGAAGGCGCCGGGGAGTACGTGAAGGTCCCGCCGGGGCGGCTCGGCGCCCCCGTACCGTTCGAGTTCTCCCGGGTGGTCCTGCCGTCGGCGGCGGGCTCCGCGCACTTCAAGGTCTTCGCGCCGCAGCACACGTATCTGACCGGTGAACCGGGGCCCGACCAGGGCGAGCCCACGACCAGCCCGTTCTCCCTCGACCCGACGTCCAAGTACTTCCTGGTGCTGCTGGCGCTGTGCGAGCCCCGGCTGCGTTCGCCGTCGAGCGCGGCCGTGCCCGGGGTCGGGGACGTGGTCGAACGGCTGCGCCCGCTGGAGTCGTGCCGGGACCTCACGCGGTCGGCGGCCAACTACCACATCGACTATCTCGCGTCGGCGAAACTGCGCCTGCGCGACGGCGGCGGGGACGCGGAGCCGGGCGGGAAGCGGGAGGCCCTGGTGGCGTTCGCGGTCCGCTTCGACCTCGTCCGCGAGGAGCACCTCGGCCTGCTTCCCCCACGGAGCAGGCACTGACCGGGACGAAGCAGGCACTGACCCGAAAGGCCCCACGCGAATGGATCAGCGCACAAGACCGCCGCTCGACCTGCCCGCGGGATACCGCGTCGGCGACTGGACCCTGACCGGGCTGATCGGGTCCGGCGGGTGGGGCAGCGTGTACGGCGCGCGGCGCACGGACGACAGCCCGTCGGACGGTCCGGCGGACCACCCGGCCGGCGACCGTCCCGCAGCCGTGAAGTTCCTCCGTACCGACGTGCTGACCCCCGGCCAGCGGACCTCGATGGACGAGCTGATCCACCGGGAGATCCGGTTCAGCCAGGAGGCCGACCACCCGCATCTGGTACGGACCCACGCGGCGATCACGGTCAGCGACCCGGACGGCGCGGGCGGCCCCGGTCTCGACGGGGCGATCGCCCTGGTGATGGACCGGGCCGACCGCAGCCTCCAGGACGTGTTCACGGCCGCGGAGCCCGGCACCCCGCTGCCGGACGCCCCGGCCGTCCTGCGCGGCGTCGCGTCCGGGCTCGCCCACATGCACGGCGGCGGCTGGGTGCACGGCGACCTCAAGCCGGCCAACATCCTGCTGACGGACCGCGGGAACGTATGGCTCGCCGACTTCGGCCTCACGGCCGAACTGGACGGCACCCACGCCTACATGCCGCCGCTGGGCTCGCTCGACCACGTACCGCCGGAGTGGTGGACGGAGCGGACCGGCGAGCGCGGCACGCTCGTCCGGCCGACGGCGGACCTCTGGGCGTTCGGCGTCCTCGCCCACCAGGTCTTCACCAGCGGACTGCACCCGTTCGTCGGCGGTACGGCCAGGGCCCGCGCGCTGGCCGCCCAGGCGTACGCGTCGGGGGCGGCGCCGCTGCGGCTGGACGAGCGGGTGCCCGAGCGGTGGCGGGAGCTGATCACCGAGTGCCTGGCGCCCGACCACGCGGCGCGGGCCGCGCTGACGGCGGAGGGGCTCGCCGCGCGGGTGGAGGCGCTGTGCGCGGTCCCGCGGCCGGGGCGGCTGCGGCGCCCGGCGGTGCTGCTGGCGGCGGCCGTGGCGCTGGTGACGGCGGTGGCGGCCGGGGTGGTCATGGCCGGGGACGACACGGACGAGTCGGGCGGTCCCGGCGCCTCGGTGAGCGGGGCGGGAGCGGGGGCGACGGCGTCCGAGGCGGCGTCGACCGGGGACGCGGCGCCGGGCGGCCCCGCCGACGCGCTGCCCGGCGCCATCCCGGCGGACTCCGACGTCCCGGCCGGGCTGCGGGGCATCATCACGCAGGCCGCGCAGCGGTGCACGCAGGAGAACATCACGCCCGCGCTGATCGCCGCGATGATCAAGGCGGAGAGCGGCTTCGACCCGGCGGCGGAACACCCCTCCTCCGACGAGTACGGCATCGCCATGTGGACCCCGACGGTCTTCAACGCGTGGGCGGTGGACGGGGACCGGGACGGCGACAAGGACTACATGTCACCGCCGGACGCGATCCCCAGCATGGCCGTGTACGTGTGCTGGCTGGGCCAGCGCTTCACGGCGGAGGGGCTGACGAAGAACATGCCGGCCCTCGTGGCGGCCGGGTACCGGACGAGCGACAAGGCGGTCGTCGACGCCCGGGGCGTACCTCCGCGCGTACAACCGCATGTGGACGAGGTCCTGCGGTACTTGGCGGAGTACACGAGGTGACCACCGCCCGCCGCCGGTCCTGACATCTGTCAGGACCCCCGCCGGGCCGGTCCCCCTACCGTTCGGGGCAGCACCACGGGCAGCCGCGCCGCCCGTCGGGCCGTGCCGTGGACGGGGGTCTCGGCACGGCCCGCCGCCCGCTCGGCCCCGCACGCGCCATCCGAGGGGGAGATCACGTGCCCGTACGACGACACGGCAGACTCGCTTCTGTCCTGACGTGCCTGGCGGCGGCCGCCGCCCTGCTGACCCTGACGGGAACCCCGTCCGCCACCGCCGCCCCACCCGTACCCCAGGCACCGCCGACGGCCGCCGCCGCCGCCGTCGCCGTACCGCCCGGCGTCACCGCGGGGATCGCGGTCTTCGACCGGCAGACCAACACCTTCACCGAACAGCAGGGCGCCACGGCCCGGTTCCGCTCGGCGTCCGTCGTCAAGATCCTGCTGGCCCTGGACCACGTCTGGGACCTCGGCCCCGCGTACCAGCTCCCGGCGGCCGACCGGGCACGGCTGGACACCATGCTGCGCAGCAGTGACGACGACGCGGCCAACTACTACTGGGAGCGCAACGGTTCCGGGGCGATCATCGACCGGATGGTCTCCCGGCTGGGCCTGGCCGACACGGCGCGCCCGCCGGCGGCCTACCCCGGCTTCTGGGGGTACACCGCCCTGTCGGCCAACGACACGGTGCGGATCTACCGGTACGTGCTCGACGCGCCCGCGCCCCTCCGGGAGCTGATCATGGGCAACCTGCGGCAGTCGACCCGGTGCGCCTCGGACGACTTCGACCAGCACTTCGGGATCCCGGGCTCGTTCGCGCGTCCTTGGGCGGTGAAGCAGGGCTGGTCGGGCTTCGCGTCGGGCGGCTGCGGTACGGCTCCGGCGCCCGCGGCGGCCCGGGGCGTCGCGGCGCCCGCGGGCGCGGCGGCCGTCGACCTGGCCCGGCCCGCCCTCCACACCACCGGCACGGTCGGTACGAACGACCGCACCGTCGTCGCCGTGTACACGCTGCACCCGGAGGGCACCCCGTACGGCAAGGCGTACACCGACGTGAACCGGCTGACGCGCTCCCTGGACGTCCCGGGCGCCGTCCGCCCGTCGGGCACCTGGTTCACCACGTGGGGGACGGGCGTCAGCGTCCGCCCGGGCGCGGCGGCCGGGGGCACCAAGGTGACCTCGCTGCCGCCGGGGGTGGAGGTGCTGGTGGACTGCCAGAAGGAGGGCCAGGTGGTGAACGTGCCGCCGTACACGAACCAGTGGTGGGCCCATCTCCCGCAGTACGGCGGCTACATGACGAACATCTACCTCAACTCACCCGGCAACGAACTGCCGGGCGTGCCCGTCTGCTGACCACCGGCGGGCAGCGCGGGGCCGTTCACCTTCTCGTTCTGGCGCGCGGTGATCCTGCGGACCACCAGGATCGCCGCGACCGCCGCGACGATGTCGAGGACGTCGGACGACATCAGGACGACGAGCGCCTGCTGGATGGCGGCGCCGTCCTCCGCGTCCTCGTACAGCCGGGACGCGAGGTTCCCGTAGGCCCGGCTGACGAGCCAGAGCGCCCACCAGAGGTTGATCAGGCCGCTGGAGGCGCGCCTGGCGAGCGCGAGGTGGGGTTCCGGCGCGCTGGCGGTCCAGATGTCGAGGGCGACGCGGCGCGGGTACCAGAGGCTCAGGATGGGCACGATCCAGCCCCACACGGCCCAGCTGGGCCCCTTGCTGTGCGCGTCGGGGGCGAAGGTCTGCGCGTTGCCGCGCACCCGGTGGAACCAGATGACGAACACGACGGCGCAGGCCACGAGCGTCAGGATCTGCATCACACCGGTCACGCCGTAGAGGCTCTCGGCACGCTCGTACGAGTCGTCCGGCGCCTCGTCGTAGCTGCCCGACAGCAGGGACCCCCACGCGGAGTGCAGGTCGAATCCGACGACCAGCGAGAACAGGTCGGCCGCGATGACCACTCCGAGCATCACGACGACGGCTTGCGAGAGGCCGTTGGGCGAGCGCAGCGGGCCCGTTCCCGGCAGCACGGGATTGATGGACATGAAAGTGGACCCCCCACAGGAAAAAGCCACCGACCGGCGGCCACCGCCGGAACATACGTGGGGTGACCACCAGCTGTCCACGGAGATCATCGAGCCGGGCGGCCGCGTGACGCACCCTCCCGGACGGGTCGCCGAGCAGCCGCACCGCCGACGCGGGTCTCAGCCGGGGTCGCCCGCGGCCCGGTACCGCACTTCGTCGTGAGAGTCCCGGCCGAAGCGCTCGACCAGCTCGTCCGTCGACTCCGGGTCGTCCCCCTACCCCGCCGCGACCCCCACGGGCCATGTCCCCATCCTGGCGGACATGGCCCGTCCACGAGGTTGGCATCACCCCGACACCACTCGGCGCCACCTGGTGCCACCCGGCGCCATTCCAGGTCCCCCAGCCCCCGCCGAACACGCTTGGCGCCACTCCCGCCAGGGCGGCGCCATCACGTTTCCGCAGGTCAGAGCCGCCCCAGCGACCCCCTCCGGGCAAGTGCCGCCAGACTGGTTGCGCGTGGCGCCACTTTGATGCCATGATGACGTCATGGACCTCACCCCGTATGTCGACTCCCTCCGCCGCGAACTCGCGGTGGCCGCCGAAGCCGGTGGCGACGACGCTCGTGCGTTGGCCGATCGGCTCACCGCTCCGCTGGAGTCGGCGGCCCGGCTGACCATGCTCAACGTGCTCTCCGCCGCGACGGACGAGATCACCCGCGACCTCGCGCCCGGTTCGGTCGACGTACGGCTGCGCGGGGTCGACCCCGACTTCGTGGTGACACGGCCGCCCGCCGAGACCGCCGCCCCGGCCGAGCCGGCCGCACCCGTGGAGCCGCTCAAGGCGCACGCGCCCGCCGACGGCGACGAGGGGGGCACCGCCCGCGTCAACCTGCGCCTGCCCGCGCCCCTCAAGGCCCGCGCCGAGGAGGCCGCGAACCGCGAGGGCCTGTCGGTCAACGCGTGGCTGGTACGGGCGGTGTCGGCCGCGGTCGACGGCGGCGCCCGGCCCCGTACCCCGCAGAAGCCCCAGACCGTCGGACAGAGCATCACGGGCTGGGTCCGCTGACGGTCCGCCAACGGCCGCCGACGACACCCGCACCCCACGCCCCGTACCACTCCCTCACCCACCCATCACGTCCCCACCAGCGGGGACGCACCCCAGCCCCAAGAGGACGGGACCACCATGCCTTCTTTCAGCACCCCCCTGCCGATCTCCGTGACCGCCCGCGTGGACGCCGGATCCATCCAGTTCACCGCCACCGACCGCACCGACACCGTGGTGACCGTGGCCCCCCGCGACCCGAAGAAGGACCAGGACGTACGGACCGCCGAGCAGACCGAGGTCACGTACACGAGCGGAGTCCTGACCATCAGGACGCCCAAGCAGCGCTACCTCCTCGGCCGCACCGGCACCGTCGACGTGAGCGTCGACCTCCCCGCGGAGTCCGCCGTCGACATGACCGGCTCCTGGGCGCAGGTGCTCGGCGAGGGCCGGCTCGGCGAGGTGCGGGTGAAGACGTCGTCCGGCGACGTCCGCCTCGACACCACCGGCCCGCTCCACCTCACCGCCTCCCACGGCTCGATCACCGTCGAGCGGGTCGAGGGCCCGGCGGAGATCACCACCAGCTCCGGCAGCATGCGCGTCGGTACGGTCGCGGGCGCCGCCGTCCTGAAGAACTCGCACGGCACCACCACCGTCGGCACCGCCACCGGCGACCTGCGCGTCAGCGGCTCCAACGGCGACATCATGATCGAGCACGCCGAGGACTCCGTCACCGCCACCACGGCCCACGGCACCCTGCGCGTGGCCGAAGTGGTGCGCGGCACGGTCCAGTTGGAGACCGCCTACGGGGCCATCGAGGTCGGCATCCGCGAGGGTACGGCCGCCTGGCTCGACGTCAGCGCGGCCTCGGGCCAGGTACGCAACACGCTCACCCCGTCCGACGCCCCCGAGCAGAGCGAGGACAAGGTCGAGGTCCGCGCCCGTACCCGCTACGGCAACATCGACATCCGCCGCGCCAGGGCCTGACCGTCCCGCACTCCACTCCGCATTCCCGCCCCCTCCATCCACTGAGCCTTCGATCGGGAGGACCCCATGCCTGAATCTGTCATGCCCATGCCCACCCCTGCCGCCGCAGGGACCGACCGCGCCGGCCACCCGTCCCCCGCCGCCATCTCCACCCTCGGCCTGCGCAAGTCGTACGGCGACAAGACCGTCCTCGACGGCATCGATCTCCGTATCCCCGCCGGGTCCGTCTTCGCCTTGCTCGGGCCGAACGGCGCCGGCAAGACGACCGTCGTGAAGATCCTGTCCACCCTCATCGGCGCCGACGGCGGACAGGCCCAGGTCGCGGGCCACGACATCGCCACCGCACCGGACAAGGTCCGTGCCGCGATCGGCGTCACCGGCCAGTTCTCCGCCATCGACGGCCTGATCACCGGCGAGGAGAACATGCTCCTCATGGCGGACCTGCACCACCTCCCCCGGCACGAGGGGCGGCGGGTCGCCGCCGGACTCCTCGACCGGTTCGACCTCACCGAGGCGGCGAAGAAGCCCGCCTCGACCTACTCCGGCGGCATGAAGCGCCGCCTCGACATCGCCATGACCCTCGTCGGCGGCCCGCGCATCATCTTCCTCGACGAGCCCACCACCGGCCTCGACCCCCGCAGCCGTCACACCATGTGGGGCATCATCCGCGAGCTGGTCTCCGACGGCGTCACCGTCTTCCTCACCACCCAGTACCTGGACGAGGCCGACGAACTCGCGGACCGGATCGCGGTGTTGAACGACGGCAGGATCGCCGCCGAGGGCAGCGCCGACGAGTTGAAGCGGCTCGTCCCCGGAGGACACGTACAACTCCGCTTCTCCGACCCGTCCGCCCACCGCGCCGCCGCCACCGCCCTGGACGGCGTCACCCGGGACGACGAGGCGCTCACGCTCCAGATCCCCCACGACGGCAGCCAGCGGGCCCTGCGCTCGGTCCTCGACCGGCTGGACGCGGCCGGCGTCGAGGCGGACCAACTCACCGTCCACACCCCCGACCTCGACGACGTCTTCTTCGCCCTGACCACCCCGACCACCCCCGCCGCCCCCCACGCCGCCACCGGCTCCCCCGCCGCCACCACCCAGGAGACATCCCGATGAGCGCCCTCGCCCTCGCCGTACGCGACTCGACCACGATGCTGCGCCGCAACCTCCTGCACGTGCGCCGCTACCCGTCCCTGACCCTGAACCTGCTGCTCACCCCGGTCGTTCTGCTGCTGCTCTTCGTCTACGTCTTCGGCGACGTGATGAGCGCCGGCATCGGGGGCGGCGGCGCCGACCGCTCCGCGTACCTCGCCTACCTCTTCCCCGGCATCCTGATGCTGACGATCGGCGGCACCACGATCGGCAGCGCGGTGTCCGTCTCGATGGACATGACCGAGGGCATCATCGCCCGCTTCCGCACGATGGCGATCCACCGCGGCTCGGTGCTCATCGGGCACGTCGTGGGAAGTGTGATCCAGTGTGTGATGAGCGTGGTCCTCGTAGGGGCCGTCGCGGTGGCGATCGGCTTCCGGTCCACGGACGCCACCGCCGTCGAATGGCTCCTGGCGATCGGCCTGTTGACGCTCGTCTCGCTGGCGCTGACCTGGATTGCGGTCGGGATGGGCCTGTCCAGCCCCACCGTGGAGGCGGCCAGCAACAACGCCATGCCGCTGATGATCCTGCCGCTGCTCTCCAGCGCGTTCGTCCCGCTCGACTCGATGCCGGGCTGGTTCCGCCCGATCGCCGAGTACCAGCCCTTCACCCCGGCCATCGAGACCCTGCGCGGCCTCCTGCTCGGCACGGAGATCGGCCACAACGGCTGGCTGGCCGTGGCCTGGTGCCTGGCCCTCGCCGCCCTCGGCTACATCTGGTCGACGTCGCTCTTCAACCGCGACCCGAAGTAACCGCGGCCCGAAGTAGCCCCGGCCCGAACAACCTCCACACGAATAGCCCCGGCCCGAAGCGATCCCGCCCCCCGGCGATCGCCCCCCGCACCGCCCGACGGGCGGCGTACCCCGACCCCGTGTCGGCGTACGCCGCCCGCCGCCCGTTCCGCGCGACTCAGCGCGCGGCCCGCAGCTTCTGCGCGACCTCCGTCGCCCAGTACGTCAGGATCGTCGACGCCCCCGCGCGCTTGATGCCCGTCAGGGTCTCCATGATCGCCGCGTCCCGGTCGATCCAGCCCCGCTCGGCCGCCGCCTCGACCATCGCGTACTCACCGGAGATCTGGTACGCCGAGACCGGCACGGCCACCTCGGCCGCGATCGCCGCCAGGATGTCCAGGTAGGGCCCGGCCGGCTTGACCATGACGATGTCGGCGCCCTCCTCCAGGTCCAACGCCAACTCCCGCAGCGCCTCACGGGCGTTGGCCGGGTCCTGCTGGTACGTCTTGCGGTCGCCCTTGAGCGACGACCCGACGGCCTCCCGGAACGGGCCGTAGAACGCCGACGAATACTTCGCGGTGTACGCGAGGATCGACACGTCCTCCCTGCCGATCGTGTCCAGCGCGTCCCGTACGACACCGACCTGACCGTCCATCATGCCGCTGGCCCCCACCATGTGGGCGCCGGCGTCCGCCTGGACCTGGGCCATCTCCGCGTACCGCTCCAGCGTCGCGTCGTTGTCGACCCGGCCCTCCGCGTCCAGCACCCCGCAGTGGCCGTGGTCCGTGTACTCGTCGAGGCACAGGTCCGACATGACGACCAACTCGTCCCCGACCTCGTCCCGCACCGCGCGCAGCGCGATCTGGAGGATCCCGGCCGGGTCGGTGCCCGCCGTCCCCACCGCGTCCTTCTTCGCGTCGTCGGGCACGCCGAACAGCATGATCCCGGAGACCCCGGCCTCCACCGCCTCCACCGCCGCCTTCCGCAGGGTGTCCAGCGAGTGCTGCACGACCCCCGGCATGGCGGCCAGCGGCACCGGCTCACTGGCCCCCTCCCGTACGAACGCGGGAAGGATCAGGTCCGCCGGGTGCAGCCGCGTCTCGGCGACCATCCGCCGCACCGCCGGGCTGACCCGCAGCCGCCGAGGGCGCGCGCCGGGGAAGGATCCGTACACAGTCATCGTCCATCGCCTCTTGCTTGTTCAGTTCTGATGTCGTCCGGGATGTCGTCCGGTACGACCACGGTCCCGGCCGCCCCCGGACAGCGGGACAGCCGGGACCGTGACCCCACCTACGTCGTACGCCGCCTGCGGCTGCCCGGGCGCCGTTCGCTCGGCCGGGTGACCGGGTCGCCGGCCTCCTTCGCCGCCTCACGGCGCTGCGTGCCGAACGCGGCGAGCGCCTCGGCCAGCTTGTGCACCGACGGCTCGGGCGAGAGGACGTCGACCCGCAGGCCGTGCTCCTCGGCGGTCTTCGCCGTGGCGGGGCCGATACACGCGATCACCGTCACGTTGTGCGGCTTGCCCGCGATCCCGACCAGGTTCCGCACCGTGGACGACGACGTGAACAGCACGGCGTCGAAGCCGCCGCCCTTGATCGCCTCCCGGGTGTCGGCAGGCGGCGGCGAGGCGCGCACGGTGCGGTACGCCGTGACGTCGTCCACCTCCCAGCCCAGCTCGATCAGCCCGGCCACCAGGGTCTCGGTGGCGATGTCGGCACGCGGCAGGAAGACGCGGTCGATCGGGTCGAACACCGGGTCGTAGGGCGGCCAGTCCTCCAGCAGGCCGGCGGCGGACTGCTCGCCGGACGGCACGAGGTCGGGCTTCACCCCGAACTCGACGAGGGAGGCGGCCGTCTGGTCGCCCACCGCGGCGACCTTGATCCCGGCGAAGGCGCGGGCGTCGAGCCCGTACTCCTCGAACTTCTCCCGCACCGCCTTCACCGCGTTGACCGACGTGAAGGCGATCCACTCGTAGCGCCCGGTGACCAGGCCCTTGACCGCGCGCTCCATCTGCTGGGGCGTACGCGGCGGTTCGACCGCGATGGTCGGGACCTCGTGCGGGACCGCGCCGTACGACCTGAGCTGGTCGGACAGCGAGGCGGACTGCTCCTTGGTCCGCGGGACGAGGACCTTCCAGCCGAACAGGGCCTTGGACTCGAACCAGGCGAGCTGGTCGCGCTGGGCGGCCGAACTGCGCTCGCCGACGACGGCTATGACGGACTGGTGCCCGTCCGGGGACGGCAGCACCTTCGCCTGCTTGAGGGTCTGCGCGATGGTGCCGAGCGTGGCGGTCCAGGTGCGCTGCCGGGTGGTCGTACCGGCGACGGTGACGGTCATCGGGGTGTCCGGCTTGCGGCCGGCCGCGACCATCTCGCCGGCGGCGGCGCCCACCGACTCCAGGGTGGTGGACACGACGACCGTGGCGTCGCTGGCGCCGATCTCCGTCCAGCACCGCTCGCTGGCGGTCCTGGCGTCGACCATGCGGACGTCCGTGCCCTGCGCGTCCCGCAACGGCACCCCGGCATAGGCCGGGACGCCGACCGCGGCCGCGACACCGGGCACGACCTCGAAGGCGATGCCCGCGGCGGCGCACGCGAGCATCTCGGCGCCCGCGCCACCGTCCAGGCCCGGGTCACCGGTCACCGCACGGACCACCCGCTTGCCGCCGCGCGCGGCCTCCATGACAAGATTGGCCGCATCCCGGATCGCGGGGATCCCGGCGGCTGTTGACGCCTCGTCGACGACCGTCAGTGCCGGTGTGCTCACCCCCGCCCTGGCATGGGCGCGTACTACTTCGAGCACATCAGGCTCGGCGATCAGTACATCCGCCCCCGCGAGCGCCTCGACGGCGCGAAGTGTCAGCAGACCCGGATCTCCGGGTCCGGCACCGAGGAAGGTGACGTGCCCCGATGCGGAGTAGGCCGTTAGGTCATAGGTGGTGGGGCTCAAGGTCGCTCCCCCATAAGACCGGCCGCACCCTTGGCAAGCATGTCGGACGCGAGTTCGCGACCGAGCGCGATGGCATCCCCGTGCGATGTGGGTACGGGACCGGTGGTGGACAGCTGCACCAACGTCGAGCCGTCGGTCGTGCCGACGACGCCGCGCAGGCGCATTTCGTTGACAACCTGCTCCTCGGCCAGCAGGTCGGCCAGGGCACCCACAGGTGCGCTGCAACCGGCCTCCAGGGCGGCGAGCAGGGATCGCTCGGCGGTCACGGCGACCCGCGACCGCGGATCGTCGAGCCCGGCGAGCACAGCGGCGAGGTCCACGTTGACCGCGGCGCACTCCACTGCCAGGGCCCCCTGACCGGGGGCGGGCAGCACGGTGTCGACCGACAGGAACTCGGTCACCTCACCGATCCTGCCGATCCGGTGGAGCCCCGCGGCGGCGAGCACGACGGCGTCGAACTCCCCGCTGCGGACGTGTTCGAGGCGGGTGTCGATGTTCCCGCGGATCGGCGCCGTCCTTATGGACAGGCCGTGGTTGCGCGCGTACGCGTTGAGCTGCGCCGCCCGCCGCGGCGACCCCGTACCGACCCGGGCGTCCGGGGGCAGTTGGTCGAGCCGCAGTCCGTCCCGCGCGACCAGGACGTCCCTCGGATCCTCCCGGACCGGCACGGCGGCCAGCGTGAGGTCGTCGGGCTGCCCGGTCGGCAGGTCCTTGAGGGAGTGCACGGCGAAGTCGACCTCGCCGCGCAGCAGCGCGTCCCGCAGCGCGGTGACGAAGACGCCCGTGCCGCCGATCTGCGCGAGGTTCTCCCGCGAGGTGTCGCCGTACGTGGTGATCTCCACCAGCTCGACCGGTCGCCCGGTCAACTCCGTCACGGCCCGGGCGACTTGCCCGGACTGCGCCAGGGCGAGCTTGCTGCGTCGGGTACCCAGCCTCAGCGGCCGTCCGGGCCCGGGGGCCTTGTCGGGCCGCAGAGGCCTCTCGGGCCTCAGTGCCTTCTCGGTCATACTCGCCCTCTGCCTACACCGTCGGTGTCATTCAGGTCGGCCCGGCTGACGGCGGCGACCGTCTGCGGGTCGAGGTCGAAGAGTTCACGCAGCGCGTCCGCGTATCCGGCGCCGCCGGGCTCGCTCGCCAGCTGCTTGACCCGCACGGTGGGCGCGTGCAGGAGTTTGTCGACGACACGGCGCACCGTACGCGTGATCTCGGCGCGCTGCTTCTCGTCCAGGTCGGGGAGCCTGCCTTCGAGGCGGGCCACTTCGGTGCTGACCACGTCCGCGGCCATGGCGCGCAGGGCGACCACGGTCGGAGTGATGTGCGCGGCGCGCTGAGCGGCGCCGAAGGCGGCCACCTCGTCGGAGACGATCGTGCGCACCAGTTCGACGTCGGCGGCCATGGGGGCGTCGGCGGAGGCCTCGGCGAGCGACTCGATGTCCACGAACCGGATGCCGCCGAGGCGGTGCGCGCCGGCGTCGATGTCACGGGGCATGGCGAGGTCGAGCAGGGCCAGGGGTGCGGTACGGCCGGTCAGGGCGGCCTCGACGGTGTCGGCGGCGAGGACCAGGCCCGTCGCGCCCGTACAGGACACGGCGATGTCGGCACGTGTCAGTTCGCCGGGGACGGCGCCCATGGTCACGGCCCTGGCGCGGACGCCGGTGCCGCCGGGCTCGGTGAGGATCTGGGCGAGCCGCTCGGCGCGGGGCGCGGTGCGGTTGGCGATGACGATCTCCTCGACGCCGGCCCGCGCGAGGGTGGCGGCGGCGAGCGAGGACATCGAGCCGGCGCCGATCACCAGGGCCCGCTTGTCCTTGGCCCAGGCCTCGACGGCCGCGCCGGCGGCGAGCTGTTCGAGCCCGAAGGTGACCAGGGACTGTCCGGCCCGGTCGATGCCGGTCTCGCTGTGGGCGCGCTTGCCGACCCGCAGGGCCTGCTGGAACAGGTCGTTGAGCAGCCGGCCCGCGGTGTGCAGCTCCTGCCCGAGGGCCAGCGCGTCCTTGATCTGCCCGAGGATCTGTCCCTCGCCGACGACCATGGAGTCCAGGCCGCAGGCCACCGAGAAGAGGTGGTGGACGGCCCGGTCCTCGTAGTGCACGTAGAGGTAGGGGGTGAGCTCGTCGAGCCCGACACCGCTGTGCTGCGCGAGCAAGGTGGACAGCTCGGCGACCCCGGCGTGGAACTTGTCGACGTCGGCGTACAGCTCGATGCGGTTGCAGGTGGCGAGGACGGCCGCCTCGGTGGCGGGCTCCGCGGCGAGCGAGTCCTGCAACAGCTTGATCTGCGAGTCGGTGGAGAGCGACGCGCGCTCCAGCACGCTCACCGGCGCGCTGCGGTGGCTCAGTCCGACGACGAGGAGACTCATGCGGGCATCACCGCCGGTACGTCCCCCTCGGGTCCCTTCCTGCCGGCGGCGCCCGGCGGGGCGGTGTCCCGGGGGGCGTCGGCGGGCAGCGCGCGCTCGCCGGCCGGCAGGGCGGCCTCGGCCGCGGCTTCCTCGCCGGCCTTGCGCTGCTCGTGGAAGGCGAGGATCTGGAGCTCGATGGAGAGGTCGACCTTGCGGACGTCCACGCCGTCCGGCACGGACAGCACCGTCGGCGCGAAGTTGAGGATCGAGGTCACCCCGGCGGCGACGAGCCGCTCGCAGACCTGCTGGGCGGCGCCCGCGGGGGTCGCGATGACCCCGATCGAGACACCGTTGTCGCTGATGATCTTCTCCAGCTCGTCCGTGTGCTGGACGGGGATCCCGGCGACCGGCTTCCCGGCCATCTCAGGGTCCGCGTCTATCAGCGCGGCGACCCGGAACCCGCGGGACGCGAACCCGCCGTAGTTGGCGAGCGCGGCGCCGAGGTTACCGATTCCGACGATCACGACCGGCCAGTCCTGCGTCAGGCCCAGCTCGCGGGAGATCTGGTAGACGAGGTACTCGACGTCGTAGCCCACCCCCCGCGTCCCGTACGAACCGAGGTAGGAGAAGTCCTTGCGCAGCTTCGCGGAGTTGACCCCGGCCGCGGTCGCCAGTTCCTCGGAGGAGACAGTGGGTACGGACCGCTCGGACAGAGCGGTCAGAGCCCGCAGATACAGGGGAAGCCGGGCGACGGTGGCCTCGGGGATTCCTCGGCTACGGGTCGCCGGTCGGTGAGTTCGGCCAGTTGCCACGGTGCTCCTGCGGGATGAGCGAGGCTGTAGGCGGCCGTATGTCCCAGGACCGCCCCGTCGAATGCAGGCTATGTCTTTGTGAACGCGTGCACAAAGATGGTGTCCGCTTTGTCCGAGCAAAGTGACCGGGGTCACGCACCCCGATCCCGTCACCCCGGGACCGCCGGCCACGTCAGCCTGATGCACACACGAAGGGGGCAAAACCGCACACACTCCTCACGACATACGCCCCCGAGACCGCTTCGGCCGATGAAATGCCCGGCAAAGCGCCCATGATGTTAACCGCCTTTCCGTTCAGTTCCCCAGTTCACGACGGAGCCGGCCCTCGTCCACCCGCCAGAACGTGTGCTGCTCGCCGTCGACCAGGACCACCGGGATCTGCTCCCAGTACGCGCGGTGCAGCGCCTCGTCCTGAGTGATGTCCTTCTCCTCCCACGCCGCCCCCGTCTCGGCACACACCGACGCGATCACCGCCCGGGCGTCGTCGCACAGATGACACCCCGGCTTCGACACGAGCGTGACCACCCGCTCCGCCGCCTTCTTCTTCGTACGCCGCAGCAAAGGACTCATGAGGCCATTCTCCGCCCGCGCCGCGCCTCCCGGTGCCGGACGTCCACAGGCCGCCCCTGGTTGCCCGATTAACAGACCGGTCGTGGAGAGTTCACCCCACGGCATCCCGGCCCGTCGGGAAGCACCGAACAGAATCGCTATGCTCACGGCATGGCCGCACTGGGATGGCTCACCCCCCGTAGGCGCTCCGCGACAGCCCGGAGCGTCCTGGCGGGCGAGGCCGCAGCCGAGGCAGGACTGAAGTCCACGCAGGAATCTCAGGACGCGCTCGCCGCCGGCACCACCACCGCCGACGACGCCGACCGCGCCCCCGACTTCCCCGTCTTCGGCGACGCCCGCGCCGCCGCCTTCTTCGACCTCGACAACACCGTCATGCAGGGCGCCGCGATCTTCCACTTCGGCCGCGGCCTCTACAAGCGCAAGTTCTTCCAGCGCCGCGAACTCGCCCGGTTCGCCTGGCAGCAGGCGTGGTTCCGGCTGGCCGGCGTCGAGGACCCCGAGCACATGCAGGACGCCCGCGACAGCGCGCTGTCCATCGTCAAGGGCCACCGCGTCGCCGAGCTGATGTCCATCGGCGAGGAGATCTACGACGAATACATGGCCGACCGCATCTGGCCCGGCACCCGCGCCCTCGCCCAGGCCCACCTCGACGCGGGACAGCAGGTCTGGCTGGTGACGGCCGCGCCCGTCGAGACCGCCACGATCATCGCCCGCAGGCTCGGCCTCACCGGCGCCCTCGGCACCGTCGCCGAGTCCGTGGGCGGCGTCTACACCGGCAAGCTCGTCGGGGAACCCCTCCACGGCCCCGCGAAGGCCGAGGCCGTCCGCGCCCTCGCCGCCGCCGAGGGCTTCGAGCTGGACCGCTGCGCCGCGTACAGCGACTCGCACAACGACATCCCGATGCTCTCGCTCGTGGGGCACCCGTACGCGATCAACCCCGACGCCAAGCTGCGCAAGCACGCCCGCCGGCTCGACTGGCGGCTGCGCGACTACCGGACCGGCCGCAAGGCGGCCAAGGTCGGCATCCCGGCGGCCGCCGGCGTGGGCGCCCTGGCGGGCGGCACGGCCGCCGCCGTCGCCCTGCACCGCCGCCGCCGCTGACCTCTCCCGCGACGACGACCTCCACCACACCCCGGGCGGCCCGCCCGGGGTGTTTCGCGATCCCGGCGTTCTACCCGGGCGCTCCTCCCCGTAGTCACCGTGACGACATCCCGCCACAACCCATCACCGCATCACGCAGATCTTGACCAAATCCGATCAGCAAATGGTCACGATGTGCTACTTGATCCGCCGCTTAGCCGCTACAGAAGCGACGTAATCGATGATTTGAGCAACTGGGTGTAGCGCTGCCTGTACGAAGCGTTATTCTCCTCAGACGCATACCGGACCCCACCCGTCACCACGGCGAGTGAACGGTCCCGCACTGCACGTGATGGAAGCTCTGCCTCTGGGAGTCCCGTGTACCCACACGTCGGGGTTGACGCCTCGGGCCTGGCTACGCTGCGCGCAACGGTCCTCGACCATTTGCGCGGCTTCGTCCCCACCGCGTACGCCGTCCCCGCCTTCGCCGCAGCGGCCCCTGCCGTGAGCGGCCCTATCGGACCTTGTTATGCCCTGGCGAGCGGCGGTGCGGCGGTCGGCAGACGGGGAAGCAGAAGCAGCACCCCCGCCTCGACCACCGCCCGCCGGCCCACCGCCGACAGCGACAGCGCCCGCATGATGGAACTCGTCGAGCGCGCCCAGGCCGGTGAGGCCGAGGCCTTCGGCCGGCTGTACGACCAGTACAGCGACACCGTCTACCGCTACATCTACTACCGCGTGGGCGGAAAGGCGACCGCGGAGGACCTCACCAGCGAGACGTTCCTGCGCGCCCTGCGCCGGATCTCCACCTTCACCTGGCAGGGCCGTGACTTCGGCGCCTGGCTGGTCACGATCGCCCGCAACCTGGTCGCCGACCACTTCAAATCGAGCCGGTTCCGGCTCGAAGTGACCACAGGCGAAATGCTCGACGCCAACGAGGTCGAGCGCAGTCCCGAGGACTCCGTCCTGGAGTCCCTCTCCAACGCGGCGCTGCTGGAAGCCGTACGGAAACTCAACCCCCAGCAGCAGGAGTGCGTCACCCTGCGCTTCCTGCAAGGCCTCTCCGTCGCCGAGACGGCCCGGGTCATGGGCAAGAACGAAGGAGCGATCAAGACCTTGCAATACCGAGCCGTACGCACCCTGGCCCGGCTCCTCCCGGAAGACGCCCGCTGACAGCCGACGACTCAACTCACTTTCGGTGACGCCCCGATGACGCACTGGTCCGATCATCCTCCGCGCGTAACCCAAGTGCCGAGCCGCTCGTTGTCCGGGATGCAGGCTCCCTGCGGTCACGTCACGCTCGCGGCCATTCACCCGATGGTGTGGATGCGCTCAAGGTGTGCAACCTTCCGGACCCCCAGGGGAGTCGATCGTCATGACGAGAGGAGGTGCCGCCAGTGATCGCGAACGTTTCGGCACACCGGCGGGCGAACGCCTTCGCCCAGGCCCTGGACGACCGGACGGTTCAGGGCGAGGCGGCCGAACAGCCCGCCGAGTCGGCCGAACCGGCCGAACAGGGGCGGCTGTTGGCCCTGGCAAGCGGTCTCGGTGACCTACCGAGGCCCACGCTGGACCCCGAGGTCAAAGTGGTGCAGCGAGCACAGCTCGTGGCCGCCATGGAGGCCATGCTGATGGAAGGCACAGTCGGCGGAGGTATGTCCTCGGGCACCACGGTGCCCGAGCAGCGGACGTCCGGCCGGGGTGCCCACCGGGCCTCCCCGCTCCGGAAACTGCGGCCCAGGTCCCGGTGGTCGAAAGGCCTCGCGGCCGGCGGCCTCACGGTCGGGGTGGCGGCCGGCGCGTTCGGCGGAGTGGCCGCGGCCAGCTCCGACGCCCTGCCCGGCGACTCGCTCTACGGGCTCAAGCGCGGCATGGAGGACCTCAAGCTCAACCTGGCGGACGACGACTCCAGCCGGGGCGAGCTGTACCTCGACCACGCCTCGACCCGGCTGAACGAGGCACGCAGGCTGATGGAGCGCGACCGCTCCGGACACCTCGACCACGAGTCCCTGAGCGAGATCAGGCGCGCCCTGAGCGGGATGAAGCACGACGCGACCGAAGGTCACCGGCTGCTCCACCAGGCGTACGAACGGGACGGCTCCCTCGGCCCGATCGCCACCCTCTCCTCGTTCTCCGCCTCGCACCGCCAGGCCTGGGACGGACTCCGCGAACGCCTGCCCGTCCAGCTGACGGACGTGGGCGACGAGGTCAGTTCGGTGTTCGACGCGATGGACGAAGAGGTCGCCCCGCTCCAGGCGATGCTGCCACGAGCCCCGGAGAGACGCAGGACCGAGACCCGGCCCAGCACCCCACAGGACTCCACGGGGACCGCCCGCACCTCCCCCACCAGCGCCCCCGCCACACCCGGCACCGGCGAAAGCGGTTCGCACACCAGCGGCACACCGCGCCCCTCGGGCTCCGGTTCGGACCACGCCTCGGAGGAGGGCCTGCTCGGCGGCAGGACCGGCGGCCTGCTCGACCCCCCGCCGAACAGCGTCTTCCCGTCGCCGTCCGCACCCAAGGACAGCACCGACCGCCCAGGCCCCGACGTCACGATCCCGCCGCTGCTGCCCGACCTGCTCCCCGGGCTCGGCATCAACGCGGAGGACACGGACAAGCCCTAGCACGGACACAACTGAGGCGGGGCTCCCACCAGGAGCCCCGCCTCAGCCATGAGCCACTCATCAGGGCAACGCCTCAGAAGAACACCGACCGCCGCTGCACCAACAGCTTGTACAGCGTGTGCTGGATCTGCTCCCGCACCTGATCCGTCAGGTTGAACATCAGCATCGGGTCCTCCGCCGCCTCCGGCGGATACCCGTCCGTCGGGATCGGCTCCCCGAACTGGATCGTCCACTTCGTCGGCAGCGGCAGCGCCCCCAACGGCCCCAGCCACGGAAACGTCGGCGTCAGCGGGAAGTACGGGATGCCCAGCAGCCGCGCCAGCGTCTTCGAGTTCCCGACCATCGGGTAGATCTCCTCCGCCCCGACGATCGAGCACGGCACGATCGGCACCCCCGCCCGCAGCGCCGTCGACACGAACCCGCCCCGGCCGAACCGCTGGAGCTTGTACCGGTCGCCGAACGGCTTCCCGATGCCCTTGAAGCCCTCCGGCATCACCCCGACGACCTCGCCCCGCTCCAACAGCCGCTCCGCGTCCTCCGCGCACGCCAGCGTGTGCCCGGCCTTCCGCGCCAGCTCGTTGACCACCGGCAGCATGAACACCAGATCCGCCGCCAGGAGCCGCAGATGCCGGTCCCCGGGATGGTTGTCGTGGACGGCGACCTGCATCATCAGCCCGTCCAGCGGCAGGGTCCCCGAGTGGTTGGCCACCACGAGCGCCCCGCCCTCCGACGGGATGTTCTCGATGCCCTTCACGTCGACCCGGAAGTAGTTCTCGTAGATCGGCCGGATCAACGACATCAGGACCTGATCGGTCAGCTCCTTGTCGTACCCGAACTCGTCGATCTCGTAGTCCCCGGTGACCCGGCGGCGCAGGAACGCGAGACCGCCCGCGATCCGCCGCTCCCAGCCGCTCCGCCCACCGTCCGCGCCGTCCCCGGCCTCCGCGCCCGCCGCGCCGCCGCCCGCGCCCGTACCGCCGCCGGCCGCCCCCTCGGGGCCACCGCCCGCCGCCCGCACCGCGTCGTCCGCCTCGGCCCCCGCCGCCGCGGCCGCCGTCCCCGACAGCCCGCCCAGCGGATCGTCGTCGTCCGGCAGGCCACCCGGCACGGAAGCCTCCGGCTCCGGTACGGGCGTCAGCGGACCCGGCTTGCGCCCCTGCCCCGCTCCCGTACCCGCACCCGCACCCGGCCCGGAACCGGCGGCGCCGTGCCCGCGCTTCCCCGCCCCGTCCTTACCCTGCTTGGGACGGCCGCCCGGCCCCCGCCTCCTCGGCTCGTCGCCGAAAGGAATCACCTTGGCATCGGCCATGTCAGCTGCGCTCCTTGCTCGCGAGGGTGCGGACGGCGGTGGAGAGCCGGTCGACCGCGTGGGCCGCCACCTCGGGCGGCAGCAGCCCCGCACCCCGGCTGCGGGCGAAGTCCGCGAAGGCCTGCGCCGTGGTGTACGTCGGTTCGAATCCCAGTGTCCCGCGCATCTGGTCCGTGCTGACGACCCGGCCGTGGGTCAGCAGCCTGATCTGCTCGGGCGAGAAGTCCGTCATGCCGACGGTACGGAGCGCGGAGCCGACCCAGGTAACGGCGGGCAGCGGCACGGGCACGGTGGGCCGCCCCAGCCGTCGCGAGCACTGCGAGAGCAGCAGCACGCCCTCGCCCGCCACGTTGAAGGTGCCGCTGTTGAGCGTCCCGCGCCGCGGCTCGTCGGCCGCGATCAGCAGGACGTCGATGACGTCGTCCTCGTGGACGAACTGCAACCGCGGGTCGTAGCCGAAGACCGTCGGCAGGACGGGCAGCGCGAGGTACTCGGCGAGCGGCGAATCCGCCGCGGGCCCCAGGATGTTCGCGAACCGCAGCACACACACCGCCACGTCGGGCCGGCGCCGCGCGAAGCCCCGGACGTACCCCTCGACCTCCACGGCGTCCTTCGCGAAACCGCCGCTCGGCAGGGACTTGGGTGGGGTGGTCTCGGTGAAGACCGCCGGGTCGCGGGGCGCCGAACCGTACACACTCGTACTGGACTTCACGACGAGCCGTCTGACGGTCGGTGACTTCTGGCAGGCGCCGAGCAGCTGCATCGTGCCGATGACGTTGGTCTCCTTGACCGACGTACGGCCACCGGTGCCCAGCGGCGTACCCGTCACGTCCAGGTGCACCACCGTGTCCACGCGGTGCTCGGCCAGCACCCGCGCTATGGCGGGCTGCCGGATGTCGGCGCGGACGAACTCGGCGCCACCCAGACGGTGCTCGGGAGGGACCGCGTCGACGGCGATCACCCGGTCGACGCCGGGATCGCGTTGAACGCGCCGTACGAAACGGCCTCCCAGCTGCCTGGCCGCTCCCGTCACGAGCACGACCTTGCCCAAGATCAGCGCCTTCCCTAGCCCCAGGTGGTCTTCCGACGTCACCGTAGCGGGTCGGTATTGCCCGGGCGTGACCGCACGACATGCCGGACGGCTCTTTTGGCCGAAGAAACACCAACGGGCCCGGGAAACGGTGAACGGCCCGGGAAACGCCGTCGGGCTCCGGAAAGCACCAACGGCCCTCCCGCCATGTTCTGGCGGAAGAGCCGTGAATGCACGAACAGCTGTCGCGGAACGCCCCCGCCGGAGCGGGAACGAACTACTTCTTGTTACGACGCTGAACGCGGGTGCGCTTGAGCAGCTTGCGGTGCTTCTTCTTGGCCATCCGCTTACGCCGCTTTTTGATAACAGAGCCCACGACTACCCTCGCTCACTTCTCTTCACTCGGTGCGGGGCGTCTGGGCCCACACGACCTACGTCGGCCTAGCCTACCCGTCACCGAGTGAGAGACGTAATCCGAGTGCAAGCCCTAGGCGGGCTGGACCCCCACAAATGACTCGCGGAGGTACTCGTGAACCGCTTGCTCCGGAACCCGGAAGGACCTGCCCACCCGGATCGCCGGCAGATGACCGCTGTGCACCAGCCGGTACACCGTCATCTTCGACACTCGCATCACCGAGGCGACCTCCGCCACGGTAAGGAACTTGACCTCGTTGAGAGGCCTCTCGCTGCCAGCAGCCATGACCCACCTGTACCTTCCGCACGCGGCGGCCACCGGCTTCCCCTCCGGTGACTCTTCGTCGCTGTGCGCTCACGCCCCAGACTAGGGGCGGGTGGTGCGAGTGGGGAAGAGGAGCAGCCTTCGGCGGCCTACTGTGACAGACACGCCCGATTGAGTACATAGCGAGTAAGCGGCAGGTAGTAAGCGGACCGGACGCCGTCATCGAGCGGTACGGCCACCGACACCCGCCCCTCCGCCTCGCCGACGAACAGCGCGGGATCGTCCGTGTCGGCCAGCCCGATGGCCTCGAAACCCAGCTGACCTGCCCCGCAGACCCATCCGTGGTCCCCCACCACCAGCCCCGGCAGGGGCCCGCCGGCCTCCACCAGACCGTCCAGCGCCACCCGTACCGGCAGCGGCGAATGGGTGTGTGCGCCGGTCTCACTCCCGGCGTACGACACGGGCTGTTCGCACATCAACGCAACACCCCGTACGTAGTCCAGGCGGTACGTGCGTAGCCCGAACCGGGTCGTTATGTCGATACATCTCCCCTGCGCCGGGGTGAGGACGAGACATCCCGCCGACGACAAAGCGTCTGCCAGAGCCGCGTAGAAACCGAGCAACCGCCCCGGGTGACCCGTCCCGAACAGCACCGGAACCCGGTCCGCCGCCGCCTCCCGCAACCGCTCCGCGAAGACGTCCAGCGCGGCCAACGTCCGCTCGGGATCGATGACATCGGCGCCCGACACCTCACCGGGATCGGACGATACGCCGCAGCGCTCCGCCATCAGCCCCAGCACGTCCCGCTCGCTCCAGGCCCGTTCGGGATCGAGTCCGAGCAACACCCGCGGATCCCGGGCCGCGAAGAGCCGGTAACTGCGCAGGCTCCTCTCCCGTGACGTGGCCACGGGACCGGCCAGCCTGGCCGCCAGCAGATGCGCCCGCAGGGCTCCGACGCTCAACACCCCGCCGATGCTGCCCGTTCCGGCGCCGCGAGGGGCCGGAACGGGGACACCACCCCACGGTTGGCGTAACGCCCCCGAGCCCCGCACGCACCGGAGCTCCCGCTCCCGCTCCCGATGCCGCCAGGCCCCAGGGCCGGCCGCCCTAGGGCAGCAACCCCCGCAGGGGGAACACCGCCTTGCGCGTCGCCAGGATCAACTGGTCCAGCCGGTCGGCCGGATCGTACCCGGCGTCCCACGCCCGCCACTGCGGCGTCCGCCCGTCCGTCATCCGCCCAGGACCCAACTGCCGCGTCAGCGCGTACACCTCGTCCCGCCACGCGACCGGCACCACCGACTCCGGATCGATCGGCGCGTGCGCCGCGATCGCCACCAGATGGGTCCAGGACCGCGGGACGACGTCCACCACCGCGTACCCGCCCCCGCCCAGCGCCACCCAGCGCCCGTCCTCGACGTACTCGTGCGCCAGGTCGTGGCAGGCGGCCTGCACGGCTCGCTGCGCGTCCACGGACACCGCGATGTGCGCCAACGGGTCCTCGAAGTGCGTGTCGGCGCCGTGCTGCGTCACCAGCGCCTGCGGCCGGAACTCCGCGAGCAGTTCGGGTACGACGGCGTGGAACGCCCGCAGCCACCCCTCGTCACCGGTCCCGGCCGGCAGGGCGATGTTCACCGCGCTGCCCTCGGCGCCCTCGCCCCCGGTCTCCTCCGCCCAGCCGGTGCCGGGGAACAGCGTGTGCGGGTGCTCGTGCATCGAGATCGTCAGCACCCGCGGATCGTCCCAGAACGTCTCCTGGACCCCGTCCCCGTGATGCACGTCCACGTCGATGTACGCCACCCGCTCCGCGCCCAGCTCCAGCATCCGCGCGACCGCCAGCGAGGCGTCGTTGTAGATGCAGAACCCGGACGCCGACCCGGGCATCGCGTGGTGCAACCCGCCCGCGAAGTTCACCGCGTGCGCCGCGTCCCCGCGCCACACCGCCTCGGCGGCCCCCACGGACTGCCCGGCGATCAGCGCCGACGCCTCGTGCATCCCGGCGAACGCCGGATCGTCGGGCGTCCCGATGCCGTACGACCCGTCGGCGTCCCCGGGATGCGCCGAGAACCGCCGTACGGCGTCCACATAGGCCTGTTGGTGGACGAGCCGAAGGGTCGAGTCCCCCGCGGCCGGCGCGGACACCACCTCCGCCACCTCGTCCAAGCCGTACGCCCGCACCAACCCCATGGTCAGCGCGAGCCGTACGGGATCCATGGGGTGGCTGGGTCCAAAGTTGTAACCCGTTACCCCGTCATCCCACATCAGCAGTGCGCGAGCGCTCATGCCCGCCACCGTATCGGGCCGGGTCGGCCTCGAACGAGCGGGTGTATACAAAAGTCACCAGGACCATGACCATCGGCACGAGCATCGCGCCCCGGTAGCTCCAGGCGTCGCCGAGCGCCCCCACCAGCGGCGATCCGACCAGGAATCCCACGTAGTTGAAGATGTTGAGCCGCGCCACCGCGGCGTCACTCGCGCCCGGGAACAGCCGCCCGGCCGCCGCGAACGTCTGCGGCACGATCACACAGAGCCCCAGACCCAGCAGCGTGAACCCGGCGATCCCCGCCCAGGCGCCCGGCGCCACCGCGACCACCCCGAACCCGAGGCCCGCGAGGAACGTCCCGCACCGCACGACGGCCACGGCCCCGAACCGCCGCACCCCGAAGTCACCGACGGACCGCCCGAGGAGCGTGGTCACCATGTACGCGTTGTACGGGACGGTCGCGAGCTCCTCCGAGCCGCCGAGGACGTCGTGGAGGTACTTGGCGCTCCAGTTCGACACCGTCGAGTCACCGATGTACGCGAACGCCATGACCAGGCAGAGCGGCAACAGCAGCTTGAAGACAAGGGGCTGGGCGACCACACCCCCGGCCTTGTCCTCGCCGGCCTCCCTCCCCTTCGACACGGCCTCGGCGGCCCCGAACCACCGCCCGCCGATCAGCGCGGCCGGCACGAGCACGGCCACCACCGGCAGGTAGGAGACCAGCAGCGACAGGTCCAGGTGCACACCCAGCCAGGCGAGCGAGGCACCGGCGATCCCGCCGAGGCTGTACGCGGCGTGGAAACCGATCATGATGCTGCGGCCGTACGCCCGTTGGAGGCGGACACCGAGCATGTTCATCGAGGCGTCCAACGCCCCCATCGCCAGCCCGAACGCGGCCAGGGCGAGCACGAGCTGCCACAGCTCGCGCCCGGCGCCGACGCCGAGGAGCGCGAGGAGAAGCACGGGCTGGGTCCCCCGCAGCAGCGCTCCGGGCCGCACGCGGAGGACCAGCTTCTCGGTGACCACGCTGCCGACCCCGGCGAGGATCGGCACGGCGGCGAGGAAGACCGGCAGCACGGCGTCGGATATCCCGTACCGGTCCTGGATGCCGGGGATACGGGTGACGAGCAGGGCGAAGGCCACCCCCTGGACGAAGAAGCCCAACGCCAGCGAGGCCCGCCCGTGCCGCAACCGCACATCTGTCATGGCCGGACAGCGTAGGACGCTCCCCTACCCATGGGTAGATAGATCACATGGATATATGAATCAGGCGAGCAATCCCGGCAGTTCGTCCATGGCGGAGAAGAAGCCGTCGGCGCCGGCGAGCCGCGAAGCGGGCGTCATCGCCGTGAACGCGTACACCGGCATGCCCGCGGCCCGCGCGGCCGCGACGCCCAGCGGGCTGTCCTCGACCACCACGCACCGGTCAGGGGTCACGCCCATGCGGGCGGCGGCGTGGAGGAAGAGGTCCGGCGCGGGCTTCCCGCGGCCGACGTCCTGGGCGCTGAAGACGACGGCGTCGTCGAACCACCGGTCCAGCCCGGTCTTCCGGTGCCCGACCCGGATGCGCTCGTGGCTCCCGGAGGAGGCGACGCAGTACGGCACGCCCTCGGCGGTCAGCTTCTCCAGCAGCTCCTGGACCCCGTCGACCGGCTTCAACTCCCGCTCGAAGGCGGCGAAGACACGGGCGTGCAGGACATCATCGAAGTCCGCGGGCAGCAGTTGCCCGGTGCGCTCCTTCACCAGGTCGTGGACGCGGTGCACGGCGGCCCCCATGTAGTCGCGCAGGGAGTCCTCGTAGGAGGTGGGGTGCCCCAACTCGGTGAGGTAGCCGGCCAGGATGGTGTTGGAAAGGGGCTCGCTGTCGACGAGCACACCGTCGTTGTCGAAGATGACCAGTTCGTAGCGCATGCCCCTGAGCCTAAACCGGTCCGGACAGGCCCTGAACGCGGAAAAGCCCCGCACCATAAATGGTGCGGGGCGATCCCACAAAGATTGTTCGGCGGCGTCCTACTCTCCCACAGGGTCCCCCCTGCAGTACCATCGGCGCTACGAGGCTTAGCTTCCGGGTTCGGAATGTAACCGGGCGTTTCCCTCGCGCAATGACCACCGAAACACTATGAAGATATCGAAAAGCTGGATGACAACACGGCTCTTCGTTACTTCAGAACTAACACAGTGGACGCGAGCAACTGAGGACAAGCCCTCGGCCTATTAGTACCAGTCAGCTTCAACCGTTACCGGTCTTCCACATCTGGCCTATCAACCCAGTCGTCTACTGGGAGCCTTAACCCCTCAAAGGGGGTGGGAGTTCTCATCTCGAAGCAGGCTTCCCGCTTAGATGCTTTCAGCGGTTATCCCTCCCGAACGTAGCCAACCAGCCATGCCCTTGGCAGAACAACTGGCACACCAGAGGTTCGTCCGTCCCGGTCCTCTCGTACTAGGGACAGCCCTTCTCAAAACTCCTACGCGCACAGCGGATAGGGACCGAACTGTCTCACGACGTTCTAAACCCAGCTCGCGTACCGCTTTAATGGGCGAACAGCCCAACCCTTGGGACCGACTCCAGCCCCAGGATGCGACGAGCCGACATCGAGGTGCCAAACCATCCCGTCGATATGGACTCTTGGGGAAGATCAGCCTGTTATCCCCGGGGTACCTTTTATCCGTTGAGCGACGGCGCTTCCACAAGCCACCGCCGGATCACTAGTCCCGACTTTCGTCCCTGCTCGACCCGTCGGTCTCACAGTCAAGCTCCCTTGTGCACTTACACTCAACACCTGATTACCAACCAGGCTGAGGGAACCTTTGGGCGCCTCCGTTACTCTTTAGGAGGCAACCGCCCCAGTTAAACTACCCATCAGACACTGTCCCTGATCCGGATCACGGACCCAGGTTAGACATCCAGCACGACCAGAGTGGTATTTCAACGACGACTCCACCTGAACTGGCGTCCAAGCTTCACAGTCTCCCACCTATCCTACACAAGCCGAACCGAACACCAATATCAAACTATAGTAAAGGTCCCGGGGTCTTTCCGTCCTGCTGCGCGAAACGAGCATCTTTACTCGTAGTGCAATTTCACCGGGCCTATGGTTGAGACAGTCGAGAAGTCGTTACGCCATTCGTGCAGGTCGGAACTTACCCGACAAGGAATTTCGCTACCTTAGGATGGTTATAGTTACCACCGCCGTTTACTGGCGCTTAAGTTCTCAGCTTCGCCACACCGAAATGTGACTAACCGGTCCCCTTAACGTTCCAGCACCGGGCAGGCGTCAGTCCGTATACATCGCCTTACGGCTTCGCACGGACCTGTGTTTTTAGTAAACAGTCGCTTCTCGCTGGTCTCTGCGGCCACCCCAAGCTCAGGAAGTAAATTCCTTCACCCAAGATGGCCCCCCTTCTCCCGAAGTTACGGGGGCATTTTGCCGAGTTCCTTAACCATAGTTCACCCGAACGCCTCGGTATTCTCTACCTGACCACCTGAGTCGGTTTAGGGTACGGGCCGCCATGAAACTCGCTAGAGGCTTTTCTCGACAGCATAGGATCATCCACTTCACCACAATCGGCTCGGCATCAGGTCTCAGACTCAATGTGTGACGGATTTGCCTATCACACGCCCTACACCCTTACCCCGGGACTACCACCGCCCG